>NZ_JACIFA010000004.1 GCF_014197135.1 Sphingomonas zeae
CCGCTACCTGCCTGAGCCAGTCAGCGGCTTTCAGCGCAGACCAGCCGCCGATTATCTCCGCGCCAGACGCCGACTTCTTCAACACAATCGCCCAATAGCGGACATGGCTTCGGTCGCGTATAAACGCGCAATGACCGCTAAGCTGACATTGCGTTACGAGTTTAGTTCTGATCCCAACGACGATTTTGGCTGGCTAGCGCTAGCGGTCGAAACGGATCGGTTCACCGGTCGCGGCGGATTTTGGGTGCAATGGCAGGACGTTACTGAAATGGCTCCGAAGTTGGACGCCTATCCATTTTCGTCCGAGCACCCGTTCGTAGAGGAATGGGGGCATTGCGACAGCGACGGCTCCAACTATGAAGTTATCGTCGGTATTTCGATTTTGCCTGCGAACAAAACCGGCGACCTAGATGTGATCGTCAAAATAGCGGATCACATCGATACGCGGCGACAATGTCAGGCCGTGTTCCGCGCGAACTACCCTGATACGGCGAATTTCGCGAGCGAGTTGAGGGCGGTGATGGGCAGGCAGCGACATAATGCTGTGCTGCTGGGGCGGAACGTCAGCTAACCACCCATCTCCGCCGTTCCGAGTGGCCGAGCGGCTCGCTCAAGGCCGACCACCTCCATCCGACCAGTCATACGAGTGCTCATATGACTGGTCGTAGAACCTGCAACTTCCCGCACCGCCCGCGCCCTCGTCAAAGACGATAAGCATCCCCGCTACCGGCGCTACCGCAAGGCGGTCTCCAGACCGCGCTTACCGCTCAAGCAGCTAATCCACTTATATGAACGAGCGGCCGCTTTCGGGAAGCGAGAAGGCACGTGCGAACGACCGCTTCTGGGTCTCCTCGGCGACAGGGCAGGGCGGCTTCCGTCCAGTTGCGGGCATTCGCTGGCTGAGAGATGATCCGGTTATGCAGATGGTAAGCTTGCTCATCGCGACAATGGGACTGCTGGTATGCAATCTCGCTTATTGCGGAAAACGCACCATGGCGGATGTGCGCCATGCTCGGAAAGCCGAGATAGCATGGGGCGCAATGGCGTTGTCCGGATCGGTCCTTGCTATGGTGTCGATGGTCTGGGCTACGCTCGCCAGTCTCGCTCATCTTTAATGGCAGCTATCCGCCCAATCTCCGCTGTTCCAAGTGGCTGAGCGGGGTCGCTCAAGCAGCCGATCCGCTTATATGAACGAGCGGCAGCTTTCCGGAACCGACAAGGCACGTGTGAACGTCCGTAATTGGGTCCTTCAACCCGATCGTGAGCTTCATTTTTACGGAAAACTCTCGCAACCAAACGCCCGTAGAGGGAGGGCGCAGAACAGACGATCCACCTCCCGCCTCTACAAATATTATCACATCGAGTGTGGGGAAAAATGTGGGATGATTTGCTGTGTTGCTAAAAAACTTATTTAAATTCAATATTTTGTCGGGGAGGTAGACATTCCTCCGTCTCCGCCATGGCGCGCCGCTTCCCGACAATCGGCCTGGCAGATACAGGAGCGCCATCGCGCGGTCGTGCGTTGCAGTGGCCGGAGTGACGCTTTGGAGAGCGTCGCCGCCGACCGTTGAAGCTGCCGGAGAAACCCCAGATGAGCCAGACCACCATCCATGCCATGGGCGAACAGCATCTGGTCCACCGTACCGGCTGGCTGCGCGCCGCCGTGCTGGGGGCCAATGACGGCATCATCTCGGTTTCCAGCCTGATCGTCGGCGTCGCGGCGGCGCCGGGTGCGACGGCGGGGGCGGTGCTGGTTGCGGGGATTGCTGCGCTGGTCGGTGGCGCGCTGTCGATGGCGGCGGGGGAATATGTCTCGGTCAGTTCGCAGGCCGATACCGAAGGAGCGGATCTGGCCCGCGAGGCGGCCGAGATCGTCCGCGCGCCGCTGGCCGAAACGCGCGAGCTGGCCGCCATCTACGAACAGCGCGGGGTGGAAGCAGAGCTGGCGCGGCAGGTGGCCGAGCAGATGATGGCCCATGACGCGCTGGGCGCGCATCGTCGCGACGAATTGGGTTTGGCCGATGACAGCGGCGCCGATCCGGTGCAGGCGGCGCTGTTTTCTGCCGGCGCGTTCAGCGCGGGCGCCATCCTGCCGGTACTGACCGCCGCGCTGTCGCCGCGCGCTTGGGTGCTCTATGTGACGCCCGCCACCGCGCTCGTCCTGCTCGCGATGCTGGGGGCGCTGGGCGCGCGAGCGGGCGGGGCGCCGGTGGGGCGTGGCATGATGCGCGTCGTCCTGCTGGGCGCGCTGGCGATGGGAGTGACGGCGCTGATCGGAACGCTGACCGGTACCGTCGTTTAATAGGGCGGGGCGACCCGCGCCCGCTGCTCGCGCGCGGCCTGGGTCCACCAGGCGAGATCGTCGGCGAAGCGCGGGAAGCTCCGGGACAGCGCGGCACCGCCATCGCCGGTCGGCCGCCCTTCGGCATCCAACGTCTGGCCGATGCCACCGAGGGTCAGCGTGCTCGACACCACGACCATGCCCATTTCGCTGAGCGTCCCATGCCAGGCGACGCTGGCATGCGCCCCCGCCAGCCGCCCGGCCGAATAACTGGCGACGGCGGCGGGACGCCAATACCATTCCTCCAGGAAATGGTCGGTCAGGTTCTTCAGCCCCGGCTGCTGCCCCCAATTATATTCGCCGGTCACGAAGACGAAGGCGTCGGCGGTGCGGATCTTGGCGGCCAGCACCTCCATCGCCTCGGGCGCTTCCCCGGCGGGATATTCCTTGTACATCCGGTCGAGCATGGGCAGCCCGACCGCCTTGGCGTCGATCAGTTCGGGTTCGGCACCCCGGTCGCGAAAGGACCGAACCAGATAATCGGCCAGCCGGATGCCCTGCCGATCGGATCGGTAGGAGCCGTAAAAGATCAATATCCGGTCGGCCATCTGCATCCCATCCTTCGGCTGGTTTCCGCTCAACGCGACGCGGGCGGGGTCGATCCGATCCTAATCGCGCCGCCGCTCGATCATGCTCCGCCGGTGGAGGGCATGCAGGGCGAGGGATCGGCGATCCAGTCATGCCCGTCGGTCGCGGGCACCGTCTCGCCCCGGCCCACGGCGGGCTTCTTTCCCTTCGGGGCATAGAAGATATAGGCCATGCTGTTGTCGAAGGCGGCGATGCGACCATTGTCGCGCTCGGCGGCGGCCGCATCGATCTCGGGCCGTTCGACCCTGGCCCCCCGCACCATGCGGATGGTGCCGTCGCGCATCTCCCAGGCGCGGCGGTAATGGCGACCGAACATCATCGTGTCGAAGCTGGGCTTGGACGACCATTGCCTCGCCTCGGTGCCTGCGGGCAGGCGGACGGTGGTGACGTGACAGCTATATTCCGGCTTGGCGTAAAAGGGCACGTCGCGCGGCTGGTCGGCGCTGCGGACGCGGCGGTCGGGCGGGCTGAAGCCGCCGCCGGGCAGCGCGAACGATCGACCGCCATCATCATCCTTGTCCCAGTCGACCGTGCCGGTCCCCGCGATCGTCAGGATGCTCGCCTGCGCCTTCTGGTCGAAGCGCCACTGAACATTGTCGATCGCCTGCCAGAAATCGCCGGTCATCTGCTGGCGGAAAGCGTCCAGCATCTGCCCCGGCGTCACTGCCGAGAACTGCATCTGCTGCTGAAGCCCGGCCACGCCGCGCGTGATGGTGGTCGAGGTGATCCTGGCAGGCTTGTCGAATCCGGCGCGCGCGTCGATGTCGAACAGCGTCGTATCGTCGGGGACGCTGGCGACCTGCCAGTCCAGCTTTTCCAGCGCTTCTCCCCGTGTCGTCAGCGGCAGCACCCACTGCACCGGAAATACCGGCCGTGCGGCGGGCGGCACGACGGCGGGCATCGTCCCGTCCAGCCAATAGGTTGCCCCTTCGATATGCGCGCGGACCAGCACATGGTCGAACAGCTGCGGCCCGGCCAAGCGCTGGTCGAACCCGTCATCCGTGCCGCTGGAATTGATGAGCACCGGCTCCGCCTCTATCCCCAGTTCGCGCAGCAGGGCGAGGAGCAGGGCGGTCTTGCCCTTGCAGTCGCCATAGCGGCGCTGCCACGTCTCGTCGGCGGAGGCGGGGGTCAGGTTGCCCCCGTTCAGCCCGACATAGATATAGCGGACATCCTGCTGGACGAGCTTCAACGCGGCGGCTGCGCGGTCGAGCGGCCTGCCATGCGCCGCAGCGATCTTCGCCGCTTCCTGACGCAGCGGAGAGGCCGGGGGGAGCGCCGCCGCCTTGACATAGAGGGGGGCGAAGTGGCGTGATACCGAGGGCCAGTCGCCGAAATCGCTATATTCCACGATCCGCTGCCACTGGTAGCGCGGCGGCGCGTCCTTAGGCGGGGTGAGCGTCGCGGGGTTGTCGAAGTCGAAATCCACGCCATTGGCTTGGGGCTTGAGCGCGGCGGTCATGTCCGGGCTGATCTTCAGCTGCGGCTTTTGCCCGGCATCCCAGTTCAGCCCCAGATGATAGCGGCCCGGCGCGGGGCTGGCGGCCAGGACCAGCAGCCCCGATGCCTGGCCGCCCATCGTCGGGTCCTTGGAGAAGGTCGTCCATTCGACGTCCAGCTCGTCGCCGACCCGCAGGTCGGGCACGCGCAGCACGGCGGTCAGCGTGCCGTCGAGCATCGCCTCTTCCAGCTTGTCCTCGCGGCGCAACACCTCGAACGCGGCGGCCTTCATCACGTCGATCGTCTGGCCGTCGCGCAGGACATGGATGCCATGCACGATCGGTGGCCCCGCCGCCGGGTCCCAGGCGATGGCGATATTGCCGATCTGAAGCGCGTTGGATTGCAGGATCCTGACCTGATAGCCCATATATTGGGCCTGCCCCTGGTCGGTGATGTGCGCCACGACGTCCTGGCGGCGCATGAAGAGCGGCCCGCCGACATTGTCGGGCACCGTTAGCGGCGCCGAGCGCGTGACCCAGGCAGGCGTCGGCCCGGTTATCGGGCCGCGCTCCGCCTCCGCAGGCTGACCCGCCGCTTTTCCGGTCTGCGTGCGCCCGGTCTGTGCCTCGGCGCCTCCGGCCGCCAGCACCGACACCAAGGCGAACGCCATCACTCCACGCACCGTCATAGTCCCCCCTCCTCCCCGGAAGGCGGCCATAGTGGCAAAAAGGAACGGCGGTGCAAAGCGCGGTGCGCTTGCCCCTGCGCGGGTGATGGTGCATCGCCTGCCGTCCACGGCCCAGGGAGCATCCATGCCCGTCACCGACATCGCCACCCGCGTCTATAATCACGGCTGGCGGCTCGATCCGGTCGTGCGCAGCCTGCTCGATACCGATTTCTACAAGCTGCTGATGCTCCAGATGATCCGGCGACTTCACCCGGACGTGACGGCGACCTTCTCGCTCATCAACCGCAGCACGCATGTTCGGCTGGCCGAGGTGATCGACGAGGCCGAGCTTCGCGAACAGCTCGACCATGCGCGCTCGCTGCGGTTCGGCAAGAAGGAGCTGATCTGGCTGGCGGGCAACAGCTTCTATGGCAAGCAGCGGATGTTCTCGCCCGAGTTTCTCGACTGGCTCGTGCATTTCCAGCTGCCCGATTACGAGCTGCGCACGGTCGACGGGCAGTTCGAGCTGCATTTCGACGGCCCCTGGGCCGAGACGACGATGTGGGAAATCCCCGCGCTCGCCATCGTCAACGAACTGCGCTCGCGCGCCGCGCTGAAGGGCAAGGGGCGGTTCGAACTCGATATCCTCTATGCGCGCGCCAAGGCCAAGCTGTGGAACAAGGTCGAACGCTTGCGCGAGTTGCCCGATCTGGTTCTTTCCGATTTCGGGACGCGGCGGCGGCATGGCTTCCTGTGGCAGCGCTGGTGCGTCGAGGCGTTGAAGGAAGGGCTGGGGGATCGGTTCATCGGTTCGTCCAACGTGCTGCTGGCGATGGACAACGATCTGGAGGCGATCGGCACCAACGCGCATGAACTGCCGATGGTGATGGCTGCGCTCGCCCCCGACGACGCGGGCGTCGCGGCGGCGCCGTACCGGGTGCTGGAGGAGTGGCAGGCGCTGTATGACGGCAATCTGCTGATCGCGCTGCCCGATGCGTTCGGGACCACCGCCTTCCTGCGCGACGCGCCCGACTGGCTCGGCGACTGGACCGGCTTTCGCCCCGATTCCATGCCGCCGATCGAGGGGGGTGAACAGATCATCGCCTGGTGGCAGGCCCATGGTCGCGATCCGCGCCAAAAGCTGCTGATCTTTTCCGATGGGATGGACGTCGACAGCATCGAGGCGACCTATCGCCATTTCCACGGCCGGGTGCGGATGAGCTTCGGCTGGGGCACCAACCTGACCAATGATTTTCGTGACTGCGATCCGGCGGGCGCGGCCGGGTTGGAGCCGATCTCGCTGGTCGCCAAGGTCATCAGCGCCGATGGGCATCCGGCGGTCAAACTCTCCGACAATCCCGCCAAGGCGACGGGCGAGCCATCGGAGATCCAGCGCTATCTGCGCATCTTCGGCGAGGACGGACGCCAGGCCAAGGCGGTGAGTGTGTGAGCTTTATTCCTCCCCTTGCAGGGGAGGAATTGGGAAAGACATGACGTGAGGGGATGTTTCGGATAGCCTCGCCGACAGGAACCCGAGGAGAGATCATGCCGAAGATCGGCCTTGTGCTTGCCTTGTTGTGTGCGGCGACGTCCGCCCATGCCAAGGGGGCCGACACCTATAGCTGGGGCAAGCCCGGCGCGTCGCGCGAGGCGTTTGACGGGGGCAGCCGCGCCTGCATGTTGCAAGCTGCCCGGCGCGATGTGACCGGCGATGGGTCGACGCAACGTTACGTGCGCGGCGCGCGTGTGCTGGAGCGCGAAGCCAATACGCCCCCGAGAGTCCCAACCGACGACATCTTCACCCAGAGCGAAAGGCAGGTGCTGCTTCGCCGGATGTACAATCCCGACAAACAGGTCGATGCACTCCAGACCACGTTGCAATCCGAAGTCGACCAGTGCCTCGTCAAGGCGGGCTATGTCCGCTTCACGCTGACCCGCGAACAGGCGCGGACGCTCAAGCGCTATCGCCCCGGCACCGAGCAGCGCAAAGCCTATCTCTATGCGCTGGGCAGCGACGCCGGAATCGTCGAGGCGCAGAAAGTCGCCAACTGACCTTTGCGGCACCCTTGCCAGCATTGGATGGTGTCGTTCATGATAACCCTCTGATCGAACGGGCAAACGTGCCTGGCGAACACGGGAGAGCATCATGCCGGACGCCGATCGTCGGACCATTGTCGCAGGGTTGGGCGCGGGGCTCGCCATCGCGGCGGCGGGCGGGGCCTGTGCCGCGCCGCGCGGGCGCAAGGCGGGGTACGCCATTGTCGGGCTGGGACGCTATGCCGAGCTGATCATGTCGAAATTTGCCGAATGCGACCAGTCGCGCCTCGTCGCGCTGGTCAGCGGCACACCCGAAAAGCTGGCGCGCTTCGGCGAGAAATATGGCGTGCCCGAGAGCCATCGTTATTCTTATGCTGATTTCGACCGCATCCGCGACAACCCGGATGTCGACATCGTCTATGTGATCCTGCCCAATGCGATGCACGCCGAATATACGGTGCGTGCGGCCAGGGCGGGCAAGCATGTCATGTGCGAAAAGCCGATGGCGGTGTCGGTCGCGGAATGCCGCACGATGATCGCGGCGTGCCGGGCGGCGGGGCGCAAGCTGATGATCGGATACCGATCGCGGTTCGAGCCGCACAACCGGCTGGCGATCGACCTGGCGAAGAAGGGGTTCGTCGGGCAAACGCGGATCATCACGGCCGACCATGGCTTCAACGCGCAACCCAACCAGTGGCGGCTCGACCGGAAATTGTCGGGCGGCGGCTCGCTGATGGACATCGGCATCTACAGCCTGAATGCCACGCGCTATCTGACCGGCGAGGAGCCGGTCGAGGTCAGCGCGATCGAGTCGACCGACCGCAGCGACCCGCGTTTCCGCACCGTCGAGGACCGGATCAGCTTCCTGCTGCGCTTTCCCTCAGGGATCGAGGCGACCTGCGTGTCGAGCTACAGCTCCAACCACAATATGTACCGCGTGTCGGGTACCGATGGCTGGATCGAGCTGGAACCTGCCACATCCTATGAGGGACAGAAGATGTGGGTCCGTCGCAACGGCCGGACCGAGGAACAGCAGGTTCCGGCGGGCAAGGGCCAACATGCTGGGCAACTCGACCATTTCGCCGAGTGCATCGCGAACGGCACCGATCCCTTGGTGCCCGGCGAGGAAGGGCTTGCCGATATGCGCGTGATCGAGGCGATCTATCGCTCGGCGCTGGAGGGGCGGCGGATCAGCCTGGCCTGACCGCCTCGACCGCCCCTGTCATTACCGCAGGGGCGTATCGGTGACGGCCTCGCGATGGACAAAACCGAAATAACCCGCGACCAGGGCCAGCAGCGCGTGCAGCCATATGTCGTTGCCATAAAGCGGCACCAGTCCAAAAGTCGTGGCGGTCAGCGGGATCAGGCCCATCACCGTCAGCACGGCATAGATAATCGCCACACCCTTGGCATAGCCGAAGGCGGCGGTCACGCTGCGCGCCGCCAGTACGCCCCACAGGCCGAAGGCAAGGTGGACCAGATTGTGCAGGATATTCACCGGAAACAATCCCAGCGCCAGCCGGGACGAGGCGGTGACGCTGACCCCCGGATGGGCATGGGTGGGCGAAAGGCCGGGCACGAAGCCGGCGGCGCCCGCGACGAGAAAGACGATACCGAAGACCGTCGCAAAGGCTCTGGCCGACATGGCGTTGCTCCTGTGGCGTTGCCGTCCCAGCGTATCGGACGGGCGGCTTGTTCCCCGATTCTGATCCAGATGTATCTGTTTAACCGATTGTAAGAAAAAGAAATAAGGAACCGTGCGTCGTTTCGCCCGGTTGAGGTGCCATGCGGATTCACCATCTCAACTGCGGTACCGACTGCCCGCTGGGCGGGGCGCTTTTCGACGGCCGCAGCCGGGGGCCGATCGGCCAACTCGTCTGCCATTGCCTGCTGATCGAAACCGACACGAATGGGCTGGTACTGGTCGATACCGGCTTTGGCCTGCGCGACGTGGCGCATCCTCATCGTCGCCCCGATCCGCGCATCCCGCTCGCCTGGCGCGCCATGCTCAACATCCGACTGCGCGAGGAGGAAACCGCGATCCGCCAGATCGAGGCGCTGGGCTATACCGCGCGGGATGTTCGGCATATCGTGCTGACCCATCTCGACTTCGATCATGCTGGCGGGCTGGAGGATTTCCCCGACGCCACCGTCCATGTCATGCGCCGCGAATATGACGATGCGACCGGCCCCCATAGGGGAGTCGTCGCGCGCAATCGCTGGCGCGCGCCGCAGTGGAACGAGGTCGATCGCTGGTGCCGCTATGGCGCGAGTGGGGAATCCTGGTTCGGCTTCGATGTGGTGCGCGATCTGGACGGGTTGCCGCCCGAAATCCTGATGGTGCCGCTGCCCGGCCACACATGGGGCCATGCCGGGGTTGCGATCCGCCAGCCGGGCGGGCGCTGGCTACTCCATGCGGGCGACGCCTATTTCTACCGTGGCGAGATGCGGAGCGCCCGGCGCCACTGCACGCCGGGCCTGCGCGCCTATCAGCGGTTGATGGAGGTCGATGCGACCGCACGCATGGCCAACCAGGCGCGGCTGCGCGCGCTTTCGGTCGAACGGCGCGAGAGCGTCACCATCGCATGCGCGCATGACCCGGTGGAATGGGAACGCTGCCGCGACGGAAATCCGCTTTAGCGAAATCCTCCCGCGGGGGAGGGGGGCCAGGGAGGAACCGCGTCAAAAGGTGCCTTGTGTGGCAAGCCCCCCGCGGCCGGGGACGAATGCCCGCATTTCAAGAATGTCAGCCGCACGTCATCTTGGCCCGTGTGTCGCGTTGATATGCTCGCCCCCTGAAGCTGGCATGGGGATGGTGGCATGGGGATCGGGACGAAAGCCAAGCGGGTGTCGATCGCGGCGCTATTGGTGGCGGCGACGGCGGGTCCGGCGATGGCGGAGACATGCAAGGTCGGGCAGATGGCGGCGATCCCGGTCACGATGCAGGGGCTGCGCCCGGTGGTCGAGACCCGGATCAATGGCAAGCCCGCCCCCTTCATCCTCGACAGTGGCGCCTTTTACAGCAACATCTCGCCGCCCGTCGCACGCGAACTGGGGCTGCCGACACAGCCCTTGCCCTTTGGCTTCCGGGTGAACGGGATCGGCGGCAGCTCCGACGCCATGCTCGCGACGGTCCGGCATTTTACGCTGGCCGGGACCGACATTCCCAATGTCGAGTTCGTCGTCAGCGGCAGCGATGTCGGCCAGACCGGCCTGCTCGGTCAGAATGTGCTGGGGCTGGCCGATGTCGAATATGACCTGCCCGGCGGCATGGTTCGGCTGTTCCGCCCGAGCGGCTGCGCCCACGCCTCCATGGCCTATTGGACCGAGGGAAAGCCCTATTTCGAGATTCCGATCGAGACCAGGGAATTGGCGCACAACCACACGATCGGCACCGTCGAGCTGGACGGCGCGAAGCTGAATGCGACCTTCGACACCGGCGCTGCACAAACCGTCCTGACCTTGCGCGCCGCTGCCCGCGCGGGTGTCCATCCGGGCGATCTGGGTGTCGAGGTGGCGGGTTGGGAACAGGGCCTCGGCCGCCATGTCGTCCAAGGCTGGACCGCGCGGTTCAAGCTGCTGAAGATCGGCAATGAGGAACTGCATAATGTGCGGCTTCACATCGCCGATCTGGGGCCGCTGGACACCGACATGCTGCTGGGCGCGGACTTTTTCGTGTCGCACCGGCTCTATGTCTCCAATTCTCAGCACCGTATCTATTTCACCTATAGCGGCGGGCGGCTGTTCGATGCGGTGGCCCATGTCGATCCGGGCGCGGCGGTGGCGGTGGTGGCGCAAAAGGCCGGCGAGACCGCGAACCCGACCGATGCCGAGGGCTATAGTCGGCGCGGGGCGATGTTCGTGACCCAGCACGACCTGCCCCATGCGATCGACGCCTTTTCGCACGCGATCGCCATAGCGCCCAAGGACCCGCGCTTTCCCCGCCAGCGCGCGCTCGCCTATCTGGATCAGCATAGGCCGGTGCTGGCGATCGACGATCTCAACACCACGCTGACGCTCGATCCGGCCGATACGCAGGCGCGGCTGATCCGTGCCGAGTTACGGCTGCGTGCGGGCAATCCGGCGGGGGCTATCACCGATCTCGACCTGCTGAACGGGCAGTTGCCGCGCGAGGATGCGGTGCGGCTGCAGATGGCGCGGCTCTATTCGGGCGCGGACGCCTTCGACGCGGGCGTAGCGCAATATGATCTGTGGATGGCCGCCCACCATGACGATTCGCGCCGCAGCACCGCGCAGAACGGCCGGTGCTGGTCGCGGATGCTGGCCAACAAGGACCTCGACAAGGCACTGGGCGACTGCAACGCCGCCGTCCACGCAATCCCCAACGATCCGAGCTTCCTCGACAGCCGGGCCTTCATCCATCTCTGCCAGAAGGACGACCGCGCCGCGCTCGCGGATTTCAACGCCGCGCTGGCGATCGATCCGAAGCGGGCCTGGGCACTGTACGGGCGTTCGCTCGCCGAGACGCATCTGGGCATGACCACCGAGGCCGCGCGCGATCGGACGCTGGCGGTGGCGTTGGACAAGCGGATGCCCGAGCGGATCCAGAAATACGGGATCGGTTGATGCAATCCTCCCCGGCGCGGGGAGGTGGCAGCGCGTCAGCGCTGACGGAGGGGGCGGGCCACAAAGGACATCCTGTGCGGCCCGCCCCCTCCACCAGCTACGCTGGTCCCCCTCCCCGTGCCGGGGAGGAGTTTTTAGAACGCCTTCGACACGCCGACGAAGAAGCCGCGACGCGGGCCATATTGCGGGGCGCCGACACGCACGCCGGTCCCGTCGCGGATTTCGTATTTGTGGTCGAGCACATTGATGACGTCGAACCGGATGTCGAGGTTCGGCCCGGCCAGATGTTGGCTCGCCGTCAGGTTCACTTGCGCATAGGGTGACAGCTTGGCGCCGTTGGGGATGCTGTTCACATCGTCGTCGCGACGAAGCCCCGAGCCATAGATCATGCTGCCGCCCAGCTTGGTACCTTGGTCGAAAGCATAGGACAGGCCCGCCGATCCGGTGAAACTCTGGTCGTGATCCAGATAGATGTAATGCCGCGAAATATAGTCGAGATCGTCCTGGCCGAAGCTGAACTGGCTGGACACGATATCGCGCCCCTTGGCCTTGGCGGCGGCGAAATTGGCATAGGCGAGCAGGCCACCGCGCTGATAGCTCATATTCGCCTCGATCCCGCCGATGCGCCCCTGCCTGTAGTTGAACGGGGTCAGGATGATCGGCGCGCCGAACTGTCCTTCGTCGATCAGGTTCTTCGAGATGCGGTAATAGGCGTCGATGCCATAGGTGAAGTAGCGGCTGAGCTTGGCCTGGAAGCCGACGTCGAAATAATCCTGCCGCTCGGCAAAGGGCACGTCGTTGACGGTGACGGACGGATAGGCGCTGGTGCCGACGAACTTGGCGATGCTGGTATTGCCGACCAGCTCGAAGGGCGGCGGCACGAAATAGCGCGAATAGCCCGCGTGCAGCGTATAGATGCTGCCCGGCTGCCAGACCAGGTTGACGCGCGGCGACAACTGCCCCTCGCGCCGATAGCCGTTATACAGGTCGTAGCGCGCGCCATAGTTGAGCGTCAGCCGGGGCAGCAGCTTCCATTCGTCCTGCAGATAGGCGCTGAAGCTGGTCGCGGTCTTGCCGCTATTGTCGACGATCGCGATCGGCTCGCCCGCCTGGGCACCGCTGGCGTCGACGGGGAAGACATTGGTCGTGGTCGCGCTGGTCGAACGGTCGCGCGTTACCAGCAAGCCGCCGCGCAGCGTGTGGGCGGTGCCGACATGATAGACCGCATCGACCTGCCCGCCGATCGCGAAGTCCTGCTTATACGCCTGCTGCGCCTGCCCGTTGTAGAGCAACTCGCCCAGCACATCGGGGCGATAGCGCAGCGACGAATAGCGCGCGAACAGCGAGGCCTGCACGGTCAGCGGCTCGGCATCGTGGAGGAAGGCGAGCTGGCCGAAGCCGGTCTTTTCCAGCTGCGTCTCGTTCAGCTTCTCGCTGGGGAAGGCGGTCTGGCCGCCGACGCTCCACCCGGCGCTCGGCTGCTGGCCGACGGGGTTGGGGATCTGGAACCACTGGTTCGAATAGCCGCCGACGAAGGACACGCGGTTCTGGTCGTCCAGGATATGGTCGATATAGGCAAAGCCCTGATACTGGTCGGTATCGTCATGCACCGGGTTGGAGCGGCCATCGACGCTCTCGATGCCCAGGCCGCTATGCCGATAGTCGCCCGAGACGAAGTAATTGGTGCTGCCGGTGGAGCCGCCATAGGTCAGGCTGGGCTGGATGGTGTTGTGGCTGCCGCCGTAAATCGACGCGGTGCCGCCATTGTCGAACAGGCCGCTCTTGGTCGTGATGTCGATCACGCCCGCCGTGCGCAGGCCATATTGCGCGGGCAGCGCGCCGGTCAGGATGTTGACCTTGTCGACCAGGCGCGGCGACAGGGTCTGGCCGAACACCGCCAACCCCTCAGGAAGAATGGTGCCGTTGATGCGATATTGCAGGCCGTTATGGTCGTCGCGGACATGGAACTGGCCGAAACCGTCCTGCACGACGCCGGGGGCCTGGAGCAGGATCTGGTTGAACTGCTGGTTCTCGCCGCCGGGCAGCGCCTTGATCGTCTCGCTGGTGATTTCGTAATTGGAGGCGCCCAGGCTCGGTTGGATATGCGCGCGCGCGGTGTCGAGCCGCTTGGCGGTCACGACGATGTCGGACGGCGTGCTGCTGCTGGTATCGGCGGTCGTCTGGTCGGCATCGGGTGTCGGTACCCCTCTGACTTGCGCAACGGCCGGTACGGCCAGCGCGGACGACGCCACGCAGCACAAAAGGGCATAGACACGCATAAGCAGACTCCTATGATACATAGTCTCTTGATGCGCGGGGAATTGCCGCCCGCCGGGGGAATGGCAAGTCACGACAGTGTTCGTGACGCATTTGTAAGAAGAGCCTCATCTGCCCTCCATCGTGTTGCCGGCGCGGGAAGATGATGGTCAGGGGCGGCCCAAGCAGCTAAGATACGGAAATGGCCGAACGCTTCGAAAGACACCGCCAGCCTTGGCGCCCCGACGAGATCCAAAAGCTGCACACGCTCGCCAAGAAGGGCATGGCGCTGAAGGCCATCGCCAAGGCGCTGACCCGCAGCGAGGAGTCGGTCAAGGCGCGGGCGAAGGAAGACGGGCTGGCAATCGCCAAGCTGCACTGAGGCTCGGGATGGGCGGGAACGCCCGCGTGATCAGCGCAGGATGAGGGCGGCACCGTGCTTGTGTGCCCGGATTTCCTCCTCGCTCAGGCCGTTGATCTCGTGCGGGAAGATCAGCCAGTCATTCGTCTCGTGGACGAAGAAGTCGGGCTTGAGGTCGGTCACGTTGCGCGATGGCTTGTAATAGACGGTCGCGACCTTCACCTCGTTCGGGATGTTGTTGCGGCACCGTTGCTTCAGTTCCTTCAGCAAGGCGCGGATCGAACGCCCCGAATCGAAGACATCGTCGATCAGCAGCAGGCGATCCTCGGGGTTGAGCACGTCGACCAGATGGCCGAGGCCATAAATGCGCACCTGCGGCTCCTGCTGGTCGATGCCCGTGTAAGAGGCGGTGCGGATCGCGATGTGATCGCTCTGCACCCCGCGATATTCGAGCAGTTCCTGAACCGCGATGCCGACGGGCGCACCCCCGCGCCAGATGCCGACGATATGGGTCGGACGAAAGCCGGAGTCGAAGACCAGATTGGCGAGGCGGAAGGAATCCTCCAGCAGGCGATCGGCGGACAGGTAGATTTTGGTGGTCACGACATCGTCCATCATCGTTGCGGAGCGGGGCACGAAGCTATGCGCCCGGACAGGCCGGCTATTTGGCGTTCTCCGGCCGACAGGGCAACCGCGTCATGCGATGATCCGCCCGATCCGCACCAGCACGCCCGTCGGATCGCTGACCGCGAATTCATAGGTGCCCCAGGGCTTGGCGTTAGGCGCGCCGCGCTCGATGATGCGATCGCGCACCCGGTCGGCGACCGCGTCGACATCCTCGACATAGAGGTAGAGGCCGAACGGATTGTCTTCCGTACGCTTCGGCCAGCCGGGCATGTGATTGAGGTGGAGGTGCCAGCCGCGTTCGTCCGCCAGGATGCGATAGCTGCCGAAATCGGCGGCGACCTCGAAACCGAGCAGTCGGTAGAAGGCGGTGCTGGCATCCAGATCATCGGCGGGGACGATGGCGACGCAGTGATGGTTCATGAATATTCCTCCTTGTCCCCGACAGGATGCCCCGCAATGGTGGAGCGAGGGAAGTCCTGTTCGACGTGACAGTGAAAAGTTCCGCCACCATATCATGAAGTTAACGTCATGTCGGGTCGGGCTTCGTTTCAAGCAAAGCCGACTTTATCCTTTTGCGGCAAGGGGATAACCTTCCGGTCCGCTGTCTACCAAGCATAAATCATAAAATAGACGGATATTTCAAACTATTGCCGGGTTTGGCCCCGCATCTCGCGGAGACCTCGTCATGGCCACAGCGGCATTGCCCGATTCCCGATCACCCAGCGCATCCGATGGCGACCGCCGCCGCGCGACGCGCTGGTTGCAGGCACTCAATTTCTTCATGGCGGACATGCAGGCGGGGATCGGGCCGTTCCTGGGCGTCTTCCTGCAACAGCGCGGGTGGCAGACCGGGCCGATCGGATCGGTCATGACGCTGGGCGGCGTGGCGGGCATGGTGATGACCGTGCCGGCGGGCGCCTTTATCGACCATACCGACAAGAAGCGCTGGGTAGTGGTCATCACCGGCATCTGCACGGTGCTGGCGTCCTTTTTGATCCTCTGGTCGCAGGCGGGCGTCGTCGTCGGGGTCAGCCAGGTGGCGACCGCGATCGCCGGCGCGGCGATCGGCCCCGCCGTGACCGGCATGACTTTGGGCGTCGTCCGGCAAAAGGGCTTCAACGCACAGAATGGCCGCAACCAGGCGTGGAACCATGCGGGCAATATGGTCGGCGCGGGGTTGTCGGGCTTTCTCGGCTGGAAGTTCGGGATGGCCGCCATCTTCTTCCTGGCGGCGGCGTTCGGCGTGCTGGCGATCATCTCGGTCCTGTCGATCCCCGAACGCGCGATCGACCACCGCGCCGCGCGCGGGCTGGAGGATGACAGGGGCGAGGATCAGGAAAGCGGTCAGGCCGAGGGTTTCAAGGCGCTGCTGTCCAACAAGCCGATGCTGATCCTGGCGGCGGCATTGGCCTGTTTCCATCTCGGCAACGGTGCGATGCTGCCGCTCTATGGCATGGCGGTGGTGGGCGCGGGCAAGGGCGATGCGGCGATGTTCACCGCGACGACCGTGATGGTCGCGCAGGCGGTGATGATTATCGCCAGCCTGGTCGCGATGAAGGTCGCCGCCGGGCGCGGTTACTGGCTGGTGCTGCTGATCTCCTTCGCTGCACTCCCGTTGCGCGGGTTCCTGGCGGGCACGTTCATCGAGCATTGGGGCGTGTGGCCGGTCCAGGCGCTCGACGGCATCGGCGCGGGGCTGCAGAGCGTGGCGGTGCCCGGCCTCGTCGCCTGCCTGCTGAACGGCACGGGCCGGGTCAATGTAGGGCAGGGTGCGGTGATGACCATCCAGGGCGTCGGCGCCTCGCTGTCGCCCGCGATCGGCGGCTGGCTGGCGCAGGAGCTGGGCTATCATGTCGCCTTCTATATTCTGGGCGGTTTCGCAGTGGCGAGCCTGGGCCTGTGGATCGGCTTTGCGGGCACGTTGCGCCCCGCCTGCTCCGGCGGAGCCCAGCCCGAGGAGGCGCGGGCATGAGCGGCATTTGCTGGGTGCATATCGGTGACCTGCATCTGGACGAAGCCGATGACTGGCAGGGCCTCGACCGGCTGAAGACCATCGTCGCGCAGGTGAACCGCCACATGGGCGATGCGGACTTCGTCTTCGTGCCCGGCGACAACGCCAATCACGGCACGCCCGAGCAATATGCCCGGATGATGGACGCGCTCGCACCGCTGTCGATGCCATGGCGGATCATCCCCGGCGACCATGATTTCGAGCCGGGCGACCTGTCCAATTACGAAGCGGCGATCCCCAAGGCCAACCGGCCCGAGACGGAGGTGATCGCACGCCATCGCTGCCTGTTCCTCGACATGGTGTCGGCGGGGGCGGGCGGTCCCGACTTCCGGCTGACCATGCATCATCGCAACAAGCTGGCCGAGGAGCTGGCGCGGGCCAAGGCGTCGGACGAAGTGCCATTGGTCTTCATGCACGCCTATCCCGGCGATCTGGCGGCGGATGGCGAGTCGGTAGCGCGCCAGTTCATCGATGGCGAGGTCGCCTTCGTCGATACCGGTCATACCCATTATAACGAGCTGCTGAACGACGGCCGCGTCCTCTATGGCGCGACCCGCTCGACCGCGCAGATCGAGGAGGATGGCGGGGCACCGGGCTTCACCATCGTCTGTGTCGAGGACCGGGTGGTCAGCTGGCGCTTCCGGCGTCTGGATGCCCCCTGGCCGCATGTCCAGATCGTCTCGCCGGGCGATGTCCGGCTCATCACCCGCCCGACCGACCCGCATCAGGTGCCCCGCCCCGGCGCGGTCGACGTGGTGGCGCGGCTGTTCGGGGCGGACACGCCGCCCGTCGCGCGGGTTGGCGATAGTGATACGCCGATGACGCGGGGCAGGGATGGCTTGTGGCGTGCGACCGTGACGTTGGCGGCGGGGTTGACCGCGATCGAAGTTCATTGCGGCAAGGCATACGACCGCATCGACTGCCTCGTCCGCGAGGCGCATGCCATACCGAAGCGTCGCTTGCCCGTCGCTCCGGGCGAGGATTGCCACGCGATCGGCGCCTGGCCTATCGCCGGGATCGACGGGGGCCGGCTCGGGCCGAACAAGAATGGGTGCGGATGGTGACGCTGGCTTATGGAGCCACTTGGGCGATTGCGGGGCTGTCGACCGCGGGCGTGATCGCGCGGCCGATGCGCTGGCCCGAATGGATATGGGCGGTGGCGGGCGCGGTGCTGCTGATCGTGCTGGGCCTGATGCCGCTGGGCGAAGCCGGGCAGGCGGTGGCCAAGGGCACCGATGTCTATCTGTTCCTGATCGGCATGATGCTGCTGAGCGAGACGGCGCGCGAGCATGGCGCGTTCGACTGGATCGCCGCGACCGCCGTCAACATGGCGGGACGGTCGCGCGCCAAGCTGTTCGCGCTCGTTTATGCGACGGGCGTGGTGGTGACGACCTTCATGTCCAACGACGCGACCGCCGTGGTGCTGACTCCGGCCGTGTTCGTCGCGGCGAAGAAGGCCAAGGCCGATCCGTTGCCGCTGCTGTTCGCCTGCGCGCTCATCGCCAATGCGGCGAGCTTCGTGCTGCCCATCTCCAACCCCGCCAACCTCGTCCTGTACGGTGGGCACATGCCGCCGCTGGGGGCGTGGATGGCGGCATTCGCGCTGCCGTCGCTCGCGTCGATCCTCGTCACTTTCGCAGTGCTGCGCTTCACCCAGCGGGCGCGGATCGCGGGGAGTTGCGAATGTGATGTGACGCGCGACACTCTGTCGAACGGCGGCAAGCTGGCGATGGCAGGGATCGGGCTGACCGCGCTGCTGCTCCTCATCGTATCGGCGCTGGATATCGAACTCGGCCTGCCCACCGCGCTGGCGGGGATCGCGACGGCGGTGATCGTGTCGCTGCTGGCGGGGCGCTCGCCGGTGACGCTGGCGAAGTCGGTGAGCTGGGGCGTGCTGCCGCTGGCCGCCGGGCTGTTCGTACTGGTCGAGGCGCTCGACCGGACGGGCGTGATCGCCTGGGTGGCGCGCGGGCTGCGCGACATGCTGGTCGATCCGACGCGCGCGGCGGCGGTGTCGGGCACCATGCTCGCCTTTGTCAGCAATGCGATGAACAACCTGCCCGCCGGACTGGTCGCCAGCAGCGCCATCGCGCAGGCGCATCCGCCGCAGATCGTGACCGACGCGCTGCTGATCGGTGTCGATCTCGGCCCGAACCTGTCGGTGACGGGATCGCTAGCGACGATCCTGTGGCTACAGGCGATCCGGCGCGAGGGGGAGGATGTCAGCTTCCTTGCGTTCCTCAAGGTCGGCGCGGTGGCGATGCCGCTGGCCTTGGTGGCGGCGTTGGGGATGCGGTTGTTGATCGGGTGAGCTTCGCCAACCTCCGTTCGCACTGAGCGGAGGTTGGCGATTACAGCGCCGCCAGATCGATCGCCGCGTTCTTGTCCAGCCACTGACCCGCCTCGGGCATCGGGTATTTCAGCCCGGTGGCGCAGTTGAACAGCACCACCCGCTCATCCTCATCGACCAGATTGTCGCGCACCGCCTGTTTATACGCCGCCAGCGTCGCCCCGCCCTCCGGGCATAGCAGCAGGCCGTCCTTCTTCGCACAGTCCTCGACCGCTTTCAGGATCGCCGGATCGCCCACCGCCAGCGCCGCGCCACCGGACTCGCGCACCGCGCGCAGGATCAGAAAGTCGCCGACCGCCTTCGGCACGCGGATGCCCGCCGCCACCGTCGCGGCATCCTCCCAGCGTTCGGCATGTTCTTCGCCCGCCTCGAACGCGCGGACGATGGGCGCGCATCCGCTGGCCTGCACCGCATACATGCGCGGGCGCTTGGCGCCGATCCAGCCCAGCCGCTCCATCTCGTCGAATGCCTTCCACATCCCGATCAGGCCGGTGCCGCCGCCGGTCGGATAGAAAATCGCATCGGGCAGTTCCCAGCCCAGCTGGGCGGCCAGCTCCAGGCCCATCGTCTTCTTGCCCTCGATCCGGTAAGGCTCCTTCAGCGTCGAGAAGTCGAACCAGCGCCCCTCGGCCGCACCGCGCCCGACGATCGCGCCGCATTCGTCAATCTGGCCGTTGACCCGCCAGACCCGCGCACCCTGCGCGGCGATCTCGCGGACGTTTACTTCCGGAGTCTCTTCCGGGCAGAGGATCACCGTCTCGATCCCGCAGCGCGCCGCATAGGCGGCGAGCGCGGCACCCGCATTGCCGTTGGTCGGCATCGCAATCCGGGTGACGCCCAATTCACGCGCCATCGCCACCGCCATGACCAGGCCGCGCGCCTTGAACGATCCGGTCGGCAGCCGTCCCTCGTCCTTGACCAGCACCGATCCGCCGCCCGAGCGCGGGATGGGGACCAGCGGCGTCTCGATCTCGCCCAGCGACACGATGCTTGTCGTACGCCGCACGGGCAGCAGTTCGCGCCAGCGCCACAAATCGGTCTCGCGTGCGGCGATGGTGTCGCGCGACACGGCCCGGCCCAGCGCCTCCAGATCGTAACGAACGAGCAATGGCCGCCCCGCGCGCGACAGGCCGTGAAGCTGGTCCGCTTCGTAGCGTTCGCCAGTCAGCGAGCATTCCAGATGGGTGACGAAGGTCGGGCGGTCTTCGGTGAGGTTGCGATTCATGCGGCCAGCCTATCGGCCGAAACCGCCCAATGCCATAGGTTCAGCCGGGGCTTGCCGCCGATCCGGCGAGCAGGCCGCCGTCGATATTGAACTCCGACCCGGTGATGTAGGTCGCCTCGTCGGAGGCCAGCATGACCGCGATCGCCGCCACTTCGTCCGGCTCGCCGAAGCGCTTGAGCGGGGTGTCGGCGACCAAAGCCGCCATCTTCGCCGCACGGTCGGGGCCGTCGCCCAGCATCGGCTCCCAGATGGGGGTCAGGATCGCGGCGGGGTGGATGGAGTTGCAGCGAATCTTCCACCCCTTTTGCGCGCAATAGAGCGCCACCGTCTTGCTATGGTTGCGGATCGCCGCCTTGGACGAGGCATAGGCGGCCGCACCCGGAATGCCGACCAGCCCCGAGCGCGACGAGATGTTGATGATCGAACCCGCGCCCGCCGCCTTCATCGCGCCGATGGCATAGCGACACCCCAGGAAGGTGCCGTCTAGATTGACCCGGTGCACCGCGCGCCAGTCCTCCAGCGCGGCGTGTTCCGGGTCATGGGGCACGAAGCCGTCCTCGAAGCCGGTGATCCCGGCATTGTTGACGACAACATCGACGGTGGGAATGACTTGGGCGAGGCGTGACCAGTCGGCTTCCTCGGCGACGTTCAGCGGCTCGAAACGACAGCCCAGCGCATCGGCGGCGGCCTGCCCGTCTTCGGCATCGCGGTCGGTCAGGATGACGGTGGCGCTTTCCTCGTGAAAGCGCCGGGCGATGGCGTGGCCGATCCCGCGCGCGGCACCGGTGACGACGCACGTCTTCATGGACAAACGTGACATAAATCTCTCGAAATGGAGGGGCAAAAGCGACGGCTGGTGCCGCCTTACTCTCTGTGCCGCGTCAGCGGTGCCGCTGGATCATCTCGAGAACTCCCTGCGAATTGGGTGCTCCCATCCTATCATGATAGCGGGCCGGTTGCACCCCCCGTGCCAGAGTGCGAAGGGCGGGCGCCAGCAAAGGAGCGCGCCCATGATTATCATCAGCGACGAAACCCAGGATGTCCAAGTGCCCGGCAGCGGCACGATGCGGATGCACCTGTTCCGCCCTGCGATCGAGGGGCGCTTTCCCGGCATTCTGCTGTTTTCGGAAATCTATCAGGTGACGGCGCCTATCCGGCGGCTGGCTACGATGCTGGCGGGGCAGGGCTATGTCGTCGCGGTTCCGGAAGTCTATCACGAATATGAGCCTGCCGGGACCGTGCTCGCCTATGACAAGCCGGGCACCGATCGCGGCAACGACCTGAAATTCACCAAGCCGGTGGCGGCCTATGATGCCGATGCGAAGGCAGGGCTGGGCGCGTTGGCGGCGCATCCGGCATGCAACGGGCGGCTGGGCACGTTCGGCGTTTGCCTGGGCGGGCATCTGGCATACCGCGCCGCGCTCGACCCTCGCGTATCGGCGGCGGCCTGTTTCTATGCGACCGACATCCATTCGGGCACGCTGGGCGAGGGACGGAGCGACGACAGTCTCGCGCGGATGGACGAACTGAAGGCCGAGGTGATGTTCGTCTGGGGACGACAGGATCCGCATGTGCCCTTTGCCGGACGCGAGGCGATCCGTGCGCGGCTGGAAGAGGTGGGCGCCGCTTATGAATGGCATGAGGTGGCCGGGCAGCACGCCTTTCTGCGCGACGAGGGGCCACGCTACGATCCGGCGCTGTTCCTTCAGGCGATGGCCTGGACGCTGGCGCTCTACGCCCGCGCGCTGCGCTAGGCGGCGTTTGCCGAAGATTAACCGATTCCCATCAATATGGGCGGGAAGGATATCCGCCTGCCCATGTTCATATTTCCACCCGCCCGCCGTCATGGCGCTCGACCAGCGATCCTGACCGATCGGCGGGGGGCGGTGCTCGTCGAGTTTGCGCTGGTCGCGGCGCCCTTCATTGCACTGTTGCTGGCCATCCTCCAGTCGAGCCTCGCCTATCTGGCGCAGGAAGCACTGGAGAGCGCGGTCGAGGTGGCTGCGCGCGGCATCGTCACCGGCCAGACCCAGGCCGCCGACCTGCAGGGCAGCGGCACCGGCATGACCAAGGCGCAGCTGGCCGAGCGGTTCCGCAGCAAGGGCTGCCAGTCGCTCCCCAGTTTCCTGTCCTGCTCGCGCCTGTTCGTCGATGTGCAGAGCGTGGCCGCGGGCACCGCGGTTCCGAGCTCCGGCCCCCCGCCATTGACCTTTGATGCGACGGGCAAGCCCATCAATCCGTCCTATGATACTGGGTCGCAAGGCTCGCTCGTCACGGTGCGCTTCATCTATCTCTGGCCGTTGCCGATCGCGCCCGCCGCCGACCTGTCGCCGCTCAGCCGCAAGCCGACCGTGCTGGTCGCGACATCGGTGTCGAAGACCGAGGCCTATCTGTGACGGTTCACCTTTTCCAAGATCTCCGCGGCGATCGGCGCGGCGTCGCACTGGTCGAGTTCGCGATCATCCTGCCGGTCATGCTGGTGCTGTATCTGGGCGGGGTGCAGTTGCAGGACGCGATGGCCTGCAAGCGCAAGGTGACGATCACCACGCGCGCGGCGGTCGATCTGATCGCCCAGAACACGACCGGTCAGATGTCGGGCGCGGAAGTCCAGTCGAACCTGATGGCTGCCGCACAGGTGATGCAGCCCTATGCCGCGCAGGATGCGCAGATCCGCGTGACCGAAGTGGCGACGGACGCGAACGGAAAAACCAGCGTGGTATGGAGCCGGGGCCTCAACGTCACGGCATATTCCCCTGGGCAGGCCATGGACATTCCGCCTGCGATGAAAACGCCGAACGCGACCTTCCTGGTCGCGCAGGTCAGCTACCCCTATCGCCCCCCCACGAGTTTCGGTCAGTTCGGCCCGATGACGCTCAGCGATATGCTGTGGATGGTCCCGCGCAACACCGACCAGATCGCCTGCCCGGATTGCTGATGCCCATGATCCTTTCTTTCTATCGCTCCACGGTCGGGGTGCTGCGCCAGCGTCGTGGCGCGGTGATGATGATGTTCGCCATGGCGCTGCCCGTCCTGACCTTCGCGATCGGCATGGGCATCGATTATGCCCGCGCGATGAAGGCGCAGACCAAGATGAATGCGGTAGCCGACTCTGCCGCGCTGTCGGCGGTCAGCAAGGTCGCGATGGGGATGTCCGACAGCGATGCGGTGGCCTATGCCCGCAAAATCTTCGATGCGCAGGCGCTGTCGCTCGTCAATGCCGGCGATATCGCTGTCTCCAACGTAACGATCAACGCGCCGACCGACGCCAATGGCCGCCGCAATGCCACGGTCAGCTATACGGGCGTATCGAACAATGTCTTTGCCCGGATTCTGGGGCTGAATACATTGACCATCAAGGGTCGGTCGCAGACGACGAACGCCGTCGCGCCCGACATCAATTTCTACATGCTGCTCGACGTGTCCAGTTCGATGGCACTGCCGACCACCAGCAAGGGGTTGGCCAAGGTCGCGGCGAGCAATTCGCGCAATTGCCAGTTCGCCTGCCATGCGGCCAACGACCTAAAGGGGCGGAATGCCCAGGGCAAAATGGTCGACCTATACGACGTGGCCAAATCCTATGGCCTGACGCTGCGCATCGACGACGAGGGGACGGCGGTGTCGCGGTTGACGGCGAACGCGACCAGCACGTCGAGCAAGACGGGCGCAAGCTATCAGATCGCCATCGCGACGTTCCGCGGACGCGGCGGGTTCACGCTGCTTCAGAAACTCACGTCGGACATGGCCCTGGCCGCCAAGGCGACCGCGAACCTGGCGCCGTTCAAATATGACCGGAACGGTTGCCCGACCTCCGCCTGCCAGTCGACCGAAGTGGGCTATAACGACACCGATACCGGCACCAGCGACGCGATGACGCAGGTCAACAAGCTGATCAATCCGCCAGGCAACGGCATCAATAATGCCGCGCCCCAGGCGGTGCTGTTCCTCGTCACCGACGGGATGCGCGACGAGTTGCGCAGCAACGGCAAGCCGGAAATCGCGATCGACACTGTGCCGTGCAGCACGATCAAGGCGCGCGGCGTGCGGATCGCGGTGCTCTACACCGAATATCTGCCCGAATCGCTGACCGGCGACGATTGGTCGCAAACGAATATCGCGCCCTATCTCTACAAGGTCGAACCCGCGCTTCAGGCCTGCTCGTCACCCGGCCTCTACACCAAGGTGTCTACCGATCAGGACATTTCGGCCGCCATGGCCGCGCTGTTCCAGAACGCCGTGGCGACCGCACGCATCACCCAGTAACCGGGCGGGGGCGTATCACCCCGCCAGCGCCTCGACCTGCTCGGCCAGTTCCAGCCAGCGCATCTCGGCCTCGTCCTTTTCGCCGCGTGCCTTTTCGATCGCCTTCATCAGCCGGTCGAATTGCCCTGGGTCCTTGGCATAGAGATCGGGGTCGGCGAGCTTGGCTTCGTCGCGCGCGATGGCGGCCTCCAGTTCTTCGATCCGCTTGGGCAGCAGTTCGTAGTCGCGCTGGTCCTTGTAGCTGAGCTTGGTCTTCGCCTGCAAGGGCGCAGCGGGGGAGGGGGCGGCCTTGACGGGAGCCTTCTTCGCCTCCGCCGGCGGCTTACGCTTGGCGACCCAGTCGGCATAGCCGCCCGCAACGACATCGACATTGCCCGACCCGTCGAGCCCCAGCGTCACCGTCACCGTGCGGTCGAGGAAGTCGCGATCGTGGCTGACGATCAGGACGGTACCTTCATAATCGCCGATCACCTCCTGCAACAGGTCGAGCGTCTCCAGGTCGAGATCGTTGGTCGGTTCGTCGAGGACCAGCAGATTGGACTCGCGTGCAAACTCGCGGGCGAGCAGCAGCCGCGAACGCTCGCCGCCCGACAGGGTGCCGATTTTCGCTTCGGTCAGCGAGGGATCGAACAGGAACTCCTTCAGATAGCCGTGGATATGCTTGCGCGTTCCCCGCACGTCGATCCAGTCGCCGCCGTCCGCCAGCACCTCGCGCACCCGCTTTTCGGGTGCCATCAGCTTGCGTTGCTGATCGATGATGACGCCGTCCAGCGTCTTGGCCAGGAAGACGCTACCCTCGTCGGGCTCGATCTCGCCGGTCAGCAGGCGGAGCAGCGTCGTCTTGCCCGCCCCGTTCGAGCCGACGATGCCGATCCTGTCGCCGCGCGTGACCTTCAGGCTCAGGTCCTTGATGATCGTGCGGTCGCCGTACCGCTTGGTGACATGCTCGGCCTTGATGACCTCCTTGGTCTTCACATCGTCCGAGGCGATGCCGAGCTTGGCGGCGCCCTGCGGGCCGATCATCGCGGCGCGAGTGGCGCGCATCTGGTGTAACTTTTCCAGACGGCCCTGGTTGCGCTTGCGCCGCGCGGTGACGCCGCGATGGAGCCAATGCTCCTCGATCTTGAGTTTCGCGTCCAGCTTCTCGGCGGCGCGCTGTTCCTCGGCATAGACCTGTTCGGTCCACGCATCGAAGCCACCGAAGCCGACCTCGTTGCGGCGCATCTGGCCGCGATCCAGCCAGAGCGTCGACTTGGTCAGGCGCGTCAGGAAGGTGCGGTCGTGGCTGATGACCACGAACGCGCCGGTGAACCGCTTCAGCCAGTCCTCCAGCCATTCGATGGCGGCGAGGTCGAGATGGTTGGTCGGCTCGTCGAGCAGCAGTACGTCGGGGTTCATCGCCAGCGCGCGCACGATCGCCGCGCGGCGCCGCTCGCCGCCGCTGGCGGTCGCGGCGTCACGGGTCAGGTCGATGCCCAGCTGTCCGGCGATGGCATCGGCCTCATATCCCTCCGGCGCATCCTCGCCTGACAGGACATAGTCGGCCAGCGTGGCGCAGCCGGTCAGGTCGGGGTCCTGTTCCAGATACACCACATGGGTGCCCGGCACGATCACCCGGCGGCCCTCGTCCGAATCGATGATGCCGGCCATCAGCTTCAGAAGCGTCGATTTGCCTGCCCCGTTGCGCCCGATCAGCGCCAGCCGGTCGCGTGGACCGACATGGATGTCGAGATGCCGGAAGAGCCAGCCCGAGCCTTGTACAAGGCCCAGGTCTTCGTAGGAAAGAACGGGTGCTGCCATGATGACGATGCAGTTAGGGGCGCGGGCGGAACCCGGCAAGCGCCTCGCGCGCTGTCCCGGGCCTGCACGATCCATTCAGAGGCTGTTCAACGGTTGACCGCTATGCCACTTTCATGTCGATGACCGTCCTTCTGGCTCTGCTCGCCGCACCAATGGGTTCGCCGCTGATGGCCGGATCCCCGATGGGAACGGGGCTCGACCAGCGTCGCGGGGACCAGATCCGCGCCTATCAACAGCGCAAGGAAGGCAATCTGTCGCTGCGCGAGATCGAGGCGCGGGTGGTGCCTACCATGCGCGATTCGCAATATATCGGCTTCGATTATGATGCCTCGGCGGCGGTTTACACGCTCAAATTCCTGCGCAATGGCACGGTTATCTGGGTGGAGGTGGACGGCCGCACCGGCAAGGTCATCGGCCGAACCGACGGCTGATGACCGGCCTATTGGCTAATTCCATGAAATTACAGGGAGTTTTGCGATGCGCGTTCTGATCGTCGAGGACGAGCCCAATCTCGGCCAGCAGTTGAAGGCCACGCTGGAAGGTGCAGGCTATGCCATCGACCTGGCCACCGATGGCGAGGAAGGGCATTTTCTGGGCTCGACCGAAAGCTATGACGCGATCGTCCTCGACCTGGGCCTGCCGGAGATCGACGGGCTGACCGTGCTTGATCGCTGGCGGAAGGAAGGCAAGACCACGCCCGTCCTGGTGCTGACCGCGCGCGACAGCTGGTCGGACAAGGTTGCCGGGCTGGACGCGGGCGCCGACGATTACGTCGCCAAGCCCTTCCAGACCGAGGAACTGATCGCTCGGCTGCGCGCGCTGATCCGGCGCGCCAGCGGCAACGCCTCGTCCGAGCTGACCGCCGGTGACGTGCGCCTCGACACCCGGTCGGGCAAGGTCACGCGCGCGGGCGAGCCGGTGAAGCTGACCGCGCAGGAATATAAGCTGCTCAGCTATCTGCTCCACCACAAGGGCAAGGTGGTCAGCCGCACCGAGCTGATCGAACATATCTACGACCAGGATTTCGATCGCGATTCCAACACGATCGAGGTGTTCGTGACGCGTATCCGCAAGAAGCTGGGCCAGGATGTCATCACCACGATCCGGGGTCTGGGCTACAGCCTGGACGATCCGGCGGCGGGGGCTGCGGCGGCGGATCCGGCGGCCTGATCCGGCCTTTCCCGTGACGGACGGAAACACCACGCGCCCGACGCTGCGGACGGGATCGCTGTCGCGGCGCATGATCCTGATCGCCGCGGGGTGGATCCTGGTCCTGCTGACCGGCGGCGGCTTTGCGCTCGATAGGGTTCTGGTGTCCGCCGTCACCCAGAATTTCGATGATCGCCAGGCCTATGTGCTGAAGTCGCTGCTGGTGTCCGCCGGGATCGATTCGCAGGGCGAGGTCTGGTTTAACCGGGAGCCAGCCGATCAGGGATTTCTGGAGCCGGGCTCGGGCGTATACTGGCAGGTGTCGGGCAAGGGGCATGACCCCTTTCCTTCGCGGTCGCTCTGGGATCGACGGCTCGCTTATGGCCCGGTGCGCAACGACGACGATATCCATGTCTATACCAGCACACAGTTCGCGGACGAAAAGCTGCGCATCGTCGAGCGTGACGTCAAACTGCCCGGATCGGACGTCCGCTGGCGCTTCCAGGTGGCACAGCGTACGACCGAGCTCGACGCGCAGATCGGGGCGCTGCGTCGCATCCTGATCCGCAGCTTCGCGCTGCTGGGCGTCGGCCTGCTCCTGATGGCGGCGATGCAGACCTTTTACGGACTCTACCCGTTGCGCCGCGTGCGGGAGGAGATCGCGGCGATGCGCGCCGGGAAAGCCGACCGGATTTCGGATGCGATGCCCAACGAGGTCGCGCCGATGGTCGAGGAGTTGAACGCGCTCATCGAGCATAACGAGAAACAGGCCGAGGAAGCGCGGCGCCATGCGGGCAATCTGGCGCACGCGCTCAAGACCCCACTGACCGTCATCATGAACGCCGCGACCGCCCAGTCCGAGGATCTGGCCGAGACCGTCATCCGCGAAGCGCGGACGATGCGCCGTCAGGTCGACCACCATCTGGCGCGCGCCCGTGCGGTCGGGCGGCGGGGCTCGGCGCACAGCCGGGCCGAGGTCTGGCCCAGCCTGCAATCGGTCGAGCGCGCGGTCGGCCGCCTCTATCGCCATGTCCGCATCGATGTGGACGGGCCGAAGGACCTGGTCGTCCATGTCGAGCGACAGGACCTGGACGAGATGCTGGGCAATCTGGTCGAGAACGCGGCCAAATATGGCGGCGGCAGCGTCTTCGTGACGGTTGCAGCGCAGGCCGGGTTCGTCGAGATTCTGGTCGAGGACGACGGCACCGGCATTCCCGAGAACGAACGCGTCCGTATCTTCGATCGCGGTGTCCGGCTGGACACCGGCAAGCCGGGCACCGGGCTGGGCCTGGCGATCGTGCGCGACGTGGCGGAAATTTACGGTGGCACGGTCGCGCTGGAGGAGAGCGAGGATCTGGGCGGGTTGCTGGTGCGGCTCAGGCTTCCGGCGGCGGTGGGGTAAGGTGGCTCACGCGAAGCCGCGATGACGCTAAGAGAGAAGCAGAAGGATGGTTCGCGCGGAGGCGCGGAGAACGCGGAGGTGTCGTACTTGGCGGCACCGCCATTCCTTCATTTTCACCAGCTCGTGAGGAAATATCGAGCGTGCCATTCGACACGCCCCCTCCGCATTCTCCGCGCCTCCGCGCGAATACATTTCCTTCGCGTCATCGCGGCGTCGCGCGAACCCAAAAAATCAGGCGGGCACCGTCTCCAAGGCATCCATCGCCTTCGCTGCGATTCCGATCGAACGCTTGCGCGCGTCATGGTCGAAGATCGCGCTGACGATCATCACCTCGTCCACCTTGGTCCGCTCGACGAACGCCGCGAGTTGCCGCTCAACCGTCGCCGGTGCGCCGATCGCCGAGCAGGACAGGACATGGTCGAGGATCGCCGATCCCTGCACACCCAGGCTCTCGCGATAACCGGGAACGGGCGGGGGCAGCTTGCCCGGACGGCCGGTGCGAAGGGCCACGAAGGCCTGTTGCTGCGAACTCGCCAATAGTTCCGCTTCCGCATCGGTATCGGCGGCAAAGACGTTGAAGCCCGCCATCGCATAGGGCTTGTCCAGCACCGCCGAAGGGCGGAAGTCGCGGCGATAGATGGCCAGCGCATCGTCCAGCGCATCGGGCGCGAAGTGCGAGGCGAAAGCGTAAGGCAGCCCCAAGGCGGCGGCGAGCTGCGCGCCATAGAGGCTCGATCCCAATATCCACATCTGCGGGCGGGCGCCCGCGCCCGGCGTCGCGACGATGCCAGTCTGGCCATCGTCCGCGAAATAGCTTTGCAGCTCCATCACGTCGCGCGGAAAGGCATTGGGATCGCTGTCGAGTGTCCGGCGCAGCGCGCGGGCGACGCGTTGGTCCGATCCCGGCGCACGGCCCAGCCCCAGGTCGATCCGCCCGGGAAACAGCGCATCCAGCGTACCGAACTGCTCGGCGATGGTCAGCGGCGCATGGTTGGGCAGCATGATGCCGCCCGCACCGATGCGGATGGTCTTTGTCGCCTGCCCGACATGCGCCAGCACGACGGCGGTCGCGGCGGACGCGATGCCGGCCATGCCATGATGCTCGGCGGTCCAGTAGCGATGAAAGCCGACCGCTTCGGCATGGGCGGCCAGGTCGGCGGCGTTGGCCAGTGCCTGGGCCACGGTGCCGCCCTCGACGACGGGCACCAGATCGAGCAGCGAGTAACGTGTCATGTGAGCAAGATGGGGACGATCCACCGTCCCCGCCAGCCAAGAGCGGGTATCAGAAGGTCAAGCCATACTTCACCGCCATGCCCCGTTCGGGTGGCAGCATCGCGATATTACCGGGGTCGCGTCGCCAGAACAGATGCGTCGACCACTCGCCGCCGCCAAGGCGGATGCCGTGGCGCAGCTCGACCAGCGTCTCCTGACCTGTCGGGGCGAGCGATAAGCGGTTGATCGTCCAGCCATCGACCTGTCCGCTGGCATAGTCCCAATGATCGGGCAGCCGCAGGTTCAGCCCGCCGCCGCTGATCCGCAAGGGTCGTGACAGGCGCAGGTCGATCCGGTCGCCGCCGAACAACCCGGCCTTGCCTGCCTCGACCGACCAGGACCGGCTGGCCAGCAGGCCGCCGCCCAGGGCGCCCGTCGCGTGGGTCCAGCCGCTGCGCCAGCGTGCGCCCAGCGTCCAGCCGCCGTCATCCTGCCAGCGCGCGGCACCGTCGGCGAACCAGCTGAGCCCGCGCGCCTGTCCCAAGGCGCCGCCGAACCAGCCGCCCAGCACGGTCGACCGCTCGTCCAGCCGTGTGGCGCCGAAGGTCGCGGCGACCGGCCCGATCTGCCGGTCGAACGTCACCGCCAGCTGGTCATAGCCCGGCGCGACCATGCCGGGCATCGGTGCGGCGAAGCGCCCCGTCTCCGCCGTGACGCTGAGCCCCCATCGGCCCATGACATGATGCAGCGCGGCGGCGGTGCGCGGCACGCGGTCCATGCCCGCGCCGGGATCGGTCATCAGGTAAGCGGGGCCGGACTGGCCGGTCCACCCGGCGACCATCGCGTCGCCGCTGCTGGCAAAGCCGAATCCGATCGTGGTGTCGGGCGACAGGCGCTGGGTGACGCTGCCCGCGACGATCCGCTGTACCGCGTTCGTCGCGTCGGCAGGAACGATGGCGCGCAGCCGGGCTTCGCCGGGCATCGCGACGGCGCGGGTCAGTGCGATCGTGCGGGTGCCATCGCTGACCACCGATCCCTCGATCCGGCCGAGCAGCGAGGGCGCGAGCATCGGGCGCGGCGCAGCCTGCGCCAGGGTGGCGGACACATCGACGCGGTAGGCGCGGGCATAGCCATCGAGCGCGACGAGGTTCAGCCCCTCGGCCCGCGCGTCGCCCATGGCCGGAGACAGCCGCGCATTCACCCCCATCGATATGGCCGCGCCAGTGCCCGCGACGCTGGTCCCGCCGACCGGCTGGAACGCGGCGGTCAAGTCCAGCGCGCCCCGGCCATAGACGTCATCTGTGCCGCTCGTCCCGACTTCGCGCGCGGTGCGCAGCAGCAGGTCGACGATTTGCGCGCCGGTCAGGTTGGGAAAAGCCTGCGCCAGCAGCGCGGCGGCGCCGCTGATCTGCGGTGCCGCAAAGGAGGTGCCCGACCAGAGCATCCGGGTCCCGGCGGCATCGGGGGCCTCCACCCGTTCGCCCAGCGCGGTCAGGTAATGCGCGGCCGACTGGCCCGCGCGGTTGCTGAACGACGAGATGGTGCCGTTCGCGCCCACCGAACCGGCGATGATGACCTGTCCGCGCGCGACCGCATTGTTGTTGGCAATCTGCGCCATCAGCGTCGGGTTGGATTCGCCGTCATTGCCCGCCGCGATGACGATCACCATGCCGGCCGCCGTCGCCCGTCCGATCGCCGCGAGTAGGGCGTTGGGCGGCGTGTCGTTGGATCCCAGCGAGATGTTGACGACCCGCACGCCCGCCTTGCGCGCGGTGTCCAGCCCCAGCGCGATCGCGTCCGAGGAAAAGCTGCAATTGCCGCCCAGCCCGCCCTGGGCCGCGGTGTCGGTGCAACTGCCGGGCTTGTCGGCACGCAAAGCGACCAGGGTCGCCTCGAACGCCACGCCCTGCGCCCGGTTGCCGCTCCGTCCGCCGAGCGCGGTGAAGGCGACGGCGGTGCCATGCCCGTCTTCGTCCCCGATCCCGCGCGTCCCTGCGACATCGGTGGAGGCGGCCGAGATCCGCCCGGTGAACGCGCCGGTGCGATCGTCCACGCCGGAATCGATCACGCCCAGCGCGATGCCCGCGCCCGTCGCCCCGCGCTGATACGCCGCCAGCGCGTTCATCGCGACTGCCCCCGCGGTGGCGCGGTAGCCTGGGGTATCGTAATTCGGGACTGGGGCAGGGGTGGGCGTCGGAGCGGACGTCGCGGTCGGCGTGGGGCTGGCGATCGGGGTCGGCATCGACTGCACACCGGTGCCGCTGCCCCCGCAAGCCGCCACCATCGTGCCCGCGCCGACGACCATGCACCAGATGGCCGCGATACCCCCCGCACCGCGCGCATTCCGCCCCCGCAACCCCAGCCCCCTCATCCCTTTTACGTCCTGCCTTTGCGCATTGTCATAGGAGTGGGCCGCCGCGCCGGGAAAGCGGGATTTTTGCAGCCAGTGGCCGGAGCTGGGACGGTTGCGTTCTCGATCGGGCGGCTTGCGGCCATGGGGCCTCGCGCCTACACGCTGCCGCCATGTTGCCCGCGCTCGCCCATATCGACGCCTGGATCTTCGATCTGGACAATACGCTGTATCCGGCGAGCGCGAATCTGTTCACGCATATCGACCGGCGGATGACGCAGTTCGTCGGCGACCTGCTGGGCCTGGACCCGGCCGAGGCGTTCCGGGTGCAGAAGGAATATTTCCATGCGCACGGCACCACGCTGGCCGGTCTGATGGCCAAGCATGACGTCGATCCCGCCGCCTTCCTGGCCTATGTCCATGATATCGAGATGGATGTGCTGGAGCAGGACGCGCCGCTGGCCGCCGCGTTGGCGAAGCTGCCGGGGCGCAAGCTGGTCTTCACCAATGGCGACAAGCCCTATGCGCTCAAGGTCCTCGACCGGCTGGGGTTGGGCAGCCATTTCGAGGCGGTGCACGACATCACCGCCATGGGCCTGGTCCCCAAGCCGCAGCCCTCCGCCTATGCGGGGCTGTGCGCGGCATTCGACATCGATCCGACCCGCGCGATCTTCTTCGAGGACATGGCGCGCAACCTGGTCCCCGCCAAGGCGATCGGGATGACGACCGTGTGGGTCGACAACGGCTCGGAACAGGGGCCGGAAGCCGCCCGCGACCATATCGACTATACCGTCCACGCGCTGACGCCGTGGCTGACGAGCATATTGGAGGACTGACGATGGCACATGAACTGGCCGCCACCATCGACGCCGCCTGGGAAAACCGGGCCGAACTGACCTTCGCGACGCAAGGCGAGGAGCGGATCGCGGTCGACCGCGCGCTGGCGCTGCTCGACAGCGGCGAGGCGCGCGTGGCCGAGCCCGACGGCCATGGCGGCTGGACCGTCAACCAGTGGCTGAAAAAGGCCGTCCTCCTGTCGTTCCGGCTGAACGACAACGTCCTGATCGACAATGGTCCGGGTGCGGGCCACTGGTTCGACAAGGTGCCGTCGAAGTTCAGCGGCTGGTCGGAAGCCGACTTCCGTGCCGCCGGTTTCCGCGCGGTGCCGGGCTCCGTCGTGCGGCGCGGCGCGCATGTCGCCAAGGGCGCAATCCTGATGCCGAGCTTCGTCAATATCGGCGCCCATGTCGGTGAGGGCACGATGGTCGACACCTGGGCGACCGTGGGCAGCTGTGCGCAGATCGGCAAGAACGTGCACCTGTCGGGTGGTGCGGGCATCGGCGGCGTGCTGGAGCCGCTGCAGGCCGACCCCGTCATCATCGAGGATGGTGCGTTCATCGGTGCGCGCGCCGAAGTGGCCGAGGGCGTCCGCGTCGGCGAGGGCGCGGTGCTGTCGATGGGGGTCTATCTGGGCGCCTCGACCAAGATCATCGACCGCGAGACGGGCGAAGTCTTCCGGGGCCATGTGCCGCCTTACTCGGTGGTGGTGCCCGGCACGACCCCGTCGGTCGACGGCAAGCCGGGGCTTTACTGCGCGGTGATCGTCAAGCGCGTCGATGCGCAGACTCGGTCGAAGACCAGCATCAACGACCTGCTGCGGGATTGATGGCGCGCGACGCCTGAACATTGGTACGCCCCGTTCGATAAAGGGGTGACCTCCATTCTAGGCACGCCCCTCCCGCACGCGGGAGGGGATGGGGGAGGGAAAGCCACAGGAGCTGCTCTGGGTGAGACTCCTTGCCCTCCAAAACCCTCACGTCTGCGGAGGGGTTTAAGGTTCACGCGAAGCCGCAAAGCCGTGAAGTAGAATGAGGTTCGCGCGGAGGCGCGGAGAACGCGGAGGTGTGGTGCCCGGCGGCAGCCTTCATCCTGCCTCTCCAGCCTGCGATGAAAACGGGACGTTCGCCAAAGGCGACCCACCTCCGCGTTCTCCGCGCCTCCGCGTGAATCAAAAATCCTTCTGCTTCGCGTCCTCGCGGCTTCGCGTGAACCAGAACTACAATCCGACCCGCTTCGCCAGCCACCGCGCCGCCGCCTCGGGGCTTTCCTTCGCCGCATCGTCGCGGTCGACCCGGTAGTTCGCCTCGCGCATCGCCTCGACGGGAATCCGGTTCACCATCGGCCGCAGTGCCTGCACGAACTTGGCATCCCCCGCGCGGTCCTTCGCCATCAGCAGCACCGCGTCATAGCCGGGGATCGCCCGCTTCGGATCGCTCAGTACGGTCAGCCGCTCCGCTGCGATCCGGCCATCGGAGGAAAAGGCGGAGATCACATCCGCCCGTCCGCTCTCGAGCGCGCGGTACATGAAGGTCGGGCTGTACGGCGTCATGCTGGCAAAACGCAGGCCGTAAGCATCGCGCACCGCCGCCCATTCGGGCCGGTCGAGAAACTCCAGGTCGCTGCCCAGCTTCAGCCGCGGCGCCCAGCTCGCCAGATCGGTGAGCGAGCGCACGCCCAGCCGCTGCGCCAGCGGCGTCTTCATCGCAAAGGCATAGGCATTCTCGAACCCCAGCGGCCCCAGCATCACCACGTCGCGGGTTGCCGTCCAATCCTTCAGCGCGCCCAGCATCGCGGCACGGGGCGGGGCGTCATGCCGGTGCATCGCCGTCGTCCACAAGGTCCCGGCATAATCGACATAGACGTCGACGCGCCCCCCCGCCGTCGCCTCGAACGCCACGGTCGATCCCAGCCCGTCACGATAGCTGACGTCATATCCCGCTTGCGTCAGCCGGTCGCCGATGAGTCGCGCCAATATATATTGCTCGGAAAAATTCTTCGCCCCTATCACCACCTGCCGCCGTGCATCGCCACCCCGCGGCCAGAGTGGCTGCGTCGCCAACGCAATCCCCAGCGCCAGTGCGATGAGCCCGCCCAGCCACATGGCTTTCCGCCGTGCCGCCAGCCCGCGCTCGATCAGCCCGATCAGCGCATCGACCGCCAGCGCCAGCGCGGCGGCGGCGAAGCATCCCGCCAGCACCAGCGCCCAGGCCTGGGTCTGGAGCCCCGCGAAGATCAGGTCACCCAAGCTTGGCTGGCCCACCGTGGTCGACAGCGTCGCCGCCCCGATCGTCCAGACCGCCGCGGTGCGGATGCCCGCCGCCAGCACCGGCGCGACGAGCGGCGCCTCGACCAGCCGCAGCTTTTGCCCGCGCGTCATCCCCACCGCATCGGCAGCCTGCAACACCGCCGGGTCGAGCCCGACCAGCCCCGTCACGCCATTGCGCAGGATCGGCAGCAGCGCATAGAGCGTCAGCGCCAGCAGCGAGGGCAGAAAGCCCAGCGCCGGTATCCCGCCGCCGACCAGCCCCGACAGGGTCAGCAACAGCGGATAGAATAGCGCGAGCAGCGCCAGTGCGGGAATGGTCTGCACCAGGCTGGCCAGCCCCAGCGCGATCCGCGCCAGCGCCGGCCGTCGCGCACAGGCAAAGGCCAGCGGCATCGCGATGGCGATGCCCAGCAGCAGCGCCGCCATGCTGACCAGCACATGCTGCGCGAGGAGCGGCGGCACGCGCGTCAGCGCGTCGAGAAAGGCGCTCATCGGGCGAGCGCCGCGAGCCGTTCGGCCTGATGCCGAGGCACCGCCATCAGCCCTTCCGCGACCGGGCCGCCTTGACCCGCCACCAATTGGGCGGGCGTGGCATCCGCCACGATCCGCCCCTCGTCCATCACCAGCACGCGCGAGGCGGTGAGCAAGGCTTCGGCCATGTCATGGGTTACCAGCAGGGTGGTCAGCCCCAGCCGCGCGTGCAGATCGACCAGCCGCCCCGCCACCGCATCGCGCGTGACGGGATCGAGCGCGCCCAGCGCTTCGTCCAGCAACAGGATCGGCGGCGCGGTCGCCAATGCGCGGGCGATGGCGACGCGCTGACGCTGCCCGCCGGACAGCGCGTCTGGCGTGCGCGTCGCCACGTCGCGCGGCAGTTCGACCAGATCGAGCATCTCGCCGACGCGGTCGCCCACCGGTCGCCCCGCCAGCGTCAGGCCGATCGCGATATTGGCGGCGACCGTCATATGGGGGAACAGGCCATGCTGTTGAAACACATAGCCGATCCGGCGGCGCAGGCGATGGGCAGGCTGATCGGTGACATCCCGGCCATCGATCGTCACCGAACCCGAATCGGGTTCCTCCAGCCGGTTGATCATGCGCAGCAGGGTCGACTTGCCCGAGCCCGACGCGCCGACCAGCGCGACGAACGCGCCGGGCGCGATGGTCAGCGAGACATCGTCGATCGCCGTGACCATGCCATAGCGGCGGCGCACGCGATCGAGCGCGATCATGGGGGAAGCGGAATTCACGGCAGACCCAACGCGGGATAGGCGCATTCCGCCTCATCCCGTCATGTTTCGGGGCTATACCGCGCCCGTGCCAGACGATAAGGCGCGTAAAACATGTTCAACATGGCGGCTCATTTGAACCGTCAGGAGAGTAAGATGACCCAGACCGCCAGCCAGGTTCTCGACCGTGTCCTCGTCCTCGAAATGGTCCGCGTGACCGAGGCGGCGGCTATCGCGGCCTCGACCCTGGTCGGACGCGGCGACGAAAAGGCGGCGGACGCGGCGGCGGTCGAGGCGATGCGCGCCGCGCTCAACGAACTCGACATGGACGGCACCGTCGTCATCGGCGAGGGCGAGCGCGATGAGGCGCCGATGCTGTTCATCGGCGAGAAGGTCGGCACCGGCAAAGGCCCCGAGATCGACATCGCGCTCGACCCGCTGGAGGGCACCACCATCTGCGCCAAGGCCGGACCCAACAGCCTGGCGGTGCTGGCGATCGCGGAGAAGGGGCATCTCCTCAACGCGCCCGACGTCTATATGGACAAGATCGCGGTCGGCCCCGGCTATCCGGCGGGCGTCATCGATCTGGACCGCAGCCCCAGCGACAATATCCGCGCCATCGCCGAGGCCAAGGGGGTTCAGGCTAAGGACATCGTCGTATGCGTGCTCGACCGGCCCCGGCATGAAGGGCTGATCGCCGAATTGCGCGGCCTGGGCTGCGGCGTGGTGCTGATCGGTGACGGCGACGTGGCGGGGGTGATCGCGACCACCGACCCGGATACGACGATCGACGTCTATATGGGCTCGGGTGGCGCGCCCGAGGGCGTGTTGGCCTGCGCGGCGCTGCGTTGTGTCGGCGGGCAGTTCAAGGGGCGGCTGCTGTTCCGCAACGATGCCGAGCGGGCGCGGGCGCACAAATGGGGCGTGACCGATCTCGACAAGCAATATGACCTGACCGAACTGGCGCAGGGCGACTGTATCTTCGCGGCGACCGGCGTGACCGACGGTTCGCTGCTGGCGGGCGTGAAACGGCACGCCAAGGTCATGACGACCGAGAGCGTGGTGATGCGCGCTTCGTCGGGCACGGTCCGCTGGGTCAAGGGGCAGCATCGGCTTTGATGCGTGAAGGATGTGTCTTGACTAAGCCCCTCCCCTTCAGGGGAGGGGTTGGGGTGGGGTCTCGCCTCGCACCCGGTGCTTGCGCAAGCGCGCCACCCCCTGCCCCTGCCCCTCCCCTGAAGGGGAGGGGTGGATGGTAGCCGCCGCCCTGTTGCTGCTCGCGGCCCTTGGCGGTGTCTGGTGGTTCCACAAAGGCGATCTGGGCGAATATCGGCAGTTCAAGACGCTGAACGACGGCCATTCGCGGCGGATGCGGTTTCGGCTGTGGCTGGTGCGGGCGGCGTTGGCGTTCCTGTTGCCGGTGGTGGTCGGGCTGGTGCTGCTCGGCCGAATCGACGCGTTGGTGGTGATGCCGGACGAGTTCGCCGCCATCGCGCGCATCATGCCGCCGATCTTCGACAGTGGCGAAGCCATGCAGGGGATGCTGATCGGTGGCGCGATCGGTGGACTGGTCGCCGGTGCGTTGCTGGCGCGGGTGAGGGGGCGCAAGCCACTCGGCGACGTCTCCGCGCTGCTGCCGCGCGAACGGCGCGAACTGAAATATACCGCGGCGCTCAGCGTCATGGCGGGGGTGACGGAGGAGGCGTTCTTCCGCCTTTACCTGCCGCTGCTGGTCGCGATGGCGACGGGGCAGGCGGGCATCGGCTTTGCCGCGTCGCTGATCCTGTTCGGGGCGATGCACCGCTATCAGGGCTGGGTCGGTATCCTGGTCACCACCGCCTTGGGGGCGGTGATGACCGGACTGTATCTGATGACCGGCGCGCTGTGGGTGGTGATGCTGGTCCATGTGCTGGTCGACCTGAACGGTCTGGTCGTGACGCCGTTGCTGAGCGGGGCGCTCAGCAAAAATCCTCCCCGGCACGGGGAGGGGGACCAGCCATAGGCTGGTGGAGGGGGCGTGCCGCAAAGGACGACCTTTATGGCAAGCCCCCTCCGTCAGGGCTTGCGCCCTGCCACCTCCCCTCGCAGGGGAAAAATCCTTTTAGTTCTTCAGCCGCCAGCCGGTGCGGAAGATCCAACCGATCCATGCCAGGCACGCCAGCAGGAACAGCGCCGTCACCCCCAGGCTCACCCCCGGCGTCACGTCCGAGGTGCCGAAGAAGGTCCAGCGAAAGCCGTTGATGAGATACACGACCGGGTTGAACAGCGTCACGGTGCGCCACGGTTCGGGCAGGATCGTCACCGAGTAGAAAGCGCCGCCGAGGAAGGTCAGCGGCGTGACGATCAGCAGCGGAATGACCTGCAACTGTTCGAACCCGCGCGCCCAGATGCCGATGGCGAAGCCGAACAGTGAGAAGGTCACGGCGACCAGCAACAGGTAGAAGAGCATCGCCACCGGATGCAGGATCGACAGGTCGACGAACAGATAGGCGGTGGCCAGGATCACCAGCCCGATCACCATCGACTTGCTCGCCGCGGCACCGACATAGCCCAGCACCGTCTCGATCGGCGACAAGGGCGCCGACAATATCTCGTACATGGTCCCGGTGAATTTGGGCATGTAGATGCCCAGACTGGCGTTCAGGATGCTCTCCGAAAAGATCGACAGCAGCATGAGCCCCGGCACGATGAACGCGCCATAGGGCACGCCGGAGACCTGGTTCATCGCCGATCCGATCGCGGTGCCGAACACCACGAAATACAGAGTGGTGGTGATGACCGGCACCATCAGACTGGTCCACACCGTCCGCCGGAACCGCGCCATTTCGAAGCGATAGATCGACCATATGCCATGCAGGTTCATGCGCGCGTCCCCTCGACCAGATCGACGAAGATATCCTCCAGCGAGGATTTGTAGGTTTCCAGATCGTTGAAGCCGATATCCATGTCGCCCAGCTGGCGCAGCAGCGAAGGGATGCCGGTCCGCTCGGCACGCGCGTCGAAGATATACCGCAGGCGCTTGCCCTCATCCTCCAGCGTCAGATTCCACTCGCCCAGTTCCGCCGGGATCGCCGTCATCGGCTCGGCCAGCGTCAGCACCATCTCGCGCTTGCCGAGCTTCTTCATCATCTCGGCCTTTTCCTCGACCAGCAGCAGCTTGCCCTTGGCGATCACGCCCACCCGGTCGGCCATCTCCTCGGCCTCCTCGATATAATGGGTGGTCAGGATGATGGTGACGCCCCGCTCGCGAAGCCGGTGGACCAGTTTCCACATGTCGCGGCGCAGTTCGACGTCGACGCCCGCCGTGGGTTCGTCGAGGAACAGCAGATCGGGTTCGTGGGACAGCGCCTTGGCGATCAGCACGCGGCGCTTCATGCCGCCCGACAGCTCCATCAGCTTGGCATGGCGCTTGTCCCACAGCGACAGGTCGCGCAGGACCTGCTCGACATAGGCCGGATCGGGTGCGCGGCCGAAGAGGCCCCGGCTGAAATTGACCGTGTCGATGACCCGCTCGAACATGTCGACCGACAGTTCCTGCGGCACCAGCCCGATCTTGCGTCGCGCGCCCTTATAGTCGCGAAGCGCATCATGCCCGTCGACGCGGATCGTGCCCGCAGAGGGCGTGACAATGCCGCAGACGATCGAGATCAGCGTCGTCTTGCCCGCCCCGTTCGGACCCAGCAAAGCGAAGATTTCTCCGCGCCTTATCTCCAGGTCGACGGGTTGGAGGGCGGTGACGCCGCCCTTATAGGTCTTGGTCACGCCCTCGACGGACAGGATCGGGTCGGTCATGCGGCAGAGTCCCCCGTTGGAAGACCGCCGCTTTATCAACCGTTTCGCGCGGCGGCGATGGCCTTTTGCAACTCCTCGATCGGCAGCGCACCCGACAGGACGCGGTTGCCGACGATCCAGCTCGGCGTGCCGGTCAGGCCCAGGCGACCGGCGGCCTCCAGATTGCGCCGGATCTCGGCATCCGCCTGGGGCTGGAACGCGGCCATCTTGCTCATGTCGACCCCGGCCTTGGCGGCGGCGGCGGCAATGGTCGCGTCGCTGACGGGACCACCGGCATAGAGCGCGTCGTGGAAGGCGGCGAACTTGCCCTGGGACGCGGCAAGCAGGCTGGCGCGCGCCGCCGCCTTGCTCGATGGCGCCAGGATTGGCAGCTCGCGATAGACGATGCGCAATTTCGGATCGGCCTGGGTCAGCGCTTTCAGCAGCGGCAGGCTGGCCCGGCAATATCCGCAATTATAGTCGTAGAACTCGACCAGCGTGACATCGCCCTTGGGGTTGCCGGTATAGGCATTGCCGAACGGCTTGGTCAGGTCGCCGCCGATCGCGGCCACCGCCTTGCCCTGTTCGCGGTCCTGCAGGCGCTGCATCGCCTCCGGGATAACCTCGGGATGGTCGAGCAGATAGGCACGGATCGTGTCGCCCGATGCGGCATTCGGCGCGACGAGGGGGGCGAGCGCCATAGCGGCGCCGCCGCCGACCAGGCCACCCAGAACCGCGACGGCGGCCAGTGTCTTCACCCCCATCAGCGGCGCTTCTTCTTCGAACTGGCGGCGGCGTCGGCAGAGGTCATGGCGATATCCTGCGCCCGAATCCATTCGGACGTGTTGGGGGTGAGATTGGCCATCGCATAGCGCGCGCTCTGGATGGCCGTACGGTTGTCGCCCATCATGCTGGCCCGCTCGGCCGTGGCGAGCGCAGCCCGTGGCTCGTCGCCCAGCTGCTCATAAGCGGTGCCCAGCTGGACCCAGGCAAAGGGGTTGTCCTCGTCGCGCTGGACCGCGACCTTCAGCACCTTCACCGCTTCGGGCAGGTTGCGCTTGTCCTCGGTCGCGATGAGGGCATGGCCAAAGGTCGTGGCGATCAGCGCATTCTGGCCCGACCCCATGGTCGCGGCGCGCAAGGGGGCCAGCGCCTCCTGCGGCTTGCCCGATTCGAGCAGGATCTGGCCCTGGATTTCCTCGAAATAAGGATCCTTGGGGTCCTTGGCGATCAGCGCGGCGGCCTCGGCCTCGGCTTTGTCGGGATAGGCGGCCTTGTGATAGGCATAGGCCCGGGCATAGTGCGCATAGATCGATTGGTCGCTGTCCGGATATTTGCTCAGCGTCGTCTCGGGCGGCGAGACATAGCCGAACAGCTTGGCCTTTACCCGCAGGAACCGCTCCTGGAGTTTGGCGTCGATCGGCTTGTTCCAGGCGGGCGAGGCCTGGAGATCGGCGGTCAGCGACTGGATGCGCACCGACGACAGCGGATGGGTCTGCGCGAACGGGTCGATATTGGTGTAGCCATAACGATATTGCTGGTTCTGGAGCTTCTTGAAGAAGCTCAGCATCCCCTTGCCGGTGACGCCGGCCGTCGTCAGATAGCGCGCACCCGCCGCGTCGGCGGCCGATTCCTGGTTGCGGCTGAAGGCGAGGACCTGGCCCATCGCCGCCTGCTGCCCCGCCGCCATGACGCCCATGCCCGCCGCACCGCCGCCCATCGCGAGGGTCGCCAGCCCCAGTACCATCGACAGCAGCTGCATCTTCATCGCGGGCTTCATCGCCTGCTCGCCCAGGATGACATGGCCATCGGCGATATGGCCCAACTCGTGCGCGACGACGCCCTGCACCTCGTTCACATTGTCCGCCGCCTGGAGCAGCCCCGAATGGACATAGACGATCTGTCCGCCCGCGACGAAGGCGTTGATCGAATCGTCGTTGATGAGCACGATCTTCACGTCGCGAGGCGACAGCCCGGCGGCCTTGATCATCGGTGCAGCCATGTCGGCGAACAGCGATTCGGTTTCGGCATCGCGCAGGATCGATTGCGCGGCGGCCGGTTGCGCCCAGACCAGGACCGTAACGGCAAAGGCGGCGATCAGACGCTTCATGCTTCCTCTATCCACGGGTCGGTTGCGGTACACAACCTGCTATGCAGGATATGACGGGGTGGATGGGCTCTGGCATAGGGCGGCTGAACGCCTGGCGAACGAAAGGGTGTCGTGATGATGGTGATGATCGAGTCCGGGCCGGCTTATCCCATGCCCAAACTTGCCGACTGCACCATCGCGGGTGCCCGGCCTGAGATCCGGCGGATGGCGGATTTGCCCAAGCCGGTGCACGACGCGCTGCTGGCGGCGATCGGCCGCCCCATTGCCGACGCGGGCGCGCCGTTCAACCCATCGGATGTCGTGGCCCCCCACTCGCCGCCGCGCGTGCGGTTCCTGCGGGCGTATCGGGTGCGCGACCTGTGGCTGGTCTGGATCGAACAGGGCGGCATCGGCCACGACTTCCGCCTGCTCGGTTTTCGCGATGCGGCAAAGGGGGTGAGCGTCGCCGTGCCAGTCCCGCGAGGGGCGGGCCGTAACCTGTGCACCGCGTCGCGGGCGATGGCGAAGGTTTAAGCCTCTCCTCCCCTTCAGGGGTGGGCGCTTCCGCAAGCGCTTCGTCGGGGGATAGGCCCCACCCCAACCCCTCCCCTGAAGGGGAGGGGCTATATTGGCCAACCGACCGGCGTTACGCCTGCTCGGCTTCCTTGCGGGCGCGCTCTTCGTAGAAGTTGCGGACCACGTCCCAGGCTTCCTCGGCGGTTTCGACATAGGTGAAGATGCCGAGATCCCGCTCGGACACCACGCCTTCCTCGACCAGCGCCTCGAAATTGACGACGCGTTCCCAGAAGGCGCGGCCGAACAGCAGGACGGGAATGGGCTGGATTTTGCCCGTCTGGATCAGGGTCAGCAGCTCGAACAGCTCGTCGAACGTGCCGAAGCCGCCCGGGAAGGCCGCCAGTGCGCGCGCGTGGAGCAGGAAGTGCATCTTACGCAGCGCGAAATAGTGGAACTGCAAGGACAGCGACGGCGTGACGTACGGATTGGGTGCCTGCTCGTGCGGCAGGACGATGTTGAGCCCGACCGACTCGGCGCCGACGTCATGGGCACCGCGATTGGCGGCTTCCATGATCGAGGGGCCGCCCCCCGAGCAGACCACGAACTGGCGCATCCCGCGATCATCACGGGGCAGGCGGCTGGTGATCTGGGCCAGTTCGCGCGCGATGTCGTAATATTTGCTCTTGGCGACGAGGTTCTCGGCGATCTTGCGCGACTTGTCGTCATGCGCCAGCGCCAGCAACGCCTCGGCCTTGGCGGGCTCCGGGATGCGGGCCGAGCCATAGAAGACGAAGGTCGAGGCGATCTTGGCCTCTTCAAGCAGAAGCTGCGCCTTCAGCAGTTCCAGCTGGAAACGCACGGGGCGAAGGTCTTCGCGCAGCAGGAAGTCCATGTCCTGAAAGGCCAGCGTATAGGCCGGGCTTTCGGTCTGCGGCGTCGAGACGATCGTCTTGGCGCTCTCGGCGTCCTGGCTGGCATTGGGGAAGACGCGGTTCGGTACTTGGGTTTTATCGGTCATTTTGGGTGATGTAGGGTATCGTTGTCGCTCGCGCTACCGGCAAAAATGCGCCGCATCATCCTCCAGATGCAGGTGGTTGCGGTGTGCCGCGTTATAGTCGGGGCTCAGCACCGTGCCGAACCGCCGACACGCTGAGGCGCGGATGGTGGTCCAGAATTGCCGGATCTGCGGGTCGCTCGAATACCAGTCGCCCAGCAGCGTGATCCGCCGCCCGTCCTTCAGCACGAAGCCGCCGATATCCACCGCATTGGCCAGCGCATGGCCCGAACGCCGGTCGCCGATCCGCGCGCTGCCGACGATATTGCGACAGGCATAGGTGCCCATCCCCTCGACCTTGACCAGCGGCGAACCGAGAATCTGCCACGCGGCAGGGGCGACGGCGTTGCGCACCCATCCTGCAAAAGCCCGCGCATTGCCGCACCGCATCGCGGTGACGCCGGTGACCGGCACGCCGATGTCGGTCAGTTGCACTGCGCCGTACAGGCCGCAGCCGGGGCCAAGATCCTTGTCGGGCAGGCGGCGATAATCCACCCCCTCGCGCCGCAGATCGGCTTCGCATTGGGCTGTCTCGCGCACTGGCGGGCGATAGGGTTCGGGGCGCGAGGCCTGCTGGACGGGTCGGTCGGGACGGCCGCATGCCGAGAGCAGCGCGGCCCCCAGAATCGGGACGATCAAGAACAGGGGGACGCGAACCATATGCCCCCTTGTTCCTCGCCGCTTCGCTTTTGTCAGCCCCGATCAGTCATGCGGAGGCGTGTCTGCGACATGCTCCAATATGTCGCCCGGCTGGCAATCGAGCGCGGTGCAGATCGCATCCAGCGTGGTGAAGCGGATCGCCCGTGCCTTGCCGGTCTTCAGGATCGACAGGTTGGCGAGCGTCAGGTCGACCCGCTCAGCCAGTTCGGTCAGCGACATGCGGCGGTCGAGCAACAGCCGGTCGAGATTGATGCGGATCGCCATCAGATCGTTCCTTCGGCATCCTCGCGCAGCCGCACGCCCTCACGGAAAATCTGCGCCAGCACCAGCGTCAGCAGGATGGCGAACACGCCGTCCACGCCCATCGGCTTGACCATGCCCTGCGCATCGAAGGGCAGGATAGGGGGCAGCGCGAATTGCAGCAGATAGGCGACCGCTATGGTGCCCGCGATCCAGTTCAGCCGCTTGACATTGGCGAGGGTGAAGGGCGCGCCCGCCGCCGTGCTGCGCAGCATCTGGATCAGCGGAAGCAGCGCGGCCCAGGCGAGGCCCAGCGCGATCAGCATGACCGCCAGTGCTGCGGCGACCACGCTGGGCGTCTTCACGTCCAGCGCCTGTGGGTTGACATGCACCGCCCCCAGCGCGCCGGGCGAGATCGCATTCACGATCAGCACCCCGACCGCCGCCAGGAGGACCGCCGTGACGAAGGCCAGAATGGCGAGCAGGACCGTGTAGAGCAGCGTACTGATGTGACTGGCAAAGCGTGTCATGACCGTCGGTCCTCCATTTCTTGCGAATATTGTTATTCGATAAATCCGTATCGAATGTCATGCAATATAATTATTGAAAAACGATATGCTCCGCCGCTTGAGCCCTCAATCTAGGCCGAAGGTGCGCCTATGGGGGGCGCAGTGTGAAGCGACCGGACGTTGCGAAATCGCCGCAACCAGCCGTGTCGCGAATGCAAAATTGCGTCACAACGATTGTGGTTGTCATCTTCGATCGACATCGTTAGGGCCGTCGACGGGCCACGCGGTCCCAACGCCGCGCGTGCTCTCTGTGAGGAGAGTCTTAAATGACTGATATGACTGCCGCCGACGCCACGCTTGCGCCTGCGAAGCCCGCCACCAAACCGGCGCGTCCCTATTTTTCCAGTGGCCCCTGCGCCAAGCCTCCCGGATGGGATGCCGCCAAGCTCGCGACGGACAGCCTTGGCCGTTCGCATCGCTCGAAGCTGGGCAAGCAGCGGCTGCAATATTGCATCGACCTGATGCGCGAGCTGCTCAAGCTTCCCGACACCCACCGCATCGGCATTGTCCCCGGCTCCGACACCGGCGCGTTCGAGATGGCGATGTGGACCATGTTGGGCGCGCGGCCCGTCACGACGCTAGCCTGGGAAAGCTTCGGTGAGGGCTGGGTGACCGACGCGGTCAAGCAGTTGAAGCTCGATCCCACGGTCCTGCGCGCCGATTACGGCCAGATCGCGGACCTGAACGCGGTCGACTGGTCGAACGACGTGCTATTCACCTGGAACGGCACCACCTCGGGCGTGCGCGTGCCGAACGGCGACTGGATCGCCGACGACCGCGAAGGCCTGTCCTTCGCCGACGCGACCAGCGCGGTGTTCGCCTATGACCTGCCCTGGGACAAGATCGATGTCGCGACCTTCTCGTGGCAGAAGGTGCTGGGCGGCGAGGGCGCGCACGGCGTCCTGATCCTCGGCCCGCGCGCGGTCGAGCGACTGGAGACCTATACCCCCGCCTGGCCGCTGCCCAAGGTGTTCCGCCTGGTGTCGAAGGGCAAGCTGGCCGAGGGCGTATTCAAGGGCGAGACGATCAACACGCCCTCGATGCTCGCGGTCGAAGACGCGATCTTCGCGCTCGAATGGGGCAAGGGCCTTGGCGGCGCCGAGGGGCTCATCAAGCGGTCGGATGCCAATGCGGCGGCGCTGAACAAGATCGTCGAGGAGCGCGATTGGCTCGGTCATCTCGCCGCCGATCCGGCGATCCGCTCGACCACCAGCGTCTGCCTGACGGTCGAGGGCGCGGATGAGGCGGTCATCAAGAAGATGGCCTCGCTGCTCGAAGCCGAAGGCGCGGCCTATGACGTGGCGGGTTATCGCGACGCGCCCGCTGGCCTGCGCATCTGGTGCGGCGCCACGGTCGAGACCGCCGATATCGAGGCGCTCGGCCCATGGCTCGACTGGGCCTACGCGACCGCCAAGGCGGCCTGATCCTTATACCTGCCCCGGCCAGCGTGCCGGGGACCTTCCCCATTCCACATCCCCGGCCGTGCCGGGGTGACGAGGTGCACCATGCCCAAAGTTCTCATCAGCGACAAAATGGACCCCAAGGCCGCCCAGATCTTCCGCGAGCGCGGGGTCGAGGTGGACGAAATCACCGGCAAGACGCCCGAAGAGCTGAAGGCGATCATCGGCCAGTATGACGGCCTGGCGATCCGCAGCTCGACCAAGGTGACCAAGGACATCCTCGAGCACGCGACCAATTTGAAGGTCGTCGGCCGCGCCGGGATCGGTGTCGATAACGTCGACATTCCCGCCGCCAGCGCCAAGGGCGTGGTGGTGATGAACACGCCGTTCGGCAACTCGATCACCACTGCCGAACACGCCATCGCGCTGATGTTCGCGCTTGCCCGCCAGCTGCCCGAGGCCGATGCCTCGACGCAAGCGGGCAAGTGGGAGAAGAACCGCTTCATGGGCGTCGAGCTGACGTCGAAGACGCTTGGCCTGATCGGTGCGGGCAATATCGGCTCGATCGTCGCCGACCGCGCGTTGGGCTTGCGGATGAAGGTCGTCGCCTTCGACCCGTTCCTGACGCCCGAACGCGCGCTGGAAATGGGCGTCGATAAGGTGACGCTGGACGAACTGCTGGCGCGTGCCGACTTCATCACGCTGCACACGCCCTTGACCGACCAGACCCGCAACATCCTGTCGGCCGAGAACCTCGCCAAGACCAAGAAGGGCGTGCGCATCATCAACTGCGCGCGTGGCGGCCTGATCGACGAGGACGCGTTGAAGGCGGGCCTCGATTCGGGTCATATCGGCGGCGCGGCGCTCGACGTGTTCAAGGTGGAGCCAGCCAAGGAAAGCCCGCTGTTCGGCACGCCGAACTTCATCTCGACGCCGCATCTCGGCGCGTCGACCACCGAAGCGCAGGTCAATGTCGCGATCCAGGTCGCCGAGCAGCTGGCCGACTTCCTGGTCTCGGGCGGCGTCACCAACGCGCTCAACATGCCCAGCCTCACCGCCGAGGAAGCCCCCAAGCTCAAGCCGTATATGGCGCTGGCCGAAAAGCTCGGCTCGCTGGTCGGCCAGCTGGCGCACGGCGCGGTGACGGGCATCGCGATCGAGGCGGAGGGTGCCGCCGCCGCGCTGAACCTCAAGCCGATCACGGGCGCCGTGCTGGCGGGTTTCATGCGCGTCCATTCGGACACGGTGAACATGGTCAACGCGCCGTTCCTGGCCAAGGAGCGCGGGCTCGACGTACGCGAAGTGCGCCATGACCGGGAGGGTGATTACCACACGCTGGTCCGCGTCACGGTGACGACCGCGGACGGCGAGCGTTCGGTCGCGGGTACGCTGTTCGGCGATCAGGCCCCGCGTCTGGTCGAGCTGTTCGGCATCAAGGTCGAGGCCGATCTGGCCGGGCCGATGCTGTACGTCGTCAACGAGGACGCGCCGGGCTTCATCGGCCGCCTGGGCACCACGCTGGGCGAGGCGGGCGTCAATATCGGCACCTTCCACCTCGGCCGCCGCTCGGCGGGCGGCGAGGCGGTGCTGCTGCTCTCGGTCGACGAGGCGGTGGACGCGGAGCTGCTGGCCAAGGTCAAGGCGCTGCCGGGCGTGAAGACCGCGATGGGGTTGGCGTTCTGATCCGATAGGGTCGGAAAGTTTGGCCGAGGGGCCGGGTGCGTAAGGCATCCGGCTCCTTTGTCTTGGGTTTCAGTCGAGGCGCTTCGCCTGCACCAAGCATGGCTTGGCGAATGGCGCGAAGGGCTTGGGCTGACGCCGTGATGCCCGCCAGGAGCGAAGTGCTATCTGCAGGCGGAAAGCAGTGATGGGCTGACCCAACTCGATAAGAAATGAGGCGCTAGGCCCCCCGTCCGTTACTCTACCGGTTCTGGTGAAAGCAGCGCGTCTCGGCGCGCGCGGGCCTTGGCCGCCTCGTCCAAGTTGAGGTCGAGTCGCTCCATCTGTTCATCCAGCAGGGCGGGGAAGGGCGCATGTGGATGCACCGCCGCCAGGGTGAAGGTCTCATCCTGGACCGGATCGTAATGGATCCATGCCGTCTCGGTCTTGCCGATGTCACTGACAACGGCAGCATTGTTAGGGGTTCCGATCGCCGCGTAGGTAATGCGCGAAGTGCCGCGTTTGTCGGCACGGTGGGTGACGCGCGCCCAGACGGGTTGCAGGATGGCGGGCTGCTTGAATGCCTTTATCGTTGCCGAAAGCTGACCATAGCGACGTAGCATGTAGACGCCCAGGATGCCGAACAGGGCCATCATGCCCAGCGCGCCGGTGAGCCGATTCCAGAACTTCTCGATAGCCAGCGACAGGGTAAGATTGTCCGGATTGCCCCGCTCCGCGAGGACCACGCTTTCATATTCGCGGAAGCCCGGCTCGACGAAGGAGAAGGACACTGACCGGGTCTGGCTCGTGCCGTCCCGGCGATAAAGGATATCCGCCTTACAATTGATGCTGAGCTTGCGCGAACGACATCCGGCGTTGCTGATCTCGGCGTCGCTGACCTCGACCGGCGCGCGCAGGATGCGGTAATCGGAATAGAGGCCGGGCAGCGCCGAAATCCCGACGCCCAGAAAGAAGGCCAGGAAGATGAGGCCTAGGAACGGCATCTTCCGATGATCGGCAAAACCCGGATGCCGGACCGCGATCGGCCGATCGGGAAGGAGCCCCGATGGATCGGGCAGCGCGTAATCCGAATGCGTTTTCAAGATAATGATCCCTGTTTCTCAAATGTCGCCATGAGTATGATAATTGGGATGTAAAGTCGTTGCGCCTCCGGAAGGTTCCTGCCGTGCCTGCCGGACCGTGAACGAGGTTGACGGCGATACCATGAATGACCAATCACGCACCGCGCCTGCCCGCGGGCGGCAAAACGAACAGTAGGGCCTTTACCGCGTGATCCGCTCGTCCATCGTCCGCGCCGGCCTTTTGGAGAAGACCCGATGACCGCGCTCCTTCCCGAAGGCTATCACGACCGTCTTCCCCCCTATGCCGACGCCGCCGCGTCGGTCGAGGCGCGGGTGCTGGAGGCGGCGCGGCTGCATGGCTATGAGCGCGCCGATCCGCCGTCGATCGAGTTCGCCGAGGCGCTGGGTTCGCGGTTGAAGGCGGGCGGCCTGCATGATGCGGTACGCTTCGTCGATCCGGTGTCGCAGCGCACGCTTGCCATCAGGCCCGACCTGACCGCGCAGGTGGCGCGCATCGCGGCTACCCGCATGGGGCATCACCCGCGCCCGGTTCGGCTGTCCTATGCTGGCACCGTCGTCCGCCTGCGCGGCTCCGAACTGGCGCCTGCGCGTGAGTGGCGGCAGATCGGCGCCGAACTGATCGGGCTCGATTCGACGGCGGCCGCCACCGAAGTGGTGCGCGTCGCGGTCGAGGCTTTGGTCGCGGCAGGGACGACCGGCATCTCGATCGACTTCACGCTGCCCGATCTGGTGGACCTGCTCGCCGCCGGGCCGCTGCCCGTCGCCGCCGAGCAGGTGACTGCCTTACGCGATAGGCTGGACGCCAAGGATGCGGGCGGGGTCGCGGCGATCGCGCCCGAATACCTCCCGCTGGTCGAGGCGGCCGGGCCGTTCGCGACCGCCATGGAACGGCTGCGCGCCTTTGACCGTCAGGGCGTGCTGGCCAGTCGTCTCGACGCGCTGGAGGCGATCGCCGCCGCGCTGGGCGAGGGGGTGGCGATGACGCTCGACCCGACCGAGCGGCATGGCTTCGAGTTCCAGAGCTGGCTGGGCTTCTCGCTGTTCGTCGCCGGCCCCCCGCGCGAGGTCGGGCGGGGCGGCACCTATACCATTTTCCACGAGAATGGCGCGGAGGAGAAGGCCACCGGCTTCTCGCTCTATGCCGACGCCATCGTCGCGACCGCCCCGCCGACCGAGCGGCGGCGGTTGTTCCTGCCCCATGGCACCGCGCCGGAAACCGGTGCGTCGCTTCGTGCGCAGGGCTGGGTGACGGTGCAGGCGTTGGAGGCGGGCGACACGCCCCAGGCGCAGCTCTGCACCCATATCCTTAGCGACGGCCAGCCAACGGCCATCGCCGGTTGACATACGGGGGCGCGTCCCGCTAGGCGCGCCCCGCACATTATTGGAAACCCCCATCCGCCGAGTCCTGTCGAAGGGCGCATGGGGTCCGTCCGGCAGGCGGAGCATAGCATCCATGGCAAATGTAGCAGTCATCGGCGCGCAATGGGGCGACGAGGGCAAGGGCAAGATCGTCGACTGGCTGGCCGAGCGCGCCGACATGGTCGTGCGCTTCCAGGGCGGGCATAATGCCGGTCACACGCTGGTCGTCGGCGAGAATGTCTACAAGCTGTCGCTGCTTCCCTCGGGCATCGTGCGCGGCACCCCCAGCGTCATCGGCAACGGCGTCGTCCTCGACCCCTGGGCGCTGAAGGCCGAGATCGAGCGTCTTGGCGAACAGGGTGTCCAGGCGTCCCCTGAGACGCTGCGCATCGCCGACAACTGCCCGCTGATCCTGCCGATCCACCGCGACCTGGACGGTCTGCGCGAGGATGCCAGCGGCGCGGGCAAGATCGGCACCACGCGGCGCGGCATCGGCCCGGCCTATGAGGACAAGGTCGGCCGTCGCGCGATCCGCGTGTGCGATCTGGCGCATCTGGATGATCTGGGGCCGCAACTCGACCGCCTGTGCGCACACCATGACGCGCTGCGCGCCGGGTTCGGCGAGCCGCCGATTGATCGCGAGCGCCTGCTGGCCGATCTGCGCGAAATCGCGGATTTCGTACTGCCCTTCGCCAAGCCGGTATGGCGCGACCTGAACGAAGCGCGCGCCAGCGGCAAGCGCATCCTGTTCGAGGGCGCGCAGGGCGTGCTGCTCGACATCGATCACGGCACCTATCCCTTCGTTACCTCGTCCAACACCATCGCGGGTGCGGCGGCGGGCGGTTCGGGGCTGGGGCCGTCGGGCGTCGGCTTCGTGCTGGGCATCGCCAAGGCCTATACCACCCGCGTCGGCTCGGGTCCGTTCCCGACCGAGCTGGAGGACGAGACCGGCCAGCGTCTGGGCGAGCGCGGTCATGAGTTCGGCACCGTCACCGGCCGCAAGCGCCGCTGCGGCTGGTTCGACTCGGTGCTGGTGCGCCAGTCGGCGGCGGTCGGCGGCATCACCGGTATCGCACTGACCAAGATCGACGTGCTCGACGGGTTCGACGAGGTTAAGATCTGCGTCGGCTATAAGCTGGGCGACGAGACGCTCGACTATTACCCGACCCATGCGGCGGATCAGGCCAAGGTCGTCCCCGTCTATGAGACGATGGAGGGCTGGCAGGAGTCGACGGCGGGTGCGCGCAGCTGGGCCGATCTGCCCGCACAGGCGATCAAATATATCCGGCGGATCGAGGAGTTGATCCGCTGCCCCGTGGCGCTGGTGTCGACCAGCCCGGAGCGCGAGGATACGATCCTGGTTCGCGATCCGTTTGCGGACTGATCATGGAGGCCCCGGCGAGAGTCGGGGCCTTTTTCGTTGGCGGGTTTCCCTTGGCCCTTTCATCGCGACACGCAAAAGGCCCGGCCGCTTTCGCGACCGGGCCTTTCCCGTCGTGACGAACCCGAAAGGGATTACATGCCGCCGCTGCTGCCCGGCGGGGTCGTGGTGCCGCCGGTGGTGCCGCTGCCCATCGAACCGCTGGTCGTGGGATCGCTGCCCAGCGTGCCGCTGCCGGTCGTGGTCGAGGACCCGGTAGCGTCCGGCGTGGTCGAGGGAGTGTTGACCGTGCTGTCCGGCGTGGTCGTCCGGCTGCGGCTCTTGCTGCGCGTCGTCGAGCGGGTCGTCGTGCTCGGCGTCGTGCTCATCGTGTCACCCGGCTGGCCCATGGTCTGACCGGGCATGGTGCCCGTCTGGCCCGGCATCTGCCCCGGCATCGTCTGGCCCGGCGTGGTGGTCTGTCCCGACATGCCGCCAGTCGTGCCGCCCGATACCTGGGCAAAGCCCGCAGCGGGGATGACAAGGGCGGCGGCTGCGATCACATGAATGTAACGCATTGATTCTCTCCTGCTTTATTCTCGCAATGGTTAACGAGGCAGGAGAACGTCCGTTCCGTCAGTCAACCACATTGACCGCGATGAAGCAACGCCTGATCGGCTAAAACCCATGCGACCATCGCTTCAACCACGGGAACGCCGCGAATGCCGACGCAGGGGTCGTGGCGGCCCTTGGTGGCGATCTGGGTTTCCTCGCCGGTGCGGGTGATGGTGTCGACGGGGGTCAGGATCGAGCTGGTCGGCTTGAAGGCGACGCGCATCGTGACGGGCTGGCCGGTGGCGATGCCGCCCGCGATGCCGCCCGCATGGTTGGCCAGAAAGCGCGGGCCGCCATTGCCAGCGCGCATCGGGTCGGCATTCTGCTCGCCGGTCAGCGCGGCGGCGGCAAAACCATCGCCGATTTCGAAGCCCTTGACCGCATTGATGCTCATACAGGCCGAGGCGAGTTCGCTGTCCAGCTTGGCATAAAGCGGCGCCCCCCAACCTGCGGGCACCCCGGTCGCCTCGCAGGCGACGACCGCGCCGACCGACGAGCCGGACTTGCGCGCGCCGTCGACGATCGCTTCCCAGCGCTGCGCGGCGGCGCGGTCGGGGCAGAAGAAGGGGTTAGCGTCGATCTGCGCATCGTCGAACGCCTCATAATCGATCCGGTCGCCGGCGATCGACTCGACCCAGGCGCGAATCCGGACCTGGGGGATCACCGCGCGGGCCACCGCGCCTGCCGCGACCCGCGCCGCCGTCTCGCGCGCCGAGGAACGCCCGCCGCCGCGATAATCGCGAAAGCCGTATTTGGCGTCATAGGCATAATCGGCATGGCCGGGGCGATAGGCGAGCGCGACGTTGCCATAGTCCTTGGACCGCTGGTCGACATTCTCGATCATCAGGCTGATCGGGGTGCCGGTGGTGCGGCCTTCGAATACGCCGGACAGGATGCGGACCTGATCGGGCTCGCGGCGTTGGGTGGTGAAGCGGCTGGTGCCGGGGCGGCGCTTGTCGAGCCAGGGCTGGATGTCCTGCTCCGACAGCGCGATCCCCGGCGGGCACCCGTCGACGACCGCGCCCAGCGCCGGGCCGTGGCTCTCGCCCCAGGTGGTGAAGCGGAACAGGCGGCCGAACGTATTGAAGCTCACGCAGCATCTCCCAGCCGGGCAAAGGCCGGCGCATGTGTGGCGGCCCCGCGCACGCCGCAGGGGATCAGGCCGCCCTGCAGCGGGGCGGCAAGGAAATACGCGCCCGCATAAGGACTGTCGAAACCGCTCGCCACATCGGCGGCAAAGCCGAAGCGGCCGTAAAAGGCCGGATCGCCCAGCGCGAAGCACAAGACGACGCCTTCCTTCTCCAGCCGTTCGAGCCCGGCCGCGACCAAAGCCTCGCCGACGCCCTGCTGCCGCCAGTCGCGCGCAATGGCGATGGGGGCGAGGGCGACGGCGTTGATCGGCTTGCCGCCGATTTCGACGGCCATCCGACTGAACGCGATCGCGCCGATCAGGCCGTCCGTGCCCTCGTCGATCGCGACCAGCATCAGCACCATGTTGCCTTCCACGCACAGGTCGCGGACCAAAGTGGCTTCGGCGGGGGCGGGGAAGCTGGCGACAAGCAGCGCGTCGAGCGCGGCGACGTCTTCGCCGCGGGCTGGGCGGATGGTGATGGCGGCGATAGGCTGGTCGGACATGGGCTCGTCTTTAGCGTCGCCGGGGCGCAAGGCGCGATAGATAATGTTGTATCCTCCCCGGTACGGGGAGGGGGACCACCGCAAAGCGGTGGTGGAGGGGGGGCGCCGCTGGGCAAGTCCTATGAGGAAGCCCCCCTCCGTCAGCGCTGCGCGCTGCCACCTCCCCGTGCCGGGGAGGATTTTGCCTTACGCCAGCGCGATGTCCGGCGCGTCCTCGGCCTTCATGCCGATGACGTTATACCCGGCGTCGACATGGTGAATCTCACCCGTGACGCCCGACGACAGGTCGGACAGCATGTACAGGCCCGCGCCACCCACATCCTCGATCGTCACGGTGCGACGCAGCGGCGAGTTCAGCTCGTTCCACTTGAGGATATAGTTGAAGTCGCCGATGCCGCGCGCGGCCAGCGTCTGGATCGGGCCAGCCGAGATGGCGTTGATGCGGATATTCTCGGGGCCGAGGTCGACCGCGAGATACTTCACGCTGGTTTCCAGCGCCGCCTTGGCCACGCCCATGACGTTGTAGTGCGGGATGACCTTTTCCGCGCCGTAATAGGTCAGCGTCAGGATCGAGCCACCCTCGGGCATCATCTGGCGCGCGCGCTGGGCGACGGCGACCAGCGAATAGGCCGAGATGTTCATGGTCATCAGGAAATTGTCGAGCGTGGTGTCGTAATAACGCCCGCGCAGCTGTGACTTGTCCGAGAAACCGATGGCATGGACGACGAAGTCGATCGTCGGCCATTCCGCCTTCAGATCGGCGAACAGCTTATCGAGCGACTCCATCTCGGCCACATCGCAGTCGAACAGGCGCGCCACGCCCAGCTGTTCGGCCAGCGGGCGGACCCGCTTTTCCATCGCCGCGCCCTGATACGAAAAGGCGAGCTCCGCGCCCGCCTCCGAAAGCTGCTTGGCGATGCCCCAGGCCAGCGATTTGTCATTGGCCAGGCCCATGATGAGCCCCCGCTTGCCTGCCATCAATCCGTTCACGCCGTTACCGCTCCTGCCGGTTCACTTCCATCAATCGCCCTCTCTAGCGCCGGTTCGGGGGGTTCCGCCAGTGCCGCGTTCAAATGCGCGCCGAAAACCAGGCCCAAACCGATCAGATAGAAGAACAACAGCATGACGACGACACCCGCCAGGCTGCCATAGGTCAGGTCGTACCCGCCCAGTTGCGACAATGCCCAGGGCAGGAGCGCGGTCATGCTGACCCACCACGCAGCGGTGAACAGCGCGCCGGGCCATTTCGGGCAGTCGCTCTCGCGATATTTGCCGGGCGTGACCGAATAGAAGAGCAGGTAGAGCGCGCCGAACATGACGACGCCGGGGATCATCCGCGACAGGCCGACCCAGCCCGCCACGTCCTGCGAGAAGGGGACGAGGCGATAGATGAACTGCTCGGCCGCCGTCAGGATACCGGCCGCCAGGAAGGACAGCAGCGCGACGATTACCGACGCGATCATGACCAGCGTCGAGGACAGCCGCGATTTCCAGAAGGCGGCCGTCGCCTTCACGCCGTAAGCGCGGTGGAAGATGTCGCGGATCGTCTCGATGAAGCCTCCCACCGTCCACAGGCCCACCAAACCACCCAGCCAGAGCAGCGATCCGGTACGCGCCGCCAGCACGTCGCCGATCGGCTTGCGCAACAGGTCGCTGACATCGGGGGGCAGGACGTGGAGGAAGCTCTCCACCGCATGTTGCGTCTCGTTGCTCTGCCCAAACAGCGACAGCAGCGCGGCGGTGGTGATGAAGAAGGGAAACAGCGTCATCAACGCCAGATAGGCGAGGTTCCCGGCATGGATGAATCCATCGTTGAACACGCCCAGGCTGGTTCGTTTCAGGACCTCGAAGGCATAGGAGCCCGGCCGGACCTTGGCGAACTGCCGATCCAGCCGGGTACGGGCCTTGCCCCGATGGTGTGCGCGTTCTTCTGGGGTCAGGCCGTTCGCATCGCTCATGAAGCGATCAGACGCCCATGGCGGCTCTCGGGTTCCTGCCGTCGGTCCATTCGGTGGCGAAGCGTTGCAATGCGGCATCATCGGCGGGGATGTCGATGATCAGCGTGATAAGCTGATCGCCGCGCCCGCCATCCTTCTTGTGAAAGCCCTTGCCCTTCAGGCGCAGCGTCTTGCCCGAGCTGGTGCCCTTGGGCACGGTCAGCATGACCGGGCGCTCGACGGTCGGCGCCTTCACCTGCCCGCCCAGCACCGCCTCGGTCAGGCTGATCGGCAGGTCGAGGCGGACATCATCGCCGTCGCGCGTGAAAAAGGCATGGGGGACGACCTCGATGGTGATGATCGCATCACCGGCCCCGCCCGGGCCTGGCTCGCCCTTGCCGCCCAGCCGCATCTGCGTGCCGCTTTCCACCCCGGCGGGCAGTTTCAGATCGATCGTCTTGCCATCGCCCAGGGTGATACGCTGCGGACTGAGCGTCGCGGCGTCGACAAAGGGCACGCGCAGGGCATAAGCGGTGTTCGCACCCTTGGCGGCGGAGCGGCCCCGTCCGAACCCGCCAAAGCTCCCTGAGAAACCGCCACGCCCGGCACCGCCGAACATCCCTTCGAAGATATCGGACATATCGGCGCCCTCACCGCCGAAATCGAATTGCTGACGAAAGCCGCCGCTGCCGCCGGCGCCGGGACGCGGACCCGTGGCCCCGCCGAAGCCGCCGCCATAGCCGAAGGGCGAGCTGGGGTTGCCGTCGCCATCGATCTCGCCCCGGTCGAACCGGGCGCGCTTGTCCTTGTCGTTCAGCAGGTCATAGGCGTTGGTGACCTGGCTGAACTTCTCCGCCGCTTTCGGATTGTCCTTGTTGCGATCGGGATGCAGTTCCTTCGCCAGCTTGCGATAGGCTTTCTTGATATCGGCTTCGCTGGCCGTGCGGCTCACGCCCAGCGTCTGATATGGATCGGCCACTCTGTTCCCCGTTGGCAGTGTATTACCGATCTATGTGGGGAAGTCCGTGCCGGAGCGCAATCCGTTCCCCATGCGTTGAGCCGACAGAAGGAGACGGATCATGACCCAGCCGATGCAGGCGACCGGAAACGACGGCAAGAAGGGCGCTCCCGATGGCGTGTCGGACGCGCCCGGCAAACATGGCGGCGAAAGCCAGGGTGGCGGTTACGAGGGCGTGCCCGAGCGCGAAGGCGATTTCCACGGCGGTCAGAGCGGGGCGGCCTATCATGGGAAAGGCGGGCACCCGGACCCGGACAAGGACAATCCCAATGCGGTGACGGAAGAGGGCTAACCCCACCCCCCGTTCAGCCTGAGCGAAGGCGAAGGCCAGGGGAAAACGCTTGCGGCGAAGCGCAGAGCGTGCATTTCGACTTCGCTCAGTGCGAACGGAGGGTGGCGAGCTACCCCGCCACCATCTCCTCCATCGGCGCGACATCGACGCTGACCTCCATCTTCTGCGCGCCCGAGCCCAGCACCACGCCGTCGACCGGCGCGATCTCGGCATAGTCGCGCCCCACCGCGACGATGATATGGTCGCCCGCCATCCAGATGCCGTTGGTCGGATCGACGCCGACCCAGCCATGGTCCGGCCCGCCCCAGATCAGCACCCAGGCATGGGTCGCGTCCGCCCCGACCAGCCGCGCCTGGCCCGGAGGCGGCAGGGTGCGGATATAGCCCGAGGCATAGGCCGCCGGGATGCCCGCGGCGCGCAAACCCGTAATCATGATCTGCGCGAAGTCTTGGCAGACGCCGCGCCGCTGGCGAAAAGCCTCCGCCGGGGGCGTGTCGACCAAGGTGGCGGCGGGGTCGAAGGCGAATTCGCGCTGGATGCGGTTGGCGAGCGCGAACCCGGCCTCCAGTGCGCCGCGCTCGGGCGACAGGTCGGCGGCGCACCATTCGGCGATGGCGGGGTCGAGCGGGATCAGCGGTGATGGGAAAATGTAATTGGCTGGTCCCGCCGCCGACAGGTCGCGGCTCGACCGGGCGAGCGCGGAGACCTCGGCCAGCGTCGGGTCGTTCGGCGAGGGCATCGGCACCGGCCGGTCGACGACCATGCGTGCGCGGCTCTCGATGGTCAGGCTGCGCACCGGCCGGTCGACCACCAGCCTGGTGACATGCGCCAGCCCCGCCTCGGCATGGGCCGAACGGGTGCGGCCGACCGGCTCGACGATCAGGTCGTAAGCCTCCAGCCTCTGGCCGGGCCAGTCGATGGGTTTCAGTCGCAGATTGCAGCGCGCATATTTAACCTGCGCGCCGTAATCGAAGCGGGTGATGTGGCGGATGTCGTAGATCATGCGAGCGTCAATCCGCCAGCGCGCAAAGGTTCTGCCCCTTGCAGGAAATAGCGGCGTGCAATCGCCTCGGACAGCAGGCCCAGCCGCCGTTCGACATCGCCCAGCGTGTCAGCATCGAGCGTGCGCGCGTCCGCCGTCTCGATCGCGGCGCGGATCGCGATCGCCTGCGCCTGTTGCGGCTCGGCCATGTCGTCGTCGGACAGGACCGGCAGGCGCGACAGGCAATCGGCGATGCGCGCGGCCTGATAGGCCAGCGCGCGCGGATTGTTGGGATCGAGCGCGACGAGGTCGACCACCGCGATGCGAGCCAGGCCGGTCGGATAACGCTGGCGATAGCTGATCTGGCTGTTGGCGAGGTCGAGCAGGGTGGACAGGTCATCCGCCGACGCGCCCGCCATGCCGAACAGCCGGGTCGCACGCGCGACGGCGATGGCGCGCTCCACCCGGCGACCGAGATCGTGAAAGCGCCAGGCGGCGGTGCGCACCATATGTTCGGCCGACAGCCCGGCAATGGCGGCGTAGCGGCGCTGGAGCGAGCCCGCGCGATCGAGCATCCCGGCATGGCTGGGGAAGGGGGCCTCCAGCAACCGCACCATGTCGGCGGACAGGCGGTCGCGCGACCCCTCGCTGATCCCGCGTGCCAGCCGGTTGATGCGGGCGACCGAGTGCCAGCCTTCATCCTCCATCGCGGTGCGCGCGAACTGGGTCAGGGCGGCGCGGTGCAGGCTGTCGGGATGCGGGGCGGCGCCCCCCCCGGTGATGAGGCCGACCAGCCGTCCGACGGTGCGCGTGTCCAGCGCGGCGCCGCCGTCCACGTCGATCGAATTGCCCAGCATGACGCGGATCGCGGCGAGCAGCGCCTCGCCCCGCTCCAAATAACGGCCCAGCCAGTAGAAATTGTCCGCCACCCGGCTGGGCAGCGTCCCCGGATTGCGCCGGACATGCAGCGAATCGGGGTCGGCGAGGAGCGACACGGGCGAAACCGGCTCCGGCCCATGGATGCAGACATCGGCCGACCATAGCCCTTCGCCGATCATGGCGGCGGTCGCCTCCGGATGGTCGCCGATCCGACCGAAGCCGCCGGGCAAGACGCCCCATTGCCCCTCGCCATCGCGCGCAGCGAAAACGCGCAAGGTGAAGGGGCGCGGCTCCAGCCGGTCCCCGATGACGACGGGCATCGTCGACAGGCGCACCATCTCCTGCCCGACATAATCCTGCGGGCGCTTGGCCATGTCGTCCAGCAGCGCGGCGCGCTCGCCGGGCGACAGGCTCGATCCCGGCCGCGCGCCATCGGGCAGCCCCAGCGGCGTGGGGCCGAAGGCGGGGGCGATCAGCAACTGGTCGAGATGCTCGGCGACATGCGCGGCCTGCGTCGAGCCGCCGCACCACCAGGTCGCGATATTGGGCAGCTTGAGCGGCTCGCCGAGCAACTGATTGGCCAGCACCGGCAGGAAGGCGGAAAAAGCCGGGCTTTCCAGCGCGCCTGCACCCGGCGCATTGGCGATCACCACCTGCCCCCCGACATAAGCGTCGATCAGGCCGGGCACCCCGATCTGCGAATGGCTGTCGAAGGCCAGCGGGTCGAGCATCCGCGGATCGAGCCGCCGCCACAGCGCATCGATCCGCTTGAGCCCCGCGACGGTGCGGACATAGACTTGCCCCTCGATCGCGGCGAGGTCGGCGCCCTCAACGAGCAACAGCCCCAGATAGCGCGCCAGATGCGCCTGTTCGGGATAGCTGGGGTTGAAGCGGCCGGGCGTGAGGAGGCCGATGCGCGGATCGGCGCGGCGGCACTGAGAGGCGAGTCCGGCGCGAAAGGCGGCGAAAAAGGGCGCGTGCCGCTGCACGTTCAACCGATTTTGCAGGCCGCCCAGCGTCCGGCTGACCGCCAGCCTGTTCTCCAGCGCATAGCCCGCGCCCGCCGGGTTGCGCAGGTGGTCGGCCAGCACCCGCCATTCGCCGTCCGGCCCGCGCGCCAGATCGAAGGCGACGAAGCTCAAATGATGGCCGCCCGGCGGCGTCACCCCGACCATGGGGCGTAGGAAATAGGGGCTGCCGGTCGCCAAGGCGGCGGGAACATGCCCCTGCGCGACCAGATCGCCGGGGCCGTAGAGATCGGCCAGGATCGTTTCGAGCAGCGCGGCGCGCTGGGTCACGCCCGCCTCGATCCCCGCCCATTCGGCGGTGTCGATCAGCAGCGGGACGGGGGATACGGGCCAGGGTCGCTCGTCGGTTTCGCCGATGATGCGAAAGCCGGTGCCGATGTCGGCCGCATGGCGTTGCACCCGCTCGCGCGCATGGGCCAGGTTGCTAGCGACGGCAGCCAGCTCCTCCAGCATCGCGGCCCAGGCCGCCGGATCATGCGATCCCGCCAGCACGTCCGCCCCCGCGGCGGCGTCGCGATAGGCGTCGATCCAGGCGGCGGCCTGTGCGGGGCTGTCCTCGGAGGGGTCCATCGCGGCGGAAAATCGCCGCATCGGCCCCAGGTTGCAACAGGCGATTACAGGTCGGGCAGGATTTGGTCGGCAACGCCCCAACCGCGCATGGCGGCGCTGCCCGCGCGCGTGACCAGTTCGTCGCCGTCGCGGATCGTCCAGCGCGCCGCCGTATCGATCCCGTCCAGCTCGCGCCATGCCACCGGGGCCGCAACCGGCGCACCCGCCCGCGCGCGCGCCGAATAGGGCATGACGGCGGTCGCACCGCGCTGGTTGCGCAGCCAGTCGACGAAGATGCGCCCCTTGCGCTTGGCCTTGGTCGCCACCGCGACGAAGCGGTCAGAATCGCCTTGTGCCAGTGCCTTGGCGAAGCGCTCGGCGAAATTCGACACGGCCGGCCATGCCGCATCCGGAGTCAGCGGCACGACGACATGCACGCCCTTGCCCCCCGACAGCATCGCAAAGCTGGTGAGCCCCAGTTCGGCGAGCTGGTCATGGATATGGACGGCGGCGCGCTTCACATCGTAGAAGGTCACCGACGGGTCGGGATCGAGGTCGAAGATCATCCGGTCTGGCTGTTCCAACGTCGCGATGGACGAACCCCAGCCGTGGAACTCGATCGACCCCATCTGGATGCAGGCGCGCAGGCCATCGGCATCCTCGACATAGAGATAGGGCTCGGTGCCGCCGTCCTTTTCCTTGATGGGCACGGAGTGGACATGCGGCCCGAAGCTGCCCGCGTCATGCTTCTGGAAGAAGCACGCCCGCGCCCGACCCTGCGGACAGCGGACCAGACTTACCGGCCGGTGCGCGACCCAGGGCAGCATCAGCGGGGCGACCGTCGCGACATAATCGGCCAGATCGCCCTTGGTCAGCGTGCTGTCGGGGAAGATCACCCGCTCGGGATGGGAGATGGCGACGTCGCTGTCCTTGGCGGGGGGCGCGGGGGCAGGGCGTTCCTCGACCACCTGCTCGGCGGGTTTGTCCTCGCGCAGGCCGATGAAGCTGGGATGGCGGAGCAGGCCGTCGGGTGTCGTCTCGGTAAAGGCGATTTCGGCGACCAGATCGGGGCGCACCCAATGCGCGCCGCGTACCATCGCGCGCGGCGCCTCGACGGGTGCGGTCTTGCGTGCGCGGGCGTCGAGGAGCTGCCGTAGCTCGGCCATGCGGTCTTGGGTGAAGCCGGTGCCGACCTTGCCGACATAGGCCAGCTTGCCGTCGCGATTCACGCCCAGCAGGAGCGACTTCAACCCGCGTCGCGCCTTGTCGGAGGGGAGCCAGCCGACGATCACGAATTCCTGCCGCTTCAGGCATTTGATCTTCAACCAGTCGCGACTGCGCGCTGACGGATAGCGGCTGTCGGCGCGTTTGGAGACGACGCCCTCGAGCCCCTCGGCGCATAGCTTGTCGAACAGCGCCTCACCCGACCCGGTGATATGCTCGGCGAACTGGATCGTCTCGTCGCCCTTGGGGATGATCGCGCGCAGTCGCTCCTTGCGCTGGACCAGCGGCAGGTCGGTCAGGTCTTCGCCGTCGAGCGATAGCAGGTCGAAGGCGAACAGGCTCATTGGCCGGTCGCTGCCGATCGCGTCCTTCAGGGTCGAAAAGTCGGGTCGCCCATCCTTGAATGCGACGATCTCGCCGTCGATCAGCGCGGCGGTGACGGGCAGTTCGGCGGCCGCCGCGACGATGCCGGGGAATTTCTCGCTCCAGTCCAGCCCGCTGCGGGTGAAGACCTGCGCCTTGCCGCCGCCGACCGCGATCAGCGCGCGATAGCCGTCATATTTGATCTCGTGCAGCCAGCCATTTCCCGCGGGAACCTGATCGACCAAAGTGCATAGCGCCGGGGGGTGAAACTCCGGTAGCGCGCCCTTCGCCGCCTTTGCCTTGCGCGGCGGCGCCTTCGCCTTTTTGGCGGGCGCCTTCTTCGCCGGCTTCCCCTCCGCGATCTGCGCCATGGTCCGCCCGGTCGAGACGCTGGTCAGCGCCTGATCGGTCAGCGTGTCGGTGCCCCCGGCATGGGCATCCGCGACCTTGCGGAGCAGCCAGTTCTCGCGCTTCTCCTTGCCCCTGGGTTTCATGCGGACGAGCAGCCATTCGCCCTTCATCCGCTCGCCATCCAGAATGAAATGGAGATGCCCGTCCTCAAGGTCTTTGGCGCTCTTGCCCGCGACCGGCGACCAGGTGCCGCGATCCCACAGCATCACCGTCCCGCCGCCATATTCGCCCGCCGGAATGGTCCCCTCGAACGTCGCATAGGACAGCGGATGATCCTCGGTCCGCACCGCCAGCCGCTTTTCGTCGGGGTCCAGGCTCGGCCCGCGCGTGACGGCCCAGCTTTTGAGCACGCCGTCCACTTCCAGCCGGAAATCCCAGTGCAGCCGGGTGGCGTCATGCTTCTGCACCATGAAGCTGTTGCCCTGGCCGGGCTCGAGCGTGCCCGCCGGCTCGGCGGTGCGGGTGAAGTCGCGCTTGGCGTTATAGCGTTCGAGCGGGTCAGCCATGTTTGCGCGCCGGGGCTTTGCGGGTGGTCTTCTTCGCGGGCGTTTTGCGAGCAGCCTTAACCGGAGCCTTGCGCGAACGGCTGCGCGTTTCGCCGGTCTCCATCGACTGTTTCAGCGCGGCCATCAGGTCGGCGACATTGCCGCCCGACTTGGACGGCGCGTCATCCTCCTCCTCGATGATCTTCTTGCCCTTGGCCTTGCGCTTGCGCTCGATCAGGCGGTGCAGCGCCTCGACATAATGATCGTGGAACTGCTTGGGGTCGAAGGGACCGGACTTCTTCTCGATCAGCGCCTCGGCCAGATCGAGCAATTCGGCATCGGGCTTGGCATCGCCGATGTCGCTGAAATACCCTTGCGCCTTGTTCACCTCATCGGCGTAGCGCAGCGTCTCCAGGATCAGCCCGCGCCCGCACGGCCGAAGCGAGACGATATATTCGCGGCCCCTGAGCGCCAGCTGGCCCAGCCCGACCTTGCCCGTCCGCTTCAATGCCTCGCGCAGGACGATAAAGGCTTCCTCGGCCAGGTCGTCGGCGGGGACGACGAAATAGGGGCGTTCATAATAGAGGACGTTGATCTCACTGGCGTCGACGAAGCGGGTCAGCTCGAGCGTCTTCTTCGACTCCAGCTTGACCGCGTCGATCTCGTCCTGGTCGAGCAGGACATAATCGCCCTTGGCAACCTGGTAGCCCTTTACGATCTCGTCAGTATCGACCGGGCCAATGTCGTTGACCACCTTTTCGTAATGGATCGGCTTGCCGCTGGGTTCGTGGATCTGCTTGAACTGGATGGTCGCGCCGCTCTTGGTGGCGGGGTAGAGCTCAACCGGAATCGACACCAGCGCGAGGCGTATCTGACCCTGCCAGTAAGCGCGTGCGGGCATTCGAAATTTCTCCGTTGCGTTGATGGTCCAATGACGGACTCAGCGTTTCCGTTCCCGACATTGGTTTTCCGATCCCACAGGCGTATGGACGCGCGCATGGCCGACGATCCCTTTGCCCTGTTCGACACCTGGTTTGCCGAAGCGCGTCTGAGCGAAATCAACGATTCCAACGCGATGGCACTTGCGACGGTCGATGCGACCGGACAGCCCTCGGTCCGCATGGTTCTGTTGAAGGGGCATGATGCCCGCGGATTCGTGTTCTACACCAATCGCGAGAGTCGCAAGGCGCAAGACCTTGGCGAGGGCAGCAAGGCCGCGCTCCTGTTTCACTGGAAGTCGCTGCGTCGGCAAATCCGGATCGAGGGACCGGTGTCCCGCGTCACCGACGCCGAGTCGGACGCCTATTTCGCCAGCCGGCACCGGGATTCGCAACTGGGTGCCTGGGCGTCGGACCAGTCTCGCCCGCTCGACCGTCGCGAGACGTTCGAGGCGCGGTTCGAAGAGGTGCGCGCCCGGTTCGAGGGCGGCGAAGTGCCGCGTCCGCCGCATTGGGGCGGATACCGCGTGACGCCGCAGCGGATCGAATTCTGGCTGGATCGCGAACACCGCCTGCATGAGCGGCGTGTCTTCATCCGCACCGGCGAGGGCGGTTGGGACGAGGGACTGCTGTTCCCGTGACCCAGGACGAACGAAAGAAGGTCATTCCGCTCGCCACCAAGGCGGCGCTGGCCAGCGTCGCGATGGCGCTGTTCCTGCTGGCGTTGAAGGGCTTTGCCGCCTGGCGGACGGGATCGGTCGCGATGCTGGGGTCGCTCGCCGACACCGCGCTCGACCTGCTCGCCAGCCTGGTGACGCTGTACGGCGTCCGGCTGGCGGCCACTCCGGCGGACCATGACCATCGTTTCGGCCATGGCAAGGCGGAGGCGTTGGCGGCGCTGTTTCAGGTCGCGCTCATCACCGCCTCGGCGGCGGGAATCGCCTGGCGCGCGGTCATGGCGCTGGGGGCGGACAATCCCACCTCGGACGCGGAGTTCGGCATCGGCATCTCGGTGGTGGCGATCCTGGCGACGATGCTGCTGCTCGCCTATCAGCGCAGCGTCATCCGCCGCACCGGATCGGTCGCGATCCTGGCGGATAACGTCCATTACCAGTCGGACGTGCTGCTCAACGGATCGGTGATCGTCGCGATGGTGCTGGACCAGTATTTCGGCTGGCACGGCGCGGACCCGATCTTCGGCATCGCCATCGCGCTGTGGCTCGCCTGGGGCGCGTTCCAGGCGTCCTCGACCGCGATCGACCAGTTGATGGACAAGGAATGGTCCGACGACCAGCGCGCCGCGTTCCTGGATGTCGCTGCACGCCAGCCGGGGCTGAAGGGCATTCACGATTTCCGCACGCGCCGTTCGGGAAGCCACGACTTTGCGCAATTCCATATGGAGGTCGACCGCGACATGACGGTGGCCGCCGCGCATGACGTGGTCGAGGGGGTCGAGCGTGCGCTGCGCCGTGCCTTTCCCAAGGTCGAAGTTCTGATCCATCTCGATCCCGAAGGCCATGTCGACACCGACAATCCGCTGGTCGAGGCGGACGTGACTCCGCACTGGTTCGGCAAGCGCGTGGGATATTGATGCGCATTCCCTTCACCCAGGTCGACGCTTTTGCCGATGCGGCATTCACGGGAAATCCGGCGGCGGTGATGATGCTGGGGTCGTGGTTGGACGATGCCACGCTGCTCGCCATCGCGCAGGAGAACAACCTGTCGGAAACCGCCTTTCTCGTTCCGCTGGACGGCGCGGAGGCGGATTTCGAGCTGCGTTGGTTCACGCCTGGTGACGAGGTGGAAATGTGCGGCCACGCCACGCTGGCAAGCGGGCATGTCGTGCTGTCGTCCGACACCATGTGTCAGCGGGTACGGTTCGCGACGCGTCATGCCGGGGTGCTGGAGGTGGCGCGCGACGGGCTGGGTTACAGCATGTCCCTGCCCGAACGCACGCCATCGCCCGAAGCGCTGCCGGGAATGGTCGAGGCGCTGGGCGTGGACGGCGTGGTGGAAACGCTGCGCCATCCGGCGGGCTATGCCGTGGTCGTCGTGGATGCCGCCCAGACAGTGCGGGCCTGCACGCCCGACTTCGCCGCGCTGGCCAAGGCCGGGCGCTATGTCGTCATCCTGACCGCGCGGGGCGGGGCGGGGGAGGCCGATGTGGTCAGTCGCGTCTTCGTGCCCGCCTTTGCCATCGATGAGGACCCGGTGACGGGCGCGGCGCATGCGGTGCTGACGCCATATTGGACGCAGAAGCTGGGCCGCGATTCCTTCGTGGCGGAGCAAGCGAGTGCGCGCGGCGGGCGGTTGACCTGTCGGCTGGACGGCGACCGCGTGATCCTGCGCGGCGGATGCGTGACGGTGATCGAGGGGACGTTCCTGCTGCCGTGATACACGCATTCCTCCCCGTCGGAGATGGGGAGGAATTGCTCACTCCGCCGCCAGCAATGTCTCCGCCGCCTGCAAGTCCACCGATACCAGCCGACTGACGCCGCGTTCGATCATCGTCACACCGAACAGCCTGTGCATCCGGCTCATCGTCACGGCGTTATGGGTGACGATAAGATAGCGCGTATCCGTCTCGCGCGTCATCCGGTCGAGCAGCCCGCAGAAACGATCGATATTGGCGTCGTCCAGCGGAGCGTCGACCTCGTCCAGCACGCAGATCGGCGCCGGGTTGGTCAGGAACAACCCGAAGATCAGCGCCACCGCGGTCAGCGCCTGTTCGCCTCCCGACAACAGCGTCAGCGACTGAAGGCGCTTGCCCGGCGGTTGCGCCATGATCTCTAGGCCCGCCTCCAGCGGATCGTCCGAATCGATCAGCGCCAGATGCGCAGAGCCGCCGTCGAACAGCGTCGCGAACAGCGTCTGGAAATGCCCGTTCACCGCCTCGAACGCCTCCAACAGCCGCTGCCGCCCCTCGCGGTTGAGCAGCCCGATCGAGCTGCGCAGCCGCGCGACCGCCTGGACCAGATCCTCGCGCTCGGCCGCACTGGCCGCGCCGCTCGCTTCCAGTTCGGTGAGTTCCTGTTCGGCGACCAGATTGACCGGGCCGATGCGTTCGCGGTCGGCGGACAGCTTGTCATGCGCGGCAGCCTCGGCCTGGGGCGAGCCGACGCTGGCGCTGTAGAAGGCCAGCTTCTCGGGGAGCACCGGCGCGGGGCAGGCGAAGCGTTCGCCCGACACGCGGCCCAGCTCGACCCGGCGGAGTTCGTGATTTTCGACCCGCGCCAGCGCCCCCGCGCGGGCCTCGCGCGCCGCCGAGAGCAGCGCATGGGTTTCGGCATGGGCCGCCTCGATGGCGCGCAGCGCGCGTTCGGCGTCGGCCTCCGCGATCTGGGTGCGTTCCGCCTCGGCCTTGGCGGCGTCATGCGCGGCGGCGAGTTTGGCGATCTCGTCGGCCAGTAACGTCGGCTGGTCGGCGAGCGCGGCGGCGTCACGGTCGAGCGTCGCGGCGCGGTCGTCCATCTCGGCGATCCGGCCCGCCGCTTGCCCCGCGCGCTGATCCCAGCCCTGCGCCTCCGCGATCGCCGCGGACAGGCGGTCGCGGGTCTGGGTCAGGCTGCGCTCCAGCGTCGTCCGCTCCGATCGCGCCAGCGCCACCGCCGAGCGCGCCAGTTGCGTCTCCTGCTGGAGCCGCGCCGTTTCCGCCGCGCTGGCCGTGCCGTCGGGCAGTCCGGCCAGCGTCGCCTGGGCGCGGTCGCATTCAGCCAGCGCCTCGTCCATCTCGGCGGCGATCCGTTCGGCGCGGGTGGCGAGGTCGGTGCGCTGCGCGGAAAGCCGCTCGATCACCGCCTGCGCCCGGTCCTCGGCGCGCTGGGCATTGCGCAGAGCCGCCTCGGCGGTGGCATGGAGGTTGCGCGCGCTGGCGGCGGCGGCGCGGGCGCGGGCGATCCGATCCTCGATGGCGGCGCGTGCTTCGGTGGCAGTCTGCACCGCAGCCTCGGCCGCCGGACGTTCGGCCTCCAGCGCGGCGAGGCGGTTGCGCCGCTCCATCCGCTCGGCCGCCGCCGCGCCGCCGCCCTCGCCGATATAGCCGTCCCAGCGCCGCAGCCGCCCCTCGCGCGTCACCAGCCGCTGCCCGACGCTGAGCTGCTGGCCCGAATCCGCCTCGACCAGGAAGATCTGTGACAGCCGCCGGGCGAGCGTCGGCGGCGCCTTGATCCGCTCGCCCAGCCGCAACGTGCCCACCGGCGCGGCGGGGTCGTCCGGGGCTATGGGCGAGCCATGCCAGTCGACCAAGGGCGTCTCCAGTTCGTCGCCTAGGGCTGCGGCCAGAGCACGCTCGAATCCCGGTTCGGCCTGCACTTCGTCGAGCAGCCGGTCGCCGCCCTTGCTCGCGGTCGCGCGGGTCAGCGTCGCCGCCTCGGCTTCCAGCGCGGCGAGCGAGGCGATGGCGCGGGCGCGCGCCGCCTCGGCCGAGTCGCGTTCGGCGGCGGCGGTCAACTCGCTTTCCTCGGCCCAGCCCAACGCCGCGCGCGCCTTGTCGGCATCGACCCTGGCGGCGGCCTGCGCCGCAACCGCGGCTTCGCGCGCCGCTTCCTGCTCGGCCATGTCGGGCAGCGCCTCGATCGCCGAGGCGACGGCGCGGGCATCGCGTTCGGCACGGGCATGGCGCGCGCGGGCGGCGGTCAGCGCGGCCTCGGCGATGCGCCGCTCGGCGGCTTCCGCAGCCTGGGCCGACAGCGCGCGGGCGAGCGCCACTTCGGCGTTGCGGTTCTTCGTCTCGGCCTCGGCCAGCAGGGCGTCGAGCCGGGGCATCGCCTGCACCGCATGGGCGATGCGCGCCTCCAGATCCTCGCGCTCCTCGGCCAGCCGCCGGATCGCCGCCGCCGCGTCATGCGCCAGCGCATCCTCGCGCGCGCGGTCCTCATCGATCCGGGTGCGCGCGGCGGCCAGTTCCTCGATCCGCCGTTGCAGCCCATGGCGGCGGTCGCGGGTGCGCGACAGGGCATGGCCCGCCTCGCTCAGCGTATCGCGCGCGGCGAGCGAGGCGGCGCGGGTCCGCGCGGCGCGGGCAACCGCTTGTTCCTGCGCGGCGGCGGCTTCGCATTCGGCGGCGGTGGTTTCGGTGACGCGGCGCTCGGCGGCCTCGGCCTCGATCTTGGCCGCGCCCGCCGCCTCGGCCGCGTCGCGCCAGCGGGCGAAGATCATCCGCGCCTCGGCCACGCGGATTTGCTCGGAAATCAAGCGGTAGCGCTCCGCCGCCCGCGCCTGTCGCCGCAGCGTGGCGATGCGCGCATCCTGGTCGGCGATCGCTTCGTCCAGCCGGGTCAGGTTCGTCTCGGTCGCGCGCAGCTTGGCTTCGGCATCGCGGCGGCGGACATGTAGGCCCGCGATCCCGGCTGCCTCCTCCAGCATCGCGCGACGCTCGGCGGGCTTGGCGGCGATGACCGCGCCGATCCGGTTCTGGCTGACCAGGGCTGGCGAGTGCGCGCCGGTCGCGGCATCGGCGAAGAGGAGGGCCACGTCCTTGGCGCGCACGTCGCGCCCGTCGATCCGGTAGGCCGAGCCCGCGCCCCGCTCGATCCGGCGGACGATCTCGGTCTCCTCACCCTCGCGCTCGGCCAGGATCGTGACCTCGGCGAAATCGCGTGGCGGGCGGGTGGCGGTGCCCGCGAAGATCACGTCTTCCATGCCGGCGCCGCGCATCGACCGCGCGCTATTCTCGCCCATCGTCCAGCGCAGCGCTTCGAGCAGGTTCGACTTGCCACAGCCATTCGGCCCGACAACGCCGGTCAGCCCCGGTTCGATGACCAGATCGGCCGGATCGACGAAGCTCTTGAAACCCGAAATGCGAAGCCGCTTGATCTGCACGGACCCGGTCGCTGCTCCCCCGATACGCTGTGGTTAACCGATAGCGAATGGGTGGGTATTGTCGAGGGGGGTGAGCTATCAGAGCGCGGCATTGTGATATGGCGGCTTCCGCTCGCTTGCGGTCATTCCAAATTTGCTCAAAGATGTATCAATGCGCAGCTCTTGCCTTACCATCGCTATCCTACTGCTTGTCGGATGCAATGCCGAAAAGCCAGAGTTCAACCAGTTTTCAAGGGCGCAATCCGCATCCGGTTTCGGTGCAACGAATACATGGCACATTGATCCAGCACTAAACACCGCAAATATACAGAAAATGCGCGATAGAGCCTATCATTTTTGCCGTGATATTAAAAATGACGATCGAATCTGCTATGTTGACCAAAATCGATCCATTTTTGGCTATTCCAATTCTTTCAGCTTGGTTCAAATGTTTCGAGAGGAAAAGCCGCCAATTGAAGGGTTTGTTGCAGCTCATCAGCGAAACAAAGAGGCTTTTCAACGTATTCGCAATTATTGTGAAGGTGTTTATAGAGATCAGGGATCAGCTGATGCCCGCGGCTTAGGCCCATGCATGGCGGCCGGCATGGGATCAGATTATTTTGGTATCGTCCCGGTTCCCTAGGGGCAGCGCCTCGATCAGCAGCGCTTGCTGCAATGATTGACGGTCAGTCGCGTCTCCTCGCGCCCAGTTGCGGACGAATCCATCATTGCTAGTCTATACGGATGGCTGACGGTTATCGATCCGGTGGCACACCGGGAGGCAAATGGGGTTGCGGGGTGGCGGCGCTGGTTGGTTTGCCACTGCTTGGGTTCGTGATCCTATTCAGCGCGCTGGGGGACTGCGTTCCCGAAGCACCCTGCCACCACGATCTTGATTGGCTGCTTATCGCCGCCGCACTGGCGGTTGCCGCCATTGTTGGCTTCGGTAGCCGCGCCGCGATCAACGCCATCATCAGCCGTTGGCATAACGGCAGCTAACCACCAATTCCTGTCATCCATTTGTAGGGTGGGACAGGCTAACGGTCATCCGAACCGGGCCAAGCCGAACGGCGTCATCGGCACCGCCGTCTCGCCTCCATGCAGCATCCCCGCCACCAACTCCCCCGTAATCGGTGCGAGCGTCAGGCCCAGATGGTTGTGGCCGAAAGCATAGGAGACCCCCCGCGTCCCCGGCACTCGCCCGATCGCGGGCAGATAATCCGGCAGGGTCGGCCGCGCGCCCATCCAGGGTTCGGCGTCCTTCCCGATGGGCAGGCCCAGCGCGGCGATGTGGTGGCGCAGGCGATTCCATTTGGCGGGGTCGGGTCTGGCTTCGGCGCGGGCGAACTCGACGATGCTGGCGGCGCGTAAGCCCCCGGCAAAGCGGGTGACGATCATCGAGCGGTCCTCGAACACCACCGGCGGCAGGTCGGCGGGCCAGTCGACGTCGGGGCCGGTCTGGAGATGATAGCCGCGCTCGGCGATAATCGGGGCCTTCAGGCCGAAGGGGCGGAGCAGCGCCGCGCTCGCCACGCCCGCCGTCACGACGATCTGGTCGGCGGTCAGGCGGCGGTCGTCGGTCAGGCGGACCTCTCCGTCGCCGACCGCCTCGACCCGCGCGACGATGCGGGTGCCGCCGTCTGCCAGAAAACGCGCCGTCGTCGTTTCCGCCAGTCGCGTCGGGTCGGCGATCTGGCCGCTGCCCTCGAAGCGGATGCCACCCGCGATAGGGCTGCGGACGCGGGTCCGCCAGTCGTCCAGTTCCACTTCGGTCAGCGGGCGGAAGCGCGCGGTGCCGGTATCGGCAGCCTGCCAGTTCGCCAGCCCGTGCGCGGCGCTCTCGGCCGTTTCCCACAGCACGATGTGGCCGTCGGGACGCAGCAGATCGGGCGCGCCCAAGGCCGTGACGTGCCGCTGCCACGCGGGCATGGCCTGGGCGAGCAGGCCCGCCAATGCCTCATGCGCCCGCTCGTACCGAGCAGGGCGGGCAGCCTTCAGCAGGCGGAGCGAGAAGGGCAGCCAGGTCGCGATCTCGCGCGGGGGCAAGGCCAGCGCGCCGCCGCGAAAGAACAGCCGCTTGGCAAAGCAGCGCACCATCGCGGGCGAGGCGATCGGCTCGGCCTGTTCGGTGGCGATATGGCCCGCATTGCCCCAGGAGGCGGCGCGCGGGGTGTCCTCCGCCTCGATCAGCGTGACGGTCCAACCCGCGCGTTGCAGGACAAGCGCGGTCGTCGTGCCGATGACGCCGCCCCCCACGACAATGGCGCTGCGACGATCCGAGGGGCTGGCGTGATTTTCCGGCTTGGGCATGAGCCTCGTCATATCGTATACGGATTTTACAGCAAGGGAATCCCGATGACGTCACCCACGATCCGCCATACCTTTTTCTGCATCGACGGCCATACGGCGGGCAATCCCGTCCGGCTGGTGGCGGGCGGTGCGCCGCTGCTGCGCGGGTCCAGCATGGCCGAGCGGCGGCTGGATTTCCTAGATCGGTTCGACTGGATCCGCACCGGCCTGTGCTTCGAGCCGCGCGGGCATGACATGATGTCGGGCGGCTTCCTCTATCCGCCGTGCGAACCGGACAGCGATGCCGCGATCCTGTTCATCGAGACGAGCGGCTGCCTGCCCATGTGCGGGCATGGCACGATCGGGATGATCACCTTCGGCTTGGAAAACGGCCTCATCACCCCGCGCGAACCCGGAAAGCTGAAGGTCGAGGTGCCCGCGGGCACCATCCATATCGAATATGAGAAGGACGGCGCCAAGGTCACGGCGGTCCGCATCCGCAACGTGCCCGCCTATCTGGCGGCCGAGGGGATCCAGATCGACGTGCCGGGCTTCGGCCCGCTGACGCTGGATGTCGCTTATGGTGGCAATTACTACGCGATCATCGAGCCGCAGGGGGCCTATACCGGGCTGAACGATCTGGGCGCGTCGAAGCTGGTCGAACTCAGCCGCACGATCCGCGAACTGGTGCGCAAAAAGTTCGAGCCGGTTCATCCGCTGGAACCCTCGATCCGGGGGGTCAGCCATGTGCTCTGGGCCGACAAGCCCTCGGGGGAGGATGCGGACGGGCGCAACGCGGTCTTCTATGGCGAGCGCGCGATCGACCGTTCCCCATGCGGCACCGGCACCTCGGCGCGACTCGCCCATCTGGCGGCGAAGGGGCGCTTGAGCGTCGGCGACTGCTTCGTCCACGAAAGCTATATCCGCAGCCGCTTCATCGGCCGGGTCGAGGCCGAAACGGAGCTGGGCGGCCAGGCGGCGATCGTGCCCTCGATCCAGGGCTCGGCGATCGCGACGGGCTACAACACGATCTGGATCGACCGCGAGGACCCGTTCTGGGCGGGGTTCACGGTGGTGTGATTCATTTTCACGCGAAGCCACGATGACGCGAAGATGTTTGTTCGCGCAGAGGCGCGGAGGGCGCGGAGAGACATCGCTTAAGGCAGCGAACGACATTCTCGATCCGCCGAGCTAGAAAGGCCGCTCACGCGGCAGGCACGACTTCTCTGCGTCTTCTGCGCCTCTGCGCGAACCTCCATACTTCGCGTCGTCGCGGCTTCGCGTGAACCTGTTGCCCGGCTTCCGCCGGGGCGATGCTTCACCCCAGATCGTCGATGGCGGGCTGCGGCTGGGTGAACCAGGCAGCGCCCGTTTCGGTCACGTAGAAATGATCCTCCAGCCGCACGCCGAAGCGCTCCGGCACGACGATCATCGGCTCGTTCGAAAAGCACATGCCCGGCGTCAGCGGGGTCTTGTCGCCGCGTACCAGATAGGCGGGCTCGTGGATCGATAGGCCGATGCCGTGCCCGGTGCGGTGCGGCAGGCCGGGCAGGCGGTAATCGGGGCCAAGGCCCGCGCGTTCCAGTACCGCGCGCGCGGCGGCATCGACCACCTCGCAGGGCGCGCCCGGCCGGACGGCGGCGAAAGCCGCAGCCTGTGCTTCCTTCTCAATATCCCAGATGCGGCGCACCTCGTCGCCGACATCGCCGAACGCATAGGTGCGCGTGATGTCGCTGTGATAGCCGTCGATCAGCGTACCGGTATCGACCAGCACCACGTCGCCGTCACGCAGCACATCGTCCTGGGGCAGGCCATGCGGGAAGGCGGTCGAGCGGCCGAACTGCACCGCGCAGAAATAATTGCCGGTCGATGCGCCCAGCGCGCGGTGGGCGGCATCGATGAAACGGATCACTTCGGAGGCGCGGATGCCTTCGTGGAGGATGCGGGCGGCGCGGCGTTGGACCTCCAGCGTGATGTCCATCGCCTGTTGCATCAGCGCGATCTCGGCGAGTGATTTGATCTGGCGGCAGCCATCGACGACCGGCCCGGCATCGACCGGCGCGACGCCCGGCGCGGCGGCGCGGATACGCTCCACGAACAGGAAAGCCATGGCCGGGTCGATCGCCAGCGTTCTGGCACCCGCCGCCTTCAGTGCGTCGGCGACCAGCGCTGAGGGGCTTTCATCCTCTTCCCACAGTCGGATGTCGGTGGCGGGGATGGACAGGCTCGCCTCGAACGATCCCAGCTCGAAACCGGGGCAGATGAACACGGGCTCGCCCGCGATCGGCAGCAGCATCGCCACCAGCCGCTCGGTCGCGCCCCAGGCGACGCCGGTGAAATAGCGCAAGCTGGCGCCCGCCCCGATCAGCAGCGCGTCGGCGCCCATCTGGCCCATCAGCGCGCGGGCGCGGGTCAGCCGCTGTGCCCGTTCCTGCGCGGTGATGACCGATGCCGGATTGGCCCAGGGCGACAGGCTCGCCAGCTCGCGCTCCGCCGTCGATCCGCCGATCATTCCTGCCATGCCCTATGCTCCGTTTCGTATACGGTTCGGCCTGTAGCGCGCGTTGGAGCGCCGCACCAGCCGGTGTGGCGCTCCGTTGCGCTTACCCCCCGTACATCGCCATCGCATCGCGCCGGAACGCCGCGCCGCTGTCGGTGCGGCTGTAGAACATGTGCCCGCCCGGATAGACGTTCAGATGCACCCGCTGCGCCACCCCGTAACTCGGCATCTGGTCGACGATCAGCCGTGAGGCGAAATAGGGGCAGGACAGGTCGTCCCAGCCATGCACGATCATCACCTTCATCTTGGGATCGTTGGCGATCGCCTTGCGCAGGTCGGTGACGGGGGTGTCGTCGGGCTTGCCGCGATCCCAGGCGCTGTTCACCTCATAGGACAGCGCATGATAGCGGGCGTCGGTCTTCCATCCCACTTCGCGCGTCACGAAATCGACCATCGCGCTGGTCGTCGGAGCGATCAGCGAGTCGAGCAGCGGATCGTTCGACCGCTGCTGCGACGACCAGGGGAAGGGGTCGAAGGCGGTGACGTTCGAGTCATAGATGCTGCCGATCGTCGCATCGTTGCGGTGGATTTCGCGCAGATAGGTGCGGGTATCGATCCGGCCGCCCAGCCTGCGGACCAGCGCCGGGTCCAGCCCGGTCAGCTCGGTCACACGGCTGACCATCCTGTCGACGGCTTGCGTGTCCGAGCGCCCGCGCATCAGGTCGCGCAGGTAATCGCCGCGCGCATAGGCCTCGACCCCCGCCATCGCTTCCGGGGTCAGCTTGCCCTGCCGCTCCAGCTGCGCGGCGGCCATCGAGGGCAGGTCGATCATCCACGGCAAGGGCGACAGCGCGGTGGCATCGTCGCCAGAAGCGGGATCGAGATAGGGCGACACCATCACCAGCCCATTGACCCCGACGCCGATCTGCGACTGAAGCTCATAGGCGATGCGCGGCGCCCGGTAGCCACCATAGCTTTCGCCCATAATGTACTTGGGCGAGCGCAACCGCCCTTCCTTGACCAGCCAGTCATAGACGACCTTCGACAGATATTTGATATCCGGGTCGTTGGCGTAGAAGGCCTTCTTGGTCTCCGCCTCGTCGACCAGGCTGCGGCTGAAGCCGGTGCCGATGGGATCGATGAAGACCAGGTCGGTGAAGTCCAGCCAGCTGTTCGGGTTGTCGGTCGTCACCGGCGCGTCGGAGGGGGCGTCGCCCTGCGCACCGAACGGCACGCGCTTCGGGCCGACTGCGCCCATGTTCAGATAGACCGAGGCCGCGCCAGGCCCGCCGTTGAACGCGAAAGTAACGGGCCGCCGTGCATCGCCGCCGGGCACGGTATAGGCAGTATAGACGACCTGCCCGATTTCCTTGCCCTTGTCGTCGCGCACCGCGATCTTGCCCACCGTCGCCTTGTAATTGACGACCCGGCCGCCGATCCGCGCGCTCTGGCTGATCGTCTTGTCGGCGGGGAGCGGCGGGCGCTTGCTGTCGTCGTCCTTGGTCTCGGTGGTGGTCTTGGTTTCGGTCTTCTCGGCCTTTTGCGCGAAGGCGGGAGTGGCGGCGCTGCTGGCCAGCAGCAACAGGGCGGTCAGGTGCAAGGTCTTCGACACGTTGGAAACTACTCCCCCTCGAACGGCGATCGGAAGGGATCATGCGCCGGACTTTCGCGTTCCCGCAAGCCCGCCCCTCTCGAAACCAGCCGTCCCGCTTCCTATCTCGCCTCTGGCATTCCTCCCGGAACAGAAGTAGAACCTGCCTCATGCTGACCAAGATTTCCGTCCGCGGCGCGCGCGAGCATAATCTCAAGGATGTCGATATCGACATTCCCCGTGACACGCTGACGGTCATCACCGGCCTGTCGGGGTCGGGCAAGTCTTCGCTGGCGTTCGACACGATCTATGCCGAGGGGCAGCGGCGTTACGTCGAGTCGCTGTCGGCCTATGCGCGCCAGTTCCTGGAGATGATGCAGAAGCCGGACGTCGACCATATCGAGGGGCTGTCGCCCGCCATCTCGATCGAGCAGAAGACGACCAGCCGCAATCCGCGATCGACCGTGGCGACGGTCACCGAAATCTACGACTATATGCGCTTGCTCTGGGCGCGGGTCGGCATTCCCTATTCGCCCGCGACCGGCGAGCCGATCGCGGCGCAGACGGTCAGCCAGATGGTCGACCGGGTGATGACGCTGCCCGAGGGCACGCGCCTGTACCTGCTCGCCCCCGTGGTGCGCGGCCGCAAGGGCGAATATCGCAAGGAAATGGCGGAGTGGCAGAAGGCGGGCTTCACCCGTGTTCGCATCGACGGCCAGCTCTATGAGATCGACGAGGCGCCGGCGCTCGACAAGAAGTTCAAGCACGACATCGAGGTCGTGGTCGACCGCCTGGTCGTGCGCGAGGATATCGCCACGCGCCTGGCCGACAGTTTCGAGACCGCGCTGAAGCTGGCGGACGGGCTGGCCTATGTCGACCCCGCCGATCCGGTCGAGCCCGCGACGCCCAAATCCGCCGTGCTGGGCAACAATGCGCCCGATGGCCGGATCGTCTTCTCCGAGAAATTCGCCTGCCCGATCAGCGGCTTCACCATTTCCGAGATCGAGCCGCGCCTGTTCTCGTTCAATGCGCCGCAGGGGGCCTGCCCGGCCTGTGACGGGCTGGGCGAAAAGCTGATCTTCGACGAAGACCTCGTCGTCCCCAATCACGAGCTGTCGATCAAGAAGGGCGCGGTCGTGCCCTGGGCCAAGTCCAACCCGCCCAGCCCCTATTATATGCAGGTGCTGGGCAGCCTGGCGCGCGAGTTCGGCTTCTCGCTGGAGACGCCGTGGAAGGATCTGGAAGACAAGGTCCGCGACGCGATCCTGCATGGGACCAAGGGCAAGGCGGTCACGCTGACCTTCGTCGATGGCAAAAAGTCCTACGATGTGAAGAAGCCGTTCGAGGGCGTGATCGGCAACCTCAATCGCCGGATGCTCCAGACCGAGAGCGCCTGGATGCGCGAGGAACTGTCCAACTATCAATCCTCGCAGCCCTGCGAAGTCTGCCACGGCGCGCGGCTGAAGCCCGAGGCGCTGGCGGTGAAGATCGCCATGCAGGACATCAGCTATGCGACGCACCTGTCGGTGGTCGATGCGCTCGCTTTCTTCACCGGACTCCCTGAGCATCTGACCGACCAGCAGCGCGCCATCGCGCAGCCGATTTTGAAAGAGATTGTCGAGCGGCTGGGCTTCCTTAACAATGTCGGGCTCGATTACCTGAATCTCGACCGGACCAGCGGCACGCTGTCGGGCGGCGAGAGCCAGCGGATTCGGCTGGCGTCGCAGATCGGCTCTGGCCTGTCGGGCGTATTGTACGTGCTCGATGAGCCGTCGATCGGGCTTCACCAGCGCGACAACGACATGCTGCTCGCGACGCTGCGGCGGTTGCGCGACCTGGGCAACACCGTGCTGGTGGTCGAGCATGACGAGGATGCGATCCGCACCGCCGATTATGTGATCGACATGGGGCCGGGCGCGGGCGTGCATGGCGGCCAGATCGTCGCGCACGGGACGCTCAAGCAACTGCTCAAGTCCAAGACCAGCGTGACCGCCGATTATCTCAACGGCACGCGCGAGGTCGCGGTCCCCGCCAAACGCCGCAAGGGGTCGGGCAAGAAGCTGACCGTGCACAAGGCGACCGCCAACAACCTCCAGGGCGTGACCGCCAGCATTCCGCTCGGCACCTTCACCTGCATCACCGGCGTGTCGGGATCGGGCAAGTCGAGCTTCACCATCGACACCCTCTATGCCGCCGCCGCGCGTTCGTTGAACGGTGCGCGCATTCTGGCGGGCAAGCATGAGAAGATCACTGGGCTCGAGCATCTCGACAAGGTGATCGACATCGACCAATCGCCGATCGGCCGCACGCCACGGTCGAACCCGGCGACCTATACCGGTGCCTTCACGCAGATCCGCGACTGGTTCGCCGGGCTGCCCGAGGCGCAGGCGCGCGGTTACAAGCCGGGCCGGTTCTCGTTCAACGTCAAGGGCGGCCGGTGCGAGGCGTGCCAGGGCGATGGCGTACTCAAGATCGAGATGCACTTCCTTCCGGATGTCTATGTCACCTGCGACGTGTGCCACGGCGCGCGCTACAATCGCGAGACGCTGGAGGTGAAGTTCAAGGGCCACTCGATCGCCGACGTGCTCGACATGACCGTCGAGGATGCGGCCGAGTTCTTCCAGGCGGTGCCGCCGATCCGCGACAAGATGGCGATGCTGGTCGAGGTCGGTCTGGGTTACGTGAAGGTCGGCCAGCAGGCGACGACCCTGTCGGGCGGCGAGGCGCAGCGGGTGAAGCTGGCCAAGGAATTGTCGCGTCGCGCAACGGGCAACACGCTCTACATCCTGGACGAGCCGACCACCGGGCTTCACTTTGAGGATGTTCGCAAATTGCTCGAGGTGCTGCACGCGCTGGTCGAACAGGGCAATACGGTGGTGGTGATCGAGCATAATCTTGACGTCATCAAGACCGCCGACTGGATCGTCGATCTGGGTCCCGAAGGCGGCGTGAAGGGCGGCGAGATCGTTGCGGTGGGTACTCCCGAAGTCGTCGCCGCCGAACCGCGTAGCTTTACCGGCAAATATCTGAAGCCGCTACTCGACAGGGGACAGGCGCAGGCGGCGGAGTGACGATCCTCCCCGGTATGGGGAGGGGCTTCGCGCACGCTATCGAGTTCGGCCGTGCGGCGCGCGATCAGCGGCATCGAGCCTGTCGCGCCAGCTTCAGGCCGAACAGGGCAAAGGCGCGGACGTGGCGCGGTTGCGGCACCGCCACCTCGATGCTGGCTGCGTGCAGCGCCGCCAACAATAAGGACCCGATGAAAAAGGCCGGCTGCAATTCTGCCCAGCCGCTTGCCCTTGCGGAACCGGATGAACCCGATCGGACAGCCGGCCGCCGGCCCAAGTGGCCGTCCCCGGCCTGGCACCGCATCCGACACGGCAATCCATCTTACGCCACATCGATCAGACGAAGCCGAACGGGGGTGGGGATCGGGGCGCGGTCGACTGCCGGCCCCATTGGCCGTCACGCCGCGTGCGACAGCGTATCCAACTCCGCATCGAGCGCCGCGCCCAGGTCGGTCCAGATATCCCGAACGTCCTCCAGCCCGACCGACAGCCGCACCAGATCGGGCATGATCCCGTGCGCGATCAACTGTTCGACGGGATAGGTGGAATGGGTCATGCTCGCGGGATGCTGGATCAGCGTTTCGGCATCGCCCAACGACACGGCGCGCTGGATCAGCTTGAGCCGGTTCATCACCCGCTTGCCCGCCTCATACCCGCCGCGCACCTGGAACGCGATCATGCCGCCGGGCAGCGCCATCTGGCGCTGGGCGAGGTCATGCTGGGCAAAGCTTTCCAGCCCCGGATAATGGACCGCATGCACCGCCGGATGCGCCTGAAGCCGCTCGGCGACGACGTGCGCCGAGGCGGCATGACGCTGGACGCGCAATTCCAGCGTCTTCAGCCCGCGCAGGATCAGCATGGCGTTGAAGGGGGACAGCACCGCACCGGTCATGTCCTTCACGCCGAACAGCCGGATCTGCTGGATGTCCGCCGCGCGGCCCAGCACCATGCCAGCGACCAGATCGCCATGCCCGCCCAGATATTTGGTGGCCGAATGGACGACGAGGTCCGCGCCCAGCGCGATCGGGCGGGTGATGACCGGCGTGGCATAGGTGTTGTCGACCACGCTCCACGCGCCGTGTGCCTTGGCGAGCGCGCAGACGGCCTGGATGTCGACCAGCCGCATGTTGGGATTGGCGGGCGTCTCGAAATAGACGAGCCTGGTGTCCGGCCCGAACGCCGCCTCGACCGACGCAAGGTCGGTCATGTCGACATGGGTGACGCGGATGCCGAACCGGCCCAGCCCGTGCTGCATGAAGGCGAAGGTGCAGCCATAGAGCGTCATGTCGGTCAGGATCTCGTCGCCGGGGCGCAGCAGCGTCCAGAGCGTAGCCGTGATCGCGCCCATCCCCGATGCCGTCCCCAGCGCCGCCTCGGCCCCCTCCAGATGCGCGATACGTCGCTCCAGCAGGTCGAGCGTCGGGTTGGAGATGCGGCTATAGACATGGCCCGGCTGCTCGCCGGAGAAGCGCGCCGCGCCGTCCTCCGCACTTTCGAACGCGAAGGTGGAGGTCAGGTGCAGCGGCGGGGTCAGTGCGCCCTCATGATCCTGGGGATCATAGCCATGATGGATAGCGGCGGTGGCGAAACCGAAGGGGGCGGGGGTCGACATGGCAGGCGGCTTTCTTTGCGTGATGCCGCCATTCTAAGCCGGAATTTACTCGCTGAAATTGCGTTGTTTGCCAAACATGGATGCTGGATTGGCAGAATCTGCTAACAAAGGGTATGGACACCAAGGATCGTCAGATCGTCCGCCTGCTCCAGCAGGACGGCCGCCTCACCAATCAGGACCTGGCCGAGCGCGTCGGGCTGTCACCATCACCCTGTCTGCGTCGGGTGCGGCTGCTTGAACAGGCGGGCGTGATTCAGGGCTATGGCGCGATCGTCGACCAGCAACGCTACGGCCTGCCCGTGACGGCCTTTATCCGGGTGCGGCTGGAGCGTCATGCCCGCGACCTGGTCCAGCAATTCGAGGAGGCGATCCGCCAGTTGGACGAGGTGATGGACTGTCACCTCTTGACCGGGGACGCCGACTATCTGTTGCGCGTCATCGTCGCCGATCTGGAATCCTATGAGCGGTTCATTCGGCGCAAGATGCACGCCATTGCCGGTATCGCCAGCCTGGACACGACCTTCGCTTATGGCGTGGTGAAGAGCAGCCGGACCTTTCCGGCCGACTGACCCCTTCGATCATCCACCTGCTGCGGCCGCCTCCCCGGCGAAGGCCGGGGTCCAGCTGCGGCACAATGGGAGGCACTTACTGCCTTCACCCCAACTGGATGCCGGCCTCCGCCGGGATGGCGCATAGTGGGGTGGGAAGCCCCTCCAACGAAAAACGCCCTCCTTCCGCTGGGGAAGGAGGGCGTCTTGTCAGCCGTTGTTCGGGCGATCAGGCGCCGAAGGTGCGCTGCCACCAACCGCGACGCGGAGTTTCCCCGGTAGCGCTTTCGGTATCGGCCGTAGCCGGTTCCTCGGCCGGAGTCGGCTCGGGCGCTGCGGAGGCTTCCTCGGCGACCGGCTCGGCGGCGACCTTGGGCGCGGCCTTCTTGCGGACGCGCTTGGGCTTGGCCGGTGCCTCCGCCTCGGCGACAGGCGCCGCTTCCTCGGCGGCAGGCTCGGCGACCTTGGGAGCGGCCTTCTTACGGACGCGCTTGGGCTTGACCGGGGCTTCCGCCTCGACTTCCGCCACCGGCGCGACCGGAGCCGGCGCTTCCTCGACCACCGGCGTCTCGACCGCTTCGCTGGCGACCGGTGCGGCCTTGCGGGCGCGCGGACGGCGGCGGGTCTTGGGCGCGTCGCTCGTCTCTGCCTCGGCCACCGCGAGCGGGGTCGTCACCGGCGCGGCATCGCCCGCCTCGATCGGCTCGACGATCGGCAACGGCGCGTCCGACGCATCGTCATCCGATGCGGCATCGTTCGCGGCCTCGGCCGTGTCGTTCGCGGCACCCTCGCCACGACGACCGCCACGGCGGCCGCGACGCCCACGACGGCGGCGTCCGCCTTCACGCGGCTCGGCCTCACCGGCGTCGACCGAATCGGCGGTTTCGTCCTCGGCCGATTCCTCGGCGTCGGTTTCGTCCTGCTCGGCCCCGTCCTGCTCGGCGTCGGCGTGATCCTCGCCCTCGGCCTGCTCGGCGCCTTCACCTTCGCCACGGTTGCGGCGACCGCGACGGCGGCGACGGCGCTTGCGGCCATTGCCGTCACCCTCGCCACGCGACTCGCGAGGCTTGGGGGCTTCGGTCGCTTCCTCCTCGACCTCGTCCTCTTCTTCCTCCTCGATCTCGTCGATCAGATCATCCTCATCTTCCTCGACGGGAAGGAGCATGTCGATCTTGGGCGCATAGGCGGGCGGCGGGCCGGAGGCCTCGACCGTCATGCGTGCGCCCTCTTCCTCGCGGTCGGGGATGATCTCGACGGTCACGCCGTAGCGATCCTCGATCTCGGCGATGTCGGCGCGCTTGCGGTTCAGCACATAGATGGCGGCTTCCTGGCTGGCACGCAGCGTCAGGATCGAGCCGCGACCGCGTGCGGCCTCGTCTTCGATCAGGCGCAGCGCCGACAGGCCCGACGACGAGGCGGTGCGGACCAGGCCAGTGCCCTCGCAATGCGGGCAGGGGCGGGTGGACGCTTCCAGCACGCCAGTGCGCAGCCGCTGGCGGCTCATCTCCATCAGGCCGAAGGACGAGATGCGGCCGACCTGGATGCGGGCGCGATCGTTCTTGAGCGCCTCCTTCATCGCCTTCTCGACCTTTCGGACATTGGAATTGTTATCCATGTCGATGAAGTCGATCACGACCAGACCCGCCATGTCGCGCAGACGCAGCTGGCGCGCGATTTCCTGCGCGGCTTCCAGGTTGGTCGCGGTCGCCGTCTGCTCGATATTATGCTCGCGGGTCGAACGTCCCGAGTTGATGTCGATCGAGACGAGCGCCTCGGTCGGGTTGATGACCAGATAGCCGCCCGACTTCAGCTGGACGACCGGATTGTACATCGCGGCCAGCTGATCCTCGACATGCGCGCGCTGGAAGAGCGGCACCGCGTCGGCATATTGCTTCACCCGGCGGGCATGCGCGGGCATCAGCAGGCGCATGAAGTCCTTCGCCTGGCGATAGCCTTCCTCGCCCTCGACGATCACTTCCTCGATCTCGCGATTATAGATGTCGCGGATCGCACGCTTGATCAGGTCGCTGTCGCCATAGATCAGCGCGGGCGCCGAGCTGTGCAGTGTCTTTTCGCGAATGCCGTCCCACAGGCGTGCCAGATAGTCGAAGTCGCGCTTGATCTCGGTCTTGGTGCGCTGCAGCCCGGCGGTGCGGACGATGCAGCCCATGGTCGAGGGCAGCGCCATCTCGGCCATGATGGTCTTCAACCGCTTGCGGTCGGCCGCGTTCGAGATCTTCCGGCTGATGCCGCCGCCATGCGATGTGTTGGGCATCAGGACGCAGTAACGGCCGGCGAGCGACAGATAGGTCGTCAGCGCCGCGCCCTTGTTGCCGCGCTCTTCCTTGACGATCTGGACCAGCAGCACCTGGCGGCGATGGATGACGTCCTGGATCTTGTAGCGGCGGCGCAGATTCTGGCGACGCTGGCGCAGCGCCTCGACCTGGTCGTCATTGACGGTCGACTTCTTGGGGCGCGGCGCGGCCTCGCCATCCTCGTCGTCGTGATGATCGTCGGCGTGATCGTCATGATCGTCGTCGTCATGATCGCCATGATCGTCGTCATCCTCGGCGTCGAGTTCGGCGCGAAGGGCGGCCTCTTCGGCGGCATGTTCGGCCTCTTCGCGCAGCAGGGCTTCGCGATCTTCCTTCGGGATCTGGTAATAGTCGGGGTGGATTTCCGAAAAGGCCAGGAAGCCGTGACGGTTGCCGCCGTAATCGACGAACGCCGCCTGCAGCGACGGTTCGACGCGGGTCACCTTGGCGAGATAGATATTGCCCTTGAGCTGCTTGCGCTCGGCCGACTCGAAGTCGAATTCCTCGATCCGGTTACCCTTGACGACGGCCACGCGGGTTTCTTCCCGGTGGCGTGCGTCGATCAGCATACGCGTGGTCATTGTGAAGTCTCCACGCGCGCGACGGGCCTGGTGGCAGCCGTCGCGCGCGGTAAATAAGGTGGGCGGCGGCGCGGGGCGCCGGTCCGCTGGAAAAAACGGAAAGCGTGCCGGTCGCAGCCGCAGCGCCGGCAACGGGGCCGGTGCGGACCCACGACACCGCGATCCCGCCGGCAAAGGCCGGTCGGTCAGCGGGGTGGATCATATGCGTCATGCGAGCGTCAACCTGGTTGGCCCGGGCGCGAAATCCTCGCAGTCCCAGCCCTTTTAGAGATGGCCCCGTCCCGATCGTGGGAGAGGTGATCGAGGCCGGGGTCCGCTGGAGTGCTAGCATCATAGGAACGTTTGCGCAACAGGCGGAAATCTGCCGGTTTGGCGGCCAAAACATGCCGAATTTTGGGTTAACCAATGGCTGAAAGCCCTGCGTCAGGGGCGTCCTCCTATGCCCGAATATCGATCTCCGGATCGTTGAAAAGGGTAGGGCGTAATGGCTTTTCGCTGGACCAGTGATGCACGGGCGCGGCATGGTCGCCGGGTCGTGCTGATGCTGTTCACATTCCTGGTCGGGCTGTTCGCGCCGATGAGCGCGATGGCCGCAACGGTACAGAAGGTCGTCGTGCGCGGCGCGCGGCTCATCATCCGGTTCGACACGCCGGTCAAGCGCGCGCGCAGCGTCATGCTGAACGAACAGCGCCGGGTCGCGATCGACGTGACCGGGGTCTCGCCCGGCCCCGCCACGATCCGCGACGGCGTGGTGCGCGGGCTGACCCAGACCCGGATCAAGCCCGGCGTCACCCGGTTGAGTTTCGCGCTGGCGCAGGATGCGACGATCTTCGACGGCGGCTTCGACGATGACGGCAAGACCCTGGCACTGACGCTCAAGCCGGTGAACGGCCGCTATGCCGAAGCGAGCTTTGCCGGCGCGCTCGATTTCTTCCCGTTCCATTTTCAGCGCAAGCCCGCCTACACGCTGACCGTGCCGGTGCCCAATCCGTCACGCTCGCTGCCGTTGCCGCGCGTCAAGGGCGCGGAGCATCGCCCGTTGGTGGTGATCGATGCGGGACATGGCGGCGTCGATCCCGGTGCGATCAATCCGCAGACGGGCTTGCGCGAAAAGGATGTGACGCTGGCCATCGCGAAGGAGATTCGCGACACGCTGGTCGCCAGCGGCCGGGTGCGCGCGGCGCTGACCCGTGAGGATGACCGCTATATCCTCCACCGTGAGCGTTACGGCATCGCGCGGCGGTTGCATGCCGATCTGTTCATCTCGATCCATTGCGACAGCGCCGGAGCGGGCGAAGCGCGCGGAGCGACCGCCTATACCCTGTCCGACGTCGCGTCAGACAAGGAAGCCGCGCGGCTGGCCGCGCGCGAGAACAAGGCGGACCTGATCTCGGGTGTCGATCTGGGCGGCAACAGCGACGTGTCCTCGATCCTGATCGACCTGACCCAGCGCGAGACGATGAACGCCTCGGCCAGCTTTGCCCGGCTGCTGGGCCGCGAAGCGCAACCGCTGATCCCGGTCAAGCCGGTCTTCCACCGCATGGCCTCGCTGATGGTGCTCAAGGCGCCCGACATGCCGTCGATCCTGTTCGAGACGGGCTATATCTCGAACATGCAGGACGCCGAATTCCTCGACAGCGCAGAGGGCCGCGACCGGATCGCCAAGGCGGTCCTGCAGGCTGTCGAGGTGCACTTCGCGCGGCGGATGGCGGCGCGGTAGGAGCATTATTCACGCTGATATTTGACGCAATGCGCGGCAGATACCCTATTTGCCGCGCGGGATCACCGTCAGGGGCACGTACCGTTATAATAGCGGTAATAAGGGGTTGCGCTACCCGAATATTCTGTGTCCCCGCTGCAATAAGCTGTCTCTCTACCAGCTACGTGTTGGCGTGTTGCATCGGTATAATAAACTTTGACATATGCGTAGTCTGTATACTGTGCAGCTGCAATGGTGCTCGTCATGGCGGCGGCTAGAATGGCAAGCTTTGGTATTTTCATGTCGCCTCCAAATGTCCAATGGTCATGATAATATGTCGAATCATTCTTTATGATCGACGTGTAACGCGTATCGCAAAATAGGGCGTTGCTCAATGTTCGCCATGCCGCCATTTCGCATGCTTTTGTGGTCGGTCGTTTGATGGGTGTAATCGTCAAGTGCGTATGTTCACGTCTGGTAGCATCTGGCAGATCGGCGTAATGGCGGCTGCATGATCCGCGTCTGTGCCCTTTACCGTTTTGCGTCCTTCCCCGACCCCGCCGCGCTGCGCCAACCCCTGCTGGACGTTGCCGAGGCGAATGGCATTCGCGGCACGCTGCTGCTGGCAAAGGAAGGGATCAACGGCACGGTGGCAGGCACGCACGACGCGATCGAGGCGCTGCTCGGGCATATCCGCACGCTGCCCGGCTGTACCGATCTGGATTACAAGGACTCCACCGCCGAGACGATGCCGTTCCACCGGATGAAGGTGCGGCTGAAGCGCGAGATCGTGTCGATGGGCGTCGAGGGCATCGATCCCACCCGCGAGGTCGGCACCTATGTCGCGGGCGAGGAATGGAATGCGCTGATCGCCGACCCCGACACCCTCCTGATCGACACGCGCAATGATTACGAGGTCGCGATCGGCAGTTTCGACGGCGCGATCGATCCGGGGACGAAGAGTTTTCGCGACTTCCCCGGGTGGTTCCGCGAGAATCGCGACGAATTGATGGCGGGCAAGTCGAAGGTCGCGATGTTCTGCACCGGCGGCATACGCTGCGAAAAGGCAACAGCGTTCCTCAAGGCCGAAGGGGTTGCGGATGTCTTTCACCTCGACGGCGGCATCCTGAAATATCTGGAGACGATGCCCGAGGAGCGTAGCCGCTGGAACGGCGAATGCTTCGTCTTCGATGCGCGTGTCGCGGTCGGGCATGGGCTGGCGCAGGGCTCTCACGGCTTGTGCCATGGCTGCCGGATGCCGGTCAGCCCCGAAGATCGCGCCTCGCCGCTTTATGTCGAGGGGGTGAGTTGTCCCGCCTGCCACGGCACGCGCGACGCGGAGCGGCTGGCCGCCTATGCCGAACGCCATCGGCAGGAGCAGCTGGCGGCGGCGCGCGGACAGGCGCATGTCGGCGCGCGCTATACCTCCGACGACGATATGCGCGACGAACCGCAGCCTCTCTGACGCGCAACGCATTCCCAGGCGGGTGGCAAGCCGGGGCGAACCTGCTACACGAAGCCCCGCAAAGCCATGGCCGTCGAAACCTTTTCCCCTTCCGAACCCGCCGAAACGCCGCGCCGCCCGCTCTGGCGCCGCTGGTGGGTGCGGCTGTTTGTCGTCCTTGCACTGCTGGCGGCGATCGGCGGCGGCGTATTCTGGTTCGTGTTCATCCGCGACCTGCCCTCGGTCGATGCGCTCAAGGCCTATGAGCCGCCGCTGCCCACGCATGTGCGCGGAATCGATGGCGCCCCGATCCAGTCCTATGCGCGCGAACGGCGGGTCGAGCTGTCGTTCAACGAATATCCGCCGCTGCTCGTCCGCGCCTTCCTGGCCGCCGAGGACAAGAGCTTTTTCGAACATGGCGGCGTCGATTATCCGGGCCTGGCGGGTGCGGTCCTCGACTATGCCAAGAAATGGGGCACCGGGCGGCGCGCGCGCGGCGGCTCGACCATCACCCAGCAGGTCGCCAAGAACCTGCTGATCGGCGACGCCTATTCGCCGACCCGCAAGATCAAGGAGGCGATCCTCGCCTATAAGATCGAGGATACGCTGACCAAGCCGCAGATCCTGGAGCTGTATCTCAACCAGATCGCGCTGGGTCGGAACGCGTTCGGCGTCGAGGCGGCGGCCCATGCCTATTTCGACAAGGAACTGGACGAACTGACGCTGGGGCAGATGGCCTATCTGGCGCTGTTGCCCAAGGGACCGGCCAATTACGACCCCGTCCGCCACCCCGACCGCGCGCTGGAGCGCCGCGCCTATGTGCTGCGCGAGATGCTGCGCAACAGCTTCATCACGCGCGCGCAATATGATGCGGCGATGGCCGAGCCGCTGGGAACGGTGCTGCGCCGCACGCCCAAATATGCGCAGGTCGGCGGCTATTTCGTCGAGGAGCTGCGTCGCCAGCTCATCAAGCGTTACGGCGAAAAGGCGGAGAGCGGGCCAAACAGCGTCTATGAGGGCGGACTGTGGGTGCGCAGTTCGCTCGACACCCGGCTCCAGGATCTGGCGGCCGAGGCGCTGCGCGACGGACTGGTCCGATTCGAGGGCGGGCGCGGGTGGTCGGGGCCGATCCGGCACGAGGCTATCGGCGACGACAACTGGCAACAGGTGCTGCTCAACACCAATATCGGGCTCGACTATCGCGATTGGCGCGTGGGGATCGTGATTGCCAAGGACGCAGGCGAGGCAACCATCGGCTTCGCCAATGGCCGCACTGGCATCTTGCCGCGCAGTTTCGCGCAGATGCCGCGCCGGGGCACGGCGGCGACCGCGTTCAGCGCGATGAAGGTCGGCGACATCATCGCCGTGTCGCCTGCGGGCGACCAGTTCCAGCTGCGCTCCATCCCGCGTATCTCGGGCGGCTTCGTCGTCGAGGAGCCCGCGACGGGACGTGTGCTGGCGATGCAGGGCGGCTTCGATCTCCGCCTCAGCGATTTCAATCGCGCCACCCAGGCGCAGCGCCAGCCGGGCTCGACGATCAAGCCGATCGTCTATTCCGCTGCGCTCGACCATGGCATGACGCCCGCCTCGATCATCGTCGACGGGCCGTTCTGCGTCGACCAGGGCGCGGGGCTGGGGACGAAGTGCTTCCGCAACTTCGGCAATTCGGCGGGCGCCGGGCCGCACACGATGCGCTGGGGTATCGAGCAGTCACGCAACCTGATGACCGTGCGGACGGCATCGACCGTTGGCATGAAGAATGTCGTCGCCATGATCAAGCAGATGGGGATCGGCGACTTCCCGCCCTATCTCGCTTATTCGCTGGGCGCGGGCGAGACGACGGTGGGGCAGATGGTCAACGCCTATGCGATTCTCGCCAATAACGGGCGCGGCGGGGATCCCTCGCTGATCGACTTCGTGCAGGACCGGCATGGCAAGGTGATCTGGCCGGAGAATTGGCGCGCCTGCGACCGCTGCAACGCCGCCGATTATGACGGCAAGCCGATGCCGCGCCCGGTGCCGCATCAGCGCCAGGTGCTCGACGCGATGACCGCCTATCAGATGGTCCATATCACCGAGGGCGTGGTCCAGCGCGGCACCGCCACGGGCCTGCGCGACCTGAACCGCCCGATGTTCGGCAAGACCGGCACCAATAACGGCCCCACCGATGTCTGGTTCGTCGGCGGCACGCCGCAGTTCGTCGGCGGCCTGTATATCGGCTACGACCATCCGCGCTCGCTGGGCGGTTATGCGCAGGGCGGGACGATCGCTGTGCCGATCTTCCGCCAATTTGCCGAAAAGGCCTATGAAGGGCTCGACAAGCTGCCCTTCCGCGCCCCGCCCGGCATCCGTATGGTCCGCATCGACCGCGCGAGCGGCCGACCGGTCTATGGCACCTTCCCGACCGGCGACGATCCCAAGCCCGCCGTGATCTGGGAAGCGTTCAAGCCCGAGAGCGAACCGCGCCGCCGCGCGCGCCGCGCCGCCGCCGAAGCGCCGGGCACGCCGACCGGCCCGGCCAAGCCCGCGCCGCCGCGCGACAGCGATTTCTTGCAAAGGGAAGGCGGAATCTACTAGCCCGCTTCCCATATAGCATTTTTCCGCCCGCCGGGCGGACGCACGACCGATTCGGAGAATATTCATGCGCGCTGAAGCGCAGGCTCATGTCGACACGATCAAGGATGCCCTGGAGCTGCTGCGCCGCTTCCTCGACTGGGACCGCGCGCTGCGCCGCCTGGACGAGCTGAACGCGCGCGTCGAGGACCAGGCGCTGTGGAACGACCCCAAACAGGCCCAGGCGGTGATGCGCGAGCGTCGTCGCCTGGACGAAGCCATCACCGCCACCCGCGCGATCGAGAACGAGTTGTCGGGCACGGTCGAACTGATCGAGCTGGCCGAGATGGAAGGCGACGAGGAACTCGAGAAGGAGGCCGTCGCCAGCCTGGGAGAGCTTGCCAGACGCGCCGAGGCCGACAAGATCAAGGCGCTGCTGGCCGGTGAAGCCGACGCCAATGACAGCTATATCGAGATCAACGCGGGCGCAGGCGGGACCGAGAGTCAGGACTGGGCCGGGATGCTCCAGCGGATGTACACGCGCTGGGCCGAACGCCATGGCATGAAGGTCGAGCTGATCGACTATCATGCGGGCGAACAGGCCGGAATCAAGAGCGCGACCCTGCTGGTCAAGGGCGAAAACGCCTATGGCTATGCCAAGGTCGAATCGGGCGTGCACCGGCTGGTGCGGATCAGCCCCTACGACTCGGCTGCGCGTCGCCACACCAGCTTTTCGAGCGTGTGGGTCTATCCGGTGATCGACGACAATATCGAGGTCGAGATCAACGAAAGCGAGCTGCGCATCGACACCTACCGGGCGTCGGGTGCGGGCGGTCAGCACATCAACACCACCGACTCGGCGGTCCGCATCACCCACTTGCCCACCGGCATCGTGGTGCAGTGCCAGAACCAGCGGTCGCAGCACAAGAACAAGGCCGAGGCGTATAACCAGCTTCGCGCACGCCTGTACGAGCGTGAACTGGCCGAGCGCGAGGCGGTGGCCAATGCCGAGAATGCGACCAAGACCGATATCGGCTGGGGCCATCAGATCCGCTCGTACGTGCTCCAGCCCTATCAGCTGGTGAAGGACCTGCGCACGGGCACCACCTCGACCGCGCCGGGCGACGTGCTGGACGGCGATCTCGACGCCTTCATGGCGGCGGCGCTGTCGCAGCGCGTGACCGGTGAAGCGGTCGCGGTGGAGGATGTCGACTAACATGCGTGTCCGGGGGGCGGGACCCATCATGGCGGCGGTAGCCCTCGTCATCGCGCTGGGGGGCGCGGTGGCGGCGTGCGACGGTTCCAAGCCGCTCATCCAGCAGCATGACGATGCCGACGACGACAAGGTCGGCCCCTTTCCGGCGGCGGATCGTCCGGTCGCCGATGTCGTCTCGTCGCGCTGGTCCAGCGAAGATGCGCGTGACCGGCTGCGCGAGGCGGATCAGGTCATGGACCGGGCGAAGATCCGCCGCGGCATGACCGTCGCCGATATCGGCGCGGGCGAGGGCTATTATACCGTTCGCCTGGCGCAGCGGGTCGGGAAGAACGGCCGCGTACTGGCCGAGGACATCGTCGCCGCTTGGCGCGACCGTCTGGCCGAGCGTGTCTCGCGCGAGCGGCTGGACAATGTCAGCGTCCGCCTGGGCGAGCCTGCCGATCCCAAGCTGCCGCCGAGCAGCTTCGACCGCGTCCTCATGGTCCATATGTATCACGAGATCGATCAGCCCTATGAATTCCTGTGGCGGTTGTTCCCCGCGCTGAAGCCCGACGGGCTGGTCGTGGTGGTCGACGCCAATCGCCGCACCAAGGCGCACGGCACCCCGCCTGCCCTGCTGAAATGCGAGTTCGAGGCGGTCGGCTTCACCCAGGTCTCGTTCGAGAACATGCCCTCGGCAGGGGGCTATCTGGCGACCTTCCGCGCCACCGGTCCGCGTCCCGATCCCAAGGCCATTCGTCCCTGCCGTCTGCAGGGCAATTAAGTCGGCGCGGCGGCGACGCATTTGCAACCTGACAGCTTTGTCATGCATTGATCCGGTATCGGCCCCGAAGGGTGCCGATAGGCTACCGGCCAGAATAAGCCGGGGTCCCGCAGAAGGAGATGATGATGAACATGCTATTGATCGCCGGGCTCGCGCTCGGCGGCGCCGTCGCTTCGGACGGGGCGCTCGAACATCGCGTACAGCTCGACCATCATTCGGGGCCGGTCGCGGTTCGCTACAGCGCCGATGTCGGCGTGGCCCATAAGCAGATCGGCGCGGTGACGACCGGCGGTCGACCCTCGACGCTGCGCTGTGTGTGGAGCGCCAATGTCACGATCCACCGTGAAGCGCGCGGCAGCAGCGGTACGACCCTGGCGCGCAGCGCCGGCCGCGATGGCGTGATCGAGGGCAGCCGCCCCGGCTGGTGCAGCGCCAACCGTGCGGCGATCGCCCAGGAAGTCGCCGCCCGCCGCGATGCTGTACGCGATCACCTTCAGGCGGTGGTTCAGGAAGACCATGGCCAGCTGCGCCGCGAACTGGATGGACTTCATAGCGAGACGCGTACCGGATGACTTTGAAAAGACTGACTTTGGGCGTGCTTCTGGCGGCGACGCCGGCCTTGCCCCTCTGGGCGCAGGAGCGTCCCGCCATCGGCGTGGAGTTGAATAGCGACGAAAATCGCCGGGGCCTGAGCTGGAGCGGGGGGCGTGTGTCGCCCTCCGCCGATATCTTCGCGACCCAAGGGCCGTTCGAGGCGAGCGGTCGTATCGTGGCGCTTCGTGAATCGGCCCGGCATGGCGGTGCGGGCGTGGTGGGAGACCTGAGCATCGGCGCGTCGACGATGTTCGGCCCTGTGACGATGCGCGGGCGCGTGACCGGGCATCTGTTCGGCGGGGCGGGTTTCAACGCCGATTATGTCGAACTGGGCGGCTCGGCAGCCTATACGCTGGGTCCGGTGCAGGTGGACGTGGGTGCGGACTATGCGCCGTCGCAAAGCGCGATCGGTGGCGACAATCTCTATCTTCATGCGGGCGCGCAGGCGGGGATACCCGGCACGCCCTGGACGGTGCTGGCGGGTGTCGGCCATTCGACCGGCAAGACCGACGATCCTTTCCGCGCCGCGCGGCTTCGCCCCGGTGGCGATTATAGCGACTGGCGGATCGGGGTGCAGCATGTCACCGGGCCGGTGACGCTGGGCCTGGACTATGTCGGGACCGATGTGTCGGAGCGGGCGGCGTCGATCTATCCGCTGGCCGATGCGCGGCATTCGGGGGATCGGATCGTCGGGCGGGTGCGCTTCGGCTTCTAAGTCATTCCAGGCGCTCGGCCAAAGCCGCTCCCCTCCCGCAAGCGGGAGGGGGTGGGGGAGGGAAATGCCCCAAGCGATGTCGCCCGTGGCCTAGCCCCCACCCCACCCCCCCCCTGCCGGGAGGAGGGGCTTTCACCGGAGGAAGGCTTTCAGAGCATTCCCTGTTCCCGCAGGCTTAGGACGGAACCGCATCCCAAAATCAGGTGATCCAGCAGCATGACGTCGAGCGCCGCCAGTCCTCGTGCCAGCCGCCGGGTCAGCGACAGGTCGGCGGCGCTGGGGCGAGTGTCGCCATCGGGGTGATTGTGCGCCATCACCACCGCGCTCGCCCCGAGCATGATCGCATCTCGGGCAATCCGGGCGACCGGGACTGCCACCGAATCGCCAAAGCCCGCGACATGGCGCAAGCCCAACAGCATCCGTTCCGAACCCAGATAAGCGATCCCCATCGCCTCTTTGTCCTCGCGGTCCAGCGAGTTGAACAGCGCCAGCATATCCTGGCGCGTGGCGATGCGAGGGAGAGGGCGGGCTAAGCGGGACACCTCCAGCCCTGTCGAACGTCGCGACGGGATGCACGCCTGGTTCCATCCGATTCCGATACGGCGGCTTGGCTCGGGCCACGCACAGCGCTACGCCTACCGCCATGCGGCAATATCTTGATCTTATGGACCGGGTCCTGACCCAGGGCGTGCAGCAGATGGACCGGACCGGCACCGGCACGCTGTCGGTTTTCGGCCACCAGATGCGGTTCGATCTGGCCAAGGGCTTTCCGGTCCTGACCACCAAGAAGCTGCATCTGCGCTCGATCATCGTAGAGCTGCTCTGGTTCCTGCGCGGCGACACCAACGTCCGCTGGTTGCAGGAGCGCCGGGTGAGCATCTGGGACGAATGGGCCGACGAGCAGGGCGATCTCGGCCCCGTCTATGGCAAGCAATGGCGCGACTGGGCGACCGCCGATGGCCGCCATATCGACCAGATCGCCGAGCTGGTGGAGCAGATCCGTACCCAGCCCGCCTCGCGGCGTCAGATCGTGTCGGCGTGGAACCCCGGCGATCTCCACGCCATGGCGCTGGCGCCCTGCCACTGCCTGTTCCAGACCCATGTCGCGAACGGCCGCCTGTCGCTGCAACTCTATCAGCGTTCGGCGGATATCTTTCTGGGCGTGCCGTTCAACATCGCCTCCTATGCGCTGCTGACCCATATGCTGGCGCAGCAATGCGATCTGGAGGTGGGCGAGTTCATCTGGACCGGTGGCGATTGCCACCTGTACCTCAACCACCTGGAACAGGCGAAGACGCAGCTGGGCCGCGAGCCGGGGGCGCTGCCCCGGTTGGAAATCCTGCGTCGGCCCGATGCGATCAACGGCTATGAGCCGGAGGATTTCGTGCTGCACGACTATGTCGCGCAACCCCATATCAAGGCGCCGGTCGCGATATGATAACGCTGGTCCTCGCCCGCGCGCGCAACGGGGTGATCGGGCGCGACGGGGGGCTGCCCTGGCATCTGCCCGCCGATCTCAAGCACTTCAAGGCGATGACCATGGGCAAGCCGATGATCATGGGCCGCAAGACCTTCCAGAGCTTTCCTGCGCCCTTGCCCGGGCGGCGGCACATCGTCCTGACCAGGGACCGCGACTGGGCGGCACCCGGAGCCGAGGTGGCGCATGACGTTGCTGGCGCGCTGGCGCTGGCGGGGCAGGGCGATGTCGCGGTGATCGGCGGCGCGCAAGTCTTCGATCTTTTTCGGGACGGGGCCGACCGGGTCGAACTGACCGAGGTGGACTGCGAACCCGATGGGGACACGGTCGTTCCAGATTTCATCGGATGGCGCGAAGTCGATCGGAAATATTGGCCCGCCGAAAATGGTCGGCCATCCTATTCCTTCGTGACCCTGATCCGCTGATGCTCATATGATTAAAAGAACTGGTTAACGAATTAACCATCAATTTTGTAGGCGTCATGGCTTCATTTGTCGTCATCGCCAGCGTAAACGATCTGCCAGGAGGAGATGCGGCAAGCGCCGCATGATCATTTGGGCAGATCATGTCGATGACCATGGACAGGGGCAGGATTGGGTTCGACTCTGATCGCGACGACAGGGGCGTTGATGATCCGGGCTTTTCCGGTGCTGACCAGGATGCGCTCGCTTTTCTCGAAGACCATTGCCTGGCGCGCACGCCAGACAGCTATGCGCTGGCCTTGCAGGCGGTGCTCCATCCTTATGGCCCGTTGGGGCAGGAGGTCGCGCGGCGAACCGATGGGGGCGTCCGCTTGACCAGCAACGACGTCGGTCAATTGATGCCGCTGGTCCGCGAGCAACAAGCCGTCGCCGCGGATCGCCGTCCGGGCGCGGCGCAGGCGCAGCTGGAGCGTGATCTGGGCGATCATGCCGAACAGTTGGAGGCGCTGACGACCGATGCGCGTGAGATCACCAACGCCTTCACCAGCGATGTCGCTGCCCTGTCCCTAGCCCATCACCAGCAACAGGGCGGATCCGCCGAATCCGGCGCGATCACGCAACTCCTGCAAGAATTGATCGCGCGGATCGCGCGGACGGAAAGCGCGCTGGAGGCGCTGTCGGGCAATATCGCCACCCTGCGCACCCGTATCGAACAGACGCCGCAGGACGGCGATATCGATCGGCTGACCGGCCTGATGACCCGCACCGGCGCGCAACCGCTGATCGAACAGATGGCCGATGAGGCCCATGGCTATATCATCGCGGCATGTGGGCTGGACGATCTGGACGATATCCAGGAGCGCTATGGCCGGACCGTCGCCGGCAATGTGCTGCGCGCCTTTGCCACCACGCTACGCCAGATGTGCGAGGGGGCGGAAATCGTTCGCTGGCAGGACGATGTCTTCGCGGTAATCCTGCGCGGCGGGCCGATGTCGGCGATCACCCGGATGATGGAGGATGCGCGGTCGGCGATGCAGGGGCGCACGCTACGGCTGCGCGGATCGGGTGAGCCGATTGGCCTGGTGACCATGTCGGGCGGGATCGCGACCGGGATCGGTCCGGCGGTGGATGACGCCTTTGCCCGCGCCGATGCGCTGCGCGAGATGGCGAGCCGGGGCGTGGGCAACCGTATCCTGTCCCGCGCCTAGCCATTTCGGCGCGGCCTGCTATAGCGCACGGCCATGCAGCGTGTTGACGGCGCGGGACCGATCCCAGCGCATCTGGCGGGCGGAATCGTCGCGCTGGGCAATTTCGACGGTTTCCATCTCGGGCATCAGGCGGTGGTCGGTGCGGCCGTCGCGCGTGCGCGCGCCGAGGGGCGGCCCGCGCTGGTCGCGACCTTCGATCCGCATCCCATCCGCTATTTCAAGCCCGATGCGGCCCCCTTTCGCCTGACCACGCTCGACCAGCGCGAGCGACTGTTCGCCGCTGCCGGGGCCGATGCGATGGTGGTGTTCCGCTTCGATGCCGAGCTGGCTGCGCTGTCGGCGGCGGATTTCGTCGAGCAGCGCCTGCTTGCCGCCCTGCGGGTCGGTGGGGTGGTGACGGGCGCGGACTTCACCTTCGGCCGCGCGCGCAGTGGCGACGTGAGTGCCTTGCGCGCCTGGGGGCGGACGCATGGCTTTTCGACCGACGCCGTCGCGCCGGTGATGCTGGACGGGGAGACGATTTCGTCCAGCCGTATTCGCGCCGCCCTGGCGGCCGGAGACCCGGAGACGGCGGCGCGGTTGCTGACCCGGTCCTTCACGATTCAGGGCGTGGTGCAGCATGGTGACAAGCTGGGCCGCACCATCGGCTATCCGACCGCCAATCTCGACATGGGCTCCTATCTCCGTCCCGCTTATGGCATCTATGCGGTGCGTGGGCGGCTGGACGACGGACGGGTGCTGGACGGTGCGGCCAATCTGGGCATCCGGCCTAGTTTCGACCCGTCCAAGGAATTGCTGGAGCCGTATTTCTTCGACTTTAGCGGTGATCTGTACGGACAGCGTCTGTCGGTCGAACTGATCGACTATCTGCGGCCCGAGGCGAAATTCGACTCGCTCGACGCGCTGGTCGCGCAGATGGACCAGGACTGCGCCCGTGCCCGCCAAATCCTGGCATCGCATAATCCGGCATGACGTGTTAACCTAAAGTCGTTAAGGGCGTGTCCTCTATGACCGACGCGCCCGATTACCGCGACACCGTCTTCCTGCCGAAGACCGATTTCCCCATGAAGGCGGGGCTTGCCGCCAAGGAACCGGCGATCCTCGATCGCTGGGCCAAAATGGGGCTGTACGACCGCCTGCGCCGTGAGCGTGAGGGGCGGGAACGGTTCATCCTGCATGATGGCCCGCCTTATGCGAATGGCGACATTCACATGGGCCATGCGCTCAACAAGGTGCTGAAGGACATCATCGTCCGGTCGCAGACTTTGATGGGCAAGGACGCGCCCTATGTCCCGGGCTGGGACTGTCACGGCCTGCCGATCGAGTGGAAGGTCGAGGAAGCCTATCGCGCCAAGAAGCTGAACAAGGACGAGGTGCCGGTCGCGCAGTTCCGCGCCGAGTGCCGCGCCTATGCCGACACCTGGGTCGGCACGCAAAAGGCGCAGTTCGAGCGTCTGGGCATCATGGGCGACTGGGCCAACCCCTATCTGACCATGACCTATGACGCCGAGGCGGTGATTGCGGGCGAGCTGCTGAAGTTCGCCGAATCGGGCCAGCTCTATCGCGGCGCCAAGCCGGTCATGTGGTCGCCGGTCGAAAAGACCGCGCTGGCCGAGGCCGAGGTCGAATATGAGGACATCGTCTCGACCCAGATCGATGTGGGCTTCGAGGTTGCATCCTGCCCCGAATATCCCGACCTGGTCGGCGCGCTGGCGGTGATCTGGACGACCACGCCCTGGACGATCCCGGTCAACCAGGCGCTGAGCTATGGCGAGGCGATCGACTATCTGCATTTCGAGTGCGATGGCCGCCGTTACCTCGTCGCCGAGCCGCTGCTGCCCGCCTTCACCAAGCGCACCGGCATCACGATGAAGGGCTTTATCGCGCTGGCGAAAGGCCCGGTGCTGGAGGGCGCGACCGCGCTTCACCCGATGCACAAGCTGGGCGGGTTCTTCGCCAAGCCCCGGCCGTTCCTGGCGGGCGAGTTCGTCACCATTGACGCGGGTACGGGCCTGGTCCATATGGCCCCCGATCACGGAGAGGACGACTTCCTGCTGTGCAAGGCGCATGGGCTCGATCCGGTCTTCGCGGTGCAGGGCGATGGCACCTATCGCCCGGACTGGGCGTGGCTGGGCGGCCAGGGCAGCGTCATCAACAAGAAGTTCGTCGCCGCCGACGGCCCGATCTGTTCGGACCTGCGCGAAGTCGGCGCGCTGCTGTCCGCCTCGGACGATTTCCAGCACAGCTATCCGCATAGCTGGCGCTCCAAGGCGAAGGTGATCTTCCGCGCCACGCCGCAATGGTTCATCCCGATGGACCGCGCCGACACGTCGCTGATCCCAGAGATGGCGATGGCCAATGTCGACCCGATCTCGGGCGTGACGCCGCTGCTCACCGTGCCGCTGGGCAATGGCGCGACGCTGCGCCAGACCGCGCTCGACGCGATCGAGCGGACCCGCTGGGTGCCCGAGCGTAGCCGCAACCGCATCCGTGCGATGGTCGAGGGGCGTCCCGACTGGGTCATCAGCCGCCAGCGCGCCTGGGGCGTGCCGATCGCACTCTATGTCAACCGTCAGACCGGCGAATATCTCGCCGACAAGGACGTCAACGCGCGCATCCTCGCCGCCTTCCGCGAAGGCGGGGCGGATGCGTGGTTTACCGCCGACCATCAGGCGTTGCTCGGGGCCGACTACAACCTCGCCGATTTCGAGCCGGTCAACGACATTCTCGACGTGTGGTTCGACTCCGGTTCGACCCATGCCTTCGTGATCGAGGCGCGGTACGGCGAGGGCACACGCGCGAACCTGTATCTCGAAGGTTCGGACCAGCATCGGGGCTGGTTCCAGTCGTCGCTGCTGGAGTCGTGCGGTACGCGTGGCCGTGCGCCCTACGACGCGGTGCTGACCCACGGCTTCGCGCTCGACGGGCAGGGGCGCAAGATGTCCAAGTCGCTGGGCAATGTCGTCGATCCGCTGAAGATCATCGGCGAGTCGGGTGCCGACATCCTGCGCATCTGGACCGCCTCGACCGATTATTTCGAGGATGTCCGCATCGCCAAGGAGGTGCTCGCCACCGCATCGGACAGCTATCGCAAGCTGCGCAACACCTTCCGCTATCTGCTCGGCGCGCTCGACGGGTTTACCGAGGAAGAGCGTAGCTCGTTCGACGCGATGCCCGAGCTGGAGCGTTATGTCCTGGCACGTCTGACCGCGCTCGACACCGAGCTGCGCCGTGCGGCCGAGGCTTTCGAGTTCAACCGCTATTTGCGCGCGCTGACCGATTTTGCGAACGAAGACCTGTCGGCCTTCTTCTTCGATATCCGCAAGGACTCGCTTTATTGCGACGCCGCGACCGATCCCAAGCGTCGCAGCTATCGCACCGTGCTCGACATCCTGTTCCACGCGCTGGTGCGTTATGCCGCGCCGATCCTGTGCTTCACCGCCGAGGAAGTGTGGCAGTCGCGCTTCCCGTCGGAGGATGGCTCGGTCCATCTGCTCGAATGGCCTGAGCTGCCGCAGCTGGGCGAGGACGAGGCGCTGATGGCGCGCTGGACCGAGATCCGGGGGCTTCGCGCGCAAGTGACCGAGGCGATCGAGCCGCTGCGCCGCGAAAAGACCGTGCGTTCGTCCAACGAGGCGGAGGTGACGGTGCCGTCCCTGCCGCTGGAGCCGCACGCGCTGGCCGAGGCGTTCATCGTGGCGGACGTAAGCCTGGCCGAGACGGTTTCCGTGACCCGGACGGACAAGCACAAATGCGGTCGCTGCTGGCGTCACCTGCCCGACGTGGCGGTCGACCGCGAGCTATGCGGCCGTTGTGCCGAGGTGGTCGCGCATGGGTAAACTCCCGAAGTTGGGGCTGGTGACGGCGCTCGCGCTGTTCCTGCTCGATCAGGTCATCAAATGGGCGATTACCGGGCCGATGGGCCTGCGGTCGCTCGGCGATGTCCGCGAGGTGGTAAGCATCTTCAACCTGCGCTTCGTGCCCAATTACGGCATTTCGCTGGGGTTGCTGACCGCCGACAGCAATGCCTCGCGCTGGGCGCTGGTCGCGATGACCGGCGCGATCGCACTGGCCGTGGCCTTCTGGATGACGCGCGAGCGCAATCCGGTCGATCAGGTTGCGCTGGGCTGCGTGCTGGGCGGTGCGCTGGGCAATATTCTCGACCGGGTGCGCTTCGGCTATGTCGTGGACTTCGCCGATCTGCACTTCGGCGAGTGGCGTCCGTTTTTGGTCTTCAATGTCGCTGACGCAGCGATTACGATAGGCGTTCTGGTTCTGCTGGCGCGCGCGCTTCTCGTGCGCGACCGGCCCGCTCCCGTGGAGAAGAGCAATGCGTAAGTTGGTGCCCGTCATCGCAGGTCTGTCCTGCGCCGCGTTGCTGACGGGATGTGGGGCCGGTCGTGGCCTGGACCGGGCGCGTCCCGACGAATTCGCCGTCGCGCGCCAGCCCTCGCTGGTGATCCCGCCCGATTTCGCGCTGGTCCCGCCGCAGCCGGGTGCCGCGCCCGTGCAGACGCGCGGTGGTCAGCAGCAGACGCTCGACGCGCTGTTCGGCGGTCAGGCGGCGCGCAGCCAGTCGGAATATGGTCTGGTGCAGAATGCCGGGGCGGACAGCGCCGATGCGGGCATCCGCTCCTCGGTCGGCGATCCCGGCACCAATGTCGTCGACAAGGGCGCGACCACCCGCGACATCGTCGCCGCCCCCGAAGGCGATGGCCAGGACGCGCGCGCCGCGACCAAGTGACGCCGTACAAGGGTTAGGAAAAGGGCCGGGGGGCGGATCGCCTTCCCGGCCCTTTTTCGTTGGGCTGTTCAATTCCTCCCCTGCAAGGGGAGGGGGACCATGCGCAGCATGGTGGAGGGGGCGTGCGGCAAGGTACGACCTTTGCCGAAGCCCCCCTCCGTCAGGCCTTCGGCCTGCCACCTCCCCGTACCGGGGAGGATCTGGTTACACCGCAGGTACCGGCGCGCCTTCGCCGCCGACACCGGGCGACACCTCCGGCCCCATGTTGAAGCGGACCCGGTCGACGCAGCCGGTATAGCCCTGTTGGCTGCTCGGCAGCTTGGCGCTGCGGATCATCGCCATCGCCTGCGTCCCGAATTCGTCGGAGGGCTGGGACGCGATTACTTTCAAATTGCCCGTCTGGCCCCAAGGTGCGACGTCATAGCTGATGACCGCCCAGCCCTCGATCGAGCGGCGGCGATAGGGTTCGGGGAAGCGAAGCTGCGGCGGGACGGACCAGCCATGCTCGTCGGGGCAGTTGCCCTCGACCTTGGTGGTGCGGATCGATTCGGGCATGTCGGGCGCGGGCAGCTTCGCCGCCGCGCGCCAATAGGGATAGAAACACCCCGTCCGGGCGCCCTTGGTAAAGCGCGATTCGCGGATCGCCTTCACGCCCGCCCCATCCAGCGCGCGATTGCCGGTCCCGACCAGCACCGCCGCCCCGCGCGTCCGGCCTGCTGCGTCGATGTCGTAGCGGATCATCGACCAGTCCCGCACGCCGGGCGTGGCTGGAATCGTCGCGAAGTCGGGGAAATGGCGCTCGAGCGGTTGCGGCTGCGGCTCGTTCAGACAGGTGCCGCCCGCATCGCGTATCCGCTGCCATCCCTCCTCCGGCAGGCGCCCGGACAGCGGATGCACGGTGTAGGACATGAGTTCGGGCACCTGTGCCTCCGCCAGCGGGCTGCTGCGCATCACATAGGTGACGGTGCAGCCTTGTTGCGGCTTCTGCGCGGCGAAGCGGCTGGCGGCGAGCGCGGGCTCGACATCCTCGGACAGCGGCACAAAGCTGGTCGTCTCACGTGCCAGCGAGACGGGACGCCCCGTCGCATCGATCGCGAAGCGGATGGTCACGGCGCGCTGCGCCTGATTGCCGGCCCAGCCAAGTTGATTCCATGGTCGCCGAATCGGTTGCCCCGTGATCGGCGTCCCGTTGCAGCGTATCTCGCCCGGCTCCCACTGGACCAGCACGCGCCCGGAGGCACCGGGCTTCACCTGCACGATGGGAGGCACGGTCTGAAGCGACCAGGCCGAGGCGGAGGGAATGGCAATGGCGCCCAGCAGGCCGAGCGAGAAGGCGGGGTGGCGGAATCGGATCATCGGACGCACTCCACGGCAAGAGAGCATCAGCTTAGGCGCGGCGTTGGCCCGAGGCGAGTGGGCTTCTCCGCCACCCATGGAAAAGGGCGGCGCCGAGACCGGCACCGCCCGTTTACCCCCGAAAAGCCATGGCGCCTTAGAAAGCGGCGGTCAGCGAGAACACCACCGTCGCATCCGAGATCGAAGCGCCCCCCGGCACCTGACCCTGCGAGAAGTTCGGCTGGATATAGGCCGCCTTGGACTTGGTGATGTCGGTGTCGATGTACGACACGTTGAAGGTCAGGTTCTTGTACGCCGCGACATCGGCGCCCAGCGACCAGTCCCAATAGCTGCCGGTCGGCGACAGGCTGGTCCCGTTGGGGCCGAGGCCCGGATTGCCCTTGGAATAGCCGATATGCGCCTTGGCGGTGATCGGCGTGCCGGGAATGCCAGCCGCCCCGTCGCCGGTCAGATAGATATTATCCCAGCGCTGGCCCCGGCTGTACGAGGTGTTGGAAAAATTGCCGAGCGAGGTCTGCTTGGGCGCGTAATAGGCGCCGGCGGTCAGCGTCGCAGGCCCCGCCGTGCCCGACAGACGGCCGAAGAACTCGACCACATCGGTCTCGGACGCACCACCCGGATAGGTGTACCAGGTCACGCCGACATCGGCGGTCGCGGTACCGTAGCTGTGCTTGTAGCCGACAATGCCGTCCAGTTCCATGTTCGCGCCGCCGAACGTGCCCCAGCCCGCCAGGTTCGATGCGAAGGTGCCGATGTAAAAGCCGCTTTCGTGCGCGACGGTCAGCGCGGCCTGGACGGCGGCATTCTTGTTGGTTTGCGACACGCCGCGAAGGCGATAATCGGTCAGGATCGCGGCGCTGCCGCTGATTGTGATCGGCGAGGGCGGCGCGGTGTCCGCACTGCTATCCTGCGCAAAGGCGGGCGTCGCGGCGACCAGCGAGAGGCCACCAAGGAGGATCGTGGAGAAGCGCATCGTTTCCCTTTCAAACGGAAATTCGATGTTCTCACCTGCAATCTCACACCGGTGCGGCTTCTATCGTGTCGGGTCGAACCCGGCGAGCCGTCTGCCGTTGCGAGGTCTGAAAGATTGGCAGGGCATGATGCGCTGCACAAGTATAATCGAACGCCTCATGGCTTTCGCGTAACGGGATGTTGCGCGAATAACACAGATCAGGTGTCAAGATTCTCATGGCGCGGGTCGCCGGGCAGCGAGCGGATATGGATGTCGCGTTGCGGATAGGGCAGGCCGATGCCATGTTCCTTGAACAGGAACCATAACCGGTTGAGCACGTCCGAGCGGACATTGCCGACGCCGCTTTCGGGGTCGCTGATCCATGCCAATATCTCGTGCTGAAGGGCATGATCGCCAAAGCTCATCAGCCAGACGGTCGGCTTGGGGCTTTTCAGGACACGCGGCGATTCGCGTGCGGCGCGCAGCATCAGCTCCTGCGCGAGGCGGAGGTCGTTGTCATAGGCGATCGATACGGGAATGCGGACGCGGACGTTGCGGTCGGAATAGGACCAGTTCTCCACCTCCTGCGTCATCAGATTCTCGTTGGGAATCAGATGCTCCTTGCCGTCGCGGGTGATGATCGAGACGGCACGCACGCCGATCTTGTTGACCCAGCCGATCTCGTTCTGAAGCGCGATGACGTCGCCCGGCTTGATCGAGCGGTCCATCAGCAGGATGATCCCGGCGATCAGATTGCCGATCGTCTTCTGAAGTCCGAAACCGATCGCCAGGCCAAAGCCGCCCGAGAACAGCGCCAGGCTGGTCAGGTCGATTTCCAGCAAATCCATCGCGAAGAAGAAGGCGATGACGACGATGGCGATGCTGGCGAGCTTCTGCGCCAGCAGCTTCTGGGTCGGGTCCAGGCCGCGCGCATGGCCGATCCATTGCTCGGTGATCCGGGTGACGGCGCGGGTGACGGCGAGGATCGCGACCACCGTGACCAGCATCGTGACGAGCAGCATGACCGAGAATCGCCGCGACCCCACGGTGAAACCGATCTGCTCGGCCAGGCGGCTGACCGGCTCCAGCCCGCCGATCTCGCGGCTGAACAGCGCGACGAAACAGACGGTGGCGAAGATCCAGGCCAGCCAGCGGGGCAGGCCCAGCCCGCGCAGCAGCTGGAACCCCGCCCGCGCCACCGACGCCCCCAGCGCCAGCCCGATCGGCACGCCCGCCAGGGAATCCCAAGGCCAGAGCGCACCCAGCGTCATCAACAGGATGGCGGCGGCCAGATGCCGGGTGATCGCGCAGATGCGGACCTGCAGCGCCTCGCCATGCGACGCAGCGAAACGCTGGACCAGCGCGGCGACATGCGGACCGAGCTTGCGCCCCGCGACCACGCCGCCCGCCAGCATCGCCAGCGTCAGGACGCCGGCGACCCCGGCTTCCATGGCCTCCCTGCGCGTCGGTAACTCGATACCGCTCGCCTGAAGCCATTCGAACAGCGTCATCCGCGTGCCGCGCGAAACCGGGCGAGCCCACGATCGAGGTCGGCGATCAGGTCGTCCGTATCTTCCAGCCCGATCTGTAGCCGGATCAGCGGCCCGGCGAAGTCGCGCTTGGTCACGCTGCGATAGCGGTGCGGGTCGGCGGGGATGGCCAGGCTCTCATAGCCGCCCCAGCTGAATCCAAGACCGAAATGCGCGAGGCCATCGAGCATCGCGGTACGCGCGGCGTCGTTGCCGCCGTCGAGGACGAAGGCGAACAGCCCGCTCGACCCCAGGAAATCGCGCGCGAAGATGTCATGGCCGGGGCAGGAGGGGAGAGCGGGGTGCAGCACCTGCGCCACGCCCGGCTGCTCGGCGAGCCATTTGGCGATGGCCAGTGCGCTCTGCTGATGCTGGGCAAGGCGGACGCCCATGGTGCGAAGCCCCCGGCTGCCCAGATAGGCGTCGTCGGGGCTGGCGACCTGGCCGAGCTGAAAACTCGTGTCGCGCAAGGCCGCCCAGTGCGACGGGGCAGCCGTCACCGAGCCGAGCATCGCGTCCGAATGGCCGACGACATATTTGGTGCAGGCCAGCACCGTCAGATCGACGCCCTTCTCGATTGCCGGGAAGAACAGCGGCGTCGCCCAGGTATTGTCGAGGATCGTCGTAATCCCGCGTGCCTTGGCGATTTCGACGATGGCGGGAATGTCCTGCACCTCGAAGCTGAGCGAGCCGGGGCTTTCGAGAAAGATGGCCTTGGTCGCAGGGCCGATCAGCTCGGCGATCCCCGCGCCGACCAGCGGATCGTAAAAGCGCGTCGTGACTCCCATCCGCGTCAGCAGGCCGGTCGCCAGCCCGCGCGTCGGGTCATAGGCGCTGTCGACCAGCAACAGCTCGTCGCCCGGTGACAGGACCGACAGCAGCGCCGCCGCGATCGCCGCCACGCCGGAAGGATAGAGGAACGTCGCCTCAGCGCCCGGCTCCAGGCTGGTCAGCGCATCGGCCAGCGACCACTGGGTCGGCAGCCCCTTGCGGCCGTAGAACAGCTTTTCGTGCAGATCGCCCGCGCCCGTGGCGCGCATATGCGCGACATTGTCGTACAGCACCGTCGAGCCGCGCCAGACGGGAACGTTGACCACGCCCTTGGTCCATTCCGCGCGGCGGCCCGCCTGGACCAGACGGGTGGCAGGCTTGATGGGCAGATCGTCGTCGGTCATCGTTTCAAGCGTCTTTCGCTTTGGGGGTGCTGGGGTCGGAGCCCCATTCGGTCCAGCTGCCGTCATAGACCGGCATCGTCCCGCCGATCCGCTCCGCCGCGAAGGCGAGCACGCAGGCGGTGATGCCCGAACCGCAGGTGGCGACCATGGGCCTGGCCGGATCGACCCCGGCGGCGGCAAAGGCTTCGGCAATGGCTTGCGGCGATTTCCAGCGGCCGTCCCCCTCGAACAGCTTGGAATAGGGCAGGTTCAGCGCTCCGGGGATATGGCCGGGCTCGACACCGGGGCGTGGTTCCGGCTCTGCGCCCGCGAAGCGGCCGGGGGAGCGGGCGTCGACGATCTGCGCATCGCCCGCCTCGACATGGGTGCGGACTTCGCGAAGGCTGCGTACACGGGTGAGATCGGCGGTGGCGACGAACAGGCCGGGCGCTTCAGGTGCTCCCACGGGGCCGACCATCACCGGATGACCGGCGGCGCGCCATGCCTCCAGCCCGCCGTCGAGCAGCGCCACCGACTTTGCGCCGAACAGGCTCAGCAGCCACCAGACCCGCGCAGAGCTATGCAGCGGCGAGCGATCGTACAGGACGATCCGGTCGGCATGGCCTACACCAACCTCGCTCATCGCATGGGCGAAATGCTCGGGCTGCGGCAGCGTCATCGGCAGATCGCTGTCGGGATCGGCCAAGCCGCTCAGCGCGACGAAGCGCGCGCCGGGGATATGCGCGTCCTCGAACCCGCGCCGCGCGGTCTGGCCGGTCGGATCGTCCAGGAAATAGGTGACGTCGAGGATGCGCACATCCGCCTCGCCCGCGATCGCGGCCAGTTCGTCCGGGGTTAGGATGGGCGGCATGGGCAGGCTCCTCGGTCGGTGGGTCCGTACCTAGGCGCGATGGGGGCGGGGTCGCAAGCTTAAGCCCCTCTTCCGGCAGGGGGAGGGGTTGGGGAGGGGCGAGGGCCGCAGGCGATAGTTCTCTGTGAGACTCCGCGCCCTCCCCCATCCCCTCCCGTTTACGGGAGGGGAGCGGCTAGAGGTGAGGGTGGGGCCACGGGAATCCGGCTATTCCAACCCCTCCAAATACGCCGCCGCCTGCGCTCGCACCGCCTTACGGTCGTCCTCCGCCATCCGGTTCCAGTTCCGATACGCCATCGCCATCCGGACATTCCCCTCGAACCGCGCCTCATGCCGCGCCAGGAAATCCCAATAGAGCGCGTTGAACGGGCAGGCATCCTCGCCGACCCGCTTCTTCACGTCGTATCGGCAGTGCCTGCAATAATCCGACATGCGGTTGATATAGGCTCCCGACGAGACATAGGGCTTGGACGCGATGATCCCGCCATCGGCAAACTGGCTCATGCCGACGACATTGGGCAGTTCGACCCATTCATAGGCGTCGATATAGATTTCCAGATACCAGCGGTGCACCTCGACCGGGTCGGCGCCGATCAATATGGCGAAATTGCCCGTCACCATCAGCCGCTGGATATGATGGGCGTGGGCGGTTTCGAGCGTCTGGCCCAGCGCCTGCGCCATGCAGTGCATGTCGGTGTCGCCCGTCCAGTAAAAGCCGGGCAGCGGCCGGTGCGCGCGCAGGAAGTTGCGCTCCACATAGTCCGGCCCGACGTGCCAATAGAGCCCACGCACATATTCGCGCCAGCCGATGATCTGGCGGATATAGCCCTCGACCGAATTGAGGCTGGCATGGCCGTCCTCATATTCCCCCTCCGCCATCCGGCAGAGGTCGAGCGGGTCGAGCAGCCCCGAATTGATGTAGGGCGACAGGACCGAATGCCAGAGCTGGTGCTGGCCGGTCAGCATAGCATCCTGATAGTCGCCGAACCTGGGCAGGCCATGCGCCATGAACGCCTCGGCCTGGGCTCGCGCCTCTTCGGCGGTCACGGCATAGGCGAAACCGTCGAGCGAGCCGGGATGGTTGTCGAAGCGACTCGCGACCAGTTCCAGCACCTCGCGAGTGGTGGCATCCGGCGCGAACCTCAACGGCTCGGGCGGTGTGTCCTTCCTGGGCGCGGGCTTGCGGTTGTCGGCATCGTAATTCCATTTGCCGCCCTCCGGCCTGTCGCCCTTCATGAGCAGGCCGGTCTTGCGCCGCATCAGCCGGTAGAAATACTCCATGCGAAGTTCCTGGCGGTCCTTCGCCCAGTCCTCAAACTCGGCCAGGCTGGCGATGAAGCGGGTGTCGGGGCGGATGTCGACGGGGATGCCGAACATCGTCTCCCACGCCTCCAGCATCGCGGCGACCCGCCATTCGCCCGCCTGGGTCACGACGATGCGCTCGGGGGCGTGGCGTTCGACCGCGCGAGCAACCTCGCCGGTGAAGCTGCCGGCATTGTCCGGGTCGTCAAGATTGACGTAGTCGACTGTCCAGCCCGCCTGGCGCAGGGCCATGGCATGGTGACGCATCGCGGACAGGATATAGGCGATCTTGGCCTTATGGTGGCGGACATAGGCCGTCTCGTCCGCCACCTCCATCATCAGGAGGACGGTGGTCTTGCGGTCCGCGCCCTCCAGCGACGAGAGATTCGTCGACAGTTGATCGCCGAGAATGGGGATCAGCGTTGGCGCTTTCGGCATGGCTGTCCTACATGGCCTTTCATGAAGCATCTCGGCCAGACCAGCGCACTGCCCGCTTCCCCGGAAGAGGCGGTGCTCGATTATGTTCCCAACCCCCGCCCGGGGCGCACCTATCTGATCCGGTTCGCGGCCCCCGAGTTCACCTCGCTTTGCCCGGTGACGGGCCAGCCGGATTTTGCGCATCTGGTGATCGACTATGTGCCCGGCGAGACGATCGTCGAGTCGAAATCGCTGAAGCTGTTCCTGGGCAGCTTTCGCAATCATGCCGGTTTCCATGAAGACTGCACCGTCGGCATCGGCGAGCGTCTGTTCGAGGAAATGAGGCCGGTCTGGCTGCGCATTGGCGGTTATTGGTATCCGCGCGGGGGAATCCCGATCGACGTGTTCTGGCAGTCGTCCGCTCCGCCCGCCGATCTTTGGCTGCCCGATCAAGGGGTTCCTGGTTATCGCGGCCGGGGATGACGGCTGGGCGTCGCCACGATCCCTAAATGGAACATCAGAAATATTTGAAGGCGATCGTCGGTCAGGATAGTCGGCGGGCCGTGACGGCATCCTTGCGATGCGTATAGGGAACAGGGCTGTGAAAAAGTTCGTCAAATACATCGCGATGATGGCGGCTACTTTGGTTGGTCTGGGGGCGGCCGGTACCGCGAGTGCCAATCCGACCATTTTGATCAACGATTCGGACGGCAGCCTGGTGTCCTATGACACGGTGACCAAGTCTTCGACCTTTTTGAGCAAGACCAACACCACGATGTTCGACATCGCGCTGAACGCGGGCGGCGACCTGTTCGGCGTCGACGGCGGCACGCTGTTCAAGATTTCGCAATCGACCGGCGCGACCGCGACGCTGGGTTCGCTGGGATCGTTCGTGAACGGTCTGGTCTTCGGTCCGGACGGCACGCTGTATGGCTCGGGCGACAACAAGCTCTACAAGATCAATACGACGAGCGGTCAGGCCAGCCTGATCGGGTCGATGGGCATTGCCCAATCCGCGGGTGACCTCGCCTTCTTCAAGGGCCAGCTGTATCTCGCCAGCAATCTGGGTCTGGCACTGGTCAATCCCACGACCGGCGCGGCCAGCGTGATCGGTGGCCTGACCGACGCGTTCGGCCTGGCGTCGACCGCCGACGCGCTATTCGGTGTCAAGGGCACCAGCATCTATTCCATCGATCCGACGACCGGCGTCGGCACAGCGGTGGCCACCTATACCGGCCACGGCAGCAACGGCGCGGCCTCGGTTCCGGTCGCGGTGCCGGAGCCCGCGACCTGGGCGATGATGCTGCTCGGCTTGGTGCTGGTGGGTTATGCCCTGCGTCGCCGCGGCAACGCCCCGCGCGCCGTGATGGCCTGATCGATCCCACGCGGGCACCGAAAGGCGCCTTTGCGAAAACAGAAAAACCGGTCGCCCGATGGGCGGCCGGTTTTTCTGTTGGAAATCCAAAATCGCCCCCTTGGCTAACACTATCGAAACCGCTTGGGCGGCAGGAACGGCGGCACTTGGCCGCCAGTCGGCCGATCGTCGAAATCGCATTCTGTATGGAGCGGGCGCAGTCGTGAATAATGGAGTCGTCGCGTGAAACATCTGCTCTGGGGCGCTGTCCCTCTCGCCATGCTGGCGCTGTCGGGTTGCCAGTCCAAACCTGAGGGTCAGGCGGTCGCCACGGTTGATGGCCAGGCGATCACGACCCAGGGGCTGGATGCCGAACTGACCGATGCTCCCTCGGACGTCGATCATGTGGCCTATCGCAAGACGATCCTGCCGCAGATCGTCGACCGCACCCTGCTGGCCCAGGCGGCCAAGAAGATGGGGATCGACAAGTCTCCCGAATTCGGCGTGCAGCGCGATCGGGAGGAGCAGAGGCTGCTGGTCGAGTTGCTGGCAAAGAAGCTCGCCAATTCCGTGCCCTTGCCGACGGTCGAGGCGGTGGATCGCTATATCGCGGCACATCCGTATGAATTCGCCCAGCGCCAGAAATTCTATGTCGACCAGATCCGGTTCGCGAAGCCCGCGAGCACCGAGGCGTTGCTGCAGCTCGGCCAGAACAAGACACTGGATGCCCTAGCGGCCGCGTTGACCAACAATGCCACGCCCTTCACCCGCGACCATGTGCTGATCGACTCGGCCTTCCTCGATCCCGCGGTGGCGGGGCAGATCGCCAAGCAGCCCTCGGGCGATCCCATCCTGCTGCCCTATAACGGGCTCTATACCGCCAATGCGATCATCCAGCGCATTCCGACACCGATGACGGGCAACGCCGCACGCAACCTGGCGGGCGAGATCCTGCGGCGCAAGGCGATCGCCGATGCCATGGGCCAAACGCTGAAAAAGGCGCGCCAGGACGCCACGATCACTTATCAGGCCGGATACAAGCCCGACAGCAAGACCCCCGCCGATAGCAAGGCGATCCAGGATGCCACGAGTCGCACGGGCGGTGCGGCAACCTCGGGCGCGGCCCGCTGAACCGCCGCGCGGTGCCGTCGGCCCTTGGGCCGGGCACCGCGCCACCCCTCTCGCGATCGACCATTCCGTAGCGTCACCTTTCGCTCATCCATGTTTGCAGTGCAGCAAATATGTAACACGCCCTGCAACCTTCCCCGCCCCAAGGTGTTGAGTGGTACGCGAGGGGAATTGCGGATCTGCCGCTTTCCTCGCGCTTGCAAGGACATGCGATATGGTGGATGCGAACGGAACCGTGATCGAACGATTGGCGCTGATCGGCAATTTCCTGCCTCGTCAATGCGGGCTCGCGACCTTCACCACCGATGTTTATTCCGCGTTGCGCAATCGCTTTCCCGACCTGGCAGTCGACGTCTATGCGATGGACGACCATCCCGGCCGCTATGCCTATCCCCCGGCGGTAACGGCTGCGATCCCGCAGAACGACCGCGGCGCCTATGTCGACATGGCCCGCCGGATCGAGGCGAGCGGCGCGCAGGCGATCTGGGTGCAGCATGAATATGGCATCTATGGCGGCGCTGCGGGCGAGCATCTGCTGGCGCTGCTCGATCGCACCACATTGCCCGTGATCGCCACACTCCACACGGTTCTCGAAAAGCCCTCGACGGACGAGCGCCGGGTGATGGAGGGGCTGTTGCGGCGCTGCGCCCGGATCATCGTCATGGCGGACAAGGGGCGCGATATCCTTCAGCGCGTCTATGGGGCCGACCCGCGACAGATCGCGATGATCCCGCATGGCGTGCCCGACCGCGAACTCATCGCGCCCGACGCGCTGAAGCCGCGTTTCGGTTGGGAGGGGCGCAAGGTCGTGCTGACCTTTGGCCTGCTCGCGCCGAACAAGGGGATCGAGACGATCATCGAGGCGCTGCCCGCCGTCGCCGTGAATCATCCCGAACTGCTTTATGTCGTGTTGGGCGCCAGCCACCCCAACCTCATCGCGCATGAGGGTGAGGCCTATCGTGACCGGCTGAAGGCGCTGGCCGAGACGCGCGGCGTCGCGGACAATGTCGCCTTCGTCGACGCCTTTGTCGAGCATGACGAACTGCTCGACTATCTCCAGGCAGCCGACATCTATGCCACGCCCTATACGAACCCCGCCCAGATCACGAGCGGAACATTGTCCTATGCGGTTGGCGTGGGCAAGGCGGTGATCTCCACCCCTTATGTCCATGCCGCCGAGATCCTGGCGGACGACCACGGTGTCCTGGTCGATTTTTGCGATGCCGGGGCCTTTGCGCGTGAGATCGACCGGCTGCTCTCCGATGAGGCGGCGCGCAATCACCTGTCGCAGCGGGCCTATGCCCGTGGCCGCACCATGATCTGGCCGCGTCTGGCCGAGGCCGCGCTGGTCCAGATGGCGGCTGCGATCACCGCGCGTCCGCGCCGAATTGCGGGCGCCCCCCAGAGCAGCATCAAGCCGCTCAAGCCCGACATGGCCGCCGTCGAACGGATGAGCGACTCGACCGGCATGTTACAGCACGCCATCTATTCGATCCCCGATCGTCGCCATGGCTATTGCATCGACGACAATGCCCGCGCGCTGATCTTCATGACGCAGGCACCCGACATCGATCCGGTCACGCGCGACAAGTGGACGACCATCTACGCCTCGTTCCTGCAATATGCCTGGAACCCGGAGGCGCGGCGCTATCGCAACTTCATGCACTTCGACCGTAGCTGGTGCGAGGATGTGGGGTCGGAGGACTCCAACGGCCGCACGCTCTGGGCGTTGGGTGTGACCGCCCGCGACGCGCAGATGGCCAAGCATCGCGACTGGGCGCAGATGTGGTTCGACGCCACCGCGTCTCTGGCACTCGACCTGGGGTCGCTTCGTGCACAGGGTTTTGCGATGCTGGGTGCGGCGGCGATGCTGGAGGCGCGGCCGGGGCATCAGTTGGCGCGCGCCATTCTCGAAAAGCTGCCCCCGCTGCATCTGGCCCTGCTGGAGGAAGCGCGGCGGCCCGAATGGCAATGGTTCGAGATCGTGCTCGCCTATGACAATGCCCGCGTGCCGCAGGCGTTGATCGAGGCGGGGCGTGCGCTGGGCCGGCAGGACCTGATCGATTGCGGTATCTCGACGCTGGAATGGATCGTCGGCAAGCAAACCTCGCCCGAGGGTCGCTTCCGCGCCGTCGGCAGCGAAAGCTTCGGTCGTCCCTATGCCGAGCCGTTGCAGTTCGACCAGCAGCCGCTGGAAGCGCAGGCCACCGTCGAAGCGTGCCATTCGGCCTATGTCGCGACCCGCGACCCGCGCTGGATCGCGGAGGGTGAGCGGGCCTATGGCTGGTTCCTGGGAGCCAACGACCTCGACCTGCCGCTGGCGACGGCGCAGGACGGCGGCTGTTTCGACGGGCTGATGCCGACCGGCCTCAACCGAAATCAGGGTGCCGAATCGATCCTGGCGCTGCAACTCGCCAATTGCGCGATCGCTAGGCTTTGCCATTCCGCGTCATCCATGGCAGGAGCCGATCGTCACATTGCCTGACATGCTGTCATGTTCGGGGGTGTGATGAGCGTTTTGGTAAAGTGGTGAGACGGTAGCGCGATGGATCTGTTTAACCACCGGCTGCGGCTTCATGCCGATCCTTCGCGTGTCGTGGTGCGGCCCTTTCATATCGCCTGGGGCGGCGGCAACGGCGCACCGCCCAGCCGGACCGAGCGGCTGGTCGGCGAGGTGCTCGCCATGACCCCGCAGGAAGCCCGCGACCAGCTGGAAACCGTGCTGAAGGATTTCGAGGCACGGCACTGGCAGACGCGGCGTGTCTTCATGACCCGCTACGACCAGATCGAGGATCTGCTGAAGCTCGACGGCTCAAAGATCGGCGACGAGAAGCGCCAACTGATCGGCGCCTATTTCTGTCACGAGTATAGCTATGCCGCCGCCGCACTGATGAACCCGTCGGCGGTGCCGCATTTCGATCAGACCGGCATCCAGCCGGGGTCGCAGCGTATCCTGATGTCGATGCGCGCGGTGGGGGAGGGGCATATCTCCTCGGTCGCCTTTCGCGAAGGCATCATCAACGATCAGAATCAGCTCCGCCTCGCACCCGAGCCGCCCTTCGCGACCGCGACCGATGTGCACGGCTGGGGCGATGAGGATATGCCGAGCGGCCCGATCACGGTGCACCGCCACCGCGACTCGACGCTGTCGGGCACCGTCATCTTCCCGATCACCCAGGCCCAGTCCAAGGGGCTGGAGGACATGCGCATCGTCCAGTTCACCCATGATGACGGCGCGGTCGAGTGGATCGGCACCTACACCGCCTATGACGGCTCGGGCATTCAGTCCGAACTGATGCGCACCCGCGACTTCCGCGCGTTCGACCTGGTGCCGATGACGGGTGCTGCGGCGCGCAACAAGGGCATGGCGCTGTTCCCGCGCAAGGTGGCGGGGCAGTATATGATGATCGGGCGCCAGGACGGCGAAAATCTGTTCCTGCTCAAATCCGATTCGCTGACCCATTGGGACGAAGGCGAGAAGATCCTCACCCCGGTCTATCCCTGGGAGCTGGTGCAGATCGGCAATTGCGGACCGCCCATCGAGACGGAAGAGGGCTGGCTGTTGCTGACCCACGGCGTCGGCGCGATGCGCAAATATTCGATCGGCGCCGCGTTGCTCGACAAGAACGACCCGTCCAAGGTGCTCGGCCGGACCAAGCAGCCCATCCTCGCCGCCAAGGATCAGGACCGCGAGGGCTATGTGCCCAACGTCGTCTATTCCTGCGGCGCGATCCGCCACGGCGACTCGCTGTTCCTGCCTTACGGCATCGCGGACAGTTCGATCGGCTTTGCCTTCGTCAAGATCAGCGAGCTGCTGGCGGCAATGTAACGACCTGGCGGCGCGTGTAGCGATACAGCGCCGCCACGATACCGAGGAACAGGATCGTCCCCCCGATCAGTGCGGGGGGCGCAAAGCCATCGCCGACCAGCGCCAGCGGCGCATCGGAGTTGGTCATATAGACGATCCCCGCGAACCCGACGCCCCACAGGCTTTCGCCCACGATCAAGCCGGTCGCGGCCAGCACGCCCAGCCTCTCGGCTGCCTCCGGATCGGCGCTGCGCCGCGCCCAACGGTCATAGGCATGCCCGATCGCCGCCCCCAGCACGACCGGCAGCGTCGCGGACATGGGCAGATAGATTCCCAGCCCCACGCCCAGCGGCGGCAGGCGCAGCCAGCCCAGCTTGCCCAGTACCTCGTCGATGATAATCACTCCGACGCCGACCAGCGCCCCGACCCCGATCATCGCCCAGTTGAGATCGCCGCCCAGCACGCCTTTGGCCAGCGCAGAGATCAGCGCGGCCTGCGGGGCGGACAGCGCGTTCGGCCCTGCACCCGGCGTGCCGGCAAAGCCGAGCGTGGCGTTGAGCAGGTCGAGCACGGGCGGGATCACCAGGCTGCCGAAGACGACACCGATGACCAGCGCCACCTGCTGTTTCCACGGCGTTGCGCCGACCAGCTCGCCGGTCTTCAAGTCCTGAAGATTGTCGTTGGAGATGGTCGCCACGCCGAACACGACGCCGGTGACGATCAGGGCATAGGCGACCAGCGCCTGAGTCGTCTCGGGCGAGGTTCCACGTCCGAACAGCCCGACGAGCAGCAGCGCGGCGGCGAGGACCGACAGGATGCCGATGCCAGACACCGGGCTGTTCGACGCGCCGATCAGGCCCGCCATATAGCCGCACACGGCCGCGATCACGAGGCCGATGAGCAGAATGAACAGCAGAGCGCCACCGATCAGCGCCACGCCCGACGCGGCCAGCGGCCCGCCTGCGATCACCGACCAGAGCAGTCCGGCGATCGGCACCAGGGTCGCCAGTGCGACGACGGTGACGATCCCGATCGGCAGGTCGCGCTCGCCGATCGCCAGCACGGCTCCGTCGCGCTTGGCGGAGGCGGCGGCGAGCGAGGAACGGATACCGCCGATGACCGGCCCGATGATCTTGAGCAGCGTCCAGATCGCCGCCACCCCGATCACGCCCGCGCCCAGAAAGCGCACGTCGCGGCTAAAGATACCGCCTGCCCACTCCGCGACCGGCCCGGTCGAGGGGGCCATGGCGGTCAGGATGGGCAGCGCCACCCACCAGCCGATGGCGATGCCCGCCAGCATCGCAACGCCGACCGAAAGGCCGACCAGATGACCGACCCCGATCAGCGCGAAGGACAGTCCGCCCGAAATCCCGGTCGCGCCCGCGCCGGTGCGGAACCAGACGCTCGCTTCGGCCACCGCCAGCTTGGTCTGGGTCAGGATCGCGAACGCGGCCGAGGCAACGGCGTTGACGACGATCAACCGCAGGCCGGTTGCGCTCTCCACCTCGCCCTCACGGCTGCCCGCGCCGACCTTCAGCACCTCGGCGGCGGCTCGGCCTTCGGGATAGGGAAGGTCGGTGTCGACGACGAGCGCGCGGCGCAAGGGTACCGAGAACATGACGCCGAGAATGCCGCCCGTTGCGGTGATCCCGGCCGTCAGCCAGTAAGGAAAACCTTGCCACCAGCCGATCATCACCAGGCCCGGCAACACGAAGATGATCGCCGCCAGCGTGCCCGCTGCCGAGGCGACCGTCTGGACGATATTATTCTCCAGCACCGAGCTGTTCGGCAGATAGCGCAATATCGCCATCGAGATGACCGCCGCCGGGATCGAGGTGGCGAAGGTCAGCCCGACCTTGAGCCCCAGATAGACATTGGCGGCGGTGAACAACAGGGTGATGATCCCGCCCAGCGCGATGCCGCGAAGGGTGAGTTCGGCGACGGGGCGGTCGGTCATGGGGGTGCGGCTCATGCGCGCAGATGTGGCAGAAGGTGGGGCGCGCGCCTAGCATTTCGTGCGGGGAATGCGCTTCGACCTCGCTCGGCGGGAGCGGGGGAATATCCCTCCCAACCCCCGTTCAGCCTGAGCGAAGTCGAAGGCCACGCAATTCACCCCCGCCAAAGTCCTCAAGGCCGCACCCCGGCGGAGGCCGGGGGGCCAGATCCCGCGAAGCGCGTAATGGGCGAACCGTTGCGGGGAGGCAAAGATGCCGTGCCTTCGATGGCCCATGGCCACTGGACCCCGGCCTTCGCTGGGGTGCGCGTTTGGAATGAGTGGACTCCCGTGGCCTTCGACTTCGCTACGCCGGGACCACTATCCCCGGAACAGATTCCCCAGCACCCCGCGCACCACCGCGCCGACGATCCCGCCGCCGCTGCTCGACCGCCGGCGCGAGCCGCCGCCGAACATCTGCTTGCCGATCTCGTTGGCGACCTGTCGCCCGATCGACGAACTGGCCGAGCGCGCCGCGCTGGTCGCCATCTTGGCCCAGGGGGAGTTGGCCGCCGCGCGCTGTTCGGCGATGCGGGCGCGTTCGGCGTCCTTGGCGGCCTCCTTGGCGGCCTTCGCGTCGGCCTTGGCAGCTTGTGCCGCCTGTTTGTCGGCCTCGGTCGCCGCCTTCGCCTCGGCGGCGGCCGCAACGGCTTCCTGGGTCTTGGCGGCGAGCAGTTCCTCGGCCGATTCGCGGTCGAGCGGCTGATCGTACTTCGCACCGACCGCATCGGTTTCGATCAGCACTTTGCGCTCCTCGGGCGTGGCGGGGCCGACCCGGCTGCGCGGTGGAGCAATCAGCGTGCGCTCGACTGGAGAGGGCGAGCCGTCGGGCTGGAGCAGCGAGACCAGCGCTTCGCCGACCTTCAATTCGGTGATCGCGCTCGCGACGTCGATGCCGGGATTGGCGCGGAACGTTTCCGCCGCCGATCGCACCGCGGCCTGATCGCGCGGGGTAAAGGCGCGCAGCGCGTGCTGGACCCGGTTGCCGAGTTGCCCAGCGATCTTGTCGGGCACGTCGATCGGGTTCTGGGTGACGAAATAGACGCCGACGCCCTTCGACCGGATCAGCCGGACGACCCGTTCGATCGTGTCGACCAGCGCGGGCGCGGCGTCGTCGAACAGCAGATGCGCTTCGTCGAAGAAGAAGACCAGCTTGGGCTTGTCGGGGTCGCCGATCTCGGGAAGCTGCTCGAACAGTTCGGACAGCAGCCACAACAGGAACGTGGCGTAGAGCTTGGGGCTGGCCATCAGCTGGTCGGCCGCCAGAATGTTGACCACGCCGCGCCCCGAATCATCGACCGCGATCAGATCGTTCAGTTCGAGGGCGGGTTCGCCGAAGAAATGTTCGCCCCCTTGGGTGCGCAACTGAAGCAAAGCGCGCTGGATCGCACCGACCGACTGTTTCGAGACATTGCCATAGGTGGTGGTCAGCTCGTCGGCCCGCGCGGCGCATTCGGCCAGCATCGCCTGGAGATCGTCCAGGTCGAGGAGCAGCAGCCCCTCCTTGTCCGCGATATGGAAGGCGATGGTCAGCACGCCCTCCTGCGTCTCGTTCAGCCCCATCATGCGGGCGAGCAGCAGCGGTCCCATCTCGGACACGGTGGCGCGGACGGGATGGCCCTGTTGGCCGAACAGGTCCCAGAACTGCACGGGCGTGGCCTCATAGGACCAGTCGGTCATGCTCAGTTCGGCGGCGCGCGCGGTGAAGGCGGCATGGGTCTTGCCCATTGCCGATCCCGCCATGCCCAGGCCCGACAGATCGCCCTTCACGTCCGCGACGAAGCTGGGCACGCCCGCGCGCGAAAAGCCCTCGACCATGGTTTGCAGCGTCACCGTCTTGCCGGTGCCGGTCGCGCCCGCGATCAGGCCGTGCCGGTTTGCCCGCTTGAGGTCGATCGTTTGGCGGTGGCCGCCGCCCATGCCGATGAAGATGCCGTCCATGACGGGCATTGTATCGCGCCAGACGGGGGCGGGAATAGCAAAAGGCCGCCGTGCGGATACACGACGGCCTTTTCATGGCTGCCTATCGAGGCAGACGCCTTATTTGATCCGCAGCGGGATCAGCGCACCGGCGATCTTGCCACGCGTGATCTGCGCCAGCACCTGCGGACGGCCCGCGGCCTTGGCGGCGGCGACGACCTGCTGGAGATCGGCGGCGCTGCGCACAGGGGTGCCGTTGACCGCCGTGATGACGTCGCCGCGCTTCAGCTTGGACGCCGCGTCGCTCGACGGATCGACCGCCGCGACGACCACGCCCTGCGTCGACGGATCGACGTTGATCGCGCGCGCGATCGCCGGGGTCAGCACCTGTACTGCCAGGCCCAGACCGCCACCGGGCGTCGGGGTGGTCTGCGCATCGTCGTCCTCGTCGGGGAAGGCGTCCGAGCCGTCACCCAGGGTCGAGCGCAGTTCCTCGTTCGACGGGCGGGTCGCGGCGGTGGCGGTAAGCGACACTGGCTTGCCGTTGCGCAGCACCTCCAGGTTGACACGGCCGCCCGGCGGGACGTTCGCGATCAGATAGGACAGGGTCTGCTCGGGCGTCACCAACTGGCCGTTGACCTTGGTCACGACGTCGAACGCCTTCAGCCCGGCCTTGGCGGCAGGACCGGCGGGTTCGACCTTGGCGATGATCTCGCCCTGGCCCTTGGGCACGCCCAGCGATGCGGCGACATCGTCGGTGACCGGCCCGCCGATCTGCACGCCCAGATAGCCGCGCTCGATCTTCTGGCCCTTCATCAGCCGGTCGATGATCGGCTTGGCGTCCTCGGCCGGGATGGCGAAGCCGATGCCGATATTGCCGCCCGACTGCGAATAGATCTGGCTGTTGATGCCGATCACATTGCCGTTCATGTCGAACATCGGGCCACCGGAATTGCCCTGGTTGATCGCGGCGTCAGTCTGGATGAAGCGATCGTTCGCGCCGCCTTGGCCCGTGACGCGGTGCACGGCCGAGACGATACCGGCGGTGACGGTGCTCGACAGGCCGAAGGGCTGGCCGATCGCCAGCACCCAGTCGCCCGGCCGTGCGCGCGACGAATCGCCGAAGCGGACGAAGGGCAGGTTCTTGCCGTCGATCTTCAGGACCGCGAGGTCGGAGGTTTCGTCGCGGCCGACGACCTTGGCGGTATATTCCTTGCGGTCGTTGAGCGTCACGGTGATCGAATCGACCGACGCGCCCGCCGCGCCCGGCGCGATGACGTGGTTGTTGGTGACGATATAGCCGTCCGGCGAGATCAGGAAGCCCGAGCCCAGCGACATGCCCTCACGCTTCTGCGGCTGCGGTCCGGCCTGGCCGCCGAACTGGCCGAAAAAGCCCTCGAACGGCGTACCGGCGAATGGGTTCGCCTGTTGCTTGGTGGTGATCGACTGCTTGGTCGAGATGTTGACGACGGCGGGCTGGAGCTTGGCGACCATGTCGGCAAAGCTCATCGGAGCGCCGGCACGCGGGGCGACCGCCTGGATCGCGCCGGGTTCGTTCTGCGCGACTTGGGCGGTTCCGGGCTGAAGGGCCAGGGTCGCGGTCGCGCCACCGAGGAGGAGCGCACTGGTAATGGCGTAGGCGTAGCGCACTGGGCTAAGGTCCTCTCAAAGAAAATTCAGTTTGACCGTGACCTATTTGCCACGGTTTGGCTGAACGACGCTTGAATATGAACGAGCGGAAAGGTGGGATATCCACCTATCGGCCCGGCGCGGTGAATTCCTTCAGATAGCTGTTCTCGGGCGACAAAATGATCTGCGTGGCCCCGCGTTCCTGATTGTTGCCGTCCGCGCCGAATGTGTGGCGATAGGACTGCATCGCGCGGTAGAAATCATAGAAGTTCGGATCCTTGCCGAACGCCTGCGCATAGATTTGCGCGGCCTCGGCATCGGCGTCGGCACGCACGATCTGCGCCTGTTTCTGGCCCTGCGCGGCGATGGTGATCGCTTCCTGCTGACGTGCGGTCTGCATCCGGGCGAGGGCACTTTGCAGCGGGGTGCCCGGCGGCAGTTCGGCCTCCTTGATGCGGACATCGACGATCTGGACGCCGTACTGGCGCGCGATCCGGTCGAGTCGCACCTGGATCGCATCCATCACCTGACCACGCTCGGGGCTGAGCAGTTCGGACGAGCGCCGTTTGCCCAGTTCGTTGCGCAGGGCCGAGCCAAAGATCGGCCGAAGCTGGTTAATGACGCCGTCGACGCCGCCCGCCGTCGCCAGCATCCGGCGCGGATCGGTGACCCGGAAACGCGCAAAGGCATCGACATTCATGCGCAGCTGGTCGGTCGACAACACCTGAGTCTTTTCCAGGTCGAGGTCGAGTACGCGCTTGTCGACCCAGACGATCCGGTCGACGAAGGGAATGCGCGCGATCAGACCCGCGCCGCTATTGCCCAGGTCTTCGCCGGGTCTATAGCCGTTGACCACCCGGCGCGGCTGTTCGAACCGATAGATCACCGCCTGCCTGGTCTCGGGCACAATGGCGAAGGTCGATGCCGCGATGATGACCGCGATCAGCAGGGCGACGCCCAGCACGATCGGGTTCCGCGCGGTCAGGCCATGGGGCAGGCCGTTCACTGGCCACCTCCCTGCGCGGTACCGGCCGTCGCACTGGGGGCCGTTGCGGTGATTTCGGGCGGCAGCGGCTTGGCCTGCCCCTTGGACAAGGGCAGATAGGGAACGACGCCCGGCGTCTCGACGATGGTCTTGTCCGACTTGGCCAGCACGGCCTCCATGGTCTCGTAATACATGCGGCGGCGGGTCACTTCGGGGGCGAGGCGATATTGTTCATACACCTTGTCGAACTGCGCCGCTTCGCCCTGCGCGCGGGCCACCACCTGCTGCGCATAGGAACGCGCCTGGTTGACGTCGGCCACCGCGCGCTGCTGCGCGACCGTCACCTTGTTGAAGTCGTCGACGATCTGCTGCGGCGGCGCGGCCTGCTTGATCGCCACGCCCTGAATTCGCACACCCGAACGATATTCGTTCAGGATGGCCTGTGTCAGTTCCTGGACCTTTTGTTCGATGCCGGTGCGGCCCGAACCCAGCGCTTGGTCGAGCGAGGTATCGGCGATCACCGCGCGCATCGCGCTTTCGGCCGCGGCGCGCACGGTTTCCTGCGGCTGCGCCAGACGAAAGGCATAGTCGCGCGGGTTGGCGATGTCCCAGCGGACCGAATAGGTCAGGTCGATGATATTCTGGTCGCTGGTCAGGACCAGATTCTCGCCCGATCCTTCGGGAAAATTCTCGGTGCGGATCTTCTGCACGTCCAGCACCCGAACGCTGGCGATCGGGGCGGGGGCAGTGATCTGGATGCCCGGATCCAGAATGCCGGTATAGCGACCGAAATAGGTGACGACGCCGCGCTGCTGCGGACCGATCGGGTGGATCGAGGTATAAAGCACCCAGATACCGATCAGGATGGCCGCGCCGATCGCCCAGAGCGTGCGCCCGCCCGGCGCGCCTGGAATCCCGCCAAAGCCGCCGCCAGGGCCGCCCGGCCCTTCGCCGGGGCCGCCGCCCGATCCGCGCGCCTTGCGGATGAACTCGTCCAGCGCGGTGGACTTGCCTGGCGCCTTGCGGCCGCCCGGCGGCACCGCCCACGGGTTGCGGGGGCCACCGTCGGGGTCCTCGCCGGACCCGCCCCACGGGCCTTTTGGCGTGTTGGCGGCTAGTATGGGGGGGCGTTGAAACCGGCCCGTCAGCTTTCTCATACTCATCGTTATAGGAACGGTTCGCCGACAAAAACAGTGCCAAGCCGCGTATCGCGTCCTATCTGCGGCCTATGAGCATTATCGAGACGGTAAAGGCGGCGGTTGCCGCGGTGGCGGGCAAGCGCGCGAACGTGCGGATGGAGGGCACACGGGCGGGGGTCGTGCTCGACACCACCGGGCTGGACGGGGCGGGGCGGCAGGCGCTGGAGCAAGAGGTGAAGGCTGCCGCGATGCAGCCCGGCGTCGAGGATGTGCGCGTCGTCCTGACTGCCGAGAAGCGGGAGCGGCGCATCCTTGCGGTGGCCAGCGGCAAAGGCGGCGTGGGCAAGTCGACCCTGTCGGCCAATCTCGCCATCGCGCTGGCGCGACGCGGGACCAAGACCGGGCTGGTCGATGCCGATATCTATGGCCCGTCACAGCCGCGCCTGATGGCGGCCGAGGGGGTGAAGCCGGTCGCGCAGGACGGCAAGCTGCAACCGGTGCCCACACGCTTTGGCGTTTCCCTCCTGTCGATGGGGCAGCTTGTCGAGCCGGACAAGGCCATCGCCTGGCGCGGGCCGATGGCGGCGGGCGCGCTCAGCCAACTAGTCGATGGCGACTGGGGTGCGACCGAGCTTCTCGTGCTCGACCTGCCGCCCGGTACCGGCGACGTGCAGCTGACCATGGTGCAGAAGCATCGCCCGGCGGGGGCGGTGATCGTCTCGACGCCACAGGACCTGGCGTTGATCGACGCGCGCCGGGCGATCGATCTGTTCGCCAAGGCCGGGGTGCCGATCATCGGTCTGGTCGAGAATATGGCGGGTTATTGCTGCCCGCATTGCGGCAGCATGTCGGATCCGTTCGGATCAGGCGGGGCCGAGGCGGCGGCGAAGGAACTGGGCATCCCGTTCCTGGGCCGGGTGCCGCTGACCATCGCGATTCGCACCGCCTCCGACGCAGGGGAGCCGCCTGCGGCCGGGGAGGGAGACTCGGTCTTTGCGCCGCTGGCGGAACGGATCGCGGGCTGGCTGGACGGCCAGGCATGAAACCGGCGGCATGGCGGGGCGTTGAGGCCCAATAGCCCGCCATTTTCGTCCGAATCCTGATTCGGGGCGGCCAACAGGGGATGTGTCCATGCCGTTGACTGCCGATGACGATATCCGTGATCTGTTGGCGAATGCGCGGACCATTGCGCTGGTCGGCGCTTCGGATCGGCCGGACCGTCCGTCCTACGGCGTGATGAAGCGGTTGCAGGACCATGGCTACCGCGTGATCCCGGTCAATCCGCAGATCACCGGCGAGCATGTCCATGGCGAGTTCGTCTTTCGCGAACTGGGCCAGCTGGGCGACCCCATCGACATTGTCGATATCTTTCGCCGGTCAGAGGCGGCGGGCGACGTCGTGGACGAAGCGATCGCGATCGGGGCCAAGGCGGTCTGGATGCAATTGGGCGTCGTCAACGCCGCCGCCGCCGCGCGTGCCGAGGCGGCCGGGCTGAAGGTCGTGATGGACCGCTGCCCTGCGATCGAGATTCCGCGCCTCGGCGTCGCGCCGGTCGGGCAGGACTGACATCAAAAAGGGTGAATTGGGACAGATAGAAGCAAGGGGAGAGTGATGATGGCGCCGCTGCTGTTGCTATGGGCCGCTCCAGTTCCGGAGCAGGAGCACAGGCTGTCCCTGCCACGCCTGACTTCGTCCTGCACCTTGTCCAGCTGCCATGGCGGCAAGCGTGCCTCGCCCTATCGCCTGACGCCCAGCCATGCGGTGCCGACCGACTCCAAGGCGCGGGCCTTCGCCAATGATGGCAGCTATTGCGCGGTGGTCGGCGACAAATATTGCACCAGCAAGCCGCGCACCCTGTTTCGCACCGCGATTGATTAGCGTGCACGCCTGATGCTCGCGAATGAGGCGCGAGCCGGGCTCAGCAAGTTGGCCGACGGGATGCGCGACAAGAGCACGCGGGTGCCGATCATGCTCGATGGTCCGGGACCACAAGGCCATCTCGAGCCCTGATCGACACGAGGCCGTCATGACGCTGGCGGTCGACCGAGAAACCCGGCATGTTAGGGTTCGCCCCCGTCTTCAGGCGCAGGGGCGGACGATGCCGGGAGGGCGTCATGATTGCGACGATGCTGGTCATGGTGATGGCGGGAATGGCGGGGCAGGGGGGCGATGCCGGAGCCGCGCCACCCTCGGTCGACACGATCCTCGCCCAGACCCGGCGGCTGACGAGCGTCGAGACGCGCTGCGTCTACGACCCCAACGCCACCGACATCACCGTTTGCGGCCGTCGCAACGCCGATCGCTTCCGCATTCCGTTCGAGGTGCCGCCCGAACCCGGCGATCCCCGACATGAAGGCGTGATGGAGGAGCGGACCCGGCTGCTCGCCCGGACCACGCCGGTCAAGGACCTGTCGCCCTTTCAGGTCGGCGGCGGCTTTGCGGGGGTCGCGATGGACACCAATGCCAAGGGCAGCGGCGGCAAGCCGACGCTGCGCAAGCCCGCGCCATGATCGAAGGGGAAGGTCGATGATCCCGCTGCTGCTGATCGCCATGCAGGGTGCCCCCGCCGCGCCGCCGGCACCGGGAAGCGAGCGCTTCTCTATCCTCGCGGCTGATCCCTGTCCGGCTTCTGGCGGATCGAGGGAGGACATCATCGTCTGCGGGCGGCGTCAGGCCGATGACCGGGTTCCGCAGATCCGCGATGAGCCGCCGACCGGACCGACGCCCTCCAATCCTCAACTGACGGGTATCGGGGCGTTGCAGACATCGTCCACACCCTGCGCGGCGCGGCAAGGCGGATGTCAGGTCGGGTTCGATCTGATGACGCCCGCGCTGCTGCTCGCCAATGAGGCGCGGATCGGGATCAGCAAGCTGGCCGACAAGATGCGCGACAAAGGCGACCGCATTCCCATCTCCCTCGATGGGCCGGGGCCGCGGGGGCATCTCGAACCCTAGGCGCCCCCGGATTTCACGCCTTTCAGCGCAGGCCCTGCCGCCGCGACCGTGCCGACGGCGGCGGCAGGAACCAGTCGGCCAGCGTCATGCCCGTCGCGGCCATCGCGCGCAGAACCACCTGGCCCGCCGCCCGCGCGTCGCTAAGCGCGTCATGATGGCGGTGTTCCAGTTCGAGGAACGCCGCCAGCGTATTGAGCTTGTGATTGGGCAGTTCCGGCCAGGCCCGCCGGGCGATTGTCACGCTGTCCAGCCAGCGCGCGGCGATGGGGGGCAGGGCATCGCGCTCGCACGCGCGGCCGAGCGCCCCCTTGTCGAATCCCGAATGCGCCACCGTCACGCGACCACCCAGATGCCCTGCCAGTTCGGAATGCAGCGCGGCGAAGGTCGGCTGGCCCAGCACATGGTCGGCGGTGATGCCATGAATGTTGATATTAAAGACGCTGAATTCGTCGCAGGGGTCGACCAGGGTTTCATAGGCCAGCACCTCGACGCCCGCCGCATAGCCGACGATGCCGATCTGGCAGATGCTGCTGGTCCGCGAACAGGCGGTTTCGACGTCGATGACCACGAAATCGGGGGAAATCATGAACAGCCCTTAGCGGCTTGACCGCGCTCAAGCAATAAAAGGTCGCTGGCCGGCTCGACAGCGACCATTTCTATCCGCTACCCGCCTGCACTCAACAAACGCTCCGGATACAGGATTTGGACGATGGGCGATGCTTTGCGAGTGGCTTTGGCGGGATTGGGAACGGTGGGGGGCGGCGTCATTCGCCTGCTCGATGCGAACCGCGACCTGATTACCCGGCGTGCCGGTCGCCCGATCGAGATCGTCGCCGTCTCGGCGCGTGACCGGACCAAAGATCGCGGTGTCGACCTGTCGCGCTTCGCCTGGGTGGATGACACCGCCGCGCTGGCTTCGCATCCCGATGCCGATGTGGTGGTCGAGCTGATCGGCGGGTCGGACGGCCCGGCGCTGACGCTGGCGCGCACCGCCCTGGGGGCCGGGCGGGGCTTCGTGACCGCGAACAAGGCGATGTTGGCGCATCATGGGCTGGAACTGGCGCAGAAGGCGGAGGAAACGAACGCAGCCCTGAAATTCGAGGCGGCGGTCGCGGGCGGCATCCCGGTCATTAAGGGCTTGCGAGAGGGCGCGGCGGCCAACGCCATTGCGCGCGTCTATGGCATCCTCAACGGAACCTGCAATTTCATCCTGTCGAAGATGGAAGCCGAAGGCCGCGACTTCGCCGAGGTGCTGAGCGAGGCGCAGGCGCTGGGTTATGCCGAGGCCGACCCCAGCTTCGACATCGACGGTGTCGATGCCGCGCACAAGCTGTCGATCCTGGCCGCGATCGCCTTCGGGACGCAACCTGCCTTTGCCGATGTCGCGATCGGCGGCGTGCGCCATGTGCTGGCCGCCGACATCGCGCAGGCGGCGTCTCTGGGGTATCGCGTCCGCTTGGTCGGGGTGGCGGAGGAAGGCGCCAACGGCCTGTTCCAGCGGGTCCACCCGCATCTGGTTCCACTCGACCATCCGCTGGCGCATGTCACCGGCTCGACCAATGCGGTGGTCGCGGAGGGCAATTTCGTCGGGCGGTTGCTGTTCCAAGGCGCCGGCGCAGGCGATGGCCCGACGGCCAGCGCGGTGGTCGCCGACCTGATCGACATCGCGCGCGGCGAATATGGCGCGTCCTTCGCCATGCCCGCGCACGAGCTGATCCCCGCGGCCAAGGCCGATAGCGGCGAACGGCGTGGCCGCGCCTATTTGCGCTTCACCGTGCAGGACAAGGTCGGCGTGCTGGCCGAGATCGCCGCCGCGATGCGCGATGCGGGGGTCTCGATCGAAAGCCTGATCCAGCGCGGCGAAGCGGCGGATGGGGGCGTGATGATCGCGATCGTGACCCATGAGGGGCCGGAACGTGCGGTGGCGCAGGCGCTCGAGCGGTTGCGGGGGAGTCAGAGTTTGGTCGGCCAGCCGCTGTTGATGCATATTCTGGGGTGATTGTTGGGGGAGTGTGGGCTCGGTGAGACCCCGTTGCCCTCCCCCGGCCCCTCCCGCTTGCGGGAGGGGAGCTTAAGAGGGTCCTCCCGCAAGCGGGAGGGGAGTTATTCAAATTCAGACCGTTGATCTTGCCGCTCCCCTCCCGCAAGCGGGAGGGGATGGGGGAGGGCAGGCTCCAGGCGACGCCCTGCGTTACTTCTTGATCAACCCGATCTCCACCAACCGCTCGAACAGATAGTCATGCGCCGTGATCGGCTCGGGATAGCGATCCGGATGCCCTTCGCTGATTGTGCCGGGCAGCGTCTTGATGAGGAAATCGGGCGCCGGATGCAGGAAGAAGGGCATGGAATAGCGCGAGAAGCCGCGCCGCTCGACCGGCGGATTGACCACGCGGTGGGTGGTCGAGGGCAGGACATGGTTGGTCAGCCGCTGGAGCATGTCGCCGACATTGACCACCATCGCGCCCTCGGGCGGACGGATTGCCAACCACTCGCCCGAATCGCGGTCGAGCAGTTCGAGGCCCGCTTCCTCCGCGCCGAGTAGCAAGGTGATGAGGTTGATATCCTCATGCGCACCCGCGCGCACCCCTTCCGCATCCGCGGAGATCGGCGGGTAATGGAGCAGGCGCAGCACGGAGTTGCCGTCCTTGACCGCCGGATCGAACCAGTGCGGATTGAGCTTCAGATGCCGCGCGATCGCCGAAAGCAGCCGGTCGCCCGCGCGATCGAACGCCGAGAACAGCGCGACGAAATCCTCACGGAACCCCTCCGGCCGGTCGGGCCAGATATTGGCGGGCATCCGGTCAGCATAAGCGTGGCCCTCGGGCAGTTCGCGGCCGACATGCCAGAACTCCTTCAGGTCGACGACCTTGGCGTCCTTGGCGATCTCGGTCTTGAACGGGGTATAACCGCGCGCGCCGCCGCCGCCGGGGACATGGTAACGGCGCTTCTCCTCCTCGGGCAGGTCGAACAGCGCCTTGGTCTGCGCCCAGGCGCGGTCGATCAGCCCGGCGGGGACGCCATGATCCGCAACGATGGCGAAGCCGAACCGCTCGAAGGATTCGCCCAGCGCGGCGGCAAAGCCCTCGGGATCGCGGTCCTGGTCGGCGAGGCTGAGCGTCGGAACCTCGGCGGAGCGGGTGTCGGTCATGGCAATATGTCCAGAAAATCTAACAGGCTGTCATCTGTATAGCGTGCCTGAATTTTCGGAACAGGGCGACTTATCCGCCTAACGTGATCGTCCCGGTCGATCGGTTGCTGCCCGCCGGGCTAAGGTCGACACGGAACGGCTTTTCCTCCGCCGTCCTGCCGACCAGTGCACCGCCCTGATCCGTCAGCGTGAAGTCCGCCTCGCCCATCTTGTCGCGGAACCAGTCGCGCACGGTCGCCGGATCGGCCGGACTGTCGAAGGTCATGGTGAACGCCTTGTCGCGGCCATTGCCGACATCGACATTGCGGATCTTCGACCCCGGATAGAGGTGCACGCCGTTCAGCTCGAAATTATCGGCCTCCAGCGATACCTTGGGCAGCGTGAACGCCCCTGAAAAGCCGGGCAGGTCCAGCTTCACCTCTCCCGACTTGCCGTCGACCGACGCCAATGTCTCGCCGTCCGAACTGTTCACCGTGATCGACGTACCGGGGTTGGGCCGATCGCAGGCCGACAGCGCCAGGGCCGCGACGAGTGGAAGGGCAAGGGGGGAGCGGGACAGGATGGACATGGGGTAAACTCCTTACGCGTCCTGTGGGCCGATATGGCTGGCCGGGGATTGTCGGCCCGCTATGCTTTAGCCACGCTGAATGTCCGCCTTTAACAGATGGATGGCGCTGTCGGTGCCAAGGGCGCGGCAATGCTGGAAGGAGCCATGGGGTGACGACCGACACGTCCGAAGGCTGGGACGCCGTTGCGAAGACGTTCATGGCGATCCGTTCGGAGGTCGGCGCGAATGTCGTTCGCTGCTGGGCAATGGACGCCTTCCCGCCATCGACGGCGATCCTGGATTTGGGCTGCGGCTCCGGGATGCCGATCGCGCAGGCTTTGGTCGGCGAAGGCTTTGCAGTGTGGGGGATCGATGCGTCCCCGTCGCTCATCGCCGCCTATCGGAGCAATTTTCCCGACATGCCCGCCCTTTGCGAGCCGGTGCAGAACAGCGCGTTTTTCGGGCGGCGCTTTGCCGGTGTCGTGGCGATCGGCCTGATGTTCCTGTTGGGGGAGGCCGATCAGGACAGGCTGCTGGCGAAGGTGGCGAAGGCGTTGGAACCGGGTGGACGCTTCCTGTTCAGTGCCCCGCACCAGCGATGCGAATGGCGCGACAGCCTGACCGGGCGCATGTCCCGGTCGCTGGGCGTGGAGGCCTATGCCGCGCGGTTGCAGGGGTGCGGTCTGGTCCTGGCCGATCGCCTGACCGATGAAGGGCAGAATCATTATTACGATGCGGCCAAACCCGGCTGACCTTGAAAGTCGGAAGGGCAACCATGAGGCGCCAGCCGGGTTTTCCCGGTTCCCCTCTCCGTCCATCTCCCTTATGGGGCAGGCATCATGTCCGAATCCCGTTCCGCTGATCCGGTGACGCCCGTCGCCGCCGAGCCCCCCGGCGCGCCTATCGGCTTTGTCGAATTCGTCCTGCTGATCGCGGCGCTGATGGCGCTGACCGCATTGGGGATCGATTCGATGCTGCCCGCGCTGCCCGCCATCGGGGAGGCGTTGGGGGCGTCGCCCGCCGCGCGGCCGTTCGTCGTCACCGCCTTCCTGATCGGGTTCGGGGTCGCGCAGCTGGTGCATGGGCCGCTGGCGGATCGCTATGGGCGCCGGCGGGTGCTGATCGTCGCGTTGGTCATCTATATCGTTGCCAATGGCGCGTCCGCGGTGGCCGGCAGCTTTACCCTGTTGCTGGTCGCGCGGGTCTGCGCCGGGGCAGCGATCGCGGCGACGCGGGTGGCGACGGTGGCGCTGGTCCGCGACTGCTATCACGGGCGGGCCATGGCGCAGGTCATGTCGATTGCCTTCATGGTGTTCATGATCGTGCCGATTCTGGCGCCTGCGTTCGGAGAGCTGGTGCTGCTGTTCGGCAATTGGCGGCTGATCTTCTGGACGATCGCCGCGCTCGCCGCGCTGGTCCTTGCCTGGTTCTCGCTGCGGATGCCCGAGACGCTGGCGCCCGAGGCGCAACTGCCCATTTCGCTGTCGCGGATCCTCGGCGGATGGCGCGAGACGCTCGGGGACCGGCTGTCGCTGGGCTATACGCTGGCGGCCACCGCGCTGATGGCGGCGCTGTACGGCTATCTCAATTCGGTACAGCCGATCATGGCGCAGACCTTTGGTCGCGAAAAGCTGCTCGCGCTGATCTTCGCCACGACCTCGGTCACGATGGCGGCGGCGAACCTGCTCAACTCGCGGATCGTCATGCGGCTGGGCACGCGGCTCATCAGCCACAGCTCGGTCACGATCCTGATCCTCGTGTCGGCGATCCACCTGGGAATCGCGCATTTCGGCGGCGAGTCGCTGATCGTCTTCGCGGTGCTCCAGGCGATCACCATGGCGTGCTTCGGTCTGGCGACCTCCAACTTCTCGTCGATGGCGATGGAGAATATGGGGCGGATCGCTGGCACCGCGTCGAGCGTGCAGGGCTTTACCAGCGTCACCATCGGCTCACTGATCGGCGCAGGGATCGGCCACGCCTATGACGGGACGACGCAGCCACTGACGCTGGGCTTTCTGATCGCCGGATGCGTGGCCTTTGGCTTTGTCTTCATGACCGAGCGTGGGCGGATGTTCCGCCCCGCATAAGCGACGCGCGGGAACCGCCCGGCCTGCCCCCGTGTTCCTCCTTCACAGTTCAAGAGGAGGCAGAGATGGGCGGACATCAGGTCCCGAGCCAAGGACCCGGCGATGATGGCTGGGACGAGGAAGGCTATGACGAGAGCCAGCGCGCCGAAATTCTGGAGGTGACGCGCAACGGCCCGAGCGATGGCGTGCTGCTGACCGATATCGAACCCGATCTGGGCGATGACAGCGTCGAGGACGAGCCGATCGACGAGATCGACATGGACTCGGAGGAAGTCGGGACCAGCGATGCTTCGGTCGACATGGAGGCCGAGGATATCGACGAAGACGATCTCCAGGAAGATTTCGAGGACGACACGGTCGCGGACGGCGACATCGACGAGGCCGACGATACCGCCTTGCGGCCATGAACCGGCTTCCTGTTGCCTTGGCGGCGGGCGGGATCGTGCTGGTCGGTTGTTCGGCCATGCCTGATCCGCGGGCCGCACTGCCGCCAATGGTCTCCACGACTTTTCAATGTGAGAATGGCAGCCGCTTCTGGGTGCGCTTCGACAATCGCGACGACAGCGCGCTCGTGCGTTTCGACGATGATCTGGAGATGCGGCTGAAGGGACAGCCCGTCGCCTCCGGCATCCATTATGCAGGCTTTGGTCACGATCTTCGCGGTAAAGGGGGTGAGGTTGTTTTGACACGCCCCACGGGTGATTCTCTGCGCTGCACGGCTGCCCGGTAAGGAGAGGGGGTGGAAACACGGCCGAAAAGTGGCGGAAATCCGCCATTGCCGTATTCCGCCCCCATTTGGTTCATCTTGGTGACAGGAACTGTGGCCATGGTGCAACAGGTTCCGACAAGGCGACCAAAAATCTCAGATCCCGTGCAACCCCTGGCCTTGTTGCCGGTTAAGCGGGCCTGGGCTGAGCGGTTCGATCCGCCGCCCCACATAGAATAAGAGAAGGGTATCTCACATGCGTAAGCTTTCCCTCGTCGCCGCTGCGGCGGCTGCGTTCGTTGCCGTGCCTGCCATGGCTCAGGACATGAACACCACCGATACGGCGGCGGCTCCGGCCCCGGCCGCTGACACCGCGACCGCTCCCGACGGCACCCGCGCCTTTGGTATCGAGCCCTATGTCGCGATCATGGGTGGTTGGGAGCAGTTCGATCGCCAGTCGGTCGCCGGCATCCCCGCGCAGCCCAAGGGCTACAATCTGGACGGCGCGCTGGTCGAAGGTATCGTCGGCTTCAACGTGCCGCTGGGTCCGGTGTTCGTCGGCGCCGAGGGCGCGGTCGCCAAGGGCGTGTCGGGTGACATCGACTGGCAGTATGGCGCCTATGGCCGCGCGGGCTTCCGCGCCGGTGAGAGCGGCCTGTTCTACGGCAAGGTCGGCTATCGCTGGAACAACTTCCACAACTTCGCTCCGGGCGTCGTCGGTGACCTGAAGCAGGACTATCACGCGACCGTGTACGGCGTCGGCGCCGAAGTCGGCCCGAAGGACATCGGTCTGGGCGGCCTGACCGGCAACTCGGGTCTGCGCCTGCGTATGGAAGTTTCGACCTTCGATGACGCGCACTCCTTCCGTCCGATGGCGGGTGTTGTCGCACACTTCTGATCCTGATCGGATCCAGTTGGCGTAAAGGAACGGGGTTCGGCAGTGATGCCGGACCCCGTTTTTTATGCGTGTCCGGCTCCCCATATCGGGGACGATGGTCGGACGGGTGAAGCGCAAGGCGGGGCTGGTGGCGGCCGCCGAACGGATCGAGCGGGATGCGCCGTTCGCATGTGCGTTATGCGACCGGCCGCTGGGGGTGAAGGTGGAATGGCACCACCCCGTTCCCAAGAGCGAAGGCGGGCGCGAGACGGTGCCGGTGCACCCGATCTGTCACCGGACCATCCATGCGACGTTGTCCAATGCGGAACTGGCGCGGGGTTATTCCGATTTCGCGCTGTTGCGCGCCCACCCGGATATGGCACGGTTCCTGCGGTGGATTGCGGGGAAACCGGCGGATTTCCATGCGCCGACGCGGGGTGCTCGGTGATTTTTGGCTCACGCGAAGCCGCGATGACGCGAAGAAGGTTGGTTCGCGCGGAGGCGCGGAGACGCGGAATTTTTTGGGTTCGCGCAGAGGCGCGGAGGGCGCAGAGAAGAAGATTATAGCAGGGTAGGTGCCCCGCTCCGTTCCGCCTGAGCGTAGCCGAAGGGCACGGGATAGCCTTGGCCACGCGAGCCGCCTCCTGGGTAAACGCTTTTAGGGAAGCAGGTAGGGCCTTCGGTCCGAAATTGCCTTGTGGGGCGGAGGGATTCCCTTGGCCTTCGACTACGCTCAGGCTGAACGGAAGGGGGGATGGCCGGAATAAGCCAGCCGCGCTTCCCCTCTGCGGCTCTGCACCTCTGCGCCTCTGCGCGAACCAAAAACCTCCGCGCCTCCGCGCGAACCAACCTTCTTCGCGCCATCGCGGCTTCGCGCGATAAAAAAAGGGCGGACCGAAGCCCGCCCTTTCGGTTCACTCCGCCGCGACGCCGGCGGCCGAGAACATGTCGCCGGTTTCGCTCGCCTCTTCGTTGGCGGCCTTGCCCGTCTTGGCCTTCTGGCGCTTGTCGAAGGCGTCCCAGACGTCGTTCCACTGGCCCCGCGTCGCCGCCTTGGAATATTCGGTCGCGCGGGTTTCGAAGAAGTTGGCATGTTCCACGCCGTTGAGCAGCGGGGTCAGCCAGGGCAGGGGATGCTCGTCGATCATGTAGATCGGCTTCAGACCCAGCTGGCCCAACCGCCAGTCGGCGATGTAGCGGATATATTTCTTGATATCCTTCGCCGTCATGCCGCTGACCGGACCCATTTCGAACGCCAGATCGATGAAATTGTCCTCCAGCCGCACCGTCGTCTGGCACTGGTCGGCGATGTCATCCTTGACCGTCTTGGTCAGGCACTGGCGCTCCTTGGTGAAGGCGTGGAACAACTGGATGATGCCCTCGCAGTGCAGCGACTCGTCGCGCACCGACCAGGTGACGATCTGGCCCATGCCCTTCATCTTGTTGAAGCGCGGGAAGTTCATGAGCATCGCGAAGGATGCGAACAACTGCACGCCCTCGGTGAACCCGCCGAACATGGCGAGCGTGCGTGCGATATCCTCGTCATTGTCGACGCCGAACTTCTGCAGATAGTCGTGCTTGTCCTTCATCTCGGCATATTCGAGGAAGGCGCCATATTCGCTCTCGGGCATACCGATCGTGTCGAGCAGATGGCTGTATGCGGCGATGTGCACCGTCTCCATGTTGGAGAAGGCGGTCAGCATCATCTTGATCTCGGTCGGCTTGAACACCCGGCCGTATTTTTCGTGATAGCAGTCCTGCACCTCGACATCCGCCTGGGTGAAGAAGCGGAAGATCTGGGTCAACAGATTGCGCTCATGATCGGTCAGCTTCTGCGCCCAGTCACGGCAATCCTCGCCCAGCGGCACTTCTTCGGGCAGCCAGTGAAGTTGTTGCTGGCGCTTCCAGAACTCGAACGCCCAGGGGTATTCGAAGGGCTTATACTGCTTGGAGGCTTGGAGGAGAGGCATCGGGGTTACTCCGGATACAAATCAAATGAGGTGAAGAGGGTGAAGGCCGGTTCAGCCGCTGCTCGCCCAGGAGCGCAAAGCGGTGGCGAAACCGGCGAGAATGATCCCGCCCATGGCGAACATGGTGCCCGCGATCAGCCGGGCGTAGCGGCCCTGATCCGACCGGGGCGAGCGGAGTTGCAGCAGCAGCGTTGCGCCGATGCCGGTTAAGATCGCCGCAACGGCGTACATGATCGCAGCACCCGTCATGCGACCATTTCCGGCGTTGCGCGTTCCGAAACCGAACCCAACACAGGAGACTCAAAATGGTCGATGTCAGCCAGATCAAGGAACATGCGGAAGTCATCGGTGCGGACGGCGTCCATGTCGGCACCGTCGACCATGTCGATGGCGACCGCATCAAGCTGACCAAGAACGACAGTCCCCAGACCCAGGACGGGCAGGGCGCCAAGCATCATTATCTGCCGATCGGCCTGGTCGCCGAGGTCGAGGGCGACAAGGTCCGCCTGTCGGCCACCGCGCAGAACGCCGTCGACCAGTTCGAAGAGGCGGAGTGATTCTTTACCCCCTCTCCCCTTGTGGGAGAGGGAGGGACCCGCGGCCGCAGGCCGTGGGAGGGTAAGGGGGTCGTCCATCATGGACGGCCCTTTTGCTCATGCGCGATCCGCGCGCCGATTCTATCCAAGACACCGTCGAGATTGGTCATCACATCGGTATTGGTGAAGCGGATCACGTCATAACCTTCGTGTTCGAGAAAGCCGGTGCGCGCGGCATCGCTTTCCTGTTTCGACATATGGTCGTCGCCGTCGATCTCGATGACCAGCCGTGCCGAATGCGAGCAGAAATCGGCGTGGTACGGACCCATCGGGACTTGCCGGCGAAACTTCATACCCGGCAACGTCTCACGTAGGGCGCGCCACAGTCGGCGTTCGGGTTCGCCAGCATTTTTGCGCAGCTCACGCGATCGGCCGACCGTGGTCGCGGGCAATAATTGCCTTTTGGTCAGGCCTTGGGCGTTTCCCCTCACCCTTCCCACGGCCTCCGGCCGCAGGCCCCTTCCCTCTCCCACAAGGGGAGAGGGAGGTTTGGGGGCGTGAGGGTCCATGGTTTGGCCGTCCCGTCAGGCAGTTATCACCTCACTGACACGCCAGGCACTCGTCATAATCGGTCGTCTCGCCGATCTCGAACTTCGGTGCGCTGATCGTGTTGTCGGCTTCGACGCCGCCTGAGCCCGCGAACCCGGCGCGCTGCACGGACTTGGAGCGCAGATAGTAGAGCGACTTGATGCCAAGCTCCCAGGCGCGGAAGTGGAGCATCAGCAGGTCCCACTTTTCCACGTCCGCCGGAATGAACAGGTTCAGCGACTGGGCCTGGTCGATATAGGGCGTGCGATCACCCGCCAGTTCGAGCAGCCAGCGCTGGTCGATCTCGAACGAGGTCTTGAAGGTGTCCTTTTCTTCCTGGCTCAGGAAGTCGAGATGCTGGACCGAACCGCCATGCTCCAGGATCGAATTCCAGACCGATTCGGCGTTCTTCGCCTTTTCGATCAGCAGCTTTTCCAGATACGGGTTCTTGACGACGAACGAGCCCGACAGCGTCTTGTGGGTATAGATGTTCGCCGGGATCGGCTCGATGCAGGCGCTGGTGCCGCCGCAGATGATGCTGATCGACGCGGTCGGCGCGATCGCCATCTTGCAGCTGAACCGCTCCATCACGCCGACATCGGCCGCGTCGGGGCACGGCCCGCGCTCGACCGCCAGGGTCATCGAAGCCTGGTTCACCTGCGCGTTGATGTGCTTGAACATCCGCAGGTTCCACGACTTGGCCATCGCACCCTCGAAGGGGATGCCGCGTGCCTGGAGGAAGCTGTGGAAGCCCATCACGCCCAGGCCCACCGAACGCTCGCGCGCGGCGGAATAGGCGGCACGCTCCATGCCCGGCTCGTGACGGTCGATATAGTCCTGAAGGACATTGTCGAGGAAGCGCATCACGTCCTCGATAAAGCCCTTGTCGTCCTTCCACTCGTCCCAGGTTTCCAGGTTGAGCGAGGACAGGCAGCAGACGGCGGTGCGGTCCTTGCCCTTATGGTCCATGCCGGTCGGCAGGGTGATTTCCGAACACAGGTTCGAGGTCGACACCTTCAGCCCCAGCTCGCGGTGGTGCTTGGGCATGTTCTTGTTCACATGGTCGGCGAAGACGATGTACGGCTCGCCGGTCGCCAGACGGGTCTCGACCAGCTTCTGGAACAGCGCGCGTGCGTCGACCGTGGCGCGGACCTCGCCGGTCTTCGGGCTCTTGAGATGCCATTCGGCACCGTCGCGTACCGCTTCCATGAAGGCGTCGGGGATCAGGACGCCGTGATGGAGGTTCAGCGCCTTGCGATTGAAGTCGCCGCTGGGCTTGCGGATTTCCAGGAACTCCTCGATCTCGGGGTGCGAGATGTCGAGATAGCAGGCGGCCGAGCCGCGCCGCAGCGAACCCTGGCTGATCGCCAGCGTCAGCGAATCCATCACCCGGACGAAGGGGATGATGCCGCTGGTCTTGCCGTTCAGGCCCACCGGCTCGCCGATGCCGCGCACCTGGCCCCAATAGGTGCCGATGCCGCCGCCGCGCGACGCCAGCCAGACATTCTCGTTCCAGGTGGTGACGATGCCGTCCAGGCTGTCGGGCACCGAGTTGAGATAGCAGCTGATCGGCAGGCCGCGACCCGTGCCGCCGTTCGACAGGACGGGCGTGGCGGGCATGAACCACAGCTTCGAGATATAGTCGTACAGCCGCTGCGCATGTTCGGCATTGTCGGCATAGGCCGAGGCCACGCGTACGAACAGGTCCTGATAGCTTTCACCGGGCAGGAGGTAGCGGTCGTTCAGCGTTTCCTTGCCGAAGTCGGTCAGCCGCGCGTCGCGGGCATGGTCAACCTCGACCGGATAAGGTTGCGGGCGCACCGACTTGGTATCCGCCGGGGTCGGCACTGGAGCAGCCGTGTCCGCGGCCATCTTTTCGAGCATATCAGTCGTCATGTCGCTATCCCGGCTATCCCTGAAATCCATCACTGACGCCGCTCCTTGTTCTTGTTACGTTCGAGTCGGTGTCCAACCCCTAGCACCGCGCGCCATGCGCGTCGCGATTGGAACGAGGGGGAGGCCGAAATCCCCGATTTCGGGTCTTTCTGCGCATCCGATCATGCATTTCGACATGACCCCATCCTACCAGTACTTGGGGCCGCCCCCGACCTCTTCCACTATCCATAGTGGAAAATCCCGGGCGGCACCGCAAGAGGGTAAAGCGTGGAGAGGGGGTTGGTTGCGACGAATGGCGAGCGCGTTTGGGCCGCCCAAAAGCCGCGACGCATGGATGTCCGCGGGGTTCTGGAAGCGCAAGCCCCTAAAAATTTTTTTCGGTTCGGCGGGTCAGCGCAGGGCGAGCAGGAACAGCCCGACGAGCCCGACAATCGCGACCGCCATCTGGGGCGGACGCAGCCGCGCGAAATGGCCCGGCGCGCCGCCCCAACTCGCCAGCCAGGGATCGGTCAGCGCGATCGAGGCATAGCCCAGGATCAGCAGCGCGAAGCCGGTCGACGGCCCCGCGATCAACGCCAGCAACCCCAGCGAGAAGCGTAGGATCATGATCGCCATCTGCGACACATGGGTGCCGCCCGGCGTGAAGAAGCTCAGGCCCCGTGCGACCCCCGCCAGAAAGATCAGGATGGCCGCGCCCCATATCTGTCCGACCAGCAGCGCCGCCGGTATGCCCGCCCAGACGGCCAGAGCGGCCAGCGGCAGGACCAGCGCCGGGCCGTAGCCGAAGACGAGGCTGAGCACGGGAACGCGGGGCGATGCGCCCTCCGGTGTGGGGGCCGGAGTGGGAGAAAGGGTGGTCATGACGGCGCGAACGTGCGGCGCGGCGTTCCTATCCCCGCGCTATTTCGTCCCGATCCCCTCATGGCGCGACCGGAGCCCGTCACGCCGATTGGCGCGGCGAGTCCCCCGCGTCCTGGGCATTGTCCAGCAAGGGATGATCCTCGGGCAGCGGCGTGGCGAACGAGATGCCGACCCGCCCTTCGCGTTCCCAGCGGATATAGCCGCGGATCGGCGACGACGCGCCGATCCGGATGCCCACCGCCGCCCCACCCACGATATAGGCGGGGGGCAGACCCTCGATCATGGTCCCGGTGGCCGACAGGTCGCGGATGCGCACGTCGATCGTTGCGTCGTCGGAAAGAATCTGGGCGGCGCGCAGGATCTTCAGGCGCGGACGACGATGGGATTTCAGACCGACCGGCTCGGCACGACCACCATGTTCGCTCATCGATTGGGCGACGTCAGCCGCCTCCATCGGCTTGCCATAGACAAAGCCCTGGATATGGCTGCACCCCAGATTGCGGATCAGTTCGATCTCGTCCTGAATCTCGACCCCCTCGGCGGTCGTCTCCATGCCCAGCGTGTCCGCCATCGTCACGATCGCGCGAATGATCGCCGCATTGCGGCTATCCGTGCCGATCGCGCCGCGCACGAAGGACTGGTCGATCTTGATCTTGTCGAACGGCGCATGGCGCAGATAGCCGAGCGACGAATAGCCGGTGCCGAAATCGTCGAGCGCCAATCGGATGCCCAGCGACTTCAACGCGGCGAACTGGCGGTGCGATTCCTGGTCTTGGTTCAGGAAGACGCTCTCGGTGATCTCCAGCTCCAGTCGCGATGGGGCGAGTCCCGACTGTGCCAGCGCCTGCGCGACGAGCGCGGGCAGATGCGGCTTGGCGAACTGGATCGAGGAGACGTTGACCGCGACGCGGGCGGCCTGCGGCCAGCCTGCCGCCTCGGTGCAGGCGGTGCGCATCACCCATTCGCCGATCTGCTCGATCAGACCGCAATCCTCGGCGATGGGGATAAACTGCGAAGGCGGCATATTGCCCTGTACCGGGTGATCCCAGCGCAGCAGCGCCTCATAGCCGACGACCATCGCATCGCGAGTCGACACGATCGGTTGGTAGACGAGGCGCAACTGGCCCTGCGCGACGGCGACGCGCAAATCCTCTTCCATCCGCTTGCGGCTGCGCGCACCCTCGAGCATCGCCTCGGCATAGAAGCGGTGGACGCCGCGCCCGTCGCCCTTCGCGGCATAAAGCCCCAGATCGGCATTGCGGATCAGCGTATGCGAATCCTCGCCGTCATGCGGTGCGATGGCGATGCCGATCGAACAACCGATCGTCACCTCGTTGCCCTGAATGTCGTAAGGACGCGACAAGGCCGCGATGATCCCCTCCGCCAACAGCGCCAGTCGGTCGCGCGCGTCGATTCCAGGCAGCAGGATCTGGAACTCGTCACCGCCCAGCCGTCCGACCAGCCCGACATCGCCGACCACTCTCTCCAGCCGCCGCGCGACCTGTTGCAGCAACAGATCGCCCGCTTGATGGCCCAGCGTGTCGTTGACCGCCTTGAACCGGTCGAGGTCCATCAGGAACAGCGCGTTGGGCCGCCAGGGATGGACCGATTGCTTCAACGTCTTGTCGAGCGACAGCGTCATCCGCTGACGGTTGGCCAGCCCGGTCAGGCTGTCGAACAGCGCCAGACGTGTGATCTCCGCCTCCGACCGGCGCTTTTCGGTCAGGTCCGAGCCCGAGCCGATAAAGCCGCGAAACCGTCCGATACTGTCCAGGATCGGACGGCCCGAGATCGACCACCAGCGTTCGGGCACCGCATCGTTCTTCACCACCGCGCAGACCGTATAGTCGGAAAAGCTGGTGCGTGACGCCATGTGGAAGGGCAGCGTGCGCTCGGTGCCCGGCGCGGAGGGATCCATCTGAAACAGTTCGGTCAGCAACCGGCCATGACTGTCGATTCCAGAGGCCGCCAGATCGCGCGTGACCTTATCCGACAGATAGGTCAGCCGCCCATGCCGGTCGGTTTCCCAAAACCAGCCAGTGCCGTGTTCCTCGAACTCGGCAATCATCTTCACGGCCTGCTGCCCCTGGCCAAAGGCATGGGCGCGCGCGCGGGCGCCGTCATAATCGATCCGACCGACGCGCCGGGCCTTGAGCACCAGGAACAACATCGGCGGGGCGACCGCCGCCAGGACGGGCATGATCGACACGCCCCAGGCCAGCGCCGTGACGGGCGCGAGAAACGCGAAGCCGAAGGAATAGCCCAGCAACGCGCCCCGTACCGCGTTCAGCATCGAAGCCGTCGCCCACATCGTACAGGCCAGCGTCAGCGCCGATACCCATCCGGTGGTGCCATGATGCGTGTTCGCCACGATCAGCAGCATCGGCCCGGTGGCGAGCGCGACCAGCAGGCCCATGATGCTCAGCCATTGTTTCAGTCGGTAGAAGGGCCATTGGCGGGCCACGCCGCGCCACAATACGACGCCGAACGTGAGGGCGGCGGCCACCATCAGGCCGCCGGCCACTGCCTTTTCAGCCAGTTGGGACGGGGGCTCGGCAAAAGCCCCGATCCCCAGGATGGTCGCCACGGCGACCAGATTCTGCAGGATCGCCAGCGGCCATGTGCGACACAAGGTCGTCAATCGCGCCAGATGCAGCGACACCAGCAGCTCGTCATTATCCTCGACCAGACCCATCACGGCGAGGAAGGACAGATCTTTGGAGGGAGCGGGCGACATGCAGGCGGGCGGGTTTCCAGTTGACTGGATTCTTTCTAGCGAAACTGCGGTTAAGATTGCTTGAAGTCGGCGCTGCGCATTGCGCGGGCAGCGCCGCTTTCGCTAAGGACGGCGCATGACGACCCTCATCCGCGACACCGACCTGATCGAGAGCGTGGCCGACGCGCTCCAGTTCATCAGCTATTATCACCCCATGGATTATATCCGCGCGTTGGGTGAGGCCTATGAGGCCGAAAAAAGCCCGGCGGCCAAGGACGCCATCGCTCAGATCCTGACCAACAGCCGGATGTGCGCAGAGGGGCACCGCCCGATCTGCCAGGATACCGGCATCGTCACGGTTTTCGTGAAATGGGGCCAGGACTGCCGCCTGTCGGGCGATCGCTCGCTGCAAGACGTTATCGATGAGGGCGTGCGCCGTGCCTATCTCCACCCCGAGAACAAGCTGCGCGCCTCGATCCTCGCCGACCCCGCCTTTACCCGCCGCAACACCCGCGACAACACGCCCAGCGTGCTGCATGTCGAGATGGTGCCGGGCAACAAGGTCACCGTCGACGTCGCGGCCAAGGGCGGCGGGTCCGAGAACAAGTCCAAGTTCAAGATGATGAACCCGTCCGACTCGATCGTCGATTGGGTGCTGGAAATGGTGCCGCAGATGGGCGCGGGCTGGTGCCCCCCGGGGATGCTGGGCATCGGCATCGGCGGCACGGCCGAAAAGGCGGTGCTGCTCGCCAAGGAATCGCTGATGGGCGCGATCGACATGGGGCAGCTCAAGGCGCGCGGCCCCAGGAACGATATCGAGGCGCTGCGCATCGAGCTGTTCGACAAGGTCAATGCACTGGGCATCGGCGCGCAGGGGCTGGGCGGTCTGTCGACCATCCTCGACGTCAAGATCCTCGACTGGCCGACCCACGCCGCGTCCAAGCCGGTGGCGATGATCCCCAACTGCGCCGCGACCCGTCACGCGCATTTCACGTTGGACGGCTCGGGTCCCGTCTATCTGGAGGCGCCTAAGCTCGACGAATGGCCCAAGGTCGACTGGAAGCCCGACCTCCAGGCCGCCAAGCGGGTGGATCTGAACACGCTGACGGCGGAAGAAGTGAAGAGCTGGAAGCATGGCGACCGCCTGCTCCTGAACGGCAAGATGCTGACCGGCCGTGATGCCGCGCACAAGCGGATCAAGGACATGCTCGACCGCGGCGAGGAACTGCCGGTCGAGTTCAAGGGCCGCGTCATATATTATGTCGGCCCCGTCGATCCGGTCGGCGAGGAAGTGGTCGGCCCCGCCGGTCCCACCACCGCGACCCGCATGGACAAGTTCACCCGCATGATGCTGGACCAGGGCCTGCTGGCGATGGTCGGCAAGGCCGAACGCGGCCCCGCCGCGACCGAGGCGATCCGCGACCACCAGTCCGCCTATCTGATGGCGGTGGGCGGCGCGGCCTATCTGGTGGCGCGCGCGATCAAGGGATCGAAGGTCGTCGGCTTCGAGGACCTGGGCATGGAAGCGATCTACGAATTCGACGTGGAGAATTTCCCCGTCACCGTCGCGGTCGATTCCGAAGGCCAGAATGTCCACACGCTGGCGCCGCTGGTGTGGCGCGAGAAGATCGCCAAGGAAGGTCTGCTGACCCCGGCGTAAGGCTGGGACCGCCACCTTCTCCTTTTTTTGCCCCTCCCGTAAACGGGAGGGGCGTGCCTAGCCGCAGAAGCGATAAGCCTCAATTTCTGTAGAGAGCGTCCAGGCGTTCGCCGTAAACCTCGCGCAGGACGTGGCGGCGGATCTTCAGCGACGGCGTCAGTTGCTGGTTCTCGATCGAAAAGGGTTCGTCGGCGATGATGAAGCGGCGGATGCGTTCGGTCACCGACAGGTCTCTGTTGACCCGGTCGATCGCCGCCGAGATCGCCGCGCGGAAATCGAGATCGTCGTCCAGCGCGGCGCGGTTGCACCCCGTCCCCGACTTCGCGCACCATTCGGCCGTCCATTCCGCATCGGGCACGATCAGCGCAACCATATGGGGCCGCCGGTCGCCCGCGATCATCGCCTGACCGATCTCGGGCTGCAGGGTCAGCATCCCCTCGACCTTCTGGGGGGCGACATTCTCGCCCTTGTCGTTGATGATCAGATCCTTCTTGCGGTCGGTGATGCGCAGACGGCCCGCCGCATCGATCTCGCCGATGTCGCCGGTGTGGAGCCAGCCGTCCTTCAGCACCCGCTCGGTCTCGGTCGGGTTGCGCCAATAACCGTGCATGACCAGCTCGCCGCGCACCAGGATCTCGCCGTCCTCGGCGATCCGCACCTCGGTATTGTCGAGCGGAGGGCCGACCGTGTCCATCCGCACGCCCGCGCGTGGACGGTTGCAGGCGATGACCGGCGCGGCCTCGGTCTGGCCATAGCCCTGCAGCAGGGTGAGGCCGATCGCGTGGAAGAACAGCCCGATCTCGGGATTGAGCGGCGCGCCGCCCGACACCATCGCCTTCAGCCGGCCGCCGAACCTTTTTGCGATCTTGGGCTTGAACAGCGTGTTGACGGCCAGCTGCGCGGGACGATCGATCAGCCGCAGCTTGCCGTCGTAACTCCTCGCGCCCAGCGCCAGTGCCTGGTCGAGCAGCCGCGCGCTCAGCCCGCCCTTTTTCTCGATCGCCTTGGTGATGCGCGTGTGCAGCACCTCGAACAGGCGGGGCACGACGAACATGATCGTCGGGCGTACCTCCTCAATATTGGCGGCCAGCTTGTCGAGCCCTTCGGAATAATAGATCTGCCCGCCAAGCGAGATCGGGAAATGCTGGCCCCCGGTATGCTCATAGGCGTGGGAGAGGGGGAGGAAGGACAGGAACACCTCGTCCCCCCAGCCGAAATCCTCGGCGATCACCGCGCTACATCCGGCGCAATTGTGCAGGATCGCGCCGTGATGCTGCATCACGCCGCGCGGTGCGCCGCCGGTGCCCGAGGTGTAGATAATGCAGGCGAGGTCCTCGCGGGTGAAATCGGCCTGCGCCGCGACCACGACGGGGTCGGCCGGATGCTCGGCGATCATCGCGTCATATTGGTGGCATTCGATCTGGCTCGGCCCCAGTTTCAGCGGCTCGATCCCGATGACCGTCTGGACATGGTTGGAGCGGAGTGCTGCGGGCATCAGCGTCGTCGCCAGCTTTTGCGTCGAGACGATGATCGCGCGCGCGCCCGAATTCTCGATGATGTGCGCGTGATCGCGTTCGGTATTGGTCGTGTAGGTCGGCACGGTGACGCCGCCCGCCGCCATGATGGCGAGGTCGGCGATGCACCATTCGGGCCGGTTCTCCGACACCAGCATCACCCGGTCGCCGCGTTGTAGGCCGGTCGCCTTCAGGCCTGCCGACAGGCTGGCGACCCGATGCGCCGCCTCAGCCCAGCTGATGGAGCGCCAGGCCTCGCCTTCCTTGCGCCAGAGAAAGGGCGCGTCGCCCTTTTCGGCGGCGCGCGTAAAGAACATGGTCACGAGATTGGGGAAATATTCGAGCGTACGCATGGTGCCTCTCCCACCGGCCCGTGTCGCGAGCGTAACGCGCGATCGGGCTCTTTGTTTTCTTATTCCGCCGGACGGTTCGGTTTGTCGCCCACCCTTTGAATGACGGTCGTCCGACCCGTCACGTCGATCGCCGCGCCCTCGCTGCGCGGATCGGCGGCGCCGACCCAGCGACCGCCGACGCGTTCGATGGCATTGGCCTTCAACCCCATCGGCGCGACCACCACCGTCTCGCCCAGCGCTTGCAGACCGGGAACGAGTGCCTCAAGCGTAGTGCCCTGTTCGACCGTCGCGACCTTGTATGGCGCGAAAAGCAGGCCTTGCGCGATCGCGTCCTGCGCGCTCAGCTTCCAGTCGATGACGCCGATGATCGCCTTGGCGACCTGCGCGATGATGGTCGATCCGCCCGCCGCGCCGATCGCCAACCGAACCTTGCCGTCGGGGCCATAGACGATGGTCGGCGCCATCGAACTGCGCGGCCGCTTGCCGCCTTCGACCCGGTTGGCGACCAGATCGCCATTCTTGGCGGGCACGATGTCGAAATCGGTCAGCTCGTTATTGAGCATCGTCCCGTCGACCGACAGGCCGGAGCCGAACGATCCCTCGACCGTCGTCGTCACCTCGGCGACGTTGCCCGCGCTGTCGACCGTGACGAGGTCGGTGGTGCCGGGCACCTCACTGACCGGAGCACGCACGCGCGGCGGCGCACCGGGGGGCGTGCCCGGCGAGACCGACGCCATCGTCCGGTCGGGGGCGATCAGCGCCGAACGGCTGGCGATATAGGCAGGGTCGAACAGACCCTTCAGTGGCACCCGGACATAATCGGGATCGCCCAGATACATGTCGCGATCGGCATAGGCGAGGCGTGAGGCCTCCGCGAACAGATGCCAGGCCTGGGGCGAATCCTTGCCCAGTCGCCCCATGTCGAAGCGTTCGAGCAGTTTCAGGATCGACAGCATCGTCGATCCGCCGCCCGAAGACGGCCCCATGCTGCAAATCCGATAGGCGCGATAGGTCGCGCAGAGTGGCGGACGCGGCTTGGCGGAATAGGAAGCCAGGTCGCCGGCCGTCATCTTCGACGGATTGCGCGTGGCGGTGTTTACGGTCGTGACCAGCTTCTGCGCCTGCGGGCCGACATAGAAGCTGTCGGGTCCGAGCTTGGCGATCCGCTCCAGCAGAGCGGCCTGTTCGGGATTGCGGATGATGCTGCCGAGCGGGAGCACCTGTCCGTCGGGGCCGGTCAGCCGCGCGCGGGTGGCGGCGTCGACATGCCCGCCATAGCGGGTGAGCGCGGTCTGGAGGCGCGGGGTCAGCTTGAACCCGTCGCGCGCCAGCCGGATCGCGGGCTGGAACAGCCGCGCCCAGGGCAGTCTGCCCCCTTGGGCGTGCGCCAGCGCCATCCCGCGCAGCGCGCCGGGTACGCCGACGCTGCGTCCGCCGGGCACCGCTTCGGCATGGCTGAGCGGACGACCATCGGGGCCGTAGAACCAGTTCGGGGTGGCCGCCATCGGCGCGGTCTCGCGCGCGTCGATGGTATCGGTGCCCTTGGTGCCATGACGGACCCAATAGCTGCCGCCGCCGATGCCGGAGCTTTGCGGCTCGACGACGTTCAGCGCCAGCATGGTCGCGATGGCGGCGTCAGTGGCGCTGCCCCCGGCACGCAGGATCTCCACCCCGGCGGCCGCCGCGCGGGGATCGGCGGCGCTGACCATGCCCTCGGTCGGGGCCTTAGGGGACTGGCGCGCCTCGGCGGGCAGGGATGGAGCGAGCGCGAGCGCCGCCACGGAGAGGAGCCATTGTTTCATATAGGTTACCCTAGCGACAAGGCTCGCCCCGCGCCAAGCCGTAACGTCAGGCGCCGATGGCGTCTGATACGCTGGTGAAACCGTCGCGAGCGAGCAGCGCGTCGAGATCGGTCAGGATGCGCGCGGCCAGGCCGGGGCCTTGATAGACGAGCGCCGAATAGAGCTGGACCAGGCTCGCCCCGCTGCGGATGCGGGCATAGGCCTCCGCGCCGGAATCCACGCCGCCCGCTGCGATCAGGGGAAGCGCCGCGCCGGTCGCCTTGCGGAAATCGGCCAGTCGCGCCCGGGCGAGGGGGGCCAGGGGGCGACCCGACAGGCCGCCGGTTTCCTGGGCGTTGTCGCTTCGCACATCGGGGCGGGTGATGGTGGTGTTGCCGATGATGATCGCGTCCAGCCGGTTGTCGATCGCGGCGCGCGCGATCTCGTCGATCTGCGCGGGTTCGAGGTCGGGGGCGACCTTCAGGAACAGCGGCACCGTGCCCGCGGCCTCGCGTGCGGCGGCCAGCAACTCCGCCAGCGCCGCGCCATGCTGCAAATCGCGCAGTCCCGGCGTGTTGGGACTGGAGATGTTGATCGTGACGTAATCGGCGATCGGCGCGGCATGGGCTACGCCGTGGCGATAATCGGCGATCCGGTCGACGGCGTCCTTGTTCGCGCCGACATTGATGCCCAGCACGCCCTTGCGCCGGGCGGCCTTCGCTCGCGCCAGCCCGGCGTCCAGCCCGGCATTGTTGAAGCCATAGCGGTTGACCACGGCCCTGTCCTCGACCAGCCGGAACAGCCGGGGTTTGGGGTTGCCGGGCTGGGGCTTGGGCGTCAGCGTGCCGATCTCGACCATGCCGAAGCCCAGGCCGAAAAAGCCGTCGATCGCCTCGCCATTCTTGTCGACGCCTGCCGCCAGCCCCAGCGGGTTGGCGAAGTCGATCCCCGCCATCTTGGTCGCCAGACGCGGATAGCGCGCCGGATCGGCCCCCAGCGGCGCGCCCAGCGAACCCCAGCGCGACAGCATCGCCACCGTGAGACCATGGGCGCGCTCGGCATCGAGCGCGAAGAGGAGCGGGTGATAAAAGGCCATGTCGGACCGGTTAGCGGATTGCCGGGAGAGGGGGAAGGTGGGTGGCTGTCGCTGCTTTCTTCCGCTTTTCTTTCTCCCCTCCCGCAGGCGGGAGGGGAGCGGCAAGATCAGCGGGCTTGCGCCTTCGCCAAGTCAGGAACTCAAAGGAACGCTATCACCCAACATGGGTTGGTGGGGACCCACAGGGAGAGCCCCGATGAAGACCCCCGTCGTATTCACCCCCCAGGTCGAAGACGTGAAGCCCGAGGAAGGCGACACCGTCGACCAGATGAAGCAGTCGTTCACGCATATCCTCGATACGACTTCCAACGACTATGGCCACGGCGTCCGCGCGGTCCATGCCAAGGCGCATGGCATCATCCGGGGCAAGCTGAAGGTCCATGACAATTTGCCACCCGAACTGGCGCAGGGGCTCTTTGCGCGAGGCGGCGAATATGACGCGGTCGGTCGTATCTCGACCAATCCGGGCGACATATTGGATGACGCCATCGGCCTGCCACGCGGTTTCGCGCTCAAGGTCATCGGGGTCGAGGGCGACCGGTTGTCCGGCTCGGAGGGCGATGCGACGCAGGATTTCGTGATGGCCAACGCGCCGGTCTTCACCGCGCCGACGGCGGACGCCTTTGCCAAGAACCTGAAGATGCTTGCCGCGACCACCGACAGGATGGAGGGCGGAAAGAAGCTGCTGTCCGGCATATTGCGCGGGATCGAGGCGACACTGGAGACCGTCGGGATCGAAAGCCCGACGCTCCAGACGCTGGGCGGGGCCAAGCCGGTGCACCCGCTGGGCGAGACCTATTACAGCCAGACGCCGTTCCGTTACGGCGCGCATATCGCCAAATTCTCGCTCGCGCCCGTCAGCCCCGCGCTGACCCAGTTGACCGGCGACACGGTGAACACGCACGGCCGCCCGGATGCGCTGCGCGAGGTCGTGCGCGAGGTGATGATCGAGCAGGGCGGCCAGTGGGAACTGCGCGTTCAGCTCAACCACGATCTGGAAGCCATGCCGATCGAGGATGCCACCGCCGAGTGGAGCGAGGAGGACAGCCCCTACATCACCGTGGCGACCTTCACGGCGCCGCCCCAAATCAGTTGGCAGGATGGTCAGACCAACGCGATCGACGATGCGCTGTCTTACAGCATCTGGCACGGCCTGGCCGCGCATCGACCGCTGGGCAATATCAACCGGGCGCGCAAGGACACCTATCGTTTCTCGGCGGACTATCGGGGGCGGGTGAATGGCTGCCCGATGCACGAGCCGCGCGAAATGGCCGAATTGCCGTGACGGGGACGGACGCGCTAGGACCGGCAGCATGATCCGCCTCTTTCATGTCAGCGATGTGCATTTCGGTGCCGAGGACCCCGCCGCGCTCGCCTGGTTCGCCGAGCGGGTCGCGGAGGAGAAACCGCATGCGGTCATCATGACCGGCGACCTGACCATGCGCGCCACCAAGCGCGAGTTTCAGGCGGGCGGTGCATGGCTGCAATCGCTGGGCGTGCCGGTGACGGTCGAGGTCGGCAATCACGACATCCCCTATTATTGGGATCCGTTCCGACGGCTGTTCGCGCCATATCAGCGCTATGCCGCGATCGAACGGATGATCGAGAAGCCGCTCGACCTGCCCGGCGTGACGGTGGTGCCGCTCAAGACGACGGCGCGCGCCCAGTGGCGGTGGAACTGGTCGAAGGGGCGGGTCAGCCTCGGCTCGCTCCGGCGTGCACTGGCGCTGATCGAGGCCGCGCCCAAGGACCATCTGATCCTGGTCGCTGCGCATCACCCGCTGATCGAGGGCGGGACCAAGGGGACCGCCAAGACCCGCAACGGCGATGCGGCGCTCACGCAATTGGCGGCGGCGGGGGCTCATGCGGTGCTGAGCGGCCATGTCCATGATCCGTTCGACGTGCCGGTCGACCGCAATGGCTGGATCATCCGCATGGTCGGCGCAGGCACCCTGTCGAAGCGCACGCGCAAGACGCCGCCCGCATTCAACGAACTTCGGATCGAAGGGCAGGGATTCGAGACGCTGGTCCGCCGATTCGGCGAAACCGCGCCGCATGTGATTACCGAGGATATGCGCACGGGGTGATCGGCCGTGTCGATTCCATCGGAAACTGGCGGGCAGAGCTGCGGCGTAGCACGCACGCCGGCCCCGGTGTCCGCCGTCCGGGACGCTTTGGATCAGCGTGAGATAGCGGGTCGGGGGCCTCGCGCATGCTGTCGAGTTCGGCTCTGCAGCGCGCGATCAGCGCGGCATCGAGCCTGTCGTTCCTGGCCGGTTTCAGGCAGAACAGGGCAAGGCGCGGACTTGGCGCGGTTGCGCCGCCACCGCCCTGTTCGTACTGGCCCAAGGCCTCCAGCCCGATACCCATGAGGACCCGGTGGAGTGGCGGCCGCGGTCCGGCTGAGCTGCGTTCCCTTGCGGAATCGGATGAACCCGATCCGGCCGCCGGGCCAGGGATGGCGACTCCTGACCCGGTACTGCATCCTCCGCGGCCACCATATGACGCCACATCGATAAGACGAGGCTGAACGGGGGTTGGGAGTCGGTCGGGAAGTGGCGTGGATAGCCGAACCCGCCTTTTCCCCCTGACCAATGCGGCCTAAAGCCCGGAGGGTGATGGAAATACCGGCCCCCCTCCGCCTGCGCATCGATCGCGATGCGCTTGTCTCCAACTGGCAGGCGCTCGATCGGCTCAGCGGGGCGGCGGCGTGCGGCGCGGCGGTCAAGGCCAATGGCTATGGCCTGGGCGCGTCGCTGGTCGCCGAGACGTTGGTACGGGCCGGGTGCCGCGACTTTTTCGTCGCCAGCTGGGCCGAGGCGCAGGCGCTGGCGCCGCTAGGGCTCACGCTGTCCGTCCTGCACGGCTTGCGTGCCGAGGACGTTCCTGCCGCCAGGGCCGGTTTGGCCCGCCCGGTGCTCAACACGCCTGAACAGATCGGACGCTGGCGGGATAGTGGCGGCGGGGCCTGCGATGTCATGGTCGATACCGGCATGAACCGGCTGGGAGTATCGGTAGAGGCGGTACAGGGCGGCCTGCTCGACGGTTTGACGATCGAGACGTTGATCAGCCACCTCGCCTGCGCCGATGAGGATGTCGCGATGAACGCGCGGCAGCGGGCGGCCTTTGCCAGCCTGGCCGGGCGCACCGACGCCAGGCGGATGAGCCTTGCCAATTCCGCGGGGATCGGGCTGGGGGCCGGTTATCATTTCGACCTGACCCGGCCGGGCCTGGCCCTTTATGGTGGCATACCGCGCCCCGACATGGCTGAGCTTCTCCGCCAGGTCGCTTTTCCCGAGGCGCAGATCCTGCAGCGCCGCCACGTGCCCGCGGGCGAGACGGTCGGTTACAACGCCACCTGGACCGCGCCCGCCGATACCGAGGTGGCGATCCTGAACCTGGGCTATGCCGATGGCTATCGTCGCGCGCTGTCCGGCCTGGGCGCAGCGGTGGTGGACGGCGTGAGACTGCCGGTGCTGGGTCGGGTGTCGATGGATTTGCTCGCCATCGACGTCACCGTGCGCCCCGACCTTGCCGAAGGCGACTGGTTGACCATGGGCTATGACCTGGCGACCGCGTCGGCCGCATCGGGCGTGTCGCAGTACGAACTGCTGACCGGATTAGGGCGGCGGTTCGGTCGGGGGTGATCCCGCTTTTCAAAATGACGCGCGCATAAAAAAGGGCCGACAGTTTCCTGTCGGCCCGAGGGTAAGTTTGTGTCTTAGAAGCGCGCCTGGAAGCCCGCATAGAATTTGCGACCCAGCGGCTCGAAGATGCCGCTGCCCGCGCCGATGCCACTGGCACCCAACGGCGGCAGGCGATCGGTCACGTTGTCGACGCCCAAGTAGAAGTTGGTGAACTTCGTGATGTTCACGCCGAACTTCAGATCCATGTAGAAGACATCCGGATAGAAGGGGATGTCATAGTCATCCATGTTCTGGGGCTCGCGACCCTGGAAGGTCGTGTGGTTCTCGATCGCACCCACCGATTGCTTGGTCAGGTAGCGCATCTGGACGTTGGCGAAGACCGTGCCAAAGTCGGCGCCGATGTTCCAGTTCACCTGATCGCGCGGCGCTCCCAGTTCACCGACCACGGTGTCAGCATAGCCCGGCTGCGTCGGATCGATGAACGAGTCGTTCTGCAAGACGTGGGTATAGATGATGTGATTGGTCAGCAACACGTTGCCGATGCGCTTGTCATAATTCAGCGCAAAATCGATGCCGCGGACCTGCAGCTTTGCATAGTTCAGCAGGGTCTGCCGAAGGCTGCCCTCGATGATGCGATAGGCTTCTTCGCCGTTCGGTCCGGTCTGACCAGCGGGGACGCGCTGGAACAACTGGCAGAACTGATTGCCGGCCGTAGGCGAATCGTAGCACGAATTGATGATCCCTTGCGCGCTCGGCGCGGTGATCACGTCATTGACCTTAATGTTGTAATAGTCCGCCGAGATCGACAAGCCCGGGATGAACGACGGCTGGAACTGTACACCATAAGTGTAGGAGTCCGACTTTTCGACATTCAGATCCGGGTTGCCGCCGCTGAGGATTTCCAGCGTCTGGGCATAGACATAGTCATAAGTGGACGGAATGCCAGCCGCAGCGCAGTTGGCGGCACGGTACTGCGTGCCACCCGCGATGTTACGCGCGGAGCAGGGATCGCCGACGCTGGCGAAATTCTGCGACTGCGGCGAATAGAGATCCGCCAGGTTGGGCGCACGGACCGAACGCGAATAGTTCGCACGGAACCGCAGGTCGCGCACCGGCGCCCAGACCACGTTGCCGCTATAAGCCCAGACCGTGCCGGCCGATCCCTTATAGTCAGACACGCGCGCTGCGCCGTCGACCGCCAACTGCTGGATCAGCGGCAGATCCTTAAGCAGCGGAATACGGACTTCGCCGAACGCTTCCTTTACCTCGAACGACGGCGGCGCGAACTTCGCGATGGCGTTGTAGAAGGTATAGCCCTGCTCGACCAAAGGATCCTGCTGATAGAAGGCGGTCTCGCGACGATATTCACCGCCCAGCGAGAATCCGACATCGCCACCCGGCAGGGTGAACAGCTGGCTGAGATCGCCGCTAATATAACCCATCACGTCCAGCTGGGTAATCTTGCCGCGGGATACGGTGTCGGTCAGCACATAGTTCTTGGCGGCTTGCGACACGCTGCCCACGCCGAACGGATTAAGCGGCTGACAGGCGGCGATGTCGGCGGCCAGGGTCGCCGCATTGCCGGTGATGTCGTCATAGGCTCGGCTTGGGTCGATCTGCGATCCGCAGACGATCTGTCCCGACGAATTGCGCACTGCGTCGAGCGCCAGCAGGGCACGTTGCGTGTTCAAATTGCCGAGCACCTTGGTCCGTTCGTTGAACTGACCATAGTTGACCGACAGTTCGTAGTTCCAGTCGTCGTTGAAGTCGCCGCGAACGCCGCCGACGATGCGGAAGGTTTCACGACGCGCCTCTTCGGTGCGGACGCCCAGATCGGTCAGGTTCTTGCGGAGAATGAAGCGATAGGAACCGCTGTTGATCGCATTGACCGTATTGGCCTGAACCTGCGCTGCTGTCAGCGTCGAGGTCGCCTGGAAACGCTGGCCGTTGGTCGGGTTGAAGCCCGCATTGGCGAGCCCCAGCGCCTGCGCCGTCAGTGTAGCGCGCGCATCGGCGCTTAGGAACGGGTTGTCCAGACGCGGACGCTCATAGAAGGCGTCGAGGGTGCTGCCGGTGAAGAACGCCGGCCCCGACGAACCCTGGCCAAGCGAGTCGGTGCGCGAATATTTCGCCTCGATAAAGGGGACGAACGCGTCGCTGACCGTGAAGTGGCCGATCAGATTGGCCGAATAGCGATCCAAACGCGGCAGGATCTGCAACAACTGGCCCTCACGACGGGTGTCGCCATTGCCGCCGATGAACGCGCCGGTCGGCGTGCTGCTGGCCGAGATCGGGTTGGCTGCCGTGCCGCTGCCGATCGTGGTGCCCAGGCCAACGCGCGAGCCTGTCTGCGCCGCCAGGCTGCCGCCCGGCTGGAACAGATAATTGCAGGTGAAGGGCCGACCCGCATTGCCGAACGCGGCAGTGGGGGTGTTGTCGCGTCCGCAAGCTCCGCTCGGGCTCGCGAAGGCGACGGTGCCGCCTGCCGAGAATGTGCCGACGCGAACGTCGCGGAAGAAGACGGAATCAGGGATGCCGTCATAGTTGATGAACCGCTGTCCGGCGGCGCGGCCCGCCGCGTCCGAATCGACCGCCACGAAGCCATCGGTCTGACGCAGATAGTCGCGTTGCGAGGCGTAAAGTTCGTTCTGATGCGAATATTCCAGGTTCACCGCGATGTTGCCGCGGCCCTCGGCGAAGTTCTTGCCTCCGAGGACGCTGGTGAAATAGCTGCCCGCATCGCCGCGCGAGCTGACCGCGCCCTGGCCACGGACTTGGAGCCCTTCGAAATCGTCGCGCAGGATGAAGTTGACGACACCCGCCAACGCGTCCGAGCCATAGGTAGCCGAGTTGCCGCCGGTTACCAGATCGACGCTCTTGATGAGGTCGGTCGGGATGGTGTTGATGTCGACCGACACCGCGTTGACCAGGATGTCCGAACCGACGTGACGGCGGCCGTTGACCAATACCAAGGTACGCTGCGTGCCCAGACCGCGCAGATCGAGCAGGTTGAGGCCGGCAGTGCCGAGGAAGCGCGTCGAATTTGCCTGGCTGTAGGTGCTTTGGAGCTGAGGCAAGTCGTTCAGCACGTCACCGATCGCGGTACGGGCGGTCACGCCCAATTCGGCCGCGGTCAGGGTCGTGATCGGAACTGGTGACTCGTCATTGGGACGACGGATGCGCGAGCCCGTCACGACCACATCACGGTTCGCGGCGTCCTGCTCGTTTGCCTGGGCATCGCTGTTGGGGTTATTCGAATCGACGGTCTGACCACCGATAGTGGGGTCGGCAGCCTGAGCGTCCGAGGTCGTTTGTGCATTCGCGGGAAAGGCGAGAGCCAGGGTGCTGGCGAGCGCCGACACACCCAAAAGTGCCCGAAATTTCATTTAGGTTTACCCCCTTATATCCGGACTTTTATGTCCGTTCATCCAAGGGAAAGAAATTTTGAGCGCCAAGACAAGCGTATGTAGAACACGAGATGAAAAAAAGGTCAGGCTTGTTGCAGGGATGTGACACGTTCGACACATCCCTGCAATATAACGGTTAAGCGTGAAATTTTCGAAAAGTGGCGTGTTTATCGCTCAATACACATAGCGATGCCCATGCCGCCGCCGATGCACAGCGTCGCCAGGCCCTTCTTGGCGTTGCGCTTCTGCATCTCATAGATCAGAGTCGTGAGCACGCGCGCGCCGCTGGCACCGATCGGGTGGCCGAGCGCGATCGCGCCGCCGTTGACGTTGACCTTGTCGGGGTCGAAGCCCAGTTCCTTGCCAACCGACAGCGCCTGTGCAGCGAAAGCTTCGTTGGCCTCGATCAGGTCGAGGTCGCCGACGCTCCAGCCCGCCTTTTCCAGCGCGCGCTTCGTCGCGGGGACGGGGCCGATGCCCATGACCGAGGGATCGACGCCGGCGGAGGCCCAGCTCTTGATGGTGGCGAGCACGGGGGCGCCGCGCTTCTCGGCCTCCTCGCGGCTCATCAGCACGATGGCGGCAGCGCCGTCGTTGAGGCCTGAGGCGTTGGCGGCGGTCACCGTGCCGTCCTTCTTGAAGGCGGGGCGAACGCCCGAGACGCTTTCGATCGTGGCACCGGCGCGGATATATTCGTCGTCGGCAACGATCGTCTCGCCCTTGCGGCCCTTGATGGTGACGGGCGCGATCTCGTCCTTGAACCGGCCTTCGCCGCGCGCCTTTTCGGCCAGATTCTGCGAGCGGACGGCGAACCGATCCTGCTCGTCGCGCGTGACCTGATATTGCTCGGCCAGATTTTCGGCGGTGATGCCCATGTGATAGCCGTTGAAGGCGTCGGTCAGGCCGTCATGGACCATGGTGTCGACCATGGTCAGCGGACCCATCTTGGTGCCGCCGCGCATCGTCTGGGCGTGGGGCGAGAGCGACATCGACTCCTGGCCGCCCGCCACCACGATGGTCGCGTCGCCATTGGCGATCGCCTGCATTCCCAGTGCCACCGCACGCAGGCCCGAGCCGCAGACCTGGTTGACGCCGTAAGCGGGGACTTCCTTGGGGATGCCCGCCGCCATCGACGCCTGGCGGGCGGGGTTCTGGCCTTGCGCGGCGGTCAGCACCTGGCCGAGGATCACCTCGGACACGTCCTCGCCCTTGATGCCCGCCTGCTCCAGCGCGGCGGTGATCGCCACCCGGCCGAGTTCGTGCGCGGGCGTGGCGGCAAAGGCGCCCAGGAAGCTGCCCACGGGGGTGCGCTTGGCGGCGGTGATGACGATCTCGGTCATGAAGGCTCCTTTAGGTTCGCGTCTATCTAGGTGGTGGGAGGGCGGTGATCCAGTCGGCGAGCGGCTGCCAGAGCTGTTGCTCCGCACGGCCGCCGACGACCATGCCGACATGGCCGGAGCCCCCCGCTCGTCGATCGGACAGGCCGATGGCGGTGGCGGCGGGAACGATCCGGTCGGCGGTGGCGATGAACTCGACGCTAGGGGCGTCGCATTGCGAGGGTGTGACGGTCGCCCCCGCGACGCGCCATTGCCCCTGACCAGGACGATCTTCGGCGATCAGGTCTTCGAACAGCTCGCGGCCAAAGGCGTGGGGCAGGGGGGCGCCTTGGTTCGCCCAGTCCTCCAACTGGATAAACCGGCGCGCTGCCTCGCTGCGGGGATCGAGATCGGCGAAGGCCGCATATTTGGCGACGGTGCGCGCGGGATCGAGCCGCCAGAAGCCTGCCTGCAATGCCTCCATCGGGACCAGGCCCAGCGCTTCGGAGGTCGGTTTGATGGTCGCCCATTGCGCGGCCATCGCGGCGCGAGCCTCCTCGCCATAGCCCGTGAAGTGCCAGGGCGCGGCAATGGCGGCGAGCCCCGCGACCCTGCTGCGCGCCGCCGCCGCCACGGCCAGCGTGCCGCCCAGACAATAGCCGACCAGCACGGGCGGCTGCGGAAATGTCGCGATCAAGGGCATCAGGAAGCGCTCGACATGCGCCGCCACATCAAGGTTGCGGTCCTTCACGCCCGGCGTGCCCCAGTCGATCAGCCAGGGATGAAAGCCTCGTCCGCCTAGCCAACGGATCAGGGAGCGGTCGCGAGAGATGTCGAGGATCGACGGTGGATTGATCAGTGAGGGGATGAACAGCACCGGCCGCCCGTCACCCCCGCCATCGCGCAAGCGCACCCGGCCGCGCCGCCGCCGGACAGGGAGCGCACGCATCGGCCGCTCGCGCTTTGCTTTCTGAAACCGGACCAGCCCCGCCAGCGCCCGTCGCGCGAGTTCAGGATTTTCCGCGGCTTCGCTGCGCAGCATCGCCAGGAACAGCGGCAAGGGTCGCGGACCATGTTGCGATGCGAAATCCAAGGCGTTAGGCTGCGGCAAAACCATGAAAGGCGGGGGTCCATGAAGAAGCAGGCATCGGACGGCGTCGTGATCGTCAAGAAATACGCGAACCGGCGGCTCTACAACACCGAAACCTCCTCCTACATCACGCTCGATCATCTGGCGGCGATGATCCGGGCGGGGCGCGACTTCAAGGTGGTCGACGCCAAGACCGACGAGGACATCACCCATAATGTCCTGACCCAGATCATCATGGAAGAGGAAAGCCGGGGCGAAACGATGCTGCCGGTCAATTTCCTGCGCCAGTTGATCTCGATGTACGGCGATTCGATGCAGGCGATGGTGCCGGGCTATCTGGAGGCGTCGATGGACAGCTTCCGCCGCAATCAGGAACAGTTCAAGTCTGCGGTCGAGGGCGCATTTGCCAATACGCCCTTCGCCGACATGGCCAAGCGCAACCTGGCGATGTTCGAGGCCGCGACGCAGGGGTTCCAGGCCGCAGCACCTGCGCCCGCTCCGACGCCGGCCGCTCCGGCGGTGAGCAAGGATGCCGAGATGGCTGCGCTGAAGGCCGAACTCGCGGCATTGAAGGACAAGATCGAGAAGCTGGGCGAGTAATTCCCGTCTTCCGTGCAGCCTGAGCCCTTCGACTGGCTGGCAAGCCAGCCGCTCAGGATAAACTTCGGCGCATCGCTCCGAAGTCGAAGGCCATGCTGTAACGGTAAACGCAGGGCCTTCTCTATTCCTCCCCTGCAAGGGGAGGGGGACCAGCGAAGCTGACGGAGGGGTGTCACCGGCTGCGAGGACAGTCCTCTTCCCCTCAACCCGTGACACCCCTCCGTCAGGCCTGCGGCCTGCCACCTCCCCCGCAAGGGGAGGAATAGGTACACCCAGCCGCTATGGCGCGCCTTGGGCCTTCGACTTCGCTCGGGCTGAACGGAGGTCGTGGGCGGACCTTCATCCCTCCATTGAACCCGTCGCCCCGCGCATCCATATCGCCGCGCATGAGCGGGAATGAACACGCCATGCCCAGCTGGCATGGCACGACGATTTGCTCGGTGCGCCGTGGCGGCCGGGTGGTGGTGGCCGGAGACGGTCAGGTTTCGATGGGCCAGACGGTCATGAAGCCCAATGCGCGGAAGGTCCGGCGGCTGGGCGACGGCTCGGTCATCGGCGGCTTTGCGGGCGCGACGGCGGATGCCTTCACCCTGTTCGAGCGGCTGGAGGCCAAGCTGGAGCGGCATAACGGCCAGCTGCTGCGCGCGGCGGTCGAGCTGGCCAAGGACTGGCGGACAGACAAGTTCCTGCGCAATCTGGAGGCGATGATGATCGTCGCCGACAAGGACGTGACGCTGATCCTGACCGGAAACGGCGACGTGCTGGAGCCGGAAAACGGCATCTGCGCGATCGGCTCGGGCGGCAATTACGCGCTCGCCGCGGCGCGGGCGCTCGTCGACTATGAACAGGATGCCGAGACGATCGCACGCAAGGCAATGGCGATCGCCGCCGATGTCTGTGTCTATACCAATGACCGCGTCACGCTCGAAGCCATCGACGGCGCACAGTAAGCCAGGATTTCCATGAACGACCAGCTGACCCCCAAGGCGATCGTCGCCGCCCTCGACGCGCATATCATCGGCCAGGCCGACGCCAAGCGCGCCGTCGCCGTCGCGATGCGCAACCGCTGGCGCCGCCAGCGGCTCGGCGCGGATTTGCGTGACGAGGTGACGCCCAAGAACATCCTGATGATCGGCCCCACCGGCTGCGGCAAGACCGAGATCAGCCGCCGTCTCGCCAAGCTGGCCGACGCGCCGTTCGTGAAGGTCGAGGCGACCAAGTTCACCGAGGTCGGCTATGTCGGCCGCGACGTCGAACAGATCGCCCGCGACCTGGTCGAGGAAGCGATCCGGCTGGAAAAGGAACGCCGCCGCGTCGCGGTGAAGGACAAGGCCGAGGACGCGGCGATGAACCGCCTGCTCGACGCGCTGGTCGGCAAGGATTCGAGCCAGGCGACGCGTGAAGCCTTTCGCCAGCGTTTCCGGGACGGCCATCTCGACCAGACCGAGATCGAGATCGAACTGGAACAGGCCCCGGCCATGCCGTTCGAAATCCCCGGCGCCGCGCCGCAGATGATCAACCTGTCGGAAATGATGGGCAAGGCGTTCGGCGGCGGCCAGCCGCTCAAGCGCCGCAAGCTGACCGTCTCCGCCGCCTGGACCAAGCTGGTCGAGGAAGAGGCCGACAAGCGGCTCGACCAGGACGAGGTCAGCCGCGCCGCGCTGGCCGATGCCGAGGCGAACGGGATCGTCTTTCTCGACGAGATCGACAAGATCGCGGTGTCCGACGTGCGCGGCGGTTCGGTCAGCCGCGAGGGCGTGCAGCGCGACCTGTTGCCGCTGATCGAGGGGACGACCGTCTCGACCAAATACGGCCCGATGAAGACGGACCATATCCTGTTCATCGCGAGCGGGGCCTTCCATGTCGCCAAGCCGTCCGACCTGCTGCCCGAGTTGCAGGGCCGCCTGGCGATCCGGGTCGAGTTGAAGGCGCTGACCGAGAGCGATTTCGTCGCGATCCTGTCGGACACCAAGGCGTCGCTGCCCGCCCAGTACAAGGCGCTGATCGGCACCGAGGGGGTCGAGATTTCCTTCACCGAGGACGGCATCGCGGCGATCGCTCGGATCGCGGCGGAAGTGAACGGTCAGGTCGAGAATATCGGCGCGCGGCGGCTTCAGACGGTGATGGAGAAGCTGCTGGAGGAGGTCAGCTTCGAGGCGGAGGACCGCCAGGGTTCGACGCTGATCGTGGATGCGGCCTATGTGGACAAGCAGCTGTCAGCGGTGGCGCGCAATACGGATTTGAGCCGGTTTGTTTTGTGATCGGGGTGGGGCTCGGTGAGACACCGAAGCCCTCCCCCATCCCCTCCCGTTTACGGGAGGGGCGTGCCCAGATCGACACGTAGGAACAGAGGCGCAACGGCTGATCTTGCCGCTCCCCTCCCGCAGGCGAGTTTCAGGTCGGTCATGCCCCCGGCATGACCTAAACGATGCGGGGCATCGTTTACCTGAAACTGGGATGGGGGAGGGCAGGCCCCAAGCGAAAATGCTTATTTCTTCACCCGGTCATACGGCACGAACCCGTCGAAGAAACACCATTGCGAAGGGATCGACAGACCCTGCTGCAACACCCGGAACCGGTCGTTGCGACACACTTGCGAGCCCCAGCGCTCGATCATCAGCGTGTTGAACGGCTGAATCCCCGCGCATTGCCCGCGCACCTTGGCGCGCCACAGACGGGGGCCTGCGTTGATAATGATCGTATCCTTGTCGGCGATGACCGGCCCCGACATGGCGGTGCCGGTATCGACGCACTGCGCTGGCGGCCCCGCGACGCGCCCGGCAAAGGGGTCGGACTTGGCCGCTGATAGGGTCAGCGCCAAGCCGAGAGCAGCGGCGATGGTCGTTTTGCTGCGCATCACCCCTGCTTCCGATAGGGGGTGAACTCGCCGAAGCTGCAACTGCCGGTGAAGAAGCCCGAGCTGCGGTCGACCGTCTGGGCGATGTCGCCCGAGCAGAGCTGGCCCGTGGTGGTGCGGGTCACGAAGATGTTGTTGCCCGACCCGCCCACCCCGTTACATCCGCCCGCCGTCCGGCTGACATATTTCAGGCGCGGCGACACGGTATAGACCAAAGTGGGGCCATAGGAGCGGACCTGCTGCGTCCGATACTGGCTGATGCACATGGTCGGCGTGCCCGGCGTCAGGCCGCGCAGCGCCTTGTCGAGATCGGCGCGCTCGGTCTGGGCGCGCTGTTCGACCTGCGCCTTTTGCGCCGGAGTCAACGTACAGCCGCCCAAGGCCGCCATGGGGATCACAACAGATAACAACGTCACGATACGCATCATTCCGTCTCCGTCAAAATGCCCCTGTAGCCCTGGTTCAACCCTTGAACGCGTCCTTGGCTGCACGACGCTGCGCCAGTTCCTCGGCATCGACCGAGCGGAGGAAGGGGTTGGTGGCCCGCTCCAGCGCGATGGTCGTCGGGATGGTCGGCTCGCCCTGTTCGCGCATCGCGACGACATCGGCCAGCCGCTCGGCGATGGCGTCATTCTCCGGTTCGGCGGCCGCGGCGAAGCGGGCATTGGACAGGGTATATTCGTGCCCACAATAGACGCGGGTGTCACCCGGCAGCCCCGCAAACCGGCGCATATTGGCGTGCATCTGTTCCGCCGTCCCCTCGAACAGCCGCCCGCATCCCATGGCGAACAGCGTGTCGCCGGTGAAGATGGTCGCCCGGTCCAGGATATGAAAGGCGATATGCCCCGCCGTATGGCCGGGCACCGACCAGATCGTCGCCGCCGCATCGCCGACTGCGATGGTATCGCCCTCGGCCAGCAGCGTGTCGAGCCCGTCGATCTTCGCCGCCTCCGCCGCCGGACCCGCTACCCTGGCCCCTTGCGCTTTCAGCGCAGCGGCGCCGCCGACATGATCGGGATGCCAATGGGTCAGCCAGACCTGATCGATCGTCCAGCCGCGGGCCGCGGCCGCCGCCGCGACGGGTGCGGCCTCGCCGGGGTCGAGCGCGACGGTCTGGCCCGCATCATGGATCAGCCAGGCGTAATTATCCGAGAGGACGGGGACGCGAACGATTTCCATGACGTCGCTCTTACCAGCTTCCGACATTGGGCATCGAGGCCCAGGGTTCGGTGGGCGGCAACGCACCGTCCTGCAACAGCTCGATCGAGATGCCGTCGGGCGTCTTGACGAAGGCCATATGGCCGTCGCGCGGCGGGCGGTTGATGGTGATTCCAGCGTCCATCAGCCGCTGGCAGGTTTCGTAGATATTGTCGACGCGGTAGGCGAGATGCCCGAAATTGCGTCCGCCGGTATAGATTTCGGGGTCCCAATTGTGCGTCAGCTCGACCTCGGCGCGGCCTTCGTCCCCAGGCGCGGCCAAGAAGATCAGCGAGAAGCGGCCGCGGTCATTGTCGATCCGGCGGACTTCGCGCAGGCCCAGCAACTCGAAAAAGCGGATGCTGGCGTCCAGGTCGCTGACGCGGATCATGGTGTGGAGATAGCGCATCGGATGTTCTGCCTGTTCAACGGGGCCGTTCGGGCGGGGGTGGGCTATGCTATCCCGATCGGAGATACCGGACCTTTACGTACGATAAGCGATCAGCGGGACGGAAATTGCGACAGCGCCTTGGCGGTTTCGGCGCGGATCGGGCTGTCGGGGGGGGACAGGCGGGCGGCCTCGCTCCACGCCTTGCGCGCACCCGCTTCGTCGCCCGCGACGGCGGCGATGTTACCCGCCTCCAGCTGGACGCTGGCATCGTCGGCGGAACGGGCCAGCGCCTGGGCGATGTCCTTTTGCGCACGGGGCAAGTCCTTCATTCGCCGTGCCAGCGTTGCCGAGAGCAGCCAGGCGAGCGGATCGGCGGGGGCATGGGTCAGCGCCGCATCCAGATCGACCCGCGCCGCGGCCATCTGCCCGCCCGCGACCGAGGCACGAGCGCGGTCGAGCTGCGCTTCGCCAAGCGCAAAGCCACTCAGCTCGCCCGCCGCCAGTGCGGCATCCAGCGCGGAACGGGCGTGAGTGGCATCGCCTGCCGCCAGAAAAGCGTTGCCCGCCTGCGCCCAGTAATTGGCGGCGCGCACGTCATGCGCGGTCTCGGCGGCGCGGGCGGCCTGTTCAAAGGCACTAGCGGCGGCGCTCCAGTTCCGCTCGGTCGCGAAGGCCAGCCCCAGGCATTGCTGCGCGAAATAGTCGCCGCCCGCCAGTCGCCACTTGCCCGCTTCGATCTTGGCAGCGGCGGGATCGCGCTCGGCCAGCGTGACGCAGCGCTGATAGCGCGCCTCGCGTGGATCGCTGGGGAGGGGCGGCGTCTTGGGCGCGGACTGGACGGCGGCGGCAAGCGCCAGGGGAAACAGGATCATAGGCAGTGCAACACGTCCTCGACGGCCCGGATCAGCAGCGCGATGTCGGCCTCACGCGACAGCCGGTGGTCTCCGTCCTTGATCAAAACAGTCTGCACATCGGCTGAACGGAACAGCTGCGCCAGATGGGTGGTCCGGTTCCACGGCACATCGGGATCCGCCATCCCCTGGAGCAGACGTACCGGCCCGTCGAACGCGATCGGGCCGAACGTCAGCCGGTTGGCCTCCCCCGACGACCAGAAACGGCGGGTATAGACGGTGGGGGCGGGGCCGTAAGGATTGGCCCGCTCCAGCCGCCCGGCCTGGAGGATCGTCATCTTCTCGCCTTCCGAAAAGCCCCAGTCGGTGAAGTCGGGGGCGGGCGCGATGCCGACGAGTGCCCGGACCTGATCCGGCCGAGCCCGCGCGGCGAGCAGCATCAGCCAGCCGCCCATCGACGACCCGACCAGTATGGCGGGACCCTTCACCACATTGTCGAGCATCGCGACGACGTCGTCCCGCCAGTCGGCCAGCGCCTGATCCTCGAACGCGCCCTCCGATTCGCCACAGCCGCCATAGTCGAAGCGCAGGAACGCCCGGCCGTTGGCCTTGGCCCATGCCTCCAACGCCACCGCCTTCGACCCCTGCATGTCCGAGGCATAGCCCGGCAGGAAGACGATCGCGGGGCCGATGCCCGGCGTCCAATTGTAAGCGAGCTTGGGGCGGGGGGTGTCGGTCATGACCGGGATTTAGGATGCGGGCGAGGGAATGGAAACCCGACGGTCAGAATCACCGCCCGCCAATCCCCCCTCTTCGCTCAGGCTGAACGGACCGCCGCGAAGCGGTGGTGGACGGGCCATCCCTCCGCTCAGATCACATATTCCACACTCTTCATCTGCGCCTGCGCGGCCTGTTTCTTGCGCCGCTTGGCCACCATCTCGGCATGAAGCCGCGCCACGGTGTCGCTGCCCGTGGTGGTGCACAGCCCCGGCACCACCGCATGGACGATCGCGCCCAGCCCGCCGACGATCATGATGCCCCCGAAACGCGCCGCGACGCCGAAATGCTCGACATAGCTTTCGCCGACGCTTTCGGGATGTTCGGTAAACAGGCGGCGGAACATGACGGGCGTTCTCCTAGGGCCGTTCGCGCCGATCCTATCACGGTGATGGGAATTGGCCAAATCAGCCTTTGGAGGGACTGACGAAGATGTCCTCGATCGCGCAAGCAAACAGTTCGGCGATCTTGAAGGCCAGGGGGAGCGACGGATCATAGCGCCCCGTCTCGATCGCATTGACGCTCTGGCGGCTGACGTCCAGCCGCTCGGCCAGATCCTGCTGGCTCCAGCCGCGCTCGGCGCGCAGGGTGCGCAGGTGGTTGTTCATCGCGCCGCCCGCCATTCGGTCAAGGCGTTGAAGCAGCCGCCCAGCCCCAGTCCCGCAAACCACAGGACGGTCGTCCAATAGCCCTGCGCATGCTCGACCAGCCCAAAGCCTTCCAGAAATCCCCAGGCGGTGGATACGGACAGGGCAAAGCCGGTCGCGATCAGCGACTGTCGGACCATGAGCATACGGACATATTCGTCACGCATCTCGACCAGCAACCGGCCGATCACGACGAAGACACCCATGATCGGCAGTGCGGGCAATATAGCGACGACATAGGCGAGCAAGCCCGAGGGCGGTGCATGGCGGAACCACATATTCGCCCCCACCAGCGCAATAGCGTACACGCAGAAGGTCAGGAGCAGGCGATAGGTATAGCGCTTCATTTCAGGGCGTAGGGACATGACGAACCTCCTTCGAATGTGAAGGAGGCTTTACATGGAAAGTTCGCTTTACGTCAAGCGTCCTTTACGTGGCAAGTTGGTCTACTATGTCCTGCGCCAACAGGCTGAGCGTATCGTCGCGCGCGCCCATCACCACGATGCGGTCGCCCGGCCGCGCCTCCGCCACCAGCGCCGCCGCCGCCTCGGCACGGTCGGCGATGTGGCGGGCGTCGATACCCCGCACGCGCAGGTCGGCGACGATGTCGGCACTGGTCACTTCGCGTGCCACGGTACCGCCGAAATAGGCCGGGTCGGGCAGGACGAGCACGTCTTCCGGCTTCATCCGCGCGGCGATGCTATCGACCAGCTCGGTGCGCATGACCTTGAGCGGGCCATAGCCATGCGGCTGGAACAGGATCAGCAACCGCCCGGAAAAGGCGTGGAGCGTGTCCAGCGTCGCGGCGATCTTGTCGGGGTTGTGGCCGAAATCGTCGATGACGGTCACGCCGCCGCCCATGCCGACCTTTTCGAACCGGCGCTTCAGGCCGGTAAAGCGCTCGACTGCGCGGATCGCGTCGATCAGGGGCACGCCCGCCGCCACGCTGGCGCCGATCGCGGCCAGCGCGTTGGAGACATTGTGGCGGCCCGGCACCGACAGCCGGACATGATAGCCTGCCCCCCCGGTGATCAGGTCGAAGCTGATCGCAAAGGGTTCGGGCTTCAGCGCCTCGGCGACGAGATCGGCCGCGCCCTCCACCGCGAAGGTGGTGAGGTTGGGCAGGTCGGCGAGCAGCGCCGCCGTTTCCGCATCGCCCGCATTGGCAACGACATGCGCCGCGCGCGTTGCGAAGCCGCCGAACAGGTCGCGCAATTCCTCCAGCGACTTGTGGTCGAGGCTGACATTGTTCAGCACCGCGATGGCGGGGTTGTAGAGCGCGATCGAGCCGTCGCTTTCGTCCACTTCGCTGACGAACGCGTCGCCGCCGCCGACCAGCGCGCTGGCAAAGGGGCTGTCGGGCGAGACGAAATCCTTCATCACCGCGCCGTTCATCGCGGTCGGATCGCGGCCCGTCTGGTGCAGGATGAAGGCGATCATGCCGGTGACGGTCGACTTGCCGCTGGTCCCGGCCACGCCGATGGGGAGCTTGCTGTCGTTGAACAGGCTGGCCAGCATCTGCGCCCGGGTGGCGCGGGGACAGCCCAGCCGGTTGGCGGCGACGATGTCGGGCACCGTCTCCTCGACCGCCGCCGAGGCGATGACGAGCTGATCGGGCGAAGTGACGCCGGATCCGTCCTGCGGGTAGAGCGCGATGCCGGCGGCCCGCAGCGCCTCGAACTTCGCCGCGACGCGGCCCTGGTCGAGCCCACGATCGGAACCCGCAACCGTCCATCCACGCGCACGCAGGATCATCGCCAGCGGCATCATCCCCGATCCGCCGATACCCACCAGAAAACAGGAATTGCCGTTGGTCATAAGCCCACGCTATCGGCGGTTCTGCGGCACAGGGCAATGCCCGGCCGGATGGGGATACAAGGGGACGCGCTGACATGAAGATCGGAATCCTCGCGCCCGCCAGCATCGGCAACCCCGCCGCCGAAGCACCGGTCAGCGCCTTTGCCGCGATCGCCTATCCGGACGTCGACCTGATTTTCCATCCGCAATGCTATGAGCAGGACGGGCATTTCGCCGGGAATGACGAACGCCGCGCCTCGGCCTTTCTGGAGTTCGCCAATGATCCCGGCATCGACGCGATCTGGTTCCTGCGCGGGGGATATGGATCGAACCGCATATTGTCGCGGGTCATGCCGAATCTGAACGCGGCGGCAGGGCACAAGACCTATATCGGATACTCCGACTTGGGCTTCGTGCTGGGCGCGCTCTATGCCCGGCGGATCGGGCGGCCGGTGCACGGGCCGATGGCGAGCGACATAAGGCGGCAGCAAGGTGATGTGACGGTGGCGCGCTCGCTCGGCTGGTTCACCAGCGGCGACCGGCAGGGGCTGGAGCCGGGCCTGGACGGCCGTCCGGCGGCGGCGTTCAACCTGTCGATCCTCCATGCGCTGATCGGCACGCCCTGGCTTCCCGACCTGACCGACCATGTCCTCATCATCGAGGAGGTGTCGGAGCATATGTATGCGGTCGACCGGATGCTGTTCACCATGGCGAATGCCACCCAGCTAAAGGGCGTGGCGGGCGTGCGACTGGGCGCGGTCAGCAATGTGCAGCCCAACGAACCCGAATGGGGCGAGACGCTGGAGTTCATGATCCAGCGCTGGTGCACCGAGATGGGCGTGCCCTATCTGGGGCGCGCGCGCATCGGGCACATACAGGACAATCATCTGGTGCCGTTCGGGATTGCGTGAGGGAAAGAGGCGGGGTCCTGAAGACGTCATGGCCAACCGCCCTGCCAGGACTGCCGCCGACGGACGCGCTCGCCGTGTCGGAACCTGATGTCGGACCTGGGTACGGCCCGCCGCCGGATCGGATGACGCTCGAGACATGGCGCGCACAGTGGCCCGGGTCGCAAGGGCGGCCAGGCCAGCCATGGCGGCGCCGCTCCTTTTCGCGGGAAAAACGTTATGAGGCATCGCGTTAACCATTGGCGCGTAGGTTCGCCCAGATGGAAATGCGCAAAATCTGCAGCGGATGCCGCGACGGTATCGATTTCGAAATCCCCTTCGCGATGGCGTATCAGCCGATCGTCGACACCGCGACCGGCCGTCCCTTTGCCTATGAAGCGCTGATCCGGGGGATTGACGGCGAGAGCGCCTATAGCGTGCTGTCGCAGGTGACCGAGGCGAACCGCTATTCCTTCGACCAGGCGTGCCGGGTGAAGGCGATCGAAACCGCGATGGCGGCCGGGATCATGGACAGCAACGCGCGGCTGTCGATCAACTTCCTGCCCAACGCCGTCTACTCGCCGATGGCCTGCATCCAGCTGACGTTGCGCACCGCCCGGGCCGAGGGGCTGCCGATCGACCGGCTGATCTTCGAATTCACCGAGAATGAGCAGATGGGCTCGCCCGAGCATGTCGCGGGCATCATCGACACTTATAAGCAGATCGGCTTTTCGGTCGCGATCGACGATTTCGGCGCAGGCCATTCGGGGCTGGACCGCTTCGTCCGCTTCGCCCCCGACGAGGTGAAGCTGGACATGGAGCTGGTCCGCGACATCGACACCGATCCCCGCCGCCGCGCCATCGTGCGCGCCATGGTCGGCATGTGCGCCGAACTCGACACGCTGCTGATCGCCGAGGGGATCGAGACGGCGGCGGAGGCGGCGACGCTGAACGAACTCGGCGTCCGCTATCACCAGGGCTATTGGTATGCCCGGCCTGCGCTGGAGCAGCTACCGGAGATCCGGGCGCACGCCTGACCGCCACCCCATATACCTGCCGGGGATTCTTCCCTATAGAGCCCCTCGCGCCGGGCTCCGCTGGCGTATGACCCATAATTATCGAAGAGAGTATCCATGTCCGCGATGTTCCGTATCACGCTGCCCGACGGTTCCGTCCGTGAGGTCGCGCCCGGAACTACCCCCGCGGACATCGCCGCCGCGATCGGGCCGGGCCTCGCCAAGGCGGCGATCGCGGCGCGTGTCGATGGCGAGCTGCGCGATATCATGCGGCCATTCGACGGCGATTCCGCTCTCGCGCTGGTGACCGCGAAGGACGAGGCCGATGCGCTCGAACTCGCCCGCCACGACTATGCGCATGTGCTGGCCGAGGCGGTGCAGGCGCTGTTCCCCGGCACGCAGATCACCTTCGGCCCCGCGACCGACGACGGCTTCTATTACGACTTCGCGCCGAAGGACCGGCCCTTCACCGAGGAGGACCTGCCCGCGATCGAGGCCGAGATGCGCAAGATCATCGCGAAGGACGAGCCGCTGATCCGCGAGGTCTGGACCCGCGAGCAACTGATCGAACGCTGGAAGGCGCAAGGGGAAAGCTTCAAGGCCGAATGGGCCGCCGAACTGCCCGACGACGAGGAACTGACCGTCTATCGTGCGGGCAAGGGCGAGGATGCGTGGCTCGACATGTGCCGCGGGCCGCATCTGGCCTCGACCGGCAAGCTCGACCCCAATGCCTTCAAGCTGACCCGCGTGTCGGGCGCCTATTGGCGCGGCGACCAGAAGAACGCGATGCTCAGCCGCATCTACGGCACCGGCTGGCTGAACAAGAAGCAGCTGGCCGAGCATCTGACCCGGCTGGAGGAAGCCGCCAAGCGCGACCATCGCAAGCTGGGCAACGAGATGGATCTGTTCCACCTCCAGCAGGAAGCGCATGGCTCGGTCTTCTGGCACCCCAAGGGCTATCGCATCTGGCGCGAGCTGGAGGCCTATATGCGCCGCGCGATCGACGCCACCGGCTATCGCGAGGTCAAGACGCCGCAGGTGATGGACGCGCGCCAGTGGGAACAGTCGGGCCATTGGGGCAAGTATCGCGAAAACATGTTCGTGATCCCCGACGAGGTGCCCAACGTCGAGGATGAAGGCCCGCTGGTGTCGGACGACGCGCAGTGGATGGCGCTGAAACCGATGAACTGCCCGGCGCATGTCCTGATCTTCCGCCAGGGGATCAAGTCGTACCGCGACCTGCCCTTGCGTTTCTATGAGAATGGCTGCTGCCACCGCAACGAGCCGCACGGCGCGCTGCACGGCCTGATGCGCGTGCGCCAGTTCACCCAGGACGACGCGCATATCTTCTGCCGCGAGGACCAGATCGTCGAGGAAGTCCGCGCCTTCTGCGAACTGGCGGACCGGATCTACAAGGATTTCGGTTTCACCTATTCGATCAAGCTGGCGCTGCGCCCCGAAAAGCGCTTCGGCACCGAAGAGATGTGGGACATGGCCGAGGAGGAACTGCGCAACGCGGTCGTCGCGGCGGGCCTCGCCACCGAGCAATATGGCTGGGAAGAGCTGCCGGGTGAGGGGGCATTCTATGCGCCCAAGCTGGAATGGCACCTGACCGACGCGATCGGCCGCACCTGGCAGGTCGGCACCATCCAGTCCGATCGCGTCCTGCCCGAGCGACTCGACGCATCCTATATCGGCGAGGATGGCGAGCGGCATCGCCCGATCATGCTCCACCGCGCGATCTTCGGATCGTATGAGCGGTTCATCGGCATCCTGATCGAACATTATGCCGGCCGCTTCCCCGTCTGGCTGGCGCCGGTGCAGGCGGTGGTCGCGACCATCGTGTCGGACGCGGACGGCTATGCGGAAGAAGCGGCGGCCAAGCTGGCGGCGGCGGGCATCCGCGTCGAGACCGATCTGCGCAACGAGAAGATCAACTACAAGGTGCGCGAGCACTCGGTCGCCAAGGTGCCTGTGCTGCTGGTCGTCGGCAAGCGCGAGGCCGAGGAAGGCAAGGTCGCCGTCCGCCGCCTGGGCAGCCAGGCGCAGGAGATCATGACCCTCGAAGATGCCATCGCCATGCTGCGCGACGAGGCGACTCCGCCCGATCTGCGCGGCTGAAACATCACGGGTTGAAGGAAAGGGCGGGACGTTTGTCTCGCCCTTTCAAATTCGGGTCCGATCGCTTATATTGAAATCGCAATTGCCACAGGAGAAATACCCATACGTCCTCCCATGATGCGCCGTCCGATGCAGGCGCCGCCGATGAACGGTCCTCGGTTCAACGAGTGGATTCAAAGCCCCAAGGTTCGCGTGATCGACCATGAGGGCGAGAATCTCGGCGTGATGTACACGCGCGAAGCGATGGCGCAGGCCCAGGAGCTCGGCCTCGACCTGGTCGAAGTGTCGCCCAACGCCGACCCGCCCGTCGCCAAGTTCCTCGACGTCGGCAAATATAAGTACGAGGCGCAGAAAAAGGCGAATCTCGCCCGCAAGTCGCAGAAGACGCAGGAGATCAAGGAGATCAAGATGCGTCCGAACATCGACGACCATGATTACGACACCAAGATGAAGAAGGTGGCGGAATTCATCGGCGAGGGCGACAAGGTGAAGGTCACCATGCGCTTCCGCGGTCGCGAACTCAGCCATGGCCAGCTCGGCATGGCGGTGCTCCAGCGCGTCGCCGAGGCGATGGCAGAAACCGCCAAGGTCGAAGCCTATCCGCGCATGGAAGGTCGCCAGATGCTGATGGTCCTGGCGCCGAAGTGATCGGACCCGACTCGGGGGTTTAAGCCCCTAAGTCATCGGATGCTGATGAAACCCCCGGGCTTTCGAGCTTTCGGGGGTTTTCGTCTTGCGCTCGCACAGTGACGCAAAGCCGTCCGGGGTTACGCGCAGCCGCGAGACCGCGACGAGGATGGAGGGACGGGATTGTTCGTCCCCGCAATTCGCTGCGGCCGGACCGAAGCCGAAGGCACCCGATTTCCCCCAAAGCCTGTTTCGATGAAAAGGCAAAAAGAATGCCGCCCGCTATGGCAGGATCGGCAATGACGTCGTCGATTTGATCTCGGACAGCGCCACCGTCGAGTTGATCTCCTGCACGCCCGGGAGGTTGGACAGCCGTTCGAAGAACAGCCGCTCATAGGATTCGATATCCGCTGCGACGATCCGGAGCATGAAGTCGACCGAGCCCATCAGCACATGGCATTCCATCACCTCCGGCACCTCACGGATCGCGGCGGTGAACTCGTCGAGATTGGCGCGGCCATGGGCGTTGAGCTTCACCTGCGCGAAGATCTGCGCCTTCAATCCGACCTTCGCCCGGTCGACCAGCGCGACCCGACGCTTGATGATGCCGTCTCGCTCCAGCCGGTCGATCCGTCGCCAGCACGGCGAAGCCGAAAGTCCCACCGCTTCGGCGATCGCGGCCGTGGATAGGCTGGCATCCTCCTGGAGCAGAGCGAGGATGCGGCGTTCCCAAATATCGAGCTCTTGCGTCATATTTTTCGTGAATGGCTTATTTCTAGGATAATATAACCCGATATCGTCTGAATGCCTAACAAATCGGATCAGATTCGCCTCACGGCCTGGGCTATTCGGACGGCAGAGACAGTTTGAGGAATATGACCGATGCTTCGCCCCGTCCAAGACCGACAGAGCCTGCCGCCCGAAGAGGTGGTGACCTTTCATGACAGGGACAGTGGTGCGAGCGGTGTCATCGTTCTGCACTCGAGCGCGCTCGGCCCGGCTGCCGGTGGATGCAGGTTGTGGCATTACCCCGACGACCGCGCCGCGACCGTCGATGCGCTACGCCTCGCCGAAGGCATGGCGCTGAAAAACGCGCTTGCGGATCTGCCCTTTGGCGGGGGCAAGGCGGTGATCCGTGTGCCCCAGCGTCCGTTCGACCGGGCCGCGCTGTTTCGCGCCTTTGGTCGTCAGGTGGCCGAGCTGCAGGGGCGCTATGTCACGGCCGAAGACGTCGGAACGAGCGTGGCGGACATGGCGGAGGTGGCCACCCGGACGCGTCATGTCGCTGGGTTGCCCGCCTCGGGCCAGAAGCCTGGCGGTGATCCCTCGCCATGGACCGCGCTGGGCGTGTTGGAAGCGATGCGCGTCGCGGTCGATCGGCAGCTGGGCGCCGACCTGTCCGACCTGACCGTCGCGGTGCAGGGGCTGGGCCATGTCGGCTATGCGTTGTGCGAATTGCTTCACGCACAGGGGGCGAAGCTGATCGTCGCGGAGCCCCGCAGCGATGTCGCAGCACGCGCCGCCGACCGGTTCGGCGCGATGGTGATGAGCAGCCGCGCGTTGTTGTCCGCTCGCGTCGACGTGCTGGCCCCTTGTGCGCTGGGTGGGGTGCTGGACGCCGAGACGGTCGCGCAGTTGCGCGCAAGCGTGGTGTGTGGCGCGGCCAATAATCAGCTGGCCGGCGAGGACCTCGCCACCCGACTGGCCGAACGCGATGTGCTTTATGCGCCCGATTTCCTCGTCAATGCGGGCGGGATCATCAACGTCGCGGGCGAATATCTGGGCTGGTCCACACCCGAGGTCGAGCGGCGGGTCATGGCGGTGGGCCAGAAGATGGCGGCCGTTCTGGCGCTGGCCGATCAAAATGGCATCACGCCCGACGAAGCCGCGCGCGCATTGGCACTGGAACGAATCTCTCAGGTTTCGCGTGCGCAGGCGGCGGCTTAGTCGTCCACGACATTCATCCCATTCCCCCCTTGCAGGGGGAATGGGCTATTAGGGATTGGGCGGTTCTTCGTCGCGCCTGCGCTGGGCGTTGACGGCCCGGTTTTCCCGCGCGCGCTGGACGAAGCAGCCGGTCGCGCCGCCCGCGCCGACCGCCGAACAGCTGCCAATGCTGTTCACGCCCGCACCTTCGTTCAGCGTGCCCGTCGCCCGCGCCGCCCAGCTTTCATTCTCGGGCGTCACCTGAAGCTCGCGCAGCTCTTTGGGCACGCGGAACTGCTCCTCGGCGCCGCGGCGGACGCAGACGACGATCTCGTTGCCGTTATTGTCGGTCGGACAGCGCTCGTTGCCGAACAGGGTCAGCACGCCGTTGACCGGCGCGTTGCGCGATACCTCACCCGGCGCCTCGATCGGCTTGGCCTTGATCGCGCCGGGGGCGGCTATCTGTTGCGCCGTCACGGGGCTCGCGCTCGCGAAAACCACCAGCGTGGCGATGGCCCAGGGGCGGTTCATCATCCTCTCTCTCCCGCTCGTCCGCGTCAGATTCGCTTGGCCGCGGCGATCGCGACCTTGCAGCCTGCCCGGATCAATCCATAAAGCACCGGATAGGCGAACGCCTCCTGCGCGCCGGCGCCCAGCGCATGGTCGCGATGCTCCAACTCTTCGGCCTGGAAATCGGCGATCGCCTCGGACAGTTCCGGATCGCTGTCGCCCAGCTGTTCGAGCTGTTGCTGATAGTGTTTGTCGATTTCGGTTTCGACCGCGGCCGTGCAGGCCATCGCCGCCTTCGGGCTGATCGCGGCGGTGATCGCGCCCAGCGCAAAGCCCGCCTTGTCCCAAAAGGGCTGGAACAGCGTCGGGCGCACGCGGCGCTCGGCGATCAGCCGGTCGAAAAAGGCGCGGTGCCGCTCTTCCTGCTCGGCCATGTGGTGGATCGCGCGTGAAAAGGGATGCCGGTCGCCCAGCACCGCCAGTTGCCCCGCATAGATGCGGGTCGCGCCATATTCCCCGGCCTGGTCGACCCGGACCATCGCCTTCGTCGATTCACGCCGGTCGCCCGGCATCCAGCGAAGCTGGCTCATTGCACCTTCCTCATCAACAACAGGATCCCCACCGCGCCACCCAGCGACAAGATGGCGTTGAACCCGGCCAGTGAAATCCCGCCCAGAGTCCATTGCGCCACATCACAGCGGATGACCGGCGCCTTCAGAATCGCATTCAGCCGGTCGGCGGCGCTCCCGCCCGTGAAATTCACCGTCGAGGTGCAGGCGGTAAAGCCCTGCCACCAGCCATATTCCACCCCGGCATGGGCGACGCCGATCGCCCCCGACACCGCAATCAACAACGCCGCCAGTACGACAAGCGATCCCCGGATGCTGCGCTGGGGTACGAAGAAGGCGATCAGCGCCGGGACAAGCGCGGCGTAATGCGGCCAGCGCTGCCAATGGCACATCTCGCAAGGGTAAAGGCCGCCGATCAGTTGGCTGGCCCAGGCACCCGCAAGAAGCGCCGCGGGCAAGGCGAAGGCGATGATATTGGCCAGCCGCTCGTTTCGGGTACGGGGGGTCGCCATCGTCACTTCACCGGCGGCTTGGTGGCGGCGGCGACCTGGGCCGGGCCGCCCAGCCGCGCTACGGTCTTGAGCGCGTAATAGAGCTGGAAGTCCTCGATCCCCTGCTTCTTCAGCGCCTCGGGCGTGGCGGCGAAGCGCGGATCGGTCTTGGTATCCTCTTCCAGGATCGAATTGTCGGCCTTCACCTCGTTGATCAGGTGGCGGCGCAGATCGGCCTCGCGGAAGACGGGGCGCGTCTTGTAATCGGGGTCGGAAATCTGCGGCACTTTGATGTCCGGCTCGATCCCGCCCTCCTGCACCGAGCGGCCCGAGGGGGTGTAATAGCGCGCGGTGGTCAGTCGGAGTGCCGTCTCCGGCCCCAGCGGCAGCAGCGTCTGCACCGAACCCTTGCCGAAGCTGCGCTCTCCCATGACGATCGCGCGGTGATGATCCTGGAGCGCACCCGCGACGATCTCGGAGGCGGAGGCGGTGCCGGAATTGGTCAGCACGATGACGGGCAGGCCATGCGCATCGTCACCGGGCTTGGCATAATAGCGCTCGATATCCGACTTCTCGCGGCCGCGCTGCGACACGATCTCGCCATGATCGAGGAACGCGTCGCTGACCGCGATCGCCTGGGTCAGCAACCCGCCGCCATTGTCGCGCAGATCGACGACATAGCCCAGCGGCCGATGGCCCAGCGCCTTGTCGATCGCCATGATCGCAGCCCGCGTGTCGGCGCCGGTATTCTCGGAGAAGGTGTTGATGTTGATATAGCCGACATCGCCCTTCACCTCCCACTTGACCGGGCGCTGGACGATGACCTCGCGGGTCAGGGTCAGCTCGATCGGCTTGTCGCGGCCGGGGCGGACGATGGTCAGCTTGATCTTGGTGCCCGGCTTGCCGCGCATCTGGCCGATCGCCTCGTCCAGCGACTGGCCATAGATCAGCTTGCCGTCGATGTGCGTGATGTAGTCGCCCGACTTCACACCTGCGCGGCCTGCGGGCGTGTCCTCCTGCGGCGCGATGACCTTGATCGCGCCATCCTCCATCGAGACGGTCAGGCCCAGGCCCCCATAATTGCCCTCGGTCTGGATCTTCAGATTGTCGAAGTCGAGCGCATCGACATAGCTGCTATGCGGATCGAGCGCCGCCAGCATCCCCTGGATCGCGCCCTTGATGAGCGTGTCGTCGTCGACCTTGTCGACATAATCGGCCTTGATCCGGTTATACACGTCGAGGAACCGGTCGAACTGGCGAACGGTCGAGCTGTCCACCGCCGCCATCGCGGAGGTCGTGATCGGCACCATGGCCAGCGCGCCGACAAGGGCAGTAGCAGTCAGAAGCGGACGCTTCACAAACGAACGGGGCATCGAGGGTCCTGGACCAGATAAGCGATCCGCCTGTGTAGCGGGAAGCCGGACGCAATCAAAGCGCAACCGTGCTGAACGGGGGGTGAGCGGATGGTGGGGACTGTCGAGAACCGACAGCGGTCCGCCTTTCCTCGTTCCATGCTATGGAATGCCGCCAGCGTGACGGAATCGGTAGACGTATCGCCGCAGCGATCCTCGGCAATCGTCGGGGTGCGGGTTCGATCCCCGCCGCTGGCCATATCGGGCCACGGCGCAGCGCGGTCGCTATGCCTGACCGTTGCAGGAAACCGTCATGACGCGGCGTGTCGAGATTTCATACTCGACGTTGACCTGCATGCATCCGCCGTCGTTGATGCGAGGGAGCGCCTTGGCACTTTGATGCCAGCGTCTCTTGCCAGCGGGCGTTTCCGCCGCTTTGCGCCGTGCATCCAATCGCACTTGCGCCTTTATCTCGCCCTTGGCGCAAGGTCGGGAACTGAAGTCCGCCAGCATCTCTTCGCACCCCTGACTGAAGTCAATCGACGGCGATGGCAACAGATAGGTGGCCACAACCTTATCGGGTCCAGACAACGCATAGTTCCGACCATAGGACGCCAGCGGCCTGGCACCTTGGGGCAGCACCACGATCCCCTCAATCTCGTTCATCAGCGCCTGCTGGCGTGCGGGCTGCGGTAGCCCGGACACTTCGGCGAGGACCATGGCGACAAGCAAAAAGGGAGTGAGCATCGCAAACACTTACCGCCTAGAGATGATGCACACCATCCAGAAGGCAATCACCCTCACCCCAGGATCGCGGCGATATCCATCGGGCGGCCGTCGCGGCGCAATTCCACGGTCACGCGCGGCTCGACCCCGTTGCCGCCCCGCCCCGCCCGGCCGAGCACCGCGCCCGCCGCGACGTGCTGCCCCGGTTTGACCGCGATACCGTCCAACCCGGTCACCAAGCTGGTCCAGCCGGTGCCGTGATTCAGGATGACGATGCCGCCATAGCCGCGAAACGCGCCCGCATAGCGGACCTCGCCGTCTGCGGGCGCGGCGACCGGCGCATAGGGAACGGTGGACAGGGTGATGCCGCGCGCCCGCACGCCCGAATCCGAAATCTCGCCGAAGCCGCCCGCGACCCGCCCGCGCACGGGCAGGCGATAGGTGCCCGGCGCGATCACCGGCCCCATGACGCCGGGGCCGAGCGGACGCGAGACGGGGCCGGGCAGCGCGATCAGGTCCCCCGCCGTCGCCCGCGCCTCGCCGCGTTCGGCCATGCGGTCGACGATGTCGCGCGCCGCCTCGCCCAGCGCCAGTGCGCGGTTGGATTCGTCGATCGCGACCTGGCCCAGCGCTTCGGCGCGACCGCGATGGCTCGCCTCCAGCTTGGCCAGCGCCTGGCGTTCGCTCTCCAGCTTGGTGGTGGTCGCCGCCAGCGCGCGCGCCGCCACCGTCACCTGCGCACGCACCCGTCGGGTGGCGGCGAGTTCGGCGCGAACGGTCGCGGAACGCTGGGCGATGACGGGGGCGACGGTGGCGAAGACCGCGCGGACATGCGCCAGATCGGCGACCGAGCCCGGCTGCGCCACCGCCGCCAGCGGGGGACGCGCCGCCATGCTCTGCATCGCGGCCAGCAGATGCGCGAGCGGGGCCTGCGCCCTGGCCAGTTTCGCCTGTTGTTGCTCCAGCAGCCCGGCGACCAGATCGACCCGGGCACGCGCCGCCGTCACCTCGGCCTCCGCCGCCGCGACGCGGGCTGCCATCGCGCGCTCCTTCGCCTGGGCGATGGCGGCGGCGTTGCGCTCGACCCCGGCTTGGCTCTCCAGTGCCTGGGCGCGCGCCTGCGCCGCCGCCGCGCCCACACGGGCCTCGGCCAGCCGCCGCTGGTCTCCGGCGATGTCGGTCGCGCCGAGCAGCGCCAGGGCCGTCAGCGCCAGCACGCCATGCCGCCGCGCCCCATGACGCAACACCACGTCTAGCCTTCGCGGTGATAGGGATGGTTGGCGAGGATGCTGGTCGCGCGGAACAGCTGTTCGGCCAGCATCGCACGCGCCATCATGTGCGGCCAGGTCGCCCGGCCATAGGAGATGAGCAGGTCGGCGCGTGCCCGGTCGGCATCCTCGAACCCGTCCGCCGCGCCGATCATGAAGCGGCACTCGCGCACGCCATCGTCACGCCAGCGCTCCAGCCGACGCGCGAAATCCATCGAGGTCAGGTTCTCGCCCTTCTCGTCCATCAGGACCAGACGCGCCTGGCCCTCCAGGGCTGGAACCTTGCCGCCGGTATCGGGGAGTTCGGTCACCTTGGTCGGCCAGCCGATCCGCTTGATATAGCGGTCGACCAGTTCGGCCTCGGGCGAACGGCCGATCCGCCCGCGCGCGACGATATGCAGCAGCACGGGCGGGCTCTAAAGCGTCAGAGCTGGCGGTCGGCCGGGCTGGCGGGCGGAGTGGGCGCATCGCCGAACGCCCACATGCGCTCCAGATTGTAGAAGGTGCGAACCTCGGGCCGGAACAGGTGGACGATCACGTCGTTCGCGTCGATCAGCACCCAGTCGGCGGTCGGCAGACCCTCGATCCGGACCGAGCGACCGAACTCGGCCTTGATCTTCTCGGAGAGTTTCATCGCCATAGAGGCGACCTGCCGGGTCGAGCGACCGCTGGCGATCACCATGAAATCGGCAATCGACGATTTGCCCGCGAGCGGGATCGAAATCGTCTCCACCGCCTGGTCGTCATCCAGCGACGCGAGGATCAGGCGGTGCAGCGCCTCCACCTCGGCGGGATCGGACGGACGCGGCGATTGCGGGGAAGTGGCCAAGTGAGCTCCTGTTCAGGGGACGTTCCGGCCCATATGCCGAAACCAGTCCGGATCGCGAGCCCGAAGGCCCGTGGCGGAAGTCGGGTCGGGGCGGAAGCGCAACAGCACGAAGGCCGGCAAACTCCACATCGTCCAGTTCTTCGCCTGGTCCGGACGCCTCTGGAAACGCCTGAACCAGCCCAGCGCGGGTGTCGCGTGGGCGACCGCATTGTACCCCGGACGGTCGATAACCGCAATCGGGATCGCGCGGGCAATCGAACGCCACCCGCGCCACCGGTGAAATTGCTGCAAATTATCCTCGCCCATCAACCAGATAAAGCGGTGACCGGGGTAACGCCGGGTGATCGCACGGACGGTGTCGAGGGTATAGCGGGTGTGCAGATCCTGCTCGATCGCGCTCGCCCGGATCGGCGCGCGGCGGGCCATGCGCTCGGCCGAGGCGAGCCGCGCGGAAAAGGGTGCCATGTCACTGGCGCCATCCTTCAGCGGATTGCCGGGCGATACCAACCACCAGACCTCATCCAGGTCCAGCGCGCGCATCGCGTCCAGCGTGATCCGGCGATGCCCCCGATGCGCCGGGTTGAACGACCCCCCGAGCAGACCGATCTTCATCCTCGGATTTGGCCCGTTCCGCGCCCGATCCATTTATACGTGGTCAGCCCCTCCAGCGCGACGGGTCCGCGCGCGTGCAGGCGTCCGGTGGCGATGCCGATCTCGGCGCCCAGTCCGAACTCGCCGCCGTCCGCGAACTGGGTCGAGGCGTTCCAAAGCACGATCGCGCTGTCGACTTCGGCGAGGAAGCGCTCGGCAACGCCCGCATCCTCGGCGACGATCGCGTCGGTGTGGTGCGATCCGTGCGCCGCGATATGCGCCATCGCGCCACCGACCCCGTCGACCAAGGCGACGCTCGCAACCGCGTCAAGATATTCGGTATCCCAATCTTCGGGGGTCGCGGCTTCCAGGCCGGGGACGATCTCGCGCACCGCGTCGTCGCCGCGCACCGTACATCCGGCCTGCACCAGCGCCGCAACTAGTTCGGCGGGGTGGCAGTAAGCCTGGTCGATCAGCAGCGTCTCCATCGCGCCGCAAATGCCGGTACGCCGCATCTTGGCATCACGCACGATGCGGGTCGCCATGGCGTGATCGGCAGAGCCGTCGACATAGACATGGTTGATCCCGTCGAGATGCGCGAGGACGGGCACCTTGGCCTCGGCCTGCACCCGGGCGACCAGGCTTTTGCCCCCGCGCGGGATCAACAGGTCGATCAGGCCCTCCGCCGCCAGCATCGCCCCGACCGCCGCGCGGACGGTCGTGGGGACCAGCTGCACCGCATCGGCCGGGCCGCCCGCCGCCGTCCAGCCCTGGACAAAGGCGGCGTGGAGCGCGCGGTTGCTGTGCACCGCCTCCGTCCCCCCACGCAGGATCGCGGCATTGCCCGCCATCGCACACAGCGCCGCGGCATCGACCGTGACGTTGGGGCGGCTTTCATAGACAATACCGATCACCCCCACCGGCACGCGGACGCGCGAGAGGTGGAGGCCGTTGGGCCGGGTGCGCTCGTCGATCCGCTCGCCGACCGGATCGGGCAGCTCGGCCACAGCCTCGACACCAGCGACGATGCCGGCGATCCGGGCGTCGTCCAGCGTCAGCCGGTCAAGCATCGCGGAACCGAGACCGTTCGCCGCCCCTGCGGCCACGTCGCGCGCATTGGCCTCCAGCACAGCCGGGGTTGCAACACGGATCGCGGCGGCGGCGGCGCGCAGGGCATTCGCCTTGGCGTCGGTCGGCATCTGCGCCAGCGTGACGGCGGCAATGCGGGCGCGCTGGCCCATGTCGGCGATCAGGGTGGGGATGTCATGATGCTCGGCCATGCCCGGGCGGTATCATGGTAAGGGAACGCACCCAAGCATCTGAATCTTCTTCCCCGGCAAGGGGAGGTGCCAGGCGCAGCCCCGACGGAGAGGTGTCACCTCTCGATAGCGGGATATCCCTCCACCATGCGGCGCATGGTCCCCATCTTCTCGCAGGGGAGGAATGTGTCGTGGCCTCTCCATTTGTTCACACCCATCCTCTATGACGCCCCGATGCACAGCCGTTTCGAATCCCTCCCCAACCGCCGCGCCATCGTCGATCGCCGGGCACTTGCCGAACAGGTCGCTGCGCTGGGGATTACGGGGGCGGAAGGCCGCACGCTTGTCACGCCGGTCCTTCGCGCCGCACTTGACGCCGGGCGCCAGGAGGTGGCGCGGCGGCTCTCGCTCCACCCGTCGCGTGGGTTGGAGGCGGCGGCGGCGCAGGCTTATCTGACCGATCAGGTGCTGAAGGTGCTGTTCGACTTCACCACCGATACGCTCTACCCCTTGAGCAACCCCACGGCGGGCGAGCGGCTGACCCTGATCGCGGTGGGCGGCTATGGCCGGGGGGAGATGGCGCCCTATTCGGATGTCGATATCGGCTTCCTCACTCCCTTCAAACAGACGCCCCATGCCGAGCAGGTCATCGAGTCGATGCTCTATTCGCTCTGGGATCTGGGGCTGAAGGTCGGCCATTCCAGCCGCTCGATCGATGAGATGATCCGCCAGGCCAAGGGCGATGTGACCGTGCGTACAGCCCTGCTGGAGGGGCGCTTCCTGTGCGGGGACCAGGCGCTGTATGACGAGGCCTCGCGCCGCTTCAAGGCGGAGATCCAGACCGACACCCACCGCCAGTTCATCGCCGACAAGCTGGCCGAGCGCGACCTGCGCCACCGCAAGATGGGCGATACCCGCTATGTCGTCGAGCCGAACGTCAAGGAAGGCAAGGGCGGCCTGCGCGATCTCCACGCGCTCTTCTGGATCGGCAAATATGTCTATGACGTCGACCGCGCCGCCGACCTGATCGACCGTGGCCTGTTTACCCGCGAGGAATATCGGCAATTCCACCGCGCCGACAATTTCCTGTGGGCGGTGCGCTGCCACCTTCACACCATCACGGGGCGCGCCGAGGATCGCCTCACCTTCGACGTGCAGCGCCAGATTGCCGAGAGGATGCGCTTCTCCGACCGGCCGGGTAAGGCGAAGGTCGAGCGGTTCATGCAGCTCTATTTCCTTCAGGTGAAGACGGTCGGTGCACTGACCGGCGCCTTCCTGGCGCATCTGGACGAGCGGTTCGCGGCGCGCGGGCATCGCTTCGGCCTGCCCACCATCCGCCGCCGCCCGCGCCGGCTGAACGGCTTCGTGCTGGATCGCGGTCGCCTCGCCCTGCCGCGCGACGACTTTTTTCAGGAAGACCCGGTGCGTCTGATCGAGATTTTCCAGCTTGCCGACCGTTACGAGCTGGAGGTGCATCCGCTGGCGGTGCGGGCCGCCTCGCGCGACGCCAAGCTGGCCGACGACATCCGGGGTGACCCGCGCGCCAACGCCCTGTTCCTCGACGTGCTGACCAGCCGCCACGACCCGGAGCTGGTGCTGCGCTGGATGAACGAGGCGGGGGTGTTCGGCCGCTTCGTGCCCGACTTCGGCCGCGTCGTCGCACAGATGCAGTTCGACATGTACCATCACTATACGGTCGACGAACACACCATCCGCGCGCTCGGCCTGCTTGCCCGGATTGAGCGGCAGGAACTGGTCGAGGAACACCCCGTGGCCTCGGCGATCATCGGCCAGATCGTCTCGCGCCGCGTGCTGTATGTCGCGGTGCTGCTCCACGACATTGCCAAGGGGCGCGGCGGCGACCATTCGATCTTGGGCGCGGAAGTGGCCGAGCGCCTGTGCCCGCGCTTGGGCCTGAGCGAAGCGGAGACCGAGACGGTCGCCTGGCTGGTTCGCTGGCACCTGCTGATGTCCGCCACCGCCTTCAAGCGCGACCTGTCGGACTTCAAGACGATCCTCGACTTCTGCGAGACGGTGCAGAGCCCCGAGCGGCTTCGCCTGCTCCTTCTCCTGACCATCGTCGACATTCGCGCGGTCGGGCCGGGCACCTGGAATGGATGGAAGCGCCAACTTCTCGCCGATCTCTACGACGCCGCCGAGGAGGTTCTCCGGCTCGGCCACAAGCAGCGCGGCCGAACCGAACGGATCGCCGCCAAGCAGGCGCGGCTGGGCGAGTTGCTCGGCTGGCCCGAGGCACAGTTTGCGGCGCATGTCCGCCGCCTGCCCGAAGCCTATTGGATTGCCGAGCCCGAGGACGTGTTGGCGCACAACGCGCGACAGATGGCGGCGGCAGGGGATGCGCAGCTGTCGATCGACGCGCAGGTCTATGGCGAGCGCGGGGCGACGCTCGTATCGATCTACGCCGCCGACCATCCGGGCTTGTTCTACCGCATCGCGGGTGCGATCCATGTCGCGGGCGGCAACATCATCGACGCGCGCATCCACACGACGCGCGACGGCATGGCGATCGACAATTTCTTGGTCCAGGACCCGCTTGGCCGCCCCTTCGACGATCCGGGCCAGCTCAGCCGCCTGCGTCGCGCGATCGAGGATGCGCTGGCCAACCGCAGCAAGCTGGCCGACCGGCTGGTCGCCAAGCCCAATGCCAGGCCCCGCGCCGACGCCTTCCCCATCGCGCCCAACGTCCTGATCGACAATCGCGCGTCGAATCGCTTCACCGTGGTCGAGGTCCATGCACGCGACCGCCCGGCGCTGCTCAACCAACTCGCTCATGCGCTGTTCCAGTCGAAGGTGACGATCCACTCGGCCCATGTCGCGACCTATGGCGAGCGCGCGGTCGACGTATTCTACCTGACCGACCTGACAGGGGATCAGATCACCAATGGCGGGCGGCTGAAGACGCTGGAGAAACGGCTTCTCGGCGCGGCGGCGGGGGAGACGCTGGAGATCGCAGCCTAGATTCCCGTCATCCGTTCGGCTGACCGGATGCGGAATCCGGGCGTCCCGCTTGTCGCTGACGTTACGGGCGGGTAGCGGCGGGGCACGGCGAGGAGGGATCCGATGACGCGGTGGCAGGGCACAGGCTTGGGCGGCATCCGGACAGGACTCTTCCTGCTCGTCTGGTTCGCCTGCGCATGGTTCGGATCCTGGGAACTCAATCCTAACAACGCGACCCGCCTGTTCGCGGCCATCCGCATGGTCGAGGACGGCACGGCGACCATCGACCCCTTTGCGCCGCTGACCATCGACAAGGCGCAGTTCGGCGCCCATGCCTATCTCGACAAGGCACCGGGCATGACGCTGATGGCGCTGCCGGCCATAGCGCTGACCGATGGGATCACCGGCGATCGGGCCGAGCATCATGCGCTATCCTCGGTCGATCCGGGTTTCGTGCGTTATCTGAAGCTGCGGACCCGGGTGGCGGCCGCCACCGGATCGGCGCTCCTGACCGCGATTGCCGCCGTCCTGTTGTTTGATCTGGCGCTCAGCCTGACCGGCAGCGCGGGAGCAGCGCTGTTTGCCGCGCTCGGCTATGCGCTGGGAACGCCCATCTGGGGTTATTCGACGACATTGCTCGGCCATGCGAGCGTGGGGGCGTTGTTCGTCATCGCGCTGGCCGGAGTGGCGCGGGGCGGCGCGCGTTGGCTGGGGGTGGCGGGGCTGGCGCTGGGCTGGGCGGTGGTCATCGAATATCAGGCCGTGCTGGCGGGTTCCGCCATAGGGCTTTGGGCCGTGTGGCGGCACCGGGCCAGGCCCAGGGCGCTCGCCCCGTTTCTCGCGGCAGGACTGATCGGTCTGGTCCCGCTATTCGCCTATAATCTTTTTGCCTTCGGGACGCCGTTCCGAATCGGTTATTCGGGTGTGGTCGGGTTCGAGGGGATGAATCAGGGGCTGTTCGGCCTGACCGTTCCCAGGATCGCGGTATTGCGCGAAATCCTGATCGGGCCGATGCGGGGATTGCTCTGGGTGGCGCCGATCCTGTTCCTGGCACCCATCGGGCTGTGGCGGCTGGCGGAGGCGCGAGCGACGCGCGCGCTGGCGCTGACCGCCGTCGAGGTGGCGCTGATCGCGTTGCTGGTCAACGCGGCCTATGTCTATTGGGACGGCGGCAATGCGACCGGACCGCGCCACGCCATGCCGCTGGCGGGCGTTGCCGCGCTCGGGCTGGCGCCGCTCTGGGCGACGGCGCGGACGCTTTGGCAAAGGGGCGTGCTGGCGTTGGTGCTGGCGGGCTCGATCGCGATCAACCTGACCATCGCCTCGGCCGAGATTTTCGCGCCGCCGACCTTCCGCTGGGCCTGGTGGCAGGCGGTGATGCAGCAGCGTTTCCTGGTCGGCGACCTGCGCACCATCCCCTCCGACTGGTGGGGATGGACGACATGGAATGGCCTCTGTCTCTGGGTAGCGGTGGCGATCCCGCTGGCGCTATGGCTGATTCAGTCCTGCGCGCGCTTCAGGCCGCGCACCCGGTGCCAGATATAGAAGCCGACCAGCAGGACCAGCACGACCCCGATCGCCAGGTCGGCGCGGTGGAAGAACGCCTTCACGCGGGGATCGGAATCCCACTTTTCGCCCAGTTCGCGCCCGACGATCGCCAGTACCAGGCAGAAGGGCCAGCTGCCGATAAAGGTATAGAGGTGGAAGGGGACGAGCTTCATTCGCGCGACCCCGGCTGGAAAGGCGATGAAAGTACGGATGACCGGCAGCAACCGCCCGATCAGCACCGCGATCGAGCCATAGCGCGCGAAAAAGCGGTCGGCGGCGTCCAACTCGCCCGGCCCGATCAACAGATACTTGCCCCAGCGCTCGGCGACCGGCCGGCCGCCGCGCTTGCCGATTTCATAGGCGACGATCGACCCCAGATTGCAGCCCAGCGCCCCCGCCGTCGCGGCGAGGTACAGGTTGAACTGGCCGGTCGACACCAGATAGCCCGCAAAGGGCATGATGATCTCGGACGGTAGCGGAATGCACGCGCTCTCGATCGCCATCAGGAGCATGATGCCCAGATAGCCGCCGGTGGAAATGACCCAGATGGCGAAGCTCGCCAGCGCGGAAAGAATATGCTCGACCATGGGGGCAGCGAATTGCGCGATCGGGGGGCGGGGGTCAATCGGAACCGCGTGGGGGTGCGACCGGTTTGGGACGCTATGACAATGCTCAGCCTGAACGACGGCCGCAACCTGCCCCAGCTGGGGCTCGGCACCTATCAGATCCCGGACTCGCAGGTGGCGATGGTGGTGCGGCGCGGCCTCGACATCGGCTACGGCCTTGTCGACACCGCCGCCATCTATGGCAATGAACGCGGCGTCGGCGATGGTCTGCGCGATGCCGATGCGTTCCTGACCACCAAGCTGTGGAACGACCGTCACCGCCATGCCGAGGCGGCGCTGGACGAGAGCCTGGCGCTGCTCGGCGTCGAAGCGGTCGACCTTTACCTCATCCACTGGCCGGTCCCCGCCGAGGACGCCTATGTCGAGGCGTGGCAAAGCCTGATCGCGCTTCGCGAAGCGGGCAAGGCTCGGTCGATCGGCGTGTCGAATTTCCTGCCCGAGCATCTCGACCGGATCATCGAGGCGACCGACGTGGTGCCGGCGGTCAACCAGATCGAACTCCATCCCCGCTTCCAGCAGCGCGAGGCGCGGGCGTACCATCAGGCCAAGGGCATCGTGACCCAGAGCTGGAGCCCGCTGGGGCAGGGCGGCGAATTGCTCAAGACGCCGGAGATCGTGGCGATCGCGGACAAGCATGGCCGTTCGGCGGCGCAGGTGGTACTCGCCTGGCATCTGGCGCATGGGCTGTCGGTGATCCCCAAGGCGGCGGATGCGGCGCATATGGCGGACAATTTCGCCGCGACCGAACTGACGCTGGACGATGACGACATGGCGGCGATTGATGCGCTGGACGATGCGGATGGGCGGATCGGGCCGGATCCAAGGGAGATGTGACGGACAGGCCTATGGCCGTTCCGCGCCATTCAGATAGCCGAAGACGGCGCGGCGAACCCGGGTGACGAGCAGCGGGCGATCGACCTCGCCCGCTTCACCGGCGGCGTCGACGATGCCTTTGATGATCGCCAGCGTGTCCTGGGTCGCGATATTCCTGTCGTAATCCAAGTCCAGGTCTGTGCGCCCCAACACGTCGGCCAGCATATCCCGCAATCTGCCGACCACCCTTTGCCGGTCGCCGTCGAAGGGCAGGCGGGCCTCTTCCACATCGAGCAACCGCGCCAGGACGGGCCGCCGGAGTTGATGATCGACGGCCGAGGCGATCATGTTCAGCAAGGCAGCCCAGGCATCCGATCCCGCCGCCGCCGCTTCCCAATCGCCGATCAGAAGTGACGTTTCGCGAATGATCAGCGCGCCGATCAACGCCTCTTTGCGCGGGAAATATTGGTAAAGCGAGCCGATGCTGACCCCTGCTCGCTGCGCGACGGCATTGGTCGTGAATCCCCCGAGTCCCGCTTCTTCTAGAATGCGAGCCGCCGCCTCGACGATGATCCGCACCGTTTCCACGGACCGCGCCTGACGTGGCGCTTTTCTGAGGCTTGGGCGGTGCGAGGTGGACGATGTCGGCATGGCGCGAAGACGAGTAGCAAAATGTGAGGATTTGCTCGCATCTTAGGCGCGTCGTTCAACGATGCAAGGATATCATATGTCTCGTCCATTCGACCCCGCACTTACCGTCTTCATGCTCGTCAAGACCTCGCCTGAATGGCTCGGATTCCCGGTGGACCGGCGTTTCGAGTTGCTGGCCGAGCAATTCACGCCGATCCTGAAGAAGCACGCCGACCATGTCGTGCTTCGCTTCTTCGATGTGGAATTCTACTCGACGCGGGTCACGGACATCTGGATGTGGGATGCCCGCGACCATCATGCCTATCAACTGCTCGTCGAGGATCTGCGCGAAACGCCGTTTTGGGATCGCTATTTCGACATTGTCGAAATCCTGACGGGCATCGAAAATGCCTATGCCAAAAATTATGGTCGGGCGGCGATCAACGCCTGACGCGGCGGGGACGGGGGGACTTGGCGAAGCCGCCCCCCAATCCTCATCTGATCGCGCCCGCCGCCAGCTTCAGATCTTCGACGAACCGCGCATATTCCACCTTCTTCGCCTCCGGATCAGGCAGTCGCAGCAAGTAGCTGGGGTGGACGGTGATGAAGGCGGTTCCGCCATCGGGTAACGTCAACGCCTTGCCCCGCTCCCGCCCGATCGTCATGACCTTGCCGAACAGCGACCGCGCCGCTGTGGCGCCGAGCGCCACCGTGACCCTGGGCTGGATCAGCAGCCGCTCCTGCTCGACCCACCAGCGACAGGCCTGAATCTCGCCCGCATTGGGCGAGCTGTGGATGCGGCGCTTGCCGCGCGGTTCGAACTTAAAATGCTTGACCGCGTTGGTGACGTACGCCGTCGCCCGGTCGATCCCGGCCTCCGCCACCGCGCGATCGAAGACCTGGCCGGCGGGGCCGACAAAGGGGTGGCCCGCCAGATCCTCCTGGTCGCCGGGCTGCTCGCCGACGAACATCAGGGACGCGTCGACCGGCCCTTCGCCGAACACCGTCTGCGTCGCGGGGGCGTAGAGCGGGCAGCGGGTGCAGCCCATCGCTTCCTCGCGCAGCGCCGCCCAGGCCGCTTGCGCATTGCCGCCGCGCCCGGAACGCACATCCACCTTGGCCGTGTCGATCATGCCGCTCTCCCGCGCTTGCGCTCCTGCGATCAGTTGCGGGACCAACGCGGTTTCGGGCATGTTTTTCCAGTATTTGCGCGGCATCTCCTTCAGCATCGCGCCGATCTTCACGCGGGCGGGATTGAAGATGCTGGCATAATAGGTCTTCCACACCGCCTCGGTCGGATCGCCTTCAGGAGCGTCGGCCTTGCTGGCGCCGGGGCCTTCGGTGAGCGTCTGGCCGTCCCAGTGGAGCGAGACCTCTGGCGTCAGGATCGACCAGCGCATCGTGGTGAAACGGTTGACGAAGAACGCCGCATTGGCGCGCACGATATGATGTTCGGGCTCGAACCAGGCGACATAGCGCGGGCCGTCGCCGTCCTCGGTCTCGCGGAAGCGCAGGAAGGCGCGCATCTTGTGGATGTCGCGCCGCACCGCCTTGGCCAGCCGGTCGAGGCGGCGGATCAGCGGATCGGCCTGATCCTCGATCAGCCGGGGTTGACGGCGCAACCGGTCGAGCGCGGTGTGGAGCAGCGCGAAACGCTCGGGGTCGTTAGACAGGATCACGCTGCGCGCGAGATCGAGGAAGCCGCGCGACACCGAAAAGCGTGGGGTGTCGGCGGTCGGGCCGTCGTCGGACACCGTACCGAACAGGTCGGCCACCTGCTCCCCGACCTGCCACACGACCTGATCGGGCGGCACGCTGTCGGCGATCAACCCGCGCGCCGCGTCGCGCCAGGCGTCGAAGTCGTCAGGGGCGGGGAGGGTTATGATCCGCATGCTTCAGCCCCTCCCCTGAAGGGGAGGGGAGTGGGGAGCGGATGCCTTGCCGCCTTAGAATCGCCCCTGAAAATCAATCGCGCTCGTCCGCGCCGGGCGGGTTGGCCTTTGCTTCCTTCGCCTCGATGGGTTTGCGTTCCTCGTAGATCTCGGCCAGCTTTTGCTCGGTCGCGTCGTCGAGTTCCTTCTCGGCGGCGGGGAACATCTCTTCCTCTTCCTCGTCGATATGATGCTCATAGCGATGACGCATGTGGAAGAATTTGGATTCCCACTCGTCCGAGGCGAAGTCGAGGTCCATCATCTCGCCCAGCAGATCGTCTACCTCCTTATGCTCGGATACCGAATGCCGGGCATCGTCGCGCAGCTCGGGCTCGCCCAGCATCGTGGCGTAGAGCGACTCTTCTTCGGCGGCGGCGTGGCTCTGGATCTCGATGCGGAACGCTTCGAACAGCTTCTTGCGCTTGGCGCCGTCGCCCTTCAGCTCGGCGAGCTCCTTCAGCATCTCGCGCTGCTTGTCGTGATCGCGCTTCAGATCGGCATAGATGTCGGCGGTGGCCATCGTGTTGTCTCCTTCGCGAGGTCCAACGGCGCAGGGGGACGCCCGTTTCACCCGCGAATCACTCTCACTCAGCCGAACAATTCGAGCTGCTTGTCCTTGGGCTTGACCAGCGGTTTCAGGTCCGCCCGCTCGGCCAGCGCCACCGGTCGCCAATCCTCGGCGATCAGGAAGGGGCGCAGCTTGGTGATCGAGACGGTCAGCCGCCCGACATCCTCCAGCCGCAGCTTGCGCCATTTGCGGGTGGCGATGATCCGGTCGACGGCCTTCACGCCCAGGCCGGGGACGCGCAGCAGCATCTCGCGCGGGGCACGATTCACGTCGACCGGGAAATGTTGGCGGAATTTGAGCGCCCAGGCGAGCTTGGGATCGATGTCGAGCGGCAGCATCCCCGTCGCCTCGTCGGCCGCCGCCGCGACCTCATTGGGGCGATAATCGTAGAAGCGCATCAGCCAGTCCGATTGGTAGAGACGATGTTCGCGCATCAAGGGCGGGCGCTGGAGCGGCAGGACGGCCGAGGCGTCGGGGATCGGACTGAACGCCGAATAATAGACGCGGCGTAAGGAGAAGCGGTCGTACAAGGTCGCCGCGCGGCCAACGATATCGCGATCGGTGGCGGCATCCGCGCCGACGATCATCTGGGTCGACTGGCCCGCGGGGGCGAAACCGGGGGCGGACTTGTATTTCTTCGCCGCGTCCGTGCGATCCTCGATCGCGGTCTTCACATCGGCCATCGCCCCTTCGATCCGCGTGGCGTCCTTTTCGGGCGCGAGCCGCCTGAGCCCGCCGACCGTCGGCAGCTCGACATTGATCGACACGCGGTCGGCATGAACCCCGGCCAGGCGCACCAGTTCTGGATCGGCATCGGGAATCGTCTTCAGATGGATATAGCCGCGAAAGCCGTGATCCTCGCGCAAGCTGCGGGCGACCTCGACGATCTGCTCCATCGTGTAGTTGGACGACTTGATGATGCCCGAGGAGAGGAACAGCCCCTCGATATAATTGCGCCGGTAGAAGGCAAGGGTGAGGTTCACCACTTCCTGCGCGGTGAAGCGCGCGCGGCGGACGTTCGACGATTTGCGGTTGATGCAATAATGACAGTCGAAGATGCAGCTGTTCGTCAGCAGGATCTTGAGCAGCGAGATGCAGCGGCCATCGGGCGCATAGGCGTGACAGATGCCCATGCCTTCGGTCGAGCCGATCCCCTTGCCGTCGCGGCTGTTGCGTTTCGACGTGCCCGACGACGCGCAGGAGGCGTCATATTTCGCGGCATCGGCCAGGATCGCCAGCTTCTCACGGGTGTCGAGTTGCGCCATGTGTTCGATATATGTTCGCATTGGCGATGCAGCAAGCGCAACTCCGCCAGTCATCGGCCGTACAGCCCGTCTGATCCAGATTGGCGGCATCGAGGGGAGACGGATGATGCGTAAGGTGATGATCGCGCTGGCTTTGATCGGTGCCGCCAGCCCGGCGCTGGCGCAGGTCGTGGAGCGCAAGGCCAAGACTGCGGACTATGAATTCGGCTATGCCTATCCCGCCGCTGCGGCGCGGATCGCCGGGCTGAAGGCCTGGCTTGACGCCGACCGCGCCCGCATCCAGGCCAAGACCGCGCACGACGGTGCCGCCGGTCGCCGCGACGCGAAGGCATCGGGCTATCCCTATCACCGTTATTCGTTCGACAAGACGTGGAAGGTCGTGACCGACACTCCGCGTTTCCTCAGCCTGTCGGGCGACAGTTATAGCTTCACCGGCGGCGCGCATGGCTCGCCCGCTTCCCATGGGCTGGTCTGGGACAAGGTGGCAGGGCGGCGGCTCGACCCGAAGGCGGTGTTTGCCTCGCTGCCCGCGCTGCAAACGGCGACCCGCTCCGACTATTGCGCCAAGCTCAAGGCCGAGCAGCGGCGACGCAATCAGGGGGATGTGTCGTCGATGAACGTCTGCCCGCCCGTCAAGGATCTGACCGTGCTGCTGGGTTCGACCAACGGCCGCGCGATCGACCGGATCGGGCTGATCGCCGATCCTTATGTCGCCGGTTCCTATGCCGAGGGAAGCTATGAGGTGACGTTGCCGGTGACGCGGGCGATCCTCGGCGCGGTGAAGCCGGAATATCGCGGGGCCTTTGCCGTGCGGGGATGAGAGGGTCCGTCGCCATTGCCTGTGGCGTCACCCCGGGGCAGACTGGCGGTGATACGGGGAGGACGCCATGGGACGATCGAGGCATCTGGCAGGCGTTTTACTGACAAGCGTTGTTCTATCGCTTTCCGGTGCGGCGCTTGCCGTCCTTCCGACGCCCGATACTGCGAATGTTCGGATGGAGCGGGCGCATATCCAATCATCGCCCGACGTGGTTCTGGCAGGCGAGCTACATCTCCCGGCCAAGCCTGCGCAACGCCCTCCGATCGTACTCCTGCTGGGTGGCGGAGGGGCTTCTCCTCATGGCATTTATCCCCTGCTGGAAGCGCAATTGAATGCAAAAGGGATCGCGACTTTCAGCTTCGACAAGCGCGGTGTCGGCCAGTCGACCGGCATTTTCCAGGACGCGATCGACGTCGCTCGGCAGGATGCCCGCGCGGCGCTGCTCTATCTGCGGTCGCGATCCGATGTGATCGATACCGACAGGATCGCCATTCTGGGCCTGAGCCAGGGAGCGGTGATTGCGCCTGCGCTCGCGGTCGAAGATCCTCCGGTCGCGGCCCTTGTTCTACTGGCCGCCCCGGCGGGGCAGCGCGGGCAGATGTTTCTGGACGGGATGCGCTTCAAGCTGACGGCAAGCGGGATGGATCCTGAGGCGGCCGAGCATGTGGTGGAGGCGGCGGGGCTTTACCTAGACGCCCTGACGGGAGGTGGTACGGCGAACACCATCGCTGCGCGACGGGGCGCGGTCGTTCAGTCCTTTGTCGCGGCCGGTTGGCGCGCCGATCTGGCGGACGGCGCCGTCAAGACCCTGGGCGAGCCTGCAACCTCATCGCTCTATACGGTTGCCGCCAATGCCGTTCTCGCGCAGGTCAAGGCGCCGGTGCTCGCCATCTATGCCGCGAATGACACGACGGTTTCCACGGCGCTCAGTATGCCTGAAGCGCGGCGCGCACTTGCAAACAATCACGACGCCATGATCGTCGAGATGCCGGATGTCGAACATGGCTTCAAACCGCTTGTCACGACGCCTTCGGGGAAGAAGGACTATGCTGGCTGGCCGATTTCCGATCCGGCGACCCTGCGCGTGATCGATGACTGGCTTCCGCAGAGATTGCTGCGAGCCCGCGAACGCCCCTGACGTCTCCGATCTGCTAACCCTGCCGCCGCCCGCGTCCCTTGGTCATCGGGTCGGGTTTTTTCGGCGGGACCCAGCCCTTGGGGCGTTCGGGGCGGGACTGGCTGGTGCCCAGACCCATCGCACCGGGTTGCTGGCGGGTCAGGCCGCTGGTGTCGACCCCGACATCCTCCGCGCCGCCGCGCAGCAGGCTGATGCGGTCGCGTAAGGCCCGCGCCTCCTCGAAGTCGAGGCGTTCGGCGGCGGCTTCCATCTGGCGGCGCAGTTCTTCGAGGGTGGGGGCGGTCATGCCCGGATCAACGCCTCAGGCGGCGATGCGTGCCGCCTCGGTCTCGGCGATCCAGCCGCCGCCGAGCACCCGGTCGCCGTCGTACAGCACCGCCGCCTGGCCCGGGGACACGCCATATTCGGGCGTGTCGAAGACCAGCTGGTCGCCGACCATGCGCGCCGGAACGGGTTTCGCCATCGAGCGGACCTTGGCGAAGAGCGGGCCGTCGAGCGGGCCGAGGACATTCATACCGGTCAACCGTGCCGCCTCGACCGCCAGCGCGGTGCGCGGGCCGACGACGACGCGCCTGGTGTCAGGCTCCAGCCGGACGACATAGAGCGGCTCGGGGCTGCCCCCGATCTCCAGCCCCCGCCGCTGGCCGACGGTATAGTGGATCAGGCCGCGATGCTCGCCCAGCTTGGCGCCGGACAGATCGACGATGTCGCCGCGCGTATCCGATTCCGGACGCAATTTCTTCACGAGGCCCGCATAGTCGCCATCGGGCACGAAGCAGATGTCCTGGCTGTCGGGCTTGGCCGCGACGCCCAGACCCAGTTCGGCGGCGATCTCGCGCACCCGCGACTTGGGAAGAGCGCCCAGCGGGAAGCGCAGGAAATCCAGTTGCGTCTGGGTGGTGGCGAAGAGGAAATAGCTCTGGTCGCGCGCCGGATCGGCCCCGCGATGCAGTTCGGCTCCCTGAGCCCCCTCGACCCGGCGGACATAATGGCCGGTCGCCAGACAGTCGGCGCCCAGGTCGCGCGCCAGCTTCAGCAGGTCGGTGAATTTCGGCCCCATATTGCACTGGACACAGGGGATCGGCGTGCGCCCGGCCAGATATTCGTCGGCGAAGCGATCGACCACCTGGGTGCGAAAACTGTCCTCATGGTCGAAGACATAATGCGCGATGCCCAGGCGATCGCAAACCGCGCGCGCATCGCGAATGTCGCGACCCGCGCAGCACGCACCCGCGCGGCCCACCGCCTCGCCATGGTCGTAGAGTTGCAGGGTGACGCCGATCGTCTCGGCTCCCGTGGCATGGGCGAGCGCGGCCACGACCGAACTGTCGACGCCGCCCGACATCGCCACCACGATCCGACGTGCCCGGAGATCGCCCCCAAGCTGAAAGTCCACCATCTGCTCCATGACCGCCCCCTTACGCCTTTCGCGCGCGTCATGCAAAAAGCCGCCAATGCCCTTGTTTCAACCCGCCGGGCGCGACCGTGCCGAGCCTTTCGCCAAGACAGAATGTTGGCGGGCCTTTACCCGGCTTTCATATCCCGCCGATAAGAAGGCCACTCACCCACCGGGATTGGACCTCGCTTTTGGACCTGAGTTTCAGCCGTTTCGATCGGGATACCGAACTGACGGTGCTGCCGCCGGACTTGGCCGTGCTGATGGTCGGTGCGACCGCACGGCAGGCGGCCAGTCCGACCGCGGCGGTGCAGGCAGGGTTCGTCCGCGTGTCACCCGATCCGATGCTGTTCGCACCGCTCGACGGGGCATTCAACGGACCGATGGCCCGGGCGCTGATGGGGTGGAAATTGCATGAGTGACCCGTTAACCTTTCGATTTTAGGCGATGCTCAAGGGTCCATGGTAAACGGCCCCGCAGACGACATGGGGTAGGGAGCCCCAATGAGGTTTGATGATGATCGAGAACCAGAAGATCCGCCCTGCCAAGGTAATCGGGCCGCTCGGCGAACCGCTGACGCTCGAAACCCTGCCGCCGCCCAGCACCACCCGCTGGGTCGTCCGCCGCAAGGCGGAGGTCGTCGCGGCCGTCAATGGCGGTCTGCTCTCGGTCGACGAGGTCTGCGACCGATATGGCCTGACCGTCGAGGAATTCGCCGGGTGGCAGCGCGCGATCGACCGGTCGGGGATGCCCGGACTGCGCGTCACTCGCATCCAGCATTATCGTTCACTCTATGAGCGCCAGCAGAAATATTGAGGTCGCCATCTCGACCAATGTCTTGTTAACAAACCAAACGTTTCGCCGCATTGCCGGTACGGGCACGGAACAATAACCGGCATTCGCACGTCTTCCCCCCGTGTCCCGCTCGCGGGCCCAACGGAGGGAAAGACAATGGGTATTATCCTGTGGCTTATCGTCGGTGGTGTCATTGGCTGGCTGGCCAGCATCATCATGCGTACTGATGCTCAGCAGGGCATCTTCCTGAACATCGTCGTCGGTGTCGTCGGCGCGTTCATCGGCGGTCTGATCTTTGCAGGCGGTTCGATCAACAATGCCGGCCTGACGCTGACCTCGTTCCTCGTTTCGCTGCTGGGCGCCGTCGTCCTGCTGGCGATCGTGAACCTCGTTCGTCGTGGCCGGGTGCGCTAAGACCGCATCCGCTCACTGAGCCGAAAAGGGCCGTCCGGGATGACCGGGCGGCCTTTTTCGTATGTGGGGGTATGGCGGCGCGCGGCTGTACCCGCCGGGGAGGGCGCCCCCATGCCGCACGGGCGATGGGGGCGGGAGCGATCAATTCAGCAGGAAACGGACCGACACATTGACGGTGACGTCGCGCTCGCCCGGCGCGATGCTGGTCTTTTCCATGGCGTCGGAGCGCATCGCCTGGGCGCGGATCATCATCGGACGTTCAGGCCCGCCCGCATCCGCGCCGTTCTCCGTGATCGACACGATCCGCACGACGCGCAGCCCGGCGGCCTTGGCATAAAGCTCGGCCCGTGCGCGCGCGCGCTGGATGGCGTCCGCCCGCGCCTCGTCGAGCGCGGCGTCGGGCTTGTCGATCGAGAGGTTGGGGCCGTCGATCTGGTTCGCCCCCTGCGCGACCAGCGCGTCCAGAACGCTGCCCGACTTGGCAACGTCGCGGAACCGGACGCTGAGCGTGTTGGTCGCCTGATAGCCGGTGATCGCCGGGGGCACGTTCTCGCCATAGCGATATTGCGGCTGGAGCTGCACGGTCGCGGTCTGAATGTCGCGGTCGGCGATCCCTGCGCGCTTCACGGCGGCCAGTACCCGCGCCATGCGCTGCGCATTGTCCGACAGAGCGGCGGCGGCGGTCGCGCCCTGGCTGACCACCCCTGCGCGAATCGTCGCGAGGTCGGGCACGCGCGTCGTGCGTCCCTCCGCCGAGACGTCGAGCACCGCGCCTGCGGCCGGCACCAGCGGCTCGACCGTGGGGGCGGGCTGGACCTGGGCGATCGCCGTCACGGGTGCGAGCGCGGCGGGGGCCAGTGCGGCCATGAGCAGTATCTTGTTCATCGACATCTCCCTTGTGATGGTGACCCGAGGCTTTGGCGCCTCCTGGCAAAACAGGTGATGAACGCCTTTCATTCCCCTTGGAGCCGCCGTCATTACCACTTAACAAAAGACGCTTGAGCGGTGTGCTATATTTCTATAACACAGCGGGGATGCGCGCATCCTGCCTGGCAAAATGCGCACGATGGATGCGGTACGGGGATCGGTGACGAACATGAATTACGAGACGGGGGCGATCGGTGACGGCCGGCATCCAGGGCTGGAGGGGCCGGTGTCCGCACCGCGCCGGCGCTGGATCTGGGGCGTCGCGGCCGTGGTCGTGCTGGTGCTGGCGGGCTGGTTCCTGTTCGGCGGCAAGAAGCACGATGCGGCCGGCGGGGCGGGTGCGGGAACGCAGGTGCCCAACATCACCGTGGTCGTCCCCGGCCAGCAGGCGGTCAGCCGGGTGATTTCCGCCACCGGGACGCTCGCCGCACGCCGCGAAATGCCGGTCGGCGTCGCGGGCGAGGGGGGCATGATCACCCGCGTCCTAGTCGAACCGGGCCAGTGGGTGCGCGCCGGACAGGTGCTGGCGACGGTCGATCGCTCGGTACAGACCCAGACCGCCTCGGCCCTGAACGCGCAGATCGCGGTCGCCCAGTCGGATCAGCAGATTGCCCAGTCCGAACTCGACCGGGCGCAGCAGCTGGTCGATCGCGGCTTCATCTCCAAGGCCGATCTCCAGCGCCGCACCGCGACCCGCGATGCCGCCGCCGCCCGTGTCCGCGCGGCGCAGGCGACCTTCCGCGAGGCGCAGGCGCGCAACGGTCGACTCGACATTCGCGCGCCCGCCGAGGGCCTGATCCTGACCCGCGCGGCCGAGCCGGGCCAGATCGTCAGCTCCGGCTCGGGCGTGCTGTTCCGCATGGCGATGGGCGGGCAGATGGAACTGCGCGCGCAGCTCGCCGAATCGGACCTGGTCGGCCTGAATGTCGGCGCGCCCGCGACGGTCACGCCGGTCGGCGGCGACACGCGTTTCAAGGGCGAGGTTTGGCAGGTGTCGCCGGTCATCGATCCGCAGACGCGTCAGGGCATTGCGCGCATCGCCCTGTCCTACAACCCGGCGCTGCGCCCCGGCGGCTTCGCGGCGGCGACTATCCGCGGCGGGGCAGGCCATGCCCCGGTGCTGCCGGACTCGGCGATCCAAAGCGACGACAAGGGCAGTTTCGTGTATATCGTCGGGCCTGACAACAAGGTCGCGCGTCGCGACGTGAAGATCGGGCAGGTGTCGGACGATGGCGTGACCATCGCCTCGGGCCTGAAGGGTGACGAGCGGGTCGTGCGTTCGGCGGGCGGCTTCCTGGCGGCGGGGCAGCTGGTCCACCCGATCCTTGCAGGCCAGGAGGCCAAGTAAGATGAGTTTCCGCAACATCTCTGCCTGGGCGATCCGGAACCCGGTTCCGCCGATCGTCCTGTTCGTCGCGCTGACGTTGGCGGGGATCGTCAGCTTCATGCGGATGGACGTCAACAACGACCCCGACATCGATTTCCCGATCGTCGTGGTCGTCGTGAGCCAGCCGGGTGCGGCGCCGACCGAACTGGAGACGCAAGTCACCCAGCGGGTCGAGGCGGCGTTGCGGAACCTGCAGGGCGTCGACCAGATCACCTCGACCGTGACCGAGGGGCAGTCGCAGACGCTGGTCCAGCTCGACATCGGCACGCCGATCGACCGCGCGGTCAGCGATGCGCGCGATGCGATCAGCCAGATTCGCTCGATGCTGCCCGACGGTATCCTGGAGCCGCAGGTCATTCGCGTCGATTCGACCGATAACGACCTGGCCAGCTATTCGGCGGTCGCGTCCAACATGACGCCCGAACAGCTTAGCTGGTATATCGACAACAACGTCACCAAGGAATTGCTGGGCGTCCCCGGCCTGTCCAAGGTCATCCGCAATGGCGGGGTGAGCCGCGAAATCCGCGTCATCCTCGATCCGTTGAAATTGCAGGCGCAGGGCCTGACCGCGAGCGAGGTCAATGCCCAGCTTCGCATGACCAACCTGAACGCCGCGGGTGGTCGCGCCGAGATCGCGGGCACCGAACAGGCGGTCCGCGTGCTGGGCAATGCCCGCAACGCCTATGACTTGGGCCAGACCCAGATCAATGTGCGGGGCGGACGGACGGTGCGGCTGGCGGATATCGCCACCGTGCGCGATCTTTATGCCGAACAGCGTTCGCAGGCGGCGGTCGACGGGCGGCAGGTCATCAGCTTCGACTTTCAGCGCGCCAAGGGTGCCTCGGACGTCAGCGTCTTCAACGGCGCGGTCGAAAAGCTGAAGGCCCTGGAAAAGCGCAACCCGGAGGTAAAATTCGTCCTCCGCTCGAACAGCGTGAAATATACCGAGGCGCAGTATGAAAGCGCCATCCATGCGATGATCGAGGGTGCCGTGCTGGCCGTCATCGTCGTCTTCATCTTCCTGCGCGACTGGCGCGCGACGGTGATCTCGGCGCTGGCCATTCCGCTGTCGGCAATTCCCGCTTTCTGGTTCATGGACCTGCTGGGCTTCACGCTGAACCAGATGACGCTGCTGGCGCTCAGCCTGGTGGCGGGCGTGCTGGTCGACGACGCGATCGTGGAGATCGAGAATATCGTGCGCCATATGCGGATGGGCAAATCCGCCTATCAGGCGTCGATCGACGCGGCGGACGAAATCGGCCTCGCCGTGCTCGCCACCACCATGGCGATCGTCGCGGTGTTCCTGCCGGTGGCGCTGATGCCCGGCGTTCCGGGCCAGTATTTCAAGAATTTCGGCCTGACCGTGGTCGTCTCGGTGCTGATGAGCCTGGCGGTCGCGCGCATGATCACGCCGATGATCGCGGCCTATTTCCTGAAGTCGGCGGGTCATGCCAGCCATGGCGAGGGCCGTTTGATGGACGCCTATATGGCGACGTTGCGCTGGTCGCTGCGCTATGACCGGCCGACCGATGGCGTGCGGCGCGGGTTCTTCCGCCGCTTTTTCGGGCGGTTCCGCGATCATCGGCTGTGGGTGATTGGCATCGGCATGGGCGCCTTTGTGCTGACGATCGCGATGTTCGCGATCATCCCCAAGACCTTCCAGCCGCCACAGGACAATGACCAGGCGGTTGCCAAGATCGAAATGGTGCCCGGCACGACGCTGGCCCAGACCGATCAGGTTGTGAAGAAGGTCGCGCAGTTCCTGAAAAAGCAGCCGGACGTCGAGTCGGTCTATTCGCGCACCGGCGTCGGCAATGGCCGTGTGGTCGCGACGTTGAAGGAGGACCGCTCGATGAAGAGCACCGACTTCGAACGCTCGCTGGCTCCCGAACTGGCCGCGATTCCCGATGCGCGTGTGACCTTCCAGTCGCAATTCGGCTGGGGATCGAGCGGGCGCGATCTGACCATCACCCTGGGCGGTGACGATCCCGCCGTGCTGCGCGATACCGCGAACAAGATCGTCCAGCAGATGGGCACGCTGCCCGGTCTCGTTGCGCCGCGCATCGTCGGCAATCTCGACCGGCCGGAAATCGTCATCCGCCCACGGCTCGATCTCGCCGCCAGCCTGGGCGTGACGACGCAGGCGCTGTCCAGCGCGATCCGCATCGCGACCCTGGGGGATATCGACCAGAATTCGGCGCGCTTCTCGCTGTCGGATCGCCAGGTGCCGATCCGCGTCGCGCTCGACCAGAATGCCCGCGCGCGCTTGTCGACCATCCAGAACCTGCCGGTGCAGACGCAGACCGGCGGCTCAGTGCCCTTGAGCGTCGTCGCCGATATCGGTCTGGGCGCGGGGCCGACCCAGATCGACCGCGTCAACCAGCGGCGGCAGGTGACGGTCGGCGCCGACCTCGCCAAGGGCGTGATCAGCGGCGACGCGATGAAGAGGGTCCACGACCTGCCGATCATGAAGAACCTGCCCATGGGGGTCAGCGAAATGGTGCTGGGCCAGGCCAAGATGCAGGCGGAGATGATGCGGAATTTCTTCACCGCGATCATCTCGGCCATCTTCATGGTCTTTGCGGTGCTGGTCCTGCTCTATCGCCGCTTCCTGCCGCCCTTCGTCAACATGGCCTCGCTGCTGCTCGCGCCGCTGGGCGGATTACTGGCGCTGTATTTCAGCGGCAATCCGCTGTCGCTGCCGGTCTATATCGGCCTGCTGATGCTGCTGGGCATCGTCGCGAAAAACTCGATCCTGTTGATCGACTTCGCGCTGGAGGAGATCGCCAAGGGCGTGCCGATCCGCGACGCTGTGCTCGATGCGGGCCACAAGCGCGCCCAGCCGATCGTGATGACCACGGTGGCGATGGTCGCGGGCATGATCCCGACCGCGCTGTCGCTGGGCGGCGACGGATCATGGCGCAGCCCGATGGGTGTGACGGTGATCGGCGGCCTTGCCTTGTCGACGGTCTTGACCCTGCTCATCGTCCCCGCCGCATTCAGCCTTGCGGTGGGCGTCGAACGCTGGATCGGCCCGCGTCTGAGCAAGCGCTTGCTGACCTACAAGCCTGGCGACGAGCTGGGCAGCGGGCCGGTGATCGAAGGCCCCGCCGGCGGCCCTGCGCTGCCGCCCGCCACGGGCAAGCTGGGGTATGATCCGGCGGAGTAAATCTCCTCCCCGGAACGGGGAGGGGGACCGCCGCGAAGCGGTGGTGGAGGGGAGGCGCCACGAAGGGCAGCCTGTGCGGCAATCCTCCTCCGTCAGGGCTTTCGCCCTGCCACCTCCCCGTACCGGGGAGGATCATCCGCCCCGTTTCGTTACGCTGGGGAAAGATTCCGCTTGAACAAAGCTGCCGCTCGCGAATTGTCCTGATTGATGGAACTCGCAATGCGATCGGGGGGTAGCCAGACCGTTCCAGCCGCCCTGCGGAAGATGCGGGTCGTGGCCACCGGACTGCTGGTCGGCATGGCGGCGCTGTATCTGGTGTCGCGTGGCCTGCAGCCGGTGCATCCCGCCTGGGGCTATGTGCGATCCTTTGCCGAAGCGGCGATGGTCGGCGGTTTGGCCGACTGGTTCGCGGTGACCGCGTTGTTCCGCCATCCGCTGGGCCTCCCGATCCCGCATACCGCGATCGTGCCGCGCAACAAGGACCGCATCGGCGATACGCTCGCCCAATTCCTGCGCACCAATTTCCTGATCCCGCGCGTCGTGGCGCGGCGCATGGTGCGGCTGGACGTGGCAGGCGCCGCGGGGCGCTGGCTGGCCCAACCCCCGCAGGAGGGCGGGCGCATCCGGCGCGGAGCGTCCCGCCTGTTCGCCGAGATGCTGACCGCCTTCGATCCGCAGCGGCTGGGCGGCATGGTCAAGGCGGGGATCGGATCACGGCTGCGCGCCACCGAGGTCGCGCCGATCCTGGGCCAGTTGCTGAAGGCCAGCATCGCCGAGGGACGGCATCTACCGCTGCTGGATTCGGTGCTGCGCTGGGCGGCATCGGCGCTCGACGCCAATGAGGCGATCGTGCGCGCCATGGTGCATGAGCGGGCCGGCGCGATCCTCCGCTGGACCGGGCTGGACGAGACGCTGGCCGACAAGCTGATCGACGGGCTGCATAAGCTGCTCCACGATGTCGCCGAAGATCGCGACCATCCGCTGCGCCAGAAGATCGAGGAAGGGCTCGATCGCCTTGCCTGGGACCTGCAATATGATCCCGACATGCGCGCCAAGGTTGAGGGGATGAAGACTGAGCTGATCGCCAATCCAGCGATGCAGCGCTGGCTGGACGGCCTGTGGGAGCAGGCACGCGAGGCGCTGCTGCGGATGGCGCGCGATCCTCAGGCGGTGACGGCCGGGCGGCTGGGCGATGCGATGCGGCAGCTGGGCCAGACGCTGCAGGACAATCCCCGGCTGGCGGCGACGATCAATCGCTTCGTCCGCCGCGCGACGGTGGGCATCGCCGCCGATTATGGCGACGGCATCGTTCGCCTTGTATCGGAGACGGTGCGTGGCTGGGATGCCGATACCGTAACCTCGCGGCTGGAAAATGCGGTAGGCCGCGACCTGCAATATATCCGCATCAACGGGACACTGGTGGGTGGCAGCGTCGGCCTAGTTCTACATCTGCTGGATCGCCTGCTATGAAAACGTCACGCGCTAGTGTAATTATCGCCGCCGGTCGATTCGTCGCGGGAACGAAGCGCCTTGTCGATGCCCCCGCTTTCCCGCAAAGAGGCAGTTGATGAACGCCAAGGCCGATTATCAGCATGACGCGGCGGACGGGGGCGCCCTGCGCTTTACCGGCAGCCTGTCGCTGGCGACCCTGGGGAACCTGCCCGAGCGGCTGGATCGCGAGGATGCGGCGGTTCGGCGGATCGACCTGTCGCAGGTGGACCGGATCGACACGGTCGGTGCCTGGCTGATCCACCGTTTTGCCGCGCGCAACGACGCCGCGATCGATGGTCTGGACGAGAATCAGCGACACCTGTTCTCCAAAGTGACCGAGGCGGATCAGCCGGTCGCGATGCGCCCGCAACCCATCAGCCCGTTCTCGCGCGTTGCGGGGGAGGTCGGCGACGCGGTCGTGGCGGCGTTCCAGACGCTCTATGGTCTGCTGGGCTTCATGGGCGCGACGGTGCTGGCCGGACTGGCGGTTATCCGCCATCCGCGCCGCTTCCGGTTCAATGCGGTGGTGCATGAGTTCGAGACGGTGGGCGTTTCGGCGCTGGCGATCATCGGCCTGATGAGCTTCCTGATCGGGATCGTCATTGCGCAGCAGGGCGCGGTGCAGCTTCGCCAGTTCGGCGCCGAGGTGTTCACGATCAACCTGGTCGGTCGCCTTACGCTGCGCGAACTGGGTGTGCTGATGACCGCGATCATGGTCGCGGGTCGCTCGGGCTCGGCCTTTGCCGCGCAGATCGGCACGATGAAGCTGACCGAGGAGATCGACGCGATGCGCGTCATCGGCGTGTCGCCGATGGAATCGCTGGTCGTGCCCCGCACGCTGGCGGCGGTGACGCTGATGCCGTTGCTCGGCTTCTATTCGTCGCTGATCGCGATGATCGGCGGCTGTTTCCTGGCGGCGGTGTCGCTGGGCATCCCGCCCGTCACCTTCATCGCGCGCATTCGTGAAGTGGTTCCGATCACCGACCTGTATGTCGGCCTCATCAAGGCCCCCGTCTTCGGCGCGATCATCGCGATCGCCGGCTGTTTTCAGGGGATGCAGGTCAAGTCCGACGCCGAGCAGGTCGGCCTGCGCACCACGTCGGCGGTGGTGCAGGCGATCTTCCTGGTGATCGTGCTTGACGCGTTTTTCGCGGTCTTCTTCACCTGGATCGGATGGGATTGATGGCCGAGCAGGACGATATCCTCATCCAGGTCCGGGGCTTACGCAACAGCTTCGGCGAGCAGGTCATCCATGACGGCCTCGACCTGGACGTGCGCAAGGGCGAGATCCTAGGCGTGGTCGGCGGGTCGGGTACCGGCAAATCGGTGCTGATGCGCACGATCATCGGCCTCCAGACTCCGGACCAAGGCGAGATCACCGTGTTCGGCCAGCCGACCATCGGACGCGAGGCGACAGAGGCGATCGATGTCCGCAAGCGCTGGGGCGTGCTGTTCCAGGGCGGCGCGCTGTTCTCGACACTGACCGTGGCGGAGAATGTCGCGGTGCCGCTCCGCGAATTCTACCGCGACCTGCCCCAGGCGCTGATGGACGAGGTCGCCTCCTATAAGGTGGTGATGGCGGGCCTGCCTGCGGACGCGGGACCCAAATATCCGGCTGAGCTGTCGGGTGGCATGAAGAAGCGCGCAGGTCTTGCCCGGGCGCTGGCGCTCGACCCCGAACTCCTGTTCCTCGACGAGCCGACGGCGGGCCTCGACCCGATCGGCGCGGCGGCATTCGACCAGCTGATCGCCTCGCTCCAGAAGACGTTGGGGCTGACCGTCTTCCTCATCACTCACGACCTCGACACGCTCTATGCGATCTGCGACCGGGTGGCGGTGCTGGCGGACAAGAAGGTGATCGCGGTCGGTACGATCGACGAGTTGATTGCGCTCGACCATCCGTGGATCGAGGAATATTTCAAGGGGCCGCGCGGCCGCGCCGCTGTCGCCGCCAAGGACGAGGTTGCGGACATCCGCCCCCGTTCCGCGGACGCCGCGCGCCACCCCACCGAAGTCGAAGCCCATGCCACCGGCCAGCAAGCCCAAGGCAATGCGGCCGATGCCCATGCGAGAGGCGAAGCAGGGACACGCTGATGGAAACCCGTTCAAACCACGTCCTAGTCGGCTCTGTCGTGCTGATCCTGCTCGCAGTGCTGGCGATCTTCACCGTCTGGATCGCCCGTCTGGGCGGCACGTCGGAGAAGGAATATGACATCTTCTTCCGCCAGTCGGTGGATGGCCTGGCCAAGGGCTCGGCGGTCACTTACTCCGGCGTGCCCTCGGGCCAGGTGAAGGAAATCGCGCTGTGGCGTCCCGATCCGCAATTCGTGCGGGTCCGCGTTTCGGTCAACGAGCAGACGCCGATCCTGCAGGGCACGACCGCGTCGATCTCGGCCAGCTTCACCGGCACCAGCACCATTTCGCTGGACGGCGCGCGCAAGGGAGCGCCGCCGATCGCCTGTCCGCAGCCCGAGAATCGCACCATCTGCCCCTATGGCGTGCCGGTCATTCCGACCAAGCAGGGCGGCATCGGCGCGATCCTGAACTCCGCGCCGCAGCTGCTGGAGCGGCTGTCGACCTTGACCGAGCGGCTGACCGGCTTGCTGTCCGACCGCAACCAGGCGTCGATCTCGGGCATTCTCGACAATACCAACCGCCTTACCGACGCTCTGGCCGATCGCGGGCCGGAGATCGCCGCGACGCTGGCCCAGACCCGCGTGGCGATCCAGCAGGCTGGTGACGCGGCGCAGTCGATCGGCCAGCTGGCAACGACCACCAACGGCATCCTGGCCGAGGATGTGAAGCCGACCATCGCCAATCTGAACCGCACCATCGCTTCGGCACAGAAGAGCGCGGACACGCTGAACGCCGTGATCGGCGATGCACGGCCGGGCCTGCAGACCTTCTCGAAGCAGACCATGCCCGAGGTGGATCGTTTGGTGAAGGACCTGCGCGTGATGACCCAGTCGCTGTCGGCGGTCGCCGAAAAGGTCGACCAACAGGGTGCGGGATCGCTGATCGGGCAGCAGAAGCTGCCGGACTATAAGGGCAAGTGAGGAAGCCGATGAGGACCGTCATGAAGACTCCGCTGATCGTGATGCTCGCATCGCTTCCGCTCGCCGGCTGCATCAGCTTCGGAGCCAAACCGCCTCCCTCGCTGCTGACGCTTCAGGCGCAATCCGCGCCGAGCGTGGGGCAAACGCAGGATTCCGGGCCGGGCAAGTCGATCACCATCCAGTTGCCGTCCTCGCCACAGGAGCTGGCGACGGCGCGGGTGCCGGTGCAGGAGAATGCCACCAGCATCGCCTATGTGAAGGATGCGCAATGGGCCGAGCCGCCCGCGCGCCTGTTCGCCCGGCTGATGGCCGACACGCTGACCGCACGGGTCGGCCGCGTCGTCCTGTCGTCGCGCGATTCGATCGGTGATCCGGGCGACCGGCTGGGCGGCGAACTGCGCCAGTTCGGCATGGACGCGACCCGACGCGACGCGGTGGTGATGTTCGACGCCACGCTGCAACGCAATGGTCAGACGAACATCGAGAAGCGCCGCTTCGAGGCGCGGGTGCCGGTCGGCAAGATCGACGCCACGACCGTCGGCCCGGCGCTGAATCAGGCGGCGAACCAGGTTGCCCAGCAGGTTTCCGACTGGGTGGGTCGGTAAATACTGATCCTCCCCGCTAGCGGGGAGGGGGACCATGCGTAGCATGGTGGAGGGGGGGCGCCGCGAGGGATGACCTTTGTGGAAGCCCCCCTCCGTCAGGGCTTGCGCCCTGCCACCTCCCCGTACCGGGGAGGATTTTTAGATCGAAGCGGAACTTTCACCCTCCTGAAACGTGCGCCCTCAGGATGACGGAAATATGCCGCATCCGTCACAATTTGCGACAGAAACACACTGGACGGGGCCGTAACGGCACGGCACGTTCCCCCGCATGAAGCCTCGCGCCCGCGTCCTTCTTCTGGCCCCGGCGGCCCTTTCCGCCTGCACGGTCGGTCCCGATTACCATCCTGCCGCTCCGCAAGCGCTGGGGGTGCCCGATGCCTGGTCGGTACCCGCCGCCAACGCGCAGGCGCAGGATCTGACCCGCTGGTGGCGGTCGTTCGACGACCCGTTGCTCGCCGAACTGGTCGAGCAGGCAGTGGTCGCCAATACCGATGTCGTCCAGGCGATCGCCCGGCTGCGGCAGGCACGCGAAAGCCTGATCCAGAGCCGTGCCTCGTTGTTGCCCAACGTCTCCGGCTCCACCGGCTATCAACGCAACGAGAATCTGCGCGGCGGCGGGCGCAGCTTCACCCTGCCCGACGGCACTGTGGTCGATACCGGCGGGGGCGGCAGCAACAGCTTCACGATCGGACTGTCAGCCAGCTATCAGGTCGGCCTGTTCGGCGAAGTGCGCCGCACGGTCGAGGCCACCCGCGCGACCTATGAGGGCGCGGGGTTCAGTTATGCCGCGACGCTGCTGACCGTCGAGAGCGAACTGGCGCGCAATTACATGCTGGCGCGCGCCTATCAGGCGCAGCTCGCCAATGCGCGCGCCAGCCTGGCATTGCAGGACGACAATCTGGAGATTGCGGGCTTTCGCGTGCAGGCGGGCCTCGTCTCCTCGCTCGACGCCGAACAGGCGCGCAGCCAGCGGGCGCAGACCGCCGCGACCATCCCCTCGATCGAGCAGCAATATAATGCCGCCGTCTCGCGGTTGGGCGTGCTGACGGGGCAGGCGCCCGGCGCGGTCAAGGCGCGGCTTGCAGCGGTGAAGCCGATCCCCACCGGCCCCGCGGTGATCGGTGCGGGCATCCCCGCCGATATCTTGCGCCGCCGCCCCGATGTGCGCGCGGCCGAGCGCAATCTGGCCGCCGCGACCGCGCGGATCGGCGTGGCGCAGGCCGCGCTCTACCCTGCGCTCGCCATTTCCGGGAATATCAACACGGCGGCCACCAGCCTCGGCTCGCTGGGCGATGCGATCACCGGCAGCCTGTTCGCCGGGCTGACCCAGGCAATCTTCAACGGCGGGCGGCTGCGCAGCCAGGTGCGCAATGCCCAGGCGCTCGCCGATCAGTCCTATGCCGCCTATCAGGGTACCGTCCTGCTCGCGCTGGAGGATGTCGAGAACGCCATCGTTGCGCTCAACACCGCGCGCGAGCGGGAACGGCAATTCGCCATCCAGCTCGACGCCGCGCGCAACTCGGCGATCCTGGCGCGCAGCCAGTATCGCTCGGGCCTCACCGATTTCACCACCCTGTCGCAACAGGAGGCGGCGTTCCTGAACGCACAGAACGGGCTGGTTCAGGCCCGCTCCGACGCCGCGACCGCGCAAGTCGCGCTGTTCGCGGCGCTCGGCGGCGGATGGGACGCCACGACCACCCCCGAAGCGCCGCCGCGCCTCGCCACAACCCCGGACAACCGCTGATGGCCGACCAGACTCTCGACGATTTCCTGGGCGTGAAGCCACAGCCGCGCTGGCGCAAATGGGTGCAGTGGGGCGTGGTGATCGTCGGCGTCGTGCTGCTGGCGCTGCTGCTCAAAAGCTGTTTCGGCGGATCGAAGGAAGCGGGCTTCGCCACCGCGCCGGTGACGCGCGGCGACCTGACCGTGACCGTCTCGGCCACCGGCAAGCTGGCGCCGACCAACCAGGTGACGGTCGGCTCGCAGCTGTCGGGCCTGGTCACCAAGGTCGTGGTCGATGTGAACGACCGGGTGAAGGCGGGCGAGGCGCTGGCACTGATCGATCCTGAGCAGATCGACGACCAGATCCGCGCCGCGCAGGCGACGCTGGCCGCCAATGTCGCGCAGGTGGCGCAGGCGCGCGCGACCGTGTCGGAATCGCAGGCGCAGCTCGCGCGGCTGGAACAGGTGTATAAGCTGTCGAACGGCCGTGTGCCCTCGGCGACCGAACTTCAGGCGGGGCGTGCGGATGCCCAGCGTGCGGTCGCGGCGCTGCGTGTGGCGGAGGCCAATGTGACCGCCGCCCGCGCCCAGCTGGCGCAGTCGCAGACCCAGCGTCAGCGTGCGATCATCCGCTCGCCCGTCTCGGGCGTGGTGCTGGCGCGACAGGTAGACCCCGGTCAGACGGTCGCGGCGTCGTTCAACACGCCGACGCTGTTCGTCATCGCCGAAGACCTGACCAAGATGAAGCTGGAGGTCGCGATCGACGAAGCAGACGTTGGCGAGGTGAAGGTCGGGCAGAAGGCCGATTTCACCGTCGACGCCTTTCCGGGGCGGACCTTCCCGGCAACGATCACGCGGGTGGATCTGGGGTCGAACCTGACGGTCAGCGCGGCGACCTCTTCCACCTCCTCGACCGCCAGCGCGACGTCGACCACGGGGCAGGTGGTCAGCTATGCCGCCGACCTGACGGTCGCCAATCCCGACCTGCAACTGCGCCCCGGCATGACCGCGACCGCCGACATCGTGACGTCGGACAAGAAGAATGTCCTGCTGATCCCCAACGCGGCGCTGCGTTTCAAGCCGTCGGACGGCGCAGGGCAGGGCGGCGGTGGCATCGCAGGCTCGCTGACCTTCCGTCCGCGCCGTGACCGCGCCGCACGTACCGCGACCGTCCAGCGCGGCGCGACCCAGACCGTCTATGTGCGCGGTGCCGACGGCAAGCCGCAGCCGATCCAGATCGTCACCGGCGACACCAACGGATCAATGACCGAGGTGCTGTCGGGCGGCCTGAAGCCCGATATGCAGGTCATCACCGGCCAGCTGGCGGGCGGCGAGAGCGCGGCTCCGCGTGGTGGCGGCCAGCGGCGCCAGGGCGGAGGCCAGCAGGGTGGCGGGGGCGGTGGTGGCCGCTGACGCCCCGCTCATCCAGCTTCGCGGCGTTACCAAGACCTATGGCAGCGGCGCGACCCAGTTCCAGGCGCTGAAAGGCGTCGACCTGGACATTGCGGGCGGGGATTTCGTCGCGGTGATGGGACCTTCCGGGTCGGGCAAGTCGACGACAATGAACATATTGGGCTGTCTCGACGTGCCGAGCGGGGGCAATTTTCTGTTTCGCGGCCATCATGTCGAGACGCTCGACCGCGACCAGCGGGCGATGCTGCGGCGGCGCTATCTGGGCTTCGTGTTCCAGGGGTTCAACCTGCTGTCGCGCACCACCGCGCTGGAGAATGTCGAGCTGCCCTTGCTCTATCGCGGCGAGGACAAGCGGACCCGGCGCGAGCTGGGCATGGCGGCGCTGGAGAAGGTGGGCCTCGACAAATGGTGGGACCATACCCCCGCCGAACTGTCGGGCGGGCAGCAGCAGCGCGTGGCGATCGCGCGCGCCATCGTCACCAGCCCCGACGTCCTGCTCGCCGACGAGCCGACGGGGAATCTCGATTCCGAACGCTCGGTGGAGATCATGGAACTGTTGACCGGGCTCAACCGGGACAGCGGCATCACCGTGCTGATGGTCACGCATGAGCCCGACATGGCGGCGTTCGCGCGCACCGTCATCCATTTCAAGGATGGGTTGGTCGATCGGATCGAGGCGCAGCATCGGCCGGGTGAAGTGCCGGAAATGGGTGGGCACTGATGTTCGGCACCACGCTTCTCCTCGCGATCCGGTCGATCCGGCGGCATATGCTGCGCTCGTTCCTGACGACGCTGGGTATCATTATCGGCGTCGGCGCGGTCGTGACCATGGTGACTTTGGGCAAGGCGACGACGGCGGCGGTGCAGCAGTCGATCTCGTCACTGGGCACCAATATCCTCCAGGTCCGCCCCGGTCAGGGCTTCGGGCGCGGCGGCGGCGGTCCGCGTCCGCCCGACTTCAAACCCGAGGATGTCGAGGCGATCGCCGACCAGATCGCGGGCGTGACGGCGGTGGCGCCGCAGGCACAGACCAGTGCGACCGCCATCTATGAGGGCGCTAACTGGTCGACCACCGTCACCGGCACGACGCTGGCCTATTTCACCGTCCAACCCTGGCCCCTGGCGTCGGGCCGTTACTGGACCCCGGCCGAACAGGCCGCAGGCAAGGCGGTGTGCGTCATCGGCAATACCGTCCGCCAGAACCTCTTCCGTACCACCGAGGCGGTCGGCAAGCGCTTTCGCATCGGCGCGATCAGTTGCGACGTGGTGGGCGTGCTGACGACGCGCGGGCAGGGGGGCTTTGGCGATCAGGACGATGTCGTGCTGATGCCGATCAAGGCGGTGCAACGCCGCTTCACCGGCAGCCGCGACATCCGCCTGATGCTGGTCGGTGTCGATCAGGCCTATTCGACCTCGGCCGTGCAAGCCTCGCTGACCGATCTCTTACGCGAACGGCGCAACATTACCGGCGGCAAGGACGACGATTTCAACATCTTCGACACCAAGCAGATCAGCGACACGCTGACCAGCACGACGACGATGCTGACCCGCATCGTCGCGGCGGTGGCGGCGATCAGCCTGGTGGTTGGCGGCATCGGCATCATGAACATCATGCTGGTGTCGGTGACCGAGCGAACGCGCGAGATCGGCATCCGCCTGGCGATCGGCGCGGTGGCGCGCGAGGTGCTGTTGCAGTTCCTGGTCGAGGCGGTGGTGCTGTCCTGCCTGGGCGGGATCATCGGCCTGATCCTGGCGCAGGCGATCATCGCCTTGCTGGTGCCCGTCATGCAGGTGCCCTGGACCTTCGACCTGCAGATCAACATCATCGCCTTTGCGATTTCGGCGGTGATCGGGGTGGTTTTCGGCTATTTCCCGGCGCGGCGGGCGGCGGCGCTCAATCCGATCGATGCGCTACGCCACGAGTGATCGTCCGCTCGGGCGCGTGGACGAGTTGACGTAGTTTTTCCAGATCCTCGGGCGTGTCGATGTCGATCAACTCGGCGGGGGCGGTCACGACATGCCGCCCACCCGCAACCAGTTGGCGGCCGCCCTCGTCGCCTTCCAGCTTGAGCAGCGCCTCGAACTGGCCTGAGCCGAACACGCCCGGCGGGGTGGGGTGTTCGCCATTGCTCGACACGACGACCGAATCCGGCCCGTCAAGGGCATCGAACAGGCGATAGATATGCGCCGCCGTGACCCGCGGCATATCGGCCAGCGCGATCAGGATCGCCTGGGGTGACGCCTTCATCGCCTCGCGCACGCCCAGATGCATCGAGTGCGACATGCCCTTGGCGATGTCGTCATTGTGGATGACGCGGTAGCCGCGCGAGGCGAAGTCGAGCTGGCACCCGTCCGTCACCACGATCCGGTCGGCAAAGGGAATGCTTTCCAGCGCGGTGGTGACGTGAAATCCCACCGGCTTGCCGAGAAACTCGGCCTCCAGCTTGTTTTCCATCCCGAAGCGGCTCGACTGCCCCGCCGCCAGCAGGACCAGGACCACATCTTCAGCGTCGATCATGAAAGGCTCCTATCATCGCCGCCGCGATCGACAGCGCGATCTCGGAGGGGCCGATCGCACCGATGTCGAGGCCGACAGGACCATCGATCCGGTCGATCGCCTGGGGAGAAACGCCCATCGCGGCCAGACGCTCCCGGCGCGCGGCATGGCTGCGCCGACTGCCCAGCGCGCCGACATAGGCGGTGTCGCTGGCAAGCGCGGCGACCAGCGCGGGGTCGTCAATCTTGGTGTCGTGGCTCAGCGTCACGACGGCGGTTGCGGGGCCGGGGGCATAGGCCGCCACCGCCTCGTCGGGCCAGCGATCGTCGAGCGTGACGCCGGGGAAGCGCTCCTCGGTCAGGAAACGCGCGCGGGGGTCGATCACGACGGTGGCGATGCCGAGCGTCTGCGCCAGTTGCGCCAGGCTCTGCGCGATCTGCACCGCGCCGACGATCAGCAAGCGGCGGGGCGGATCATAGCGGTTGGCGAAGACCTCGCCGGTCTCGATCGGCCGCAGGTCGGAATGACCGGTGGTCAGGTCGGTGGTGACGGTCAGAGCGCGGCCCTGTTCGCGCGCCTCGGTGATGCGGTCGAACAACTCGGGGTCGAACCCGTCCGCCGACACCGGCTGCACCATCACCGCGATCTCGCCGCCGCAGGGCAGGCCTACTTCCCAGGCCGAGGCATCCGCCACGCCGTAGCGCTTCAGCTGGAACGGCGCGCCCGCGATGACCTCGGCAGCGGTGTGGAGGATATCGTTCTCGACACAGCCGCCCGAGACCGATCCCTCGAACCGGCCATCTTCATGGACCAGCATATGGCTGCCACGCGGACGCGGTGCCGACCCCCAGGTCGACACCACCGTCGCAATCGCCATCTTCTCGCCCCGCCATTCGCGCGCGGCGGCGAGGACACTGTCATGGTCGCTCATCAAAGCGCCGGGAGGTGATCGAGCAGCTTGTCGAGCGTCACCGGCATCTCGCGCACCCGCACGCCCGTGGCGTTGTAGATGGCGTTGACCACGGCCGGGGCCGCGCCGGAAATGCCCAGCTCGCCGATCCCCTTGGCGTGGATCGGATTGGCATGGATGTCCCGCTCATCAAGGAAATGGACTTCCAGCTGGGGGACATCGGCATTCACCGGCACATGATATTCGGCCAGATCGTGATTCACCAGCTTGCCGGTGCGCGGGTCGTGGATCAGTTCCTCGGTCAGCGCGGTGCCGATGCCGAAGGTCATGCCGCCCAGGCATTGCGAGCGCGCCGTCTTGGCGTTGAGCACGCGCCCCGCCGCGAACACGCCCAGCATCCGCCGCACGCGCACCTCGCCGGTAACGACATTGACCCCGACCTCCGCGAAATGCGCGCCATAGCTGGCCTGGTTGAACTGCTTTTCCTGTTGGCCCGGCTGGATCTCGCCGATCGCGGACAGGCCGTCTTGGCCGACCAGCTCGCCAAGCGGCACCGAGCGATTGTCGCCGATCGCCATGCCGTCCTTCAGGGTCAGGTCGTCTGCCTTGACGCCCATCGCCTTGGCCAGCTTCTCGCGCACGCGTTCCGCCGCCAGATAGACCGCCGAGCCGGCCGAGGCCGCGCCCCAGGACCCGCCCGAGCCCGCCGCGGGGGGATCGTTGGTGTCGCCCAGCGCCATCGTCACCTTCTCGACCGGCAAGCCCAGGATTTCTGCGGCGATCTGCGCCATGATCGTATAGCTGCCCGTGCCGATGTCGGTCATCGCCGAGGATACGGTCGCGCTGCCGTCCGGGTGGAGTTCGACCTTGGCGGCCGACTGCTGCAACTGGTTGGAACGGCACGCGGCGGCGACGCCCATGCCGATCAACCAGTCGCCTTCGCGCCGCTGGCCCGGGGCCTGGCGCTTATCCCAGCCAAAATGCCTGGCGCCTTCCTCCAGCGAGCGGGTCAGGCTGCGGGACGAATAGGGCAGGCCCTGTTCGGGATCTCGTTCGGGATCATTGACCTTGCGCAAGGCAATGGGGTCCATGCCGATCGCCTCGGCCAGCTCGTCCATCGCGCATTCCATGCCGACCATGCCGACCGCCTCGCCGGGCGCGCGCATCGAGCCCGACAGCGTCCAGTTCAGCCGCACCACGTCATGATTGATCCGGCGATTCTCACCCGCGTACAGAAAATGCGTGCCGATCCCGACGGGCTCGAAAAAGTCCTCGTCAGGCAGGTTGGAGGTGATCGATTCATGGCCCAGCGCGACGATCCGGCCGCCCGCTTCGGTGCCGAGCCGCATCCGCTGCTCGGTGTTGGAACGGCGGACGGTGGCGTCAAACACCTGCTGGCGCAGCATCACCGCCTTGACCGGGCGGCCCAGCTGCTTGGCGGCGATGGCGGCGGCGACGCTCTCGGGCGCGATGCCTAGCTTCGAGCCGAAGCCGCCACCGATATAGCGCGAGATGATCCGCACCTTGGACTGGGCAACGCCCAGCGCCTTGGCGAGCTGCTGAGCGTCCGAGGTCGGCATTTGGTAGGCGCCGTACAGCGTCAGCGCGCCGTCTTCCCATACCGCGATCGAGGCATGCGGCTCCATCGCGGCGGAGTTCTGGCTGGGGGTGGTGTAGGTGACATCGACCTTGACCGCCGCATTGTCGAACGCCTTGTCGAAATCGCCCTGATCGTAATGGCCCTTGATGAGGCCATCGGGGGCGGGTTCGGCCTTGTCCTTGTTCGCCTCATAGTCGAACGCGCCGTCGTCGAGCGGCTCATACTCGACCTTCAGCTGCTTGGCGGCGTCGCGGGCGACCTCGAAGCTCTCGGCGACGACGATCGCGATGATCTCGCCGAAATAGTCGACGGTGCGCACGCCTTGCGTCGGGGCTTCGGTTTCGCCGCCCTGCTGCGAATTGCGGATGAAGGTGTCGTAGTCGGTGATGACGTCGATCACGCCGGGGATCGCCTTCACCGCATCGGCGTCGATCGCCTTGATCTTCGCATGACCCTTGGTCGCGCTCACGAGGACGCCATGCGCGCAGTTCTCGATGGCGTATTCTGCGGCATAGGTGGCGGTGCCCGTCACCTTTTTCGGCCCGTCCACCCGGTCGAGTGGTTTGGAAATCACCCCCTGCACGCCCGTGTCGAGCAGGCTGTCGGGATGCGGCTGGTTCATGGTCAGCGCGTTCGTGTCGTCCTTGCCGGATCCGAACATGGGATCAGCCCTCCTGCGTCAGTTCACGGAGCGTCGCGACCAATGTGCGACGCGTCAGCGGAATCTTGAAGTCGTTCGAGCCATAGCCCCTGGCGTCCGCCAACAGCACGTCAGTGGCGGCATTGAATACGGCGTCGGATGGCTCTTGCCCGACCAGCGCGGCCTCCACCGCCTCGTTGCGCCACGGCATCGGCCCCAAGCCGCCAAAGGCGAGCCGCGCGGAGGTGATCTTGCCTCCCGCGACGGCGACGATCCCCGCGACCGAGACCAGGGCAAAGGCATAGGACGCCCGGTCGCGAACCTTGCGATAGGTCTGGCGGCCTTCCGGCGCGGGGGGAAGCTCGACATGGGTGATGAGCTCGCCCCGCTCCAGGACGTTCTCGATCTCGGGCGTCTCACCCGGCAGACGGTAGAATTCGCCGATGGCGATCCGGCGGCGGTCGCCGTCGGGCTTCTGGGTGATGATGACCGCCTCTAGCGCGCGCATCGCGACGGCCATGTCGCTGGGATGCGTGGCGATACACTGGTCGGAGGTGCCGAGGATGGCGAGGATGCGGTTCTCCCCCCCGATCGCCGAACAGCCGCTGCCCGGTTCGCGCTTGTTGCAGGGGGTGGCGGGGTCGTAGAAATAATAGCAGCGGGTCCGCTGGAGCAGGTTGCCCCCGGTCGACGCCTTGTTGCGCAGCTGGCCCGAGGCCCCCGCCAGCAGCGCGCGCGACAGGATGGGATAGCCCTCGATGATACGGGGATCGGCCGCCAGATCGCTATTGGGCACCAGCGCGCCGATGGTCAGGCCGCCATCCTCACGCTCCTCGATATCGGCCAGGGGCAGTCGACTGATGTCGACCAGCGTTTCGGGCGTCTCGACCTGCAATTTCATCAGGTCGAGCAGGTTGGTGCCCCCGGCGATGAAGCGCGCGCCCGGCATAGCGCCATCGCGGGTGGCGGTGCCGATCGAATCGGCGCGGGCATAGTCGAACAGCCTCATGCTGCGACCTCCTTGCCGACATCCTCATTGGGATTGCGGTCGCCTTGGCCCGCGACTTCGCGGATCGCATCGATGATGTTGGGATAGGCGGCGCAGCGGCACAGATTGCCGCTCATCCGCTCGGAGATTTCCTCGACGGTCAGTTCGGCCGAGCCGAGGTCCTCGGTGACATGGCTGGGCCACCCCTTCTTCACCTCGTCAAGCATCCCGACGGCCGAGCAGATCTGCCCGGGCGTGCAGTAACCACATTGGAAGCCGTCATGCCGCACAAAGGCGTCCTGCAAGGGATGGAGATTGCCCGGCTGACCCAGCCCCTCGATCGTCGTGATCTCATCGTCCTGATGCATCACCGCCAGGGTCAGGCAGCTATTTACCCGCCGCCCGTCCACCAGCATCGTGCACGCGCCGCACTGGCCGTGATCACAGCCCTTCTTGGACCCCGTCAGTCCCAGATGCTCGCGACATAGATCGAGCAGCGAGGTTCGGACATCGACCTCGATGTCATGCGATTGACCATTGATTGTGAAATGCATCGCGCCATCCCCTTGGGATTACAATTGGATGAACAAACGCCATGCTTTCCGCACGTTTCCCGTTGCGAACCACTCTCATTGCCGTCGCGCTGGTCATGGGGCAGGGTGAGGCCATGTCCGCCGAACCGAACAAGCCGCTATCGTCCCCGATCGTCATCGCGCATCGCGGCGCCAGCGGAGAGCGCCCCGAACACACGCTGGCCGCCTATGATCTGGCGATCCGCGAAGGGGCGGACGTGATCGAGCCCGATCTGGTGCCGACCCGTGACGGCTATCTCGTCGCACGCCACGAGAACGAGATATCGGGGACGACCGACGTTGCCGCCCACCCGGAGTTCGCCGATCGCAAGACGACCAAGACGATCGACGGACAGCAGGAGACCGGCTGGTTCACCGAGGATTTCACGCTGGCCGAGTTGAAGACGCTTCGTGCGCGGGAGCGCCTGCCGCAGCTTCGCTCGACCGCCTATGACGGGCAGTTCCAGATACCCACGCTGGACGAGATCATCACGCTCGCCAAGCAGCGGTCGAAGGAAACCGGGCGGACCATCGCCATCTATCCCGAAACCAAGCACCCGACCTATTTCGCGTCGATCGGCAAGGGCACCGATGCGCCGCTCGTCGCCGCGCTCGACAAGGCCGGGTGGAAGACGGCGGACGCGCCGGTCTTCATCCAGTCGTTCGAGGTGAACAATCTCAAGCATCTGAAGACGATGACCGGCATCCGCCTGATCCAGCTGGTCGCGGGCGAGGGCGGTCCGGCGGACGATGCCGCGCCCAGCTACGGCGCGATGATGACGCCTGCGGGGCTGGAACAGGTGGCGACCTATGCCTGGGGGATCGGGCCGGACAAGGCGATGCTGTGGAACGGCGACGCGCCCACCACGCTGGTCGCCGATGCGCACCGTGCGAGACTGCGCGTCCATCCCTGGACCTATCGGGCGGAGAATTATTTCGTCCGCCCCGCCTTCCGCCGTGGTGCCGATCCCAAGGCGCATGGCGATGTCGCGGGCGAAATTCGCGCCGCGCTCGGTCAGGGCATCGACGGATTCTTCACCGATTTCCCGCAAATCGGGGTAGATACGCGCAACGCCGTCGTGCGCGCCCGCTGAAAGACCCCGTATCCATGCGTAACCTCGTCCTGAAACTCGCCGTGCTGACCCTGCCGCTGACGACCGGAGGCTGCGTCAAGACGGTGGCCAGCGTGGTGAAGGCGCCGTTCCAGGCAGCGGGGCAGGTGGTCGACTGGACCACGACCAGCCAGGACGAGGCGGATCGCAATTACGGCCGCAAGATGCGCAAGAAGGAAGCGCGCGAGGGGCGCGAGCGTCGCGAATATGAAAAACAGTGCCGCAAGCATCCCGAGCAGTGTCAGGGTCAGAACCCGTATCAGGGCCAGCCGCAGGGCTATGACGGCTATCGCGCCGCCAATGACTGACCAGTGACGCGCGGCCATCCCGCGAGAATGGTCGCCACGGCCGCCAGCACCTGTGGCCGGTGCTGGACCCATAAGTGGCTGCAGCGGACTTCGACCGCCGGGTCGTGTCGTCGCGGCAGATCACGCCCGCGACCAGCCCGTCGCTGCGGCTCCAGATCGCCGCCGAGGGGCAGGGCAGCGGCCCGGCGATCGCCGCCGACCGCATGACGACGGCGGGATCGTCCACCCGCTCGCCGGTCAACCGTTCGAACAGGCGCCAGACATTGGTGGCGCGGGCCGGCCCCGCATAGGGCGAGGAAATGGTGATGACGCCCGCGACCAGGTCGGGCCGCGCCTGCGCCACCATCCGCGCCATGATCCCGCCCAGGCTGACGCCGACCAGTGTTACCGGGCCATGGCTCGCCAGCGACTCGATACGCGCGATCAGATGCCCGGCATCCAGCCCGACGCTGCGCACTCCCAGATTGCGGCCCAGGCCCCAGTCATGAACGCGGTACCCCTTGCTGGTCAGATAGCGGCGAAGCACAATGTTGGACCGGTCGCTGTTGAACAGCCCGGGCAGCAGCATCACCGTCCGCCCGTCTCCTGCCGGGGCAGCGGCCAGGGCCGCGCGGTGCCGCCACCAGGTTGCGCCCATCCACAGCGCGCGCGGCAGTTCGGCGGCCCAGAGCGCCTTGGACGGCGGTGGGATCACAGCCATGTCATCACCGTCCAGGGAAAGGGCGTCCACCACCCCATCCGCACCCCGGCCGCCGCCAGCGCATCGCCGGTCCAGCTATTGCACGTATGGCGTGCGCTGTACCGCCCCGTCGCCTCGTAAAAGGCGTCATATACGTCATAGCCGGAATAATGCGGCGCGCCCCGTCGCCAACTCGACTGGATGAATGCGACCATCCGCCGATAGGCTTGCGGCGACAGGCGGACCATTCGCACATCGTTGCCATTGGCACGGGGCAGCGGCAGATGATCGACATGGATCAGCGTCCGGTCGCTGCCCAGCGCCGCGCGTAGGATCGTCCCCGGCCGTACGTCGCGCCAATGCGGCGTCTCGCGAAAAAAGCCCGCCTCGCCCCAACCGATGGCGAGGAAGGGAAAACCCGCATAGCGCGGATCGCGCAGATCCTGTGGCCGCGCCCAGTCGCGCCAGTCCACGCCCGCCGCCTGTTTCGGCACGATGATCGCGGTGTGGATTGCGCTCGACTCGACGAAGATGGTGACGGCGTCCGGTCCTGCGGCGGGCATCGCCACGGTCTCACGCGGGATCGTGCCGAGCGCCAGCCCCAAGCCCATATAGGCGAACAGGATCAGGCCGATAACGGCGAGCAACCCCCTTGCAACCCGCCCAAGGCGTCGCCACGATATGGTTTCATTTGTCACCATCAACATGATAGGCTCCGCGAATGGCACAGGATACCCATGTTCTCGCCGCCCCGCCTGAAGGCGCCGGAGCCGACTGGACCATCCCGCAGGGCTGGGAACATTATACGGCGGAGGAGCATGCGACCTGGGATACGCTGTTCGCGCGTCAATCCAAGCTGCTGCCGGGCCGTGCGTCGGAGGCGTATCTGCGGGGCCTCGACGTGCTCAAGCTCTCGCGGCCGGGCATTCCTGATTTCGAGGAGCTGTCCGAGCGGTTGATGAAGCTGACCGGGTGGCAGGTGGTAGCGGTGCCGGGGCTGGTGCCGGATGACGTGTTCTTCGACCATATGGCCAATCGCCGCTTCGTGGCGGGCAATTTCATCCGGCGGCCCGACCAGCTTGACTATCTTCAGGAGCCGGACGTCTTTCATGACGTGTTCGGCCATGTGCCGATGCTCGCCGATCCGGTCTTCGCCGACTATCTCGCCGCCTATGGGCGCGGTGGCCAGCGCGCGCTGGGCATGGATGCGCTCAAATATCTCGGACGGCTTTACTGGTACACGGTCGAGTTCGGGCTGGTGCGCGAGGATGGCGATCTGCGCATCTATGGCGCGGGGATCGTGTCGAGCTATTCGGAAAGCCGTTTTGCGTTGGAGGATCCGAGCCCCAACCGGATCGGCTTCGACCTCGCCCGCGTCATGCGGACGGAATATCGGATCGACGATTTCCAGCAGAACTACTTCGTGATCCCGAGTTACGAGGAATTGCTGCGCACCACGCTGGAGACGGATTTTGCGCCGCTTTATGCGGAGATCAAGGCGCTGCCCGACATCCCGGTGGCGGCGATCGTGGAGGGTGATGAGGTGCTGACCCGCGGCACGCAGGATTATGCACGGGCTAAGGTCGCTCCCTGAAGGCGGTGCGCTGGGCCGAAGGGGACACGGAACCTTCCCCGGCGCCCCCGGTTCGCAGCCCCATGCACGACCATCCCAACAACGCGGTGAACTACCCGCTGCTCGCCCGCCCGCACATCCAGCTGTACGGCACAGTGGATGAAGTGATGTATGCGAGGTTCAACGACCAACTCGCGGCAGCTCCCGCCGACGGTCCGCTGGTCGTGTCGATCACCACGCTGGGCGGCGATCCGGAAATGGCGCGCGCGATGGGCGACTCGATCCGGCTGTTGCGGGACCATACCGGTCGTGAGACGTTGTTTCTGGGCAAGGTCGCGGTCTATTCGGCCGGGGCGACCTTCATGTCGGCCTTTCCGGTCGAAACCCGTTTCCTGACGCGCGGCACCCGATTGATGCTGCACGAGCGGCAGATGAGTGGCAGCATCGACCTGTCCGGCCCGCTCACCAACCTGCCCGTCGTGCTCAGGGCCAAGCTGCACGAAATCGAGCAATCCGTCCTGATCCAGGAAGAGGGGTTCCGCGCCATCGTCAACGGATCGAAGGTCAGCTTCGAGACGCTTCGGGAAAAGGCGCGCAGCAACTGGTATATCGACGCCGAGGAGGCGCATGAGCTGGGCCTCGTGCTTGATGTGATCTGAGCCAGCGCCTAAATCGGTCAAGACATTTGCGACAAGCGTCCCTGTCATGTATCGGCGGGGTCGATCCTTTGCCGACAGCCTGTCGGCCCATCCAGCGGGTTTGTGACCATGGCCGAATTTGCCCTGCCGAAGAACAGCGTCATCAAGAAGGGCGAAACGCACAAGGCGACCACCGGCGGCCGCCTGAAAAAGTTCAAGGTCTATCGCTACGACCCCGATTCGGGTCAGAATCCGCGTTACGACACGTTCGAGGTCGATCTGGACGAGTGCGGCCCGATGGTGCTCGACGCGCTCATCAAGATGAAGGCCGAGCAGGACAGCTCGCTGACCTTCCGCCGTTCGTGCCGTGAAGGCATTTGCGGATCCTGCGCGATGAACATCGACGGTCGCAACGGCCTGGCCTGCACCACCGCGATCGAGGATGTGAAGGGCACGGTCCAGATCACCCCGCTGCCGCACATGGACGTGGTCAAGGACCTGGTTCCCGACTTCACCCACTTCTATGCGCAATATGCCTCGATCAAGCCGTGGCTGCAGACCGTGTCGCCCGCCCCCTCGGGCAAGGAGCGGCTCCAGTCGCCCGATGACCGCGCCAAGCTCGACGGGCTGTACGAGTGCATCCTGTGCGCCTGCTGCTCGACCTCGTGCCCCAGCTATTGGTGGAACAGCGACAAGTTCCTGGGGCCGGCGATCCTGCTCCAGGCCTATCGCTGGCTGGCCGACAGCCGCGACGAGATGACCGGCGAGCGTCTGGACGAGCTGGAGGATCCATTCCGCCTCTATCGCTGCCACACGATCATGAACTGCGCGAATGTCTGCCCCAAGGGTCTGAACCCGGCCAAGGCGATCGCGGAGATCAAGAAGATGGAAGCCGAGCGGGTCATCTGATTCGGGCCATTTCGATGAAAACGGAAAGGGGGTCGGGAACGGCCCCCTTTTTTTATTTCTCCTCCGATCGCCAAGCCGCCCTCACCCTTCCGGCGCTTATGCGCCTCCCTCCCTCTCCCAGTGGGAGAGGGAGGGGACCCACCCGCTGCAAGCGCGCGGGAAGGGTGAGGGTGGGACTTGACGCGAGAGAGGCCACGGCAGACATCGCCCCCAACATGCCCGACATCCTCAACGCCTATCGCCGCCTGATCGAAGCGCAGGAGCTCCGCCCCGATCCCGAACAGGCCGCCGCCGCTGCGCGACTCGAACAACTCGCGACCGAACTGGAAACCCCGCGCAAAACCGGACTGTTCGCTCGCCTGACCGGCAAGGGCGCGCCTGCCCCCAAGGGCGTGTACCTGTGGGGCGATGTCGGGCGTGGCAAGTCGATGCTGATGGACCTGTTCTTCGATCATGTCGCGATCGAGGCCAAGCGCCGGGTCCATTTCGCCGAGTTCATGCTGGAGGTCCACGCCCGCATCGCCACCGAGCGGGCCAAGCAGGCAGGCGACCCGATCGCCCCCGTCGCCGCCGCGCTGGCGGACGAGGTGCGGCTGCTGGCCTTCGACGAGATGATGGTGACCAACAGCCCCGATGCGATGATCCTGTCGCGGCTGTTCACCGCGCTGATCGAGGCGGGGGTGACGATCGTCACCACCTCCAACCGGCCGCCCAGGGATCTCTACAAGAACGGCCTCAACCGCGAGCATTTCCTTCCCTTCATCGCGCTGATCGAGGCGCGGCTGGACGTGCTGGCATTGAACGGCCCCACCGACTATCGGCGCGACCGGCTGGGGCGACTGGACACCTGGCTGGTGCCCAATGGGCCGAAGGCGACGATGACGCTCTCGGCCGCCTTTTTCCGCCTGACCGACTATCCGGTCGAGGATGCCGCGCACGTCCCCAGCGAGGATTTGAAGGTCGGCGGGCGCGTGCTGCACGTCCCCAAGGCGCTGAAGGGCGTGGCGGTCTTCTCGTTCAAGCGGCTGTGCGGCGAGGCGCGCGGCGCGGCGGACTATCTGGCGGTCGCGCGGCGCTTTCATACCGTCATTCTGGTCGGCATTCCCAAGCTGGGACCGGAGAACCGCAACGAGGCGGCGCGTTTCGTCCAGCTGATCGACGCGCTCTACGAACACAAGGTCAAGCTGCTCGCCGCAGCCGACGCGCAGCCCGCCGAACTCTATGAAACCGGCGATGGCCGGTTCGAGTTCGAACGCACGATCAGCCGGCTGGAAGAGATGCGATCCGAGGAATATCTGGCCCAGGGGCATGGCTCCGGGGAAGGGCCAACGAAGCCCTAATGCACTTGCGAACCATTATCGTTTAAAATCTTAAACTCTGCGGATTAACGGTTGCTCCGACGTCCATATAGGCGTAGGCCGCGTGACCAATCACGCACGTCCACTACGGAGTAGGATTGGAATGGCTCGCAAGAAGATCGCGCTGATCGGCGCCGGTAACATCGGCGGCACGCTGGCGCACCTCGCCGCGCTCAAGGGGCTGGGCGATATCGTCCTGTTCGACGTTGTCGAGGGCGTGCCCCAGGGCAAGGCGCTCGACCTGTCGCAGTGCGGCCCGGTCGAAGGCTTCGACGCGAATATCAAGGGCTCCAACGACTACGCCGATATTGCGGGCGCCGATGTCATCATCGTCACCGCCGGTGTCGCGCGCAAGCCCGGCATGAGCCGTGACGACCTGCTCGGCATCAACCTGAAGGTGATGAAGGCGGTCGGCGAGGGCATCCGCGACAACGCGCCCGACGCGTTCGTGATCTGCATCACCAACCCGCTCGACGCGATGGTCTGGGCGCTGCGCGAATTCTCGGGTCTGCCCGCGAACAAGGTCGTCGGCATGGCGGGCGTGCTCGACTCGGCGCGCTTCTCGCACTTCCTCGCCGAAGAGTTCGGCGTGTCGGTGAAGGACGTGAACACCTTCGTGCTCGGCGGCCACGGCGACACGATGGTCCCGGTCCTGGAATATTCGACGGTCAGCGGCATCCCGGTCAGCGACCTGATCGAGATGGGCTTCTCGACCAAGGAAAAGGTCGACGAGATCATCAAGCGTACCCGTGGCGGCGGCGGCGAGATCGTCGCGCTGCTCAAGACCGGCTCGGCCTATTACGCGCCCGCCACCAGCGGCATCGCGATGGCCGAAGCGTATCTCTACGACCAGAAGCGCATCCTGCCGGCGGCCGCCCACCTGTCGGGTGAATATGGCATCGACAATCTGTACGTCGGCGTGCCCGTCGTGATCGGCGCGAACGGCGTCGAGAAGGTCGTCGAGGTCAAGCTGTCGGACGAGGCCAAGGCGAACCTTCAGGTCTCGGTCGACGCGGTCAAGGAACTGCTCGTCGCCTGCAAGGGCATCGACGAGAGCCTGGCGTAATTTGAAGGAATGAAACCGCCCCGGCGAAGGCCGGGACCCAGTTGGGTTGGCCATGGTGATCGAAGCACAAGCCTTCGTGTACATCATGGGCAGCCGTCGCAACGGGACGATCTATATCGGCTCGACGACCAATTTGCCGCGGCGCGTGTGGGAACACCGCAACGGCGTGGTGGCTGGGTTCACGCGGGACAACCACTGTCATCTGCTCGTCTGGTACGAGGTGCATGATAGCTGGGAAGCAGCGCGGCAACGCGAGCTGCGGATGAAGAATTGGAAGCGGCTTTGGAAGCTACGGGAGATCGAAGGGCTCAATCCCGAATGGGACGACCTGTATGATCGCATCGCACTCCCATAACCGTATCGCAACTGGACCCCGGCCTGCGCCGGGGCGGTAAGGACGAAAAGCAGATGAGCATCCTCGTCAACAAGAACACCAAGGTCATCACCCAGGGCATGACGGGTGAAACCGGCACGTTCCACACCCAGCAGGCGCTGGCCTATGGCACGCAGATGGTCGGCGGCGTGACGCCGGGCAAGGGCGGCACCGAGCATATCGGCCTGCCGGTCTTCAACACCGTCGCCGAAGCCAAGTCGAAGACGGGCGCCGATGCGTCGGTCATCTATGTGCCGCCGCCCTTCGCGGCCGACTCGATCCTGGAAGCGATCGACGCCGAGATCCCGCTGATCGTCGCGATCACCGAGGGCATTCCGGTCCTCGACATGGTCAAGGTGAAGCGCGCCCTGTCGGGTTCGAAGTCGCGCCTGATCGGTCCGAACTGCCCGGGCGTGCTGACGCCGGGTGAGTGCAAGATCGGCATCATGCCGGGTTCGATCTTCAAGAAGGGTTCGGTCGGCGTCGTGTCGCGCTCGGGCACGCTGACCTATGAGGCGGTGTTCCAGACCTCGAACGCAGGGCTCGGTCAGACGACCGCGGTCGGCATCGGCGGCGACCCCGTCAACGGCACCAACTTCATCGACGTGCTGGAGCTGTTCCTGGCCGATGACGAGACCCAGTCGATCATCATGATCGGCGAGATCGGCGGCTCGGCGGAAGAAGAAGCCGCGCAGTTCCTGCGTGACGAGGCCAAGCGTGGCCGTTCGAAGCCGATGGCGGGCTTCATCGCGGGCCGCACCGCGCCTCCGGGCCGTCGCATGGGCCATGCCGGTGCGATCGTCTCGGGCGGCCAGGGCGGCGCTGAGGACAAGATCGCGGCGATGGAAGCGGCCGGCATCAAGGTCGCGGCTTCGCCGTCGGAGCTCGGCTCGACGCTGTTGTCGGTGCTGAACAAGTAAGGCGTATCGCGTCACCCCGGCACAACCGCCGGGGTCCGTGGCGGCAGGCGGGCCGCTCGCGGCTGCGGACCCCAGGCGGATGTGCCGGGGTGGCGATGAGTTGATAAGACGGGCGGTCGAGGAAGCGTCTCATGGGCTACGAAGGCCAGGAATTCAGCGACATCGCGGCGGGCGTCAGCCCCGCTTTCATCGAAACGCTCTATGCCAAGTATCAGGCCGACCAGTCGTCGGTCGATGCGGGCTGGCGGACCTTTTTCGAAGGTCTGGAGCAGGGCGTCGGTGCCCCCAGCTGGCAGAACAAGCGTTGGCCGCTCACCTCGACCGACGATCTGACCGCGGGCCTCGACCCGACCCAGATGGAACCGGCTCCCAAGCCCGCCAAGGGTGGTAAGCCCGCTCCGGCCGCCGCTGCTGCTGCGGCGCCCTCGACCGCCGACATCGTCAAGGCGGCGGGTGACGCGATCCGCGCGCAGATGCTGATCCGCACCTACCGGGTGCGCGGCCATCTCGCGGCGAACCTCGATCCGCTGGGCCTGTCCGGCCTGCGTGAGCTTCCGGAAGATCTGAAGACCGAGTATCACGGCTTCACCGACGCTGATATCGACCGCAAGGTGTATCTGGGCGGCACGATGGGCTTCGAATGGGCGACCATTCGTGAGCTGGTCGAGACGCTGCGCAAGAATTACTGCGGCAATGTCGGCCTGGAATATATGCACATCGCGGACGTGGAGGAGCGTCGCTTCCTCCAGGACCGGATGGAAGGCCAGGACAAGGCGATCGAGTTCACGACCGATGGCAAGAAGGCCATCCTGAACAAGGTCATCGAGGCCGAGCAGTGGGAAAAGTTCCTCGGCAAGAAATATGTCGGCACCAAGCGCTTCGGCCTGGATGGCGGCGAGTCGATGATCCCCGCGCTGGAATCGGTCATCAAGTACGGCGGCCAGATGGGCGTGCGCGAGATCGTGTTCGGCATGGCGCATCGCGGCCGTTTGAACGTGCTGGCCAATGTGATGGCCAAGCCGTTGCGCGTGATCTTCCACGAATTCGCCGGTGGCTCGGCCAACCCCGATGACATCGGCGGTTCGGGCGATGTGAAGTATCACCTCGGCACCTCGACCGACCGCGAGTTCGACGGCCACAAGGTCCATATGTCGCTGGTCGCCAACCCCTCGCACCTTGAGGCGGTGAACCCGGTCGTGCTGGGCAAGACCCGCGCGATCCAGACGATCGCGGGCGACCTTACCGATCACGCGGCGTCGGTGCCGGTGCTGATCCACGGTGACGCCGCATTCGCGGGCCAGGGCATCGTCTGGGAATGCCTCGGCTTCTCGGGCATCCGTGGCTACAACACCGGCGGCTGCATCCACTTCATCATCAACAACCAGGTGGGCTTCACCACCTCGCCGCAGTTCGCGCGTTCCTCGCCCTATCCGTCGGATGTGGCCAAGGGCGTTCAGGCGCCGGTCTTCCACGTCAATGGCGACGATCCCGAGGCGGTGACCTTCGCCACCAAGATGGCAATCGAGTTCCGCCAGAAGTTCCACCGCGACATCGTGATCGACATGTGGTGCTATCGCCGCTTCGGTCATAACGAGGGCGACGAGCCGGGCTTCACCCAGCCGCTGATGTACAACAAGATCCGCTCGCACCCCGGTGTCGCCGAGACCTACGCGAAGCGCCTCGTCGCCGAGGGCGTGGTCGATCAGGCCTGGGTCGACGAGAATATCAAGCAGTACACCACGCGCTGCGAGGGCGAGTTCGAGGCGGGCGCGAGCTACAAGCCCAACAAGGCCGACTGGTTCGCCGGTCGCTGGTCGGGTCTGTCGGCGCCGAAGGAAAGCGATCAGGGTCGCCGCAACGTGGAGACCGGCCTCGACAAGAAGCTGTTCGACGCGATCGGCCGCACGCTGACGACGATCCCCGAAGGCTTGCAGGTCCACAAGACGCTGAACCGCGTGCTCGACGCCAAGCGCCAGATGTTCAGTTCCGGCGAGAATTTCGACTGGGCGACCGGCGAAGCTCTGGCCTTCGGTTCGCTGCTGTCGGAAGGCTATGGCGTCCGTCTGTCGGGCCAGGATTCGGGTCGTGGCACCTTCTCGCAGCGTCATGCGGTCTGGGTCGATCAGACCGACGAGCACAAATATGTGCCGCTGAAGACCGTGGAGCATGGCAGCTTCGAGGTGCTGGACAGCCCGCTGTCCGAATATGGCGTGCTGGGCTTCGAGTACGGCTATGCGCTGGCCGATCCAAAGACGCTGGTGCTGTGGGAGGCGCAGTTCGGCGACTTCGTCAACGGCGCGCAGATCATGATCGACCAGTTCATCACGTCCGGCGAGTCCAAGTGGCTTCGCGCCAACGGCCTCGTGATGCTGCTGCCGCATGGCTATGAAGGGCAGGGGCCGGAGCACTCCTCCGCACGTCCCGAGCGCTTCCTCCAGTCCTGCGCCAACGACAATATCCAGGTTGCGAACTGCACCACCCCGGCCAACTATTTCCACCTGTTGCGCCGCCAGATGCACCGTAACTTCCGCAAGCCGCTGATCGTCTTCACGCCCAAGTCGCTGCTGCGTCACAAGCTGGCGGTGTCGAAGGCCGAGGACTTCCAGGGCGACAGCCACTTCCGTCGTCTGCTGTCGGACACCAACGGTGCCGCCGACGAAGCGACGACGCGTCTGGTCCTGTGCACCGGCAAGGTCGCCTATGACCTGATCGAGGCACGTGACGCGGCGGGCGACACCACGACCCAGATCGTGCGCGTCGAGCAGCTCTATCCGTTCCCGAGCGATGCGCTCGCCAAGCGGATCGCGCGGATGCCGAACCTGCAGGACGTGGTCTGGGCGCAGGAAGAGCCGAAGAACAATGGCTACTGGTTCTTCGTCGAGCCGCTGATCGAGGAAGCGCTGGCCGAGGCCGGTGCGAGCGTGAAGCGGGCGCGTTATGCTGGTCGCGCAGCGGCGGCATCGCCCGCCACCGGCCTGATGAAGCGCCACACCGCCGAGCAGGGCGCGCTGGTCGCAGATGCGCTGGGCCATAATGTCCGCGACGAAATCCGCCGGACGCGCGCCGAGGGCAGCAACACGACCGCCAAGCCCACCACGCAGGCGGCGGACTGACTTACCGAGTTCCCCGGTTCGTGACCGAGCCGGGGAGGGATGAAATCTGGCGCGGGCGTTTTGCCCGCCCGCGTAAGAACCCCGGTTCGCCGGGTGGAGGAAATGGAAATGGCGACTGAAGTTCTGGTCCCGGTACTGGGCGAATCGATCTCCGAAGCGACGCTGGGCGAATGGCTGAAGCAGCCGGGTGACGCGGTGGCGGTCGATGAGCCGATCGCGAGCCTGGAGACCGACAAGGTCTCGGTCGAGGTGCCCTCGCCGGTGGCGGGTGTCATGGGCGAACATGCCGTCAAGGTCGGCGACACGGTGCAGGTCGGCGCGCTGCTGGCGACCGTCGATGCCGGTGGCTCGGCCCCGGCCAAGACCGAAGCGGCGACGCCCGCCGCGACCGCAACTCCGGCGGCTGCTCCGGCTCCTGCTCCCGCCGCTGCACCCGCTGCTGACGAGTCGAGCGACTCGCCCGCCGCGCTGTCGCCGTCGGTGCGTCGTGCGGTGCTCGAGCATGGCCTCGACCCCGCGACGATCAAGGGCACCGGCAAGGACGGCCGCATCACCAAGGAAGATGTTGCCGCCGCCGCCGCCAACAAGTCGAGCGCGCCCGCTCCGGCCGCCGCTGCTCCGGCCGCTGCGCCCGCTGGTTCGGCGCGCAAGGAAGAGCGGGTCAAGATGACGCGCCTGCGTCAGACGATCGCCAAGCGCTTGAAGGAAGCGCAGAACACCGCCGCGATGCTGACGACGTTCAACGACGTGGACATGACCGCGGTGATCGAGGCGCGCGCCAAGTATAAGGATCTGTTCGAGAAGAAGCATGGCGTCCGCCTGGGCTTCATGGGCTTCTTCGTGAAGGCCGCGACGATGGCGCTGAAGGACATTCCTTCGGTCAACGCCTCGATCGAGGGCGATGAGATCGTCTATCACGACTATGCCGATATCTCGGTCGCCGTCTCGGCCCCGAACGGCCTGGTCGTGCCGGTCATCCGCGATGCGCAGGACCTGACGGTTGCGGGCATCGAAAAGACGATCGGCGACTTCGGCAAGCGCGCCAAGGACGGTACGCTGAAGATGGACGAGATGAAGGGCGGCACCTTCACCATCTCGAACGGCGGCGTGTTCGGTTCGCTGATGTCGACCCCGATCATCAACCCGCCCCAGTCGGCGGTGCTGGGGCTCCACCGCATCGAGGAACGCCCGGTCGTCGTCGACGGCCAGATCGTCATCCGCCCGATGATGTACCTGGCGCTGTCCTATGACCATCGCATCATCGACGGTCGCGAGGCGGTGACCTTCCTCGTCGCGTTGAAGAACGCGATCCAGGATCCGACCCGCATCCTGATCGACCTCTGATCGCTTTGTGATCTATACGGACCCTCGCAACCGCGAGGGTCCGTTCCTATTGTTTGAAGGCGGGCGCGCCCGCGAGGCTGGACCCCGGAGCCGGGGAACGGGAGAGACAAATGGCTGAGTATGACTATGACGTCCTGGTGATCGGCGCTGGCCCCGGCGGCTATGTCGCGGCGATCCGCGCGGCGCAGCTGGGCCTGAAGACCGCGTGCGCCGAAGCGCGCGAGACGCTAGGCGGCACCTGCCTCAATGTCGGCTGCATCCCGTCCAAGGCGCTGCTCCACGCCTCGGAGCTGTTCGAGGAAGCCAGCCACGGTGCGCTCGCCAAGTTCGGCGTCGAGATCGAGGGCGCAAAGCTCAACCTCGACCAGATGCATGCCGAAAAGACCAAGGCGGTCGGCGAACTGACCGGCGGCATCGAGTACCTCTTCAAGAAGAACAAGGTCACCTGGCTGAAGGGCAAGGCCGCGTTCCAGGATGCGAGCACGGTCAAGGTCGGCGACCAGACCGTTACCGCGCGCGACATCGTGATCGCGACCGGTTCGGTCGTGACCCCGCTGCCGGGTGTCGAGATCGATCAGAAGGTCGTGGTCGACTCGACCGGTGCGCTGGCTCTCCCGAAGGTGCCCGAGCATCTCGTCGTCATCGGCGGCGGCGTGATCGGGCTTGAGCTGGGCTCGGTCTGGCGTCGTTTGGGCGCCAAGGTGACGGTGGTCGAATATCTCGACCAGATCCTGCCCGGCTTCGACGGCGAGGTCCGCAAGGAATCGGCCAAGCTGTTCAAGAAGCAGGGCATGGAGCTGAAGACCTCGACCAAGGTGACCGGCGTCACCGTCGAGGGCGACCGCGCGACCGTGTCGGTCGAACCTGCGGCGGGTGGTGCGGCGGAAACGCTGTCGGCCGACGCCGTGCTGGTCGCGATCGGCCGCAAGCCCAACACCGATGGGCTGAACCTTGAGGCTGCTGGCGTGAAGCTGAACAACCGTGGCCAGGTCGAGATCGACCATGACTTCGCGACCAATGTCGACGGCGTCTGGGCGATCGGCGACGTGGCACCGGGCCTGATGCTCGCCCACAAGGCCGAGGACGAAGGCGTCGCAGTGGCGGAGAATATCGCGGGCCAGACCGGCATCGTGAACCACGACGTCATTCCCAGCGTGGTCTACACCATGCCCGAGATCGCCGGTGTCGGCCTGTCGGAAGAAGCCGCCAAGGAAAAGGGCGAGGTCAAGGTCGGCAAGTTCCCCTTCGCCGCCAACAGCCGCGCCAAGACCAACCGCGACACCGACGGCTTCGTGAAGGTCATCGCCGACGCCAAGACCGACCGCGTGCTGGGCGTGTGGATCATCTCGTCGCTCGCTGGCACGATGATCGCGCAGGCCGCACAGGCGATGGAATTCGGCGCGACGTCGGAAGACATCGCGTACACCTGCCACGCCCACCCGACCCATGCCGAGGCGCTCAAGGAAGCCGCCATGGCGGTGCAGGGCAAGCCGATCCACATCTGATCGGGCTTCGCGGGAAGAAAGAAGGGGGCGGGCATCGCGAGGTGCTCGCCCCTTTTGTTATAGGCCTTCCCAACTCCTCCCCTGCAAGGAGCGGGGGATCATGCACAGCATGGTGGAGGGGTATCCCGCTCTCGAAAAGGGGACATCCCCTCTGTCAGGGCTTCGCTCCGCCACCTGCCCTTGCAGGGGAGGAAGGAGTTGGCGGCCTGTCCTTGCAGTTCAAATGCGCGGTCCGACGATCTCGACAATTTCGCTCGGGCGGGCATAATCACGCCATGACCTTCCCGGTGCCTATCGCGATCGCGACCGCAAGACGATTTAATCGCCCGGCCTGATACGTCAGGTCGGGTCCGTCCGAGCGAAGCGATGCCGTCCGGCATCTTCCGATTTTGATAAGAAGCATGGTCGCCCTGCCCGGAAAGACGGTGAGCTGCTATGCTTGGTGAAGAAGGGAAAGGGCCTGTGATGCTCCCTGCCGTCATTCAACGCTATCTGGACGCTTATAATCGTAAGGACGCCGCCGCACTGGTGGCCTGCGTGGACGACGCGGTCGTGTTCGAGAATGTCTCCAACGCCGGTCAAAGCATCAGGATCGAGGGCCGCGCCGCCTTTGCCGAACTGGCGGAGCGGGCCACCACTCTGTTCGCCACCCGCCATCAAGCCGTGCGAACCGCCGTCGTTCAGGATGATCGTGTCGCGCTGGAAATCGATTGGACTGGCATACCGGCCATCGACCTGGGCCAGCTGAAGGCCGGGGAGCCGATCGCAATGCGGGGCGCGTCATTCCTGACGATCGCGGACGGAAAGCTGACCAGGATCGTGGATATCAGCTGATCGGCAACCCTGGAGGCCCGAGCGATTGGGTCGGGATAGCGCAGGATCGAAAAGGGGCGGCGGGTGGTCATCCCCCGCCGCACCCCTTTTCGGCCCGTTGGACAGGGCGAAAGCTTACGCCTCGCTGCGGTCGCCGTAATTCGCCAGTTCGTCGCCCATGATGCGGGTGACGTGCAGCACATTGGTCGATCCCGGCGTGCGGAAGGGGACGCCCGCCATCAGCACGACCTGATTGCCCGCCTCGGCCATGCCATGGCGCAGCGCCATGCGCTTGGACTTGGCAACCATTTCCTCGAAGGATTCGACGTCGCGCGTATGGACCGCGTGGCAACCCCAGAGCAGGCCCAGGCGGCGCGCCGTCTCGAGCTGCGGGGTCAGGACGAGGATCGGCACCGACGGACGTTCGCGCGCCACGCGGCGAGCAGTCGAGCCGCTGGTCGTGAAGCAGATGATCGCCTTGGCCGTTACGGTATTGGTGATTCGTGCCGCCGCCTCGGCCAGTGCGTCGGCGGTGGTCGGGTCGGGGGTCATGGCGGTGAAATGGACGCGGTCGCCGTGACCGGGGTCGTTTTCCACCGAGACGCCGATCGCGTTCATCATCGCGACCGACTCGACCGGCCAGGCGCCCGCCGCCGATTCGGCCGACAGCATGATCGCGTCGGCGCCGTCATAGATGGCGGTCGCCACGTCCGACACCTCGGCGCGGGTGGGCGACGGGCTCTGGATCATCGATTCGAGCATCTGCGTCGCGACGACGACCGGGCGGCCCATGCGGCGCGACACCTCGACGATGCGCTTCTGGAGCGGCGGCACCGCCTGGGGCGGCAGTTCGACGCCCAAGTCGCCGCGCGCGACCATCACGCCGTCGCACTGCTCGACGATCTCCTCCAGCCGGTCGATCGCCTGCGGCTTTTCGATCTTGGCGAGGAGGGCGGCGCGGCCCTTGATGAGGCCGCGCGCTTCCATCAGGTCCTCGGGCCGCTGGACGAAGGACAGGGCGATCCAGTCGACGCCCTGCTCGACCGCGAAGGCCAGGTCCGAACGGTCCTTCTCGGTCAGCGCGGCCATGGGCAGCACCACGTCGGGGACGTTCAGCCCCTTATTGTTCGACAGCGCGCCGCCGACCTCGACCAGCGTGGTGATCTTGTCCGCGTCGTGGAAGGCGACACGCAGGACGAGTTTGCCGTCATCGAGCAGCAGGCGCGCGCCCGGCTCGATCGCGGCGAAGATTTCCTTGTGCGGCAGCTCGACCCGGGTGGCGTCGCCCGGCGTGGGATCACGATCGAGGACGAAGGTGCTGCCGGTTTCCAGCATGACCTTGCCATCCGCGAACTTGCCGACGCGCAGCTTCGGCCCCTGAAGATCGGCCAGGATCGTCGTCGGGCGGCCGAACCGCTCCTCCAGCCCCCGGATCGCCTTGATGAGCGGGATCTTCGACTGCTGATCGCCATGGCTCATATTGATTCGGAAGGCGTCGGCGCCGGCCTGAAACAGGGTGGCGATCATCTCGGGGTCGCTGCTGGCGGGGCCGAGCGTGGCGAGGACGCGGACTTTGCGCGAACGCGGAGGTAGAGCCTTGATCATGTTCACATCCTGCTTCTTTGCGGCCAGTGTCCTAAAGCCTAATGCGTTACGATCAACCTAGGAGCGACGAATATGACCGACGCAGTGGATGCGTTGAATGCAATCGATGATCGAGCGGCGGCTGCGGCGTTCCGGCGGCTGGTGCTGCATCTGCGGCACCGGACGGATGCGCAGAATGTCGATCTGATGGGGTTGGCGGGCTTTTGCCGCAACTGCCTGTCCGACTGGGTGGGCGAGGCCGCAGGAGTCGACAAGGCGACCGCACGCGAGGCGATCTATGGGATGCCGTACGACGAGTGGAAGGCGCAGCATCAGGGCGAGGCGACGCCCGAGCAGCTGGCCCGCATGGCCGAAAGCGTGAAGAAGAACAGTTAACCCCCGCTTGAGCGACGGCGCGGAACCGCCTAGACCGCCAGCGATCCCGACATCCGCGCCGGACCGACCTTGCCCATGGGTGAGGGGCGTGTCGTGGCGGCGGGTTCCTGGGAGCGGGCAGGTTTTCAAGAAGGTTGGATATCATGGCGGACGAGAATTTCGACAGCAGCGGCAATGTCACGGCCGACGAGCTGCGCCTGCTGATCGAGCGGGCCGAGCGGCTGGAAGAAGAGAAGAAGGGCATTTCGGACGACATCAAGGATGTCTTCGCCGAAGCCAAGGCGCGCGGCTATGATCCCAAGGCGATCAAGAAGATCATGGCGATCCGCAAGAAGAAGCGCGAGGAATATCAGGAAGAGGAAGCCATCCTCGAAGTGTATATGAAGGCGCTGGGCATGATCTGATCCCGGATTCGGGTTTGGACACGCGAAGGGCGGCGGGGCTTGAGGCTTCGCCGCCCTTTTTGTTGGTGTGGGCGGTGGGGCGTGGCCTTGGACTACGGTCGGGCTGAACGGTGTTGGGTTGGGAATTGAGGCGTTCAGGAATATTCTTGGTCTCGCCCCCCCGGTCAGCCTGCGCGAAGTCGAAGGCCAAGCGAAACCCTCACCCCATCTCCGCCGCCTGGGTCGTCCAGCCCAGCCGGGGAATCGTGATCGACCGCTTGCCCGTCAGGTCGGTGCGGCACACGAACAGGTCGCGGCTCTCGATATAGGCGATCAGCCGCTTCACCCGGCCCAGCGAACTGGTGCCATAAGTCTCGGCGATCTTGGTATCCGGCGGGCAGGGCAGCCCCTCGCGGGCCGCGCGCGCGACCAGCAGGAACGCGCCGAGCATGTCGTCGGGCAGCATCGCGGCCAGCGCCAGCGCTTCCTGCCAGTCGGGATCGTTCACATCGAAAATCCCCGCCCGTGCGCAGGATAGCCGCCGGGCGAAACCGTTCAGGTCGAGCGGCGGCCGGGCCAGCCCCGCCATCCGGCAGCGCACCTGGAAATCCTGGAACAGGACCGAGGCGGGGCGGAAGGTCGATTCGGGGTCCTCGACGATGGCGCGCAGCACCTGCTCGTAGATCGCCTCGACCTCGCTCTCGTCCATTTCCGGCGGCGGAGGTGCTGCGGTGGTCGGTAAGGGCGGGCGGCCCAGATCGGCCATCAGTTCCTCGGCGGGCACCCGGCGCGGGCGCGGGTCGAAGGTCATCGGGAGCGTCGGCGCTTCCTCGACCGGCGCGAAGAGCAGTTCCTGCAAGTCCGGCGGTGGCGCGTCGGGCAGGGGGGTCAGCTTGGGGCTGCCCGAGCGCGCCGAGGTTTCGACCGCGCCGATCTTCACCGTGATCGGCCGCCGCGACACGGCGGGGCCGAGCGCCAGGAAGGTGCCGCGTGCTAGATCGCGGATCGCGTCCGCCTGCCGCCGCTCCATGCCGAGCAGATCGGCGGCGCGCGCCATGTCGATGTCGAGGAAGGTTCGGCCCATCAAAAAGTTGGACGCCTCCGCCGCGACGTTCTTGGCCAGCTTGGCGAGTCGCTGGGTCGCGATCACCCCCGCCAGGCCACGCTTGCGCCCGCGACACATCAGGTTGGTCATCGCGGACAGCGAGGCGCGGCGGACCTCTTCGGTCACTTCGCCGCCGGTGGTGGGGGCGAAGAGCTGCGCCTCGTCGACCACGACGAGCGCCGGATACCAATGCTCGCGCGGGGCATCGAACAGCGCGTTGAGGAAGGTCGCCGCGCAGCGCATCTGGCCCTCGATCTCCAGCCCCTCCAGGCTGAGGACCACCGAGGCGCGGTGCTCGCGAATCCGGCTCGCGAAACGTCCGACCTCGCGCTCGGCATAGTCGCCCGCCTCGATCACGACATGGCCGTAAGCCTTGGACAAGGTGACGAAATCGCCCTCCGGGTCGATCACCACCTGTTGCACCTGGCCGGCCGACTTCTCCAACAGGCGGCGCAGCAGATGCGACTTTCCCGAACCCGAATTGCCCTGCACCAGCAGGCGGGTCGCCAGCAGTTCCTCCAAATCGATCGGCACCGACGAGCCACGCTCATCGGTTCCCATATCCACGCGTACCGTCATGACTCTGGCGTTTGGCCGATCAACGCCCCAAGGAGCAAGGCATTTGATTCCTTGCCCAGGAGCGCCCTGCTTATGGCCCTGTCGACCGCCGCCGAAATCGCCCGCCGCACGCTGGGCAAGCCCGCGCATGAACTGGACGAGGAAGAAGCCCAGGTCATCGCCGATATCGAGTCGGGCCAACTCAGCGCCCGCGACGCGGCGGACGTCGCGGACGAAACCTCGACCTGGGGCGAGAAGCTGGCCGACCGGGTCGCGGCGGTCGGCGGCAGCTGGGGCTTCATCATCGCCTTTTCGGTGATTCTGCTAGGGTGGATGCTGCTCAACTCGGACGTGCTCAGCCATTTCGGGATGGCGTTCGATCCCTATCCGTACATCTTCCTGAACCTGATGCTCTCGACGCTGGCGGCGATCCAGGCGCCGGTCATCATGATGAGCCAGAACCGGCAATCGGCCAAGGACCGGCTGGCCGCCAGCCTGGACTATCGCACCAATTTGCGTGCCGAGATCGACATATTGCGGCTGCACCACAAGCTGGACAATGCCGTCACCGAACGGCTCGATAGTCTGGAGGCGAAGATCGACGGGTTGGCAAAGGCCCTTGCGCGGTCGTAGAGAGCGCGATCATCTCAAGAGGCACCGATGGCAGGCCACAGCAAATTCAAGAACATCATGCACCGCAAGGGCGCGCAGGATAAGAAGCGCTCGGCAGCATTTTCCAAGCTCTCCCGCGAAATCACCGTCGCGGCGAAGATGGGTACGCCCGACCCGGACATGAACCCGCGTCTACGCGCCGCCGTCAACGCGGCCAAGGCGGCCTCGATGCCCAAGGACAATATCGCCCGCGCGATCGACAAGGCCTCGCGCGGCGACGGGGAGAATTACGAGGAAATCCGCTATGAGGGCTTCGGTCCCGGCGGCGTCAGCCTGATCATCGAGGCCCTGACCGACAATCGCAACCGCACCGCGACGAATGTGCGCACCGCGGTGTCGAAGAATGGCGGTAATCTGGGCACCGCCGGTTCGGTCAGCCACGGCTTCGACCGGATGGGCCTGATCAACTATCCCGCGAGCGCCGGTGATGCCGAAAAGGTGTTCGAGGCGGCACTGGAAGCGGGCGCGGAGGACGTGACCTCGTCGGAGGACGGCCACGAGATCTGGACCGCGCAAGGCGATCTGCACGAAGTCGCCAAGGCGCTGGAGCCGGTGCTGGGCGAGGCGGAAGGGGCCAAGCTGGCCTGGCGTCCGCAGACCATGGTCGCGGTCGACGAAGCGGCGGCGGCGACGCTGTTCAAGCTGATCGACACGTTGGACGATGACGACGACGTCCAGACCGTCTGGGGCAATTACGAAGTCTCCGACGAAGTGATGGAAAAGCTCGGCTGATCCTGATGCCTCCCCGGTTTTGTGCCGGGGGGGCAGGCGGGAGCGGAAAACTTTATGACACCGCCCCCCGCCATCATCCTCGGGCTTGACCCTGGCCTCGGCACCACCGGCTGGGGCGTGATCGCGGTGGAGGGCAACCGGCTGCGTCACGTCGCCAACGGCCAGATCAAGACCGAGCCGTCGATGGTGCTCCCCCGCCGCCTGGCGAACCTCCATGCCGCGCTGTATGACGTCATCCGCCAGCAACAGCCTGACGGCGCGGCGGTGGAAGAAGTGCTGGGCAACAGCAACGCGCAATCGACGCTGAAGCTGGGCCAGGCGCGCGGTATCGTCCTGCTGGCGGCCGCGCAGGCCGGGTTGATCGTCGGTGAATATCACCCCAGCATCGTCAAGAAGGCGACCGTCGGCACGGGCGGTGCGGACAAGAAGCAGGTGCAGGCGATGGTCGGCCATCTCTTGCCCGGCGTGAAGCTGACCGGGCCGGACGCGGCGGACGCGCTGGCGGTGGCGATCACGCACGCACATCATCTGGCGAGCGCGCGGGCCATGGAGCGGCGCAACAGCGCGATCTGACACACTGACCAGTCCGAAACGGATCGGATATGGCCGTGCCCGGCTTACCCCCATCAGCTTCTGGCGGCATCATCGACACGCCCGATCCTCCGGCAGGCGGGCCTGTCGTGGCGTTGCGTTTTGTCTGTTCGACGGGGAGCCAAGCCATGAAACGCCGCCTATTCACGACATCCGCCGTTCTTGCGTTGGTAGCGATGCCCATCCCTGCCGAAGCGGCGGCCATGTCCGGGGCTTGGGGGGCTGTTGTGCAAACCGAGCCGGAAGAGGACGAAGCCGAAACGCCCTTCAATTGCAGTGGCGATGACAAGGGCAACGTGAACGTGACCGATATTCCGGACGGTCGCCGTATCAGCGAAGTGATCGGGGTTTACGAATGCTGGCAGGCCAAGGTCGACAATAGAAATTTCTATCATCTCAACGACCTGTATGGCCGCTGGGTCGTCGAGCTGGTCGACGATGGCGGATTTGTGCGCGACTATAAGCGGGAACGGCATAGCGCTCTCAGCCGCTTCTTCATGGGGCGGTCGCGCGGAGTCGTCATGTCGGTACGGATCAGGATGCGTGACCCGGATATCGAGTTCAACGTGCCACTGGTCGCGGTCGACTATAATGGGCGCGGGCGCCAGGGAGAGGCTTTCGTGACCACGCTCACCGGGTCGGATATGGCGCTGCCCGACGTTCGCCTGTCCGCCAATTCCAGCGTCACGATCGAGGCGACGGGCCGCATCGCCGATGAAGTGGACATCCAACCGACCGGAATCGTTCTGTCGACGCTTCGCGACTCGCTTGCGATCGCCGCACCGGGGGGATCCCTGTTGACGGCCATCAATCGCGAACAGGTCCAGCGCGTCTCTTCGGCCTATGACGTCGCTCTTTCCCGCCTGCTCTCGACATCGATCACCGAAACCGTCTCGGCCGGACGGTTGATGAGCGAATGGTATCCCGGCGCGTCGATCATCGTGATCGTCTATCTTCCCGACAAGATTCGGACGTCGCGTTGGGGAAGGGAGGACAGCGCCGAGCATGGCGCAGACCGCCGCCGAATGGTATTTCGGATCAGCATGACCTGTCCGCGCGTGTCGGTCTTCGACGTCATGAATGCCTGCCAGCAAGGTCGCGGGGAAAAGGGTAGGATACCTGCCGTCGATAATCTGAAGACGCTGATCTACCGGACCGACTTCGCGAAATTTCATGGCCGCCCCGGCTTTCAAAGCGACCAGTATAAATATGCGGTCGATCAATTGGCCGAGCGCGTCAGTCCCAGTCAGGTTTTGAATTTTCGCCTGGGTGTCGGCAAGAACATACGCCAATATCTGAGCGAGCAGGAATGGTTCCTGGCTCTGTCCAAGCAACTCATCCTTATCGAGGATGAGAAAGTGAAAAAGGCCGAAGTCGTGTTCGAGGGCGACAAGAATGCTCCGCCGGCCAAGTCCCAAGCGAACGACACGGTTCGTGCCGCCGATCAGTTTTGCGCCGCGATCTTTGATCGGCTTTATGCCGCCGGCCTTTCGCGGCTGGACTCGCAGATCGGGCTATGGGCGGTGACCACGGGTATCGGTGATCTCGCCACCTATCGCAGCCTGTTCCAGCAGGCACCCGTATGCCGCGATAACCTGCCGGGCAATGCCTGGACCTATCTTCCCAATGGAGGCGCTTCCGCCGGGGATGGTCGCATGACGGGATGACGAGGGGGACGAGTTCTTCTATCGACGCGGGATGATCGCGCATCTCAAGGGACGTTTGGACTCCACCGGCATCGACCATGCGGTGATCGATGTCGGCGGCGTCGGCTATCTGGTCGGCGCTTCGGCGCGCACGCTGTCGGCGATCGGGCCGGTGGGCGAGGCGGCGATGCTGCATACCGAGATGCTGGTGTCCGAGGATTCGATCCGGCTGGTCGGCTTTGCCAGCGCGGACGAGCGCGACTGGTTCCGCCTGTTGACCGGCGTGCAGGGGGTGGGGTCGCGCGTGGCACTGGCCATCCTGTCCGCGCTGGAACCCGCCGACCTGATGCGCGCGATCGCCAGCGGCGACAAGGCGATGGTCGCGCGCGCGAACGGGGTGGGGCCGAAGCTCGCCCAGCGGATCGTGATGGAGTTGAAGGACAAGGTCGGCGGGATCGCCCTGGCAATCGGACAGGGCGGCGGTATCGCACCGCCGGCCGGGGCGGGAGCCGATGCGGTGTCGGCCCTGCTCAACCTGGGCTTCCGTCCAGCCGAGGCGAGTGCGGCGGTCGCCTCGGCGGAAGAGGAATTGGGGGCCGGTGCATCGCTGGATGCGCTGGTCCGGTTGGCGTTGCGGAAAGCGGCGAAGTAGCGTGCGGCCGGGGCAGGGCCGTGGGAATCCGCTAACGTAGCAACCCCGGCGGCACCTGCCCGGCGAAATGCGCTTCCAGATTTGCCACCACCATTTCCGCCATCGCTGCCCGCGCTTCGCGCGTCGCGCTCCCCTGATGCGGGGCGAGAACGACATGGTTCATCCGCCGCAACGCGCAGGGCACGTCGGGTTCCTCGGCAAAGACATCCAACCCTGCGCCCGCGATCCGGTGCGTCTCCAGTGCGGCGATCAATGCGTCCTCATCGACCAGGCTGCCACGCGCGATGTTGACCAGCACTCCGTCCGGCCCGAGCCGATCCAGCATCATCGCATCCACGATGCGACGGGTTTCGGCTCCCCCCGGCGCCGCCAGGATCAGGACGTCGCTTTCCTCCGCCAGCGTCGCGAGGTCGGGCACGAAGCGCCATGGCACCGGCTTTTCCGAACGTGCGGTGTAGAGGATCGCGCTGCCAAAACCCTCCGCCCGCCGTGCGATCGCCTGTCCGATCCGCCCGAGCCCGAAAATCCCGATCCGTCGCCCGCTGGCGCGGCGACCCAGCGGCACGGTCCAGTTGCCCATCCGCATCGCCCGGTCGTTCGCCGCGATCCGCCGGTCGACCGCCAGCCATAGCGCGATCGCCTGGTCTGCGACATCCTCGGTCAGGGCATCCGGGGTGATCGCGATCCGGATGCCGCGCGCGGCGACAGCATCGTGGTCGATGCCGTCATAGCCGACGCCGTGGACCGCGATGATTTCAAGCTGGGGCAGGCGATCGAGCAGGCCTGCATCGACCGTCATCATGCCCCCGCCCACAATTGCGCGGGTGGTCGACGGCGGCGCGTCGCGGTGAAGCGTGAAGCGCTCGGCAAGCGCAATGTCCAGTGCGGGTGGGACGGCGGTGGCGAGGAAAACATCGTGCGGCATGGTCGCTGTAATAGCGCGATTTTTGCCCAAAGTCCGCCATCCGCCGCCGATGCGCCCGGTCCTGGCTGTCGCGGTCGTGCAAGCCCTGCTATGTTCGTGCAATGTTCGCAACGATCCTCGACAGCCATGCCTTCCAACCGCTAGGGCTCTGCGCGTGACCGACCAAGACCGCCTATTGTCCGCCAGCCGTCGCCCCGAGGATGTCGACGCCGCGCTCCGTCCCAAGAGCCTGGACGAATTCGTCGGGCAGCAGGCGGCGCGCGACAATCTGCGTGTCTTCATCCAGGCGGCGCGCGGGCGCGGCGATGCGCTGGACCATGTGCTGTTCTTCGGACCGCCGGGTCTGGGCAAGACGACGCTGGCACAGATCATCGCGCGCGAGATGGGCGTCGGCTTTCGCGCGACCTCCGGCCCGGTCATCGCCAAGTCGGGCGACCTCGCTGCGCTGCTGACCAATCTGGAAGACGGCGACGTCCTGTTCATCGACGAGATTCACCGCCTGCAACCGGCGGTCGAGGAAGTCCTCTATCCCGCGATGGAGGACCGCGTCCTCGACCTGATGATCGGCGAGGGGCCATCGGCGCGCTCGGTTCGGATCGACCTTCCCCGCTTCACCTTGGTCGGCGCGACGACGCGGCAGGGCCTGTTGACGACGCCGCTGCGCGATCGCTTCGGAATTCCCGTCCGCCTGCAATTCTATACGGTCGAGGAACTGACGCGCGTCGTCACCCGTGCCGCGCGACTGCTCGACCTGCCCATTGCCGAGGACGGCGCGGTCGAGGTGGCGCGCCGGTCGCGCGGGACGCCGCGTATCGCGGGCCGGTTGCTGCGCCGGGTGCGCGATTTCGCCAGCGTGGCGGGGCATGAGATCGTCCATGCCGCCGCCGCCGATCAGGCGCTCAACCGGCTGGAGGTCGATGCGCTAGGGCTGGACGCGATGGACCGTCGCTATCTGACGATGATTGCCGACGTGTATCGGGGTGGGCCGGTGGGCGTGGAGACGCTGGCCGCCGGATTGTCCGAGCCGCGCGATACGATCGAGGAGGTGATCGAGCCTTACCTCATCCAGCTTGGCCTGCTCGCCCGCACCGCGCGGGGGCGTATCCTCAATCCGGGCGGATGGAAGCATCTGGGGCTCAATCCGCCGGTCGGATCGCAAGACGGGCTGTTCGACACCTGACATGCCCAAAAAAGCCCCCTGACGGCGTGTGAACCGACAAGGGGCAGGCGGGTATCTCTATGCTGCGTTCGGGTTCACTCTCCGGCCGGTGCGGCCGTTCGCCAACCGCATGATTCCACATCGAAATGCGCCATCGGATAAAGCTGGTGGACGATCGGACCGACCGGAGAGGCAAAGCCGAGGCGGGGTAACGAACGCCCTCTGGCTTGGGTTTCGCGCCAGATATGACAAAAGGTGAATGGTCGGGCCGGATAGTATTATCCGGATAATACACTTGAACCCTGCGGCCATCCCCTCCACACTAGGCAAGCGCATTTGGAGAGTTTGAGCATGGCCACGACCGCCGATACCGTGACCCAGGAAAAGGGGCTGACGCTGACGCCGCCCGATCCCGTGCCAACGGTGGCGCCCGCCCAGGCCGCCGGGCTGGTTCCGGTCGACGACAAGACGCGGACCCAGCTGGAGCAAAAGGTCGACGGCTTCGTCGCCGAGCTGATCGCGCAGGACGTGAACAGCCCCGAATTCGGCCGCCGCGTCGATGCGATCACCGCCATGGGGCAGAAGGAAATCCGCGAGGCGGCTGGCCAGTCCAACCGCTTCCTCGATCGTCCGGTCAAGGCGATGGATGGCGAGACGGGCGTGGGCAAGGACCTGACCGAGTTGCGCCGCGTCGTCGAAAGCCTCGATCCCGGCCGCCAGGGCAATCTGTCCGCTCCGCGCAAGCTGCTCGGCATCCTGCCCTTCGGTAACAAGATGCGCGACTATTTCGACGGCTATCGCTCGTCGCAGACCCATATCGCCGCGATCCTGAAAAGCCTGTCCTCCGGCCGCGACGAGCTGTTGATGGACAATGCCGCGATCGATACCGAGCGGGCCAATCTATGGTCCGCGATGGGTCGGCTGGAGCAGATGATCCATCTGTCCAAGGCGATGGACGCCAAGCTGGAGGATGCCGCCAACGAGCTGGATCACACCGATCCCGCCAAGGCCAAGGCGATCCGCGAAACCGCGCTTTTCTATACCCGCCAGCGGACCCAGGATCTGCTGACCCAGATGGCGGTCACGGTGCAGGGCTATCTGGCGCTCGATCTGGTCAAGAAGAACAATGTCGAGCTGGTGAAGGGCGTCGACCGCGCCTCGACCACCACGGTCTCGGCGCTGCGTACCGCCGTCACCGTGGCGCAGGCGCTGGCCAACCAGAAGCTGGTCCTCGACCAGATCACCGCGCTGAACACCACCACCGCCAACATCATCGATTCGACCGGCAAGCTGCTGCGCAGCCAGACCGCGCAGATCCATGAGCAGGCGGCGGCCTCGACCATTCCGCTGGAGACGCTGCAACGCGCCTTCCAGAATATCTACGACACGATGGACGCGATCGACAGCTTCAAGCTGAAGGCGCTCGATTCGATGAAGACCACGGTCACGACGCTGGGCCACGAAGTCGAGAAGTCGAAGGGCTATATCGCCCGTGCCGAGGGGGCGCAGAATCCACAACTGACCAGCGGGTCGGCCGCATCGTCGTTCAAGCTGGAGGCGCTGTAAGCCCGTGACCACCCCCCGCTCGAACGAGGTCGATGCCCAGATCGAGCGTGCGCGCGAAACGATGGCGCGCATCTCGCAGGATTATCGTGGGTCCGCGCAGCAAACGGTCAAGCGGGTGCGGCGACGCGCGCGCTCGGCGATGCAGCGGGTCATCCTGATCGCCATCGCCAACGCCATCATCCTGATCGCGGCGATGGTGACGGGCCTGATCCTGCCCGGCGGGATCGGCATTTTCGGCGCGCTGGCGGCGATGATGCTGATGCTGGCCATCACGCTGGCCATCGCGCTCGCCCCGGCCGCGCGCGCGCCGACCCCCGCCAAACTGGCGCAGGTCGATATCAAGGCGCTGCCCGCCCAGACCGAACGCTGGCTGGAGGCGCAGCGACCGCTGCTGCCCGCGCCCGCCGTACAATTGGTCGACCGGATCGGGCGGCGGCTCGACACGCTCTCGCCGCAACTCGCCGCCGTCGACAATGACACGGCCGAGGCGATGGAGGTCCGCCGCCTGATCGGCGAACAGCTTCCCGCCTTCCTGCGCGATTATGAGCGCGTGCCAGAGCCGCTGCGGCGGGTCGAGCGCAACGGACGCACGCCGGATGCGCAGCTGGTCGACGGTCTCAAGCTGATCGAGCAGGAGATCGGCGACATGACCCAGCGGCTCGCCCAGGCCGATCTCGACAGCCTGTCGACTCGGGGACGCTTCTTGGAAATGAAATATCGCGAGGAAAAGGCGGAATGATGCGACGGGCGGCGGTGGCGTTGATGATGCTCCCCGCCGCCGTGATGGCGCAGGACGGACCGAGCAAGGCGGATTGGGACGCGATCAACGGGTCGCTGAAGCAACTAAAGGATGGCCGCTATCTCGACGCGGCCAATATATTGAAGCCACTGGCCTTCGACGCGGCAGGCAAGCCTAAGCCGGGCATTTTTTACAGCCAGTGGCGCGAAGCGCGGACTCGCATGACGGCCGAGCCTGCTGGCCCCGAACCGCAACCGTCTTACGCGCCAGAGGCCAAGGCCGCCGCCGAGCGCCTGGCCGCCACCACGGCTCGCGATGCGATCGCCGAAATCGTCGCGCGAGCGGCCAGGACCCGCGTGGTCATCCTCAACGAAGATCATGGCCTGCCGCGCGATCGCGCCTTTGCGCTGGAGGTCGCCCGCGCCTTGCGTCCGTTGGGATATTCCGTGCTGGCGGCGGAAACCTTCTGGAATACCGATGATCAGGCGCCGATGGCTCGGTTGGCAAAGGATGGCTATCCGGTCCACAGCTCGGGTCATTATACGCAGGATCCCGTGTTCGGGGATTTCGTGCGGCAGTCGCTGGCCATGGGCTATCGTCCCCTGGCCTATGAACAGACGGAAAGCGGCGGCGGTCTAAGCCGCGCCGACAGCATCGCCCGGCGCGAGGAGGCGCAGTCGAGCAATCTGGCCAAAGTGCTGGCCGCCGCCCCCAAGGCCAGGATGTTCGTCTATGTCGGCCATAGCCATGTCGCCGAGGAGCCGATCGGTGGCTATGGCAATGCCAAGCAAAGCTGGATGGGGGCCTTGCTAAAGGCGAAGACCGGCATCGATCCGTTGACCATCGACCAGGTTACACTGGGGAAAAGGGCCAGCGGCTATAACGGCCTTGCGCGGCGGGCCTTGGCGGCAAAGGCGCCCGGCCGGTCGGTGGTAATGTTCGACGGCGATCGCCCGGTCACGGTCGGCCAATATGCCGATGCGGTCGATCTACAGGTCTATCATCCCGCCACCCGCATGGTGAAGGGCCGCCCGGACTGGCTGGCGGCGATGGGGCGCAAGCCGATGGCGATCCCGGCGGGCTTCGTGCCGCAAAAGGGTGAGCGGCTGGTCCAGGCGTTCGTTGCAAGCGAGAGCGACGATGCGATCCCCGTCGATCAGGTGCTGCTGCGCGCCGGTGACGATGTGCCGTCGCTGATGGTGCCGGGCGACAGGCCGCTGCGGCTGGTGATGCAGGACCCGACGGCATCGCCCGGTGCGGTCGCGGCCAAACCCTGACGGATCGGGGCATAGAGCCCGCTCGCTTCCCCCAAATGAAAAGAGGCTGCCGGGGCGTCATCGCGACGACCCGGCAACCCCTAAACATGGTCAGCGGCCGGAGAGCTCCAGCCCGGGAGACCATGCGGGCCTCATGACATCAGGCGCGACCGTTGATTGGGGGAAAATACCCCCCGACCCGCGCCTATCGATGTCAGAGACCGGCCCCCCGAACGAACTGAACCGACCCCCTTGCTGAACCATGAGACATCGGATCACCTCCTTTCGCTAGTTAAAGCCAATGCGCCCTTTCAAAGTGCGCAACGCCAATGTGCGTAGGCGAAAGCCAATAAACAAGACTTGTAATGCAACGATGTTTGGCCGAGCATCCTGCGCCCGCCAAATGGCGGGAGTCAGCCCCGGCAATCTTCGATCACGCGTCCGATCTCCGCATAGGCGGGGATGACCAGCGGCACCTGTCCGCTCTGCTCGATCGTGAACCGGCCCCGGCTGAACGCCATGGCATCGAGCAGCGAATCACCGACCGGCAGCGACAGCTCTGCGCCGCCCGCGACCGCGTGGGCGGTCAGGCTGCGCGTGGTGCTGGAGGTCCGGATCGTGACCGCTCCCGGAACCGAGGCGGGGCGACCGAGGCGGATCTGGCGGGTGCGCGGATCGCAGGTCATGGTTAGGCGCGTGACGCCGCCCGTGCCGAAGATCGCGACCGACCCTTGCGCGGTGCGCTGATAGCGCCAGTCGCCCGGCGTCAGGGGCCAGTCGCGCCAGTCGCTGCCCAATACGGGGCGCGGCGCGGACGGGGCGGGACGGGGGGCTTGTCGCACCGGTGGTGCAGCCTCGGGGCGCGGGGCGGCGGGGATACAGCCCGACAGGGCGGCGGCCCCGACGATCGGGGCGAGGGAAGCAAGGGACAGGCGACGCATCGCGTCGAGCCTATGGGGGAGGGGGCGCCCTCGCTCAACCCCGCGCTGCGACGGGACGTGCCGATGCGGCGGGCATCGGAACCGCGCCTCGCTCTGGCGGGTTTTGACGGCGATAAACGGAGATTAAGAATGGCCGATCACGATACGCCGACCCTGATCCTGGTCCAGTCCAATGTCTCAGGGACCCTGAAGCTGGAGAGCCGCGACGGCGACATGATCGGCAGCGTCTCTTCTTTCATGGTCCACAAGCGTTCGGGCCGCGCGACCCACGCCGTGCTGGCGCTGGGCGGGTTTCTGGGCATGGGCAAGAGCTTCTATCCCGTGCCGTTCAGCCTGCTCCAATATGATCCGGTGGGCGATCAATATGTGATCACCGTCGACCGCCGCTTGCTGGAAGGCGGCCCGAGCTGGGCGAACCATGCGCCGGTGTTCGATCAGGCCTATGCCGACCGGGTGGCGGGCTATTATGGGGTGGGGACGGAGAATCTGGATTTGGGGTGATTTTTTGAGGGCGGTCCTTGGGGCGATGCCCTCCCCCATCCCCTCCCGCCTGCGGGAGGGGCGTGTCCGTGGAAGTGGTAGGATTCTTTCAGACGTAGAGCCCTGACGGCCGCCCAGTCACGCTCCCCTCCCGCAGGCGGGAGGGGATGGGGGAGGGCAACCGCCAAACAGCCCACCCCCAACGAATCAATTCGCCTTTCGCCCGCTCGCGAACTTCTTGCTCTTGCCGAACCGCGTCTTACGCGTGCCCGGCTTGCCTTCGTTGGAGCGCCCCATGATCGGCGCCTTCTGCTCGTGCACGGGCAGGCCCAGTTCCTCGTTTTCCAGCTGCCGGATCTCATCGCGCAACCGGCCCGCTTCCTCGAATTCGAGGTCGGCGGCGGCCTTGCGCATCTTCTTCTCCAACTCCTCGATATAGGCGCGCAGGTTGTGGCCGACCATGTGCGGACGGTCGTCGTCGATCGGCACCGTCACCTGGTCGCCGCTGGCCACATGCGCGATGATGTCGCCGATCTGGCGGCGGATCGTCTGCGGCGTGATGCCATGCTCGGCATTATAGGCCATCTGCTTTTCGCGACGGCGCGAGGTTTCCAGCATCGCGCGCTCCATCGACCCGGTGATGCGGTCGGCGTACAGGATCACGCGGCCATCGACATTGCGCGCCGCGCGCCCGATCGTCTGGATCAGCGAGGTTTCCGAACGCAGAAAGCCTTCCTTGTCCGCGTCCAGAATCGCGACCAGCCCGCATTCGGGAATGTCCAGGCCCTCGCGTAGCAGGTTGATGCCGATCAGCACGTCATAGACACCCAGCCGCAGATCGCGGATCAGCTCGATACGCTCCAGCGTCTCGACGTCGGAGTGCATGTAGCGGACCTTGATCCCCGCCTCGTGCATATATTCGGTCAGGTCCTCCGCCATCCGCTTGGTCAGCGTGGTGACGAGGGTGCGATAGCCCAGCTCGGTCGTCTTGCGCGCCTCGATGATCAGGTCCTGCACCTGTTCCTCGACCGGTTTGATCTCGACCGGCGGGTCGATCAGGCCGGTGGGGCGGATGACCTGTTCGACGAAGACGCCGCCGGTCTGCTCCATCTCCCAATGGCCGGGGGTGGCCGAGACGCTGACCGTCTGCGGGCGCATCGCGTCCCATTCGTTGAAGCGCAGCGGCCGGTTGTCGATCGCGGAGGGCAGGCGGAAGCCATATTCGGCCAGCGTGATCTTGCGGCGATGGTCGCCGCGCGACATGCCGTTGATCTGGCCGATCGTGACATGGCTTTCGTCGACGAACAGCACCGCATTTTCGGGCAGATATTCGAACAGCGTGGGCGGTGGCTCACCGGGCAGGCGGCCGGTCAGGAAACGGCTGTAATTCTCGATGCCGTTGCATGACCCCGTGGCAGCGATCATCTCCAGGTCGAAATTGGTCCGCTGCTCCAGCCGCTGGCGTTCCAGCAGCTTGCCCTCGATCTCCAACTCCTTGAGCCGTTCGGTAAGCTCGAACTTGATCGCCTCGACCGCCTGCTTCATCGTCGGACCCGGCGTCACATAGTGGCTGTTGGCGTAGATGCGCACCGAATTGAGACTGGCGACCTTCTTGCCGGTCAGCGGATCGAACTCGACGATCTCCTCGATCTCGTCGCCGAAAAAGGACACGCGCCAGGCCGAATCCTCATAATGCGAGGGGAAGATTTCGAGATTGTCGCCCTTCACCCGGAAATTGCCGCGCATGAAGGCGGCATCGTTGCGCTTATACTGAAGCGCGACCAGCTTGCGGATGATCTCGCGCTGGTCGACGCTTTGGCCTTTTTTCAGGTCGAAGATCATCGCCGAATAGGTTTCGACCGACCCGATACCGTAGAGGCAGGACACCGAGGCGACGATGATGACGTCATCGCGCTCGAGCAGCGCACGCGTTGCCGAGTGGCGCATCCGGTCGATCGACTCGTTGATCGAGCTTTCCTTCTCGATATAGGTGTCGGACCGGGGCACATAGGCCTCGGGCTGGTAATAGTCGTAATAGCTGACGAAATATTCGACCGCGTTGTTGGGGAAGAAACTCTTGAACTCCCCATAGAGCTGCGCCGCCAGGATCTTGTTGGGCGCGAGGATCAGCGCGGGGCGCTGCAATTCCTCGATCACCTTGGCCATGGTGAAGGTCTTGCCCGATCCTGTGACGCCTAGCAGCACCTGATCCTTGTCGCCGGCGCGCGCGGCGGCGGCGAGTTCGGCGATGGCGGCGGGCTGGTCGCCGCTGGCGGTGTAATCCGTGACAAGTTCGAAGCGCTTGCCGCCTTCGGCCTTTTCCGGGCGCGACGGGCGGTGAGGAACGAAGCTGACCCCGGTTTCGGGCTCGTCTAGGGTGGTACGGATCTGGATCGCCATGCCGGGAATATGGGTCCGGTTGCGCTTTTGTTCCAGTGGTTGCGATCTTGTGGCGTGGGCTTCGCTTATCGCAAAGCCCGAACCCGCGCCGTATCGAGGCAAGCCCGCATCGCCGCATCGCCGGTCCGTGGTGCGCCTCCAGCCCGGAAAGGGCCGACCTCCACCGGCTCGCCCAGCCGAACCGCCATAAACCGGCCCGGCGCGCGGGAACAGCGCATCGCCGCGTCGAGCAGCTTGGGCGGCGTGTCATAGCCCTCATAGGACAGCCGGAACGTACCCCAATGGATGGGGATCGCGGTCGATGCGCCCAGCCGCTCGAAAATCTGTACCGCTTGCGGCGGGCCGATATGGCTGCCCGACGCCATCTGGCCCGGAACGAAGCGGAATGCGCCGATCGGCAGCAGCGCCAGCCGCACCGGGCCGAGTTTCGCTGCTTCCCCCGGCCAGCGCCCGTCGCCCATGCCGGTATCGCCCGCGAAAAAGACATTGCCCCCCGGCAAGCGCACCACGAAGCTGGACCATAAGGCCCGGTTGCGATCGGCAAACCAGCGGCTGCCCCAGTGATGGTTGCGCGTGACGGCCACCGAAACGCCCGGCCGGATCGCCTTTTCCCGCCCCCAATCGAGTGCCGTGGCGGGGACGCCGACCTGATCGATGACGCTGTCATTGCCCAGGCTGGTGATGATCAACGGCCGGTCCCGCCGCCACAGTCGCTGGAGCGTCGTCTGGTCGAGATGGTCGTAATGATTGTGGCTGACCAGCACGACATCGATCCGGGGCAGGTCGTCAAAGGCAATTCCGGGTATCGCCACCCGCTTCGGGCCGAAGCCGAACGGCCCCGCACGCTCGGCATAGACGGGATCGGTCAGGATGTTCAGCCCCTGGGTCTGTATCAACACCGTCGCATGGCCGATCCAGGTCGCGACCATTCGCTGGCCCGTAACCCGTGCCTCGGGTTTGGATGGGTGGACCGGCACGGCATGGGGCCAGTCGGGGCGGCCGTCATCGCCGGTGAGCTGCCGCCACAGAAAACCGCCACGCCCGCCGCGTGTCGGCATCCTCAGGGTATCGGCATCGCCATCCGGGTTGAAGAAGCGCTCGCCATCATAATGGCCGGTTTCCGGCCCCACATAATAAAGCCGGTCGAGATAATGCGGGACGATCGTCGCGGTCAGGCCGAGCAGGATGAGGATCAGCGCCAGCCCCTTGGCGATCCGGCCGACGCGTTTCATGTTTCAGCCTTCAAGCGCCGGACGATAGGCAAAGCCCGGTCAAAAAAGCGCATCGCAAAGCTCCTGACATTCAGCGTCGACCGCGCGCGATGCGGGCCTGCCAAAGCATAAGAAGCGGCACGACCCCCAGTTCCATGACCAGCCCCAACCGATGCCCGGCGGAGGGCGCGCCGATCGTTGCCCAGGACAATGCGCGCGCCAGTCCACCCGCCACCACCAGCAATCCCAGCAATCGGAACCGCGCGCCCTTGCGCTCGATGCCGGGCACGCAGGTCGTAAAGGCCAGGCCCAGCGCAAAGAAGATGCCGGAGACATAGCGGAACTGGCTGTCCAGATCGGTCGGGATCGACGGCGCATGACCCAGCCACCCGGGGCCGCGCACGATGCTGATCCCGCCGATGGTCAGCGGCACCAGACAGGCGATGGCGACCACGACCTGCAAGGCACGCCGCTCGACCCGGATATCGCTCAATCCAGGATTTCCTTGCGGACATGGATCGCGCGCAGTGAAATGCGAACCTCGACCATGAACGCGATCAGGCACAGGGTCAGCAGGCTGACCGAAAGGATGAAGGCGAGCGCGATCCAGGTGCCGATAGCGAATTTGCCGATATTGGCGATGAACAGCACCGCGATGACGATACAGGCCATCACCGCGCTCGACACCGCCAGGAACAGCGCCGCGTTGATGATCGACATCCGCCGGTCGAGCAACCGCAGCTCCCATTTGTGGCGCAACAGGTCGGGACCGTCGTCGATCTTGTGGATCATCATTTCCAGCCCGCGCGCCCGGTCGATCACCCGCGCCAGCCGCCCGGCCAGCACGTTCAGCAACTGCCCGATCGCGGCGAGCAGGAAGACGGGCGCCAGCGACAGCTGGATGGTCTGGGCGATGGTGGCAACGGCTGGCAAGATGGGCATCGCCTGAAATGGTGGCGCGTCGGGCTGCACGGAGCAAGGGGGAAAGGAATCAATGATCCTCCCCGGCACGGGGAGGGGGACCACCCGCAGGGTGGTGGAGGGGGCGTGCTGTCGAGCCAGTCCCTTGCCGAAGCCCCCCTCCGTCAGCCCTGCGGCCTGCCACCTCCCCGCGAGCGGGGAGGATCATACCGGCGCGGCGTCGGCCCCCGCGCCGTAGTGATGCCAGGTGAAGATGGCGAGCGCGCTACGGTGCGGACGAAACGCCTCGGCGAGTTCGCGGACCAATTTTTCCGAAGGCCGGGCGTCGTGACCCAGGATGCGCCCCATCTCGATCTGCACGGCCAGGTCGCCCGCCGGCCAGATGTCGGTCCGCCCTTCGGCGAACAGCAGATAGACCTCCGCCGACCAGCGGCCGATTCCCTTCACCCGGACGAGCTGCGCGATTGCTTCCTCGTCATCTTGCGGAAGCTCGGCCAGGTTCAGGCGGCCGCTCGTCACCTCTTCGGCCAGACTGCGCAGATAGCCCGCCTTTTGCCGCGATATGCCTGCGCCACGCAGTTCCTCGTCGCTGACGCCGTGCATCCGTGTCGGATCAGTCGCATCGCCCAGCAAGGCGTTCAGCCGCCGCCAATGCGCATCGGCCGACGCGACTGACACCTGCTGGCCCAATATGGTCCGGACCAGCGTCGCATAGCCCCGCGCGCGGATGCGGGGGGCGGGATAGCCGATCCGCCCCAGCGCGGCGGCAATGGCAGGCTCCATGGCCGCGAGTGCATCCATGCTTTCGCGAATCTGTTCGGCGCTTAGCCCCATGATGCTTGATCCGCGCGTTCAGGCCCGGCAGAGCCGCTGCCGACAAGGAGAATGGACATGCCCAAGCTTATCGTCGTGACCCGCGACGGGGAAGAACGCGAAATCGACGGCGAGGCCGGTCTGTCGGTGATGGAGGTCATCCGCGACGCCGGTGTCGACGAACTGCTGGCGCTGTGCGGCGGATGCTGCAGCTGCGCGACCTGCCATGTGCATGTCGACCCGGCCTTTGCCGACACGCTGCCCGCGATCGGGCCGGATGAGGACGACCTACTCGATTCGACCGGTGATCGGGATTCGACTTCGCGCCTGTCCTGCCAGCTGCCTTTTGGTGAAGCGCAGGACGGGATGCGGGTGCGGATCGCAGCGGAGGACTGACAGCGCATTGCGTCGGAACGTCGGAGGCGGGGTTATGGCCCCGCCTTTTTTATGCGCACAGAGGCGCGGAGGACGCAGAGGCGGCGTCCTGTTTGGCGACGTTCCAGCTTATCTAAGAGATTGTGTTCGCGCGGAGACGCGGAGGCGCGGAGATGTGTCGCGCGGCGCGACCGAAGCCTGCCATCATGACCGGCAGACTTTGCGGCGGCCCGAGAGGATAGAGAGGCCTTGCGGCCAGACACATCATCTCCGCGTCTCCGCGCCTCCGCGCGAACCTTCATCCCGTGGCCTTCGACTTCGCTCAGGCTGAACGGAGGAGGGGGATGGGGGCCGCGCGTACCGACAGCCGTTCACGCTGAGCGAAGTCGAAGCGCACGCCCCGCCCTTCGCCATGTGCAAAAAGGCGGCAGGGACAGCCCCCGCCGCCCAACACATCACCGCGCCGCCACCGCGTACAGCGCGATCGCCGCCGCGTTGGAGACGTTCAGGCTCTCCACCTTCGGGCTGATCGGCAGCTTGGCGAGTTCGTCGCAATGCGCCTCGGTATTCTGGCGCATGCCTTCGCCCTCGGCGCCCAGCACGATGGCGATGCGCTGCGTGCCCATCGCCTCGGCCAGCGTCTGGTTGGCGTGGCCGGTCAGGCCGATGCGCCAGAAGCCTGCTTCGGCGATCTCGTCGAGCGCACGGGCCAAGTTCACCACGCGAATCCACGGCACCGTCTCCAGCGCACCGCTCGCCGACCGCGCGACCGTGCCTGATTCGGGCGGCGCGTGGCGATCCTGGGTCACGATACCCAGCGCGTCGAACGCGGCGGCCGAGCGCAGGATCGCGCCGACATTGTGCGGGTCGGTCACCTGGTCGAGCACGACGAGCGGCCGCTGATCGTCCTGCCCTTCGTGCAGCAGGTCGCCCAGCCACATATCCTCCAGCGGATCGACCTCGGCCACCAGGCCCTGATGCGGCGCATCAGCGGGCACCAGGCGGCCCAGGTCCGCCGCATCGGCATAGGTGATCGGCACCACCGGCGGCAGGTCGAGCGCGGCCAGCGCCTCGCGCGTGCCCCAGATCTTGCGCACGGTGCGGTTCGGGTTGGCAAGCGCCGCCGTCACCGCATGCCGCCCCCAGAAGCGGGGGCGGTTGGATGAAGCCTGGCTGGGGCGATGTCCTCGGCGTGCCATCAGTCGTCGGTATCCGTAAAGCTAAAGGGATTGGTCGCCGCCGGCTGGGTCGGAACCGGCGGGCGCGGCAACGCCTTGTCCGCATTCGCCGCCGCGAGCAAGACCCCGGCGAGGACGACCGAAGCCTGACGCATGTCGTCCCCCTTCAGATGGTCGAAGGTATCGGCCGAGCTGTGATGGGTCCGGCTGCCATAATCCAGCGGGTCCTGGATGAACTGGAAACCCTGCACGCCGACCGCTTGCATGAAGACATGGTCGGTTCCGCCGGTCGTCCGCTGCACCACATTGCCCGCCCCCATCGAGGCATAGGGCGACAGCCATTCCTTCAGCATCGGCACCGCCGCCGGGTTGTTCTCGGCATAGATCCCGCGCAGCTTGCCCGAGCCATTGTCGATGTTGAAATAGGCCGCGAGGTCGCCGTAACCGGGCTTGGGCGTGATCGGCCAGCGATTGGTCCAGCCATAATAGCGCTTCAGGCCGGTCTGCGGCGCGTCGCCGGGGCGGCCGCGCGTCGCCAGATGCTGCTCGACATAGGCCATGGAGCCCAGAATGCCCTGCTCCTCGCCCGACCAGAGCGCGAAGCGGATGGTACGCCGAGGCCGCTGGCCGGTGGCGGCCAGGATACGCGCCGCCTCCATCACCATCGCGCTGCCCGCCGCATTGTCGGCCGCGCCGTCGCCCGCGACCCAGCTGTCGAGATGCGCGCCCGCCATCACATAGCCCGCCTTGGGATCGGTGCCGGGGATTTCGGCGATAATGTTGTAAGCGTTGACGTCGCTGTCGTCATAGCGGACGTCGCTCAGCACCTCGATCGTCGGCGCGGGGCCGATCTTGGTCAGACGTGCAAGCCGGCGATAATCCTCGGCCGCCAGCTCGATACCGGGCACCACGGGTGTCTCGCCCCGCCCGAACAGATAGCCCTCGCCGTGGACCAGCTTGCCGTCGCGATAACTCTGGGTGACGTAAGCGACCGCGCCCTCGGCCTTCAGGAAGGCGTCGAGCTTCTGCGCGAAGTCGAGCCGCTTCAGCCGGCGGTCGGCGCTGTCGGGATCATGCTCGGGCTGGACGTACAGGTCGAGTTTGGTGATGTCCTCGCCGGTCAGGCGGCGGAAGGGCGCGGACCCGGGCTCGTCACCCGTGCCCGGCAGCGACACCATCACGATCTTGCCGCGCAGCTGGCCCCGCCATTTGTCGAAGTCCCGCTCGCGCTTCATGGGCGCGACGATCACGGGGGCGGTCACCGCGCCGTTGGTGCCGGGCGTCCAGGCGATCGGGATCGCCGTCAGTTGCAGAGGGCGGGGCGACACCATGCGCACGCTCGCCCGCTCGATCGACCAGCCACGCCCAAAGGCGAAGCCCTCCTTATGGACGTTCTTCAGGCCCCATTTGGCGAACTGCTCGGCGGTCCAGCCCTCTGCGGCGCGCATGGCGGGACTGTTGGTCATGCGCGGACCGATCACATCGGTCAGATGCTCGGCGGTCTGCATCACCTGGCTGTGATTCATCCCCTCGTCGATGATGCGATTGGCGGCGCCCCGATCCTGCGCGGATGCGCCGGCGGCAGGCAAAAGGGCGACAGCCGCGACGGCGGCAAGCAAGTGTGTGCGCATGATATTCGAGAACCCCCGGGAAATTCTGCTATGAGGCAGAGGCTATGTCCCGATCACGGGACATGCAAGCAACCCGATCAGCCATGCCGTGCGGAAAACGCATAAAACGGCGTTGACAGCCGCGTTCGGCTTCGGCATTGGGCGCGCCTCGCTCCGATGGAGTGACACCCCGGAAGGGTGGCCGAGTGGTTAAAGGCAGCAGACTGTAAATCTGCCCGCGTGAGCGTACACTGGTTCGAATCCAGTCCCTTCCACCATCCCCGCCGATCGGCTAGGGTCGAGAAGCGGCGCTGGACTTGAGCGGGTATAGCACAATGGTAGTGCAGCAGCCTTCCAAGCTGAATACACGGGTTCGATTCCCGTTACCCGCTCCATCCATATCCGGTTCTTCCCCGAAAGATTTTCGTTGTCGCGCTTGACCCTCGCGGCAAACCGCGCCACGCGGCTCTCGTTTTAAGAATAAAAGAGAGTTCGCGTAATGGCATCGGTCAATTTCGACATCCCCCACGACCTGGGTCATGCCGAAGCGCGGCGGCGGATCGAGCAGGGGCTTCCCAAGCTGGAGGCGCATATCCCCGGGGGCGGTCAGGTGACGTCCGAATGGCCCGCCGAGGACCGGCTGATCCTGACCATCATCGCCATGAGCCAGACGGTGAAGGCCGATATGGAGATCGCCGACGACGCGCTGCGCGGCACGGTGACGATCCCGATGATGTTGTCGATGATGGCGGGGCCGATCAGCGATTTCGTGAAGACCAGCGCGGAAAAGATGCTCGCCAAGGCCTAATTCCCTTTTCGACCCGACACGGGGGGCAAAGGGATCGCCGGGATGCGGCCAAAACGCCCTATCGCTCCAGGCTAAGGGCGATTCCGATGGGACAGGTGCCGGGTCGCGACGCCGACCAGCACCGCCGTCGACAGCAGAATGGACGAGACGAGGCCGCCGATGGCGAGCAGGCCGCCGCTCGTGACCCGCAGATGGGCGCGCATGTCGAGGGCGCGCCCGGCGGAGACGCGAAGCATCGCCTTTTGAGAGACGGGATGGGGGCGGGGCGAATGTAAAGCCATGTCGCTCCAACGCGCCGGTCGTCCAGCGGTTCAGCGGACGATCGGAACGGCCCGTCACCTGGCGGCCGATGGTCACGCGGTGTCGCGGCCCAGCCTGGCGTTGGCGGTTGAGGCCCGGATAGGCGCGCAAGTCGGTCTCGTGACGCCACGAGGACTGGCATCCCTGTCCAAGCGCCCTTAAGTCCGTTCATATGCTGACCCCCGAACAAGCCCGCGACCGGGCCGCCGATATCGTCGCCCGTGCCCGCGCCGCCGGAGCCGATGCCGCCGACGCGATCTTTGCCGCCGATGCCGCGCTGGAAGTATCCGTTCGTCTCGGTGCGCTGGAGGATGTCGGCCGGTCCGAGAGCGAGGAACTGGGCCTTCGCGTCTTCGTCGGGCGGCGTTCGGCCAGCGTGTCGACCTCGGACCTGTCCGGCGACGCGATGGACCGGACGGTCGAGCGCGCCGTAGCCATGGCACGCGAGGCGCCCGAGGATCGCTGGGCGGGCCTCGCGCCCGAGGAACGGCTGCTGCACGGCGCACCGCCCATGCTCGACCTGGATGATGGCGGCGAGGTCGCGCCAGAGTCGCTCCGTGCCGCCGCGCTCGAAGCCGAAGAGGCTGCGCGCGCCGTGGCGGGCGTGACCAATTCCGAAGGGGCGGGCGCGTCGGCCTCGCGCGTCGTCTCGGCGCTGGCGACCAGCCATGGCTTCGCGGCGGGCTATGCCGCCACCGGCTACGGTCTGTCCGTCAGCGTGGTTGCAGGCGAGGGCGCAGGCATGCAGCGCGACTACGCCCATCACGGCGCGCGCCTGCGCCGCCTGCTGGAAAGCCCCGAGGCGATCGGCGCCCGCGCGGGTGAACGGACGGTCGCGCGGCTCCATCCGGGTAAGCTGGTGAGCGGCGCGATGCCGGTCGTCTATGACCCCCGTGTCGGATCGTCGCTGGTCGGGCATCTCGTTTCGGCGATCGCGGGGGCGGCGATCACGCGCCGGACCAGCTTCCTGCTCGATCGGCTGGGGGAGCAGGTGATGGCGGCCGGCATCCGGATCGAGGACGATCCCCACCGCCCGCACGGCCTGCGCTCACGCCCCTTTGACGGCGAGGGGCTGGCGGTGTCGCCGACCGCGATCGTCGAGGACGGGGTGCTGGAAACCTGGCTGCTCGATTCCGCCTCGGCCCGGCAATTGGGACTGGAGCCCACCGGCCATGCTGCGCGCGGCACCAGCGGCGCGCCGGGCGTGTCGACCAGCAACCTATATATGGCGGCGGGGCGCGTGCCGGTCGACACGCTGATCGCCGATATTGTCGACGGCGTGTATGTCACCGAGTTGATCGGCAGCGGTGTGAACCCCGTCACCGGCGACTATAGCCGCGGCGCGGCGGGCTTTCGCATCGTGAACGGACGGATCGCAGAGCCGGTTGCGGAGTTCACTGTGGCAGGCAATCTGAAGGATATGTTCCTCGGCATGACCCCGGCCAATGATCTGGAGTTCCGCTATGGCGTGAATGTGCCGACGCTGCGCATCGATGGAATGACGGTTGCCGGCGGCTGACCCGATCCCGCCAGACCTGATTCCTGCAATCGTGGCGGCGGTGCGTGAGGCGGCGGCGATGGCGTTGGCCCGTTGGCGTACCGATTTTCACCGATGGGAAAAGACCCCGGGCAGCCCGGTGTGCGAGGTCGATCTGGATGTCGACCGGATGCTGTACGCGCGGCTCCACGCGCTGATCCCCGATGCGGGCTGGTTGTCGGAGGAGACGGCAGACAAGCCCGACCGGCTGGCGGCCCGGCGCGTCTGGGTGGTCGACCCGATCGACGGGACGCGCGACTATATTCGCGGGCGGGAGGGCTGGGCGGTCTCCGTCGCGCTGGTCGAGGATGGTCGGCCCGTGGTCGGGATGCTGGCCGCGCCCGCCCGCGGCGAGTTGTGGCTGGCGCGGGCGGGGCACGGCGCGACCCGCAATGGTAGCCCGCTGAGCGCGGGCTATTGCCGCCAGATGCCGGGCGCGCGCGTGCCGGTCGATGCCTTGCCCAAGGCCGACCGCGATCTGGTCGCCGTGTTCAAGCCCAACTCGATCGCGCTGCGCATTGCCATGGTCGCCGCCGACGAGGCCGATCTGGTCGCGACCTTACGCTGGGGCAATGAGTGGGACATCGCCGCCGCCGCCCTGATCGCATCGGAAGCCGGGGCAGGGGTCGCCGATGCGCTGGGCCAGCCGCTGCTCTTCAACAAGCCCGATCCCCGCGCCTTTGGCGTGCTGGTGACGGCGCGCGGGCTTCAGGATGCGGCGGTCGAGCGGCTCGCGCCGCGTGCCCGCGAGGTTATCGTCCCCGTCACGCGCTGAGCATCTGCTCCACCCATTCGGGCACGCGCCGCCCCGCCGGGCCGAGGCGGCTTTCGTCGAACCAGCCGCTGCCCTCCGACCGATCGAGATTGAGCTCCAGTGTCCGCGCGCCATGGGCGCTTGCCATCCGCACGAACCCCGCCGCCGGATAAACCGCGCCCGAGGTGCCGATCGACACGAACAGGTCGGCCTCGGAAAGCGCTGCCTCGATCCGGTCCATATGATAGGGGATCTCGCCGAAGAACACGATGTCGGGCCGCATGCGCGGTGCGGCGCAGGCGGGGCAGGGCGTGCCGGGCGGCAAATCGCCCTGCCAGTCGAACCGCTCTCCACAGGCCGCGCACAGCGCCCGCTTCAGCGCGCCATGCATATGCAGCATCCGCGTCGCGCCCGCCCGCTCGTGCAGGTCGTCGACATTCTGTGTGACGATCAGCAAGTCGCCCGGCCACTCGCGGTCCAGCCGCGCCAGCGCCTCATGCGCCGCATTGGGCGCGACCCCGGACAGCGCTGCCCGCCGTAGGTCGTAGAAACGGTGAACCAGCTCAGGATCGGCGGCCAGCGCTTCGGGCGTGCAGACATCCTCGACCCGGTGCCCCTCCCACAGCCCGCCGGGGCCACGAAAGGTGGCGATACCGGATTCTGCGGAGATGCCTGCGCCGGTGAGGATGACGATGTTGCGGACGGGATGCATGGTGGTGAGGATAGGCTGTGTCTGCTTTGTCGGGAATGGGGAGAAGCGGACGTTTCGCTTGGGCGGCTAGCATTCCCGATGGCTCGTGGGCTGGCCCTTGTCTTGACCGGACGGATTCGCGCCTAAGATGGAGGCTCGGGGCTATCCCCTGTGCATAGGCTTATGTCCGTGTCCGAGATCATCACCGACGCGGCCGCCACCCCAAACCGCCGCGCCGCAGCCCGGCAAGGTGGTGACGCATCCCGATAAGCTGCGACCCATTCCGATAGGGACACAACTTGATATCCGACGACCAGATCAACGTCAGAAAGTGGCACAGCGATGGCCCCGGAGCCTCCCGCCGGCCGTTGAACGGGGCGTATCGCAGCCGGTTTCCCTCGACCGCAACCTGTGTAATGGAGCCGCTCATGACGACCCGCATCCTCCTGTCGCCCAAGGCCTCCGCATGACCGCTATCGGCATCTATGGCAGCGCCGGTCGCATGGGCCGCGCCATTGCCGACCTGATCGAGGGTGAGGGTGCGACCCTGGCGGGGGGGTGCGATTCGCACGATGATCCGGTCGCGTTGGCCGAGACTGCCGACGTGCTGGTCGACTTCTCGATCGCGGGGGCGCTCGACGCGCATCTGGCGGCCGCCCGCGCGGCGCGGACCCCCATCGTGATCGGCACCACCGGCCTTTCCCCGGTGCAGCACGCGGCCATCGACGCCGCCGCGACCGAGATCGCGGTGCTTCAGACCGGCAACACCTCGCTCGGCATCACGCTGCTCGCCAATCTGGTGCGCGAGGCGGCTGCTCGGCTGGGCACCGATTGGGATATCGAAATCACCGAGATGCATCACCGGCACAAGGTCGATGCGCCCTCGGGCACCGCGCTGCTGCTGGGCGAGGCGGCGGCGGCGGGGCGGGGGCATAGCCTGTCCGAGCTGCGTGTCGATGGCCGCGCGGGATTGGTCGGCGCGCGGACCGAGGGGACGATCGGCATGGCGGCGCTGCGCGGTGGATCGGTGATCGGCGACCATGAGGTGATCTTCGCGGGCGAGGGCGAGCGGGTGACGCTGGGTCATTTCGCGCAGGACCGCACCATTTTCGCACGTGGCGCTGTGCGCGCCGCGCTGTGGCTCGCGGGGCAGGCGCCGGGGCGCTATCGCATGGGCGACGTGCTGGGTCTGTAAGGGGCATGAAGAAGGCGGACGTCGTCGAATTCTACCACCGGCTGGCGGAGGCAAACCCGCATCCCGAAACCGAGCTGGAATATCGCAACCCCTATACGCTGGTCGTCGCGGTCGCGCTGTCGGCGCAGGCGACCGATATCGGAGTGAACAAGGCCACGCGCGCGTTGTTCGCCGAGGTCGACACGCCCGAAAAAATGCTGGACCTGGGCGAGGACGGGCTGAAACAGCACATCAAGACGATCGGGCTGTTCAATACCAAGGCCAAGAACGTCATCGCCCTGTCGCAGATGCTCGTCGACGATTATGGCGGCCAAGTGCCCGAGGATCGCGAGGCGCTGGAACGTCTGCCGGGTGTCGGGCGCAAGACCGCCAATGTCGTGCTCAACGTCGCCTTCGGGCACGAGACCTTCGCGGTCGACACCCATATCTTCCGCGTGTGCAATCGCACGGGCTTGGCCAAAGGCAAGACGCCGCTCGCGGTCGAGTTGAAGCTCGACAAGGCCACGCCGGCGCCGTTTCGGGTCCATGCGCATCACTGGCTGATCCTGCACGGCCGCTATATCTGCAAGGCGCGCCGCCCCGAATGCTGGCGCTGCCCGGTCGAGGACCTGTGCGCCTATCGCCCCAAGCCCCCGGCGCCAGGGGCCGGGAGCGGAAAAGCGGCGGCGTCGTAAAAAGGGCTGGCGCGGTGGAACTGGCGATGCTAGTCGGCCAGCCCACGCACCCGTAGCTCAGCTGGATAGAGCGCTGCCCTCCGAAGGCAGAGGCCACAGGTTCGAATCCTGTCGGGTGCGCCAGCTTTTCCATTTTCAGTTGGCTTTCAAGTGCTTGGCGCTGTCACTGGCGAACCTTTCGCGAAGGTTCGCCATCAGCATTTCGCCTGCGGCGCTATCAGTGCTGTGATCGGTCCATGAGTTGATTGGTTGGTTCGAGCACTCTGCTTCGACGAAGCGCCGGGCAGCCGCCTTACGGCTTCCTCGCGGGAAGATGCATGGAAAGCCGCGACGCCACGCGATAAGAGCGCCCCGTCAGCGGAGTGCAGGCCCGTCCCGGCATTCCGCGCGTGGAGAAATGAGGCTGCTCGAGCAATGATTATTTCCGCCCCGACCGATTATCGGGAGGCCGCGCGTCGCCGCCTGCCGCCGTTCCTGTTTCACTATATTGATGGTGGTGCGAACGGCGAACATACGCTGCGCCATAATGTCGACGATCTGGCGGGGATCGAACTGCGCCAACGGGTGCTGCGCAACGTCGCTGATCTGAGCCTGGAGACCGAATTGTTCGGCACCTCGCTCGCCATGCCGGTCGTGCTGGCGCCGGTCGGACTGACCGGCATGTATGCGAGGCGCGGCGAGGTACAGGCGGCGCGGGCGGCGGCGGCGGCGCAGGTGCCGTTCACATTGTCGACCGTCTCGGTCTGCGCGATCCGGGAAGTGCAGGCAGCATCCTCCGCACCGATCTGGTTCCAGCTTTACGTGCTGAAGGACCGGGGCTTCATGCGCGATGCGCTGGAGCGGGCGCAGGCGGCGGGGGTGACGACCCTGGTCTTCACCGTCGATATGCCGGTCCCGGGATCGCGCTACCGCGATGCGCATTCGGGCATGTCGGGGCCGAACGCGGCGTTCCGGCGGATGGTGCAGGCGGCAACGCATCCGCGCTGGGCCTGGGATGTGGGGCTTCGCGGGCGGCCACATGATCTGGGCAATATCTCGGCCTATCGCGGCGCGCCGACCGCGCTGGAGGATTATATCGGCTGGCTGGGCGCCAATTTCGACCCCTCGATCGCGTGGCGCGACCTGGAATGGATTCGCGACATGTGGAAGGGCGCGATCGTGATCAAGGGCATTCTCGATCCCGAGGATGCGCGCGACGCGGTGCGGTTCGGCGCGAATGGGATCGTCGTGTCCAACCATGGCGGGCGGCAGCTGGACGGCGTTTCCTCGACCGCGCGCGCGCTGCCCCGCATCGCCGATGCGGTGGCGGGCGAGTTGAAGCTGCTGGCGGATTCGGGCGTGCGGTCCGGGCTGGATGTGGTCCGGATGCTGGCGCTGGGTGCGGATGCGGTGATGCTGGGCCGGGCATTCATCTATGCGCTGGCGGCGGACGGAGAAGCGGGCGTCGCCAACCTGCTGCGCCTGTTTGCGGCCGAGATGCGGGTCGCGATGACGCTGACCGGCGTGCGTACCATTGCGGAGATCGACCGGACGGCCTTGGCCTGACTCCTCCCCGGTACGGGGGAGGGGGACCGCCGCGAAGTGGTGGTGGAGGGGGGATAGCCGCACGGGTATTCCTGTGCGGCACGCCCCCTCCGTCAGGCCTATGGCCTGCCACCTCCCCGTGCCGGGGAGGATCGCTTAGCGCGGCATCTGTTGCAGCATCTGGATATGCTGCTGGACGATCGGCACCGCTGCTTGGGCGCTGGCCTTCAGCGCGGGGCGGTCGCCATTGGCGGCAAAGCTCCGGTGCAAGTCCAGCGCGGCCTGATGGGCGGGCAGCTGCTGACCGATATAGAGGCGGTCGAACCCGTCGGCCGAGGCGCGGCGAAGCTCGCCGATCGACGCCTCCGCCCCGCCGAGCTTGGGCGGCATGGGCTTCAGGCCATCCTGTTTGGCGGCGCGAACCGTCGCGGCGGTCGTCTGGGTATGATGATCGATCATCATCTGGGCGAATCGCCGGACGTCGTCATTGCGCGACTTTTGCAAGGCCAGCTTGCTGGAGGTGATCTCGTACAGATCGCTCATGCCTGCAGCCTTCACATAGGCGGCCGCCTGTGCCTTGGCAGCGGCGGGGGGCGGGGGCGGCGGGGTCTGCGCGGCGATCGGGGCGGCGGCAAAGCCGAGGGCAAGGGCGGCGGATAGGAATTTGGGCATGATGCTCTCCCGTAACGGACGTTGAAGCAACCGGCCGTTTGCCGCGCTGTTCCCGATAAATATCTGATTTATAATTCAGATCAGGGAGTTGGCGGGTGCGACGCCCCTTCAAAGGCACGGACGCGCAATATTAGCGCATGACACCGCCACATGCCGTCTGTTAGCCCTGTCACCATGCCCGTTTCGGCCGCCGCCTCCGCCCGCGAGATCCTCGTTCGATTGCACGACGTCATGGCGTCGCGTACCCCCGCCCAAGCCAAGCTGAACCAGGTGGTTCAGATCATCGGCGAGGCGATCGGCAGCGAGGTCTGCTCCATCTATCTCCTGCGCGAAGGGGTGTTGGAGCTGTTCGCGACCCGCGGACTGGCCGAGGAGGCGGTCCATGTCACCAAGCTGGCGCTGGGCGAGGGGCTGGTCGGCACCATCGCCGAGGATGTCGAGGTGCTGAACCTGGACGAAGCGGCCAGCCATCCCGACTTCGCCTACAAGCCCGAAACCGGCGAGGACCGGTTCCACAGCTTTGCGGGCGTGCCGATCATCCGGCGCGAACGCGCGGTGGGCGTGCTGGCGGTCCAGCACAGCGAACCGCGCAAATACGCCGATGTCGAGATCGAAGCGCTGCAGACCGTCGCCATGGTCCTGTCCGAGCTGATCGCCAATGCCGGGCTGATCGACGCGGCGGGCGCGGGCGGCGCGCGGCCGCAGATGACCGCGACGATCCGGCTGAGCGGCCAGAAGCTCGTCGAGGGCATGGGCAGCGGCTTTGCCGTCTATCACCAGCCGCGTATCTTCATCGAGCACACGGTCGCCGAGGATATCGATGCCGAGCGGCGTCGTGTCTACGCCGCGTTCGACAAGATGCGCGAACAGATCGACCGCATGGCGCGCGAGGCGGAGTTCGGCGTCGCGGGCGAGCATGTCGAGGTCATCGAGACCTACAAGATGTTCGCTTATGACGAGGGCTGGGCGCGGCGCATCAACGAGGCGATCGACAGCGGCCTGACCGCCGAGGCGGCGATCGAGCGGGTGCAGCAGCGCACGCGCCAGCGGATGCGCCAGATCGACGATCCGCTGCTCGCCGACCGGATGCACGATCTGGAGGACCTGTCCAACCGGCTGCTCCGCATCGTGTCGGGCCAGATGGGGACGGCGGCGCAACTGGGGCTGCGGCAGGACACGATCCTGATCGCGCGCAACCTGGGTCCGGCCGAGCTGCTGGAATATGATCGCCGGCGGCTGAAAGGCGTGATCCTGGAAGAGGGATCGCTGACCGCGCATGTCATCATCGTCGCGCGCGCCATGGGCGTGCCGGTGCTGGGCCGGGTCAGCGACGTGCGCCGCCAGATCGCGGACGGCGACCAGTTGCTGCTCGACGTGGCGGAGGGCAGCGTGCTCGTCCGCCCGACCGCTGCTATGGAGGAGGCGTTCGAAGCCAAGCTGGCGCTGCGCCAGAAGCGGCGCGCGGCGTTCGCGGCGCTGCGGGACGTACCGCCGGTCACGAAGGATGGGCACCGCGTCACCCTGATGGTCAATGCGGGCCTGCGCGACGATGCCGCCGCGCTCGACACCACGGGCGCCGACGGGATCGGGCTGTTCCGCACCGAGTTCCAGTTCCTGGTGTCCGCCACCCTGCCGCAGCGCGAGCGGCAGCAGCGGCTGTACCGCGACGTGATGGAGGCGGCGGGCGACCGGCCGGTGATTTTCCGCACCATCGACATCGGCGGCGACAAGGCCTTGCCCTATCTCAACACCGATCCGGGGGACGAGGAGAACCCGGCGATGGGCTGGCGCGCGCTGCGCCTGGCGCTGGAGCGCGACGGGTTGATGAAAGCGCAGGCGCGCGCGCTGATCGAGGCGGGATCGGGGCGGACGCTCAACATCATGTTCCCGATGGTGTCGGAGGCATGGGAGTTCGACGAGGCCAAGGCGTTGTTCGAGGCGCAGCGGGCCTGGCTGGGCTCGCGCGGGCGTCGCCTGCCGCTCGACGTCCGCTACGGCGCGATGCTGGAAGTGCCTGCGCTGGCGGAACAGCTCGACCTGATCCTGCCGAATGTCGATTTCCTGTCGATCGGCACCAACGACCTGACCCAGTTCCTGTTCGCCGCCGATCGCGCCAACCCCAAGCTGGCCGAGCGCTATGACTGGCTCAGCCCCTCGATCCTGCGCTTCATGCGACGGGTGGTCGAGCCTGCACGCGCGGCGGGTGTGCCGATCGGGGTGTGCGGCGAGATGGGCGGCCGTCCGCTGGAGGCCATGGCGCTGATTGGCCTCGGCATCGACCGGCTGTCGATCACCCCGGCGGCGGTCGGTCCGGTCAAGGCGATGATCCGCTCGCTCGACCGGGAGGCGATCACCGCCGAGGTAGCGCGGCTGCTGGCGCATCCGGTGCGTGACATGCGTGGGGCGCTTGGTGCCTGGGCTGCGACGAACGGTGTCGAATTGGCCTGATCCAAGTCAGGTGTTCGCGTTGACTTGATCCCAACCGTCTGAAAGAACGACCGCGATCATGGGGTGGGCCATGGTCGCTTCGGAGTTGAGAATGGACGAGGTCAATCCCGGCCACGATGCCGCACCGGCGGCACCTGCCCGCGCCGGTGACGTCCTGCGCACGGCGCGTGAGGCGCAGGGGCTTTCGCTGGGCGATATCGGTGCGCGCACGCGTATCCCCAGTCGTCATCTCGCGGCGATCGAGGCTTCCGATTATCAGAGCCTGCCCTCGGCCACCTATGCTGTCGGCTTCGCCAAGGCCTATGCCCGCGCGGTCGGGGCGGACGAGGTCGCGATCGCCCAGGCCGTGCGCGCCGATGTCGACCGGCTGGGTCGCCGCGTGACCGAATATGTGCCGCAGGACATTGCCGACCCTGCCCGCGTGCCATCGCGCGGACTGGCGATCGTCGGCGTCGGCCTGGCGCTGGCGCTGCTCATCATCGCCGGCCTGTGGTACGGTACCGATCTGTTCCGCCGCGACCGCACCGCGCAGGAGGTCCCCGCCGCGACCCCGCTGACCAACGGCACCGCGCCCGCACCCGCTCCGGCACCCAGCCCGACGCCAATAACGGGGGGCAAGGTCGTGCTGACCGCCAAGGGCGAGGTCTGGCTGCGCGTTTATGACGCCGACAACGTCACGCTGAAAATGGGCACGTTGAAGCCCGGCGAAAGCTATGAGGTGCCCGCCACTGCCAAGGGACCGCTGCTCAATGTCGGTCGCCCCGACAAGCTGGCGGTGACACTGAACGGTCAGGCGATCCCTGCGTTGGGCGATGGATCGCGCGCGATCAAGGATGTGCCGCTCGATCCGCAGGCGATCGGTGCCCGTCTGTCGGGCGCTCCAGCGACCGCGGCCACCGTCGCGCCGACCCTCCGCACCCCGTTGCGCGAGCGTTCCGAGCAGCGTGCAACGCCGAGCGCCGGCGGCGAAACGGGCCGTGATGTCCCGACGCCCGCGGCGACGCCTTCGCCCGCCACCACGGCACCAGCGGATCTGTAAGGGCCTGAATCTTAAGGCTGGCGACAGCCGGGCAGGGTAGGATAGCCTTGTCCCTTTCATAACCAGCCCACCGGGGGGGTGAAACCGATGCGTAACCTGTTGTTGGCCGGGGTCGCGGCCGTCATGATCCTGCCGACCGCTGCCATTGCCCAATCCAATGTCGAAGGCCGGGTCGGCAAGCTGGAAAGCGAGATGCGCGCCGTCCAGCGCAAGGTCTTCCCGAACGGCGCGGGCGGTTATGTCCAGCCCGAGATAACCGCGCCGCACACCCAAACGCAGGCGCCGGGCGTACCCGCGTCCAGCGCTCTGTCCGACCTGACCTCGCGCGTGACCTCGCTGGAGGAGCAGATGGCGGGCCTGACCGGCCAGATCGAACAGAATGGTTATCGCACCCGCCAGCTTCAGGATCAGTTCGACGCCTATAAGCGCGCGACCGAAGCGCGGTTGAAGGCGCTGGAGTCCGGCCCCGCGCCGATCGCGCCTGCTGGCCAGAGTGCGCCGCTCGACACGCCCGCGCCCGCTGCTGCGACCGGATCGACCCGCCCGGTCAAGACCCCGGCGGCCCCCTCGGTGGTGACCGGCGATACCGCGACGGCGGGTCCGGCCGCGACCGGTGGTGCGGCGGTTGAGAAGCCGTCGACCGGCGATCCGGCCGAGGATGCCTATCTCTATGGCTATCGCCTGTGGCAGGCCAAGCGCTATCCCGAGGCCGAAGCCGCGTTGAAAAAGATGGTCGCCGACTATCCCAAGAGCCGCCGCGCCAGCTTCGCGCAGAACCTGCTGGGTCGCAGCTATCTCGACTCCGGCAAGCCCAGCCTTGCCTCGATGGCCTTCTATGAAAATTATAAGAAATTTCCGGACGGCGAGCGCGCGCCCGACAGCCTGCTCTATCTGGGTCAGGCGCTGACCAAGCTCAACAAGCCCGCCGATGCCTGCAAGGTCTATGACGAACTGTCCGACGTGTACGGTGCCAAGCTGTCCGCCGCGATGAAGTCGCAGATCGCCAGTGGGCGCAGCGCGGCCAAGTGCCAGTGATGTAAACGCATTCCTCCCCTGCAAGGGGAGGGGGGGACCATGCGCAATATGGTGGAGGGGTGTCCCGCTAACGAGGGGGCGGCACCCCTCCTTCTGGGCTTCGCTCCGCCGCCACCCCTTGTCGGGTAGGAATGAGCCCGCAACCACCTTCCGGGATCGCAAAACCTCTTGCACTGGTGCAGCCGAAGGGCCAGAGCGCGCGCATCCCTGACCAGTTTTGAGAGCATCATGGCCACCGATGCCACGGCCGACGATCAGATTGCGCGCTTCGCCGCCGATCTGACGCTTCTTCACGATCCCCACGCCGATCCGGCGCCCCTGTTGCTGGCGGTGTCCGGCGGTCCCGACAGCATGGCGATGCTGACGTTGGCGGCCGCGGCGTTTCCCGGGCGAATTGCGGCGGCGACGGTCGACCACGGCCTGCGCGCCGAAGCAGCGGACGAAATGCGAATGGTGGCCAATCATTGCACGACGCTGGGCGTGCCGCATCATGGCCTGCGCCCCGAAACGGCGATCGCGGGGGCGAGCATTCAGTCCCAGGCGCGCGAAGCCCGCTATGCCCTGCTCGCCGCGCAGGCGCGGGCGATCGGCGCGGCGGCGGTCCTGACCGCGCATCATGCCGATGACCAGGCCGAAACCTTCCTGATGCGCGCCGCGCGCGGGGCGGGGCTGTCGGGCCTGTCGGGGGTGCGCGCACGGACGGTGATCGCGGACGCGGTCGTGCTGCGTCCGCTGCTCGACTGGCGACGCGCCGAACTGCGGCGGATTGTCCGTCGTGCCGAGGCGCCGTTTGTCGACGATCCCGCCAATCACGATCCGCGCCACGACCGCACGCGCTTCCGCCAGTTGCTCGACGGGCATGAATGGCTGGGCGTGGCGCAACTCGCGCGCGCGGCGGCGCAACTGGCCGAGGCGGATACCGATCTGCGCGCGACGGTCGAATGGTTGTGGCACGAGCGGGCGCAGATCGACGGCGACAATGTCCGCATTCAGGCGGCCGACCTGCCGCGTGAGCTCGGGCGGCGGCTGGCCCGCCGTGCGATCGGCACGGTGCGCGCCATCGCCGGGATCGAGGCGCCGGCCTGGAGCGACGGGAGCAATATCGAAAAGCTGCTCGAATCGCTGGCGCATGGCAGCCGTGCGACCCAGGCCGGGGTAATTGCCAGCGTCCGCTCCGGCGTCTGGCGCTTCCGGCCCGCGCCCCCGAGGAAGACAGGCTGATCCTCCCCGGTGCCGGGCGGATTGCTTTTGTCCCGATCACAATGATCGGTGTTGTTCCATTGCCATTAACCTCGCCATGCCTATCTTGAGGGCTGAAAGGTATCCGGCACCGATGAACGATAACGACAAGCAGCAGAGCCCCGATCCCAATGGGGGCGGCAACCCCTGGATGAAGAGCCTGTTGATCTGGGTGGGCATCCTGATGGCGCTCGCCTTGTTCGTCAGCCTGTCGGGCGCGGGATCCTCGGCGCAGAGCGGCAATCAGATCGAATATTCCACCTTCCTCGACAAGGTGGACGAGGGCACGGTGAAGACCGCGACCATCTCGCGCGACTCGATCACTGGCCAGCTCTCGTCGGGCGAAAAGTTCCGCACGACCCCGGTCCCCGATTCGCAGCTGATCCCGCGTCTGCGGGAAAAGGGCGTGACCTTCACGGCGAAGACCGAGGAAGGGCCGTCCATCTGGATGCTGATGCTCTATAATTCGCTGCCGTTCCTGCTGTTCATCGGCATCGCCTTCTTCGTGCTGCGCCAGATGCAGAAGGGCGGCGGGGCGAGCGGCGCGATGGGCTTCGGCAAGAGCCGCGCGCGCATGCTGACCCAGAAGGAAGGCAAGGTCACTTTCGACGATGTGGCCGGTATCGACGAAGCGCGCGAGGAACTGCAGGAGATCGTCGAGTTCCTGAAGGACCCGTCGAAGTTCGCGCGGCTGGGTGGCAAGATTCCGAAGGGTGCCCTGCTGGTCGGCTCGCCCGGTACCGGCAAGACGCTGCTCGCCCGCGCCATTGCGGGTGAGGCGGGCGTGCCCTTTTTCACCATCTCGGGTTCGGACTTTGTCGAGATGTTCGTCGGCGTCGGCGCGAGCCGCGTGCGCGACATGTTCGAGCAGGCCAAGAAGTCGGCGCCGTGCATCGTCTTCATCGACGAAATCGACGCCGTCGGCCGTCATCGCGGTGCGGGCCTGGGCAATGGCAATGATGAGCGCGAGCAGACGTTGAACCAGCTGCTGGTCGAGATGGATGGTTTCGAGGCCAATGAGGGCATCATCATCATCGCCGCGACCAACCGTCCCGACGTGCTCGACCCCGCGCTGCTGCGTCCGGGCCGCTTCGACCGCCAGGTCGTGGTGCCGCGCCCCGACATCGATGGCCGCGTGAAGATCCTCGAAGTCCATATGAAGAAGGTGCCGCTCGCCCCCGACGTCGACGCCCGCGTCATCGCGCGCGGCACGCCGGGCTTCTCGGGCGCCGACCTCGCCAACCTCGTCAACGAAGCCGCGCTGATGGCGGCGCGCAAGGGCAAGCGCCTGGTCGCCAGTGCCGAGTTCGAGGAAGCCAAGGACAAGGTCATGATGGGCGCGGAGCGCCGCTCCATGGTCATGACCGAGGACGAGAAGCGGATGACCGCCTATCACGAAGCGGGCCATGCGATCATCGCGCTGCACGAACCGGCGTCGGATCCGATCCACAAGGCGACGATCATCCCGCGCGGCCGTGCGCTGGGTATGGTGATGCGCCTGCCGGAACGCGACTCGTACAGCTATCACCGCGACAAGATGTACGCGAACCTGGCGGTCGCCATGGGCGGTCGCGTGGCCGAGGAGATCATCTTCGGCTATGACAAGGTGTCGAGCGGCGCCAGCGGCGACATCCAGTACGCCACGGGTCTGGCCCGCGACATGGTCACCAAATGGGGCATGTCGGACAAGGTAGGCCCGGTCGAATATGCGCAGCCGGAAGGCGAGAGCTTCCTGGGCTATTCGTCCAGCCAGCCGGTGCGCATGTCCAACCAGACCGCGCAACTGATCGACGACGAGATCAAGTCGATCGTCGAGGGCGGGCTGCACCGCGCCAAGCATGTGCTGACCGAGCATGTCGATCAGCTCCATCTGCTGGCCGGAGCGCTGCTCGAATATGAGACTCTGTCGGGCGACGAGATCAAGAAGCTGATCGCGGGCGACGATATCGGTCGCGACGATCCCAAGACGAAGAGCGTGCCGATCGCCAAGGCGGGGACCTCGATCCCCAAGACACGGCGTGGCGCGGGTCCGTTCGGATCGCCGAGCCCGCTGGGGGCCTGATCGTTCCGGCAAGATGACCAAAGGGCCGTCCCTGATGAAGGGGCGGCCCTTTTGTTTTGGGATGGCGAGAGCGCCAGCCCGTAGGCTTCGACTGCCAGGCGCGAACGGAAGGAAGGCGAACGGCTTTTATAAGCGGTGCTTCCCGAAAGGGCGGGCGGCTCCCGACCCGTCCTCGGTCGGTTCGGTCTGAGCGAAGGCGAAGGCTCGGTACCGACCCCGCCCAATCAAGCCTAGCCCGAGACCGCGCACGCCTCTAAACTCCTTATCAGGATCGCGAGAATGTCGGTGCCCATGCCGGACCCGCGATCATGAGTGGAGGATGCCCGCATGACCGATATCCCCCCGGCCGACTCGCTGCGCGACCGCGCGGTCCGAATCTATGACGCCTTCACCCATGAGCATCACGACCGGCGGACGCTGCTGCGCCAGATGACCGCCCTGGCCGGATCGGTGGCGGCGGCCGAAGCGCTGATCCTGGGCATCGCCGCCAGCCCTGCGGCAGCGGCGATCACCGATCCGCACGACGCACGACTGCGCATCGACCGCCGCGAGGGGATGGAGGCCGGGGCGCGCTCGGCCGCCTATCTCGCCAGCCCCAAGGGCGTGACGAAGCGGCTGGGAACGGTGCTGGTCATCCATGAAAATCGCGGGCTGACCCCGCATATCGAAGATGTCGCGCGACGGGTGGCGCTCGCCGGGTTCCATGCGGTCGCCCCCGACCTACTCGCGCCGCAAGGGGGGACCCCGGCGGACGAGGATCGCGCGCGGACGCTGATCGGGACGCTCGACTATGATCTGGCACTAGCTCAAGCGCGGGCGATGATAGCCCATGCTGCCGCCGACAGGACGGGGACTGGCCGGGCGGGCGCGGTAGGGTTCTGCTGGGGCGGGGCGTTCGTCAATCGGCTGGCCGTGGCGGCCGGCTCGGCGCTGTCGGCGGGCGTGGCCTATTATGGACCCGCGCCGAATCCCAGTGAGGCGGCGAAGGTCCAGTCGCCGCTGATGCTCCATTATGCAGGCAAGGATGCGCGGGTGAATGCGACCGGCGAGCCCTGGGTCGCGGCGCTGCGTCAGGCGGGGCGACCGGTCGAGGCCTTCACCTATCCGGGCGTCAACCATGCCTTCAACAATGACGGCTCGGCCGAACGTTATAACGCCGCGGCCGCGACCCAGGCTTGGGTGCGGACGATCGCCTTCCTGCACCGTCATCTCGACCGGGCCTGAACCAATCACCTCAACATCGCCATGGAGCGCGTATGACTGCCGACCTGACGCTGTATACCAACCCCCAGTCGCGCGGCCGCATCGCGCGGTGGATGCTGGAGGAGACGGGTGCGGCTTATGAGGCCATCGTGCTGGATTACGGATCGACGATGATCGCGCCCGAATACCGTGCGATCAACCCGATGATGAAGGTGCCTGCCATCGTCCATATGGGGCAGGTGGTAACCGAAACGGCGGCGATCTGTGCCTATCTGGCCGACGCCTTTCCCGATGCCGAGCTTGCGCCCCTATCCCATGAGCGGGCGGGTTATTATCGTTGGCTGTTCTTCGCCGCCGGGCCTTTGGAGGCGGCGATCACCAACCGCGCCATGGGCGTGACCCCTACCAACGAGCAACAGCGCATGGCGGGCTATGGCGATTTCGATCGGGTCGTCGGGGTCGTGGACGCGGCGGTGGCCGAGCATCCCTATATCGCCGGTGAGCGTTTCACGGCGGCGGACGTGTATCTGGGGGCGCAGCTGATGTGGTTCACCCAGTTCGGGTTGATCCCCAAGACCGACGCGATCATGACCTATATCGGCCGATTGCGGGACCGTCCGGCGCATCGACGCGCCACGGCGCTGGATGATGGCATCGCGGACGACGACTGATGGCGACCGATCAGCACGAGGCGGAGGAGCGGGCGCGTTCGGCATTCTCGCGGGCAACGCGCAGCAATTCGAGCCCGGCAGCAATGTGATTGCCCGCCAGCGGCTGGTCCAGCGCATCCGCGCCGTCCATTGCCGCTTGGGCAAAAGCGATGACCTGTTCGAAGGTAACGCATTGCTCGCTCATTACATTTTCCGTTCGAATCCTCGGGCGCCTGGCGGTCCCCTACGGCCATAAACGCGCATGGCGGTAAATGTTCACGCGATACGTGATGGGTCACAAAGTCGCGGAACTGTCCCCCGGTGACACACCGGGGGCGCATGGGGTCTCAGCGCATCAGCACCAGTTCCTCCGACATGGTCGGATGCAGCGCGACGGTGGCATCGAACTGCGCCTTGGTCAGCCCCGCCTTCACCGCGATGGCGGCCGCCTGAAGGATTTCGGGCACATCGGGGCCAATCATGTGCAGTCCGACCACCCGGCCCGTGTCGCCGTCGCACACCATCTTGTACAGGGCGCGCTCCTCGCGGCCCGCCAGCACATTCTTCATCGGACGGAAGTCGGAAGTATAGACCCGCACCGATCCCAGCATCTGCTTGGCCTGCGCCTCGGTCATGCCGACGCCGGCCATCGGGGGGTGGCTGAATACCGCCGCCGGAATGCAGTCATAATCGACGCGAGTCGGTTTGTTGCCGAACACCGTGTCGGCAAAGGCCTGTCCCTCACGGATGGCGACGGGGGTCAGCTGCACGCGGTTGGTCACGTCGCCGACCGCGAAGATGCTGGGACAGGTGGACCGGTTGTCCTCATCCACCTTGACCGCGCCATGATCGTCCAACTCGACGCCCGCCTTCTCCAGCCCAAGGCCATGGGTGTTAGGCATCCGGCCGGTAGCGAACATCACCAGGTCGACCTCGATCGGCGCATGGTTCGACATGGAGACCCTGAGCGAACCGTCGGCCTGCTTCTCGATCCCCTCGAAGGTGGCGTCGAAGCGGAACTCGATCCCCTTCATCATGGAAATCTGGAGCAATCGGTCACGGATCGTCAGGTCGTAGCCGCGCAGGATATCCTTGCTGCGGTTGATGAGCGTCACATGCGCGCCGAACTGGTGGAACACGCCCGCAAATTCATTGGCAATATAGCCCGCCCCTGCGATCAGCACGCGTTTGGGGATCGAGTCCAGATGGAACGCTTCGTTCGAGGTGATGCCATGTTCGTGGCCGGGGCAAGACGGGACGGCCGGATGCGCGCCGACCGCGATCAGGATCTTGTCGGCGGTCTTCTCTGTCCCGTCGGCCAGGCGGACGCTGTGCGGCCCGGTAACGGTTGCGCGCTGGTCGATGATCTCGACATTGTGGCTCTCCAGCGTCTTTTTATATGCACCGTTGAGACGGTCGACCTCCGCCAGGACATTGTCGCGTAGCGTCTGCCACGAAAACTCGCAGTCGCTCGGCACCTGCCAGCCGAAGCGGCGGGCGTCCTTCAGATCTTCGGCGAAATGCGCGCCATAGACGAGCAGCTTCTTGGGCACGCAGCCCCGGATGACGCAGGTCCCGCCGACGCGATATTCCTCGGCCACCGCCACACGCGCGCCATGCGCCGCCGCCACCCGCGACGCGCGGGTGCCGCCTGAGCCCGCGCCGATGACGAACAGGTCATAGTCATAGTCAGCCATGGGATCGGTTCTCCGGGAAATCAGATGTGCAGGGTGCGCCCCGCTTAAAAGCACAACGGGGAACGCCGAGCCAAGTTCAGCGTCCCCCTGACAGTGATCGGAAACTTCGATCCTCCCCGGCGGGGAGGGGGACCATGCGTAGCATGGTGGAGGGGGCGTTCCACAAAGGCTGTCCTGTGAGGAAGCCCCCCCCTCTTTCAGACCTGCGGCCTGCCACCTCCCCGCGAGCGCGGAAGATTATTACGCGCCGAACGCCCGCTGGATCAAATCCTCGGTCGAGGGATCGAATTCCTGCCCGCCCTGGTCGGCGGCCTTGGCCATTTCCTTGCCCAATTCGACGCCGAACTGGTCGAAGCTGTTGATGCCGAGCAGGACGCCGTTCACGAATACGCGATGCTCGTAGAAGGCGATCAGTGCGCCCAGCGTGCGCGGGTCAAGCGTATCGAGCAGGATGGTCGAAGACGGCCGATCGCCCGAATAGCTGCGTGCGGGGTCATCGACCTTCTTGCCCTTCATCAGCGCGGCACCTTGCGCGAACGCGTTGAGCAGCAGCTGGCGATGGTGATCGTCGCTCAGTACATCGCCCGGCTCGATCACCGCGATGAACTCGACGGGGACGAGGTGGGTGCCCTGGTGGAGCAGCTGGAACACCGCATGTTGCGCATCGGTGCCGACCCCGCCCCAGGTGATCGCCGCGGTGGGGCGGCCTACGGCCTCGCCATCGACGGTCACGCCCTTGCCGTTCGACTCCATCTCCAACTGCTGGAGATAGGAGGGCAGGAGGCGCAGCCGCTCGTCATAGGCGAAGGGCGCGCGCGTCTCGGCATGGCGGACCTGGGTATAATAGAGGTCGGCAAAGGCGGCGAGCGCGGGGGCGTTCTGCGCCAGGTCGGTCAGGCGGAAATGGCGATCCATCTCGGCCGCGCCTTCCAGCAATTCCTCGAACGCGTCCCAGCCAAGGCCCAGCGCGGCGGGGAAACCGATGGTCGACCAGAGCGAATAGCGCCCCCCCACCGATTCGGCGAAGGACAGGATGCGGGTTTCGTCCACGCCCCATTCGACTGCCTTGTCGGGGTTGGCGGTCAGCGCGATGACGCGGCCATAGGGGTCCTCGACGCCGTTCTCGGTCATCCACTGCAGCGCCGAGGTGGCGTTGAGCATCGTCTCGGTGGTGGTGAAGGTCTTGGACGCGACCACCAGCAGCGTGGCGGCGGGATCGAAGCGCTTGAACACCTCCTCCAGCGCGACGCCGTCGACGTTCGATACGATCGCCACGTCGTAACGGTCGGTATCGCGGCCCAGCGCATCGACCAGCAGGTCGGGACCGAGCGCCGAGCCGCCGATGCCGATGTGCAGGACATGGCGGATCGGCCCCAGCGCTTCTGCCTCGATGGCGTCGATCAGCGCGCGCATCCGGGCGTGCGAGGCGCGGGCCGTGGCGACGCTTTCGGGGTTGCCCTCGCCACGCTCGGCGGTGTGCTCGACCGCGCGGCCCTCGGTGACGTTGACGACCTCGCCGCCGAACAGGGCATCGCGCTTGGCAGCGAGCCCCTTGGCCTTGGCCAGCTCCACGAAGGCGGCGACGGCTTCGGGGGTCAGATGGGTCTTGGACCAGTCGAAATGGATACCCGCCACATCAAGGCTGAGCGACGCCAGCCGGTTGGGATCATTCGCGAAAAGATCGAGAAGCGGGGTCTGCGGGAGCGATTCGATCGTCGACCAGTCGGCAGCCATGATGCCTGTTCCTTCCTTGACGTGCCCGGTGGGGCTTTCCCTACGGCGTTAGCCAAAGCGCGTGCGCAAAGCCAAGCCTTAGATTGGTATGGCGGGGACGGGGTGGGCCGGACAACAGACGGGATGACGATATTGTCATTGGGCACTGGCAATAATCATGTCATTCTCCCGGCGTATCGACGGTTTTGACGTCGGACCTGGAGGGGGAAAATGATGCGCGGTCGAACGATCCCGATCTGGGTGGGCATGGCCATCATGGCGGGTAGCATTCTGCCGCAAATCGCCTCGGCTGCCGCCGAACCAAAGCCGCCCCTCGCGCCGTCCTCGAAATGGCAAGTGGACTATGCCCCGACCGAATGTCGCCTGATGCGGAACTTTGGCGAGGGCAAGGATCAGATCCTGTTGCAGATCAGCCGATACGATCTTCGCGACCGATTGGAGATGGGGTTGGCGGGCCGGTCTTTCCCGGTGACGGACGACCGGCAATCCGTATCCGTGTCGACCACCACGGTCGCCGAAGTGCCCGGTATGCACGCCCAGGGCTTCGCTGGCACGAGCGGCGGGCTGGCCACGCTCCGCTTCCAGCCCGATGTCGATCTGCCCAAGGCACTGCGCAGCGACGTGGACGCCGGCCAGCCGACGATCCTCGGTATCCGCTTCGTCGGTCGCTATGCCGCGCGTTTCGATCTCGGGTCGATGAAGAGTCCGCTCGCGGCGCTCGACAAATGCGCGGACAATCTGATCGCGTCCTGGGGGCTCGATCCTGCGCAGCAGCGTCAGCTCGAGAATATGCCGGAGCCCGTGGAAAACCCGGCCAACTGGTTCCGGCCGGAGGACTATCCCTCCGGCTTGAACCATATGGGCATGGGAGGCGCCGTCATCATCCGCCTGCTCGTCGGCGCGGATGGCACCGTCCAGAAATGCGAAGTCACCAAATCGGGCGGCGACAAGGCTTTTCAGGACGCGACCTGCGCCGCGGCGACCAAGCGCGCGAAGTTCCGACCCGCCGTCGCCGCCGATGGCCAGCCCGTCGCCTCGGTCTGGATCAACCGCATCAACTGGAAACCCGGCGCGCCGTTCTTCGTGTTCCGTTGATCATCGTAGGGCGGACGAGTTGGTCCGCCCATGGTCGGGTCAGCGATGCTTCCCCGCCACCGGATCGCGTACCACGCCGACATCGGTGAAGCGTTTCGGTTCGGCGGGGTGGGGGGCGGGCTCCGCCAGTTCGCGCTGCCAATATCCGACATCGATCCAGCGGCCATGCTTATGGCCGACCTCGCGAAACACGCCCGCGCGGCGAAAGCCGACCGCTTCGTGCAACTTGATCGAGCCATCATTGGGCAGCGCGATCACGCCCATGGCCTGGGTGAAGCCTTGCGCGGTCAGCGTGTCCACCAGCGCTTCGTAAAGAAGCCGCCCGACGCCCGAACGCTGCGACACGTCGGCGACATAGATGGTGGTCTCGACTACCCAGCGATAGGCCTCACGCTCGCGGAACCGGGCGGCATAGGCATAGCCGATCACGCCTTCCTCATGTCCATTTTCGTCAGAGAGTGTCGCGACGATCCAGGGATAGAGGCCATCGGCCCCTTCCATCCGCGCGCGCATCATGTCGGCGTCGGGAGCCTGAGTCTCGAACGAGACGACACCGGCCAGCACATGCGGGGCATAGATGGCGGCGATGGCGGCGGCGTCTTCGGGGCGGGCGGCGCGGATGGCGATCATGCGGGGGGCGTCTCCAGAAGGAATGGGCCTGCGTAGCGCGCAGATACGCCGTTCGGAAGGCCTCCGATTTCCGGGGTCCGTATTCCTGCGTCCGTTCAGCGTGAACGAAGTTTGGGGATCAATACCCCAGCTTCGCGATCAGCAGGTCGAGCAGCCGCTCGTCGCTCGACGTGCCCACCGGACCCAGCGCACCGCATTCCAGGCAGCGGGCCTGGACCGACCCGCCCCGCGCCAGCCGCGCAACGTCGCCCAGGGCACGGGCGGCGATCGCACGACGTTCGGCGGCAGCGATGGCGAAGACGTCGCCGCCCTGCTGGCTGTCGTCATCGCTGTCGAACCCTTCTGCCAGCATCGCGGCGAAGCCCGGCTTCTTCTCCAGATACTCGGCATGGACCTTGGCCGGGTCCAGCTTGGCGCGGCGGGCGGCCTCGGCGATGGCGTCTGACAGGGTGCCGAACCGGTCGACCAGTCCGATCTGGCGCGCGGTGCCGCCGTCCCAGACCCGGCCCTGCGCGATGGTGTCGACCTTTTCGGGCGTCATGTGGCGCGCCTCTGCGACGCGCGACAGGAACTGGCGATAGCCATTCTCGATCCCCGCCTGCAGGATGGTGTCGAGCATCGGCGTCGTCCCGCCCAGCACGTCCGGCTGGCCGGTCAGCGGCGTGGTCTTCACTCCGTCGGTGGTCACGCCGATCTTGGCGAGCGTGTTCTCAAAGGTCGGGATGATGCCGAAAATGCCGATCGACCCGGTGATCGTCCCCGGCTCGGCAAAGATCAGGTCGGCCGGGGTGGAGACCCAGTAACCGCCCGACGCCGCAAGGCCGCCCATCGAGACGATGACGGGCAGCTTCTGCCGCTTGGCCTCCAGAATCGCCTGGCGGATCTGCTCGGACGCCAGCACCGATCCCCCCGGCGAATCGACGCGCACGACCAGCGCCTTCAGCTTCTTCTCGGCGAGGCCTTCGAGCAATGCCTTGGACACCGTCTCGCCCGCTGCGGTGCCGGGACCGGCTTCGCCATCGACGATATTGCCCGCGATGGTCAGCACGCCGATCGCATCGCCCTTGGTCGGCAGCGGGTTGGCCTTGACCCAGGCGGCATAGGAAATGGTGCGGAACGAGCCTGCGGGCTTGTTCGCCTCGGCCCCGGCAATCTCGGCCACGCGCTTGCCGAAAGCCAGCTTGTCACCCAGCTTGTCGACCAGCCCCGCCTTCAGGTTCGCGTCGGCGATGTTGCCGTTCGACGCCAGGACGGCGCGGTCGGGCTGGGTCAGGAAGCTGTCGAGCTGGGCCTTGGGGCGCGCCTGGGCGACCGACTCGCGCCACTGGGCGAACAGCGTGCCGTAGAGCGCCTGCGACGCGGCGCGGGCGTCGGGGCTCTGGTCGGCGCGGATATAGGGTTCGACAAAGGATTTGAACTTGCCGACGCGATAGACATGGGTGGTCACGCCCAGCTTGTCGATCAGCCCCTTATAGTAAAGCTGATTGCCGCCCGGCCCGGTGAACAGCGTGCCGCCCAGCGGATTGACCCAGATTTCGCTGGCGTTCGCGGCCAGCCGGTATGCGCCGTCGGTATAGGCGGTGGCATAGGCCAGCACCGGCTTGCCGCCCTTGCGGAAGCGCTGGATCGCGTTGCCCACTTCCTGCAAGGCAGCGGGATAGGCGCCGCCGAACGCATCCAGATGGAGCACCAGAACCTTCACGCGACCGTCGTCCTTGGCCGCGTCGATCGCGCGGACCAGATCGCGCAGGCGATATTGGTGCGGCACGCTGCCGCCCGACAGCATGGCGAGCGGCGCGATCGTTTCGGGCTGCTCGACGATCGGGCCGTCCAGTTTCAACAGGAGCGCGCCGTCGGTGATCGCCTTGGTCCCCGGCCGGGCGTTGAGCGCGGCAAAGATCAGGCCGAAGAAGAGCAGCATCGCGGCCAGCACCAGGAAATCCTTGATGCCGACCAGCAGACGCCAGGCGCCGCGTACCAGCCGCCAGCCGCTGCGCCCGCCGGGCTTGCGCCCCGGTCGGCTGAAATCCTGATCGAGCGGGGAGGCGGGCGGAAGGGCGTCGGCGCGGGCGTCGGTCATGCGGTATCGCTAGCCCAGCAGCGAAAGCGCGGCAATGCCCCGTGTTATGAGATCAACACGCAGTCCATGTTGTCATTTTTTTTGTTCCGGCCCGGCCGCAATCCCGCGAAAATTTTTTTGGCCGGGGCGTTGACGGCCTGAATGGCCGTTCACATATCCGGTGGCGTTGGCACTCGCATGGCTTGAGTGCCAGAAAAGTGTAACACGCCAGATTAAAGGGATATGGCAATGAACTTTCGTCCGTTGCACGACCGCGTTCTCGTCCGTCGCGTCGAGGCCGAGGAAAAGACGGCTGGCGGGATCATCATCCCGGATACCGCCAAGGAAAAGCCCCAGGAGGGCGAGGTCGTCGCCGCCGGTTCGGGCGCCAAGGCCGAAGACGGCAAGGTCACGCCGCTGGACGTGAAGGCGGGCGACCGCATTCTGTTCGGCAAGTGGTCGGGCACCGAGGTCAAGGTGAACGGTGAAGACCTGCTCATCATGAAGGAATCGGACATTCTCGGCATCATCGGCTGAGACTGATCCTTCTCCCGTTTTTTACGACAATTCCAGATTGAAAGGGTAGCCACCATGGCAGCCAAGGAAGTCAAGTTTTCGCGCGACGCGCGTGAGCGCATCATGAAGGGCGTCGACATCCTCGCCGATGCCGTCAAGGTCACGCTGGGTCCGAAGGGCCGCAACGTCGTGATCGACAAGTCGTTCGGTGCCCCGCGCATCACCAAGGACGGCGTTTCGGTCGCCAAGGAAATCGAACTCAAGGACAAGTTCGAGAACATGGGCGCGCAGATGGTGCGCGAAGTGGCGTCGAAGACCAACGACATCGCCGGTGACGGCACCACCACCGCGACCGTCCTGGCCCAGGCGATCGTCCGCGAGGGCATGAAGTCGGTCGCGGCCGGCATGAACCCGATGGATCTGAAGCGCGGCATCGACATCGCTGTCACCAAGGTCGTCGAGGACATCAAGGCCCGCTCGAAGCCCGTTTCGGGCTCGAACGAAGTCGCCCAGGTCGGCATCATCTCGGCCAATGGCGACCGTGAAGTCGGCGAGAAGATCGCCGAAGCCATGGAAAAGGTCGGCAAGGAAGGCGTCATCACCGTCGAAGAGGCCAAGGGCCTCGAGTTCGAGCTCGACGTCGTCGAGGGTATGCAGTTCGACCGTGGTTACCTGTCGCCCTACTTCATCACCAACCCGGAAAAGATGACGGTCGAACTGAACGACCCGTACATCCTGATCCACGAGAAGAAGCTGTCGAACCTGCAGGCGATGCTCCCGATCCTGGAAGCCGTCGTCCAGTCGGGCCGTCCGCTCCTGATCATCGCCGAGGACATCGAAGGCGAAGCGCTGGCGACCCTGGTCGTCAACAAGCTGCGCGGCGGCCTGAAGGTCGCAGCGGTCAAGGCTCCGGGCTTCGGCGATCGTCGCAAGGCGATGCTGGAAGACATCGCCATCCTGACCGCGGGCGAGCTGATCTCGGAAGACCTGGGCATCAAGCTCGAGACCGTCACCGTCGGCATGCTGGGCACCGCCAAGCGCGTCACGATCGACAAGGACAACACCACCATCGTCGATGGTGCGGGTGATGCCGACGCGATCAAGGGCCGCACCGAGGCGATCCGTGCTCAGATCGAGAACACCACCAGCGATTACGACCGCGAAAAGCTCCAGGAGCGTCTCGCCAAGCTCGCTGGCGGCGTGGCCGTCATCAAGGTCGGCGGTGCGACCGAGGTCGAGGTCAAGGAGCGCAAGGACCGCGTCGACGACGCGCTGCACGCGACCCGCGCGGCGGTCGAAGAAGGCATTGTCCCCGGTGGTGGTACGGCGCTGCTGTACGCGACCAAGGCGCTGGACGGCCTGAAGGGCGTCAATGACGACCAGACCCGTGGCATCGACATCGTTCGCAAGTCGCTGACCGCGCTGGTTCGCCAGATCGCTCAGAACGCCGGCCATGACGGTGCGGTCGTGTCGGGCAAGCTGCTCGACCAGAACGACACCTCGTTCGGCTTCAACGCGTCGACCGACACCTATGAGAACCTGGTCGCCGCTGGCGTGATCGACCCGACCAAGGTCGTCCGCACCGCGCTCCAGAACGCGGCGTCGGTCGCGGGCCTGCTCATCACCACGGAAGCCACCGTGGCCGAGCTGCCCGAAGACAAGTCGCCCGCCATGCCCGCCGGCGGCGGCATGGGCGGCATGGGCGGCATGGACTTCTAAGCCGGATCGGGAACCGGTGGGGGATATCCTCCGCCGGGAACCGGACCGGCCTGTCGTTGCGACACAGCCAAAGAAAGGCCTGGGGAGCGATCCCCGGGCCTTTTTTGTGTCTGTTCCATTATCCCGACGTTCGTTCAGCCGGAGCGAAGTCGAAGGCCACGGAATTCGCTCGGGGTGCGGGCGGGGAGGGGCCGGTCCATCCGCCTCGCTATGGCCTTCCCCGCATCGCTTTGCACACCATGGGCGGCGTTGCGACCCGCGGCAACGGGCATGGAAAAAGGCGGCCGGACCATCGCCCGACCGCCTTTCCCGTAATCCGGAAAGCCGAGCTTACGCGCCCGCGTTCTTCAACGCCGCCTGGACGTCGGACCAGCTGACCGCGCCCTTGAGCGGCTTGCCGTTCAGGATGAAGGTCGGCGTACCCGTCACCGTGCCGTCGGCGCCGCGATCTTGAGTCTGCTTGGTCAGGCGGTCGATCTGCGTCATGTCGCTCAGGCACTGGCGCGCCTTGGCCTCGGGAATGCCGCGCTGCTTGACGAAGTTGATGAGGTCCATCTGATCGGCCAGCGCCTTGATGACGTCGACCGGCTTGGCGTTCTGGAGCTGCTGCTGCATCGCAGGCGGCATCGCCTGAAGCTTGTCGTTGAAGCCCTGCTGCGACTGGTACATCTGTTCCAGCACCGGGAAGAAGGTCGCCTCGCCGGCGCAGATGCCAAGCAGCGCGGGGGGAAGGTCGGGCGCGCCGTGGATCAGGAATTCGCGGAATTCCCAGCTGACCTTGCCCGATTTGACGTAGTTGTTGGTCAGCGGCTCATAACCCTCCCGCGCGAAGGCGCCACAGGCCGGGCATAGACGCGAGCCATATTCGACCAGCTTGATGGGCGCGTCGGGGTTGCCCATCACATAGCCTTCGGCGGTCTTGCTGACGACCTGGGTCCAGTCCTTGCCCGCAGGCGCGGGCACCGCAGCGACCGGCGAGGCGGCGGGGGCGCTGCTGTTGGCGTCGCCATTGCCGCCGCCGCAGGCGGCCAGCGCGAGCGGAAGGGCGAGGAGGAGAAGGCGAGACTTCATCGACATATGCTCCGAAGAAAAAAGAAGAATTTAGCGGGCGCCGCCTGCGCGCAACAGCGGCTGCAGCTTGTCCCAGGTGAACACGCCCATCGCCTGCTTGCCGTTGATGAAGAAGCCGGGCGTCCCCTCGATCGTATCGGGGGCCGCGGTGGTCATCGCGACCACCCGGTCGGTGGCGGCACGGTCCGAAAGACAAGCGGTGATCTGTGCATCGGTCAGCCCGGCGCTCTTGCCGATCGCGGTCAGGCCTGCGCCATCGGCCTCGGCCCGCATCTGGGCGGCGGGCGGATAGGCGCTGATCCGCTGGGCATTGGCCTGATCGAACTCCATCCCGCGCGTCAGCCAGTCGCGCTGCTGCGCGAAGATCGTATCGTGCAGGCTGGCGAACCGCGCCGCTCCGCCGCAACGGGCGATCAGCGCGGCGGCCAGGTCCAGCCGGTCGCGGATGAAATGGCGAATCTCGATACTGGTCGAGCCCGATCGCACCATCTGCCCCTTCAGAACCGCCGCCGACTGGGTGGTGAAATCGGCGCAGTGCGGGCAGGTATAGCTGACATATTCGACCAGCTTCACCCGCGCCGCCGGATTGCCGATGACATAGGCACCGGTGGGCGTCTGGCTGATATGGGTCGCCCAATTGGCGGCTTTGCGCTGAGCTTGGGCGGCTTGGGCCGAACCGGCGGACAGGGCGAGGCCGATCGCGGCCAGCGACAGGAAAAGACGCATCACGACACCTTGGGAAGGCCGCGCGTCGCTGCGACGCCCGCGGCAAGCGATTCGAGGACGGCGCGAAGCTCCGGATCGGCGATCTGGCGCAGACCGTCGCCCATTTCGGGCGGCACCGGCTGGGGCTTGGGCGGTGCGGCCCGCTTGGGCGCGGCCATCGGCAATTCGCCCTGGCGGATCTGCAACCGCGCGACCGCCGGATAGCCGAAAAAGCGATTTACCCGCTCGATGATCTCGGGCGCGATATGCTGCATCATCGGCGCGTGCGCCCCGCGCACGACCAGCGTCAGCACGCCATTCTGCTTCTCGCCCTGCGGAAAGCGGATCGATTCGGGCGCGCTGGCGGTCGAAAGGCGCGGGCCGACGATATCCGGCCAGCGGCTGACGATGGCGCTCTGCACAAAGCCGAAACGGCGAAAGGCCGCGCCGCCGATCGCGGGCAGCAGTTCGGATACCGCGCGAGGGCGATTCGATCGGGGGGGCGGCTCCTGGGGGGCGCGGACGCGCTTGCTCATATCGGGCTCCATGCCATAGCGGGCCGGTGGACGCCAAGCATTCATCATCGCCCGACAATCCTGCCGCCCGGCTGCTCGCCTGGTATGACCGGCACGCACGCGACCTGCCCTGGCGCTCCAAGCCGGGGGAGGTGGCCGATCCGTACCGAGTCTGGCTGTCCGAGGTGATGCTGCAACAGACGACGGTGGCGGCGGTGACCCCGCGCTTCACCGCCTGGGTGGCGCGCTGGCCCGATGTAGCCAGTCTGGCCGCCGCCTCGGACGAGGACATCATGGCCGCCTGGGCGGGGCTGGGCTATTATGCCCGCGCGCGCAATCTGGTGAAGGCGGCGCGGGCGGTGGTCGCCGAGCATGGCGGGCATTTCCCGTCGACCGAGGCGGGGCTTCGCGCCTTGCCGGGGCTGGGAGCCTATACGGCGGCGGCGGTCGCGGCGATCGCGTTCGGCGAGCGCGCGGTGGTCGTCGATGCCAATGTCGAGCGTGTCGTCGCCCGGCTGTTTGCGATTCAGGTGCCGCTCCCCTCAGCCCGGCCCGCCATCCGTGAGGCGACCGACCGCATCACCCCGAACGCGCGATCGGGGGATTTCGCGCAGGCGATGATGGATCTGGGCTCGTCGATCTGTACCGTGAGGAAGCCGCAATGCCTGCTCTGCCCGCTCGCACTCGACTGTCGGGCACGAGCAGAGGGGATCGCCGAGACGCTTCCGGCCAAGGCACCGAAAAAGAAGCGGCCCTATCGCCACGGCACCGTATTCTGGATCGAGCGCGAGGGGCGGGTCTGGCTGGTCCGTCGCCCGGACAAGGGGATGCTGGGCGGTATGCGCGCGCTGCCGACCGGACCATGGGCGGATGATCGGCCGGGCCTGGCCGGCGCGCCGGGCAGGGGGCCGTGGACGATGCTGAACGAAACGGTCGTTCACGGCTTCACGCATTTCGAACTGGAATTGGCGCTTGCCAGATCCGAGGGCGGGCTCGATGATTCGGCGGTGGGCGAATGGTGGCCCATCGCGGATCTGGGAACCGCAGGGCTGCCCACCTTGTTCGCGCGGGCAGCCGATCATTTTAAAAGGGCCTGATGCCGATGATGCGTCGAGTGATGATGACGGGCGGGGCGATGCTGGCGCTGTTGAGTGCCGCTGCCCCGGCACAGATCGCGCAACCCCGCGCTCACGCCAGCGTCGCCGGGCTACCCGCGACCCAGGCGCTGTTCGACAGCTATGTCCGTACCGGCAAGATGCCGGGAATTGTCGCTGCGATTGGCACGCCGGGCCAGCCGGCGGTCTTCGTCTCGGCGGGGCGCACCGGATTGGAGCCGGACGCGCCAGCCGTCGGCCCCGATACGCTGTGGCGGGTCTATTCGATGACCAAGCCGATCACCGCCATGGCCGCGATGATCCTGATCGAGGACGGCAAGCTGAAACTCGATCAGCCGGTGTCCGACATCTATCCGGCGTACCAGCAGATGCGGGTGCTGACCAACCCCGATGCTTCGTTGCAGACGCGGCCCGCGACGCGTCCGATCACCATTCGCAACTTGCTGACCCATACGGCCGGGTTGGGGTACAGCATCACGACCAAGGGGCCGCTGCTGAAGGAATATGAGCGGCTGGGGATCGTGCCCTTCGCCGCCAATGCGCAGGTCGAGGCCAAGGTTCGGCCAACCCGCCCCGTCAGCCTCCAGCAATTCGCCGAGCGCGTCGCTGCGCTGCCGCTGATCGCCGAGCCGGGGACGAAGTGGAGCTATTCGATCGGCCTCGACGTGATGGCGGCGGTGGTGGAAAAGGTCGCGGGGATGCCGTTCGAGCGGTTCGTCCAGACGCGGCTGTTCACGCCGCTGAAGATGAATTCCAGCTATTGGCAGGTGCCCGCCTCGGCCGCGAACCGGTTGGTCAGCAATTACACGTTCCTGGGCGACCGGATGGTGCCGATCGACCCGGCGGCGAATTCGGTCTTTCGCCAGCGGCCCAGCTTTCCCTATGGCGGCGCGGGGCTGGTGATGTCGGCGCGCGATTATGACCGCTTCCTCCAGATGCTGCAAAATGGCGGCCAGGTGGACGGCGTGCGCGTGATGAAGCCGGAGACCGTCAGGCTCGCCATGTCCAACCTGCTGCCCGCCGGTGTCACCTATGGCTCCGTCTCGGGGGCGACCGGAGGCAGCGCAGGCGAGGTGCCGACCGGCTTCGGCGCGGGGGGATCGGTGACGCTGGCCGATACGCCGGGCGGTCCGGGCAAGGGCACCTATGGGTGGGGCGGGGCGGCGGGCACGATCGCCTATGTCGATCCGGCCCGGCAAATGCGCGGGGTCGTCATGGTCAATTACTTCCCCGCCGACCGCTATCCGCTACGCCGCGATCTGGCGGCGACGCTCCATCAAGACCTTGGGCATAGCGCGAAGTGAAGGAACTCGGCTTTACCGGCGGGCGGCTCGACCGCGCCGACCAGCTGCGACATGATCCTGCGGCGTTTGCGGCGGCGCTGGCCGATCCGGCGGCGAGGCTGCTGATCCTCGACGCCTATCAGCCCCTCATGCAGGACGGGCGGCTGGGCTGGACCGCGATCGATCCGGCGGCGTCTCCGGAAGACCATGTGCTGCTGGGCATCGAGGATGCGACGCCGTATTTCGCACGGCTGGTCCCGGAACCCGCGATGGGCCGGTCGTTCGAGATGATCGCCGCACTCCATGCCCTGGAGGCGGGGGAGGCGGCGACCTATGCGGCGGCGCGGTCGGTGATCGACTGGCATGCGCGGCACGGCTTTTGCGCGAAGTGCGGCCATGCGACCGAGCCGTTCCGTGCGGGCTGGGCACGGCGCTGCCCGGCGTGCGGCACCGAGCATTTCCCCCGCGTCGACCCGGTCGTCATCATGATCGCCGAACATGACGGCCGCGCGCTGCTGGGCCGCCAGCCTGCCTTTCCGCCGGGGCGTTACTCGGCGCTGGCGGGATTTCTGGAGCCCGGCGAATCGATCGAGGAAGCGGTGGCACGCGAGTTGTTCGAGGAAGCGGGCATCCGCGTGCGTGACGTGCGCTATATCGCCAGCCAGCCCTGGCCGTTTCCGTCCTCGCTGATGATCGCATGCGTCGCCACGGCGATCGACGACCGGCTGACCATCGACAGAACCGAGCTGGAAGACGCGATGTGGGTGTCGCGCGACGAGGTGCGCGCGGCGCTGGCGGGGAATGCGTCGCGATTCGGCGTGCCGCCGTCCTATGCCATTGCGCATACATTGCTGGAGGCGTGGGCCGAATAATCCTCCCCGGTACGGGGAGGTGGCAGGCCGAAGGCCTGACGGCGGGGCGTGCCTTCATGGACGTCCTACGTGGAAGCCCCCCGCCACCATCGATTCCTGGCGGTTCCCCTTCCCTGCGAAGGGAGGAATAGATTACCCCCGCTGTCGCGCCTGGGCATAGGTGCCCAGCACCCGCACCCATTTGCTGTGGAAGCCGAGTTCCTCGATCGCGCGGTCGAAGGCCGCTTCGCCGGGGCGTCCGACCACGTCGCAATAAAACTCCGTCGCCGCGAAGCTGCTGCCGCGCTGATAACTTTCCAGCTTGGTCATGTTGACGCCGTTGGTCGCGAATCCGCCCATCGCCTTGTAGAGTGCGGCGGGAATATTCTTCACTTCGAAGATCAGGCTGGTCATCCAGGGGCCGTCGCCCACCGGCGGCTGGCCACCCCGCGCCAACACGACGAAGCGGGTCATGTTACGCTCGCCGTCCGAAATATCCTCGGCCAGCAGGTTCAGGCCGTACAGCTCGGCGGCACGCGGCGGGGCGAGCGCGGCGACGCGCGGATCGTTCATCTCCGCGACCCGCGCTGCAGCGCCCGCGGTGTCGGCATAGGCGATCGGGCGAATGCCGTGCGCGCGCAGCCAGTGGCGACACTGGCCCAGCGCCTGCGGATGACTCATCGCCTCGACCAGCCCGTCGCGCCCGCCGGTGGCCATCAGCGCGTGGCGGATCGACAGGAAATGCTCGCCGGTGATGACGAGCCCGGATTCGGGGAGCAGGAAATGGATGTCGGCGACGCGCCCGTGCAGCGAATTTTCGATCGGAATGATCGCGCGGTCGGCCTTGCCGGTCTTCACCGCCTCCAGCGCGTCGGCGAAATCGAAACAGGGCAGGGGCAGGCCGTCCGGAAACACCTCGGTCGCCGCGACATGGCTGTTGGCGCCGGGCGCGCCCTGAAAGGCGACGGCACGGGCCGGTTCAGCCAAGGCGGCGGCGGTCATCGCCTCGACGATCGGACGGGCGGGGGCGGCGTAATTGTCCATGGGTCAGCGGCGTAAAGCGCGCGCGTCACACGATCAAGGGAAGCAGAACTTGCCGTTCGCGAAAGCCGCACCTAAGGTTCGCGTTCAGGAGAGATATTGGCGGGGCAGCGAAACGCGATGGACCTAAAGACCAATACGATCGCGGGATGGGTGCTGGGTGCGGCAGGCACCGCATTAGGCCTTTCGATCGTCGGCGGCATGATCTTCCACGAAGAACGCCCCGAAAAAATGGGCTATGCGATTGAGGGCGTAGAGGCAGAGGGCGCGGGCGGTGGTGCCGCCGAAGTGCCGATCGCCTCGCTGCTGCCGACCGCCGACGCGGCCAAGGGCGCGGAAGTGTTTAAGAAATGCGCCGCGTGCCACACCATCAACCAGGGTGGCGCGAACGGCATCGGCCCCAATCTCTATGCCACGATGGGCGAGGCGATCGCGCAAGGGAAAGCGGGCTTCGCCTTCTCCGACGCGCTGAAGGCGGTCGGCGGCAAATGGGACTGGGACAAGATGAATGCGTGGCTGACCTCTCCGCGCAAATTCGCACCCGGCACCAAGATGACCTTTGCCGGGCTTTCCAACCCGCAGGACCGTGCGAACGTCATCCTGTACCTCAACCAGCAGGGATCGAACCTGCCGCTCCCGGCCGCTCCGGCGGCCAAGGCCGAACCAGCGGCGGGTGACGCCCCGGCCAATGGCGCGGATGCGGCGGTCAACAAGGTCGAGGAGGATGTGCGCGGCGACACTGGATCGATCGCCAATACCGGTACGCCCGCCAAGGGCGCGCCCTCGGTCGATCCCCAGGCCGCCGTGGAGGGAGCCAAGGCGCCCCGTTAATGGGGGTTCCGGGCGATTTGAGCCTTGACCTGCCGATCCTGCAAGCGCCCATGGCGGGAGTGTCGACGCCCGCCATGGCAGCGGCGGTGAATGCGGGCGGCGGGCTGGGCGCGATCGCGATCGGGGCGAGCGATACGGCGGCTGCGGCGCGGATGCTCGCCGAGACGCGCGAGCGGACCGATCGGCCGTTCAACGTCAACCTCTTCGTCCATGCCCCGCCCATGCCCGATCCGGCGCGCGAGGCGGCGTGGTGCGACGCGCTTCGCCCCGCCTTCGCCCGGTTCGACGCCAAGCCGCCAGCCGCGTTGCGCGCAATCTACCCCAGCTTTGCGCAGGACGATGCAATGCTGGCGCTGCTGGTCGAAGCGAAACCGGCGGTGGTCAGCTTTCACTTCGACCTGCCAGATGGTCCCCGCATCGCCGCGTTGAAACAGGCGGGATGCCGGTTGCTGGCCAGCGTGACCTCGCTAGCCGAGGCGCAGGCGGCCGAGCGTGCCGGGATCGATGTGCTGGTCGCGCAAGGATATGAGGCGGGCGGCCATCGTGGTGTCTTCGATCCCGATGCAGCGGACGATCGGCTGGGCACGCTGGCGCTGGCCCGGTTGCTGGTGATGCGGACGCGGCTGCCGGTAATCGCGGCCGGCGGGATCATGGACGGTGCGGGCGTGTCGGCGGTTCTAGCGCTGGGTGTGGTCGCGGCGCAGCTGGGGACGGCCTTCATCGCCTGTCCCGAAAGCGCGGCGGACGCTTCCTACCGCGCGGCGCTGATGGGGGAAGGAGCCGCGCATACGGTGATGACCCGCGCGATTTCGGGGCGGCCGGCGCGGTGCCTGGCCAATCGTTTCACCGCGCTGGACGAGACCTTGACGGCGGCAGTGCCCGATTATCCGATTGCCTATGACGCGGGGAAGGCGCTGAATGCCGTTGCCAAGGCGCGGGGCGAAGACGGTTACGGGGCGCAATGGGCGGGGCAGGGGGCGCCGCTGGCCCGCGCCATGCCTGCTGCAGCGCTGGTTCGGACGATTGCGGGCGAGATGCGGGGGTAGGTGGGGGCGGGGGCTTCGACTTCACTCAGCCTGAGCGAAGCCGAAGGCCAAGGAAACCAGGGGGGATGCACCCGAACCACCACTCCGCTAGACCTGTGACATGATCACCAAGCCCCCCATCGGTCGCGATACGCGGCTGTGCATGTCGCTGTCGGCCAGGCCCGGCAATTTCGGGTCGCGCTTCCACAACCGGCTCTATGAGCTGACTGGACTCGACTATGTCTACAAGTCGTTCAGCACGACCGATCTGGCGGCGGCGGTGGGCGGCATACGGGCGCTGAACATTCGCGGCTGTGCCATCTCCATGCCGTTCAAGGAGGCGGTCATTCCGTTGCTCGACGGGCTGGCCGGATCGGCAGCGGCGATCGACAGCGTCAATACCATCGTCAACGATGACGGGCGGCTGACCGGTTACAACACCGATTATGCCGCGGTCGTCGAACTGATTGCTGATATCGACCGCAACACGCCCTTTGTCCTGCGCGGATCGGGCGGGATGGCGAAGGCGGTAGCGGCGGCCTTGCGCGATTCTGGCTTCACGAACGGTCGCATCGTCGCGCGTAACGAGGCGCTTGGACGTGCACTGGCGGAGCTTTACGGATTCGGCTGGGCTTCGGAACTGGGCGAGGGCGCGCCGTTGCTCATCAACGTCACGCCGATCGGCATGACCGGGGGAAATGAGCAGCAGCTCGCTTTCCCCGAGGCGATGATCGCGCGGGCGGAAATCGCCTTCGACGTGGTGCAATATCCCCCGGAAACGCGCTTCCTGACCGTCGCGCGAGACATGGGCAAGCGGGTGATTACCGGCACCCAGGTCGCAACCATCCAGGCGCTCGAACAATTCGTCCTCTACACCGGCGTCCGCCCGACGCCCGAGCAGGTGCGGGAGGCGGCGGACTATGCCTATTGCCTGGGGTGACGGTCAAAGCCCCGCCATCGTCATCAGAACGGTCCACTCGGCTTCGCCGACCGGCGACACCGACAGGCGGGACTGGCGCAGCATCGGCAGGTCAGCGAGCTTGGCCTCTGCCTTCATCGCTGTCAGCGTGACGGAGCAGGGCAATGGCCGGTCGGGCGCGATCTCGACCGAGACCCAGCGCCCGTCATCGCCATCGGCTTTCGCGGCGCGGGTGATGGTCGCGATCCCCACCGCCGCCTTGTCCTTGCCGCTGTGATAGAAGATCGCCGAATCGCCCGGCTTCATGCCACGCAGATGCCCGGCGGCGGCTGCGTTGCGAACGCCGTCCCATTCGGTCCGCCCGTCGCGGACCAGATCGGCCCAGCCATTGCTGTCCGCTTCCGACTTCAACAGCCAATAGGCCATGGCCGCGCGCTCCTCCTGAACCGCAACTAAACGCTACATTCCGTATCCATTCAGCCCTATCATGGCAGGGAAGGCAACACGGACGCCATGGGCGCGTTTTGCCATCAGCGGACCGGGCGTATCAGTATCGGAGGTTCGGTATGAACGGAGTGTTGAAGAAGCTGGGGTTGGGCCTGGCCTTGGGGGCTACCGCGCTCACGGCGGCGGCTCCAGCCGAGGCGCAGCGTTGGGGCCGGGGCTGGGGCGGCTATTACCACCGCGATCGCGGCGGCGACGCCGTCGCGGGCGCGCTGCTGGGCGGCATCGTCGGCCTGGGCGTCGGGGCTGCGATCGCGAGCAGCAACCGGCCGCGCTATGTCGATCGCGGCTATTATTATAATCGCGGCTACGACCCCTATTATGCGCCGCCGCCCCCGCCGCCGGTGGTCTATGAATATCGCAGCTATGCGCCGCGCTGCTGGAACGACTGGCGGTGGGACCCTTATTGGGGGCGTAGCGTGCCCGTCCGGGTCTGTAACTGAGCATGACGGCGGCGTCGGGACCATCCCGACGCCGCTTTTGCTTGGCAGCGCCCTCGAGTCGGCGTTAAGGCGCAGGCATGACCGATACCGTTCCCGATCGCTTGTCCACCAACCCGGACAGCCCCTATTTCGACCAGGACCTCCTCCAGCGTGGGGTCGGCATCCGCTTCAAGGGCAATGAGCGCCGCGACGTCGAGGAATATTGCATTTCCGAAGGCTGGATTCGCGTCGCGCTGGGCAAGAAGGTCGACCGTCACGGCCGCCCGCTGACCCTGAAGCTGAACGGCGAGGTCGAGGCGTGGATCGAAAATCCGGCCGATGACGCCGAAGAAGGTTCGGAAGAAGCGCGCGGTTAAGATTCTGGACCACCCCGGCGAAGGCCGGGGTCCAGTTACTATGTGCGGGCGACTGTATCCCGCGCGCCGATTGACGCGCCACCGGCGTTAGAGAAACTGGACCCCGGCCTTCGCCGGGGTACGGCCTGGCATTCGCAGGGGCTGGTATAATGAGGGCAAGTGAACTCGTCACCCCCCGTTCAGGCTGAGGGAAGTTGAAGCCCAAGGGATACCCTCACCCCGCACCGACGTCGCTCAGGTCGCTCAAGCCGCCTCCATCGCCTCGCCCGCTTCCATCCAGCGCACTTCCGCCTCGGCCAGCTTGTCGACCACTTCGGCGCGGCGCTTGTTCAACTCGCCCATCGACAGTTTGGCATGGCGCGGTTCGGCCGCTGCGGGATCGTTCATCGCCTTGTCCAGCGCATCGCGCTCGCGGGTCAGCTTGGCCATCTCGTCCTCGATGCCGCGCAGCGTCTTCTTCATCGCGTTGAAGCGTTCGCGTTGCTCGGCGGAGGCCTTCTTGCTCGCCGCCCGGTCCGCCTTGGATGCGGCATCGCCCTGGCCCGCATCGCCCTTCAGAACGAAGGCGATGTAATCGTCGAGCGACCCGTCGAACTCCTTCGCCGTGCCATTGTCGACCAGCACCAGCCGGTCCGCCGTCATCTCCAGCATGTGGCGATCATGGCTGACCAGCACGACCGTGCCCTTGTACATGTTGAGCGCCTGGACCAGCGCCTCGCGCGCGTCGACGTCGAGGTGGTTGGTCGGCTCGTCGAGGATCAGCATGTGCGGCGCGTCGCGGGTGATGAGCGCCAGCGCCAGGCGGGCACGCTCGCCGCCCGACAGCTTGCCGACCTTGGTCGTCGCCTTGTCGCCCGAAAAGCCGAACCGGCCCAGCTGCGCGCGCACCGCCGCCGGAGTCGCGCCGCGCATGATGCGCGTCATATGTTCCAGCGGCGTATCGTCGGTGTCGAGTTCCTCGACCTGATACTGGGTGAAATAGCCCACCCGCATCTTGCCGCTCGAGTTCATGTCGCCTTCCATCGGCGTCAGCTGCGCGGCGAGCAGGCGGGCGAGCGTCGTCTTACCGTTACCGTTGCGACCCAGCAGCGCGATCCGGTCGTCCGGGTCTATGCGCAGGTTCAGCCGCTTCAGGATCGGCGTCTCGGCATAGCCCACGCTCGCCAGGTCCAGCGTGATGAGCGGCGGGCGCAGCTGATCGGGATCGGGGAAGTCGAAGGATAGCGACGGGTCGTTCGCCATCTCGGCGATCGGCTGCATCTTGGACAGCATCTTGGCGCGGCTCTGCGCCTGCTTGGCGGTCGACGCGCGGGCCGAGTTGCGGGCGATATAGTCCTGCAACTTGGCGCGCTGCGCATCCTGATTCGCCTTGGCGGCGGCGAGCTGTGCCATGCGCTCGGCACGCTGGCGCTCGAACGAATCATAGCCGCCGGGATAAAGCGTCACCTTGCCGCCCTGCAGGTGCAGGATATGGTCGACGACATTGTTTAGGAAGTCACGTTCATGGCTGACCAGCAGGATCGTCGCGCGATAGGATTTGAGGAAATCCTCCAGCCACATCACCGCTTCGAGGTCGAGGTGGTTCGACGGTTCGTCGAGCAGCAACACGTCGGGCGCGGAGAACAGGAGGGCGGCGAGCGCCACGCGCATCTTCCAGCCGCCCGAATAGCTGGACAGCGGGCGGGCCTGCATCGCCTCGTCAAAGCCCAGGCCCTGCAGGATGCTGGAGGCACGCGCGGGCGCGGTATAGGCGTCGATCGCGATCAGCCGCTCATAGATGTCGCCCAGCTTTTCCGGGTCGCTTTCGGTCTCGCTGCGCTCCATCAGTTCGGCGCGCTCGATATCGGCCGCGAGCACCGTCTCGAACGGGGTGGCGGTGCCGTCGGGGGCCTCCTGCGCGATATAGCCCAAGCGCGCGCCCTTGGGCATCTCGCAGGCGCCGTCATCGGCCTCCAACTGGCCCGCGATCACACGGACCAGAGTCGACTTGCCAGCCCCGTTGCGACCGATCAGACCGACTCGGCTGCCGGGGGGGAGCGCCGCGGATGCGCCGTCGAGGATCGTGCGGCCGCCCAGGCGCACGGTGATGCCATTCAGATTAAGCATGGCGCGCGCCTAGCAAATTCCGGCGCGAAAGGGGAGGGGCGCATTATCCTCCCCGGCACGGAGAGGGTGTCAGGGCTTTGACGTGCCCCTGGCACGTCAAGATGGTACCGGGGTACCATCTCGCTCGCATACATCCGAAGGATGGTAGAGGGGGCGTCCCACACGGGGTGTCCTATGGGAAGCCCCCCTCCGTCAGCGCATTCTCGCTGCCGCCTCCCCGCCGGGGAGGGGTTGGGATCAGCGCGCGGCCAGGCTGGTCGCGCCGGCGGGTGGCCAGTTCTGCGCCCCGCATTTCTTCACGACCCATTCCGCCCGCTTGTTCCAGCACAGGGCATCCAGGCGCGGCATGGTCGCGACGACATGCTCGCGGCCGATATAGCGCGGGAAACGCTGCTCGCCGTAAGGGACCAGGCTATTGCGCAGCTCGCGCATCCGGTCGACCGCCAACTCGCCCAGATGGCCGCGGGGCGTGAAGACCGCCTGATGCAGGATCGACGCCGCGGTGGTGCAGAAACCAAGCTGCCCCGACACCGACGAGAAGCTGGCATAGGTGCGCGTGCCATATTGGTCGAGCGCGTCCTGCCCGGCCTTCGCCGTCTTGTTCTGCCGTTTGAAATAGGCCCCGAGCGTATCGAACGCGCCCTTCAGTTCGGCTTCGTGATCCTTCAGTGTCGCATTATAGTTGGCCACGGTCGTGAGCATCGGCTCGAATTGGCATTGCAACGCGGCGACATTCAGCGCGGCGCGCATGTTCCACAGCAAGCCCGCGCGCAATTCCGCGGGAGTGGCGCCGGGCAGCGGCTGAGCGATGCCGGGTTCATCGCCTTGAACGGGCTTTCCCTGAAAATTATAGGGCTGCAGGAAGAATTGCGCCGATGCGGGCGCCGCGGCACCCATCCCCCAAAACGCCACGCCAGCAACCAGCGCGGTACGCACCACTTTCATTGTGTTCCGATCCTTCCCCCGTAGGGCCTTCGAGCGTCCCGAAACATAACGCTTTTCAGCTTTTTTCCCAAACGGATTCACGCGGCGACAGCGATCCGAACAATCGCGTCGGTCGTTTCGGAGGGGAAGTGAAATTCGAACCTTTCGGGGACGACCACGGCCGGGCGACGGTCCGGGCTCGCCCATGAAAAAGGGGCCGCCCGGTCGCCCGGACGGCCCCTCTCGTCGGGGATGACCCCAACGATGATTACATCGCGTTGGTCGCGTTGGTGGTCATCGTGTCGTTGGCCATCATCATGTCGTTCGACATGGTGTCGTTGGCCATCATGCCACCGTTCATGGTGCCGTCGACGGCGGTCATGTTGTCGGTGGCGGTGTCCATGCCTTCCGAAGCGTTCATTTCGGTGGTCATGTTCGCGTCGGTGGTGTTCTCGGTCTTCGAGCCGCAAGCCGAAACCGCGAGCGCCGCGCCGGCGATGATCGAGCCCGTCAGGACCTTGGAGATGATTGCACGCATTGGAAGCTCCCTTGATATTATGGATTTGGAACGGCTTGCTGGCCCTATTACCCAAATCGGGGTGGACATTAATCGGATACCGTCCGGTCCTCAAGCCTCGTTTTATCGGTCCGATGCGAGGGTCTTGAGGAACGCCGGAAAGCTGAACGCTAGCGCCTCGTCAAAGGTTTCCAACGACTTGACGCCATTTAGCGCAAAAAGACTGGTTACCGGGAACTCGGGCAGGCCGCACGGGACGATTCCGCCGAAATGCGAAAGATCCGGCGCGACGTTGACCGCAAAGCCGTGCAGCGTCACCCAGCGGCGCACGCGAACCCCGATCGCGCCGACTTTCGCTTCCGTGCCCCCGTCGCGGGTCCAGATGCCGACGCGGCCCTCGGCACGGAAGGCGTTCACGCCCAACTGCCCCAGCGCCGCGATCAGCCAGTCCTCCAGCGTATGAACGAAATGTCGCACATCTCGCCCGCGCTTATTGAGGTCGAGGATCAGATAGCCCGTCCGCTGGCCGGGACCATGATAGGTATATTTGCCGCCGCGCCCGGTCTGGAACACGGGGAAGCGCGGATCGACCAGTTCGACCGGATCGGCGCTGGTCCCGGCGGTATAGACGGGCGGATGTTCGAGCAGCCAGACGAGCTCACGCGCCTCGCCCGCCGCGACGGCGGCGGCGCGCGTCTCCATCTCGGCCAGCGACTGGTCATAGGGGGTCAGGCCCGGACTGATCCGCCATTCGATATCGGGCATGTCGGGAATATGGGTCACGATCACCCGTCCTTGCGCCCGGTGCGACGCCGATGCAAGCGGCGCAGTCGGGCGACCGCGCCCGATGGCTTTGCATCCGGCAATCGGCTAGGCAGACGCGGACAGGCGGACGGGGTGGCCGCCAAGGGAGGTAGCATGACCGTCAGGATCGGAACGGTGTGGGACAGCACGCAGCAGGTGCTGGCGGGAAGGGCCGGGATGATCGCCCCCTTTGCCGCGATCGGCTTCGTCCTGCCCAGCGTGCTGCAGCTCGTCCTGGCGCCCCCCACACCCACCCAGCCCCAGATCGGGATGATGGCGCTGGGTCTGACGGTCCTGTCCGCACTGCTCGGCATCTGGGCTCAACTGGCGATCATGGCGCTGGCGACCCATCCGGCGACCACCAGTGCTGACGCCTCACGCGCGGGCCTCCGCCGGTTGGGGCCGGTGCTGGGCGTCGCGCTGGCGATCGGCATGGGGTTCGCGCTGGTCGCGCTGGTGATGATCGTCGTACTCGGGCTTTCTCATTTCGACTTTGCCGCGGCCGTGGCCGCCAATGGCGATCCGTCCAAAATGCCGCCGATCAGCGGTGGCGCTTCCTTGTTCCTGCTCCTTTATGGCCTGGCGATCCTGGCGGGGTCGCTATGGCTGGTCGCGCGGCTGATGCTGACCTACGCGGTCGTGCTGAACGAGCGGCGCGGACTGGGCGCGATCCGCAGATCGATCGCGCTGACCCGTGGGCTGACCTGGCGGCTCATCGGCACCTTCCTGCTGTTCGGGATCGTCATGCTGGTCGCGACGCTGGCGGCGCAGAGCGTCACCGGCGCGGCGTTCCGGCTGGCACTCGGGGCCGATCACGCCGTGACGGCGGCCCGGCTCGCGGCGCTGCTGGGCTCGATCGTCAGCGCGGGGTTCCTGACCCTTGGTTATGTCTTCATCGCGCGGCTCTACGTCGCCACGGCGGGCGACCAGGCGCATCACGAAGAGGTCGGTTCGCGGTCGCTGTGATGGGATTGGATGTCGTTGCCACCCTGCGGGACGCCTGGGGCCTGTTCCGCCGCGACCGTTCGCTGCTGATCCGGCTGGCCGCGCCATTCCTGTTCTGGCCTGCCTTCGCATTGGGGCTGCTGGTCCCTGCACCGCCGCTGCCGGAGACCGACGGCGGCGAAGCGACGGCGCGCGCCATGGCCTGGGTCGATTCGGTCGGGGCCTGGGCGGGCCATTATGGCGGCTGGTATTTCGCCAGCTACGCGGTCGGCATGATCGGAACGGCAGCCATATTGGCGCTGCAGCTCACCGGTCCGGTGACGGTGGGCGAAGCGCTGGGCCGCGCGATGCGGATGGCGCCGCGCTTCCTGCTGGCGATGATCCTGGTCGCATTGCCGGTGGGGGCGGGGATGCTGCTGTACATATTGCCGGGGCTTTATGTCTCCGGCCGGCTGCTGCTGGTCGGGCCGGTGCTGTTCGCCGAGCGGCGTATGCCCGCGATGGCCGCGCTTGCCCGCTCGGTCGGGCTGACGCGCGGGGCGGGGCTGCCCATGGCGGCGCTGGCGTCGTGCACCACGCTGGGCGGGATGATCGCGGCTCAGCCCTTCATCGCGCTGATCGACGTGGTGCAGGCCGACGGTGCAGGCAATCCGGTCGCCGTCGCGCTGCTCCAGGCGGGGGCGGCGGCGGTGGCGATGGCGGCGGGGCTGGCCCAGGCGCTGGTCGCGGTCGCGGCCTATCGCCGCCTGGTCAATCGCGCGGCGTAAGCCGGGGAATCTGCGGCGCGGCATCCTCGGGCAACACGCCAAGCGCGCGGGGATCGAGAAACGTCTCGATCGCGCGCGATACGGCCACGAAGCCCTGTTTGCGATAAAAGTTGAGCGCGGACGGGTGATCGAGCGTGCAGCTATGCAGCCAGACCCGCTCGACCTTGGCGGTCCAGGCGCGCATCAGCGCTTGCGCCATCAGCCAACGACCATGGCCGTGCCCCGCCAGTTCGGGGATCAGCCCGAAATAACCGATCTCGCACTCCCCCGCCGTGCGATGGTCGAGTTCGAGCAGCCCGACCTCGATCCCCGCCCGGTCGACGACCGCAAAGACCGACACGGCCGGGTCATGGATGATCACGGTCAGCGTCGCATCGTCCATCACCAGCCGCGAGAACCACAGCCAGGGCGCGCCGACCCGCGCGAACAGCGTGCGGTACTTGGCCGGATCGGGTTTGCCCCAGGCGACCAGTTGCAGCGGCGAGGCGGGCATGGGGCGCGGGCGCGGCCGTTCGCGCATTTCCAGCGTGGTGACGATGGTGGCGATCTCGGCGGGATCGACGGGGATCAGCGCCATCCGGATTATTCCCAGGTCGCCAGCGGCGGCAGGCTCATCAGGATCGCATCGATATTGCCGCCGGTCTTCAACCCGAACAGCGTGCCCCGATCATAGACCAGGTTGAACTCGGCATAGCGCCCACGCCATGCCAGCATCGCCGCACGGTCCGCCTCGGTAAAGGGCAAGCCCATGCGCCGCCGGACGATACGCGGGAAGATGTCGAGAAACGCCTCGCCGACATCGCGGGTGAAGGCGAAATAGCCGTCGAAGTCGCCCTCCAGATGGTCGTAGAAGATGCCGCCTACCCCGCGATGCACCTGGCGGTGGGGGATGTAGAAATATTCGTCAGCCCACGTCTTGAACCGGGGATAATGCTCCGGGTCGTGGGCATCGCAGGCCACCTTCAGCCGGGCATGGAAATCCGCCGTGTCCTCTTCGATGGGCAGCGGCGGATTGAGGTCCGCGCCGCCGCCGAACCAGCGCTTGGTCGTGGTCAGGAAGCGGGTGTTCATGTGCACGGCGGGCACATGCGGATTGGCCATATGCGCGACCAGGCTGATCCCCGTCGCCACGAAGCGCGGATCGTCGCCCGCGCCGTGAATCGTCTTGGCGAACGGCCCCTCAAAGGTGCCGCCGACCGTCGAGACGTTGACGCCGACCTTCTCGAAGACACTCCCCTTCATCACCCCGCGCACGCCGCCGCCGCCGGGCTCGCCACTGGGGTCGGTACGGTCCCAGGCGGTGTATTGGAAGGCCGCGTCCGAACCCGCCTCACGCTCGATCGCCTCGAATTCGGCACAGATCCGGTCGCGCAGGGATTCGAACCAGAGGCGGGCGGCGTCCTGCTCGGCGTCGAGCGCGATGTCGGGGGTGCGGCTGTTCATGGCGCGGCGTTCTGGGCGGGGCCGGGCCGGGGGGTCAAGCCGTGATTGCGGCCCAGCCGGTCTGGCGGCGCGCTTCGGCCAGCAAAATACCACCGGTGATCGCCACGTTGAGCGAGCGGACGCCTTCGCGCATCGGTACCCGCACCCGGATGTCTGCCGCGTCGTGGACCGCCTCCGGCACGCCCGCCCCTTCGGAGCCGAGCAGGATCACGTCGTCGGGCCGGAACGCCATCTCGGGCAGCGGTATCGCGCCCAGCGTCGTTGCCAGCACGATCCGCCCGCGCGTTGCGGCGCGAAAGGCATCCCAGTCGGCGTGCCGCACGACCTCGGCCATGGCGGCATAGTCCATCGCGGATCGGGCAAGTGCGCGGTCGGAATAGGGAAAACCCATCGGCTCGATCAGGTCGACCGCGACGCCGAAACAGGTCGCGGTGCGGATCAGCGTGCCGACATTGCCCGCAATATCGGGCTCATGAAGCGCGAGCCGCATCAGTGGCCGGGGAAGGACACCAGCGCATCCACCGCGATCTCCTCCCTGCGCAGTGCGTCGGCACCGCCCAGATCGGGCAGGTCGACCAGGAATTGGGCTTGGCTCACGATCCCGCCCGCCTTGCGGATTAGCCGGACCGCGGCGCGCGCGGTGCCGCCGGTGGCGATCAGATCGTCGACCAGCAGGACGCGGGCGCCGGGAACCAGCGCATCCTCATGGATGGCGATCCGGTCCTGGCCATATTCCAGCGCATAATCCTCGGCGATGGTCGCGCCGGGCAGCTTGCCGTCCTTGCGGATCAGCAGCACCCCCGCGTTCAGCGGCACCGCGAGCGCGGCCGCGAACAGGAAGCCGCGCGCTTCGATCCCTGCGACCAGATCGACTTTCCCGCGCGTCGCGGCGGCCATCCGCTCGATCGTCTGCGCGAAACCCCTGGGGTCGAGCAGCAGGGTCGTGATGTCGCGGAACTGGATGCCGGGCTTGGGGAAGTCCGGGATGGTGCGGATCAGGGCTTTCAGATCGTCATGGGCGCTCATGCGAATTGTCATGGGCCGGAGAGGGGCGGGGGTAAAGGGGGAAGGCTCCCGAACTTCCCCGTTCCCTTCAGCCTGGGCAAAAGTCGAAGGCCAAGGGCATTCCGCCGCCAAATAAACGGAGACGGTAGGGCATGGGCTTCGATATCGCTCCGCCTGAACGGGGGTGGGCCGAGCGCACGGAGGGACAAGAAAAAGGGCGGCTCCCTTGTCGGAAACCGCCCCAGTTCTCTCACATCGGGCCAGCCCGATCTCAGTGTTTCACGTCGCGCCAGACATTCTGATACGCACCCCAGGCCAGGAAACAGAAGATCAGGATGAAGACGAACGCCCCGATCCCTGCCGCATGACGCGATTCCAGCTTGGGCTCGGCGGTCCAGGTCAGGAAGGCGGCGACGTCCTTGGCCATCTGGTCGCGGCTCGCGAGCGTGCCGTCGGCATATTGCACCTGCCCGTCCTGGGTGATGGGCGGCGGCATCGCGATGTTGAGATTCGCGAAATAGGGATTGTAGTGCAGCCCCGTCGGCGTCTTGGCGTCGGGGAATTTGCGCAGCAACTCGGCGGGCTGGTTGCGATAGGCATCCGGGCCGATCAGCGAATAGACGTAATTGGTGCCCTCATGCCGCGCCTTGGTCATCAGCGACAGATCGGGCGGCAGCGCGTTATTGTTCGCCGCGCGCGCCGCGACCTCGTTGGCAAAAGGCGAGGGGAAGCGGTCCGATGGGACGTTCTTGCGCGTCGTCGCTTCGCCCGTCTCCGGATTGATCGACGGCTGCTCGATCGCCCACTGGTTGGCGATCGCCTTCACCTCGGCCTCGTTATAGCCGAGGTCCTTCAGGTCGCGGAACGCCACCAGCCGCAGCGAGTGGCAGGCCGCGCAGACCTCCTTATAGACCTGGAAACCGCGCTGGAGCTGGCGGCGGTCGAAGCGGCCGAAAATGCCGTCCGACGCCAGATGCGCCTCCTTGGGATGGAGATGGAATTCCTCCTCCGCGGTTGGCGCGGGCGGGTCGGTGACGAGCCCCGACACGCTGCCCCACAGCGCGATGGCGAGGACGAGGGTGAAGGCCGCCCCGACCAGGAATGCGATGCCACGAACCATGTTCTTTTATCCTCTCTCGGTTCGCGTCAGGCCAGGGCCGACTTGGTGGGAGCCGTGCCGCCATGCTTGGCCAGCACCGCCTCGGTGATCGAGTTGGGCAGGGGAGCCGGCCGCTCGGTCCGCGCGATCCAGGGCAGGATCACGAGGAAGTGGAGGAAGTAATAGGCCGCCGTCACCTGGCTGAGGATGATGAAGAAGGGCGTCGCGGGCGAGCCCCCGCACCAGCCGAGCAGCAGCACGTCGACCACCAGCACCCAGAAGGCCACCCGCGCCTTGGGCCGGAAATTGTTCGACCGTACCGGCGAGCTGTCCAGCCAGGGGAGGAAGAACAGCAGCAGGATCGACCCGAACATCGCCAGCACGCCCCACAGCTTGGCCGGCAGGATGAAGTCGGCGGTGAAGGCGCGCAGGATCGCGTAGAAGGGCCAGAAATACCATTCGGGCACGATATGCGCGGGCGTCGAAAGCGGGTTGGCCGGGATGTAATTGTCCGGATGGCCCAGATAGTTGGGGAAGAAGAACAGCAGGCTGGCGAACACCAGCAGGAACACGCCCAGCCCCACCGCATCCTTGGCGGTGTAATAGGGGTGGAAGGGCACGGTATCCTGTTCGCCCTTCACGTCCACGCCGGTCGGGTTGTTCGAGCCGGGAATGTGCAGCGCCCAGATGTGCAGGATGATGACGCCTGCGATCACGAAGGGCAGCAGATAGTGGAGCGAGAAGAAGCGGTTGAGCGCTGCATTGTCCGGCGCGAAACCGCCGAGCAGCCAGATGCGGATCGTGTCGCCGACCAGCGGGATCGCCGAGAAGAAACCGGTGATGACCTGCGCGCCCCAGAAGCTCATCTGCCCCCAGGGGAGCACATAGCCCATGAAGGCGGTCGCCATCATCAGGAGGAAGATCACCACGCCGAGCAGCCACACCATCTCGCGCGGGGCCTTGTAGGACCCGTAATAGAGGCCACGGAAGATATGGGTGTAGACGACGATGAAGAACATCGACGCGCCGTTGGCGTGGGCATAGCGCAGGAACCAGCCCGCGTTCACGTCACGCATGATGCTTTCGACCGAGTCGAAGGCGACGCCCGCATTGGCGGCATAGTGCATCGCCAGCACGACGCCGGTGATGATCTGGATGGCGAGCGCGGCGCCCGCCAGCACGCCGAAATTCCAGAAATAATTCAGGTTGCGCGGCACCGGATAGCCGGCACCCACCGCATTATAGACGAGGCGCGGCAGCGGCAGCTTCTCGTCCAGCCAGCGCATGACCGGCTGCTTGGGTTCGTAATGCTTGGCCCAGGGAAAGCTCATGTCTCGGGTCTCCCTTAAGCGGCCGCGCCGACCGTGACGGTCGTGTCGCTATCGAATTTATAGTCGGGGACGAGCAGGTTCAGCGGCGCCGGACCCTTGCGGATGCGCGCGGCCGTATCATAGGCCGAGCCGTGGCAGGGGCAGAAATAGCCGCCATAGGGGCCTTTATTTTCGCCCTCGCCGGCACCCAGCGGCACGCAGCCAAGGTGCGTGCAGACGCCGAGCGTGATGAGCCAGTTCTTCTTGCCCGGCTTGGTCCGCTGCTCCAGCGTCTGGGGATCGCGCAGCTCGGAGAGCGGCACCGCGTCGGCCTCGGCGATCTCCTTGGGCGTCAGATTGCGGACGAACAAAGGCTGCTTGCGGAAGCTGGCCTTGATTGCTTGGCCCGGTGCGATCTTGGACAGGTCGATCTCGGTGGTGGACTGGGCAAGCACATCGGCCGACGGGTTCATCTGGTTTATCAGCGGCAGCACGATCGCCAGCGCGCCGACCCCGGCAAAGGATACCGCTGCGATATTGATGAAGTCGCGGCGGCGGGGATCATGGACCTCTTCATGGAATGGCTCCGGCGCCTCGCCGGGGGGTACGGTGTTCTCCGTCATCGCCATTCGTCCTGTCCCTCCACCTTCGCTCGCGTTCGACACGCTACGCTCTGACGGTCGTGCCGGATTGCCCCCGGTCATGCGCCGCCCTCTCACAACCCGTCCCTGATGAACGGTGCGTCAGGTTAGCCTTGCTTGATCGGGTTTGCCAATCCCCTTTGGGATCGGCGCTTCTCACCGTTCAGCACCGGTGCAGGCGCTTGGGCGTAGGAACCAGCGTTCGCGCTGCGGGGTTGACCGCTGACTCGACGCGGATGACGGACCCCTGCCGCACCCGCTCCGGCTGCACCAGGGGCATGGAGAGGATGATGACCCTGGGAAAGATGGGCGCCAGAACAGGCTGGGCCGCCGCGATCGCGGCCGGGTTGTTGGCGCTCGGTGGGTGCACCGATGGCTATGGCTATAGCGGCGTGTCGGTGGGGGCGGGTTATGGCGGCGGTTATGCGCCGGGTTATTACGGTGGATATGGCGGCTATGGTTACGCGCCGTCCTATTTCGGCTGGTACAACGATTTCTATTATCCGGGCACCGGCGTCTATGTCTATGACCGGTATCGGCGCCCCTATCGCTGGAACGATGGCCAGCGTGCCTATTGGGAAGGGCGGCGCGACGCGTGGCGCGGCGGAGCGATCCGCGATCAGTGGCGCGGATGGGGCCGGGGCGGCTGGCGCGGGCAGGTGCCCGGCGCAGCCCCCGCGCCTGGTGGCTGGCGGGGCAATCCCGGCCGGTGGCGCGGGCAGCAGGGCGTTCGCCCGACTCCCTCCGCGCCGCGTCCCGGCGGCTGGCGCGGTGGCCGACCGGGCGGACGTGGCCCGCGTTAACCGGCTTTGGGGCGCGTGCGGATCATGACGGTCGGACGCATGGTCATCACCGCCACATCGTCCTGATTGAAAACGCTCCACCGGCTGATGACGAAGCCCATTTCCGGGCGACTGGTCGAGCGCCGTGTCTCCAGCACTTCGGTCTGGCAGTGCAGCGTGTCACCGGGAAAGACGGGCTTCGTCCAGCGAAGCTCGTCGACGCCCGGCGACCCGATGCTTTGAAAGCCGGTGTCGCGGAAATGCTGGACGACCATCGCCATCGCCATTGATGCGGTATGCCATCCGCTGGCCGATAGCCGCCCGAAATGGGTAGCGGCGGCCGCCTCATCGGACAGGTGGAACGGCTGTGGGTCATAGCGCTCGGCAAAGGCGATGACCTCTTCCCGCTCCACTTTATAGGCGCCGAAGCGCGCCACGTCGCCGACCGCGACATCCTCCAGCCAGATCATCCTTGTCCGTCTCCTTATCGTTGGAATGCGCGGCGGAACGGCGCGTCGCTGCCATCCAGCCCCTGACCCGGCGGCAGGCCGATCAGATCGCGCAGCAACGGTGCAACGTCAACATTGTCAAAGGGTGCCAGCCGGACGCCCGGTCGGAAGGCCGGACCATTGGCGATGAACAGCGCTGCCATGGTCGGATCCGCATTGTCATAGCCATGCATCCCCCCGGCAAAGGGCTTTTCGGGCGGCTTCGCCTCGATCATCCACCCAGCATCGGCCAGACAGAAATAGGGGGCAATGCGCGGATTGCGGCCGTAGCGCAGGCGCGCCGGAATCTCACTTTTGCGCCAGCACGTCATATGGCCGCGCCGACCCAGCAGATGCGCTTCCAGGGCGGCCTCGCGTCCCGGCTTCGCGCGCAACGACGCAAAGGGGCCGTCATCAGTCAGCTCATAATCGCCCGGGTCTGACAGCTGATCGAGCGCGATCACCCGGTCGCTCGACGTAGCGGCCATGCCATGATCGGCGACGATCACCAGATTGGCGGGCTGGCGCAGTTCGGCCAGTCCGGCCAGCAACTGCCCGATCGCCTGATCGGCCTTGGCGATCGCGGCATTCACACCCGGGGCATCGGGGCCGACGTCATGTCCGGCGATATCCACTTCGTCAATGTACAGCGTCAGGAAGCGCGGGCGTGTGGCGGCCGGGCGACGCAGCCAGTCGATGATCGCGTCGACCCGCTGCCGGTCGGACACGGCGGAATTGAACTGCTGCCAATCGTGCGGTCGCGTGCCGCCGGTGACGCTGCGATGCGCGTCGGCCTGAAGCGTGCCACCCCAGGCCACGTTGGAGCCCGGCCAGAACATGGTGGCGGTGGGAATGCCTGCCTTTTCGGCGGTTACCCAGAGCGGCTCGGCCGCGTTCCACCAATAGGGCTGGTCCGACGCCATGGTGAAGCGCTCGCCGGGATGGGTGGGGTCGGTAAAGCTGTTGGCGACGATGCCGTGACGATCGGGAACCAGGCCCGTCACCAGTGTCCAGTGATTGGGGAAGGTCTTGGACGGAAAGGATGGCCGCATCGCGGCGCTTGCCCCGTCGGCGGCCAGCCGCGACAGGTTCGGGGTGATGCCCCGGTTCAGATAGTCGGCTCGGAATCCGTCGATCGATACCAGGATCGTGACCGGCGCACGTTCCTCGCGCAGGGGGGCCATGGGCGCGGCCATCGCGGTCGCGGGCGCAGCGCTCGTCACCGTCGGCAGCGCGGGCGGGCTATAGGGATAGGCGCAGCCCCCAAGCAGGGCGAGCGCGAGTGCGGCAAGGGGGAGTCGGATCACGGGAAAACCATCCTTTCGGACCGGCCGGATAACGCTGGATTGTGACACTGGCGAGGGGGTGCATCCGCTCCCAAAAGCCGTCAGTCGACCGGAAAGAACTGACGGACAGCGGGATCGGCGTTGCGGAGCAGCAGGCGCAGGCGTTCGGCGGCGTCCTCAGGCTGATCGCCGGGCAGCCCGGCCATCGCCCATTCGCCGAATGCGGGGCCGTCGGTCATCCGATCGTCGAGGATGCGAATATCCGTGTGGCGGGGGTCGCCCATGATGCGCGAAAGCGTATCGCGCACGCTGTCCACCGGGCCTTCGAGCAACTGGCGATACTCGGCCTGGCCGATCCACAAGATGCCGGAGATCCCGTCCATGCCGTTGTTGCGGCGCGAACTGGCCAGGATTGCACGATGATCGGCGCGTTGGTCGTCGCCGACCGCACGGCTGGTGTAGATGACGCGGCGGAACGTACTAACATGGATCATGTCGGGCGCCTAACCTGCGCCGCTTCGTCTGAAAAGTGTCAAATGCGCCGGTCGCGGACCCGACCGGCGCAAGGGGGGTCACACGTTGAAGCGGAACAGCATCACGTCGCCGTCCTGGACGACATATTCCTTGCCTTCGGCACGCAGCTTGCCCGCATCGCGTGCGCCGGCTTCGCCCTTGAACGCGATATAGTCGGGAAAGGCGATCGTTTCGGCACGGATGAAACCCCGCTCGAAATCGCTGTGGATCTCACCCGCTGCGTTCGGCGCCTTGGCACCGCGATGGACGGTCCAGGCGCGCGCTTCCTTCGGGCCGACGGTGAAGAAGGTCAGCAGGTCGAGCAGCGCGTAACCGGCGCGGATCACGCGGGCCAGGCCGGTTTCCGACAGACCCAGTTCCGACAGGAATTCGCCGCGGTCCTCGGGCGGCATGGTCGCGATCTCGGCCTCGATGGCGGCCGAGACGACGACGGCCTGTGCGCCCTCGGCGGCGGCCTTTTCGAAGACGCGCTGCGAATGGGCATTGCCGGCCGCCGCGTTCGATTCCTCGACATTGCAGACATAGAGGACGGGCTTGGCGGTCAGCAGCTGGGCCTGCGAAAACACGCGGGCTTCTTCTTCATCCTTGGGCACGGTCAGGCGGGCAGGCTTGCCCTCGCGCAGCAGCTCCAGCGTCTGGCCAAGGACCGAGGCGGCAATCTTGGCCTCCTTGTCGCCCTGCTGGCCCTTCTTGATGAAGGCAGGAACGCGCTTTTCCAGGCTTTCCAGGTCGGATAGCATCAGCTCGGTCTCGACCGTCTCGGCGTCGGCAATCGGGTCGACCTTGCCCTCGACATGGGTGACGTCGCCGTCCTCGAAGCAGCGCAGGACGTGGACGATGGCATCCACCTCACGGATATTGCCCAAGAACTGGTTACCGAGGCCCTCGCCCTTGGACGCACCACGCACCAGCCCTGCGATGTCGACGAACGCGAGCTGCGTCTCGATGATCTTGGCCGAACCCGCCACTTCTGCGAGCTGGTACAGGCGCGGATCCGGAACCGCGACATTGCCGACATTCGGCTCGATCGTGCAGAACGGATAATTGGCGGCCTGCGCCGCCGCCGTTTCGGTCAGCGCGTTGAAAAGGGTGGACTTGCCGACATTCGGCAGGCCGACGATGCCGCAGCGGAAACCCATGCGTCGCTTATCCTGTGGATCAAGGGGAAAGCGCCCCTCTAGCGACGATGGGGATATTTCTCAACCGATGGCGGTGCGGGGAGAGGAGCAGGGGTTGCCCGCGTGTCAGGCACCCACCGCCAGCGCGGCGGCATAGCCAAGCAGCATGACGCCCAGCGCGCCCGAAAAGCCCATCAGCACCAGGCCCATATAGTGCAGCATCGGCGGATTGGCGCGTCGTGCCTTCTTGTTCCGACCCAGACCCGACAGCACGAAGCTCGCCAACATGCCAAAGGTAAAGACAGCGAATTCGAGCATCGGGTTAACGTCCGGGATGAGAGGCGACTGATTTTCGCCTTACCCAATACAGGTTAACGGCACGATATCACGGAGACAAAGCGCCCTCCAGCTGCGACCAGCCGAGGGAACTTTTCAATTGGTCGCGGGTGCGGCGCATATCGTCGCCCCTTGGGCGGATCAGCGATAGTTGAAGCTGACGCTGATCCGCTCGCCCTTGGCCGCGTTAGGAACGACTTCGTGCCGTAACCAGCTTTCCCACAGCAATATGGTGCCAGGCTCAGGCGCGGCGGTGGCGAAAGTCGCCAGATCGTCGGGCGCGTCGGGACGGCGGGGCGGGGCGGCCATCAGCATCGGCAGGCGCGGGTCCTCCAACTTCAGCGCGCCCGAGCCCTTGGGCATGGCGACATAGAGCGTGCCGGAGACGACCGAATGCGGGTGGATATGCGCCGAGTGATGCCCACCGGGCTTCAGGACATTGACCCATAGGCTGTCGAGCTTCAGCTTGCGCCCGCCCAGGTCGAAGGCGCATTCCTCGGCGAAGCGCGCGACATGGCGGTCGAGCTTCTTCTTCAGGTCGGCGAAGACGGGATCGCGGATCGGCAGGTCGTTCAGCGAGGCATAGCTAGTATAGCCACGATAGCCATGCTCCTTGCTCCAGCGCCGCCCGGCCCGGTCATCCTCGGCCAATGCCCAGCAGCTTTGTTCGATCTCGGCGAGCAGGTCGGCGTCGTCCAACTGATCCTCATACAGCAGCGAGGCGAACAGGCGCCGCACACTCATGCCGCATCCCCCATGCGCAGCGCGACGTCGTTGACGAAGCGCACATCATCGCCCTCCGCCAGCCAGTGCGCCTCCGCCGATACCGCGCCCAGCAGGTCGGACAGCGGTTCGATCTCCGCCTTGGCGTAATTGCCCAGCACATAGCCGGTCACGCGGTCCTTGTGCCCCGGATGGCCGATGCCCAGCCGCACGCGGCGAAAGTCCGGCCCCAGATGCTGGTCGATCGAGCGCAGGCCGTTATGCCCGGCGGTGCCGCCGCCGGTCTTCACCTTGACGCGAAAGGGGGCGATGTCGAGTTCGTCGTGGAACACGGTCAGCGCCTCGATACCGAGTTTGTAGAAGCGTAGCGCCTCGCCGACGCTGCGACCGCTTTCGTTCATGAAGGTGGCGGGTTTGAGCAGCAGGATTTTCTGCCCACCGATCCGGCCTTCCTGGGTCCAGCCCTGGAATTGCTTCTTCACGGGGCCGAAATCGTGCACCTCGGCAATGGCGTCCATCGCCATGAAGCCGACATTGTGGCGGTGCATCGCATATTGCGGCCCCGGATTACCCAGCCCGGTCCAGACCTGCATATGGTGTTCCTCATTCGCGTTACGAAGGAGGCCCCTAGCATCGGGCGGGCGGGACGCCAAAGCCGCTAATCGGCGCGGGGCTGCTTCAGCCGGTCGATCGCGTGCGCGGTCATGCGGCGATAGACGCCATCGGAATAGCGATGGGTGCCGACGAAATGAACCAGTCGCTCATCGCCGGTGACGGGCGTGCGCCAGTAATTGTAATAGCCGGAATAGGGCAGGATGCGGGTGTCCGGTTCGTTGGCCAGCAGGAAGTTGGACGTCACCTGCTCGCTGCCCCATTTAGACCAGGTCGCCATGCCGACCAACCGTTCGGCATGGCGCGAGAAGGTCGTCGCCTCGCGGCGGCCGCTGGCGCCGTCGCGCGCGAACCCGGCGAATCCCGACGAAGCACGAACGTAGCAGTGGCGATCCGCGTCGGGATAGGCGGCATAGCGCGATTCTATCAGCGCCTGCATGTGCGCGGGTGGCGCCACCGGGCCGCCGGGATATTTCCACCGAACGAAGTCGGGCAGCCTCTGGATGCCGACGGCCTGGCTGTCGGGGCCGCCCAGCAGCATGAAGTTGTGATTGTCGGCGATCGCCGCGCGGACCTCGGCGATGTCGCCCAGCGTCACGGTGTCTGAATCGAGCTGCACGACATAATGGTCGGCGCGCAGGTCGAGCAGTGTGAGCAAACGTTCCCAGGTTCCCCCGCGCGGGCAATCGCCGGTGTCGATCGTCGCGATCGGGATGATGTGCGGCGCGCCGCAATGCTGCGTCAGGATGCGCCGGTCGTTGTCGGTCAGGCTCCCGTCGTCGATCAGGACGATCCGGCCCATGGCGAGGCGATGGTGAAAGGATTTGATCGCCACCAGATAGGGGATCAGCGTGCGGGTGCCGATCATCGACAGGACGATCACCCCATCGTTGCGGGGGATGACGGGCGGCGTCGCCAGAACCCGCCGCGCCACATGCCAGTGCGCATATTTCCGCGCCCGGCGCATGGCGCGGTCGAATACCTCGCACACTAGGCGGCGGGGGCGGGCGGGGGACGTCATCACGCCGGGATGCGGCAGCGCGTCGGCGATGACAAGCGAGTGACGACACCCGCCTGTTCATAATGATACGTGCCGGAAGCCGGACGCCGGCCCTAGATCAGCCCTTGCGCGCGCAGGCTGACATGACCGGAGGTGCCGATGATGATATGGTCATGCACCGTGATGCCCAGCCGCTTGCCCGCCTCGGCGATGGCGCGGGTCACGTCGATATCGGCGCGGCTGGGCGAGGGATCGCCGCTCGGGTGGTTGTGGACCAGAATCAGCGCGGCCGAGCCGAAATCGATCGCGCGCCGGATCACCTCGCGGACATAGACGGGCGCCTGGTCGACCGAGCCCTGTCCCATCAGTTCGTCGCGGATCAGCATGTTGCGGGTGTTGAGGTGCAGCACCCGTACCCGCTCCACCCCATGATGCGCCATGTCAGCATGGAGATAGTCGAGCAGCGCTTGCCAGTTGGACAGGACCGGGCGCTTCGTCGCCTCCGCCTGAACCAGCCGCAACGCGCAGGCCTGGGCGATCTTGATCGTCGCTGCCGCCGTCTCGCCCACCCCGTCGACCCGCTGGAGCGCGATCGGATCGGCGGTCAGGACGCCGCCGATGTCGTGAAACTCGCGCAGCAGCGCCTTGGCGATCGGCTTGGTGTCGCGGCGCGGAATGGCGGTCATCAGCAGATATTCGATCAGTTCATGATCGAGCAATCCGCCGCCCCCCAGCAATCGGTCGCGAAGTCGCGCGCGATGTCCGGCATGGTCACTGGCATGAAGGTCGCTGTCTTGGCGCATGTCCCGCCCCCCGTCGCTGGCCAGCATAAAGCGGCCGGGGGGAACTGTCGCCGGGCTTCGCGCGATTGCGTGGCGCGGGAACCGGCGGCTATGACGCAGGTCAAGAGTGAGGGAGTGGCATCGGGTGGAGGGCGCGAGCGAGGAGATCGAAACGCCCGCGGCCATGGTTGTGAGCCCCGCACGACGATTCCGCCGTCTGCAATATGTCCTGATCGGCATCGCTCTCGTCATCCTCATCGCGTTGATCGCGCTGTGGATCGAGCGCAAGCCGCTGGCCGGGCATGTGCTCGACCGCGAACTGGCGAAGCGCGGCGTTCCCGCGCGCTACAAGATTTCCGATCTGGGTTTGGGGCGGCAGCGCCTGATCGATGTGGTGATGGGCGATCCACGCCATCCCGACCTCGTCGCCGACTGGCTGGAGGCGCGGACCCGCATGACCCTGTCGGGGCCGGTCGTGACGGGGGTGCGCGCCGGACGCGTCCGGCTGCACGGCCGGCTGGTCGACGGGAAGATCAGCCTGGGGACGCTCGACAAGCTGATGGGTTCGACCGGCGCATCGGGCAAGCCGTTCCAGTTGCCCGCGCTGGACGTGGTGGTGCAGGATGGCGGCATCCGGCTCGATACGCCTCACGGCGTTGTCGGACTTAGCCTGTCGGGGCAGGGGATGCTCAGCGACGGTTTTACCGGGCGCATGGCGGCGGTGGCGCCGCGGCTGGTGATGGGCGATTGCGTCGCGGCCGGGCTGGCCGCGCCCTTGCGCGTGCGGGTGGTGCACGAGCAGCCGACGCTGACCGGACCGCTGCGGCTGGGCCATCTGCGCTGTGGCGAGGTGGCGGTCGCCGATCTGGCGGCGCGGGTCGACGTGACCTTCGGCGCGGCGCTCGACCGCTGGCAGGGGCGCGCTTCGGTGGGTAGCGGCGTGATCCGTCACCCGGTCATGGCCGCCGCCGCGATCGACGGAAAGATTGACTTTTCGGGCACGGCCAAGGGCACGCAAGGCCGGATACAGGTGGCGGCGCGCAACGTGGCGGCACGCTTTGGTAGGGCCGAACGGGCGATGGTCGCGGGCCGCTATCTGGTCGGCCCCTCCACCCGCTTCGACGGGCAGGCGCAGGTGAGCGGGGCGCAGGCATCGTCTGCCACGCTGGCCCCCATCTTGAAGGCGGGCGAGGCGGCGGCGGGCACGCCGGTCGGGCCGGTGCTGCGCGCCATGAGCCAGGCGGCGGTTCGGGCCGGTCGCCGCTTCGCCGCCGACATGGCGCTGGCGATCGATAGCGATCGCGGGCCGCATGGTCCCGGCTTTGCGGTACGGGTGCCGCGCCTGACCATCGCCTCGGCCAGCGGCGGGCGGCTGGCCTTCGCCGGTGGTTCCGGGCTGGCCTATGATGCACGCGGGCTGCGCATCGATACGCAGGCCGCGATGAGCGGCGGCGGCCTGCCCGGTCTGCGCGCGACGCTGCAACAGGATGGGCCGAAACAGCCGATACGCGGGACGGCCGAGTTGGCGCGCTATCAGGCGGGCGGCGCGGCTTTGGCCTTCGACCGGCTGGTGTTCCGCTCCGCCGCCAATGGCGAAACCCAGGTGACGACCCGCGTCGCGCTGTCGGGGCCGATCAGCGGCGGGCGGATCGACGGACTGGTCCTGCCGATCGCGGCGCGCTGGGATGGCGGACGGCGCTTGCTGGTCAATCCCACATGCCAGCCGCTGGCGATCGACCGGTTCGCGCTGTCGGGCTTGAGGCTGGCGCGGGTGGCCACGCGGCTCTGTCCGCTGGACGGCGCGCTGGCCCGGCTGGACGGCGCGCAGGTGAGCGGCGGCGCATCATTGGGGGCGACGAAGCTGGTCGGGCAGATCGGTGGCAGCCCGCTGACGCTGGCGGCGGGCACCACCCGCTTCGCGCTGGCCGACCGCAGCTTCATCCTGACCGGCGTGCAGACCAGCATCGGCCGCCCCGAAGCGCCCACCCGGATCGACGCCACCGAGGTGAACGGCCGGATCACGCCGGACGATATCGTCGGCCAGTTCACCGGTGGTGCGGGGCAGGTCGGGCAGGTGCCGCTGCTGCTCGGCGAGGCGGGCGGCGACTGGCGGCTGGCGGGCGGCGTCCTGACCCTGAACGGCGCGCTTCAGGTGCGCGACGCGCGCGCCGACTCGCCGCGCTTCCTGCCCATGGCGGCGCGCGACGTCGTGCTGACGCTGGCGGGCAGCCGCATCGACGCCAAGGGCGTGCTGTTCGAGCCGACGAAGAATGTGAAGGTCGCCGACGTCACCATCACCCATGCGCTCGACCGGGGCGCGGGAGAGGCCGATCTGAGCGTGCCTGGCATCACCTTCACCAAGGAATTCCAGCCCGAATTGCTGACCCCGGTGACGAAGGGCGTGATCGAGGATGTGCGCGGGCCGATCAACGGGAGTGGTCATATCGCCTGGGACGCCAACGGCGTGCGTTCGACCGGGCGATTCGGCACCGACGGGATCGATCTGGCCGCCGCGCTCGGCCCGGTCAGCGGCATTGCGGGGACGATCGACTTTACCGATCTGCTCGCGCTGGAGAGTGCGCCGGGGCAGGTGGCGACGGTCAAGACGATCAATCCGGGCATCCAGGTGACCAACGGCGTCATCCGCTATCAGACTTTGTCGGGCGCGCGGGTGAAGGTCGAGAGCGGCAGCTGGCCCTTTGCTGGCGGCACGCTGACCCTCGATCCGACCTTGCTCGACTTCTCGCAGCCGGTCGAACGGCGTATGACCTTCCATGTCGAGGGGGCCGCCGCCGACCAGTTCCTGCTTCAGTTCGACTTCCAGAATCTGAACGCCACCGGCGTCTTCGACGGCACCCTGCCGATGATCTTCGACGAGCGTGGCGGGCGGATCGAGGGTGGTCGCTTGATCGTGCGACCCGGTGGCGGCAGCATCGCCTATCTGGGTGAGATCAGTCAGAAAGATCTGGGCTTCTGGGGCAATCTGGCGTTCGGGGCGCTGCGCTCGCTCAACTATCGTTCGCTTCGGATCGACATGAACGGACCGCTGGCGGGCGAGATGGTGACCGATGTCCGCTTCGCCGGGATCAGCCAGGGCAAAGGGGCCAAGTCCAACTTCATCATCCGGCGGCTGCAACGCCTGCCCTTCGTGTTCAACGTGCGGATCAAGGCGCCCTTCCGCGGGCTGCTCGATTCGGCGCAGTCCTTCTACGACCCGCGCCGCCTGATCCAGCGCAACCTGCCAGCACTTCTGGAAGAGCAGAACAAGCGGGCCGCGCCGCCCGCAACGACCACTCCGGCCCCCATTCAGCCTTCGGCAAGCGAGACCGTGCCATGACCGTAACAGGATTGAAAATGCAGGACAGAATGCCGATCTTGACGATGACACGATGGATGCCGGTCGCGCTGACCTTGCTGAGCGGAGGATGCGTCAACATCTCCGCGCCCGACAAGCCGATCGAGATCAATCTGAACATCAATGTGACGCAGGAAGTGGTATATCGCCTGGATGGCGAGGCCAAATCGCTGATCCAGCAGAATCCGGGGATATTCTAATCATGAAGGTAAAGACGGTGATCCTGGCGCTCGGTGCGGTGGCGCTGCTGGGCGTGTCGGGCATGGCGATGGCGCAGCGAGACCCGGCCTATGCCGCCGCGCGCGCCGAGGGGTTGGTCGGCGAACAGCCCGACGGTTATCTGGGCATCGTCGGCGCGGCGACGCCTGCGCTGCGCACCCTGGTCAACAGCATCAACATCCAGCGCAAGGCCGCCTATACCCAAAAGGCGCAGGCCAGCGGCGCGACCGTCGAGCAGATGGCCTTTACCAGCGGCTGCAACCTGATCGCGCAGACCGCGAGCGGCGAGAAGTACAAGACCCCCGAGGGCGTGTGGAAGACCCGCACGGCCGCAGCACCCGAGCGCGCCCCGGCCTGCGTGTAACTTCTTCTTCCTCCCCTCCCGCAGGCGGGAGGGGCTGGGGGAGGGGACTCCGACGGCGACAGGACGAGCGGTTTTGAGACGCGCCTAGCCCTCTAACCGAGACCTTTTGCCTCGCGGATAGCGCCAGCCCTCCCCCGACCCCTCCCGCTTGCGGGAGGGGAGAAGAAGGGGGCCTATGGGAGAAGGGAAGTGGAAAGGGCAATGGCGTCCCTCTGTCACTCCCCAGCAACAATGCTTAACGCATCTGTCACAAGCCCACCCCCAGGCGGTTGACTTGGGGGGAGGGGCTTTCTAAACGGACCTCGCCTTGGCGGGGTCGCTCGCCGTTCGCGCGCATTCTCCCTTCGGTGACGAAAACAGGTGAGGGTGGCGGCGTGGCGGAGAAGGAACCCGGACAGGACTTTGGCGATGCGGACGATCCGCGTCTGGCCGCGCTGGATCAGCGACTGGCTAAGGCGAAAGCGGAAGGCGCAGCGCGGCAGGGGGTGAAGGTGGACGCCGACAGGGGTTATTCCCAGGGCAGCCGCGTCATCTCCGCGCTGATCGGAAGTCTTGTCGGCAGTGCGTTGATCGGCTGGCTTTTCGACCGCTGGTTCGGCACCGCACCCTGGGCCTTGATCGTCATGCTGTTCCTTGGAATCGGCGTGGCGTTCAGGCAGATCATTCGGATTTCTGGCGAACGCCCGGAGTAACCGGGCGTTCGTCATATGTGGGAACGAAGCAGCGTGGCGGCAGAATCGGGCGGCAAGATTGATCCGATGCACCAGTTCCTGATCGAGCCGGTGCTCGGTCGGCATTGGGTGGTCGGCGGCTACGACCTTTCCTTCACCAATTCCGCTCTGTGGATGGTGGTGACGCTGGCCGCGCTGTGGATCTTCATGATCGGCGGCATGAAGCGCGATCTGGTCCCCGGTCGCTGGCAGGCGGCGGTCGAGGGCTTCACGGGCTTCGTCAATTCGATGCTGACGTCGAACATCGGCCCCGAGGGCAAGCGCTTCCTGCCCTACGTCTTCTCGCTGTTCATGTTCATCCTGTTCGCCAACGTGCTGGGCCTGCTGCCCTTCGGCGTCGTGCCGGGTGTCCATCCCTTCACCGTGACCAGCCACGTGACCGTGACCGGCGTGCTTGCGCTGATCTCGTTCGCGATCGTGCTGATCGTCGGCTTCGGTCGTCACGGCTTCCACTTCTTCGCGCTGTTCGTGCCGCACGGTACGCCCAAGCTCATGATCCCGCTGATCTTCGTGGTCGAGCTGATGAGCTTCTTGGTGCGCCCCTTCTCGCTGGGTCTGCGACTGTTCGTCGCGATGACCGCGGGGCACATCCTGCTGAAGGTTCTCGCCGCCTTCGTCATCAACGGCATCAACATGGGTCCCGGTTACGCCGTGCTCATCACCCTGCCGAGCTTCCTGCTGATGATCGGCATCACGCTTCTCGAACTGCTGGTCGCCGCGATCCAGGCCTATGTCTTCGCGCTGCTGACCTCGGTCTATCTGAACGACGCGGTCAATTTGCACTGATCCGGGGAGCCGGATCGGGCGGATGGCCTCGACGCTGATTTTGAATACCCAAACGACCCTTTTGAACTGGAGTGATTGAAATGGACGCAGAAGCCGCGAAGCTGATCGGTGCCGGTCTGGCCGCTATCGGCATGGGCATCGCCTCGCTCGGCGTGGGCAACGTGTTCGCCAAGTTCCTCGAAGGCGCGCTGCGCAATCCGGGTGCGGCGGACAGCCAGCAGGGCCGCCTGTTCATCGGTTTCGCCGGTGCCGAGCTTCTGGGCCTGCTCGCCTTCGTGACGATGATCATCCTGGTGTTCGTCGCCTAATCATTCGGATCGGCCGGGCGGCGCTTGTGTCGCCCGGTTGATATGGCAACGAGGACTCCATGCCCCAGATAGCACAGATCAGTGCGACCTATGCGTCGCAGATCTTCTGGCTCCTGATCACCTTCGGCCTGCTGTATTTCGTGGTCGGTCGTGGGATGGTGCCCAAGATTCAGGCGACCGTCGACGCTCGCGAAGGCCGTATCGCCGGCGATCTGGCGGCGGCGGAGGCCGCGCGGGCCGAGGCCGACCGGGTCGAGGCGGCATGGCGGGCCGAGATGGACGCCGCCCGTGTCGCCGCGATCGCGGAGACCAACGCTGCCAAGGCGCGCGCCACGCAAGCCTTCGAGGCGCAGGTCAAGGCGGCGGATGCCGACCTGTCCGAGCGTCTGGGTCATCACGACCTGGCGATCGCCAATGCCAAGGTGGCGGCGATGGCCAATCTTCAGTCCGTGGCGGCGGAAGCCGCGCGCGATCTCGTCGCCAAGCTGTCCGGCGTCCATGTGGGCGAGGATGCGGCGGCCGAGGCGGTGCGAAAGGTGAGCGCGCATGGCTAATCATTCCGCAAGCGGCGCAGCGGCCAATGCCGATGCGCTGGTCGCGCAGAACCTGGCCGACGCCGCGTCGGCCGAGGGCATGACGCAGACGCCGATCCGCGAAGCCGATGGGCTTACCGGTAACACGATCGCCCCTGCCGAGGCCGAGCATCATGCCAGCCCGACCGCGCTGGGTTTCGATTCGACCGGCTGGGTGGCGCTTGCCGCCTTGGTCGTGCTGATCGGGATGCTGGTCAAGAAGGTGCCCGCGATGATCGGGCGTTCGCTCGACCAGAAGATCGCCGGTATCCGCGCCCAGCTCGACGAAGCGACCAAGCTGCGCCAGGAAGCCGAAGCGCTGAAGGCCGAGTATGAGGCCAAGGCGAAGGCGGCCCATGCCGATGCCGAAGCGATGCGCGTTCAGGCCCAGCATGAGGCGGGGCAGTTGCTCAGCAAGGCGAAGGCCGATGCCGAGGCGCTGATGGAGCGTCGCGCCAAGATGGCCGAGGACAAGATCGCCGCGGCCGAGCGCGCCGCCCTGGCCGAGGTCCGCGCCCGCGCTGCCGAAGCCGCCGCCAAGGCCGCCGGTCTGCTGATCGCCGAGCACCACTCGGCCGACGCCGATCGGATCATGATCGACCGCACGATCGCGGGGCTCGGTCGCCCGAACTGATCGGCTTCAGGGCCGGATACAGGACCGCGCTTCGGGAAGCCGAGGCGCGGTTCTGTCGTTTAAACCGCCTTCCCTGTCCATTCCGTCGTGCATGGCCGTCAGGGCGGGGGATGCATCGGGAAATGGCGAAGGTCACGCTATGAAGCGGTTGGCAGAGCTTTCGCCCATTGCCCCGGCCTATTCAGACACGGCCCCATCGTCAGACGAGGTCGGCGATCGGCCGGTCAGGCAGATCGATCGAGGCCGAAGTTCCTATAACATGGCGATTCCTGGCAATTGACCCGTCCCTGAGGACGGGCTTGCCGGATCCGCTTCGTGTCATCATGGCCTGAGCGATTGCGGAGATTATGCGGCGTTTCGCCGATGGAGAGGCTGGCTGGCCATAGGGCTTCAAACGCCCACCGATCCCGCTCTTCGCCGCGACTGCCATGACACGGGCAGGTCGCAGCGGATCGCCGTCCCCCTTTACTGACCGAAACGTCCTTCGCCCGCACGCGCGACCGCATCGCGGGCGGCTGCGAGCATCGCGCCGGCCTTGGCCTCGCATTCGCGCTGCTCATAGGCCGGGTCGCTGTCGGCGACGATCCCCGCGCCCGCCTGAACATGGATGGTGCCGTCCTTGACCACCGCGGTCCGCAGCACGATGCACGAATCCATCGAGCCGTCGGGTGAAAAATAGCCCACACCGCCCGCGTAAGGACCGCGCCGCTCGGGCTCCAGTTCGGCGATGATCTGGCAGGCGCGGACCTTGGGCGCGCCGCTGACCGTGCCCGCCGGGAACCCTGCGAACAGCGCGTCGAGCGCGTCCTTGTCTTCGTCCAGCCGCCCGACGACGTTGGAGACGATGTGCATGACGTGGCTGTAGAATTCGACCGTATAGCTATCGGTCACGCGCACGCTGCCTGCGGTGGAGGCGCGGCCGACATCGTTGCGGCCTAGGTCCAGCAGCATCAGATGCTCGGCGCGTTCCTTGGGATCGGCGAGCAGGCTGTCGCGGTTGGCGGCATCCTCGGCCCGCGTCTTGCCGCGAGGACGGGTGCCCGCGATCGGGCGGATCGTCACCTCGTCATTGCGGACACGGACCAGGATTTCAGGGCTCGATCCGATCAGTGAAAAGCCCGGCAGGTCGAGATGATAGAGGAAGGGCGAGGGGTTGATCCGCCGCAGGCTGCGGTACAGCTCGAACGGGGGCAGGGTGAAGGGCGCAGAGAAGCGCTGCGCCAGCACCACCTGAAAGATATCGCCCGCGAGGATATAGTCCTTCGCGCGCGCCACCATTTCCGCATAGCGACCCGGCGCGAGCGCGGGCTCGTAAGCGGGTTCGGGCAGTTCCGCGCGCACGGGTGCGGGCAGGGTCGAGGTGGCGAGGCGCGCGGCGGTGCCGTGCAACCGCTCTTCCGCCTCGGCGATCATCCGGGTGGCATCGCGCGACGCATCCGGCCAGACCGGCGCGACGAGGTAGAGCGCATCGGCCAACCGGTCGAAGACCAGAATGACCGTCGGCCGCACGAAGATCATGTCGGGCAGGCCAAGCGGATCGACTTCGGGCTGGGGCAACGTCTCGACCAGTCCCACCGTCTCGTAACCGAAATAGCCGACCAGACAGGCGAGCGCCGAAGGCAGGCCTTCGGGCACGTCCGCGCGGCATTCGGCGACCAGGGCGCGCAAAGCCGCCAGCGTCGGCGCGTCGCACGGCTCGAACGCCTCGCGGTCGGTCGCCCAGTGGCGATTGATCGCGGCGGCATGACCCTCGGCGCGGAAGACGAGGTCGGGGGCGAGGCCGATCAGGCTGTAGCGCCCGCGCGTCGCGCCGCCCTCGACCGATTCGAGCAGGAAGTCGCCGCGACCCGGCTCGATCAGCTTCAAAGCGGCGGCGACCGGCGTTTCGGTATCGGCGATCTGCCGACGCCAGATCAGCTGCGGCTGGCCGTCCGCCAGCCGCTCAGCGACGCTGCGCTCAGTTGCTCCCATTGTTCAGCAGCTCAGAGCGGACCTTGGCGATCGCCTTGGGATCGGTCTTGACGACGACCGTGTCGCGAACCGCACGCGCGAACTGCGAGACATATTCGCGGCCGATCAGGCGGCCGATATCACCACGCGCGGCGCGGATCGCGGCGTCGTTGCCGGTCGCGTTGCCCGGTTCGATCTTGGTCACGCGGATGATGTACCAGCCCTCGTTCTGCGGCGCGGCCAGCGTCCGGGCCTTGTTCTGCGGCATCGAGAACAGCAGCGCGAGCGGCGCGGCGGCGGGCGAGTTTTGCGCAGCGGCCAGATCGCGGCGCGAGGCGGCGATCGGGCGAACCGGCGGCACCGCCAGCCCGGTTTCCTTCAGCGCCTGCGCCATCGGCATACCCTTGTTCACCTTGGCGAGCACGGCATTGGCCAGCTTGCGCGCGGCGGCGCGTTCGCGATCGGCGGTCAGGTCGGCGATCACCTGCTGACGGACCTGCGCCAGCGGACGCGGAGCGGAGCGCTGGATCTGGCCGACACCAACGACTGCGAAGCCGCCATCCTGGCCGATCGGCACGATCTGCGGGGCATCGCCTTCCTCGGCGGTGAAGGCTGCGGTGATCATCGCGCGCTGTTCGGGCGTCGGCTGGAAGGTGGGGGCCTCGGGCGCCGCACCTTGCGCGGTCACGGCCGGGCTGGTCTGTGCCTGGAGCTTGCGGTCGGCGACCACCTCGTCGAACGTGGCATTGCCCGACAGGGCGTCCTCGATCGCGTTGCGCATCTCGCCCAACGCCGCGGCCTGCTTCTGCTTGGTCAGCTGGGTGACGATTTCCGGGCGGGCCTGGGCCAGCGTCTTGCCGGGAACCTGGGTGATCGCATCGACCTTGGCGACGACGAAGCCGAGCGTCCCGCGAACCGGACCGACAACCGCGCCCGGGGCTGCGCCGAACACGGCGTCGGCAACGGCGGCCGAGTTCGACGTGGCATAGGCGGCCTTTTCGACGCCCTTCTGCACCGACGCCTCCAGTCCGGCGGCGCGCGCGGCGTCGGCCAGCGAGGTGCCGCCCTTGGCCTTGGCGGCCAGCGCATTGGCACCCGCCTGATCGGCGACGATGACCTGGGTCACGTCGCGCTTCTGGGTGGCGGCATAGCGCGACTGATTGCTCTGATAATAACGTGCGATCTCCGCATCGCTCGGCACCGACTGGGCGGCGACAGCGGCGGGATTGACGACGGCATAGCGGACCACACGGCGCTCGGGCAGCGTGTAGCGCTGGACGTTGCGGGTGTAGAAGGTCTGGATGTCGGCATCGCTCGGTGCCGGACCTGCGGGCACCAGACGGGTCGGGATATAGCCGACCTCGCCCTGCCGCTTTTCGAGCAGCAGCGAGGCATAGGGCAGTGCCATCTGCGTCGCGAACTGCGTCGCACCGATGGTCGGGATGGTCAGTTGCTGCGCGAAGGTAGACCGCTCGATATCGGTGCGGACCTGTGCGTCGGTCATCTTCCGCTGGGCCAGAAGCTGCTGGTAGAGCGCCGGATCGAACTGACCATTGGGGCCGCGAAATGCCGGGATCGATGCGATCTGGCCATCGACCAGGCGGCGCGACACGACCATGCCCTGCTGCTTGCCGAACTGTTCGAGCGCCAGGCCCGTGACCTCGCGCTGGAGCACGCCCTCGAACCCGCCCGCCGCGACGAACTGCGCCATGTCGAGCGTCGGCTGTTCCTGGCGATAGGCCGCAACCTCGTTCTGCGCGGCGGTGCGCAGGTCGTTGGCGGTCACCTTCGCGCTGCCGACCTTGGCGACTTCGGAGCCGGTCAGGCCGCCCGCCATCCCCGCGATATTGGACACGTCACCGGCGGCGAACGCGATCGCGATCACGCCAAGCACGATGAAGGTCACGACGACGCCGGCCTTGGAATTGATGATCCGGCGGAAGAAGCTGAGCATGGACGACCGATCGGCAAGAAATAAAAACCTGCCCGCTTTAGGGGCGAGGCGGCTCGGCATCAAGCTTGTGCGAAGCCCACGATACGCTATCGGTGTTGAACACGTATAACACGCGACTCAGTTGGGGAGCTTCATATGGCACGGCGCAAATTGGTGGCGGGCAACTGGAAGATGAACGGCTCGCGCGCGGCGCTTGCCGAGCTGGACGCCATCGCGCAGGCCGCAGCGGCGGCACCGGGCGTCGACGTCGCGGTCGCGGTGCCGTTCACCCTGATCGCGCCCGCCGCCGACCGCGCGCCTGCGCTCGCCATCGGGGCCGAGGATGTCCACGAACGCGACTCGGGGGCGCATACCGGCTGTGTCTCGGCGGGCATGGTGAAGGAAGCGGGGGCCAGCTTCACCATCGTCGGCCATTCGGAGCGGCGCGCTGACCAGGGCGAAACCAGCCAGGACGCCTGGGCCAAGGCCGCGGCGGCGCATCGCCAGGGGCTGAACGTCATCCTGTGCTGCGGCGAGACCGAGGCGGAGCGCAATGCGGGTCGCGCCGAGCGTGTCGTGCAGGCGCAGATCGAGAAGTCGGTGCCCGACAATGCGGATGGCAGCTGGTTCACGCTGGCTTACGAGCCGCGCTGGGCGATCGGGACCGGGCGGACGCCGACGGTGGACGAGATCGCCAGCATCCATGCCATCGCGCGCGCCAAGTTGCGGATGCTGATCGGCGATGCCGCCGACGGGGTGCGTATCCTCTATGGCGGTTCGGTGACGGGTGAGAATGCCGCCACGCTGCTGGCGGTCGAGAATGTCGACGGCGCGCTCGTCGGCGGCGCGAGCCTGACCGCGGCGAAGTTCGTGCCGATTATCGAGGCGGCGTCGGGATTGTAACGGCGGTTCGGGGCGTGCGCTTCGACGTCGCTCAGCGTGAACGGGTATTGGGTATCATTTCACCCCCCCGTTTAGCCTGAGCGTAGTCGAAGGCCACGCCGAAACCTCAAGCCCCCGAATACCGCCCCTTCAACATCGCATAGGCCGCGCGCAGGGCATAGGCATCACCCCCCTTGGGCCGCCCAGCTTTCCCCGAAGGGCGCCACGCGAACACGTCCAGATGCGCCCAGGCCGTATCCTTTGGCACGAAGCGCCGCAGGAACAGCGCCGCCGTGATCGCCCCCGCAAGGCCGCCGTCCGGCGCATTGACCATGTCGGCGATGTCGGACTTGAGCATATCGTCATACCCGTCCCAGAGCGGCATCCGCCACACCGGGTCGTCTTCCGCGCCCGCCGCCGCGATCAGGTCCGCTGCCAGCGCCTCGTCATCGGTGAACAGCGGTGGCAGGTCGGGGCCGAGCGCCACCCGCGCCGCGCCGGTCAGCGTCGCGAAGTCGAGGATCAGTTCGGGTTTCTCCTCCCCCGCGCGGGTCAGCGCGTCACCCAGGATCAGGCGACCTTCGGCATCGGTGTTGGTATTCTCGACCGTCAGGCCCTTGCGGGTCCGCAATATGTCGCCGGGGCGGAAGGACGCGGCCGACACCGCATTCTCGACCGCGGGGATCAGCAGGTGAAGCCGCACCGGCAGCTGGGCCGCCATGACGAGGCCAGCCAGCGCCAGCGCATGGGCCGCGCCGCCCATGTCCTTCTTCATCAGGCGCATTCCGGCCGAGGGCTTGATGTCCAGCCCGCCGGTGTCGAAGCAAACGCCCTTGCCGACGATCGCGATACGAGGATGGGCGGGATCGCCCCAGTGCAGCTCGATCAGTCGGGGCGCGCGCTCGCGCGTCGCGGCCTGGCCGACCGCATGGATCATCGGATAGTCGCGCGCCAGCGTCTCGCCGCTCGTCACCGAAATCTGGGCATGATAGGCCCGGGCCAGCGCTGCCGCTTCGGTCTCCAGCTCGGCCGGACCGAGATCGCTCGCGCCGGTATTGACGAGGTCACGGACCTGCGCGGTTGCGGCGGCGATGCGGATCACCTCGTCCCGGTGCGCGACGTCGCGGGTCAGCAGCACGCGGGGGCCATTGTCGTCCCCCTTGCGATAGCGGGTGAAGCGATACTGGCCGAGCAGCCACCCCAGCGCGTTGGCGCCCACCTCCGCGCCGTCGAGCCGATACTGACCTTCGGGCAGGGCCTCGGCCAGCTTGGCCAGCGCCCAGGGCTTGGCCGCGTTCGCGACGCCCGCGACGACTGTGACCTCGTCGTCCTGCGGCAGGACCAGATGGGTGTCGGGCTTGGCCACGAAACGCTGCGCCGTCGCCAGCGCGCGCGTGGAGGCGGGCTGGCGCGCGAGCCAGTCGCCGAAACCCTCAGGCGTCAGCAGGGTGATTGACCGTGCGGGCTGGCCGCGATCGGGCTGGAGCAGGGGGGCAAAGTCCATCATTCGGCGGGGCTCACTAGAAATTGTTCGATTCTGCCGTTCGGGCCGGGCTCGGCATAGGTGCTGATCCGCAGCATGCGGCCGGGATAGGTCACGCGGTAGGAGCGGTTGACGAACCCGCCGCGCAGACGCGTGCGGCCCGATTGCTCGATCTTGGTCGGTGCGCCCAGCGGCGACAGGCTGGTGCGGTAATCGGCCAGCGTCGTCGGGGTGAAATAATAGGCCGCATCTTCGGTCAGCAACGACCGATCGAGATTGCCCGTCTGAAGCTGCGCATAAACTCGCTTGGTCCGGTCTAGCGCGGCGGCGTCCTCGGCACTGGCCTCGGGCGCGGGCAGGACGATGTCGGAAATTCCCTTGGCGATGCGGCTCTGCGCGTCGGCGAACCAGGCATTGACCGCAACGACCACGGCGGCCTTGTCGTCCGGATAGACGATATTCTCGGTCAGAAAGCCGACCGCCTCGCCGCTATGTTCGACGACGCGGCGGCCATCGGCGGTGCCGACGCCGACGCCCAGCCCGTAATTGGTGTTCGAGCCATCGGTCAGCTTGACCGGCGTTTCCTGCTCGTCCCAGTCCTTGGGGGGCAGCAGCGTGCGGTTCATTCGCGCCACGTCCCATTTTGCAAGGTCTTCCGGCGACATGGAAAGCTCGCCAGCCGCATAGAGCCAGCCGGGGGCGGCCGGCGTCTCGACCCGAACGGGGCCGAGCGCATGGCGCAAATAGCCCTGCGGGAAGCCGGGGCCGACCGCCTTGTCTTGATTCAGCGCGCGCATGCCCAAGGGGCGGAAGACATGGGTCTGGAGGAATTGGAGCAGCGGCTGACCCGATACCTTCTCGACGATCATGCCCGCCACGACATAGCCGGTGTTGGAATATTGCCATTGCGTGCCGGGTTTGAAATCGAGCGGCGCCTTGGCCCAGCGGTCGACGATGCCCTGCGGGGTGGTCGGAGTCGCCATGGCCTTGAAGCTGTAATCCTGCGGCCAATAGTCGCGCAGGCCCGAGGTATGGCTCAGCAACTGGCGAAGGGTGATCTGGTCGCCATCGGTGATGCCGGGGACGTATTTGGACACAGTGTCGTCGAGCGAAAGCTTGCCCTGATCGGCCAGCAGCTGAATGGCAGCGGCCGTGAATTGCTTCGAGACCGACGCGATCTGGTAGGGGAGCTTCGGGTCGGCGGGCGCCTTCTGACCTTCGAACTGTTTGCCATAAGCCTTGGCGAGGACGATCTTGCCCCCACGCACGACGGCGATCGAGGCAGAGGGGACGCCGGTATCGGCCAGCGTCTTCGTGACCAGCGCATCGATCTTCTGATTTTCCGCCGGGGTCAGGGCCTGGGCAAGAAGCGGGGCAGGGGCGAGCAGCGCGACGGCTGCCAGCAGGGTCGGATATCTCATGGTGCCGAAGGAAGCAGGTTTGCGGTGGCGGCGCAACGGGTGGTGGACATGCACTTCGGCGTGGGGGGACGCGACTGGCTGGAGAGCCGATAGATTCTGTCCGCCTCGGCAAAGGCCGGGGTTTTCGCGGAAAGGGCCATGCAGGGGAGTGCAAGGGGGCGGCCCGCCCGCGCTGCCCCCGCCGGCCGCCCCGACGACGATAGGGGCATGATGACGCTTGTGGCCTGGGTATGGCTCTTGTGCATGTCGTACGAGATCGGTAGTTCGCCACGACAGTTCAGGCCGTTCACTCGCGCGGAAGCGACCCTCGTGCCCTATCGGGCTCCAGACCCTCAGGGGGGTACGGGACGCCTTCCGCCGCCACCGCATACCTTCATCCCATTCCATAGGGAGAGCGCCGGGCCAGCCCCGGTGATGAAGGGGCACATCGCGCTGGCCGCCATATCCATAGCCCCGCTCGGCCGAGCGGGGCCGCATCGCCGTCTCTTTCGGGTTTCCGGCGACGATGCCCATATCTCCGAGCCCGTGACCAAGGAGACGCTCCGATGGCATGGGTCATTCTGGGCATTGCCGTGATTACCGAGATTTGCTGGGCGCTCAGCCTGAAATGGGCGGCGACCGTCGCCACCTGGCAGGCGTCGAGCGTGCCGATCATCCTCAGCTTCGTGAATATGGGCCTGCTCGCGCTCGCCATGCGCGGGCTTCCGGCGGGTACGGCCTATGCGGTGTGGACCGGACTGGGCGCGGTCGGCGTCGTGATTGGCGGGGCCATCGTGTTCGGCGACAAGATCGCGCCGATCCAGGCGGGCTTCATGGTCCTGACCGTTATCGGCGTGATGGGGACCAAACTCTTCGCGCAGGGCTGAAATCAGGATCGCGCGAAGCCGCGAAGCCGCGAAGAAGGTAGTTCGCGCAGAGGCGCAGAGGCGCAGAGAGCGCAGAGGAAGAAGGTCTCCCGATCGCCACGTTTGGAACGCCTCTGCGTCCTCCGCGCCTCTGCGCGAACAAAAACCTTCGCGCCTTCGCGTCTTCGCGTGAACCAGACAGGCTCAAAGGGTAGCGATCCGCTCCCCGCGCTCCTAAATCGGCGGCGATGTCCGAGCCTCCCGTCGATCGCTTCAACGAAGAGAAATCCACCTTCACGCTGCGAGGGGCCGATGCGCCCGATCTCAAGGCAGGGGTGGCGGCGATCCGCAACGTGCTGGCGACTTTGCCGCTGCGCCCCGGCGTGTACCGGATGCAGGATGCGCGCGGTGATGTGCTCTACATCGGCAAGGCGCGCGCGCTGAAGAACCGCGTCGCCAATTATACCCAGGTCGATCGCCTCCCGAAGCGCCTCCAACGCATGGTGTCGCAGACCCGGTCGATGACCATCGTCACGACCAATAACGAGGCCGAGGCGCTGCTGCTCGAGGCGCAACTCATCAAGCGCTATCGCCCCGCCTTCAACGTCCTGCTGCGCGACGACAAGAGTTTCCCCTTCATCCTGTTGCGCAACGACCATGACTTTCCGCGCATCCAGAAGCATCGCGGCGCGCGGCGTGCGGTCGGCAATTATTACGGCCCCTTCGCCAGCGCGGGCAGCGTCAACAACACGCTGAACGCGCTGCAAAAGCTGTTCCTGCTCCGCTCCTGCACCGACAGCTTCTTCAAGGGGCGCGACCGACCGTGCCTGCTCTACCAGATCAAGCGTTGCTCGGCGCCCTGCGTCGGCCGGATCGACGAGGCCGCCTATGCCGAGCTGGTCGCCGACGCCAAGAACTTCCTCGGCGGCAAATCGACCCAGGTCCAGGCCAAGCTCGGTGCGCAGATGCAGGCGGCGGCCGAAGCGATGGACTTCGAGCTGGCCGCGATTCTGCGCGACCGGCTGAAGGCGTTGACCTTCATCCAGGGCACGCAGGCGATCAACGCCGAGGGTGTGGGCGACGCCGACATCTTCGCGCTGGCGTGTCGTGAGGGCGTGATGGGCATCCAGGCCTTCTTCATCCGCGGCGGCCAGAATTGGGGGCATCGCAGCTTCTTCCCCGCGCACACCGCCGATGTGCCCGAAGAGGAGGTGCTGACCAGCTTCCTCACCCAATTTTACGAGGAAGTGCCGCCCGCCAAGACGATCCTGCTCGACCGCGACCTGCCCGAAGGTGAATTGCTGACCGAGGCGTTGGGCGAGCGGGCCGGGTACAAGGTCCAGCTGAGCGTGCCGCAGCGCGGCGACCGCCGCCGCCTGCTCGACCAGGCCAAGCGCAACGCGGTCGAGGCGCTCGACCGGCGGCTGGCCGAGTCGACCACCCAGGCCAAGCTGCTGCGTGAGGTCGCCGACTTTTTCGACCTGTCCGAACCGCCGCAGCGGATCGAGGTCTACGACAACAGTCATATCCAGGGCACCAATGCGCTGGGCGCGATGGTCGTGGCGGGGCCGGAGGGTTTCCAGAAGGGTCAGTATCGCAAGTTCAACATCAAGGGGAACGAGGCGGCGACCAACGACGATTTCGGCATGATGCGCGAAGTCTTCCGCCGCCGCTTCGCCCGCCAACTGGAGGAGAACCCGGATCGCGACGACGCGACCTGGCCCGACCTGGTCCTGATCGACGGCGGGCGCGGCCAGTTGAACGCGGCCAAGGCGGTGCTGGAGGATCTGGGGATCGAGGATGTCTGCCTGGTTGGCGTCGCCAAGGGGCCGCATCATGGCCGCGAGGGGCGCGAGGTCTTTCACATGATGGACGGCAGCGAACGGATGCTGCCGGTCAACGCGCCGCTGCTCTTCTACCTCCAGCGGTTACGCGACGAGGTCCACCGCTTCGTGATCGGCGCGCACCGCGACAAACGCGCCAAGGCCATGGGGGCGAGCCCGCTGGACGAAGTGCCCGGCATCGGCCCGGCGCGGAAGAAGGCGTTGCTGATGCACTTCGGCACCGGCCGGGCGGTGCGCAACGCGAGTCTGGAGGACTTGCGCAAGGCGCCGGGGGTCAGCCAGGCGGTCGCGCAGCAGGTGTACGACTTTTACCATAGCCGGTAAAAGTATTGATCCTGAACCGCTATGTATGAAGCTATGCAATGGTCTTCATAACCTTATCCGTTCCATCAATCAGATCGGACACCTGCAATTCAGTTGGCTCTTTCTGCTTGTTGTGGTCGCAAATATTGCGGATGTCAGCTAGCATGGATATATGACGCCATTGCGGGACGTCGATCGTGCTAGCTGCTTTAAGTGCCTCATTAAGGTCGCCTATTCCCGGATGTTTCTTGGAAATTTTTATTTTATGATCGGCGCAAACTTGAGCTAGGGTCAGGACTCGTTGATCAAAGCCAGAAGATGATGGTGGCAGCGAGGGCGACGGCGGAGAAGAAGGCGGTTGGGCACCGATCGTAGCGGGTGGCGACGCGGCGCCAGTCTTTCAGGCGGCCGAACATGATCTCGATGCGGCTGCGGCGTCGATAGCGGCGCTTGTCGTATCTGACCGGCTCGTTGCGGGACCTTCGACCCGGGATGCAGGGTTCAATGCCCTTGGCGTTTAAAGCATCCCTGAACCAGTCGGCGTCATAGCCGCGATCGCCTAGCAGCCACTGCGCTTTCGGCAG
>NZ_JACIFA010000005.1 GCF_014197135.1 Sphingomonas zeae
ACCCGCTACGATCGGTGCCCAACCGCCTTCTTCTCCGCCGTCGCCCTCGCTGCCACCATCATCTTCTGGCTTTGATCAACGAGTCCTGACCCTAGAAAGATTCGCCTTTTACTGCGCAGGCGTCCGGCAATCGGCGCAAACTATTCCGCGGCCTATGAATTTTTCCTCCGCTTTACGCCCGATTTTTTTTGCTTCGGCATCGACTTCGGCCTGCGCGGCATGGATGCGGCCCGGATCGAGGGATGGGTAAGCCGCCGCCACCCGCCCGGCGACCAGCGGCGCGGCAAAGGACGTGCCCCGCACCTTGAGCCGACGGCCGCCGACCCCAGAGGCCAGCATGTCCGCGCCGGGTGCAGCATAATCGACATGGCTCGCCCGTCCCGCCTCGATCAGGGGACGCCCGCGTCCATCGACGCCGGTCACGGCGATGACGCCGGGATAGGAGGCCGGATAGGCGGGCGGCGCGGCGGGTCCGTTATTGCCGACCGCCGCCACGATGATGAGCCCGCGCTTCTGCGCCGCCGCGACCACGCGCGCGAGCAGCGGGTTGGTGGGGCCGACCAGACTGATCGTCGCCACGGACACGCGCTGCTCGACCAGCCAGCCCAGCGCCTTGGCGATAGCGGTCGCGTTACCGCCCGCCGGATCGCTGCCATAGACATCGGCCGAGACGATCCGCGCACCGGGCAGAGATCCGTGGATACCGTTGCTCCCCGCGATCAGCGAGGCGACCGCGGTGCCATGATCGTTGGCGCGCGGTGCTCCCGTCGCGAAGCCCTTCGTCACTGCCGCGCCCTCGGCGCCTCCGTCGATTACGCCGACCATGGTACCGCGCGCGCCACTTCCTTCCCCGGCGGACATGCCAATCGAAGCGCCACTACCGCTTGGCAGATGGAGCTGATCGGCGCTCACTTCTCCGCCCAACTTTTCGAGGACGGCCAACGCCGCCTTCAACGACTGGCCCGGCGGCACGCGCAGCCGGACGAAGCCGACGCCCAGCACGTCGTCGCGCTCTATGACGGTAAAGCCCAGCCGCCCGACGGCCGCCAGCAGCGCGTCGCTCGGGGCATCGACTACCACCTCGCCCGCCCGGGCCGGAAAGCCCATCGGATCCAGCGCAATGGCGTTCGGATGGTCGCGGACCAGCTGCGCGAAGGTGGCACGGCGAACCTGCGCCAGCTGTCGCGCGGTTGTTCGAGACGCCGCCTCGACCCGGTCGATCACCGGATCGGCCAGAGACGTGATGCTCCGCCCGACCGAGGGCAGGCCGCCGGGAAGTGACGGCATCCCCGGCAGCGACGGCACCAGCTGCGCTCGCCCCGCCGTCACGCCCAGCACCAGACCCGCCGCTGCCATCGATAGTGCCAGATAGCGGGTCGTCCGCTTCATCGCCGTTCACCCATTGTCAAAATTCATGCCGACATGGATTAAACGATGAACCTCATCCGTTTCATCCCGGCAACAAGGAAAACAGGTTTGGCCGCTTTCGAGACCGAGCTGTTGGCGCTGCTTCCGCGACTGCGGCGGTTTGCGCGATCACTCACCCATGACGGGGCGGATGCGGACGATCTGTGTCAGGTCACGATCGAAAAGGCGCTGTTGGCGCGAGGGTCCTGGCAGGTGGGGACGCGATTGGACAGCTGGATGTACCGGATCATGCGCAATGCCTGGATCGACACCGCCCGTGCCCGGTCGCGCGCGGCGGAGACCTTCGTCGCCGAAGAGGCGGGCTTGAGCGTCGGCGGCACGGGCAATGCCGAAGCGCGGGTCGCGCTGAACGAGGTCGACGCGGCGATGCGCACCCTGCCCGATGAACAGCGCGAAGCGGTGGCGCTCGTGCTGGTCGAGGGGCTGGCCTATAAGGAAGCCGCCGAGATACTGGACATTCCGATGGGAACCCTGACCTCACGCTTGGTACGTGGGCGACAGGCGCTGATGGCGCGGCTGGGAGAAGCGGCATGACGATCGAACCCGAATTGCTGATGGCCTATGCCGACGGCGCGCTTGATCCGCTGACGACGAAACGCGTCGAACGCGCCATCGCCAACGATCCCGCCCTGGCCGAACAGGTCGCGCGCCATCGCCGCCTGAAATCCAAGCTGAGCGAGGCCTATGCGCCGATCGCCGACGATCCCGTGCCCGACCGGCTGGCGGCGATGCTGACCAGCAATGTCGTGCAGATGCCAAAACGCCCGCCGCGCGCCCGGCGCGTGTCGGCTGCCTGGCAATCGGCGGCGGCGATGGCCGCGTGCCTTGTCGTCGGCGTGGTGGTCGGGCGCGGCATGGATCGGGAAGGGTCGGTCATGGCGACCGACCATGGTCTCTACGCCGCCGGATCGCTTGCCCAGGCACTCGACGATCAGGCCAGCGGGGCAAAGGGGCCGGTGCGCATCGCGGTCAGCTTCCGCGCACAGGACAATGGCTTTTGCCGGGTGTTCCAGTCGGCAGAGGCGGACGGTATAGCCTGTCGCGATCCGAAGGGCTGGGCGCTGCGCCGGACCATGCCGGGCAGCGCGCCGCGCTCGGGTGGCGGTTATGTACAGGCAGGGTCGTCCGATGTCGAGTTGATGGCGACCGCGCAGAACATGATGGCCGACATGCCGCTCGACGCGGCGGGGGAGAAAAAGGCGATCGCAAGCCACTGGCGAGCACGCTGACCTGTGATTTCGGAAAGCGACCGTTTCCCCCACGTCGGTGGACCGGCCGCACATTCGCCTTATCTTGAGCGTATGAAAAAAATCGGTTTCCTGTCGTTCGGCCATTGGTCGCCCTCGCCCCAGTCCGCCACGCGGTCGGCGCAAGACGTACTGCTCCAGTCGATCGACCTCGCCGTCGCGGCCGAGCAATTGGGCGCGGACGGGGCGTATTTCCGAGTTCATCACTTCGCGCAGCAGCTCGCCTCCCCCTTCCCGCTGCTCGCCGCCGTCGGCGCGCGGACCAGCCGGATCGAGATCGGGACCGGCGTGATCGACATGCGCTACGAAAATCCGTTCTACATGGTCGAGGATGCCGGATCGGCCGACCTCATCAGCGGCGGACGATTGCAGCTTGGCATCAGCCGGGGCTCGCCCGAACAGGTGATCGAGGGATGGCGACATTTCGGCTATGGCCCCGCGCAAGGGGAGACGGACGCCGATATGGGCCGCCGCCATGCCGAGGTATTCCTGCACCTGCTAAAGGGGCAGGGATTTGCCAAGCCCAATCCCCGTCCGATGTTCCCCAACCCGCCGGGCCTGTTGCGGTTGGAGCCGCATTCGGCGGGCCTGCGCGACCGTATCTGGTGGGGCTCCGCCTCCGACGCCACCGCAATCTGGGCGGCCAAGCAAGGCATGAACCTGCAAAGCTCGACCCTGAAGGCCGATGAAAGCGGCGAGCCCTTCCATGTCCAGCAGGCCAAGCAGATCCGCGCCTATCGCGAAGCCTGGGCGGCGGCCGGGCATTATCGCGCCCCACGCGTATCGGTCTCGCGTTCGATCTTTGCACTGACCACCGATCAGGACCGCGCCTATTTCGGCCGTGACGATAGCCAGGATCAGGTCGGCGTCATCGACAATATGCGCGCGGTCTTCGGTCGCTCCTACGCTGCCGAGCCGGAGCGCCTGATCAAACAATTGCGCGCCGATGAAGCGATCGCGGAGGCCGATACGCTATTGCTGACGGTCCCCAACCAACTGGGCGTGGATTACAACGTGCATGTGCTCGAAAACATCCTGCACCACATCGCGCCCGCGCTCGGCTGGCGCTGACGACGGGACAGGCCCCGGCTGCGGTCGGGGCCGAAGCGCCGTGGTGCCAATGATGTCGGGGAAAATGGCGCGCCCGGAACGATTCGAACGTCCGACCCTCAGATTCGTAGTCTGATGCTCTATCCAGCTGAGCTACGGGCGCGCATGGGGTCTCAAGAGACCGGATGTGATCCACTGGCGCGCCCGGAACGATTCGAACGTCCGACCCTCAGATTCGTAGTCTGATGCTCTATCCAGCTGAGCTACGGGCGCGCTGTGGAGGTGGGCTGATAGAAGCGCTTCCGAATCTTGGCAACCCCTTTGCAACGGTTATCCACATTTTTTGTCCTGCAGGACCGGGCCAGGGCTTTGCGGCATTTGGTCCGGCATCCTGTTGCGGCTAGGAAGATCGCGATGACGCCCTATCGCCCCGCCCCGTTCGCCCGGCCCGCTCATATCCTGCGCGCCTCCATCCTTCTCGTCGGCCTGAGCCTGGCGGGGTGCGCGCGCGATCGTGGCACCACCCCCTATCCGTCGCTGGCGGTGCGGCCGGTCGAAAAACAGGGCTTTGCCGAACCTGCGGCCAAGCCGGTCGTGCTTCGCCCCGATCCCACCCTCGATACCCAGATCACCGAGCTGGCCCGCCGCCTGACGAGCGTGGAGCAGGAGTTCGGCACGGCGCATGACCAGGCGCGCGCGGACGCCGCCAGGGCGCGCGGGGCGGCGGTGGGCAGCGATGCCTGGCTGGCCGCACAGACCGCGCTGGCGACGCTCGACGAAATCCGTGCGCGGACCTCGTCACTGTTGACCGAAATCGACGATCGCGCGATCCAGCGTGCTGCCGCGCTGGAACCGGATTATCCGACGCTAAATGCTCTACGTGAGCGGGCGTCGGCGGCGGTGACGCGGCAGGCTGAGCAGATCAAGGCGATCAACGATACCCTGCCCGCCGCCTGACTCGGGTCAGAACCGGCGGATAAAGGGCAGGATGCTGGAATAGTTATCGGTCCAGGCGGCCAGACCGGGTGGCGCCACCGCCGGGGTCCAGTCACCGCCCTGCGCCTCCAGCGCCTTCAGCACACGGGCACCGCGCGAGAGCGCCAGCCAGACCGAGGCCGTTGCCTGCACCTCACGGTCCAGATCGGTTGGCACATAGCTCAGCCGCGAAATCTTCCAGCCCCCCTCGCGGGCGGCGGCGGCGACCAGCGGCTCCAGATCGACGAAGCGGTTGGAGATGTGCACCAGCAGCAACCCGCGCGGCGACAGAACCCGGGCATAGGTCGCGAACGCCTCGCGGGTCAGCAGATGCGCCGGGACCGCGTCGGAGGAAAAGGCATCGAGCGCCAGCAGGTCGAGGCTGGCCGGTGCCTCGGCGGCGAGGCGGATGCGCGCGTCGCCGATGCGGATGATGGGATCGGGCTGGCACCGCCGCAGATAGCTGAACTGACCGGTATCGCGCGCGATACGGACGATGACGGGATCGATCTCGTAGAAGCGCCAGCTTTGGCCCGGTTTGGCATAGCAGGCGAGCGTTCCCGTCCCCAGTCCAACGACGCCGATCCGCGCCCCCGGACCATAAAGCATCGGCGCGGCCCGCATCGCCCGGCCGACCCCGGAATAGGGGGCATAATAGGTGGTCGGCGTCCGCTCGCGCGCCACCGAGCCGCGCAGCTGGATGCCATGCACGGTCGAGCCATGGTCCAGCTCGCGATAGCCCGGCCCATCGCGGACGGTGTAGACGCCGAAATAGCTGCGCATCCGTGCATCGCGCTCCATCGACAGCGACAGCGCCCGGTATCCACCGAACAGCACCAGCGCGGCTGCCAGCAACAGCACGAAACCGGCTCGCGCCCCGATCGTCAGGAAACCCAAGGCAGCGATGACCAGGAACACCGTCCCCTGCCGTTCCTCGCCGAACCACGCCGCTGGCCCGACCAGTCGGAGGTCGAGCAGCAGGCCGATCACCACCGCCAGCGCGACCAGCATCGCCCGGGGATGCCGCCACCACAGATCGCGGATCACCGGCAGGATGAATTGCTGCGGGATCAGCATTCCCGCGGCCAGGATCAGCAGCGGATATTCATAGGTCCAGTCGAACAGCACCGGCGCCACTATGCCCGCGAACACGCCGCCCAGCGCGCCACCGACCGCCATCCACAGGTAGAAGCCGGTCAGCCGGTCGACCGCCGGCCGCGCACGGTACATGGCGGTGTGCAGCGCGACCGACACCATGAACAGCAGCAGCAGCGCGACCGCGACATTGGAATAGGGCCGCTCGGGATAGCCGCCCATGATGACCCCGCCGAACAGCAGCAGCGTTACGGGCGCGATCCGGGTCAGCGTGTCGGCCGCGCCGCGCCGGGTGGCGAAGGCGATGATGAAGCTCGCCAGATACAGTCCCAGCGGGAGCACCCAGAGCAGCGGCATCGCGACGATGTCGGTCGTGATATAGGTCGACGTCGCCAGCACCAAGCCGGAGGGCACCGCCGCCAGCGCGACCCAGTACGCGATGCGCCGCCAACTGGGCGCGACCGAGGTCGGTGCGGGGTCGGCGATGGGATCGCTCGAGGCTGGCAACCGCGCCGCGCAGACCACGACCAGTAGCGCGAGAACGCCGTAGCCCAGGCTCCACAACCGGCTCTGGCCGTGAAGCGTCATCGCCGGTTCGACGAGGAGGGGGTAGGCGATCAATCCGGCGAAACTGCCCAGATTGGATGCGGCGTATAGCGCATAAGGATTGCGCCCCGGCTGGGCGAGCGCGAACCAGCGCTGGATCAGCGGGGCCTGCGCCGACACGGCGAAGAACAACGGTCCGATCGACAAACCGAGCAGCCAGGGTACCCATAATGCCGGTTCGGCATCGGGCGGCAGGTCGACCGCCATCAGCCCGATCGGCAGCCACAGCGCTGCCACCGCCAGCACCAGGATATGAACCCCCGCCTGCTCCTTGGGCCGCCACCGCCCCAGCGCATGGGCATAGGCATAGCCGCCCAGCAACAGCGCCTGATAGACGAACATCGCCGAGTTCCAGACGGCGGGCGCGCCGCCCAACCGGGGCAGCGCCATGCGCGCGACCAGCGGCTGGACCAGGAACAGCAGAAACGATCCCGTCAGGATCGTCGCCACGAACAGCGCGCGCGCCGCCAGATCCGGGATGCGGCGTGTCACCGGAAACGGGATCAGGCGTTCAGCAATCGGGCGGCATGGGCGGCGTGATAGGTCAGCACTCCCGAACATCCGGCGCGCTTGAACGCCATCAGCGTCTCCAGCACCATCGCATCGCGATCGGCCGCGCCCGCCGCTACCGCCGTCTCGATCATCGCATATTCGCCCGACACCTGATAGGCGAAGGTCGGCACGCGAAATTCCTCCTTCACCCGGCGGATGATGTCCAGATAGGGCAGCCCCGGCTTCACCATCACGCTGTCCGCGCCCTCGGCCAGATCGAGCGCGACCTCGCGTAGCGCCTCCTCGGCATTGGCATGATCCATCTGATAGGTGCGCTTGTCGCCCTTCAGCAGCCCGCGCGTGTTCACCGCGTCGCGGAACGGCCCGTAAAAGGCGCTGGCGTACTTGGCGGCATAGGCCATGATCTGGACGTTGACGAAGCCCTCACCCTCCAGCGCGGCGCGGATCATGCCGATACGGCCGTCCATCATGTCGGACGGCGCGATCACGTCCGAGCCCGCGCGGGCCTGGGTCAGCGCCTGCTCGACCAGCGCGTCGGCCGTGCGGTCGTTGACGACATAGCCCGCCGCATCGACCAGCCCGTCATGCCCGTGGGTCGTATAGGGATCGAGCGCAACGTCGGTCAGCACACCGATCTCCGGCACCGCATCCTTGATCGCGCGAATGGCGCGGCACATCAAATTATCGGGGTTCAGCGCCTCGCGCCCGTCCTCGGTGCGCAGATGGGATGGTGTATTGGGAAACAGCGCCAGGCAAGGAATACCCAACGCCGCCGCTTCTCTTGCGCGCGCCACGATGCCGTCCAGCGACCAGCGCGACACGCCGGGCAGGCTGGCGATCGGTTCTTCCACGCCCTGTCCCTCGGTGACGAACAGGGGCCAGATCAGGTCCGCCGGGGTCAACACCGTTTCAGCATGAAGCCGACGGCTCCATTGCGAGGCGCGGGTACGGCGAAGGCGAAGCGCGGGAAAGGATGCGGTCATCAAAAGGGCTTTTGCGGGATCGGACAGCGCTTGCCAAGCGTTGCGTGCAAAGCGTTGCGGGCGCGAAAGGAATTGAAGGTTGCGAGAGATTCGATCGGCGGCGATGGTGGTGAATGCCAAGTCGCGGCGAGGCCAGGCTTTGTTCCGTCGCGCCAGTGCCGCGATGGCCGACCTCCCCTATCCGGTTGACGCCCGTGCGGTGGAGAACCCAGAGGACCTTGAGCCGACCGTTCGCGAATTGCTGGCTGCCAAGCCGGATCTGTTGATCCTGGGCGGCGGCGACGGGACGATCAGCGGGCTGGTCGATCTGATGGTCGGGCATGACGTGATGCTGGGTGTGCTGCCGCTCGGCACCGCGAACAGTTTCGCGCGGTCACTCGGCATCCCGCTGACCATCGAGGGCGCGATCGAGGTGATCCGTACCGGCCGCCCGCGCCGGATCGACCTGGGCATGATCGACAATGACTATTACGCCAATTGCGCCGCGATGGGTATCAGCCCCAAGATCGCCGAGACGGTGCCGCACGGCCTGAAGCGCGTCGCCGGGCGGCTGGGCTATCTGGGCTGGGCGGCGTATCAGTTTCTCCGGTTCCGCCCCTTCACGCTGATCGTCGAGCAGGACGGCAAGCGCGAGCGGCTACGCGTGGTCGAAGTCCGTATCTCCAACGGGCCCTATCATGGCGGCACCGAGCTGGTGGACGCGGCGGCGGTCGATTCGGGCGAGATCGTCGTCCAGGCGGTGTGCGGCCATGTGAAGCGCCGCCTGATCGTCAACTGGGCGGCCAGCATCCTGCGTAGTGACTATCGCAAGGAAAAGGTTCGCGACTTCCGGGGGCGTGAGATCAAGCTGACCACCATCCCGCCGCTGCCCATCTCGATCGACGGCGAGGTGCTGGCCCGCACGCCGGTTACCGCACGCATCGCACCGGGGATCATCGAGGTCATCGCGCCGGCCGAATGACAAGGTCTCTTATATAGGAGGAACATCTATCCTACCCCACCGGCATCACCTTATTAGTCGGCTGCCCTTCGGCCAGTGCCTGTTCCTCGCATTCCTCCTTGCCCGCCACCGCGGTCAGCCGTCCCCTGCGCCATCCGCCATATCGATAATAGCCGATGGTCATCAGCATCGAAGCAAGCGAGCCCGCTGGAAAGCTCCACCAGATCGCGTCCGCACCCAGGCTTGGCTCCAGCAGATTGGCGAGACCAAAGCGCACCGGGAACATCGCAATCGCGAGGATCACCAGCGGCCCCACCACCGCGCCATTGGCGCGGACGGTCGCCGCCAGCACCATCGACACGCCGAACAGGATGAAGCTCCACCCGCCGATCAAGTTGATCTTGGCCGCGATGCCGATCGCCCCCTGCTCATCGCCCAGGAACAGCCACAGCACATGCCGGTCGAGCAGGGTCACGACCAGGACGAGCACGCCGGTCAGCAGCAAATTCATGCGAAGCCCGGCACGGGTGATCCGATCGACCCGATCCCATTGCCCCGCCCCGATATTTTGCGCCGCCATCGCACTGACCGCCGCGCCCACCGCCATAGCGGGCATCTGGATATAGGTCCAAAGCTGGTTCGCCGCACCGTAGGCCGCGGTGGTGGAGGTGCCATGCCGGTTGACCAGCCCCATCATCGCCAGCGCCGAGGTCGAGACGACCAGCATCTGCAAGCCCATCGGAAACCCCTTGACCACGATGGTCTTGAGCAGCTGCGCGGTCGGCAACAGATTGCGCCACTCCGCCCCACGCAGCCGAATGACGAGATCCTTGGCATAGATATAGGTGACGAGCGCCAGCAGCGATCCGGCATTGGCGATCAAGGTGGCGATTGCCGACCCCTCGATCCCCAGCGCGGGCACCGGCCCCAGCCCCAGGATGAAGACGGGGTTCAACGCGACATCAAGGACCGAGCCCAGGGCCATGAACTTCAGGGGCGTGATCGAATCACCAACGCCGCGCAGCGCCATGGTCAGCAGGACCGATATGAAGCCCGGCGGCATCGCGACGAAGATCACCCGCAGATAGGCAAGCGCGAGCGGAAACACCTCAGCCGGGGTCGCCAGCGCGCGAAGGATCATGGGCGCGGCGAGCCAGCCGACGAACACCGTCGCGGTCGAGATGACCGCGAACAGGCCCAACGCCGCCCCCAATACGCGGCGCACCGCATTCACGTCGCGACGTCCCATATTCTGGCCGATCAGGATGGTCGCCGCCATGCCGAAGCCAAAGGTCGCGGCGACGAGCAGGAACATGATGATATTGGCGTTGGTCGTCGCGGCCAGCGCGCGCTCGCCCAGAAACTGGCCGATCCAGATGGCGTTGATCGACCCATTCAGCGATTGCAGCGCGCTGGATCCCAGCGTCGGCAATGCAAAGAGCAACAGGGTCTTGCCGATCGGCCCGGCGGCCAGGTCGCGGCGTGCATGGTCAGGCTTCAAGGCTTGTTGTCTCCGGCAGCCAGTTCCTTCTCGATGGAACGCGCCATATCGGCATATTGCGCTGGGGTTCGCCGTGTCGCCCGCCCAGAATAAAGCCCAGTCAGATAGCCCCAGTCGAACGCCGTCAGCTGCGCCGGAACGTCTCCGCCGCGAAACAGGGACAGGATCGTGGCGGTACGATCCCCCTCCAAAGCGCTCGGCTGCGGATTGACGACCGCCAGCGTGCGCATCGCCGCGTAATCGGCGATCTGATCGATTCCGTGGCCCACGATGGAGGAGCGATCGATCAGGACGACCGCGGCCACGATCATCGACTGTATCGGCGCATCGATGCGGCTCGCACTCGGGATATGCAGCATGGGAAAACCACCTTCCCCCTGCACGAGTTTGTCGCCGTCCCGGCTGGCGATGGCGGTGATATGCCAGGCATGGACCGGGCCGGGATCATGCCGCAACGCCCGGATCGTGGAATAAGGCAGGTCACCAAACATGCCGAGCCGGTGCTTGACCAGCCAATCGACCTGCGCCGCGCCGTTGTCGACGAACAGGATCAGGACGTTGGGCCGACATTTGCCCCCCGCCAGCGGAATTTTCAGCCGTTGGGCATTGGACAGCACGCGATCGGCGAGCAGCTTCCCGACCGACGACGCCAGACCCGCCGTCGCGACGCACAACGGCTCGTTCATGCGGGACAGGGGCTCGTCCGACGACCGCCGGATCGACAGGTCACGCACCCATTTGTCGACGACCGCCCGCGTGGGCAGCGGTCGGGCCGTGACGACGACGGGATCGCCCGTCGTCTGCGCCGTCGCCGATACCGCCGTAAAAGACCCTGCCATCAAGGCAAGCCATGCCAAAGTCGTCCTGACCGTCCTTCGCATGACTTGCCTCCATCTTCGTTGTTTCAGCCCGCGATCGCGTCCCGAACCGCCTGGACCGCTTCATCACCCTTAGTGCCGTCCGGGCCGCCGCCCTGGGCCATGTCGGGGCGACCGCCGCCGCCCTGCCCGCCCAGTGCCGCCACCGCCTTGCGCAGCAGGTCGACCGCATTGTGCTTGGCGGTCAGGTCGTCGGTGACACCGACCGCGACCGAGGCGCGGCCGTCGTTGATCGCGACCATCACCGCGACGCCCGAACCGCCCAGACGCTGCTTGGCGTCGTCCACCGCCCCACGCAGCCCCTTGGCCTCGAAGCCGTCGAGCACCTGGCCGATAAAGGCCACATCGCCGATCTGCTCGGGTCCGGCGGCCGCACCACCGGCACCGCCACCCATGGCGAGCGCCTTCTTGGCCTCGGCCAGTTCGCGCTCCAGACGGCGGCGATCCTCGACCAGTGCGGCGATACGCGCGGGCACCTCGTCTGGCGTGGTCTTCAGCGTCGCGGCGGCGGCCTTCAGCATGTCGTCGCGGTGCGACAGATAGGCGCGCGCGCCCTCGCCGGTCAGCGCCTCGACCCGGCGAACGCCGCTCGACACCGCGCCTTCCGACACGATCTTGAACACGCCGATCTCGCCCAGCGCATTGACGTGCGTGCCGCCGCACAATTCCAGCGAGTAGGTGCCATCGGCGTCCTCGCCCATCGACACGACGCGAACCTCATCGCCATATTTCTCGCCGAACAGCGCCATCGCACCCATCTCGATCGCTTCGTCCGGGGTCATCAGCCGGGTGACGACCGGGCCATTGCCGCGCACCTGCTCGTTCACCCTCGTCTCGACCTCGGCAATGTCCTCGGCGGTCATACCGACCGGCTGCGAGAAGTCGAAACGCAGCCGCTCCGGCGCGACCAGCGAACCCTTCTGCGCGACATGCGTGCCCAGCCGCTGGCGAAGCGCTTCGTGCAGCAAGTGCGTCGCCGAGTGGTTGGCGCGGATCGCGGCGCGGCGATTGGTGTCGATGGCCAGCTTCACGCTGTCGCCGACCTTGATCCCGCCTTCCTGGATTTCGGCATTGTGCACGAACACGCGGCCAAGCTGCTTGGAGGTATCGGTAACGACCGCCTTCAGCCCGGTCTCGCTGGAGATGGTGCCGCTGTCGCCGACCTGGCCGCCGCTCTCGCCATAGAAAGGCGTCTGGTTGACGATGATCGCGACGCTCTCGCCAGCGGCCGCGCTGTCGACCCGCGCGCCATCCTTGACCAGCGCCAGCACCTCGCCCTCGCCGGTGTCCGAGGCATAGCCCAGAAACTCGGTCGAGCCGGTTTCCTCGGCGATGTCGAACCAGACATCGTCCGACGCCTTGGCGCCCGAGCCCTTCCAGGCGGCGCGCGCGGCGCGCTTCTGCTCGGCCATCGCGGCATCGAAGCCCGCGCGGTCGACCGACAGGTTCTGCGCACGCAGCGCGTCCTCGGTCAAGTCATAGGGGAAGCCATAGGTGTCGTAGAGCTTGAACGCCGTCTCGCCCGCCAGCGTCGCGCCGGGCGCCATGCCCGCGGTCGCCTCGTCGAGCAGCTTCAACCCCTTGTCGAGCGTCTGGCGGAAGCGCGTCTCTTCCTGCTTCAACGTCGCTTCGATCAGCGGCTGCGCACGGACCAGTTCGGGATAGGCCGCGCCCATCTCCGACACCAGCGCGGGGACCAGCCGGTGCATCAACGGCTCCTTGGCGCCCAGCAGATGCGCATGACGCATCGCGCGGCGCATGATGCGGCGCAGAACATAACCACGCCCCTCGTTCGCGGGCAGCACACCGTCCGCGACCAGGAAGCCCGCCGAGCGCAGATGGTCGGCGATGACACGGTGCGACGCCTTCTGGCCGTCCTCGGCCTTGGTGTGCGTCAGCTCGCACGAGGCGGCGATCAGCGCCTTGAAGGTGTCGGTGTCGTAATTGTCATGCACGCCCTGCAGCACGGCCGCGATCCGCTCCAGACCCATGCCGGTGTCGATCGACTTCTTGGGCAGCTCGCCGACGATCTCATTGGCTTCCTGCTCAAACTGCATGAAGACCAGGTTCCAGATCTCGACGAATCGGTCGCCATCCTCTTCCGGGCTGCCGGGAGGGCCGCCATAGATATGGTCGCCATGGTCGTAGAAGATTTCCGAGCACGGACCGCACGGCCCATTCTCGCCCATCGCCCAGAAATTGTCCTTGGTCGGGATGCGGATGATCTTATGATCCGGCAGCCCGGCAATCTTCTTCCACAGCTCGAACGCCTCGTCGTCGGTGTGATAGACGGTGGCGGTCAGCTTTTCGGCCGGGATGCCCCAGACCTTGGTCAGCAGGGTCCAGGCATGGGTGATCGCCTGTTCCTTGAAATAGTCGCCGAACGAGAAATTGCCCAGCATTTCAAAGAAGGTATGGTGGCGCGCGGTGTAGCCGACATTGTCGAGATCGTTATGCTTGCCACCCGCGCGCACGCACTTCTGCGAGCTGGTCGCGGTCGAATAGGGGCGCGACTCCAGGCCGGTGAACACGTTCTTGAACGGCACCATGCCCGCATTCACGAACATCAGCGTCGGATCGTTCTGCGGCACGAGCGGCGCGGAGGGCACGATCTGGTGCCCTTGCGAACCGAAATAGTCGAGAAAGCCGCGGCGGATGTCATTGGTCGAGGTCATGGACGCGGCTTAGGCGAGGATTTGTCCTCGCTCAAGCGCCCGCGCGTTCGGGGCAGTTCATCGCACCGGCGCTTTGCCCGTTGCTGGCTCAGCGCAGTCCGCCGGGCAGGTCCTCCGCCGACAGGTCGATCTGGAGCACCCGCCGATGCCGTTCCGGCCTGGACCGCGCCGAGCCATGCAGGATGAGGGTGCGATAGAGCCAGACCGAACCCGCCTCCGCCAGGCACATCGCCTCGCCGCAATCCGCCGCCACCGCCTCGATCGACGCTTCAGGGATCAGCCCCAGCCGGTGCGATCCCGGCGCGACCAGCAGCGGGGCATTGTCGGCATCGACCGGATCGAGGTGAAAGCGCACCGTCGCCATGCGCTCCAGCAGCGCAACGGGCGGCGCGACATGCACCCGTCCCCGCTTGACGGTCCAGGGGCCGAAGCCCGCGACCTCACGCCGTTCCGCCACCTCGATGGTCCGGTCCTGATGCCAGGCCAAGGCCCAGTTCGCGCCGTCCGCCTTGTCGAACAGCAGCGCACGAACCGGACGCATGGCCGGAGCCTGGTCGGCGATCAACCGCCGTACACCGGAGAGCGCCGCAGCCCGTGCCAGGTCGATCCGCTGGCCGGGGCGTCCGGCAGGCCAGTCCGCGAACAGTTCCGCCAATTCGGCGCGTTCCGCATGGGTAAGTCGTGGCCCAGAGCGTATAGCCCGCGTCGTCAAGTGCTGCGCTCACCCGATCGGCGCCTCGATCGCCTGGGGCGGCGTCGAGAACCAGACCGGCCCCGCCTCCGTCATGTGGAAGCAATCCTCCAACCGGATGCCGAACTTGCCCGGCAGATAGAGGCCTGGTTCGTTGGAAAAGCACATACCCGGCGCCAGCGGCGTCGCTTCGCCCCGCACCAGGTTGACCGGCTCATGCCCGTCCAGGCCGATGCCGTGCCCGGTTCGGTGCGACAGGCCGGGCAGGCGATAGCCGGGGCCATAGCCTTGGGCTTCATAGAAGCGCCGCACCGCGTCGTCGATGCTGCCGGCCGGCGCGCCGATCCGCGCCGCCGCCCGCGCGACCCGCTGGCCCTTTGCCACGGTGTTCCAGACCTTGCGCTGCTCCGCGCTCGGGGCGCCATGGACCCAGCTTCGCGACACGTCCGACTGATAGCCCTGGACAGTGCAGCCACAGTCCATCAGCACGACCTGGCCCTCCGCCACCCGGTGAACCTGCTTGCTGCCATGCGGATAGGCCGAGGCTTCGCCGATCAGCGCCATGCTGAATTCGGGCGCGCCGCCCAGTTTGCGGGTTGCCGCGCTCATCAGCGCGCCGACCTCCGTACCGGTCATCCCCGCCTCGACGCGGGGGTAGACCCAGCGATAGGCGGCCATCGTCACATCGGTCGCCAGTTGCATCAGCGCAATCTCGGCAGGGGTCTTCACCATCCGGCACCCACGCACCACAGGATTGGCCGAGACGAGGCGAGCGCCGGGCAACGCCTTTTGCAGTCCGTCGAACGCGAAGAAGCGCGCCGTCTCCTCGATGCCGACCGGGCGTTCCGCGAGCTTGCGGTCGCGTAGAAAGCCCGCGACGATCGCCAGCGGGTTCTGATCCTCCTGCCACACGCGCACCTCAGCGGGTACGGCCAGTGTTTCGCGGACCGAGGGTTCCTCGAAAAAGGGCGTGACGATGCACGGCTCGCCCTCGACCGGCAGGATCGCGGCGGTCAGCCGTTCGCTGCGGCCCCAGCGCACGCCGGTGAAATAGATCATGCTCGATCCCGGCTCGATCAGGATCGCGCCGATCCCATTCGCCTTCATCAGGCTTTGTGCTCGCGTCAATCGCCGCGCCCGCTCCTCCGGGCCGATCGGCACCGCGCCGCCGGTCATGTCCGACAGCGCCGACAGATCGGGCTCGGCCGCGCGCAGCAGGCCCGGCCGGACGAGGAACGGCAGGGCGGCGGCCGCGATCATCGCGCGGCGGGATAACGTGGTCTGCATGACCGTGACGATAGAATTCTTGACCTGAGCGCCGCAATGCCCTTGGCTCCCGCGCAGATTTTAATTTGGGGTATGCATGGCCAAGCGGCTGACCTTGTACATCTTCATCGGCCTCGTCCTGGGGCTCGTCGTGGGGCTTTCGCTCAACCTGTCGCTGAACGACGGCAGTGCGGAGGCGGCGGCACAATTGAAGACGATCGCCAGCTATTTCGCGATCGTCACCGGCCTGTTCCTGCGGCTTATCAAGATGATTATCGCGCCGCTGGTCTTTGCGACCCTGGTGTCGGGCATTGCGCAGATGGGCGATACCAAGGCGCTGGGCCGGATCGGCGTGCGCTCGCTCGCCTGGTTCATCTCGGCCAGCCTCGTGTCGCTCAGCCTGGGCATGTTGCTGGTCAACCTGCTGCATCCGGGCGTCGGCCTGAACCTCCCGCTTCCCGCCGTCACCGCCGATACTGGGGTCGTGAAGGCCGGGTTCGACCTGCAGAAATTCGTCACCCACCTCGTCCCCGCCTCGCTGATCGACGCGATGGCGACCAACGAGGTGCTCCAGATCGTCATCGGATCGCTGTTCCTGGGCGTCGCGATCACGGCGGTCGGCGAGCGCGCCGCGCCACTCGTCCGCGCGGTCGACGCACTCGTGGCGGTGATGCTGCAAGTGACGGACTATGTCATGCGGGTCGCGCCGATCGCGGTGTTCGCCGCCGTCGCGGGAACGCTGACCGAACAAGGCCCGTCGGTGATCGGCAAGCTCGCCATCTTCATGGGCAGCTTCTATCTGGGCCTCATTCTGCTGTGGTGCGTTCTGCTCGGCGTTGCCGCTCTGTTCATTGGCCCACGCGTTCGCGACCTCATAGCGCATATCCGCGCACCGCTGATCCTTGCCTTTTCGACCGCCTCGTCCGAGGCCGCTTATCCCCGCATCCTGGAGGGGCTGGACCGGTTCGGCGTGCCGCCGCGCATCGCCAGCTTCGTTCTGCCGCTGGGCTACTCGTTCAACCTCGACGGCTCGATGATGTACATGACCTTCGCGTCGCTGTTCATCGCGCAGGCTTACGGCATCGATCTATCGATCGGGCAGCAAATCACGATGCTGCTGGTTCTGATGGTCACGTCGAAGGGGATTGCGGGCGTGCCGCGCGCCTCGCTCGTCGTGATCGCGGCGACCATGCCGATGTTCAACATTCCCGAGGCCGGGCTGCTGCTGATCCTGGCGGTGGACCATTTCCTCGATATGGGGCGCTCGGCGACCAATGTGATCGGCAATGCGGTGGCGAGCGCGGTCATCGCCAAATGGGAAGGGCCGCTGGATCCGCCCGAACCGGTCGATGTATCTTCGCTTCACGCCCCCTCGGGCACGCCCGCCGAGCCGGCGCCCGACAGCTTCCGCCAGATCGGGGGGCATTGATCGCCGGACCCTATGCCTCACGCATAGGCATAGGGTCCGCCCTTGGCGAGCGCCGCCTGATAGGCCGGGCGGGCGTGAATCCGCTCGAGCCAGGCAATGGTCGCGGGGCGGCGCTCGTCCAGCCCGGCGCGCGATCGGGCGGCCTCCAGCGGAAAGCTCATGATGATGTCGGCCGCCGTCATCTGCTCGCCCGCGAACCAGGGCGAACGCGCCAGTTCACTTTCGACATAATCGAGATGGCGGTCGACCATCGGCCGGAAGCGCTTCACCGCCGCCTTGCCCATCACGGGAATGCGGCTGAGTACCAGCAGCACGAACAATGGCGGCATAAGCGACCCTTCCGCATAATGGAGCCAGAAGCGCCAGCGCTGCATCGCCTCACGGTGCGCTGGTGGCCCCAGGCGGCCATCCCCCTTGCCCACTAGATATTCGATGATCGCGCCCGTCTCCGCGATGACCAGCCCATCATCCTCGATCAACGGCGACTTGCCGAGCGGGTGCACGGCGCGGAGCTCGCGGGGCGCCAGCATCGTCTTGGGATCCCGCGCATAGCGTTTGACCTCATAGGGAAGGCCCAGTTCCTCCAGCATCCACAGGATGCGCTGTGACCGACTGTTTTCAAGATGATGAACGATGATGGTCATGGCTGTTTCCCATATTCGGGCACGACAACGCGTCAGGCGGGGAAGCGGGTTCACGAATGGGGTCCCTGTGCCAGGCGAGATAAGGCCCGACATCGTCGCCGTCAGGCAGCGCTCAATCGCCAGATCCAGGCGGACGCGGGCAGCGCGATCCTGTCACCCACCCGGTAGCCCGCCAAGGCGTCGCGCAATCGACCCTCGATCCGCGCCCGTTCGTCGGGTGCTGCCTGCGCCATGGCGCGCGCGGCGGGACCTATGCGGGAGAGGAAAGCCAGCGCATCCCCAAGTGGGTCAGCCCCTCCACCCACGACATAATCGAACGGCACGCGCGTCGCGAGGTCAGGCCGCCATCCGGCTTGTGTCAGCCACCGTTCGACCTGTTCCAAGTCGGCAAAGGCGAAGGGACCCGGCTGATAGCCGGCTTCGGGCGCGGGAGGCGCCCCGATGGCCTCGTCCGCGATGGTCGCGAATATATTGCGCGATCGGTCGTCGAAGCAGGAAAAGACCATCCGAGCTCCATCCCGCGCCGCCGCGCGCAGACCGGCAAAAGCCGCAACGGGATCGGCAAAGAACATCACCCCATGGCGGGAGACCAACAGGTCGAACGGCCCTTCGCGCGCCGCCACGGCAACCGCATCACCGCACAGGAACTGCGGACCATCGGCAAGGGCTTCGCGATCGCGCCCTCGCGCAAGAGCGACCAGCTCCGAGGACAAGTCGACCCCGGTGATGCGAAGGGCGGGTCGCGCCGCATGCAGCGCCAGGCTGGTCGACCCGGCTCCGCTGCCGATATCAAGTACGGCGCCCGTGTCCGGCGCAACGCTGACGATGGCCGCGTCGAGATGCCGGGCGAGATCGGCCAGGCTGCGCTCTGTCCGACGCCACTCCGCAGCCCAGACATCGCCAATCTGGCCCTGCCAATCCATTCCGCTGGTCATAGCCCGCCTCGTCGTCCCCCCATATCGCGATACGGATAAAAAAACGGTCCGCCGTCACCGGCGGGCCGCATGGCTTCAGATATCGTCCTCGGCATCGGGGCCGGTCATCATCTCCTCGGCCACCTTCTCGGTCCGCTGGCGGATCGCCCGTTCCAGCCGGTCAGCCATGTCGGGGTTCTCGCGCAGATAATTCTTGGCGTTCTCACGCCCCTGCCCGATCCGTACCGAGTCGTAGGAGAACCAGCTGCCCGATTTCTCGACCAGCCCAGCCTTCACGCCCAGGTCCAGGATTTCGCCGATTTTCGAAATGCCTTCGCCATACATGATGTCGAATTCGACCTGCTTGAACGGCGGTGCGACCTTGTTCTTCACCACCTTCACGCGAGTCGTGTTGCCGGTGATGTCCTCGCGATCCTTGATCTGACCGGTACGACGGATGTCAAGCCGGACCGAGGCATAGAATTTCAGCGCGTTGCCGCCCGTCGTCGTCTCCGGATTGCCGTACATCACGCCGATCTTCATGCGCAGCTGGTTGATGAAGATCACCATGCAGCGCGAACGGCTGATGGAGCCGGTGAGCTTGCGAAGCGACTGCGACATCAGACGGGCCTGAAGGCCGACATGGCTGTCGCCCATCTCACCCTCGATCTCGGCGCGCGGCACCAGGGCTGCCACCGAGTCGACCACCAGCACGTCGATCGCGTTCGAGCGGACCAGCGTATCGGTGATTTCCAGCGCCTGCTCGCCGGTATCCGGTTGCGACACAATCAGTTCGTCGATGTTGACGCCCAGCTTCTTGGCATAGACAGGGTCGAGTGCGTGTTCGGCGTCGACAAAGGCGGCGGTGCCACCCATCTTCTGCGCCTCGGCGATGACATGCAGCGCCAGCGTGGTCTTGCCCGACGATTCAGGCCCATAAACCTCGATCACGCGGCCGCGCGGCAAGCCACCGACGCCCAGCGCGATGTCGAGGCCGAGCGAGCCGGTCGAGATCGCCTCGACCTGCATCGCCTCCTTCTGCCCCAGCTTCATCGCCGAGCCCTTGCCGAATGCCCGGTCGATCTGGGCGAGTGCGGCGTCCAGCGCCTTTTGCCGGTCTGCGTTTGCGGTTGCCATGCCTGTTTCGATCACTTTCAGATTGGCGGCCATCAGATGCTTCCCTCGCTAGACCAACCTGGTGGTCCATTCAACGCATCTGCAATGTATGCGCTTTGTTCCACGAGAACAAGATGCGAACAAAGCCTATCGCAAAAAAGTCGACAGCACCCACCATCCCTGTTCCCGCGCCGCCCCCGCTGCGGCATCGCGCGCCTCGGCGTCGCCAAAAATCGCGAAGCAGGTCGCGCCCGATCCCGACATGCGTGCCAGTTCGACGCCGGGCGAACGGGTCAGCAGCGCGAGGACCGCATCGATCTGCGGCGCGATGACACGGGCTGGCGGCTCCAGGTCGTTGCGACCAGCCGCCGCGACCGTCATCACATCGCCCTGCCCCAGCGCCCCCCGGTCCACACCGTCCCAGCGGCCGAAGACCGCCGCCGTCGAAACGCCGACGCCCGGATTGACCAGCAGGACCGGCCGCTCCCCCAGCGGCTCCAGCGGTTGAAGGGCATCGCCCTTCCCCTCGCCGCGCGCGGTCTGACCCAGCAGGCAGGCAGGAACATCCGCGCCCAGTTCGGCCGCCAGCGCGAACAGCGCGGGGTCGTCCGTCGCGACGCCGTGCAACCGCGCCAGCGCCCGCAGCGTCGCCGCCGCATCCGCCGAGCCCCCGCCGATGCCCGAGGCGACCGGCAAATGCTTGTCGAGGGTGATAGCATGGCCATCGTCCACGCCGAACCGCGCGCCGAACCCGCGCGCCGCGCGCATGACGAGATTGTCGTCCTGCGACTCGCCTGCCAGCACGCTCGCAAAGGGTCCGGTCAGCGTCAGGCTGTCAGTGTCGGCCCGCTCCACCGTCACGACATCGCCGTCGCGGCAAAAGGCGAACAGTGTCTCCAGCTCGTGATAGCCGTCGTTGCGGCGACGGCGAACATGGAGCGCCAGATTGATCTTGGCGGGGGCGGTCTCGACGATAGCGGTCATACCCATCCCATGCGTCGCACGGCTCCGCGCGGCAAGGCCGGTCAGCCCGCGATCTTCGCCGCCAGCCGGGCCTGTTCGCTATCGTCCGCCGTCAGTGCCGCCGCACGCCAGGCATAGCGTGCCTCATAATGCCGTCCGAGCGCCCAATAGATGTCGCCGAGATGGTCGTTGATCTCGCTATTGGCGGGTTCGGCCATGGCGGCGCGTTCGACCAGCGGCAGGCCGCGCTTGGTCTGCCCGGCCTTATAGTACGCCCAGCCGAGCGAATCGGTGATCGAGGCATCGTCGGGCGCCAGCTTGCTCGCCTTTTCGAGCAGCGCCAGCGAGCCCGGTACATCCTTGCCGCGCTCGATCCGCGCATAACCCAGATAGTTGAGCGCCAACGGCTCGTCGGGGCCGAGTTCGACCGCCTTGGCCAGCGCCACGTCGGCCTCGTCCTTACGCCCCGCCTGATCCAGCGCGCCGCCATATTGCAGCCACGCCGCCCAGGGGAGTGCGGGGTCGGCGCGAGTCACCCGTTCATACCAGGGCACCGCGTCGGCAGGGCGCTTGGCGGCGATCAGCTGGTCGGCATAGACCTGCCAGTCATCGATTGACGAATCCTTCGCGGTGGCCAATCCCCGGGCAAGCATCAGCGCCTCACCCTGCCGCCCCGCCTCGGCGAGCAAACCGATACGGACGATCGCGGCACGGTGCGCAAAGGCGCCGCGCGGGCGCACGTCCTGAATGGCGGCGATCGCGGCGTCCCAGGCCTCGTCCTTCGACAGCGCCTCGGCCATCACCAGACGGGCACGGTCATTGTCCGGGTCGGCGATCAGGGCGGTGCGCGTCAGGGCGATCACCAGCGGACGCGGCCCCTCGCTCGCCAGTTCTGCCCCGATCCGCACCAGAAGTTGCGAGACGCCGAAGCCCAGATCAGGCTTGATCCCCAGCGCCTTGCGGTCGGACGTAACGAGCGGATCGCTGAGCAGCGCGCGGGCATTGGCCTCGTCGCCGCGCCCGGCGATCATCTCGGCCGCCGCGATGCGGGTGTCGGGGGCCGCGCGCATCGTCTCCAGCAGCACGCGGGCCGAGGCCGGGTCGATCCGCTTGCCTGCCAGCGCCAAGAGAATGCGATGCTCCTCGGCCAGCCGCCGCGCGACCGGCTCCTTGCCCGCGCTGTCGAGGCCGGGCTCGACCGGCTGCTTACGATCCCAGGCGGCCCAGGCGCGCAAGGTCGGCGACAGGATGCGCAGCGCGCCGCCGTCGATCCGCGTCAGCGCCGCGTCATAGGCCGCCCGATCGTCCTTGCGCGCCGCGATCGCCAGATCGAGCAGCGCGACGTCAATCGGCGCGACATTCTCCGCCTCCATGACACGCGCGGCCTTCAGCGCCAGAGGTACGTCGCCGCTGGTCATCGCCTCACGATAGGCGCGCACGGCGACCGCCGGATCGTCGGGCCAACCGGCCAGCGCTACGGCATAGTCCTTACTGGCCGCCCCCGAGCGCCCTTCCGACGCCGCCACCCGCGCCGCCAGATAGGCCGATAGCGGCGAACGGGGAATTTCGACTGCGGCCAGCGCGGGAGCAGACCAGCAGGTCCCGACCAGCAGCAATCCAGTCAGGGCACGAGAAAACGGACGCTTACATATTGGGATAATTCGGTCCTCCGCCGCCTTCCGGTACGACCCAGTTGATGTTCTGGGTCGGGTCCTTGATGTCGCACGTCTTGCAGTGGACGCAGTTCTGGGCGTTGATCACAAACTTCGGATCGCCCTCTTCCACGCCCACCACCTCGTAAACACCTGCGGGACAGTAGCGTTGCGCAGGCTCGTCGAACAAGGGCAGGTTGTGCTCGATCGGCACGTCGGCATTCTTCAGCGTCAGGTGGACCGGCTGGTCCTCCTCATGATTGGTGTTCGACAGGAACACCGAGGACAGCCGATCGAAGGTCAGCACGCCGTCGGGCTTGGGGTAATCGGGCTTCTTCACCTGATCCTTGCGCCACAGGCTTTCGTGATCGGGCTTGTGCTTCATCGTGAAGGGCATCTTGAGGCCGAAATGCTCGGCCCACATGGTCACGCCCGCCAGCCCCGAGCCGAGCGTATCGCCATATTTCTTGACCAGCGGCACGACGTTGCGGACGGTCGACAACTCCTTGTAGAGCCACGATGCGCGGAACGCCGCCGGGTAATCGGTCAGCTCGTCGCCCTCGCGCCCCGCCTGCACGGCGGCGAACGCCGCTTCGGCCGCCAGCATCGCCGACTTCATCGCGCCGTGCGTGCCCTTGATGCGGGGCACGTTGAGGAAGCCCGCCGAACAGCCGACCAGCACGCCACCGGGGAAAGTCAGCTTCGGGATCGCCTGCAACCCGCCGTCATTGATTGCCCGCGCGCCATAGGAGACACGCTTGCCGCCCTTCAGCAGCTCGGCGATGGCGGGGTGGGTCTTCCACTTCTGCATCTCCTGGAAGGGGGAGATATACGGGTTGGTGTAGTTCAGCCATGTCACGAAGCCGAGTGCGACCTGCCCGCCCGCCTGGTGATAGATGAAGCCGCCGCCATTGGCGTCGTCGCCCAGCGGCCAGCCTTGCGTGTGGATCACGCGCCCCGGCACATGCTTGGCGGGGTCGATGTCCCACAATTCCTTGATGCCCAGACCATAGACCTGCGGATCACTGTCACGCGCGAGGTCGAACTGGCGGATGATTTCCTTCGACAGATGGCCGCGAACGCCCTCGGCAAAGAAGGTGTATTTGGCGTGCAGCTCCAGGCCCGGCTGGTAATCAGGCTTGTGCGTGCCGTCGCGCGCCACGCCCATATCGCCGGTCGCGACGCCCTTCACCCGGCCATCCTCATGGAACAGGATTTCAGCGGCGGCGAAACCGGGGAAGATTTCGACACCCAGTTCCTCGGCCTTGCCCGCCAGCCAGCGGCACAGATTGCCGAGACTGCCGGTATAGGTGCCCTTATTGTGCATGAAGGGCGGGGTCAGCGCGTGCGGCAGGTTGCGCTGCTTGGTCGCGCTCAGGACCCAGTGGAGGTTCTCGGTCACCGGCACCTCGGCCAGCGGGCAGCCATCGTCGCGCCAGTCGGGTAGCAGCTCGTCCAGCGCGATCGGATCGATCACCGCGCCCGACAGGATGTGCGCGCCGACCTCGGACCCCTTTTCGAGGACGCAGACCGCCAGCTCGCCGCCGGTTTCGGCCGCCAGCTGTTTCAGCCGGATCGCCGCCGACAGGCCCGCTGGGCCAGCGCCGACGATCACCACGTCATAGGGCATCGATTCGCGTTCGCTCATGGCATCCTCGCTTTGTGACCGCGCCGCTGCCGTAGCGTCCCGTCTGGCGGGCTCGTCCGGGCGCGGACGGTAAACATCTTGTCCTGACAGCCGATCCGACAGATTGACGCGCACGTCAACCTTGCAGCATGAACCTGTGTCATATGGGGGCTATTCCAACGTTCGACACCGCACCGCTCGACGGTGCCCTCGCGGCCAGCATCCTCGACTGGTGGCATGATGCCGGCGTCGACCTGCTGGTCGAGGACGAGCCCCGCGACTGGAGGGCGCCCGAGCCTGCCCGTGCTCCAGCCCTCTCGCCCCAGCATTCGCCGGCTGCCGCGCCCATCACGGCACCGGTGGCGCTACTGCCCGACACGCTGGAAGCCTTTCTGGCTTGGCGGCTGTCCGATGCCGCGCCGGAGGCGACATGGGACGGCGTGTCGCTGACCGCCACCGGCCCCGCCGATGCCGCGCTGATGGTGCTGGTCGACTGTCCCGATCGCGAAGATGGCGAGGCGGGGCAGATCCTGTCCGGCGCGCCGGGCCGGTTGTTCGACCGGATGCTCGTCGCCATGGGCCAGTCGCGTGAGACGGTGCATATCGCCTCGGTCTGCGCGCGGCGGCCGATCGCGGGACGGACGCCCGCCGGACTGGAAGCGAGGCTTGCCGAAATCGCGCTGCATCATGTCGGTCTGATCGCCCCGCGCGGGCTGTTGCTGCTCGGCAATGCGGCGAGCCGTGCCGTGCTTGGGACCGAATTGACGGACGCGCGCGGACATTCGCATGTCGTTGACCATAAAAGCGGAAATTGCCGGGCTGTCGCCACATTCCATCCGCGCTTCCTGATCGAGAAGCCGATGGCAAAGGCGGAAAGCTGGAAGGATTTGCAAAGGGTCATGGGGGAATTGAACGCATGAAGCTGGGGCGGGCGATCGCGAAGGGCGCGGCCATCGGGGCTTTGTTGACGGTCGCCAGTGGTGCAGCCATCGCTGCCGAACCCGTCACCAACGCTGACGTCCGCAGCTCCACCGCGCTCAAGGCTCCGCCCGCCATCCCCGCGCTGCTCGATGCCGATCAGAAGGCAGGCTATGAGCGCGTCTTCGCCGCGATCCGGGACAGCCGCTGGACCGACGCGCAGCTGGAACTGGATTCGCTCAAGCCCGGTCCGCTCCACGCCATCGCCCGCGCCGAGCTTTACACCGCCAAGGGATCGCCCAAGGTCGATGTCGAGCGGCTGGTCGCGCTGCTCAACGAAGCACCCGAGCTGCCCCAGGCCGAACAGCTGGCCCGCCTTGCCCGGTCGCGCGGCGCGCATGACCTGCCCCCCCTTCCCGAGACCCACACGCTGATCTGGCAGGACGGCGCCCCCCGCCGCACCCGTGCCAAGAGCGTGCGCAGTGATCAGATCGCCGCCGATCTGGCCGCCAAGATGCAGCCCTTCGTCAAGGCGGATGATGGCCCCTCGGCGCGCGCGCTGCTCGAATCGACGCAAGGTTTGTCGCCCGAGGCGCTGACCGAGTGGCAGCAGAAGGTCGCCTGGATCTATTTCCTTAGCGGCGACGACGCCAATGCCCGCGCGCTCGCCGCCCAGGCCGCCGAAGGGTACGGCGACTGGGCGGTGCAGGGGCGCTGGACCGTCGCCCTGTCGGCATGGCGGCAGAATGACTGCCAGGCCGCCGCCACCGCGTTCGAGGGCACGGCGGCGCGCGCCACCGATGTCGATCTGCGCGCCGCCGCGCTCTATTGGGCCGCGCGCGCGGACATGGTGTGTGGCCGCCCCGACAAGATCGAGGGTCGCCTGCGCTCTGCCTCGCAATTCCGCGAGAGCTTCTACGGCCAGCTCGCCCGCCAGGCGCTGGGGATGCACGGCGACCGAGAGCCTAGGGGGCAGCTGGTCGCGACTGACTGGGCCGCGCTCGACCGTCGCCCCAATATCCTGGTCGCCGCTGCTCTGGTCGAGATCGGCGAGACCGACCTTGCCGATCAAGTGATCCGCCAGCAGGCGCGGATCGGCCAGCCGACCGAGTTCCGCAGCTTGGTCCGCCTCGCTGAATCGCTCGACCTGCCCGCCACCACCGTCTGGCTGGCGCATAATTGCCCCGCGGGCGTTACCGCCACGGCCGAGGCGCGCTATCCGACGCCCAGCTGGAAGCCCGACAGCGGCTGGCGGGTCGAAAAGGCGCTCGTCTATGCCCATACCCTGCAAGAGAGTGGGTTCCGCAACAAGGTGGTCAGTCCGGCAGGTGCCTATGGCCTGATGCAGATCATGCCCGCGGCGGCAACCGATTTCGCCCGCGAACGCGGCGTGTCGATCGATCGCTCGGCGTTGACCAAGCCCTCGACCAACATGGATATCGGCCAGCGCCATCTAGAGCGGCTGCGCGACATGACGGGTATCACCGGCGGCCTTCTGCCCAAGGTGATCGCCGCCTATAATGCCGGGCCGAAGCCGGTCGGCGAATGGAACAGCCTGGTCCGCGACGGTGGCGATCCGCTGCTCTATATCGAGAGCATCCCCTATTGGGAGACGCGCGGCTATGTCACCATGGTGCTGCGCAACTATTGGATGTACGAGAGTCAGACCGGCAAGTCGAAATCGCCTAGCCGCGCTGCGCTGGCACAAGGGATGTGGCCGCGCTTCCCCGGCCTGCCGGGCGCGTCGGCGATCCGCCTGCAACGTCCCAATGTGGCGCAGGCGCGCGTGACGCCGAAGACGACCATCGCGCTGAACGCGACGGTCAGCCCTCAGTCGCATACGGCGATGCCGCAGGCCAATTGATCGGGTTTGCGGCCAGAGGGATTCGCTTAGCCTACGACGTCGCTCACCACGCCGCCCCCAAAATCCGCGATCGAACGTTCATCCCGCCATGCCCATCGACACCAGCCGCAGCTTCACGCCCGTCCGCATCGCGGTGCTCACCGTTTCCGACACCCGCTCGCTGGCGGAGGACCGTTCCGGCGACACGCTGGTCGGCCTCCTCGCCGATGCCGGTCATGAACTGGCCGACCGCACCATCCTGCGTGACGACGCCGACCAGATCGTGGCGCAGCTGAACCGCTGGATCGACGACGCCAGCATCGACTGCATCCTGACCACGGGCGGCACCGGCGTCACCGGCCGCGACGTCACGCCCGAGGCGGTCGAGCGCGTCGCGACCAAGATGATCCCGGGCTTCGGCGAGCTATTCCGCTGGCTCAGCTATCAGACGATCGGCACCTCGACGATCCAGTCGCGCGCCTGCGCCTGCGTCGCGCGCGGCACCTATATCTTTGCGCTGCCTGGTTCGACCGGCGCGGTGAAAGATGCATGGAACGGCATCCTGCGCGACCAGCTCGACAGCCGCCACCGCCCCTGTAACTTTGTCGAGCTTATGCCGCGCCTGTTGGAGCGGTAATCAGTCGGCCTGCATCGCCGCGAGTTCGTGCCCGTCGACATCGCGGAAGTGAAAGCGCCGCCCGCCGGGAAAGGCGAAGATCTGCACGACGACCGACCCGCCCGCCGCCTCGACGGCAGCCAATGTCGCCTCCAGATCGTCGACCCGGATCACCGGCAGCGGCGCCTTCACCTTGTCCGCAGCGGCGTCGAGGCCCAGATCGGTATCCCCGCTCATCGTCGCGGCATAGTCCGGCCCAAAATCGGCGAAGGTCCAGCCGAACGCCTCCGCATAGAACCGCTTCGCCGCCGCCCGGTCGCCGACCGGCAATTCCAAATAATCCAAGCGTGCCACCTGACCCTCCATCGTTCTTGCTATGTTCTGAAAGCTGCCCTAGTTTCCAACGATGGGCAAGCCCGATTTCTCGAAACGGACGCAGCGCGGCGCGACGATCAATGCGACTAGCCGCCGCTTCGCGCTGCCTGAAAGCGTAAGCGACGGCGACTGGCTCGACGCCCAGGGCACCATCGATGGCGCGCCGCCGCCGCTGCGCACCAGCGTGACGGTGGAGCGGGCACGGACGATCCTCAGCCGCAACAGCTCTCCCGACATACCGTTCGACCGCTCGATCAATCCTTATCGCGGCTGCGAGCATGGCTGTATCTATTGCTTCGCGCGACCGAGCCATGCCTATCACGACCTGTCACCGGGCCTGGACTTCGAAAGCCGGTTGTTCGCCAAGCCTGACGCCGCCGAATTGCTGCGTGCCGAGTTGGGCAAGCCCGGATACCGCGTCGCGCCGATCGCGCTGGGGACGAATACCGATCCCTATCAGCCGATCGAGGGCGAATGGCGGATCACGCGCGCGGTCCTGGAGGTGCTGGCCGAAACCGATCATCCGGTCGCGATCACCACCAAGTCCGACCGCGTCCTGCGCGACATCGACATCCTGGCCCCCATGGCCGCCAAGGGGTTGGCGACCGTCTGTATCTCGGTGACGTCACTCGATGCGAAGGTCGCACGAACGGTGGAACCCCGCGCGCCGACGCCCGAGCGGCGGTTGGCCGCCGTGGCGAAACTGGTGGCCGCAGGTATTCCCACCTATGTTTCGATCGCACCGGTCATTCCGGCGATTACCGACCATGAAATCGAGCATCTGGTCGCCCGCGCGGCCGAGGCCGGCGCGCGCCACGCCTTCTTCATCCCCGTCCGCCTGCCGCACGAAGTCGCCCCGCTGTTCCGCGCCTGGCTCGACGCACATTTTCCCGATCGGGCGGGCAAGGTCATGGCGATCATCCAGTCGCTGCGCGGCGGACGCGACAATGATCCCGATTTCTTTACCCGGATGAAGGGGCAAGGGCCATGGGCCGAGCTTCTGCGGGTCCGCTTTCACCGCGCCTGTCGTCTGCACGGGCTCAACCTCGACCGGCCCCAACTCGATATAACCTGGTTCCGCCGGCCCAAAGGCCCACAGGGCGAGCTGTTCTGAGGATCGTCCCGCTTCCCCGGAGCGTTATGCCAGCGAAGGAGAGAAAAAATGATGACCGATCCCGAACAGACCAGCCCGGAAAATCTGCCCAACGAGGATGAGGCGGACAGCTCGGGCGGCGGCTATGGCAATCATGGCGAGGCTGGCGAGGACGAGCAGGATCGCCGCGAAGTCGGCGGCTGATCGTCCCGCCCCATTCCTAAAATCCGGCCCAACGCCGTCATCCCAGCGCAGGCCGGGATGACGGTGGGGTCCTTTATCCCACCAGGGCCAGCCGCGCCTCCGACGATTTCATCGCCACCGCCTTCACGCCCGGCAAATCCTCGATATGGCTCGCCAGTTCGGCATCGAGCAGGAAATTCCGGCCCAGCGTCAGCAGCGTATCACCGGCCGATCCCTCGATCCGCGCCCGGACTTCGCCCCGACCGTTGCGTAGCGGGTCGAGCATGGCGTGGAGCGCCTTGAAGGCGACCTTGTCAGTCACCGTGACCTCGACCACGAACTTGGCGGTGCTCGCCAGGCCGTCGAACAACTGAACCCGCTTGACGCTGACACGCGGCGCTTCCTCGCCCGGTCGGCGGTCCAGTTCGACGGTGATGAGCGCGCAGTCGCCTTCCTTGGCCGCCTTTTCGAGGTCGGCGGCGACCGAGTCATCGAAACAGGTCGCCAGGAACTGCCCCGTCGCATCGGACAGTTGCGCCATCATATAGCGCTTGCCGCGCGCCGAGGTCCGCCAGCGCGCATCCTCGACCAGCGCCGCCATGGTCGCACCGATCCGCGCGCCGTCGTCGGGGATGACGAGTTCGGTCAGCGAGGTATAGGTCCGCGCGCCGTGCATCTTGGCGATATGCGCATGGCGGTCGACCGGATGCGCCGAGAAATAGAAGCCGAATGCCTCCTTCTCCTGCTCCATCCGCTGCGACAAGCTCCAGCGGGCGCCGGTCGGCAGCTTGATCGCGTCGCCCGCGACTTCGGTTTCGCCGAACAGACCGCCCTGCCCGCTGGTCCGCCCCTCATGGGTGCGTGCGGCGATGGCGAGCACCATTTCGGCGACCGCATGGACGCCCGCGCGGTTAGGCTCGATCCCGTCAAACGCACCCGCCGAGGCCAGCGTTTCCAGCTGGCGCTTGTTCATCAGCCGGGGATCGACCCGCTTGGCGAGCGCGTCGAGCGAGGCGAACGGGCCGCCGGCCTCGCGCTCGGCGACCAGCTTCTCCATGGCGCCCTCGCCCACCGACTTGAGCGCGCCCAGCGCATAGCGGACGGCCAGGCCATCCTCATGCGGCTCGACATCGAACTCGGCCTGGCTGGCGTTGATGCAGGGGGGCAGCATCGTCACGCCCATGCGCCGCGCGTCGTCGACGAAGATCGCGAGCTTGTCGGTCAGCGCCATGTCGTAGCACATCGACGCGGCATAGAATTCGTGCGGGTGATGCGCCTTCAGCCAAGCCGTCTGATAGGCGAGCAGCGCATAGGCCGCTGCGTGGCTCTTGTTGAAGCCATAGCCTGCGAACTTGTCGATCAAGTCGAACAGCTCATTGGCCTTTTGCGCGGGGATGCCGTTCACCTCCTGGCATCCCTTGACGAAGATGGCACGCTGCGCGTCCATCTCCGCCTTCACCTTCTTGCCCATCGCGCGACGGAGAAGATCTGCGCCGCCGAGCGAATAGCCCGCCAATATCTGGGCGGCCTGCATCACCTGTTCCTGATAGACGAAAATGCCGTAGGTTTCGGACAATATCTGTTCGAGCAGGGGATGCGGGTAGATGATCTCCTCGGTGCCCTGCTTGCGGCGACCGAAGCTGGGGATATTGTCCATCGGACCCGGCCGGTACAGCGACACGAGCGCGATGATGTCGCCGAAATTGGTCGGACGCACGGCGGACAGGGTGCGCCGCATCCCTTCGGATTCCAGCTGGAACACGCCGACGGTGTCGCCCTTCTGGAGCAGCGCGTAGGTCGCATCGTCGTCCCAGGCGAGCGCGCCCAGATCGACCTCGACCCCGCGCTTGGCGAGCAGCTGCACCGCCTTTTGCAGGACCGACAGGGTCTTGAGGCCGAGGAAGTCGAACTTCACCAGCCCCGCGCCCTCGACGAACTTCATGTCGAACTGCGTGACCGGCATGTCCGAACGCGGATCGCGGTAGAGCGGGACCAGCTGCGCGAGCGGCCGATCGCCGATCACCACACCCGCGGCATGGGTGGACGAGTGGCGCGGCAGACCCTCCAGCTTGGTCGCGAGGTCGAGCAGACGGCGGACCTGATTGTCGTTGGCATATTCCTTCGCCAACTCGGGCACGCCGTTCAGTGCGCGCTTCAGGTCCCAGGGGTCGGTCGGGTGGTTGGGCACCAGCTTGGCGAGGCGGTCGACCTGGCCATAGCTCATCTGGAGCACACGGCCGGTGTCCTTGAGCACTGCGCGCGCCTTCAGCTTACCGAAGGTGATGATCTGCGCGACCTGATCGCGGCCATATTTCTCCTGGACGTAGCGGATGACCTCGCCACGCCGGGTTTCGCAAAAGTCGATGTCGAAGTCGGGCATCGACACACGTTCCGGGTTCAGGAAGCGCTCGAACAGCAGGCCCAGCTTCAGGGGATCGAGGTCGGTGATGGTCAGCGCCCAGGCGACGACCGAGCCCGCGCCCGAACCACGGCCCGGCCCCACGGGGATGTCGTGGTCCTTGGCCCATTTGATGAAGTCGGCGACGATCAGGAAATAGCCGGGGAAGCCCATCTGGATGATGATGTCGACCTCGAACTTCAGTCGCTCGTGATAGGCCTCGCGCCAGCCGGGTTCGCCCTCGCCCTCCAGCTCGGCAATACGGTCGAGCCGAGCCTCCAGGCCCGCGGTCGCGTCGCGGCGCAGCATCGCGGCCTCCCCCTCCCGGTCGCCTGCCAGGCTGGGCAGGATGGGCTTGCGCCACGGCGCCATCACCGCGCAGCGTTGCGCGACGACCAGCGTGTTGTCGATCGCCTCGGGCAGGTCAGCGAACAGCTGCTTCATCACCTCGGCGGGCTTGAGCCAAGCCTCGGGGCAGCTCTTGGGGCGGTCGTCCATTTCGACATAGGTCGAATTGGCGATGCACAGCATGGCGTCATGCGCATCGCGGAAGCCGCTATCGGCGAAGCAGCAGGGGTTGGTCGCGACCAAGGGCAGGTCGCGGTCATAGGCCAGGTCGATCAGGTCCTGCTCAGCCGCCATTTCGATTGCGTCGTCGCGGCGCGCCAGTTCGACATAGAGCCGGTCGCCGAAGATCGCCTGGAGCCGGTCGGCATAGGCCTTGGCGCGATCCGGCTGACCTTCCGCGAATAGGCGCGCGACGCCGCCCTCGCCGCCTGCGGTTAGTGCGATCAGACCCTTGCTGAACTTTTCCAGCACGTCGAAGCCGACATGCGCGGCCAGCTCGATCGGGCGGTCCAGATGCGCCGCCGAAACCAGCGCACACAGATTGTCGTATCCCTCCATGTCCTGCGCATAGAGCGCGATCCAGTCGACCATTGCGCCGACGTTCTCGGGCATATCGGGACGCGCGATGCCCAGCATCGTGCCGATGATCGGCTGAACCCCCGCCTTCTTCGCCGCGTCCGAAAAGGCCATCGCGGCGTACAGCCCGTTGCGATCGGTCAGCCCGGCGGCAGGAAACGCATTCGCCTTGGCCTGTGCCGCGATCGCCTTGGGATCGATCGCGCCGTCGAGCATCGTGAAGGACGAGAAAATACGAAGCGGCACATATCCGGAATGCATCGCCCATCCCTATCCGACCTCGCATGATTCGACCAGCGCGGAACCCGCTCCAGGCCGATCCGTTACGGCAACAGAAGGACCAATCCAGATCAGGGCAGGCAACGATGACTGATACCGACCGTTCCTTTGCCACCGCTTTCCGGCCCGGCGCGGGCTGGGGCTGGATATTGGCCTATGGCATTTTGTCGGCCTTGCTGGGGCTTGCCGCCTTTCTGTTTCCGGTGCCTGCGACGCTGGCCGCGACCTTGGTGATCGGGGCGTTCTTCATCGCCGCGGGCCTGGTGTCGATCGGTGCTGGCATTTTCGGCAAAGGCCATGAAGGGCGCGGCTATGCGATCGGGTTCGGCCTGGTGTCGCTCGTCATCGGCCTCATCATGGCGTTCGAGCCTGCGACAGGCGCGATCTCGCTCACGCTGCTGGTCGCGGTATGGCTTGCTTTGCGCGGCGCGCTGGAAATCGGCCTTGGCGCACGGATGCGGCGGCGGCGTGGGTGGATGATCGGCCTGGGCGTGCTGAACATCATCCTGGCGCTGTTCGTGCTCGCGACCCTGCCATGGAGTGCGATGACGTTGCCCGGTTATATCCTGGGGCTGAGCTTCCTGTTCGGCGGGATCACCGCCATCGCCTCCGCGCTGGATCACAAGAAAGGCGCGAGCGCCTTTTCGATGTGAGGAATACGCGGGGCCTCCGACTGCGCTCAGGCTGAACGGAGGTGGGGTTACAGCAGCCCTTCGATGTCCTTGACCAAATCCTCGGGCTTGGTCGTCGGGGCATAGCGGCCGACCACCTTGCCGTCCCGGTCAACCAGGAACTTGGTGAAGTTCCACTTGATCGCCTTGGTCCCCAGCACGCCGGGGGCCTGCGCCTTCAGCCACTGGAACAGCGGGTGGGCATCGTCGCCGTTGACGTCGATCTTCGCCATTACCGGGAAGCTGACGTCATAGGTCAGCGAGCAGAAGTTCGCGATCTCCGCCGCATCGCCCGGCTCCTGCGCGCCGAACTGGTTGCAGGGAAAGCCCAGCACGGTCAGCCCCTGGTCCGCATAACGGCGGTGCAGCGCCTCCAGCCCCTCATATTGGGGGGTAAAACCGCATTTCGACGCGGTGTTGACGATCAGCAGCACGCGCCCCTCATAGGCCGCCATGTCGACCGCCTGACCTTCCGCCGCCTTGACCGTGAAATCCGAAATACCGCTCATGCGTGCTTCCCCAGCAAATAGTCGAGATTGGCGCGGACGCCAGGCCATTCGCGGTCGATGATCGAATAGATGACGCTGTCGCGAATGCGCCCATCGGCCATCACCTGATGCCCGCGCAGCACGCCGTCCTTCTTCGCGCCCAGCCGCTCGATCGCGGTCTGGCTGCGCTTGTTGAGCGCATCGGTGCGGATCTGGACGGCCTGCGCTGCCATCACCTCAAAGGCGTGGGCGAGCAGCATCCGCTTGGCCTCGGTATTGACGCCGGTCCGCTGGACGCGCGTGGCATAGAAGGTGCCGCCGATCTCCAGCCGCCGATGCTGGGGCGCGATCCGCATATAGCGGGTGGTGCCGACCACCTCTCCGCCCGGCGTCTCCACCGTGAACAGCAGCGCGCGGCCTACATCACGCTCCTTGAGTGCCGCCGCCAGCCAGCGTTCGGGCGTCTTCATCATGGAGACATTGGCGTAGAAGATGTTCCAGAGATCGCCCTCTCGCGCCGCCTCGACCAACGCGGGCAGGTCGGCCTCCATGAAAGGACGCAGCGTCACATGGCGACCGATCAGCGTCGGCGTATCGGTCCAGACGCTCATTGCAGACGGCCTTCATGCAGGCGCACCACCCGGTCCATCTTCATCGCCAGCCGCTCATTATGCGTCGCGATCAGCGCCGCCGAACCCTCGCCGCGCACCAGCCGCAGGAACTCGGCCAGCACGACTTCGGAGGTATGTTCGTCCAGATTACCGGTCGGCTCGTCCGCCAGCACCAGCGGCGGCTGGTTGGCGAGCGCACGGGCGACCGCCACGCGCTGCTGCTCGCCGCCGGACAGCTGGCTGGGCCGGTGGGTCAGCCGGTGGCCCAGCCCCAGCGCAGTCAGCAAAGCCTTGGCCCGCGCCTCGGCTTCGCCAGGCAGCTTGCCCTGGACGAGTTGCGGCAGGACGACATTCTCGATCGCGTTGAAATCAGGCAACAGATGGTGGAACTGATAGACAAAGCCCAGATAGTCCCGCCGCGCGATAGTACGGCCATGCGAGTCGAGCTTGGACACCTCGTCGCCCGCGATACGGATCGATCCCGAAAAGCCGCCTTCGAGCAGCCCGACCGCCTGCAACAGCGTCGACTTGCCCGAACCAGAAGGTCCGAGCAGCGCGACGATCTCGCCCGGCGCGATCGCCAGATCGACACCGCGCAGCACCTCGATCGTCTGGCCGCCTTGCGTGAAGCTGCGCGACAATTCGCGAGTTGCCAGCACCGGCTCGGCCGCGCGGGGCTCGACTGCAGTTCCCATGCGGATGATCGGATCATTCATAGCGCAGCACCTGAACCGGGTCCGTGCTCGCCGCCTTCCAGGCGGGATAGAGCGTGGCGAGGAAAGAGAAGACGAGCGCCATCGATGCGATCACGATGATCTCGACCGGATCGGTCTTGGACGGCAGCTCGGTCAGATAGCGGATCGACGGGTCCCAGAGATTCTGCCCCGTCACGAACTGGACGAAGTTCACCACCCCCTGGCGATAGAAAAGGAAGATCGCTCCCAGCACCAGCCCGGCCAGCGTCCCCAGCGCACCGATGGTGGTGCCGACCGTCATGAAGATGCGCATCAACCCGCCCCGCGTCGCGCCCATGGTGCGCAGGATCGCGATGTCGCGCGTCTTGGCGCGAACCAGCATGATGAGCGAGGACAGGATGTTGAACACCGCGACCAGGATGATGATCGACAGCACGGTGAACATCGCCACCCTCTCGACCGCCAGCGCCTCGAACAACTGGGCGTTCATCGTCCGCCAATCGGCGATGACGGCACGACCGCCCAGCTTCTCGGCGAGCGGTGCCAGGATTTGCCCGACCCGGTCGGCATCCACCGTCTGGATTTCGACCATGCCGACCGTATCGCCCATCAACAGCAGCGTCTGCGCATCCTCGATCGGCATGATGACGTACGCTTTGTCATAGTCGTACACCCCGATTTCGAAGATCGCGCCGACCGTATAGCTGACGATGCGTGGGACCGTACCGAAGGGCGTGGTCTGCCCCTGCGGACTGATGAGGGAGATTTCCGAGCCGACCTGTGCGCCAAGCGCCTCCGCCAAGCGGCTGCCTATCGCGATCCGGCCGCTACCGGGCGTGACGCGGTTCAGATCGCCCATGATGATCTTGGAGCGTATGGCGGAATTACCCCGGATGTCCTGCACCCGCATCCCCCGAACCAACACCGCCTCGACCCGGCCGTTATAGCTGGACATCAGCGGCTGCTCGATCATCGGCACCGCGCTGGTGACGCCCGGCGTGACCTTGGCCTCGCGCACGATATCGCGCCAGTCCGGCAGGCGTCCGCCCACCCCCTGCACCACTGCATGGCCGTTCAACCCGACGATCTTGTCGAACAGCTCGGCACGAAAGCCGTTCATCACGCTCATCACGATGACCAGCGCGGCGACGCCCAGCATGACCGCGACCAGGCTGATCGAGGCGACCAGGAAGATGAACGCCTCTCCCTTGCCCGGCAGCAGATAGCGCCGGGCGATCATTCGTTCATAGCGAGAGAGGATCATTGCGGTCCGATCGATCCATGGAAAGTCCTGAAGCTGTGGCGGCTGTACGGGGCAGGTCCGATACTGGCAATGGCACCCGCCCCGCCAAGCCCGTTATGACAGACCAAATAGGCGACCCGGCACATTGTTGCGCGCACGCCACACAAGCCGCGCAATCGTAGCGGGAATGCCGCAAGAGGGATGACAAGTCGGCCCGTCCTAACGTACCACAATCGCACTGAGACACAGGCAAAAACGGCCGTGGTTCGGGGATTGCTCCAACGCTCGCCCAATGAGGTTGATGCGGGAGCGAGAAAAGGGGGCTGACGAGCGATCGTCACGCAGGCGCCCGGATCGGAAACGGTCCGGGCGTTTGTCATTCCGTCAACACCGCCCTCACTTTCGACCCTGAAAAGCCGCCGGAACCGGCGAGGGAACGGGGAGCTTCCAGACTGCCGTTCCCCGGTGCCGGCCCGGCGCCCGTAAGGGACTTTACCTATAGCAAATCAAGATGAACCGAATCTGGACGAATTCTGGATTCGTCGATCTGTTTTGCTCCGCCACCAAAGTTGTCGCCGGCCGGCCTTTCCGAGCAAGCATCGGGGGATTCGATCAGAACGACTTGGAGATGGTGAACCCATAGGTGCGCGGATCGCCCGGTTGCCCCACGATCAGCCCGGTCGATCCCGACTGGGTCGCCAGCAGCTCGTAATAATCGTGGTCGAACAGGTTGCGCACCCAGACGAAGGCGTTCCAGCTACCCGGCGCCTTGAACCCGGCACGGACGTTGGACAGGCTATAGCCGTTGATATCGGTATAGGTCGAGCGCGACGGATTGGACGAGAATTTCGAGCGGTAGCTGCCGTCATAGCCCAGATAGAATTGCCCCTCGGTCCCCGCCACGGTCGCGGGCAGGTCATATTCCGCGCCGTAGGAAAAGGCCCAGCGCGACACGCCCGGCAGCCACTGGCCCGAGATGTTGCAATAGGGCAGCGAAGCGCCCGGCGTCCCCGCCGCCGCCGGGGTGCCGACGATCTGGCCATTCACCACCGGCAGTGCGGTACCGCCCGACAGTTCGGGCGGGCACGGCGCATTGGTGAAGCGGGTGTAGCGCGCATCGGTGAAGGCACCATTGGCATAGATGTTGAACCGCTCGGTGGGGCGGAAGGCCGAGTCGATCTCGATCCCGCGTGTCCGCACCCGGCCCGCATTGGCGAGGTATCCGCGCAGGACGTTGACCTGGAGGTTGTTCACCGTCGCCTGATAATCGCCGATCTCGGTCCAGAAGCCCGCGATGTTCACCGTGGCGCGGCGATCGGCGAATTGCGTCTTCAGCCCCAGTTCGAAATGATTGACCTTTTCCGGCTTCACCGTCTGAGTCGCGAGGATCGGGTTGTTTTGCGCATCGAGCGGCAGGCCCGACAAGTTGATCCCGCCCGACTTATAGCTGCGCGCATAGGTGGCGTAATAATGGACGTTGGGGTTGAACTCGTACGCGACGGTCAGATCGCCCGACAGGTTCCAGTTGGTGAAGGACGGCGTGTAGTTCTGCGGCGCCAACACCCCACGCTGGTCGCTGGTCAGGCTGGTCGAGCCTGCGCCATTGGTCACGACCGAGAGATAGGAGCCATCCTTGCGGTCGTAATTCAGCCGCAGCCCCGGCGACACCGACAGGCGGTCGTCGACATGCCAGGTCAATTTGCCGAACAGCGCGGCCGAGGTGTTGGTGAAACCGATCGTATTGCGCGACGTCAGCCCGTTCAGTGTCGCCGGGTTCCGCCCCGCCGCACTGGTCGGGTTGAGCAGGAAGGCGCTTGCCGCCGGACCCTGTACCTGCAGCCCCTGCGTGTCGATCGACTGCCAGAAATAGAAGGCGCCCAGCACATAATCGAGCTTCCGCTTGCCGTTCGACGCGATGCGGAGTTCCTGCGTGACCTGGCTCTGCTGCGACGGATTGGCCGAAACCGTGGTGATCGGCAGGCCGATGAAATCGCGGTCATTGGACGGGTCCCAATGCCAGAAACGCCACGCGGACACGCTGGTCAGCGTCGCCTCCCCCACATCCCAATTGGCGACCAGCGACAGCCCGCCCAGCTCCTGCTTGGCGCGCAGATCGGTATCGACATCGGTCAGCCGGTCGAAGGCATTGGTCGAGGGCACGCTATAGCCCTGCGCCGCCGCCAAGGCCGCATATTGCCGGTTGAGCGGTCGCTGCGTCGCACCGACCCGCGCATAATATTGCACGCAGCAATTGGGGTTCTGCCGCGCGTAATCGCCCGACAGGGTCAGGTCGAGCGTCGGCGTCGCGTGCCAAAGAAACTGGCTGCGTAGCGACAGATTGTCCTGCGAGTTCTGCCATTCCTGCTGGCGGGTGTTGTAAATGGTGCCGCGCCGTGTGGTGATCGAGGTCGACAGCCGCACCGCCACCTTGTCGTCGACCAGCGGGCCGGACACCGACGCCTTGCCCTGGAAGAAGTTGTAATTGCCCGCGCTCAACTCGACTCGCGCCTCGGGCGTGAAGCTGGGCGGACGCGTGATGATGTTGATGGCGCCCGCCGTGGTGTTCTTGCCATAGAGCGTGCCTTGCGGTCCGCGTAGCACCTCGATTCGCTCGGTATCGGTGAAGTCGAACGTCGCCGAGGCGATGCGGCTATAATAGACCTGATCGACATAGATGCCGACGCCCTGCTCGATCCCGTCATTGGTCAGGCCGAAAGGCGCGCCCAGCCCGCGAATATTGGCGGCCGAGTTGCGCGGGTTGGTCGAGTAGAATTGCAGCGTCGGCTGGATCTGGGTCAGCCGATTGACATTATACGTCCCCGTCTCGGCCAGCGCAGTGCCGCCGATCACCGACATGGCGATGGGCACGCTCTGGATCGTCTCGGCCCGACGGCGCGCGGTGACGACGACGTCGCCCCCACCCTGCTGCGCGGTGCCCAGCCGCCCTTCGTCGCGGGCGGTCTGGTTGGTCTGCGGCTCGGCCGTCACATCGACTTGCGGATTGGCGGCAGCGGCCGTCTGGGCGGCCAGGATCAGGGCCAGGGTCAAGGACATGGAAGCTCCCCTTTTTATTTCATCTCCCATTCACACATCGTTTTAGTAGGCATTCAATCCAGCGATGGCTTGGGGTGAGCGAAGATTTGCTTTTCGATCCAAAAAAGCCCTTGAAGCCACATTTTCTTGAACCATATCGGTTCGCGTGCGGTGCCGGGACCGGGCCGCACGGATGGGTCGAACCGCCCCGTGCCGGGGTGAACCGGCCGATCCCGTTTCAATTCGCTTCTGATGGAGGTTTTGACATGCGTATCGATCTGACTCCGTACCGCCGCTCGACCATCGGCTTCGACCGGCTGTTCGATCTGCTGGAGGCCAATTCGCGGGCCAATTCGGCGGAAAACTATCCCCCCTTCAACCTCGAGCGTCTGGCCGACGACCGTTACCGCATCACCCTGGCGGTGGCCGGATTCGCCCGGGACGAAATCGAGATCACCGCGCAGCAAAACATGCTGCTCGTCACCGGCAAGAAGGATGACAAGGCGAATTCGCCCAACTTCCTGCATGTCGGCATCGCCAATCGCTCGTTCGAGCGGCGCTTCGAACTGGCGGACTTCGTGTTCGTCGAGGATGCGCGCCTGAACGATGGCCTGCTCGTCATCGACCTCGTCCGCGAGGTGCCCGAGGCGATGAAGCCCAAGACGATCGCGATCAAGACGGGCCAGCCGCTCGCCGCGGTCGAACATCACGCCGACGACAAGGCCGACGAGGCCAAGGCGGCGTAAACCACTCGACGTCTTTCTCTCCCTGAAGACGTCGCGGGGCGTCCGGGCCGACGGGTCCGGGCGCCTTTTGTTTTTCGGTTGCGCTTGCCCCGCGCTTTTCCAGCCCACCCTCCGTTCAGGCTGAACGGGGGTTGGGCGCGAACAACGAAAACCCCGCCCCCGTCGTCCGGGAGCGGGGTTCCGAAATCAAACCAACCGGCTCTGCTTCACCGCCGCTTCGACGAAGCTGGCGAAGAGCGGATGCGGGTCGAAGGGCTTGGACTTCAATTCCGGGTGGAACTGCACGCCGACGAACCATGGATGGTCGGGCCGCTCGACAATTTCGGGCAGCGTGCCGTCGGGCGACATGCCGCTGAACACCAGGCCGCCTTTTTCCAGCGCGTCCTTATAGCCTGTGTTCACTTCGTAGCGGTGACGGTGACGCTCGGAAATGTCTTCAGACCCATAGATCGACGCCACGACGCTGTTGCCCGCCAGCTTCGCCGGATAGGCGCCCAGTCGCATCGTGCCGCCCAGATCGCCGCTCGCCTCACGCTTCTCCAGGCCGTCACGGCCCATCCATTCGGTGATGAGGCCGACAACCGGCTCCGAGGCCGGGCCGAATTCGGTCGAGGAGGCGTCCGCGATCCCGGCCAGATTCCGTGCGCCCTCGACACAGGCCATCTGCATCCCGAAGCAGATGCCGAAATAGGGCACGCGGCGCTCACGAGCGAAACGGACCGCCTCGATCTTGCCCTGCGCGCCACGTTCACCGAACGCGCCGGGGACCAGGATGGCGTGGCAGGGTTCGAGCTGCTGGGCGATCTCGCTCTCGTCGCCCTCGAACAGTTCGGCGTCGATCCACCGGATATGGACCTTCACCCTATTGGCGATGCCGCCATGGACGAGCGCTTCGTTCAGTGACTTGTACGCGTCCTGCAAGCCGACATATTTGCCGACCACGCCGATCGTCACTTCGCCTTCCGGATTGACCAGTCGATCGACGATCTCGGTCCAGCGCGACAGGTCCGGCGCGCCCTCGGGCTCGATGCCGAAGGCCCGCAGCACTTCCGAATCGAGACCCTCGGCGTGATACTGCAAAGGCACCGCATAGATGCTCTTGGCATCCAGTGCGGGGATGACGGCCGAGGGCGGCACATTGCAGAACAGGCCGATTTTGGCGCGGTCCGATGCGGGCAGCGGATGCTCGCAGCGGCAGACCAGCACGTCGGGCGCAACGCCCAGCGCCGCGATCTCGCGCACCGAATGCTGGGTCGGCTTGGTCTTCAACTCACCGGCCGCCGCGATATAGGGCACCAGCGTGACGTGGATGCTGATCGACTTGCCACGACCCAGCTCGTTCTTGAGCTGGCGGATCGCCTCGATGAAGGGCAGCGATTCGATGTCGCCGACCGTGCCGCCGATCTCGCACAGGATGAAGTCGATCTCTTCACCATTCTCATCGACCGTGTCGGCCCGCGCGAACGCCTTGATCGCGTCGGTGACGTGCGGGATCACCTGGACGGTCGCGCCCAGATAGTCGCCGCGCCGCTCGCGCTCGATGATCGTCTTGTAGATACGGCCCGAGGTGACGTTGTCCGACTGGCGCGAGGACACGCCAGTGAAACGTTCATAGTGACCCAGGTCGAGATCGGTCTCGGCCCCGTCGTCGGTCACATAGACTTCGCCATGCTGATACGGGCTCATCGTGCCCGGATCGACGTTGAGATAGGGATCGAACTTGCGGATGCGCACGCTGTAGCCGCGCGCCTGCAGAAGAGCCGCAAGAGAGGCCGCCATGAGGCCTTTGCCGAGCGACGAAACCACGCCGCCGGTGATGAAGATATACCGCGCCATGGGAAGAATCGCCTAGCTTGGATGGGGGGGATACGACAACAGCAAAGATGCGCGCCGCCGGAAAATGTCGGCGGCACGTTGGCCTAAGCTGCGATGAAAACGAGGATTAGCGGGCGAGCGGGACTGCCGAATTGTCCGCCGGAGCCGGAGCGGCGCCCGAGGGGACCGGGGCGGGCGCGGGCTGGGTGATCGGTGCCTGAGTCGCCGGCGTGCGGGCCAGTGAGGTGTCGATCGCGGGCGCGCCGCGCGTAGCGGCCATGACCGCCAGCAGGATCGAGAAGCCGACGAACGCCGTGGCCAACACCGCCGTCGCACGGCTGAGGAAGTCCGCTGCGCCCCGCGCCGACATCAGCCCCGACGGGCTGCCGCCCATGCCCAGACCGCCGCCTTCCGACCGCTGCATGAGGATCACCGTGACCAGAGTCGCGGCGATGATGGCGTGGATGACAAGCAGAAATGCGAACATGAGGCGCGTATGATCCCGAGTGAGGGGTGTGCGAAAGCGCGCACATAGGCGACGTGCGGGGCGGGATCAACCATGTGGCGGATCGGCATCTCATTCCGTGCCGAACGCGCTTCAGGGAATTCCGAAGAAATCCGCTGACTTAAGTTGTTCACCTCGTTGGAACAGGAGTGAAACCACCGCCGATAAAGGGCGTTATGACTTCGAAACAACGTCCGGCAAAGCCCGGCTCAGCCATTGGAATCGCCATCGTGTCCAATCCGCACGACCCGCAGTCGCTGTTCGCCTGGATGAGCGCTCTTGTCGATTATGTCCGGTCGGGCGAGCCCGATCTGACCAATCGACAAATGGCTTTGTTGCTTGTCGTCTATCTGCGTCCCGGCCCCCATACGGTGCGCGGTCTGGCCCGTGCCTTGAACGTCTCGAAACCGGTCGTCACCCGCGCCTTGAATAGATTAGGAACGCTGGGCTATCTGCGCCGTCAACGCGATGATAGCGACAAGCGTAACATCTTTGTCGCCAGGACACCTGAAGGGGCGGACTTTCTTGAAGAATTCGGACATTTCATCGGCGCCGGCGACGCCCCCGGCCTCCAGCGAGCCAGCGCGTAAGAGCTTCGCGCTTCAGGGGCGGACCGTCGGGCTGGACCCGCGCACCCATGCGGTTCGCCCCGATCTTGCCGATGTCCGGCTCGCTGAATACGTATTCGCGCCGCATTATGCCGCCCCCTTGCCCTATAGAACCAATGCGCCGGTGACGCTTCGCGAGGGGCGTCCCATCGGCAGCGCCGTGCTGGCCGCGCTTCGGTCCGGCGAGACGTTCGAGGTGCTGGAGTTGGCGGGAGGCAACGCCTGGGGCATCGCGCCGAATCTCGGGCTGGTCGGCTATTGCGATGCGGGGTTGTTGGAGCGGGTGCAGTGACGAAGACGGTCTTCATCGACGGCGGCGCGGGCACCACGGGGCTGGAGATCGTCGACCGGCTGGCGGGTCGCGCCGACCTTTCGATCCTGACCCTGCCCGATGATCGCCGCAAGGATGCCGAGGCCCGGCGTGAGGCGATCAACGACGCCGATTTCGTCATTCTCTGCCTGCCCGACGATGCCGCGCGCGAGGCGGTGTCGCTGATCGCCAATGACCGGACACGGGTGGTCGACGCCTCGACCGCGCACCGCACCGCCGAGGGTTGGGTCTATGGCTTTGCCGAGCTGAACCCGGAGCAGGAAGAGCGGATTGCCGAAGCGCGCTTCGTTTCCAATCCGGGCTGCTACCCCACCGGCTTCCTGGCGCTCGTCCGTCCGATGGTACGGGCCGGGATCATTCCGGCCGAGTTTCCGGTGACGGTCAACGCCGCCTCCGGCTATTCGGGCGGCGGCAAGGCGATGATCGCCGAATATGAAAGCGCGACCCACCGCGCCTTCCGCCCCTATGGCCTCTCTCTCGCGCACAAACATGCACCCGAGATGCAGCGCCATTCGGGCCTGAGCCATGCGCCGATCTTCGCGCCGTCCGTGGTCGATACCTATCGCGGCATGGTTGTGGAAGTCCCCCTGCCCCTCTACGCGCTGCCCGGTGCTCCGTCGCTCGACAAAGTCGCGCACGTGCTGGCCGAGGCCTATGCCAACAGCCGCATTGTGCGTTTTTCGCCGGATGCCGTAGCGGCGGTGAATATCGAGGAAAATGCAGGTTCCGACCGGATGACCTTGCGCGTCTGCGGCAATGCCGCCACGGGTCAGGCGCGACTGATCGCCACGCTCGACAATCTGGGCAAGGGTGCCGGGGGTGCGGCGGTCCAGAATTTGAACATCATGGCCGGGCTCGATCCGACCGCCGGCCTCGTGCTCTAAGGAGACGTCATGACGCGCAATCCCGTTGGCAAGCTGCTGCTGTTCGGCGCGACCGGCGACCTGTCGCAGCGGATGCTGCTGCCCTCGCTGTTCAACCTCCATTCGGACGGGCTGCTGCCCGATGGGCTGACGATCACCGGCACCGCGCGGTCCGATCATGACGATGCCAGCTTCCGCGAGTTTGCGGCCAAGGCGCTCGACACCTTCCTGCCCGACGACCGCAAGGACGCCGACACGATCAAGAGCTTCCTCGAACGGCTGCAGTATCAGTCGCTCGACGCCTCCTCGATGGACGGCTTCCCGGCGCTGGCGGAGAAGGTCGGCGATGTGTCGAACGGCCTCGCCATCTATCTGTCGACCGCGCCCAGCCTGTTCGAGTCGACCATCAAGGGCCTCGAATCGGTCGGTCTGGCGGGCGAGACGGTACGCATCGGCCTGGAAAAGCCGCTCGGCTACGATCTCGCTTCGTCCAAGGAGATCAACGACGCGGTCGCCTTCGGCTTCCCGGAGGAGCGCACCTTCCGCATCGACCATTATCTCGGCAAGGAAACCGTCCAGAACATCCTGGCGCTGCGTTTCGGCAATTTCTTCTTCGAGCCGATCTGGAACGCGCACGGCATCGACAATGTGCAGATCACCATTGCCGAGACGGTCGGGCTGGAGGATCGCGCGGGCTATTACGAGGGCGCGGGCGCGCTGCGCGACATGGTGCAGAACCATATCCTGCAACTCCTCGCGCTTATCGCGATGGAGCCGCCGGCCCGCTATGACGGCACCGCGATCCGTGACGAGAAGGCCAAGGTCTTCCGCTCGCTGCGCCTGATGACGCCCGAGGAAGTACCCAACAACACCGTGACCGGCCAGTATTCGGACGGCGCGGTCGGCGGCAAGATCGTCGGCTCCTATGCCGATGAGCTGGGCAAGCCGTCCAAGACCGAGACCTTCGTCGCGATCAAGGCGCATGTCGACAATTGGCGCTGGCAGGGCGTGCCCTTCTATCTGCGCACCGGCAAGCGCATGGCCGCGCGCCGTTCGGAAATCGCCATCCAGTTCAAGCCGGTACCGCATTCGATGTTCGCCGGGCGCGGCGGCCTACTCCAGCCGAATACGCTCGTCATCCGCTTGCAGCCGGAGGAATATATCCAGCTGCTGGTGATGGCGAAGGAGCCGGGTCTGGACCGCGACGGCATCCGCCTGCGCGAAGTGCCCCTGAACCTGTCGCTCGACGCGGAGTTCGCCGGCACGCGCCGCCGCATCGCCTATGAGCGGCTGCTACTCGACCTGATCGAGGGCGACCAGACGCTGTTCGTCCGCCGCGACGAGGTGGAGGCGCAGTGGACCTGGATCGACGCGATCCGCGCCGGCTGGGACGCCAATGACGTCAAGCCCAAGCACTATCCGAGCGGCAGCTGGGGGCCGTCCTCCGCCATCGCGCTGACCGAGCGCGACGGCGTGCACTGGCAGGACGACTGACCGCCGTCGCTTTCCGATCGTGAGGGCAAAGACATCGGCGCAATATGGCCCGCCTGCGCGGCGGGTCCTATCTTGCGCCCCGAATATCTAGGACACAGGAACCATGACCGACGAAATCGAATGGTGGGATTATGAAGACACCACCGAAATGGCGAACGCGCTGGCGGGCGACATCCAGTTCATTATCGAAAGCGCGATCGAGGCACGCGGCGCGGCGGTGATCGCGCTTTCGGGCGGCAAGACGCCGATCCCGGTCTATGAGAAGCTGGCCCAGGCCAAGCTCGACTGGAAGCGCGTGACCATCGTCCCCGCCGACGAGCGTATCGTGCCGCTGGGCGATCCGCTGTCCAACGTGACCATGATCGGCAAGATCTTCCTGCCCAAGGGCGCACGCGTGCTGCCGATCGTGCCGCAGGCGACGCAGGACTATAAGGCGGCGGGTCGTTCGGCCGATGCGCTGATGCAGGAACTTCACTGGCCGCTCGACCTCGTCCTGCTGGGCATGGGCGCGGACGGGCACACCGCCTCGATCTTCCCCGGCCCCGACTATGACGAAGCGCTCAACGGTCCCAAGGAGCGCCGCGCGCTGGGCCTGATGCCAGAGCCCCTGCCGCCCGAGGCGCCCGTCGCGCGCGTGACGCTCAGCCGCGCAGGCATCGTCTCGGCGCGCTCGATCATGTTCGCCATTTCGGGTCCGGCCAAGAAGAAGGTGCTGGAGGACGCGATCAAGGAAGGCGCTTCCTCGCCCTATCCGGTGGGCCGCGTGCTGGCCGAGGTCGAACTGCCGATCGACATCCACTGGAGCGAGCAATGAGCCTGAACGCCGCCGTTTCCGCCGTCACCGACCGGGTCATCGAACGCTCCCGGCCGGGCCGTCAGGCCTATCTCGACCTGATCGCACACGAAGCCGAGACGGCGGTGCGCCGCCCCAATCTGGGCTGTGCCAACCTCGCCCATGCCTATGCCGGGACCGAGGAAGACCGCGACGCCATGAAGGCAGATCGCGGCATGAATATCGGCATCGTGTCGGCCTATAACGACATGCTGTCGGCGCACGCCGTCTATTACCGCTACCCCGAGCTGATGAAGGTCTGGGCGCGCGAGGTCGGCGCGACGGCGCAGGTGGCGGGCGGCGTGCCCGCCATGTGCGACGGCGTGACGCAGGGCTATGCCGGCATGGAGCTGTCGCTGTTCAGCCGCGACACCATCGCGCTGTCGACGGCGGTGGCGCTGTCCCACGGCACGTTCGAGGGTGCCGCGCTGCTCGGCATCTGCGACAAGATCGTGCCCGGCCTGCTGATGGGCGCGCTGCGCTTCGGTCATCTGCCGATGATCTTGGTCCCCGGCGGCCCCATGCCAACCGGCCTGCCCAACAAGCAGAAAGCCGCGGTGCGCGAAGCCTATGCCGAGGGCAAGGCGGGGCGCGAGGAACTGCTCGACGCGGAGATCGCAGCCTATCATTCCAAGGGCACCTGCACCTTCTACGGCACTGCCAACACCAACCAGATGATGATGGAGGTGATGGGGCTGCACATGCCGGGCGCCGCCTTCGTCAATCCGGGCACCAAGCTGCGCCAGGAACTCAGTCGCGCCGCCGTCCATCGGCTCGCGGCCATCGGCCAGCGGGGCGACGATTATCGGCCGCTGGGGCGCTGCGTCGATGAAAAGGCGATCGTCAACGCAGCGGTCGGCCTGCTCGCGACCGGCGGTTCGACCAATCACCTGATCCATCTGCCCGCCATCGCGCGCGCGGCTGGGATCATCATCGACTGGGAGGATATGGATCGCCTCTCGGCCGCCGTACCGCTGATCGCACGGGTCTATCCCAACGGCTCGGCCGATGTGAACGGGTTCGAGGCGGCAGGGGGCATGCCCTATGTCATCCGTGAACTGCTGTCCGCTGGACTGCTCCACCGCGACATCATGACGGTCGCGGGCAAGGACCTGTCCGATTACGGCCAGACGGCGGTGATCGAAGGCGACAAACTCGCCTGGACCCCGGTCGGCGACAGCGGTGACGAGACGATCCTGCGCCCCGCCGCCGCGCCCTTCTCGCCCGATGGCGGCATGCGCATCCTGTCGGGCAATCTCGGCCGTGCCTGCATCAAGGTATCGGCGGTCGAGCGCGAGCGCTGGGTCATCGAGGCCCCTGCCCGCGTCTTCTCCGATCAGTCGGAAGTGCAGGCCGCGTTCAAGGCGGGCGAGCTGGAACGCGACGTCGTCGTCGTGGTCCGCTTCCAGGGGCCAAAGGCGAACGGCATGCCCGAGCTGCACAAACTGACTCCGCCGCTTGGCGTGCTTCAGAACCGGGGCTTCAAGGTCGCGCTCGTCACCGATGGCCGTATGTCGGGTGCGAGCGGCAAGGTGCCCTGCGCCATCCATCTCAGCCCCGAGGCGATCGGTGGCGGGGCGATCGGCCTGATCCGCGATGGCGATATCGTGCGGCTCGACGCGGTGGAGGGCACGCTCGACGCTTTGGTCGATCCGGCGGAATGGGCGTCGCGCGAGCTGGCCGAGACGCCCGCCCCCATCCAAGGCATGGGCCGCGAGCTGTTCGCGCTGTTCCGCCAGGCCGCCGACGAAGCCGAGAAGGGCGCATCGCCCATTCTCGCTGGCGCTGGCCTGTAAAAGACTAAGGGGGAGAGGATCATGGAAATCGTAGCCGTCGATATCGGAGGCACGCATGCGCGCTTCGCGATCGCCGAGGTCGAGAATGGCCGGGTGGTGAAGCTGGGCGAACCGTGCACGCAGAAGACCGCCGAACATGCCTCGCTCCAGACCGCATGGCAGGCGTTCGAGGCGCATGTCGGCCGTCCGCTGCCCAAGGCCGCCTCGCTCGCCATCGCCTCGCCGATCACCGGCGACGTGATCCGCATGACCAACAATCCCTGGGTCATCCGCCCCTCGCTGATCCCTGAGCGGCTGGGCGCGGACGTCTATACGGTCATCAACGATTTCGGCGCGGTCGGCCATGCCGTCGCGCAAGTGCCGGAGGAGGACTTCCTCCATATCTGCGGCCCCGAGGAGCCGATGCCCGAACAGGGCGTCGTCACCGTCTGCGGTCCGGGCACCGGCCTGGGCGTCGCGCAGGTGCTGATGACGCCGCAGCGTTATCATGTCATCGAGACCGAGGGCGGGCATATGGATTATGCCCCGCTCGACGGGATCGAGGACGCGATCCTCAAACGGCTGCGCCGGACCTATACCCGCGTCTCGTGCGAGCGCATCTGCTCCGGCCCCGGCATCATCGCGATCTACGAGACGCTCGCCTCGCTGGAAGGGCGCGCGGTGCCCAGCCGCGACGACCGCGAAATCTGGACCGAGGCGCTGGAGGGCACCGACTCGATCGCGCTCGCCGCGCTTGATCGCTTCTGCCTGGCGCTCGGCGCCGTGGCGGGCGACTTCGCGTTGGCGCAGGGGGCCAAGACCGTCGTGATCGCGGGCGGCCTCGGCTACCGCATCAAGGACAAGCTGCTGCGCTCGGGCTTCGACCAGCGCTTCGTCGCCAAGGGGCGGTTCCAGTCGCTGATGGCACGCATCCCCGTCAAGCTCATCACCCATCCCCAGCCCGGCCTGTTCGGCGCGGCCGCGGCCTTTGCCCAGGAGCATTCATGACCGACATCGCCACCATCATGCGCACCAGCGCGGTCATCCCCGTGCTGGTCATCGACGACGCCGCCACCGCCAAGCCGCTGGCCGAGGCGCTGGTCGCGGGCGGCCTGAAGGTGCTGGAGGTGACGCTGCGCACCCCCGCCGCGCTGGAGGCGATGGCCGAAATGAAGAAGGTTCCCGGCGCGATCGTCGGCGCCGGCACCGTCGTCAACGAACAGCAGTTGCGCGACGTGGCCGATGCGGGCGCGGAGTTCATCGTCTCGCCGGGCCTGACCGATCGCCTGGGCGCGGCGGTGATCGACAGCGGCATCCCCTATCTGCCCGGCATCGCCAATGCGGGGGACATCATGCGCGGGCTGGACCTGGGCCTGACCCATTTCAAGTTTTTCCCGGCCGAGACGAGCGGTGGCCTGAAGGCGCTGAAGGCGTTGGCGGCGCCTTTCTATCAGGCGCGCTTCTGCCCGACCGGCGGCATCACCGAGGCGAGCGCGCCCGACTGGCTGGCCTTCGATCGCGTGCTGTGCGTCGGTGGTAGCTGGGTGACCGGCGGATCGATGGCCGATGTGGAGGCAAAGGCCCGTGCGGCGGCTGCTCTGCGCGGGTAATCCCAAATCCTCCCCGGCTCGGGGGGGTGGCAGTCCGAAGGACTGACGGAGGGGGGCCAGCCACATAGGACTTCTATTGTGGCACTCCCCCTCCACCACCGCTTCGCGGCGGTCCCCCTCCCCGTACCGGGGAGGATCAGCTTTGTACCGCCTCTAACAACCACTGGCGAAACGCCCGCATCGCCAGCCCTTCCTTCCGTGACAGCAACCGCGTCAGCCAGTAGCGGCCCGCATCGATCTCCAGCGCAAAGGGCTGGACCAGTTGCTCCGCCGCCAGCTCGCGCAGGAACATCACACGCGGGGCCAGCGCGATGCCCAGCCCCGCCATCGCCGCGCCCGCCATCAAGGCCGAGCTGTCGAACATCGGCCCACGCAAGGCGGGCGGCGCAACTCCAGCCGCATCGAACCATCGTTCCCATTCGCTGACACGATAGGACCGCAGCAGCCTTTCGCGCGCCAAATCCTCGGGGCGGCCTAAACCTCCTGCTCTCCCGGCCGAGCACAACGGCGTCAGCGGGGCGGGCTGCAGAGGCTCGGCGTGCGTGCCATGCCACGCCCCGTCACCAAAGCGGATGGCGTAATCGAGCCCCTCCCCGGCCAGATCGACCCGGTTGTTGTTGATCGACACGCGGACATCGATGTGCGGATGGGTCGCCGCGAAATCGTCGAGCCGCTCGAGCAGCCATCCGGTCGCAAAGGTCCCCACCACCCCCAGTCCCAGCGCATATTGGAAGCGCCCGTCGGCAAACCGATCGAGCGTCGCGCCGATCCGGTCGAACGTCTGGGCCAGTACCGGGACCAGCGCATGGCCGTCATCGGTCAGCGCCAAGCCACGCGGAAGCCGGTGGAACAGCCGCGCGCCAAGCCGCTTTTCCAAGGCCGCGACCTGATGGCTGACCGCCCCCTGACTGACGCAAAGTTCGATCGCGGCGCGGGTGAAGTTCAGATGCCGTGCCGCTGCCTCGAAAGCGCGCAAGGCATTAAGGGGAAGCTGGGCGCGGTCCATGTCTTATCATGAATTCTACTCATGGGTCTGTCGAGCGAAGATGCTTTGTGCCGCGTGTCGAAGCAATCCATCATGCCGGGCAAGGAGACACCCCATGCTCGCCAGACCGACCCTGCTCTCGCTGATGGCCATCGCCGCCGCGCCTGCCATGCCCCAGGCATCCGATCCCCTGACCAGACCGATCGTCACTGAGCATACGGCCGAATGGCTGGCACCGCGTCCGCCGATGAGGGTCTTCGGCTCGACCTATCTGGTCGGCTTTGGCGGGCTGAACGTCGCGCTGATCGATACCGGCAAGGGCCTGATCCTGATCGACGGCGCCCTGCCGCAAGCGGCTCCTGCCATCCTCGCCAATGTCCGCAGGCTGGGTTTCGCGCCTCGGGACATCAAATATATTCTGAGCACCGAGCCGCATTTCGATCATGCGGGCGGGATCGCGGCGCTGGCCCGGGATACCGGCGCGACGGTCGTCGCCGGTCCGCGCGGGGCCGAAGCGCTGCGCACCGGCCGGCTGGCCGCCGACGATCCGCAGCGTGGTTATGACAGCCGCTTTCCCGCTGTGCCCATGGTGAAGGTCATCCGCGACGGCGAGCGGCTGGCGCTGGGCAACACCGTCATCACCGCGCGTGCGACGCCGGGCCATACCGTGGGCAGCATGAGCTGGAGCTGGCGCGCCTGCGAAGGTCAGCGTTGCAAGGCCATCGTCTTTGCCGCGAGCCTGAACCCGGTGTCGACCGACGACTATCGCTTTTCCGCCCCGTCCCACAAAGCCGTCGTGGCCGCCTTTGCGCGTGGTCAGGCGGCGATGCGCGCTCTGCCCTGCGACATATTGATCACCGCCCATGCCGATCAGGACGGCGCTACCGAACGCTATCTGACCAAGCCGGGAGCGTGCCGCGCCTATGCCCTGTCGTCGCAGCGCAAACTCGCCGAACGGATCAACAGCGAGGCGCGCTGAACCTCACATTTCTCCTCGCTGGCGGCGGATTGCATACCATTTCTGCACATTGGCGTTATGTTCGGCCAGCGTGTCCGCAAAGACATGGCCGCCCGATCCGTCCGCCACGAAATACAGCGCCTTGCTGTCCGCCGGGTCCAGCACCGCGTCGATCGAGGCGCGGCCCGGATTGGCGATCGGCCCGACCGGCAGGCCGGGGCTGGCATAGGTGTTGTAGCCGTTCTTGGCGTGCAACTCGGAGCGCAGGATGCGGCGGCCGAGTGGACGGCCTTTGGTGATCGGGTAGATCACGGTCGGATCAGCCTGGAGCGGCATCCCGATGCGCAGGCGGTTGCCATAGACCGCCGCGACCGTCCGCCGTTCGGAGGGCTTGCCCGTCTCCTTCTCGACGATGGAGGCGAGGATGATCGCCTCCTGCGGCGTCTTGACCGCGATGCCGGGCTTCCGGTTCGACCAGGCCTTGGCGAGGTAATCCTTCATCGCCTTCTGCATCCGCGCGACCACCGAGGCGCGGGTATCACCCTTTTGATAGGCATAGCTGTCGGGCAGGACCGATCCCTCCGCAGGCACGGGCACATCGCCGGTCAGCCCGTCCGCGCGCATCAGCGCATCATGGACGAGAACCGACGGATAGCCCTCCGGCACCGGCACCAGCCGCTGGCGGACCTTGCCCTCCTGCAGCAGCGCCAGCACATCGGACGCGCTGGCCTGTTCGGGGATCGCATATTCGCCCGCCTTGATCGCACCGCCGTCGCCGAACAGTCGGGCGTAAAGGCGGAAGCGGCTGGCCGAGCGGATCGCACCCGCCTTTTGCAATTCGTTGGCGGCGCGGGCGAGGCTGGCGCCCTCCGGTACCACTACCGCCAGCGGCTTGTCCGCCGGGCCGCTGCCCGCCCAGTCATGCGCGACCCAGGCGAAGACGGCGATGCCGATCAGCCCCAGCAGCAACCCGATACAGCCGACCTTGCGCATATCTCACCCGGTTTTCGACAAGGGCGCACAGGCCCGGACATAGAACAACCCCGGCGATGATCCGGGTCCGCTTGCTCGTCCGCCCGATGACGCGAGCCGAACCATTTTGCAACCGGACCCGAACATCGCCGGGGTTGGAATCTTATTTGGGGCCGTGCCAGGCCCCACGCTCCGTTCGCACCGATCGAAGTCAAGGTGCACGCCCTGAGCTCCGCCCAGGTCCTTTGGCCTTCGAATATGGTCAGGCGGAACGGAGGTTCGGGTCCGAACTCGTCAGATCGCCTTCATCACCAGCGAGGCATTGGTGCCGCCGAAGCCGAACGAGTTGTTCAGCACCGCCTTCACCTCCCGTTTCTTGGCGGTGTGTGGAACCAGATCGACGCCCTCGGTGCCCTCATCCGGATTATCGAGGTTCAGCGTCGGCGGCACGATCTGGTCGCGCAGCGCGAGGATGCAGAAGATGCTCTCGACCGCGCCAGCGCCGCCAAGCAGATGGCCGATCGCGGACTTGGTGCTCGACATCGACGCACCCGACAGGTCGTCGCCGAACACGCGCTTCGCCGCCGCCAGCTCGATCGTGTCGGCCATGGTCGAGGTACCATGGGCGTTGATGTAATCGATGTCCGACGGCTCCATGCCCGCCTTGCGCAGCGCCATGCGCATCGCGTTCTCGGCACCCTTGCCCTCGGGATGCGGCGCGGTGACGTGATAGGCGTCGCCCGACAGGCCATAGCCGACGACCTCGGCATAGATCTTCGCGCCGCGCGCCTTGGCGTGCTCATATTCCTCGAGCACGACCACGCCCGCGCCCTCGCCCATCACGAATCCATCGCGACCCTTGTCATAGGGACGGCTCGCCTCGGTCGGACGGTCGTTCATGCTCATGTTGAGCGCGCGTGCCTGGGCGAAGCCCGCCACGCCGAGCGGGTTGATCGTGCTTTCCGCACCCCCGGCCAGCATGATGTCGGCATCGTCGTCGCGGATCATCCGCGCCGCGTCGCCGATCGAATGCGCGCCGGTCGAGCAAGCGGTGACGACCGCATGGTTCGGTCCCATCAGGCCGTATTTGATGCTGACCTGACCCGAGATCAGGTTGATCAGGCGGCCATGGACGAAGTGCGGGCTGACACGGCCGGGGCCGCGCTCATGCAGGTTCACCGATTCGATCTCGATGCCCGGCAGGCCGCCGATGCCCGAGCCGATCGACACGCCCGCGCGCAGCTTGGTCGCCTCATCCATCTCGGTCAGACCGGCGTCTTCCAGCGCCTGACCGGCGGCGTCGATGCCATAGACGATGAAGGGATCGACCTGACGCTGGACCTTGTGGTCGACGCGCTTGTCGGGGTCGAAGCCGTATTCATGGTCCTTGGGCTTCACCTCGCATGCGATGGTGCATTTCTGCCCCGTGGTATCAAACCGCGTGATCGGACCGGCGCCGGACTTGCCAGCGATCAGATTGGCCCAGGCGGTTTCCACATCCGCGCCCAACGGCGTGACAAGACCCAGTCCGGTGACGACGACGCGCCGCATAACTACACTCCACTCCAAAACGAAACGGCTCCCCGCCCGCTATGTCGGGGTCGGGGAGCCGCTTTCAACCTAGCCTTGGCGGCCCATTCGACCCGCATGATCTGCGAGCCGGACGGACCCCGGAATCAGGCCTTGTTCTCGTCGATATAGGTGATCGCGTCCTTGACGGTCGTGATCTTCTCGGCGGCATCGTCCGGGATCTCGACGCCGAACTCTTCCTCGAACGCCATGACGAGCTCGACGATGTCGAGGCTGTCGGCACCGAGGTCGTCGATGAAGCTCGCGTCCTCGGTCACCTTGTCGGCTTCGACGCCGAGATGCTCGACGACGATCTTCTTCACGCGGTCGGCGGTCTCGCTCATGGTAATCCCTTCTCGTAATTCATCGGGGGTTGATACTTGCTGAACGCACGTAGAACGCGCGCCCATGTCTGGCAAGCCCGTCCAGCGACGGACTTGGGCCAGGATAAGGTCATTCGTGGCAATTATGCCTTTTATAGCATCGCCATGCCGCCATTGACGTGCAGCGTCTGGCCCGTCACGTAGCCCGCTTCCTTCGACGCCAGGTACACGACCGCCGCGCCGATATCCTCGCCCTTGCCCAGATCGCCTGCCGGAATTTTGCTGAGCAAGGCGGCTTTCTGTGCGTCGGGCAGCACGTCGGTCATTGCCGAGCGCATGAAGCCCGGTGCTACGCAGTTGACGGTGACGTTGCGGCTGGCCAATTCCTGCGCCACGGCCTTTGACATGCCGACGATCCCGGCCTTGGACGCGGCATAATTGGCCTGGCCCGGATTACCCGTCGCGCCGACGATCGAGGTGATCGAGATGATGCGGCCAAAGCGTGCCTTCATCATCGGCTTGGCGGCGGCGCGGATCAGGCGGAAGGTCGCCTCCAGGTTGACGCTGATGACCTGGTCCCACTCCTCGTCCTTCATCCGCATGGTCAGGTTGTCGCGGGTGACGCCCGCATTGTTGACCAGAATGTCGAGCTTGCCGCCCAGTGCCTCCACCGCCTGCGGGATCAGCGCATCGACGGCGGCCGGATCGGAGAGGTTGCACGGCACCGCGACATGATCGCCGCCGAGTTCGGCGCGGAACGCCTCCAGCTTGTCGATATTGGAGCCCGAGAGCGCCAGCTTGGCGCCCTGCGCGGCCAGCGCCTTCGCGACCGCCGAGCCAAGCCCCCCGGACGCGCCGGTCACGAGGGCGGTCATTCCTGTCAGGTCGAACATGGTTATTCTCCGATTCTATGGTTCACGCGAAGACGCGATGGGCGTGTAGTCGTTGACGATGCGGCGAAGCCCTTCCTTCAAGGTAGCACCGCCGAAATTGATCAGCAGCCCCAAGGGCCGCTTTGTCAGGCGCAGATAGGTAAGCAGTTGCTTGGCATGAGCGGCGTTCAGCCGCTCAACCGATTTGATTTCAAGAAGGAGCTGCCCCTCGACCAGCAGGTCGATCCGAAAGGCAGCATCGAACCGCAATCCATCGAAGCTGAAATCGACGGGACATTGGCGTTCCACCCGATAGCCCATGGCGCCCGGCTTGGCCGCCAGGATCGTCTCATAGACGCTCTCCAGCAGGCCCGGACCGAGCTCACGGTGAAGGCGCAAGGAAAGATCGATTGCATCGAACGCTATCGTTTCAATGTCTTTCATCTTCGCGTCCTCGCGCCTTCGCGTGAGCAAATTACAGGGTCTTTAGAAGCCCTTCGATGTCATCCATGGTCACGACACTGACCGCATTGGTGTCGGGTGCAATGCGCTTGACCATCGGGCCGAGCACCTTGCCGCCGAACTCGACGAAGTTCGACACGCCCGCATCCTGCATCGCCAGCACCGATTCGCGCCAGCGGACCATGCCCGTCACCTGCGCCACCAGCAGCGCGCGGATCGCGCCCGGATCGGCGACTGCGGCCGCCTCGACATTGGCGTAGACCGGCACCAGCGGCGCGCCGATCGTCGCGTCGGCCAGCGCCGCGTCCATCGCCTCGGCCGCAGGCTGCATCAACGGGCAATGGAAGGGCGCCGAGACGGGCAGCAGCACTGCGCGCTTGGCTCCCAGATCCTTGGCCAGCGCCACCGCCTTCTCGATCGCCACCCGGTGGCCGGAGATCACGACCTGACTCGGGTCATTGTCATTGGCGACGGTGCAGACCAGTTCCTCGCCACCCTCGGCCAGGATCGCATCGACCGCCGCGCCCGCGATGGTCTTGGCCTTTTCCAGGTCGGCACCGAGCAGCGCGGCCATCGCCCCCTCGCCCACCGGCACCGCCGCCTGCATCGCCCGGCCGCGCAGCTTCAACAGGCGCGCCGTGGTCGGCAGATCGATCGCATCGGCGGCGCACAGCGCGGTATATTCCCCCAGCGAATGGCCCGCGACGAAATCGGCCTTTTCCGACAGGCGGACGCCACCTTCCTTCTCCAACACGCGCAGGGTCGCGATGGCGTTCGCCATGATCGCGGGCTGCGCATTCTCGGTCAGGGTCAGCTCGTCGGCGGGGCCTTCGACCATCAGGCGATAGAGATGCTGGCCCAGCGCCTCGTCGACCTCCTGGAACACCTCGCGAGCGACGGGACTCGCCTCGGCCAGCGCCTTGCCCATGCCGACGGCCTGGCTGCCCTGGCCCGGAAAGATGAATGCACGCATGTTGGTTCTGCCATCAAACAGTAATAGGATGGCCCGCGCGGTAGAAAGGTCGCCCGCCGCTGGCAAGTGCACGCCCCCTTCCCCGCTTGCCCTTTTGACCGCAATCCGCTATGAGCCAGCGCACCATTGGGCGGGAAGCACCTGCTTCACCCGCCCTCATGCCATTTTGGCGTGACGGTATTGAAGTATGGAAGACAGCCGGAGGGGCGCACCACATGGGGTGGGCGTCAGCGATCGGCCAACATAAGGTAAGCTGCATGGCTCTTTACGAGCACGTGTTCCTTGCGCGCCAGGATCTGGCACAGGCGCAGGTGGACGCGCTGGCGGAAGCCGCCACGAAGATCGTCGAGGACAATCAGGGCAAGGTCGTGAAGACCGAGACCTGGGGCCTGCGTTCGCTGGCGTACAAGATCGCCAAGAACCGCAAGGCGCATTACGTCATGCTCGAAATCGACGCGCCCGCGGGCGTGGTCGCCGAGTTGGAGCGCCAGACCCAGATCAACGAAGACGTGATCCGCTACATGACCGTCAAGGTGGACGGCCATGAAGAAGGTCCGTCGGTGATGATGCGCAAGCAGGAGCGCGACCGCGAGCGTCGTGCCGATCGTGGCGAACGCCCCGACCGCGCTGACCGCCCCCGTCGTGATCGTGAAGAGGAAGCCGCATAATGGCCCGCCCGTTTTTCCGTCGCCGCAAGAGCTGCCCCTTCTCCGCGAAGGACGCGCCCCGGATCGACTATAAGGACGTCCGTCTGCTCCAGGGCTTCGTGTCCGAGCGCGGCAAGATCGTGCCTTCGCGCATCACCAGCGTGTCGGCCAAAAAGCAGCGCGAACTGGCCCAGGCCATCAAGCGCGCCCGTCACCTGGGCCTCCTGCCCTACGTCGTGAAGTAAGGAGTCCTATAAGATGGACGTTATTCTGCTTGAGCGCGTCGAAAAGCTCGGCGCCATCGGCGACGTGGTCACGGTGAAGGACGGCTTCGCCCGTAACTTCCTGCTGCCGCGCAAGAAGGCGCTGCGCGCCAACGAAGCCAACAAGAAGGTGTTCGAGGCCAACCGCGCCCGCATCGAGGCCGAGAACGCGAACCGTCGCGCCGAGGCCGAGGTCGAATCGAAGACCTTCGACAACGCCACCGTCACCCTGATCCGTCAGGCGTCGAACGTCGGCCAGCTGTACGGCTCGGTCGCGGTGCGTGACCTGGTCGAGGCGCTGGTCGCCGACGGCCACAAGGTCAACAAGAGCCAGATCGTGCTCGACCGCCCGATCAAGGCGATCGGCGTGTACGACGTGCGCGTCGCGCTTCACCCGGAAGTGGCCGTGACCGTCAAGGTCAATGTCGCCCGCTCGCCCGAAGAAGCCGAGATGCAGGCGCAGGGCGTCGACGTCATGGCCTCGATGTTCGAGCGTGACGAAGCCGGCTTCACCGAGGATTACGATCCCAACGCCGAACCGGGCGCCACCGCCGAGGTTCAGCCGGAGCAGGAAGAAGCGCAGGGCTAATTCCCCGCTTCGCCCTGTCGCCAAAAAGAAAGGGCCGTCCGGCATAACCGGGCGGCCCTTTTTTGCGTCTTGGGAGACGGCAATTCAGGCACCCCGCAAGGGGGCGCGCTTATCTCAGGGACAGGTCACGCACGCGCTGACCACGGCAGCCAGCGGGATGAGGGCGAAGATGATGGCCATGACATGCTTCATGATCGTGACTGCCTACCTGTCCAATGGCCAATAAATACACGGCCAAGTGCAAAAGTTTCGTTACGGTGAACGCCGAAACCGAAAAATCTCAACTCATCGCCCTATGGGATCGGTTCGTCGCTACCGCAAGGGTTAAGCCGGCCTGCGTTAAGCAGAATCTGCACCAAGCGGTGACTTTTTTGGCATTCCGATGCAATCACAACCGATCACCAGCCGGCAACGCCCGCCGAGTGATGCCTGGAACGCCGGATACGCAACGCCCCCGAGACGCGAGATCGCGTTCGCCCGCTTCGATTCGCTCCCTGCTCGGCTTCCATGGTTCACCGGCATCGCTTTTCGTGAAAGCCCCGCAGTTACTTCCGCCGGGTCCCATCGCAAACGCGCACCGATAGCCTCTCCCGGACCATCACATCCGAGTTATTTACTTCCGCCCGAACAGCTTCTCGATATCGCCATGCTGCAACTTCACCCAGGTCGGTCGGCCATGGTTGCACTGGCCGGAATGCGGCGTGACCTCCATCTCACGGAGGAGCGCGTTCATTTCGGCGACCGACAGGATGCGGCCCGCGCGGACCGAGCCGTGACAGGCCATGGTCGCCGCGACATGGTCCAGTCGCTCGCGCAAGGACAATGCCTGGTCGAACGCCGCCAGTTCGTCGGCCAGATCGGCGACCAGGCCCTTGGGGTCGCTCTGGCCCAGCAAAGCGGGCGTGGCGCGGACCAGCATCGCGGTCGGGCCGAAACGTTCGAGGTCGAGGCCGAACTCCGCCAGTTCCTCCGCGCGGGCCTCCAGGCGGTCGCAGGCGGGTTCGTCCAGTTCGACGACTTCCGGGATCAGCATCGCCTGTGACGCGACCCGCCCGCCGGTCAGCGCGGCGCGCATCCGCTCCAGCACCAAACGTTCATGGGCGGCGTGCTGGTCGACCAGGACCAGTCCGTCCTCGGCTTCGGCGACGATATAGGTCTTGGCAACCTGACCGCGCGCGACACCCATCGGATATTGGCGCACCTCGGGCGGTGATGCAAAGGCGACCTCAGCGCGGGCGAGTGGCGGCGGGGCGGCGAAACCGGCGCGCGGGGCGAATAGCGACTGCCGCTCCATCACCCGCGTTTCGGGCGCGGTGTGGGTCCAATCGTCAACGGGCGGGACGGCGGCCAGGGGCGGCGCGATGTTCTCGGTCTGCCACATGGCCAGCGCCGAATCGGGCGGGCGCTGGACGCTGCGGTGCCCGGCCTCATCCAACGCGCGGCGAAGCCCGGACACGATCATTCCCCGGATCAGCGCGGGGTCGCGGAAGCGTACTTCCGTCTTGGCCGGATGGACGTTCACATCGACTTCGCTCGGCGGCATATCCAGGAACAGCGCCACGACCGCGTGACGATCGCGTGGCAACATCTCGGCATAAGCCCCTCGAATCGCGCCCATCAGCAGGCGGTCGCGAACCGGCCGCCCGTTGACGAACAGATATTGATGGTCGGCGATGCCCCGGTTGAACGTGGGCAGCCCCGCGACGCCTCCCAGCGACACCGTGTCGCGCACCCAGTCGATGGCAACCGAATTCTCGGCCAGCGCCCGGTCGGTCAGCCCGGCGACCCGCCCCGGCCGCTCCTCGCCACCCGGCACGGTCAGCACCCGCCGCCCGTCATGCTCCAGCGTGAAGGCGATGTCGGGCCGCGCCATCGCCAGGCGGCGGACCATATCGAGGCAGGCGGCATATTCCGAACGCGGCGAGCGCAGGAATTTGCGCCGGGCGGGCACGCGGGCGAACAGGTCCTCGACTACGATGCGAGTGCCCGGCGGCACGGCGGCGGGGCCGTCGCGCAGCACTTCGCCATTGTCGACGACGCGGCTCCAGCCGTCGCGGCCCGCCGGGCGGCTTTCGATCGTCACTCGCGCGACGCTGGCGATCGAGGGGAGCGCTTCGCCACGAAATCCGAGGGTCATGACCGATTCGATCGCCTCGTCGGGCAACTTGGAGGTGCAGTGCCGCTCCAGTGCCAGCGCCATGTCATCCGCCGACATGCCGCAACCGTCGTCCGCCACTTCGATCCGACCGACCCCGCCCTGACCCAGCGACACCGCGATCCGGGTGGCGCCCGCATCGATCGAATTTTCGACCAGTTCCTTCAACGCACTGGCGGGCCTTTCCACCACTTCACCGGCCGCGATACGATTGACGAGATGGGGAGGCAGACGCCGTATTGACATGCGGCAAACCCTAGCCCAAGCGACGGCATCCCGCGACCCCGCAAATGACGGTGCAGGCGCCTGTGACGGCTCTTGGCGGCGGTTCGGGATATGAAACGTGCCCACCCGCTCCACCAGACGGAACGAAAGCCTCGATGCCCCTTCCTCGCTTCCTGAAATTCATGTCGCAAGACATGGCGATCGACCTCGGCACCGCGAATACCGTGGTCTATGTCCGCGGACGCGGCATCGTGCTCAACGAGCCGTCCGTCGTCGCGGTCGAGACGATCAACGGCATCAAGCGGGTGAAGGCGGTCGGCGACGACGCCAAGCTGATGATGGGCAAGACGCCGGGCAATATCGAGGCGATCCGCCCGTTGCGCGACGGCGTCATCGCGGACATCGACGTCGCCGAACAGATGATCAAGCACTTCATCCTGAAGGTGCACGGCCCTCGCAAGTTCGCGCGCTGGCCGGAAATCGTGATCTGCGTGCCGTCGGGTTCGACCAAGGTGGAACGCCGCGCGATCCGCGACGCCGCCTCGAACGCGGGTGCGAGCCAGGTCTTCCTGATCGAGGAGCCGATGGCCGCCGCGATCGGCGCCGACATGCCCGTCACCGAGCCGATCGGCTCGATGGTCGTCGACATCGGCGGCGGCACGACCGAGGTCGCGGTGCTGTCTCTCCGGGGCCTCGCCTACACCACGAGCGTGCGCGTCGGCGGTGACAAGATGGACGAGTCGATCGTCTCCTATGTCCGCCGCAACCATAACCTCTTGATCGGCGAAGCGACGGCCGAGCGGATCAAGCAGGAAGTCGGCATCGCGCGTCCTCCGGCGGACGGCATCGGCGTGACCATCCAGATCAAGGGTCGCGACCTCGTCAACGGCGTGCCCAAGGAAATCCAGATCAACCAGGGCCAGATCGCCGAGGCCCTGTCCGAACCGGTCGCGACCATCGTCGAGGGCGTCCGCGTCGCTTTGGAAAACACCGCCCCCGAACTGGCCGCCGATATCGTCGACCAGGGCATCGTCCTGACGGGCGGCGGCGCGCTGCTCGAAGGGTTGGACGAGGTGCTGCGTGACGAAACCGGGCTGCCGGTGACCGTCGCGGAGGATCCGCTGACCTGCGTGGCGCTGGGCACCGGCCGTGCGCTGGAAGACCCGATGTATCGCGGCGTCCTGCTGAACGGCTAACCTCCAGCATAAGGGGACCGGCGCATGGCGCCCGCCCGCGACCGTCGCACCGGCTTTTCGCGACGGCGGCAATATGGAGCTTTCCTGGCCTATGTGCTCGCGGTGGCGGGTGCGGTGGTGGGCGCGGTGCTGCTTGTCGCATCGACCTTCAACCCGCCCGCCTTCGGCGCGTTGCGCATGACGCTGGGCAGTGTGACCGCGCCCATTTCCGGCGCCTTCGTCGCGGCGGGCGACGCGATCAGCGGCGTGCCCGACACGATCGGCCATTATTTCTTCGTCCATTCCGAAAATGACCGGCTCCGCGCCGAATTGGAACGGTCGCGCGATTTGCTGCTGACCGCGCGCACCATCGCCTATGACAATCGCCGGCTGCGCCGCTTGCTCGCAGTACGTGAGCGGACGCCCGATGCGGTCGTGACCGCGCGGCTGGTCAGTTCGACGGGATCGAGCGGCCGCCGCTTCGCATTGCTGAACGCGGGCCGCTGGCAGGGCGTGGAACCCGGCATGGCGGTGCGCGGGCCGGAGGGCCTGATCGGTCGCGTGACCGAGGCAGGCCCCGCCGCCGCGCGCGTCCTGCTGCTGACCGATCCCGAGAGCATCGTCCCGGTGCGACGCACCCGTGACGGTATGCCCGCCATCGCGGTCGGACGCGGCGACGGGACGCTCGACGTCCGGTCGGTTGCCACCAATGTCCGGTTGGGCAAGGGCGACCTGTTCGTGACCTCTGGCACGGGCGGCCTATATGCGCCCAATATCCCGGTCGCGCGCGTCCGCACGAATGGCGGCGACGTAGCGGTGGCGCGGCCGTTCATCCATCCCGACACGCTGGATTTTGCGATCGTTCAGCGCGCCTTCATGCCGATGCCGCCATCGGCGCCGGCACCCCGGCCGTGACCCTCGACGCCTATAATCCCTTCGACCCCGGACTGCCCCCCGCCCGCGCCCGTGCGCTGCCGTGGCTGACCGTGATGGCTGGATCGCTGACCGCGATCGTCCCGGTGGTGGCGATCGTGCCGTTGCAGCCGCCGATGGGGCTATTGATGCTGCTCGCCTGGCGGTTGGTCGCCCGGTTCGCGCTGCGGCTCTGGGCCGCCGCGCCGCTGGGGCTGTTCGACGATCTGGTATCCGGCCAGCCGCTGGGTTCGGCGATGCTGCTCTGGTCGCTGACCTCACTGGCCATCGATCTATTCGAACACCGCCTGGTGTTTCGGGATTTCTGGCAGGACTGGTTGATCGCCAGCGGGGCCATCGCCTTCTGCCTGATCGCGGGGCGCTTCCTGGCGGTACCGGTGGAGGCACAGGTCGATGCGCCCCTGGTGATCCAGATCGCCATCACCGTGCTGCTGTTCCCCATGGCGACACGGCTGGTCGCGTGGATCGATCGCAAACGCGGCCGGAATGAGGTAGGGGTCTGAACATGGATCGCCCCGGCCGGATCATGACCGAGGCCGCGCAGGCCTATAGTTTTTCGCGCCGCGCCTTCGTGCTGGGCACGGCCCAGGCGGGCGTCGGCCTGTTGCTCGCCGGGCGCATGGCGTGGCTGTCGATCGCGCAGAACGAGAAGTATAATCTTCTTTCCGAGAGCAACCGCGTCAACACGACGATGATCCCGCCGCGTCGCGGCTGGCTGATCGACCGGCACGGGGTGCCCATCGCCAACAATCGCACCGACTTTCGCGTCGACATCATTCCCGACCGGCTGGAGGACAAGGACCGGGTGTTGGCGTTGCTTCGCCAAATTCTGAAGCTCGACGACGAGGCGATGAACCGCATCCGCCTCGACCTTGAGCACGCCGCCGGGTTCCAGCCGGTGCAGGTCGCCGAGCGGCTGGACTGGGAACGTTTCGCGGCGGTGAGCGTCCGCCTGCCCGAGCTGCCGGGTGTGCAGCCGACACGGGGGTTCGCACGCTTCTACCCCGCCGGGCCTGCCGTTGCGCATCTGACCGGCTATGTCGGCACGCCGTCGGCTGAACAGTTCAAGGCCACCCACGACCAGTTGCTCGTCACCCCCGGATTCAAGCTGGGCAAGGACGGGCTGGAAAAGATGCTGGAGCCTTACTTGCGCGGCAAGCCCGGCGCCAAGCGCGTCGAGGTGACGGCGCGGGGTAAGGTCGTGGCCGAACTCGCCACCCGTCCCGATACACCCGGCCGTAACATTCGCCTGACCATCGATGCGGGGCTGCAGGAATATGCCGCACGCCGCCTGGGCACCAATTCGGGTTCGGCGGTGGTGCTCGACTGCCGCACCGGCGAAACGCTGGCGATGGTGTCGATGCCCGCCTACGACCCCAACAGCTTTTCGGACGGGATCAGCCATCTGGAATGGGCGATGCTGTCGGAAAACGACCATGTGCCCTTGATGAACAAGGTCACGCAGGGCCTCTATCCGCCGGGCTCGACGGTCAAGCCGATGAACGGCCTGGCGCTGCTGGAAGCCGGGGTCGGGGCAAACGACCGGATATTGTGCACCGGCGCGATGCGGGTCGGCACCGGCGTCTTCCACTGTCATAAGCGGGGCGGCCACGGCGCACTCAACCTGAAGGGTGCGATCGAGCAGAGCTGCGACATCTATTTCTACGAGATGATCCGCCGCATGGGCTATGACCGGATCGCGCCGGTCGCGCGGATGCTGGGGCTGGGGCAGAAATTCGACCTGCCGCTGAGTACGCAGCGGTATGGCACCGTGCCAGATTCGGCGTGGAAGCTAAAGAAATACAAGACGAAATGGACCGTGGCCGACGGCCTGAACGCCTCGATCGGGCAAGGTTATGTGCTGGCCAATCCGCTCCAGCTGGCGGTCATGGCGGCACGGCTCGCATCGGGGCGGCATCTGGCGCCCAGCATGTTGGCGCATCAGGTCCATCTCGACGCTCCTGCCCTGCCCGTCGCCTCCGAGCATCTGGCGATCGTGCGCGACGCGATGTTCGGCGTGGTCAATCAGGGCGGCACCGGCGGCGCGGCGCGGATGCTGGTGCCCGGCGTCAGCCTTGCGGCCAAGACCGGCACCGCCCAGGTCCGCCGCATCACCATGGCCGAGCGGCGCATGGGGGTGCTGAAGAACGGCCAACTTCCCTTCAAACTGCGCGACCACGCTCTGTTCGTCTGTTTCGCCCCCGCCGACAATCCACGCTATGCGGCCGCCGTGGTGCTGGAGCATAATGGCCATACCGTGCGCAATTTGGACACACCGCTGATCGGGCGCGACATCATGACCTATCTGTTCGACCGCGACCGCGCGCTCGCTTCGCTGGCGCAGGACGAGCCGACCTGGGGCGGCGACATCGCCACCCGGATGCGCGCCGACGAGGCCGCCTATCGCGCGGCCCATTCGCCCAAGCCCGCTTCCGCAGCGACCAAGACCGATGCCGGCGCCGCGACCGACGCGCCGGCCGTCGAAGCCGCGACCAACGTCTCGGACGCGCAGGCCGAGGCGATGGCCACCCGTGAAACCGATCCCGAAGATACGGCGGACCCCAATCCATGAGCGGCCCCCGCATCATTCCCGAACCGATCGCGCAGCTGCCGTGGCGCGTCATCCTGCTCGTCACCGCGATCGGGTGTTTCGGACTGGTCGTCCTTTATTCGGCGGCGGGCGGATCGCTGACCCCCTGGGCCAAGCCGCAGGGGGTACGCTTCTTCGTCCTGCTGGCGGGATCGCTGATGTTGTCGCGCCTGCCGCTCGACCTGTGGCGGCGTATCGCCATGCCGGGCTATCTGATCCTGGTCGTCGCGCTGGTGCTGGTCGAACTCCTGGGCGCGGTGCGCGGCGGCAGCCAGCGATGGCTGGACGTGGGCTTCATCCGCCTTCAGCCCTCCGAGTTGATGAAGCTGTTCATCGTGCTGGGCGCCGCGCGTTTCTACGAGTTGATGCCCCCGGCAGAGACGCGGCGTTTCTCGGGCATATGGCCGGTCGCGGCGATGATCGCAGTGCCGGCCGCGCTCGTCATGAAACAGCCCGATCTCGGCACCGCGCTGATGATCTGCGCGGGCGGCGCGACGGTCATGTTCCTGGCGGGGGTGCCGCTGCGCCTGTTCATCGGCGGGGCGATGGCGCTGGCGGTGATGGCGCCGCTGGCGGTCAATTTCCTGCTGCACGATTATCAGCGCAACCGCGTGCTGATCTTCCTCGATCCCGAAAGCGATCCGCTGGGCACCGGCTATCATATCAGCCAGTCGAAGATCGCGATCGGCTCGGGCGGCATCTGGGGCAAGGGCTTCCTGAACGGCACCCAGAGCCATCTCGACTATTTGCCCGAGGGTCATACCGACTTCGTCTTCGCGACCATGGCGGAGGAATGGGGGCTAGTCGGCGGCTGCTTCCTCATCCTGGCGTTCATCCTGGTCATCCGCTGGGGGCTGAACGTGGCGCAGGCCGCGCCGTCGCGCTTTGCCCGGCTGGCGGCGGCGGGGCTGTCCACGACCATTTTCATTTACGTGATGGTCAATCTGATGATGGTCATGGGCCTGGCACCGGTCGTCGGCATTCCCCTGCCCCTGGTCAGTTATGGCGGCTCGTCGCAAATGACGGTTCTGTTGTGTCTGGGCATATTGATGGCGATCGACCGCGAAAATCGTCGGCCTGCGCGTTGGTAGGGCGAAAAAGCGCCCTCCGATTGCAAAAAGCATTTGCAAAGCGGCAAGGGACTGCTAAAGGCGCGCCTCCCGATCACGAGGCGGGCCGCCGGACGGCCTGACGAGCGTGACGAACGGACGCATAGCTCAGTTGGTAGAGCAGCTGACTCTTAATCAGCGGGTCCTTGGTTCGAGCCCAAGTGCGTCCACCAGTTTTTTCAACGGCTCCGCAGCGATGCGGGGCCGTTGTGCATTGGGTCCCTGGTGGCCCATCAGCGGGATGAAGGATTGATGGCAGGATATAAGGTTCCGGGTTTCGCCGATCGCGCATCGGCATCGCGCGACGCAAAGGCGGCCGCGCTCGAGAAGTTGCGGAACAAGGCCGCGCCCGACCCCGCCGTGGTGGCCGCCCGCGCTGCTGCGCGCGAGGCCAAGGAGGCCGCCGAGGCCGAGCGTCGCGCTGCCCACAAGGCCGCGATCGAGCAGGAAAAGGCCGCCCGCGAGGAAGCCCGTGCCCAGGCAAAGGCCGAAGCGGAAGCCGCCGCAGAGGCCGCTGCCGCCGCGGCGCGCCCGCCTGTGGTCCCCACCGCCGCCGAGCTGAAGGCCGCGCGCGACGCCCGCTACGCCGCTCGCAAGGCGCGTCAGGGCAAGTGACCCCACGCGAGCTGCTGGGCATCGCCGAGGTGCCGGGCGGCGAGCCCCTGCGACTGTTCCGCCGGGGCAAGGACTTCATGATCGTGCTCGACCGCAACGAGCTGATGAGCACGCGGATGAGCGGCTCGGAAGTCGCGCTCGGCACGATGACCTGCGACCGGCTGGGCGGGCGTAACGCGCCGCATCTGCTGATCGGCGGCTATGGCATGGGCTTCACGCTGCGCGCGGTGCTGGCTCGCCTCGGCCGCGATGCGCGGGTGACGGTGGCCGAGCTGGTCCCCGGCATCATCGAATGGGCGCGCGGGCCGATGGCGGAATTGACCGCCGGGTGCCTGGACGATCCCCGCGTCACGCTGGCCATGGGCGATGTCGGCAATGCCATCTATGCCGGGCGCGGGGCGTATGACGCGATCCTGCTCGACGTCGACAACGGCCCCGACGGACTGACCCGCCCGGCCAATGACGGACTCTATTCGAACCGCGGGCTGGACGAAGCGCGGGTCGCGCTGCGACCTGGCGGCGTGCTGGCGATCTGGTCGGCCGCCCCCGATCCGGTCTTCACCCGGCGACTGTCACGCGCGGGCTTCCTGGTCGACGAGGTCAAGGTGCGGGCGCGCGAGAATGGCAAGGGCGCGACCCACACCATCTGGTTCGCGACACCGCGATAACATCTACTCCATTCCTCCCCTGTAAGGGGAGGTGGCGCGCGCAGCGCGACGGAGGGGTGTCCCACTATCGAAAGGGTACACCCCTCCACCATGCCTTGCATGGTCCCCCTCCCCTTACAGGGGAGGAATTTCGTGTAGCTTGGCGCCGTCTAGTTCTCGACGCAGCCGCTCCTGCTCGGCCGCCTCCCGCTGCTTCTCCGCCTTGGTGCGGCCGAACTTCGCCCGGTTCTCCGCCGCCTGCTGATCGGCCTGCTTGCGTGCCAGCCCTTTGCGCGCCTGACGGAAGTTGACGATGTCCCCCATCAGCGCCGCCGCAGCCGCCGGAACAGCCCCTTGCGCTGGCTGAACGCCTCGAACATCTCGTCCGGGCCTTCCGGGTCGAGCACTTCGTTATCGGCCAGCCATTCCTCGACGCTGGACAGGTCGGGCACTTCATAGGGGCGCAGGGTCCGTCCCGGCTGCCCGCGCAACACCTCGACGGCCGCGATCAACGAGCCCGTGCGGGCGATCGCCTCGCCGACCTGCTTTGGCGCCACGCCCAGATGCTCGGCCAACAGTTCGTCGCGGATCGCCGCGATGCGCCGCCCCGCCGCGCTGTCCGCCTCGGCCGCGATCGCCAGGTCGCACTCGGTATCGAGCCGCATCGAGCGGTTGTTGAGATTGGACGAGCCCAGTCGGAACACCTCATCGTCGGCGATCAGGATCTTGGCATGGCAATAGATCGCCTCGCCGCCCGCCGTGAACGGGTGATAGAGCCGCAGCCGGCCATGCCGGTCGCGCCGCCGCAGCGCCTCGACCAGCCGGGCGCGCGCCGTGTCCATCGCGATCGGCTCCAGCCACCCTTGTGCCGTCAGCGGGTTGATGATGACGAAATCCGGCCCCCGCTCCTCGTCCAACCGCCGGGCGATCGCCTCGGCCACCCGGCGCGAGGCGAAATACTGACTCTCGATATAGACATAGCGCTTGGCCCGCGCGATCTGGGCGAGGAACAATGCCTCATTCTCGTGCACGGCGGCCTGATCGTCCATCTCCGGCATGGTCCGGGCGATCGCGACAGGCTGGTCGGTGAAGTCAGGCTGCAACCCCTCGGGCCAGCAACTGGCGCCCGGTACTGGCGGCCCCATCGGCTTGCCGCCGGCGGCGTGCCATCGCTCGCGGAACAGCTCGCCCAGCGCATGGGTCACCGGGCCTTCCACCGCGCTGATCGCGTCGTGCCACGGCTTGTAGGGCCGGCCGCCGGGCCGCTTGCGACAGGGATCGTCGTCATGGTGCGCGCATGTGTCCCAGCGCTCGCTCGTCATGTCGATCCCGCCGCAAAAGGCGAGCTGGTCGTCGATGATGACGATCTTCTGGTGATGCGACGCGGCGATCGGGTGATGGCCGTCGAGCTTGGTGTGGATGCGGGCATGTGCCATCCACTTCATGACGGTGAAGAAGGTCCGCCCTCGGAACAGCGACTTGATCGCGCCCGTATCCCAGCGGAGCAGGAAAATCTCCAGATCGGGCTGGCGCTGGACGAGCGAATAGATGAAGTCGCCCACCGTTTCGCCCGGCGCCTCGTCATGGTCGAGGACGATACGCGCATCGAAATCCCAGCCGATCAGCAAAATCCGACGCCGTGCATTCAGCATGGCGCGGCGGGCCATGCGGAAATAATTCTCCGCATCGATGATAACCGCCATCCGGTCGGCCTGCTCGATCCGCCAGCATTCCTGTCCGACCCTCAACCGCGATCTCCCTGTTGCCGCCGCGTCATGCCCGGGCGGCCTCCGCTGGCAAATAGCGAAACCGCCGACATCCGCAAACTGTCAGGGGATCATGCGCTAGGGGGCGCTCAGAAGATTCGGTAGCGCACAGGGCGGACCGCCAGTTGCTGGCCGGGGCTGGCCTCGACCGCGACGGGCAGGTCGATGGTCAGGGGCTCGGCCATGCCGACCACCTGCGCCGTGATCCGGCGGGACCGGCCAATGGGTCGGCTGGCCAGCACGGTGACAGGCAACGCAGCCGCATCGCCCGGCTCGGCCAGCTCGACATCATGCGGACGAATATGAATTTCGCCCGGCCCCCGCCCCTGCGCTTCGTCAGGCAGCGTCGCCAGTGCGTCGCCAATGACGGCCGCACCGTCGCGACGCGTGACGGGCAGGCGATTCGTCTCGCCGATGAAGGACGAAACGAAGGCCGTGGCAGGCGCGCCCTGCACTTCGGCGGGCGTGCCGATCTGTTCGATCACGCCACCGCGCATCACGACGATGCGGTCGGCGATCTCCAAAGCTTCTTCCTGATCATGCGTCACGAAGATCGAAGTCAGCCCCGTCTCGTCATGGATACGCCGCAGCCAGCTTCGGAGGTCCTTGCGCACCTGGGCATCGAGCGCACCAAAGGGTTCGTCGAGCAGCAGCAGCCGCGGTTCGATCGCGAGCGCGCGGGCCAGCGCCACACGCTGCCGCTGACCGCCCGACAATTGCGCCGGGTAGCGGTCGCCCAGCTCGGGCAACTGGATCAGTTCCAGCAACTCGGCGACCTTCGCCGCGATCGCCGCCTTGGTTGGCCGGTCACGCCGCTTGCGCACCGTCAGACCGAAGCTGATGTTCTGCGCGACCGTCATGTGCCGGAAGAGCGCATAATTCTGGAACACGAAGCCGATCCGCCGCTCGACGGCCGGGGTGCCGGTCATGTCCTGCCCATCGAACAGGACATGCCCTTCATCCGCGAAATCCAGCCCGGCGATGGTTCGCAGCAGCGTGGTCTTGCCCGATCCCGATGGCCCCAGAAGCGCGAGGAACTCGCCCGGCCTCGTTTCCAGGGTAATGCGGTCCAGCGCAGTGAAGCCGCCGAAGCGGCGGGAGATATTCTCGACGACGATGCTCAATGCGCGGCTCCCGCCCGGTGGATGCCGAAACGCCATTCCAGCACGGTCTTCACTCCCAAAGTCACCAGCGCGAGGGAGGCGAGCAGAGACGCCACCGCAAACGCGCCGACAAAGTCATATTCATTGTACAGGATTTCGACATGCAGCGGCATGGTGTTGGTGAGCCCTCGAATATGCCCCGACACGACGGATACCGCGCCGAATTCCCCCATCGCCCGCGCGTTGCATAACAGTACGCCATAAAGCAGGCCCCAGCGGATATTGGGGAGGGTGACGTGCCAGAAGGTCTGCCAACCGGTCGCCGCCAGCGAGCGCGCCGCTTCCTCGTCGTCACGCCCCTGCTCCGCCATCAGCGGGATCAGCTCTCGGGCGACGAAGGGAAAGGTCACGAAGACGGTAGCCAGCACGATGCCCGGCACGGCGAAGATGATCCGCACGCCATGTTCGGTGAGCCACGGCCCCAGCCATCCCTGCGCGCCGAACAGCAGGACGAAAACGAGGCCCGATACCACCGGCGATACCGAAAAGGGCAAGTCGATCAGCGAGATGAGCAGGCTTTTTCCGCGAAAGTCGAATTTGGCGATCGCCCAGGCCGCCGCCACCCCGAACACCGCGTTGACCGGCACGGAAATCCCCGCGACCAACAGAGTCAGGCGGATCGCCGCCAGGGCGTCCGGGTCCACCAACGCGTCGAAAAACACCTGCCATCCCTTCGCGAGTGCGCCCGCGAAGACCATGACAAGCGGCAGAAAAAGGAACAGCGCCAGGAACAGGAAGCCGACGCCGATCAGCGCGCGCCGCGCCCACGGGCTCTCAACAGTGGTGGGATGGGAACCGCTCATCGCGTCCCCCGTCTGGCACGCCAGGCCTGGAGCAGATTGACGAACAACAGCATCGCAAAGGACAGGACCAGCATCACGCAGGCGATGGCCGTCGCACCGTCATAATCGAATTGTTCGAGCTGCGTGATGATCAGCAGCGGCGCGATCTCCGACTTGAACGGCATGTTGCCCGCAATGAAGATGATCGAGCCATATTCCCCTACCCCGCGTGCGAAGGCTAACGCGAAGCCGGTCAGTAGCGCGGGCAGGATGGCGGGCAGGATGACGCGTCGAAATGTCTGTCCGCGCGTCGCGCCCAGCGTCGCGGCAGCCTCCTCAACGTCCCGGCCCAGATCCGCGAGAACCGGTTGGACCGAGCGAACAATGAACGGCAAACCTATGAAAACCAAAGCGATTGTTACCCCCAATGGCGTATAGGCGACCTTGATCCCCAGCGGCGCGAGCAGCGACCCGACCCAGCCATTGTCCGAATAGAGCGACACCAGCGCGATGCCCGCCACGGCGGTCGGAAGCGCGAAGGGCAGGTCCACCGCCGCGTCGATCAGCTTCTTGCCGGGAAATTCATAGCGGACGAGTATCCACGCGATCAGCAACCCGAACACCGCGTTGATCGCCGCCGCCGCCAGCGCCGCGCCGAAGCTCAAACGATAGGCGGCCAACGCCCGCGGCGACAGTCCGACCTCGGCGAAGCCCGCCCAGCCCATACCCGCCGCCCGGATGACGAGCGCGGAAAGCGGGACCAGAACGACCAGTCCCAGCCAGAACAGGGTCATCCCCATGGTCAGGCCGAAGCCGGGCAGCGCCGACCGCTGCTTGGAACGCCTCATGCCATCAACGCCGCTTGCCGCCGCCATAGATGGCGTCGAACACGCCGCCATCCGCAAAGAACCGCTTTTGCGCGGCGCCCCAACCGCCGAAGTCCTGGATCGTCACCATATCCAGCTTGGGGAAGGTTGCTGCATGGCGGGCCATTACCGCTTGATCGCGCGGGCGATAGAAATTCCGTGCGACGATCTCCTGCCCCTCGGGCGTGTAGAGGAAGTTCAGATATTCGGTGGCGGCCCGCTCGGTACCATGCGCCTTGGCATTGGCGTCGACGACGGCGACCGGCGGCTCGGCCAAGACCGAGATGGATGGTACGACAATGTCGAACTTGCCCGCGCCCAATTCCTTCTCGGACAGCAAAGCCTCATTCTCCCAGGCGATCAGCACATCGCCCAGGCCGCGCTCGACAAAAGTCGTCGTCGCCCCGCGGGCGCCGGAGTCCAGCACCGGCACATGCGAATAGAGGTTGGCGACATATTTCTGCGCCGCGGCGTCCGAGCCGCCCGCCTTCTTGCCATAGGCCCAGGCCGCCAGGAAATTCCACCGCGCGCCGCCGCTGGTCTTGGGGCTGGGGGTGATGACCTGCACGCCCGGCTTCACCAGATCGGGCCAGTCACGAATGCCCTTCGGATTGCCCTTGCGCACCAGGAACACGATCGTCGAGGTATAGGGCGCGCTATTGTCGGGCAACCGGCTCTGCCAATTGGCCGGAAGCAGCTTGGCTCGCTCCGCCATGGCGTCGATGTCATAGCCCAGCGCGAGCGTCACCACATCCGCCGACAAACCATCGATCACCGAGCGGGATTGCTTGCCCGATCCGCCATGGCTCATCCGGAACGAGACGGTCTGGCCGGTCTTGTCCTTCCACCGCTTGGCGAAGGCGGCGTTGACGTCCTTATACAGTTCGCGCGTCGGGTCATAGCTGACGTTCAGCAGCTCGACCGAGCCTTTGCCGTTGCTGCCCCCGCCCGAGCAGGCGGACAGGCCGATCGTCCCGATCATCAACGCGGCCATCACGGCCGGAAATGGTGCTCGCATCTGGACCCGTCCCTTTCGTTACGGCGCGTAACCTATCTCGATCGCCCCGATAGGAAATGCCGTAAAGCTTGGGACGCACAAAGCCCTGCTTTTGCTCCCTTGACCCTGACAGAAGCCCGGTCTGGCTTTGCGCGACCTTGCATCGGCGACGGACAGGGACGATCTGCGGCCCATATTTTCCTCACCGAGTCGGAAAGGACACGCATGACCACCCCGCAGCTTGATGTAGCAAACGGCCTTTATATCGCGGGCGAATGGTTGGGCGCCGAGGGGCGCGAATCCCAGCCCGTATTGAATCCGGCGACCGGACAGTCGCTCGGCGAACTGCCGCTGGCGACCACCGCCGATATGGACCGCGCCCTCGAGGCGGCCGCGCGCGGGTTCGAGCATTGGCGAAAGACGGCCCCGCAGGAGCGCGCCGCCGTCCTCCACCGCACCGCTGCGCTGGTCCGTGAACGGGCCGAGGAACTCGCCCGCCTCGCCACGCTGGAGGAGGGCAAGCCGATCGTGGAGGCGCGCGGAGAGGTCGCCGCGACCGCCGCGTTGCTCGATTTCCACGCGGGGGAAGCGGTGCGCATCTACGGACGCGTGCTGCCGCGTCCCACCGGCACGCGCTCGCTGGTCCTGCACCAGCCGGTCGGCCCGGTCGCTGCCTTCTGCGCCTGGAATTTCCCGGTGATGAACCCGGTGCGCAAGATTTCGCCGGCCATCGCCGCTGGTTGCTCGGTGATCTTGAAGCCCAGTGAGGAAACCCCCGCCAGCGCGATCGCGATCATGCGCTGCTTCCAGGACGCGGGTCTGCCCGGAGACGTGGCCCAGCTGGTGTTCGGCGTGCCCGATGCGGTGTCGCGTCACCTGCTCGCTTCGCCGGTCACGCGCAAGCTCAGCTTCACCGGTTCGGTGCCGGTGGGCAAACACCTGCTTAAGCTCGCCGCCGACACGGTGATGAAGTCGACCATGGAACTCGGCGGCCATGGCCCGGTGCTGGTGTTCGACGATTGCGATCTCGACAAGACGCTCGACCTGCTCGTCACCCACAAGTTCCGCAATGCCGGTCAGGTCTGCGTCGCGCCCACCCGCTTCCATGTGCAGGAGGGCATTTACGAACGCTTCGCCCAGGGCTTTGCCGATCGCGCCGCCGCGCTGAAGATCGGGGATGGCCTGTCCTCGGACACGCAGATGGGGCCGATGGCCAACCCCCGCCGCCCCGAGGCGATCGGCGCGATGATCGAGGACGCGGTGCGCAACGGCGCGCGCAAGCTGACCGGCGGCGAGGCCAAGGGCGGTGAGGGCTTCTTCTTCTCACCCACCGTGCTGGCCGATGTGTCGCTCGACGCCAAGGCCATGAACGAGGAGCCGTTCGGCCCGATCGCGCTGATCCGCCCCTTCGCCACCACCGAGGACGCGATCGCCGAGGCGAACCGCCTGCCCTTCGGCCTGGGCGCCTATTGCTTCACCGAGAATGGCCGTCGCCAGAACCAGCTGGGCGACGAGATCGAGGCGGGCATGGTCGCGATCAACACCGTCCGCCTCAGCTGGGGCGATGCGCCCTTCGGCGGGGTCAAGGAAAGCGGCTATGGTTCGGAAGACGGCCCCGAAGGCATCGCCAACCATATGATCACCAAGGCGGTTCACATCGCCTGACGGGAAGATGGGGGTCAGGCCCGCGCGCGATAGGCCGCGCGGGCCGCCTCCACCTCGGGCTGATGCATGTCCGCCCAGCGGATCAGCGCGCGCATCGGCTCCAGGAACGACCGGCCGAGATCGGTGAGGCTATATTCCACCCGAGGCGGCACCTCGGGATAGACCGTCCGCTCGACGAAGCCGTCCTCTTCCAGCCGCCGCAGCGTCCGCGACAGCATCTGTTTCGACACATCGCCGATCCGCCGCAACAACACGTTGAACCGCAACGTCTCTGGCTCCAGCGCGGCGAGGACAAGCAGACTCCACTGATCGCCGATCCGATCCAGCACCTCGCGGATCGGACAGCCGCCCTCGCCGGTCAGCGGCATGGTCAGACCCGTGTGACCTGGTCCCTCGAAAATGACGTCTTGTGGTGCGGCGGCGCTCTGCATAGCTCCACGGTCTACAAAGTGGACCATGGAAAGGAAAGACCATGAAGATCGCCCTGATCGGAGCCTCGGGCAATGCAGGCGCGCGCATCCTGAAGGAATTGTCGGATCGCGGCCATGCCGTGACCGCCATCGCGCGCGGCACGGACCGGATTGCCCCCCTGCCCGGCGTCACCCCGACGGCAGGCGATGTGAACGCGCCCGAAGCGCTGGCCGACACGCTGCGCGGGCATGATGTGGTCGTCAGTTCGGTCCATTTCTCGGTCACCGACGCGGCCCAGCTGATCGACACGGTCCGGGCCTCGGGGGTGCTGCGCTATCTGGTCGTGGGCGGCGCAGGCAGCCTGGAAGTCGCGCCCGGCCAACGGCTGATCGACCAGCCGGGCTTCCCCGAAGAATATAAGACGGAGGCCAGCGCGGGTGCGGCCTTCCTCGACCGGCTGCGCGAGGCGCACGATCTGGAATGGACCTTCCTGTCTCCCTCCGCGATGTTCGTCTCCGGCGAGCGGACCGGTCAGTTTCGGCTCGGCACCGACACGCTCCTGTCGAACGAGCAGGGCAGCAGCATCTCGTTCGAGGACTATGCCATTGCGCTGGTCGATGAGATCGAACAGCCGCGCCATGTCCGTCAGCGCTTCACCGTCGGCTATTGAGACTAAAGCGGGTCGGGATCCGAGGTGCGGGTCCCGACCGCAAGAAAAATGTCAAAAACCCCCTTGGCAGGTCGGACATGCTCGGCTAACAGCGCGCCACCAGCCGGGGACACCGCTTCCCCGCCTTGCCGCAGACCGGCAATGGACGCATAGCTCAGTTGGTAGAGCAGCTGACTCTTAATCAGCGGGTCCTTGGTTCGAGCCCAAGTGCGTCCACCATTTCTTCGCATATCGCTTATTCCTATATAGCCAACTTTTCGGTCAATGGTGTCGTTTGGGCAGCTGATCGGGACGCATAGCTGCTTTTGAGAATAAGCGCGCTTTGGCAGCACAAAAGCTGCAACAGCCTGTGCATTGCTCCCCCCCAGCCGAAAATCACGAAAATCCATGGGGCGACCTATGCGTCGGACAGACGCCGACATCGCCCCCGGGTGTCTCGAGAAAAGGGAATGGAGATGGCAGAACCATCTTCCGCCGGGAGGAACCTCGAATCCCGATATTGGCCCTTGCCGAAAGGCCAATATGCTGGCGATGCCCTCCTCCACGTGATCCTGAAGGAGGGCACCGGCCATCAGTAAAAGCTCGACTATCCGTTGGTTCGGCTGGCCCCCTGCCCCGAAGGCGGCACCGGCGGGGTTGACGACTTCGCATCGCTCACCGCTTCGTCATACCAGCGCGACAGGTCGGCCTTCATGCTTCGCAACGCCTCGGGGTTGAGGTAGGTCATGTGTCCGGCCGGATAGTAAGTGAAGCGCAAATTCGCCTGCTGCGCGGGTTCCAGCATCATGTGACCCAGGTCGTTCTCGGTGCCGAAGAACGGCGTCGCCATGTCGTAATAGCCGTTCATCGACAGCACTTTGAGATATGGATTGGCCCGCATCGCGGCGCCTAGGTCGATCGCGGTGTTGGGGTTGTTCTGCGACCCATCGGGCGCCTTGTGCTTCCAGTTCCAGGTCCATCCCGCCGCATCGCGCGCCGACAAGCGATAGGGCAGTTCCGTCTTATAGCCGAGCGTCGATTGCAGATAGTCCTGGAAGGACGCGATGTAGGCCCCCGAAATCGCGTCGGACGACGCATCCGTCTCGGGCCGTTCGCCGGCGGCGTCGGTGTCGATACCCAGATAGCGCGAATCGAAACGACCCACCGTCCGCGCCTGCCCGCGCAGCAGTTCCTTTTGGAAACGCGGCAGGTCGATGCGCAGATTGGCGCGTTTGATGAAGTCGGGCGACAGACCGATCAGGCGGCTCATCTGGTCGGCGATCTGATCGCGCTCCTGGGGCGAGATGCTCTGCCCCTTGGCCAGCGCCGACATATACGGGCCGACGGCGAACGCCCGTGCCTGCGCCACCACCGTCGCGACATCGGCGGGGCGGTCGGTCAGGCGGTTGTGATACCAGGCGGTCGCGGCATAGCTGGGCAGGTAATTCAGATAGACCTGATCCAACCCCGGCTGGCGATAGCCGTAATTCATGATCGAGCTGAGCAGCACGACGCCGTTCAGCGCCATGCCCCGCTCCTGCAACTGATAGGCCAGCGCGCCCGAGCGCAGCGTGCCATAGCTTTCGCCAAGCAGGAATTTCGGGCTCATCCAGCGGCCATATTTGGTGACGTAGCGCTGGATCGCCCCCGAAAAGACATCGACATCCTCGTCCACGCCGTAAAATTGCGCAGGCTTCATGTCACCCAGCGGCCGCGAATAGCCGGTTCCGATCGCATCGAGGAATACGAGGTCGGTCTTGTCGAGCAGCGAGTCCGGGTTCGGCCCGACATCATAAGGCGCAGGGCGAACAAACTCGGGGCTTGTTGTGCGGATACGGATCGGCGCAAACGAGCCCATACGCAGCCAGAAGGAGGGTGATCCCGGCCCGCCATTATAGAGGAACGTCACCGGCCGCTTGGTGCCGGGCTTGGTCTCGTCGAGCGTATAGGCCGTGTAGAACATCGAGGCGGTCGGCTTACCCTCGATGTCGCGCACGGTCAGCGTGCCGGCTGACGCGACATAGGGATAGGCGCGGCCATTGATCGTCACGCTGTCGCGGTGGCGGACTTCTGTCTCTTCCAGCGGCGCGCGCGCCCAGGCGGCCTCCGCCTCGGCCTTGGCGGCTTCGTGATGCGGAGCCTTTTTCTCCCCTTCCTCCTGCGCGGCGAGCGGCGCGGTCATGGCGGTGGCGGCGAGGAGGAGAGCGAGGCTGTTGCGGATCACGAAGGGCTCACGAAATGGGTGACGGAGCCATCATGGTTCCCGCGTTTTTCATGCGAAGGCAAGCGGTTCGATAGAGCGCGGCCTAGCCCCTCCACCATTGCTGGCGCAATGCCCCCCCATCTCCAATGGAGAGGGGGTGGCGGAGGGGGCGAAGTCCGAACCGTCAGCGCGCCAGCCAGGTCTGGACAGCAGGCTTCAGCCGATCGGCCACCGCCTTGCGCACCGCAATCTGCGAGATCGACCGCTTGGCGCCGCCGCGCGAGCCCTCGGGCAGATTGGCGTTGGCCCAGGCCTCGATCTTGCCGGGCATGGCGGGATCGTTCGATCCTGCGCCCAGCCCGACGATGAAGGTCGCGCGGTTGCTTTCCTCCAGGAAGCTGTCGACCAGCGGCTTGTTCGCCACCGCCCAGTCGAACGCCATGTCGGGATGCGCACCCGCGATCGAGCGGAGCAGCGACGCGCGCTGCGGCGGAGTGAAGGTGTTGTCCTTCAACACGCTCAACGCCCGGTGCGCGGCATTCTCGTCCTCGGCATAACCGAGCAGCGAGACATAGCGGTTCTTCACCACCGGATTGCGCTCGGCCTTGGCCAGCTCGTACAGGCGGTCCCACTCGGCGGACGTCGCCTGCTTGGCATAGGTCGCCAGGATAGGCTGGCGGATGGCACCCGGAATGGCGTTCGGGTTTTTCGCCAGCGCAGAGACATAGCCACGCGCACGCGCCGCGACCATCGCATCGCCGCTGGTGCCCAGTTGCCCGATCAGCGTCTCACGCAGGTTGGAGACGAGCGCGCCGTCCTCGGGCTTGGGCTCGAACCCGATCCGCGCCAGCACCGGCGACAGGATCGCCGCCGTCCGCGCGCGCAGCGGCTTTTCGAGCGGCGTACCCTCATAAAGCCCATTCAGCCGTGCCAGCTCCCCCGCAACGGTTTCCCATTCCAGCGGATCAGCCTCGGGATGGACCTGCGCCATCAGCTCGAACCACCGGCTCAAATTCTGATAGCCGCCCGCCGCCAGCGCATAGTCATCGCCCAGCGTCCCCAGCCGGTCGTTCAGCGCCAGCTTGGCATAGTCGCGCACGATCGCGGCATGGCCCGCCTCGTCATACATGACGCGGGTATAGGAGCCCTTGCCCTGGTTAAGGACCAGCGTGCCGCAGCCGCCCACCGTTACCGGAGCAGGCGTCGCACCGGTGACGATCGCCGTCGTCTCGGCCCCGCCGATCGTCGCGACGCGGATCGGCACATGCCAGGTCTGCGGAGCCTTCGACGCTTCATCCAGTCCGAAGCGGCCCTGGGTCAGCGTCGCGACCGTCTTTCCGCCCTCACACCGCGCGCCCTGCACCGTGATGAGCGGAACGCCGCCCTGCAGGGTGAAGTCGTGCGCGATCGTCGCGACATTGGTGCCCGACGCCTTGGACAGCTCTTCCCAAAGCTGGTCTGTCACGGTGTTCTGATATTTATACTTCGCCATATAGGCGCGGATGCCCTTGCGGAACGTATCGGCACCCAGCGTCGATTCGAGCATTCCGATGACCGCCTGCCCCTTCAGGTAGGTGATGCCGTCGAACGCCTCGCCGATCTGATCGACCGTCTCGACCTTGCGGATGATCGGGTGGGTGGCGCTGGTCGCGTCGATGCCCATCGCCGATTCGCGCTCACCCGCGACGCTGGCGGCCGCCGCTTCCCAGCTGGGGTTCAGGTCGTTGCTGGCCTTGCCCTCCATCCACGAGGCGAAGCCCTCGTTCAGCCAGAGGTCGTCCCACCAGCGCGGCGTGACGAGGTCGCCGAACCACTGGTGGGCCATTTCATGCGCGACGACCGTGTGGATGCGCTGGCGGTTGCTCTCCGACATGACCTGCGGATTGAAAAGCAGCTCGTTCTCGAAATAGAAGATCGCGCCCCAATTCTCCATCGCGCCAAAGAATTGGCTGGAGCCCGGCCCCGCGATCATGTCCATCTTGGGCAGCGGATAAGGCGTGCCGAAATAGTCGTTATAATAGCTCAGCAGCTTGGTCGCCGCGCCCAGCGCATAGTCGCCCTGGTCGACCACGCCCTTGCGGCTGACCACGCCGATCTGGACCCCGTTTGCGTCCACCGTCTTGCGATCCAGATTGCCCGAGCCGAGGAACAGCAGATAGCTGGACATGACGGGGGTTTCGCCGAAGCGATAGAGCTGGCTGCCATCGGCCTGGGTCGTGACCGCCTCGGCGGGCATGTTGCTGATCGCGCGCTGGCCTTTGGGCGCGGTCGCGGTCAGGCGGAACTTGGCCTTGAAGGCAGGTTCATCCCACATCGGCGCGAAGCGGCGCGCGTCGGGGGCCTCGAACTGGGTCGCCAGCATCCGGTCGGCCGAGCCGTCCGCATTGGTATAGTCGATCGCGAACAGGCCATTGGCCGAACGGTTGATCGTGCCGGTCCAGGCGAAACCGACCTTGTGCCGCCCGACGCTCGCTGCCTGCGGCAGGGTCAGCGTCAGGGTCTGCGCAGTCTTATCAGCCACGAAAGGCACCGGCTTTCCGTCGAAGGTCGCGCGCGTGACGGTCAGCTCGGCGGCGTTCAGCACGATCGTCGCGGTCGCCTGTTTCACATCGACATCGACCGTTTCCTCGCCCGAGAAGGTCAAGGCCTTCGCGTCCGGGCGTACGGTGATGTCGTAAAGGACCGGCGCGACGGTCTGAGGCAACTGGCCCGCCGCCAGCGCCGGAGTGGAAACAGTCAGGGCCAACAGGACCGAAAGGGCGGACTTCATCGCAATCAGGGCCTTTCAACAGGGAATGCACAAATCTCTAAGCCCTGTGCGGCGCAAAGCAAATGACGGTCATGTAATAATGTTGCACGGGCCTTTCGGGTGCTGGACAGGCTTTACCTTTACGTTATCGTCAAGCCATGAGCCTGCCCCCTGCCCTGAGTCGCCTGAGCTTGCCCGTCATCGGGTCGCCGCTGTTCATCATCTCCAATCCCGACCTCGTCATCGCCCAGTGCAAGGCGGGGATCGTGGGATCCTTCCCGGCGCTGAACGCGCGACCCGCCAGCCTGCTCGACGAATGGCTGCACCGGATCACCGAGGAACTGGCGGCGCACGACCGGGCGCATCCCGATCGCCCGGCCGCGCCCTTTGCGGTCAACCAGATCGTCCATCGCTCCAATGACCGGCTCGAGGCGGATCTGACGGTCTGTGCCAAGTGGAAGGTGCCGATCGTCATCACCTCGCTGGGCGCGCGCGAGGATGTGAATGCGGGCGTCCATCGCTGGGGCGGGATCACGTTGCATGACGTGATCGACGACCGTTTCGCGCGGAAGGCGGTCAAAAAGGGCGCGGACGGATTGATCGCGGTTGCGACGGGCGCCGGCGGTCATGCAGGGCGGCTGTCGCCCTTCGCGCTGGTACAGGAAATTCGCGCCTGGTTCGACGGGCCACTGGCGCTGGCCGGCGCGATCGCGACGGGCGATGCGATCCTGGCGGCACAGGCCATGGGAGCGGACTTCGCCTATATCGGCTCTCCCTTCATCGCCACGCTCGAGGCCAATGCGGCGCAAGCCTATAAGCAGGCAGTGGTCGATGGCGGGGCCAGCGACATCATCTATTCCAGTCTGTTCACCGGCGTGCATGGCAATTATCTGCGCGCCTCGATCGTGGCGGCGGGGCTGGACCCCGATCGCCTGCCCGAAGGTGACGTGACGAAGATGAACTTCGGCAGCGGTCAGGCGGCCAAGGCCTGGCGGGACATCTGGGGCGCGGGACAAGGCATCGGCGCCATCGACCAAATCGTCCCCGCCGCCGAACGGATCGCGACCCTGAGGCGGCAATATGACAAGGCACGTCAAAGGCTGTCGCTTTCCGCTTAAGCCTTTGCTGCAAAGGCAGGTGTCAGGGCCATGCCTTGGGCCAAGACGCTGCGCCCCGCGGGTGAGCGCGACCGGCGCATCCTTTGCGGGGTTAAGCCAAACCCTGCCCCATAGGGGGGCCATTTTTCGCCCCCCAGAAAGCCCGCCCCAACCGCGCCTGCAACGCCTGCACGGGGCTGGTCGCGGGCGGGAGCATGTCGGCCAGCGCGTCGAGCCGCTCGACCCGGCGATGCAGGTCCAGGCTCGCCCGGGTCAGCCTCTGCGCCTGTACGGGCAGCGTGGCGAGTTGGGCTTCTTCGGTGTCGGGCGAAGAACCGAGCCGCCGCACCGGCTCGCGCGCCTCGGTCCAATCCATCTCCCCCGCCTCGACTGCGCGCTGGGTCAGGACCCAGGCGATCACGTGCATCAGTCGGGTCGTAACCTTCAGCGACTCGCAGGAAAAGACGACCCGCACGACCGGCCCCAGCGCATCGCGCTCGTCCCGGCCGATCCCATCGAAATAGCCCCGCGCCGCCTCGGCCAGAGCCATGGCCTCGGCATAAAGGCTGTCGGTCAGCTTGGCGTGAAACGGGGATTCGAGCGCTACATGGGCCATGGATGATGGCTGGCATGTCATCCACGCAAGGAGCAAGACGGCGCGTCATGCCGCCTGTCCCGATACGAAGCGGTCAGGCAATGATGTCGGGAATTAGCCGGTCTTCCAGTTCGGCAAGCTCGTCGCGAAGACGCAATTTACGCTTTTTGAGTCGCGCGATCTGCAACTGATCGGGGGTCGAGGACTGCAACAGCGCGGCGATCGCGTCGTCCAGGTCGCGATGCTCCGTTCGCAACATGTCGATCCGCGCGCGTGCCAGCGTGACGTCCATCCTGCTCCCCTTCAGCGGACCGGCGCGGAGAAAGCCCGGCGCCGCCCCCGCCCCTGTAGCAAGCCGGGACGCGCGCGGCGAGGGGTGGCAACACGTCATCGCGCCAAATGGCTCATCCGGTCGATTCCGGGAAAAATGGATGAGGACAGACCGTGATTTTGGTGTTTTAATCACTCCCCCAATGCAACGACAGGAGGTTGAAGCCCATGCATACGGCGCATCAAACGGCCCTGGAGACCAAGCACGCCACGCTCGATCGGCGAATCAGTGCCGAATCGCAGCGCCCCGTGCCCGACGCGCTGATCCTTGCGGATTTGAAAAAGCAGAAGCTCAAACTGAAGGAAGAGATGCAAGGCCTATAGCCTTGACGCGGCCGCGCGGGTCCCTCGACCCGCCGCGGCCTTTGTCACGGGGCACATGCCCCATATCAAGCGGCAGGAATCAGAACTTTGGGTCGCTGCAATCCCCTACGCCCTTATCGGGTCAGTGGTGGAACGGCCGCGTTTTCAGGCCTGTGACAGGCTTGGCATATTCCGGCGTAGAGGTACCGCCGCCGACCGGCTTGCGAACCAGCGTCGGATCGATCTGGCGGTCGAAAGCCACGCCAACCCGCCCTTGGGTACACCAGGCGATCCGCCCGGAAATCAGCCCGATCCCGCGCAGGTCTAGCGAAACGGGCGTTCCGATCTCTACCGAAACAGGCAGTTCGGCCATCAACCCGCCTTCGGAAATGTTGCGGACACGCACCTCGCGGGGCGCGACTTCGCCGCCCAGGGTCATATGCGCCATCAGCAAAAGGCTGTCGCGCCGTCCAGTCCGGTCGCTGCGTTCCACTTCGTCTTCGGCCATTTCAGATCCATTCGCGGGTACGCAGTTCGTCGCATCGATTACGACGTCCTGCGCCCGTCATTTCTCAGCGCGATCATGCGATACGCCCGACCGCGTTGCCAATCAATTTATGGCAGCGGGATCCGCCCACCTGTTAGCAAATGGGGCAAGCCTTGCGCGTTCGAACGGATACCCGGCCGATTGCCCCCGGCCGGAGGCAATGACGTTCAGTGCAACCAGCGACCGGGCCTATATCATCAGTCGTCGCGCGAAACCTTTTCATTGCGCTCATGTCGTTCCTGCGCCTCGACCGTCATCGTCGCGATGGGGCGCGCTTCCAGCCGACCAAGGCTGATCGGTTCGCCGGTAACCTCGCAATAGCCATATTCGCCTTCCTCGATCCGGCGCAGCGCCGCGTCAATCTTGGAGATCAGCTTGCGTTGGCGATCGCGGGTCCGAAGTTCGATTGACCAGTCGGTCTCGCTCGAAGCGCGATCGGTCAGGTCGGGTTCGCGCAGCGAGTCGACCTGAAGCTGGGACAGCGTGCCCTGCGCTTCACGCTGGATCGCCTCCTTCCACTCGATCAGCTTGCGGCGGAAATAGGCCTGCTGCTTCAGGTTCATGAAAGGCTCGTCCGGTGAAGGACGATAATTCTCATCGATATCGTTGGCCGCATCCGGCCCAGTGGATTCCGTCACGCGATTAAACACCGTCGCCATACCACTCTCCCAAAGGGCCCGTCGGTGCGAGGTTCGGCACCGTGTCCTCGGGGCCGCCCCCTGATGGTCGAGAGCGCCTATAATCGGTGCCACTGTTTGCCGCAAGCGACCGGCGTTTCATCGTATTGCCAATTTCTATAATAAAGTTGCGATGTTAACTGGATATGGACGAATTGGCGCCTCGATAGCCAATTTCCACACCCGATCGTCGAATTACTGCCCGTCGCAAACCCGTCGGTGACGCCCGAAAGCAAGCCGTCCCGGCTCCGTGAATCCCAAAGCTAGACGCGGACGGCGAGTTTTGGTTTGACCTTAAGGCTTTGTTGGTCACTGTGATGACAGAAACGTCCATGCTGCCATCAATCGGCGGCTGGGCGGCGTTGCCGGAACCATCACCCGGCTCGAGCCTTGGTCCGGACTCCATAGCGTTTTGGGTTCCGACCGTTTGAGGATGTGACGATGTCTGTGCGAATGGCCTTGGCAAAGCTGACGGCATGTGCCGCAGGGGGTGCGGTGATCGGCGGCGGGGCGGTGCACATGGTCGACCGCGCCGAGCGTCCGGCCCTGGTCAAGCAGACCAAGGTCAAGAAGCGCATCGTCCATCACCGTCCTCCGCCAAAGCGGCGGATCGTCAAACGCACCACGACGACGACCACCACGACGCCTCCCCCCACCATCGTCACCGTCACGACCCAGGATCCGCCGGTTCCGATCCCCCTGCCCGCCAGCGCGCCTTCCATGGCGTCGGGCGGCGGCTATGCACCCGCCGTGATCGGCGGCTGGGGCGGCGGCCTTGGCGGTGGTTGGGGTGGTGGCTTTGGCGGCGGCTTCGGCTTCGGCGGGGGCGGCGGATCGAGCGGCAGCATCGTGATCTCATCGACCAGCAGCGGCGGGTCGACCTCCACCTCGTCCGCTTCGGGAGGTTCGGGCGGCTCGGGCGGTTCCTCGACCTCGACCGGCGGGGTCAGCAGCACCTCGTCCAGCGGCAATGTGTCGAGCACGTCGTCCTCGGGCAATGTATCGAGCACCTCCTCGACCGGCGGCTCGTCAACCTCCTCGGGTAATGTCTCGTCGACATCGTCCACCGGCGGCTCTTCGACTTCCTCGGGTAACGTGTCGTCGACGTCCTCCACCGGGGGGTCTTCCACCTCATCGGGTAACATTTCGTCGACCAGCGCATCGTCAGGCAATGTCAGTTCGTCGAGTGCGTCCAGCGCGTCGTCGGCCTCCTCGGCGTCGTCGAGCGGCTATGCGTCGAGCAGCAGCGGCTGGTCGTCCAATGGCTCGTCGGCGTCCAGCGCATCGTCGGCGTCGAGCGCCTCGTCCGCATCATCGGCGAGCAGCGCCTCTTCGTCGGGTGGCGACACGCCGCCCCCGACGCCGGTGCCCGCCCCGCCGATGGTTCTTCTGTTCGGCAGCGCGGCTGCCGCCCTGGTCATTCGGCGGCGACTGGCCAGGCCGAAAACGGCCTGACCCGTCGCCGCCGGTGAAGGGCCTCAGGCCTTTTGCAACGCGGCCTCGATCTCAGGCACCGGATGCCCTGTCAGATCCTTGGCCAGTTCGCCGACCAGCCGATCCTCGACGGCCTTGTGATAATGTTTGCGCAGCTCCCCCAAAGTCTTGGGCGGAGCGACCACGATCAGCGACTCAAACTCGTTGGCCAGCGCGCGGCGCTTGAGCATCTCGGCGGTTTCGGCCGCGAAGCGGTCTTCTTCCTGCTGGTGATAATCGGTTTCGCCCATCGATCCCCGCGACGCCGCGAACTGGGCACCCTGGCCGCCGCCGCCAGCCTGATTCGATCCGCCCTGTGCGATGGGAGGTGCACCCGCGCCGCTCTGGGTGGATGAGGCAGCGCCCGCGCTGTCCGTCTTCTGGTCGCGGTCCGCCGGGTTGGGATGCTCGACAGCATGTTCGACGACCAGATTGGGATATTCGGCATCCCCTTCATTGCGGAAGAACAGGCTCTTGCGGCCATCGACGACCAGCACGAAACTGTTATGCGGCACCTGCATCGCGTTTCTCCTTGTCTGTGCAAAGGGGTAACGCAAGGGCTTCGCCACGGGTTGCGTGACGACGGAGCGAAGGCCATAGCCTCTCGCCCATGCACGACATTCGCCTGATCCGGGACGATCCCGCCGCCTTCGATGCCGCCCTCGCCAAGCGGGGCGCGGCCCCCCAGGCCGATACGCTGATCGCGATCGACGAGCGCCGCCGCGCGATCATCGCCGAGGCGCAGGAGGCGCAGACCCGCCGCAACGACCTGTCCAAGCAGATCGGCCAGGCGAAGGCGGCCAAGGACGAAGCACGCGCGCGGGAGTTGATGGACGAGGTGGCCGCGCTCAAGGCCAAGCTGCCCGAGCTGGAGGAACAGGAGCGTGCGATCGAGGTCGAACTGAACACCGCGCTCGCCGCCATCCCCAACCTGCCCGCCGCCGATGTGCCGCAGGGTGCGGATGAGAATGACAACATGCTGGTCCACCAGAAGGGCGAGCCGACCCAACTCGCCTTCGAGGCGCGCGAACATGACGTAATCGCGCCCGCACTCGGCATGGATTTCGAAACCGGTGTCGCGCTGGCCGGTACGCGGTTCACGCTGTTGCGTGGCTCCATGGCTCGACTATCGCGCGCGCTTGGGCAGTTCATGCTCGACCGCATGACCGAACAGAATGGCTTCGAACTGGTCCAGCCGCCGCTGCTGGTCCGCGACGAGGTGGCGTTCGGCACCGGTCAGTTGCCCAAATTCGCCGAGGACCTGTTCCGCACCACCGACGGGCGCTGGCTGATCCCGACCGCCGAGGTGTCGCTGACCAATATCGTGCGCGAGGCGATTTTGAGCGAGGCGGAGTTGCCGCTGCGCTTCACCGCCCTCACCCCTTGTTTCCGCTCGGAAGCGGGCGCGGCGGGCCGCGACACGCGCGGCCTGATCCGCCAGCATCAGTTCGACAAGGTCGAGATGGTGTCGATCACCACCCCGGACCAGTCGGATGCCGAGCATGAGCGGATGACCGCCTGCGCCGAGGGTGTGCTGGAGGCGCTGGGCCTGCCCTATCGCCGGATGCTGCTGTGCACCGGCGACATGGGCTTCTCAGCTGCGCGTACCTATGATCTGGAAGTCTGGCTGCCCGGACAGGCGCGCTATCGCGAGATTTCGTCCTGCTCGACCTGCACCGATTTCCAGGCGCGGCGGATGATGGCGCGTTATCGCCCGGCCGAGGGCAAGGGGACGCGCTTCGTCCATACGCTCAACGGCTCGGGGCTGGCGGTCGGGCGCACGCTGGTCGCGGTCATCGAGAATTACCAGCAGGCCGACGGCTCGGTCGTCGTGCCCAAGTTGCTGCGGCCCTATCTGGGCGGACAGGCGGTGCTGGAGCCGCGCTGATGCGCATCCTCCTCACCAATGACGACGGCTATCATGCGCCCGGGCTCGCCGCGCTGGAGCGGATCGCGGCGACGCTGTCCGACGATGTCTGGATCGTCGCGCCCGCCGAGGACCAGTCGGGGACCAGCCGCTCGCTGACCCTGACCCGGCCGATGCGGCTGCGGCAATTTGGCGAGCGGCGTTTCGCGGTAACGGGTACGCCGACCGATTCGGTGCTGATGGCGCTGGGCGAGGTGATGGCGGACCACAAGCCCGACCTGATCCTGTCCGGCGTCAATCGCGGCGCCAATCTCGGCGAGGATGTGTTCTATTCCGGCACAGTCTCGGCGGCAATGGAGGGCGCACTGGCGGGCATCCGCTCGATCGCGCTCAGCCAGCGCTATCCGGCCCATGGCGTGGGCGACCGTGTTTCCTTCGCAACGGCCGAGGCCTGGGGCGAGCGGGTATTGCGCCCGTTGCTCGATCTGGACTTCGCGCCGCGCACATTGGTCAATGTCAACTTCCCGCCGGTCGAGCCAGAAGCGGTGAAGGACATCCGCGTCGCGCGCCAGGGTCTGCGCGACTATGGCCGGGCGCGGTTCGAGCGGCGCAACGATCCGCGCGGCTATGACTATTACTGGCTTGCGCTAGGTCGCCTGCCGCACCGGCCGGGCGAGGACAGCGATCTCGACGCGGTGGCCGAGGACTGCATCGCCGTGACGCCGCTGCATCTCGACCTGACACATGAGGCATCGCTGGCTATGCTGCATAAAGCTTATCGCTGAACGGTCTGGGGGGACACGGGGTTGAAACGCAAGTCGGACGCCATCGGGCGCATTATCGGCGCAGGCCTGCTCCTGTCCGGGTGCATCCCCAATATGGAGCCCCCGATGCGCGCTGCCGAGCCGGTCGCGCCGCCGCCTGTTGCCCCCGTCTCGTCCACGCCGCAGCAGCCCGCCCCGGTCTTGCGGCCCGCTCCCGCAACGCCAGCGCCGCGCAGTAGCACGTCGCGCCCAGCAATCCGTCGATCGGTGCCCATTGGCGCTGCGCGAAACCCTGAGCGCGCGCCGACGACCCCGACCATAGCCCAGCGGCCGGTGCCGGCGGCCATGCCGACCGCGCCCGTGTCCTCGCTGCCCGCGCCGCGCCCCTCCTGGGAAGTTCGGCCCGTCACGCCCGATGCGCGCGAGATCACGGACAGCATCTATATCGTGAAGCCAGGCGACACGCTGCGCGGCGTGGCGGATCGCACCGGCGCCGGTTCGGAGGCGATCGCACGCGCCAATGCGCTGACCCCGCCCTTCCTGATCCGGGCGGGCCAGCGCCTGACCATTCCCGGCGGCCGCTATCACCTGGTCCGCTCGGGCGAGAGCGGCATCGCCATCGCGCGTGCCTATGGCGTCGCCTGGTCGCGTATCGTCGAGGTCAATGCGCTTAGCGAGCCCTATGTCCTGCGCGCCGGGCAGCGCATCCTGATCCCCGGCACCGCCGCTGGCGCCACGCCGCTCAGCACCGCCGCCGAGCGCGCCGCCGCCTTCACGCTCGACGTCGATGACATCCTGACCGGCGGCGAGCCCGCGCTCGCCAGCAACCAGGAACCCGCCAAGCCCAGCGCGACGCCGCGCCGCGTCCTGCCGCCGACCGCCGTGGTCGCGGCGCCCGCCCGGCTGCGCTCGGGCTTTGCCTGGCCGGTCGATGGCCGTGTCGTGAAACGCTTCGGCGCAGGCTCAAGCGGCGAGCGCAATGACGGGATCAAGGTCGCGGTGCCCGTCGGCACGCCGATCAAGGCGACGGCGGACGGCGTCGTCGCCTATGTCGGCGACGGCATCGCGGCGCTGGGCGGGCTGGTCATCGTCAAGCATGGCGATGGCTGGACCAGTGTGTACGGCCATGCCTCGAAGCTGATGGTCCAGCGCGGCCAGAGCGTAAAGCGCGGCCAGACGCTGGCACTCTCGGGGCAGACCGGTTTTGCGGACCGGCCCGAACTGCATTTCGAACTCCGCCGTGGCCGCACCCCGGTTGATCCGCTCACCCAGCTGCCCGGCCGCTAAAGCTGAACATCGCCTAACGGCCCGTTCAGGAATGGGAACGCCACGACCTGTCATAGGTTGAAAATCAGCTTGGGGCCGTTGCCCCTGGGAGTTGGCGTATGAAAAAGATGTTCCAGACTCTGGCCATGATCGGTCTTTCGGTGGCGAGCGTTGCGACGACGACGGCGCTGCCCCTGTCCTCGGCGCAGGCCCAATCCTGGCACGACGACGGCTATCGGCATGACCGCGACCGCCGCGACTGGCGGGATGACCGGCGCGATTGGCGGGGCGAGCGGCGGGGCTGGCGGGATGATCGCGGCTGGCGCGGCGACCGCTGGCGCGAACGGCGTCAGGCGCGCGTCGACCGGGCCTATGACCGGGCGCGCCGCACCCCCGGCTATGTCGACCCGCGTTCGCAGGGCGACTATACCAATTATACCGGCCCCGGCTCGGGTTATCGCCCCTGCAATTATGTCGAGCGCAACGGGCGCACCGTCTGCCGCTGACGCGCCGTTGCCTGTGGGGTGACGAATGCGGATCGGCGGTGTAACGGCCCATGATTATGGCATACACCTCCGATCTGCTTCGCACCCTGGATGAACGGGGTTACGTCCACCAGATGACCGATGCGGCCGCGCTCGACCGGCTGGCTGCATCGGGCGTGGTGCCCGGCTATATCGGCTTTGACCCAACCGCGCCGTCACTGCATGTCGGCAGCCTGGTGCAGATCATGCTCCTGCGCCGGATGCAGCAGACCGGGCACAAGCCGATCGTCCTGATGGGCGGCGGGACGGGCAAGATTGGCGACCCCAGCTTCAAGGACGAGGCGCGCAAGCTACTCGCCGAAGACGGGATCAAGGCCAATGTCGCCTCGATCAAGCGTATCTTCGAACGCTTCCTGACGTTCGGCGACGGTTCGACCGACGCGGTGATGGTCGACAATGCCGACTGGCTCGACAAGCTGGAGTACATCCCCTTCCTCCGCGAGGTAGGCCAGCATTTCTCGGTCAACCGGATGCTGTCGTTCGACTCCGTGAAGCTGCGACTTGATCGCGAGCAGTCGCTCAGCTTCCTCGAATTCAACTACATGATCCTCCAGGCCTATGATTTCCGCGAGCTGGCGCAGCGTCATGGCTGCCGGTTGCAGATGGGCGGGTCGGACCAATGGGGTAATATCGTCAACGGCATCGAACTGGCCCGCCGTATGGACGGGACCGAGGTGTTCGGCGTGACGACCCCGCTCATCACCACCGCCGACGGCGGCAAGATGGGCAAGACGATGGCGGGCGCGGTCTGGCTGCACGAGGACCAGTTGCCGCATTTCGATTACTGGCAGTTCTGGCGGAACACCGACGACCGCGATGTCGGACGTTTCCTGCGGCTGTTCACCGATCTGCCGCTGGACGAGATCGCGCGGTTGGAGGCGCTGGAAGGCGCCGAGATCAACGAGGCCAAGAAGATCCTCGCCAACGAAGCCACGGCCATGTGCCGCGGCCGCGCCGCGGCGGACGAGGCCTCCGAAACCGCCCGGCGGACTTTTGAGGAAGGCGCGGCGGGTGCGGCCCTGCCGAGCTTTGCGGTGGAAGGTGGCTCGATCACCATCGTCGACGCGTTGATCGGGCTGGGCTTCGCCAAGTCGAAGGGTGAGGCGCGGCGCCTGATCGCGGGCGGCGGCGCGCGAGTCGATGGCGAGAAGGTGTCAGACGAGAATGCCGTCATCGCGGTCGCCGGGGAGCCGGTGAAGGTGTCGTCGGGGAAGAAGAACCACGGCTTGCTGACGGCGGGGTGAGTCCCTTGGCCTTGGACTTCGTTCACGCCGAACCGAGGTTGGGGCTGATCCCTTTCCATAAGGGCTGTTCCCCGGTGAAGGCCGGGGTACGGCCCCGTCGAAGGTAAGGCCCCAGCCTCACCCCCGCCGCACCACCACCGCGCCAGCAATGACCAGCGCGACGCCGACGACCTTGCCCATCGTCACCGGCTCCACCCGTACCCCGAACAGGCCGAAGTGATCGACGATCAACGCCGCCACCAGCTGGCTGGCGATCGCGGCCGTCAGTGCGACCGAAATCCCCAAGCGCGGCGCGGCATAGGCCAGTACGGCCACGAACCCCGCGCCGTAAAACCCGCCGAGCCATGCCCAGCCCGGCGCGCTCTTCAACGCAGCCGGACTCGTCCGATCGATCGCGGCCCAGGCGACAGCCAGCACAATGGTCCCGATCAGGAACGAGGTCAGGGCCGCCAGTACCACCGATCCTGACGCCTTGGCGAGCGCGGCGTTGGTCGGCGGCTGGATGGCCAGACCCAGACCAGCGATCAGGACGAGGATGAGCGGAAAGATCGCAGCCATATCGGCGCTCCCAACGCTGGGAGCGTTACTTCGTTCAGCCTGAGCGCAGCAGCGCTACGCCAGCATCCCGCTCGAACAGATACAGTGCGGTCCGCGCGGCTTGCCCGCGGGGCGCTTCCAACCCGCCGTCGCGGTCGATCAGCAACCGCGCATCATCCTGCGCGCATTGCATCAAATCCGCCATGTTTTCGGGCGTGGCGAGCCGGAACGCCATCTCCCCCGATTGCCGCGTGCCGAGCAATTCCCCCGCCCCGCGCAGCCGCAGATCCTCTTCGGCGATGCGGAAGCCGTCATTGGTTTCCCTCATCAAGGCAAGGCGTGCGCGCGATGTCTCCGACAGGTGCGAGCCCCGCAGCAGCAGGCAGCGCGACAGCCCCCCGCCCCGTCCGACACGCCCCCGCAACTGGTGCAGCTGCGCCAGCCCGAAACGGTCGGCATGTTCGATCACGATCAGCGTGGCATTGGGTACGTCGACTCCCACCTCTATCACCGTCGTCGCGACCAGCACGCCCAGCCGCCCGCCCGCAAACGCCTCCATCACGGCGTCCTTCTCAGCGGGCTTCATCTTGCCGTGGACCAGGCCCACCCGCTCGCCGAACCGCGCACGAAGGCTTTCCGCCCGCATCTCGGCGGCGGCGAGGTCGGACTTTTCGCTCTCCTCGACCAGCGGACAAACCCAATAGGCCTGCCCGCCGTCGGACAGATGCCGCCCCAGCGCATTGACTACTTCGTCCAGCCGGTCCTCGGACACCACGCGCGTTTCGATCGGCTGGCGGCCGGGCGGCATCTCGTCCAACCGGCTGACGTCCATCTCGCCATAATTGGCCAGCGTCAGGGTGCGCGGGATCGGCGTGGCGGTCATCGCCAGCAGATGCGGCGGCGCCTTGCCCTTGGCGGACAGCATCATCCGCTGTGCCACGCCGAAGCGGTGCTGTTCGTCCACCACCACCAAAGCGAGATCGCGGTACGTCACGGTTTCCTGGAAGATCGCATGGGTGCCTACCAAAATGTCGATCTCCCCCGCCGCCAGGGCCATGAGGGTCGCCTCGCGCGCCTTGCCCTTGTCACGGCCGGTCAGCACCGCGATCTCGATCGGCAAGCCAGCAAGGACTTTACGCAACGTTTCATAATGCTGGCGCGCCAGGATTTCGGTCGGCGCCAGCATCGCCGCCTGTGCCCCCGCCTCGACCGCGATCAGCATCGCCATCGCCGCGACCAGCGTCTTGCCCGCACCGACATCGCCCTGGAGAAGCCGCAGCATCGGCGCGTCCTGCGCCAGATCGCCTTCGATCTCGCGCACCGTCCGGCTCTGCGCGCCGGTCAACGTATAGGGCAGCTTGAGCAGATCGCGCAGGCGCCCGTCACCGTTCAGCGCGCGTCCCCGCCGCTTGCGCGTGTCCGCGCGCACCAGGGTCATCGCCAACTGGTTGGCAAACACCTCGTCATAACCCAGCCGTTCGCGCGCCTTGGCGTCGGCCGGATCGGCATGGATACGGGCGAGCGCGTCTTTCCAGTCGGGCCAGCCGCGCTGCGCCTTCAGCCCCGGCTCAATCCATTCGGGCAGTTCGGGCGACCGCTCGACGGCCTGCGCCGCCAATGCACCCAGCCGCCGCGAGGTGATCCCTTCCGACAGCGGATAGATGGCCTCGCGCTCGCGGAAATCCTCGGTGCTGTCGCCCAGATCGGGGTGCACGATCTGCAAATCCTGACCGTACAAGTCGAGGCGGCCCGACACGATCTTGGTCTCGCCGATGGGCAGCAGCTTCTTCACCCAGCCCGAATTGCCGCCAAAATAGACCAGCGCCACGCTGTTGCCCGCCGCATCCTCGGCCCGTACGCGGGTCGGCCCGCGCGGGGACGACGAAGCGCGATGCTCCTTCACCGTCAGCGAAATAGCGATCACCCGACCCGCATCCGACACCATCAGCTCGTCGCGCGGGAAACGATCGATATGGCCGGTCGGCAAGTGGAACGCGACATCGACCACGCGTGCAATGCGCAGGCGCTCGAGCGGCTTGGCGAGGCCGGGTCCGACGCCTTTCAGCGACGTGACCTCGGCGAACAGCGGATTGAGGATATCGGGACGCATGACTAGATGGGTCTGTATAGCCTCTGCTTCGCACGCCGCCAGAGCGCGCGGAGCCTATTCTCGTCCGATCGGAGCCCCATGGACCACGAAACCCGTATCAAGCGCCTCCGCTTCCGCGCATGGCATCGCGGCACCAAGGAAGCCGATCTGATGATCGGCGGCTTTTTCGATGCGCATCACGAGACGTTGTCGGCGGAAGAACTCGACTGGTTCGAGGCGCTGCTGGAGGAACAGGATGTCGATATCATGGCCTGGGCGATCGGCACGCAAGCATGTCCCCCGCAATGGGACGGCCCGGTGATGCAGCGGATGCGCGCGCTGAATTTCGTGCCGATCGCCCGGTAACTTATTCCCGCACCGACGTTCAATTGCATGAGGTAGGATAACTTTGATCCGAGCCTAGCCCCTCCCCTTCAGGGGAGGGGTTGGGGTGGGGCCTCACCACGAGCGCCACGCTTGCGGAAGCGCCCCACCCCCGGCCCCTCCCCTGAAGGGAGGGGTGAATGAAGCTGACGACACCATGCCTTAACTCCCAGGTTTCGGAACCCCATGCCCGATATCAAGACGATCCTGACCGCCAAGAGCCCACTGACCCTGTCCGGCGTTCCGGCGGGGTTCCTGCCGGTGTTGCTCGCCGATCTCGCCCGCGCCGCGACGACGCGCGCGGTCTTCATCTGCGCCGACGAAGCCCAGATGCGCGAGTTGGCCTCGACCGCGATCTATTTCGCGCCGGAGTTGGAGGTGGTGCAGATCCCCGCCTGGGACTGCCTCCCCTATGACCGCGCATCGCCGACCCTGCGCGTCATGGCGGAGCGGATCGCCGGGCTGCACCGGCTTCAGGTCAAGCCCAAGACGCCGCAGCTGGTCCTGACCACCGCCAACGCCGCGACCCAGCGCGTGCTGACGCCGTTCCGCATCCGCCAGCTGGTCGCGCGTCTCGCGCCCGGCGAGCGGATCGGGCTGGAGAAGCTGTCGGTATTGCTCCAGGCGAACGGCTATGTCCGCACCGAGACGGTGCACGACCAAGGCGAATTCGCGGTGCGCGGCGGCTTGGTCGACCTGTTCCCCAGCGGCGAGGAACAGGCGCTGCGCCTCGACTTTTTCGGCGACGAGATCGAGAGCGTCCGCACCTTCGACCCCGGCGACCAGCGGACCACGGGCCGGATCGAGGGCTTCACCCTGCTCCCCGCATCCGAAGCGCTGCTCGACGAGGAATCGATCAAGCGGTTCCGAACCCGCTACCGCGAGACCTTCGGCGCAACCGCGACCGGCGATCCGCTTTATCAGGCGGTGTCCGAAGGGCGGCGCATGGCGGGCATGGAGCATTGGCTGCCTTTGTTCGAGGACAAGCTGGCAACGCTGTTCGACCATCTCGGCGACGGCGCGGTGGTGGTGCGCGACAGCGGCGTTGCTGCGGCGGCAAGCGGCCGGTTCGACGCGATCGCGGATTATTACGAAAACCGCAAACGCGCCGAGGCCGCGCAGCCGGGCAGCTTCCGCCCCCTGCCCGCCAAATCGCTCTATCTGGCGCCCAAGGAATGGGAAGCCGGCGTGGACGCCGCGACCGCGCATCTGGTCTCGCCCTTCCACGAACCGCAAAGCGCCACCGTCCTCGATTTCGAGGTGGACGGCGCGCGCGACTTCGCGCCCGAGAGGGCGGCCCATGCCAATATCTATGAAGCGGTGGTCGACCATGTCGAGGCGCTTCGCAAGGATGGTCGCAAGCCCGTCCTCGCCAGCTATTCCATCGGCGCGCGCGAGCGGCTGGGCAGCCTGCTGAAGGATCACGGACTGAAGGGCGCCAAGGCGGCCGAAACCTGGCAAGACGCGCTGGGCATCGCCGATACGTCGAAGAGCTTCGGCGTGGCACTGGTCGTCCTGCCGCTCGACCATGGTTTTACCGCGCCGGGCATCGCGGTGCTGACCGAGCAGGATATGCTCGGCGACCGGCTGATCCGGCGGCAGAAGCGGCGCAAATCGGCCGACGCCTTCCTCGCCGAACTGGCGACGCTCTCGCCCGGCGATCTGGTCGTGCACTCGGATCACGGCATCGGCCGTTATGAGGGGCTGACCTCGATCCCCGTGGGCAAGAGCCCACATGATTGCGTCGCGCTATCCTATGCGGGCGGCGACAAGCTCTACGTACCGGTCGAGAACCTCGAAGTCCTGACCCGCTACGGCTCGGGCGAGGACGGCGCGACACTCGACCGTCTGGGCGGCGAGGCGTGGCAGCGGCGCAAGTCGAAGATGAAGGAGCGCATCCGCGAGATTGCGGGTGAGCTGATCGCGGTGGCCGCCGAACGCGCGCTACGCCCCGGCGAGGTGGCCGAGCCCGACAGCGCGGGCTATCCGGCGTTCGTCGACCGTTTCCCCTATGAGGAAACCGACGATCAGGACCGCGCGATCGGCGATGTGCTGGGCGACCTGACCGCCGGCAAGCCGATGGACCGGCTGATCGTCGGCGATGTCGGCTTCGGCAAGACCGAGGTGGCGTTGCGCGCCGCCTTCGTCGCGGCCATGGCGGGGATGCAGGTAGCGGTCGTGTGCCCCACCACCCTGCTTGCCCGTCAGCATTACAATAATTTCGTCCAGCGGTTCGAGGGGTTCCCGATCAAGATCGGCCGCCTCTCCCGCCTCGTCACCGCCGCCGAGGCCAAGCGCACCAAGGACGGCGCAGCGAGCGGGGATATCGACATCGTCGTCGGCACCCATGCGCTGCTGGCCAAGAATGTCGAGTTCAAGCGGCTCGGCCTCGTCATCGTCGATGAGGAACAGCGGTTCGGCGTGACCCATAAGGAACGGCTGAAGGCGCTGAAGGCGGATGTCCATATGCTGACGCTGACCGCCACGCCGATCCCGCGCACGCTGCAAATGGCGATGTCGGGCCTGCGCGAACTGTCGGTCATCCAGACGCCGCCGGTCGATCGGCTGGCGGTGCGCACCTATGTCATGCCCTGGGACCCGGTGGTGCTGCGCGAGGCGCTGCTGCGCGAACATTATCGCGGCGGGCAGAGCTTCCTGGTGACGCCGCGCGTCGCCGACCTGCCCGATATCGAGGAGTTCCTGCGTAAGGAGGTTCCCGAGATCCGCTACGTCGTCGCGCATGGCCAGATGTCACCGACGGAAGTCGAGGAGCGCATGTCCGCCTTTTACGACCGCAAGTTCGAGGTGCTGGTGTCGACCACCATCATCGAAAGCGGCATCGACATTCCGTCGGCCAACACGATGATCGTCAACCGCGCCGACCGCTTTGGCCTGGCCCAGCTCTACCAGCTGCGCGGGCGCGTCGGCCGGTCGAAGACGCGCGCCTATGCCTATATGGTCACCCCCCCTGAGCGGATGATGACCGAGGCGGCGGAAAAGCGGCTGAAGGTGCTGTCCGACCTGGATTCGCTGGGCGCGGGCTTCCAGCTGGCCAGTCATGACCTCGACATTCGCGGCGCAGGCAATCTGCTCGGCGACGAACAGTCGGGGCATATCAAGGAGGTCGGCTACGAACTCTATCAGTCGATGCTGGAAGAGGCGATCCTGGAGGCCAAGGCAGGCGGCGCGTTCGAGAAGAAGCGCGACTTCTCGCCCCAGATCACCGTCGACGCGCCCATCCTGATCCCCGACGATTATGTCCCCGACCTGGACCTGCGCATGGGGCTCTATCGCCGCCTCAACGATCTGGAAAAGCACAGGGAAGTGGAGGAATTCGCGGCCGAGATGATCGACCGTTTCGGACCTTTGCCGGAGGCGACCGACAATCTCATCCAGGTCATCAAGATCAAGCTGAACGCCAAGACGGCCTGCGTCGCGAAGATGGATGTCGGGCCGCGCGGGGTGCTGGTGGCGTTCCACGACAATCGGCCGCCCAATGTCGATGGCTTGTTTGCCTATGTCGAGCGGCTGGGCGAACTGGCCAAGCTGCGCCCCGACGGCAAGCTGGTCCTCAACCGGGCCTGGCCGGATGCCAAGGCGCGGCTGCACGGCGCGCTGCAATTGTCCAAGGGGCTGGCGAAGGCGGCGGGGTAACGCCCCGCTCCTTTTCAGCTACTGTGGTCAGCGACGATCTTCCAGCCATCGGCGCGGCGCTCGAAGACCAAGCTGGTCATCCCGCTCTCGGTCTTCGCACCGCCCGATAGGTTCCAGCGCGCGATCAGGATGCGGCGGTCGCCGATCCGCTTCAGATCGAGAAAGTCGAAGCGGAGCTGGCCACGGCTGTTCGCGCCGCCTGCAAAGCTCTTGCGGTAATTATCGGCAATGGCGGGTTTTCCCCGGATCAGTCCGTTGCCCGTGACGAATATCGCATCGGCGGCATAGATCGCCATGAAGCGGTCGAGATCGCCCGCACTCCACCCGGCCGCACTTGCCAGCATCGCGGCGCGTATCGCGGCCTCGGCCGGGTCGGCGGCGGGTACAGCGGCATGAATTGCCACGGGCGACAACACACAAGCTGCCGCGATCGTCAGGCCGCGCATTCCAATTCCCCCTCGACCATCGCCCGCAGCGCATTTTCATCAAGCGGCGCGGCGCACAGAAAACCCTGATAGGTCTCGCATCCCAGCCGCCCGAGCAATTCGGCCTGCTCCTGCGTTTCCACGCCCTCCGCGACGATGCCCATGCCCAGCTGCGTGGCGATCCGGATGATGCCGCGGACGACCACCCGGTCGCGCCGCGAACCGTCCACTTCCGTCACGAGCGCCCGGTCGATCTTCAGATAATCGATCGGCAGGCTGGTGAGATAGGCGAGGCTGGAATAGCCCGTCCCGAAATCGTCGATCGCAACCCGGACGCCTTCGGCCCGCAAAGTGTCCAGCACTTGAGCGGCACGGTCCAGTTCGCGGATCAGGCCCGTTTCGGTGATCTCGACCGTCAGACGCTCGATGGGAAAGCCGCTGGCGGCAACGCGGTCAAGGAAGATGCGGACGAAACCCGCCCGCCCGATATCGGCCGCCGTGACGTTGATCGACAGCCGCAGATGCGACAGCTTCGCCGGCCAGCGCGCCGCGCGCTGCAGCGCGACCTGCTGGATATGATCGGATAGCGCCAGTCCCAGATCGGCCCGCTCGGCGGCGGCGAATAGCGGGTCGGCCCCGAGCGGCCCCAGTGACGGATGCCGCCAGCGTGCCAGCGCCTCCACTCCCGTGATCCGCCCCGTGCCGATGGCGACCTGCGGCTGGAAGACGATATCGATCTCGCCGCGTTCGATCGCATGGTGAAGATCGGCAGCCAGCACATCCAATGGCACGACATCGCCCGGATGAGCGAAGCGCAGCATCGCGCCATCGCTCGCCTGTGCCCGGGCCAGCGCCTCGCCCGCGCGCGCCAACAGGCTGGCCGGGTCTTCATGCGGCTTCGCCTCGGACAGGCCCAGACGGACACCCAACCGGATCGGTACGGCACCCGCCTGAAACGGCTGGGCGAGCAACGTCTCCAGAGTCTCGGCGATCGACCGAGCACGGCGGCCATCGGCGACCCCCGCCATCACGAACTCCGCCCCGCCCGAACGCGCGACGATCGCTTGGTCGCCAAACGCCTCTGCCGCAACCGCCTGCATCCGCGCCTCGACCCCGCGCAGCAGCATGTTGCCCGCGGGCCGTCCATGCGCCGCATTGATCAGGTCCAGTCGCGACAGCGACACGACAATCGCGGCGCAGGGTTGGCCGCGGTCGAGAATATCCGCGATCCAGCGATGAATTTCCCCGACTTCCCCGTCCGCATGGGTCCGCCGTCGCCGCGCGTCGAGCGTTCGCCGGGCGTGACGCTCGGCCAGTTTCAACTCGGCATGAACCATCGCGTCGCTCGCGTCCGACGCCAGGATATGCGTAACCCCCGCCGCCAGGAACGCATGGAGCGTATCCGCGTCCGAATCGGGCACAGCAACCATCATCGCCGCACCTGTGGCCGCGATCACCGCGCCCAGCGCCTGCGCCGCGCGAAGCCCCTCATCGCCCGCGCCACGCGCGTCGATCAGCGCGACCCGCGCCTCGCTGGCCAGAAACGCACCGACCAGGATGTCGCCGGCCGGGGGTTCGCCGTCGCGGGGCGCCATCGACCATATCGCCCAGCCGCCCCGGATGATCGCTTCATCCAGCATGGCAGGATGGTGGAACGAAAGCGCAAAGATCGCCGTTCCCCTGCGGTGGGCGTTAAAACCGAATTCATCCTGCGTCATGAGCGCACCCTATCCACCACCACGGGGATCACCAACGGCAATCGATCTTGTTCCCGTCCCGCCTTGGGGCTACCGTCATGACGATGGGACGTGCCGATATCTCGTCCGATAGAGCGGATACCGTTTATAAGACGGATCGGCGCCCGGGCGACGGGTCGCTGATCGATCGTCATGGGCGGACAATCCGCTATCTGCGTATTTCCGTGACCGACCGGTGCGACTTGCGCTGCCGCTATTGCATGGCGGAGCAGATGACCTTCCTGCCCCGCGCCAAGCTGTTGAGCCTGGACGAGATCGCGATCATCGCCGAACGCTTCATTGCGCGCGGCGTAACCCGCATTCGTCTGTCGGGGGGTGAGCCCTTGGTTCGCCGCGACGTGGTCGACCTGGTCAAGCGATTGGGCGGGCATGTCGGGTATGGCCTGGACGAGCTGACCATGACGACCAACGGCACGCGGTTGGCCGATCATGCGGATGCGTTGGTTGCTGCGGGCGTACGACGGATCAATGTGAGCCTGGACAGCCGCGATCCTGAACGGTTCCGTTACATCACGCGGCACGGCGACGTCGGGCAGGTGATCCATGGCATCCTCTCCGCGCGCGACGCGGGGCTGTCGGTCAAGATCAATATGGTCGCGCTCAAGGGGCTGAACGAAGACGAGATCGGTTCGATGCTTTCCTGGTGCGTTTCGGAAGGATTGGATCTTTCGCTGATCGAGACGATGCCGCTGGGTGCGATCGATGAGGATCGGGTCGACCGTTTCCTGCCGCTGACTGCCGTGTTCGACACGCTGGCGGCGGCGTTTCCGCTCGTCCGCGCCGGGCATCGCACGGGCGGCCCCGCACGTTACTGGCAGGTGGAGGGCAGCGGGACCCGGCTTGGCCTCATTTCTCCCCTGACCGCGAATTTTTGCGATGGTTGCAACCGCGTAAGGCTGACGACCGAGGGCAAGCTGTATATGTGTCTGGGCCATGAGGATCAGGTGGATTTGAAGGCCGCGCTGCGGAACGGGGGCATCGACGCGCTGGATGCGGCGATCGATACGGGGCTGGCCATCAAGCCCGCCCGGCATGATTTCCGTATCGAGGCGGGATCGGCTCCGGCGGTGTCGCGTCATATGAGCGTGACCGGCGGATGACCCATCCCGTCCGGCGGGCGCTGGTCGCCTCGCCCACCGCGCCCGCCCAGACGGCGGCCGCCGATTTGCGGCAGAGCGCCGACTGGGTCGATTTCGATGAGGCCGATTACGTCATCGCACTGGGCGGCGACGGCTTCATGCTCCAGACGCTGCACCGGATGCTGGAACGGCGAGGCGGACCCGCGCCGGTGTTCGGCATGAACCTGGGCACGGTCGGCTTTCTGATGAACGAATGGCGCAGCTATGGGCTGGAGGACCGGCTGGCGCGCGCCAAGCCGTTCCGGGTCACCCCGCTCAAGATGACAGCGACCGGGATCGACGGGCGGGTTCACACGCTGCCCGCGATCAACGAAGTCTCGCTGTTGCGCGAAACGCGTCAGACCGCGAAGTTGGAGGTCCTGGTCAACGAGCGTATCGTCCTGCCCGAGCTGGCGTGCGACGGAATCCTCGCCGCCACTCCGGCGGGATCGACCGCCTATAATTTCTCGGCGCAGGGGCCGATCCTGCCGCTCGGCTCGGCGCTGATCGCCCTGACCCCGATCAGCCCGTTCCGCCCGCGGCGCTGGCGCGGCGCGATCCTGCCCGACAAGGCGCGGATTTCGATCCGTGTGCTCGACCCGGGCAAACGTCCCGTTTCGGCCGTGGCGGACCAGCGCGAGGTGCGCGACGTCGCGCAGGTCGATATCTGCATGGACCGTTCGCGCGAGTTGACGCTGATGTTCGACCCCGAACATGCGCTGGACGACCGGATCACCATGGAGCAGTTCGTCGCCTGACCGGCGATGGGGGCAGTTCCTCACCTGAACGGCGATGGGGAGCAATTTGCCGCCTCATCGCCAATTATCCACAGATTTGGCGGACGGACTTACGCAAAACCGTCAAAAAAGGGGTTGCGGCATTTTTCGAGCCCTATATAGGACCCCTCCACAGCGCCGGAACATTCCCTGATAGCTCAGCGGTAGAGCTCTCGACTGTTAATCGAGCGGCCGTAGGTTCGAATCCTACTCAGGGAGCCACCGGCGCTGTTTTCCCCCAGACAGCGCCAGCCATGACGGATCAACCGTCGATCACATGCGGCACGAACCGCGCAGTGTTCGAGGTAATCAACCCGTCCTCGCGGATCCCCATCCCCACGGCCGCGCCGTCGACCACCCAGCTTCCCAGCACTGGAAAACATCCGGGTGCCATTTCCGGCAGACGGTAGAGCGACTGGTAGATATAGCCTTCGTCGCCATAGTCCCCCGCTGTTTCCGCGACGATGCTCCCGGCCTTGCGGATCGAGACATTCGCGCCCTCGCGCGACAGCATCGGTTTGGCAACCGCGTCCCCGCTCGGCACCGAGAAACTGGCGGGCAGCAGGTTCGGGTGGCCGGGAAACAGGTCCCATAGCACCGGCAATATCGCCTTGTTCGACCAGATCATCTTCCAGATCGGCTCGATCCAGGTCAGGTCGCCGCGCTCTAGATTGTCGAGCAGATGGGTGGCGAACTCCTCATGGACCAGCCACTCCCAGGGATAGAGCTTGAACAGAGCCTCGATCCGCAGGTCCGCCTCGTCGACGAAGCAGTGCGTTTCGTGGTTCCAGCCGATCCGCTCCATCAGAATCGGCACGGTGGTGATGCCCGCCGCCTCGGCCGTGTCGCGCAAATAGGCGGCGGTCACGGCATCCTCGCCCGCCAGGTCCTCGACATGCGCGACATGGAGCGTGGCGGGCAGAGCGGGCGCGATCTCGGTCCAGCGAGCGACCAGCGCCTCGTGCAGGGCGTTGAACTGGTCGAGCGCGGGAAAGCATTCCTCCTTCCACGCCCATTGCACCACCGCCGCCTCCAGCAGCGAGGTCGGCGTGTCGCAGTTGAATTCGAACAGCTTGGGCGCGTCCGCGCCGTCATAGCCCAGATCGAAACGCCCAAAATTCAGCGCGGGCGGTTCGGCCTCCCAGGCTTCGCGGATCGGGTCGTGAAAGGCAGGCGGAATGGCGAAGCGTCGCAGCAGCGCCGGATCGCTGACCACCGCCTCTCCTGCTGCCAGGAACAGCCGGTACAGCTCGGTCGTCGCGCGCTCGACCGTGGCGACTTGCGCACGGGTGAAGCGATAGCAGGCGCTTTCATCCCAGTAGGGCCGCTCGCGCCCCTCGTGCCAGATCAGACCCAGCGCCTCGACCTTCGCCTGCCAGTCGGGTCGCGGGCTCAGGGTCTGGCGAATCATGCGTGGACGCTGCCGAAACGACGTGCCGATGCGCCGAAGCCCCCTCGGCTGACCGCCGCGGCGCGGGTCATCGCGCTGCCGGGCGGTGCGAAGGAATAGCGCGTGCCGGTCGCGGCGCGGAAGCTGCCGCCCGCCGCGCGTTCGCCAAAATAGGGGATCGCCCGGCCGCGCCCCAGAAAATACCAGAAGGCCCCGCCACTGCCCACGCGATGCTGCCGACAGCGATCATCGGGAAGTCGCACGCCTTTCGCATCGGTACAGATCGCCGTGTCGCGATCGGCTGTCCAGTTGTCGTCGGCCTTTGCGCGATTGCAACCGCTGGCCAGCAAGGCCGCCGCCATCGCGGTCGTCCACTTCAAATCAAATGCCATCCCGTGCCTCCCATGCGCATCATGGGGCACGAGCAGCATCCTTGGCCAGAAAAATGAAGGGGGGGTCGGCGAACCCCGTCCGCCGACGCCCTCATTCTTCCGATCTTAGCGGCAGCGGACCTTGCCGCGATCGATCGAACGGCCCAGCAGCGCGCCGCCGCCTGCCCCCAGCAGCGTACCCAACGTACCGCCGCCGATCACATTGCCCAGCACGCCGCCGCCAACCGCGCCGATCACCAGGCCGGTGGTGCCGTCATTGCGCTTGCAATAGGTGCGCCCATCGCGACCCCGGAAAATCTGGTCATCGCGGGTCAGGCGACGCTCACGATAATTGCCACGGCGATAGTCGCGTGAGGCATCCCAGTCGTTGCGATCGCCATGCCAGCGATAATCGCGATCCTGCGCGACGGCCGGCGTCGCGGCGATGGGGGCGGCGACGGTAACGACGGCCAGAGCGGTGAGCAGGGCTTTCATGGCAGATCTCCTTTTCCTCAAGCGGGCACAACGCATATCGATCTGACCCGTTCAATTCGGTCGCGACTGGCATCGTTTCGACGCGTCGGGCATTGAGAGGTGATGCGCCAAGCCACCACGACAATGACCTTCGACACAAATGGTCAAGGCCTGACGGAGATCACCCGGCCCATCGCCGCCTGGGCAGGGGAACAGGGGATGGAGGCGGGATTGCTGACGCTGTTCTGCCGTCATACCTCTGCCTCGCTCCTTATTCAGGAAAACGCGGCACCCGAGGTGAAGACCGACATCCTCGATTATTTCGCACGCATCGCCCCCGAGGATGCCCGCGCCTATGCCCATGACGATGAGGGGCCGGACGACATGCCGGCCCATCTACGCGCGATCCTGACCGGCGTGAACCTGTCGATTCCGTTGATCGGGGGGCGGCTGGCGCTCGGGACCTGGCAGGGAATCTATCTGTTCGAACATCGCCGGGCCGCGCATCGGCGGCAAATTGCAATCCATATTGCGGGTGCGTGACGCACTATTCATCGCGGGAGCCAAACCGTTCATCGACCGTTTTGCTGCCATACGCTACAGGACTGGTGTCGCCCGGCACGGCCGGACGGCAGGAAAGGAAAAAAGTCCATGCAATTCGGTCGTAAGATCGCGCTCGCGCTGGTCGGCGCCAGCACCTTGATGGTCGCGGGATGCGCGACCGAAACCACCTATCGGCCCGCCACCGGATCAGGCTTTTACCGCACCGGCTATTCCGACCAGCAGCTTGAACCCGGTCGGTTCATCGTCAGCTTCGCCGGCAATACCGTAACCTCGCGGGATACGGTGGAACGCTATCTGCTGTACCGGGCGGCCGAACTGACGCTGGCCAATGGCTATGACTATTTCGTGATGGCCGACCGTGACACGCAGCTACGCTCGCGCACCTATTCGACGCCGGGCGCCTTCGGGCCGGGCTTCGGGGGCTGGGGCGGTGGCTGGTGGGGTCCGTCGTGGCGCTATTATGGCCGCGGCTTTGGCTGGCGCAGCTGGGATCCGTTCTGGGGCGATCCCTTCTTCGGCAACAACATGGATATCAACACCATCGACCGCTATGAGGCGACCGCCGAGGTCGTGATGCGCAAGGGTCCGATCCCGCGCGACAATCTCCGCGCGTTCGACGCCCGCGCGATCGTCTCGACGATCGGGCCGACGGTGGTGATGCCGAAGTAATTCGATCCGGAGACTCGATCATGGGGCGGTCACCTGACGGGGTGGCCGCCCTTTTTCTTGGGGCTCAGGGCCGACCGCCGCGCACCCGGCGGGCCTCGACCATGCCACGCAGCGCCTGGGTACGGGCCTGCAGCTCATGCTCCTCGGACAGCGACAATCCGTTCTGCCCGAAGCGCTCGCCCAATTCGCCGATCGCGGCATCTTCCCGCCGGAAGGATCGGGCCTCGGCGCGCGTTATGTCGCCGGTGCGCTGCGCCTCGCGAATGGAGCGGCGGATGTCGCGGCGATCGGCGGCAATATTCGGTTGGTTGGGCATGGCGAGGATGTCGGCTGGCGGCCCGGCACTGACGAACTGCGCGGGCGCGGCAGCGGGCAGCGCGGCTAGGATGACGGCCGAAATCGCATAGCGTTTCACGATGGGTCCTCCCTGTCGCCGGAGGATCGCGCCGCATCGCTGAACGGAGCCTGTCTGTTCCTCCCCTGCAAGGGGAGGAATGAAAAGGGCGGCGAGCCGAAACCCACCGCCCTTCTATTCTACCGGTCGAAAAATGATCAGGCCGTCACGGCCCCATGGCAATGCTTGTACTTCAGCCCCGAGCCGCAGGGGCACGGCGCGTTGCGATTGACGCGGCCTTCCCACTGAGCCGGATCGGTGCCGAGGTCCGCCCCCTCGGGCTGGGGGATCTGCATCGGCGGCATCTGCGGCTGGAGCAGCCCGCGCGCGGCGGCGTCCCAGTCGTTGCTGTTGTCCTCGCCGGTGAACGGATCGAAGTGCGAGGTGATGAAGTCCGGCAGCTCGGGCAGTTCGGGCGGCGCCTGAAGCTGGAACTGGGCATAGGCGATGGTGCGCGTCACATCCTCGCGGATATTGTCGAGCATCCGCTGGAACAGCGAAAACGCCTCATGCTTATATTCGTTGATCGGCGTCTTCTGCGCATAGGCGCGCAGGTGGACGACCTGGCGCAGCGCGTCGAGCGTTGCCAGATGCTCCTTCCAGTGATGGTCGAGATTTTGGAGCAGGATCGACTTTTCGACGCTGGTCCAGGTGTCGGGCTCCAGTTCCTTGGCCTTGGCCTCGACCATCGCGTCCGCCTCGGCAGTGACGCGCTCCAGCACGATTTCGGGATCGATCGCCTCTTCGGTCAGCCAGTCGTCGATCGGCGGCTCGAGGTTCAGCTGGTCCTTCAGCTGCTGCTTCATGCCCGCCACGTCCCACTGCTCAGGGTAGCTGTTGGGCGGGCAGGCGGTGCCGACGATCGCGTTGACCGTCTCGGCGCGCATGTCGGCGACGACATCGCCCACCGTCTCGGCATCCATGATGTCGGCGCGCTGTTCGTAGATGACCTTGCGCTGGTCGTTCATCACGTCATCATATTCGACGACCTGCTTGCGAATGTCGTAGTTGCGTGCCTCGACCTTCTTCTGCGCGGTCTCGATCGCCTTGGACAGCCACTTGCTGCCGATCGCCTCGCCATCCTCGATATTGCTGCGCATCATCTTGGCGAACAGCGTGTCCGGCCCGAAGATGCGGAGCAGATCGTCGTCGAGGCTGAGGTAGAAGCGCGACAGGCCCGGATCGCCCTGACGCCCCGAACGACCACGCAGCTGGTTGTCGATGCGGCGGCTTTCGTGACGCTCGGTGCCGAGCACGAACAGGCCGCCCGCTTCCAGCACCTTCTGTTTTTCCGCGATGATCTCGGCGCGGATGCGGGTCGCCGCTTCCTCATATTCGGGGGTGCCCTCGACCAGTTCGGGATGCTCGTCGAGCATACGGAATTCGAGGTTGCCGCCCAGTTGAATGTCGGTGCCGCGGCCCGCCATGTTGGTCGCGATGGTAACGGCGCCCAGACGGCCCGCCTGCGCGACGATATGCGCCTCCATCTCGTGATAGCGCGCGTTCAGCACCTTATGCGGCACGCTTTCCTGGGTCAGGAACTCGCTGAGCAGTTCGGACTTCTCGATCGACACGGTGCCGACCAGCACCGGCTGACCCTTGGCGGCATGATCGCGGATCTTCTTGGCGATCGCCAGGAACTTGTCCTGGGTGTTCTTGTAGAACTCGTCCTCCTCATCGACGCGCGCGATGGGCAGGTTGGTCGGGATGGTTACGACGTTGATCTTGTAGATGTCGTAGAATTCGCCTGCTTCCGTGGCGGCGGTGCCGGTCATGCCCGAAATCTTCGGGTACATGCGGAAATAATTCTGGAAGGTGATCGAGGCCATGGTCTGGTTCTCGGGCTCGATATTGACGCCCTCCTTCGCCTCGACCGCCTGATGCAGGCCCTCCGACCAGCGTCGCCCGTCCATCATGCGGCCGGTGAACTCGTCGATGATGATGACCTTGCCGTCCTTCACGATGTAATCGGTGTCGCGCTTGAACATCATGTTCGCGCGCAGCGCCTGGTTCAGGTGATGGACGACCTGGGTGTTCTCGAAGTCGTAGAGGTTTTCGCCCTGGAGTAGCCCGGCGGCCTCCAGCAGGCGCTCGGCGCGCTCGGTGCCGTCCTCGGTCAGGATGATCGACTTCTGCTTCTCGTCCTTCTCGTAATCATCGGCGGTCAGCTGCTTCACGATCGCATCGACGCCGATATACAGCTCCGACTTGTCGTCGGTCGGGCCGGAGATGATCAGCGGCGTGCGCGCCTCGTCGATCAGGATCGAGTCGACCTCGTCGACGATCGCATAGTTGAAGGGGCGCTGCACCATCGATGAGCGCTCATACTTCATATTGTCGCGTAGATAGTCGAAACCGAACTCGTTGTTCGTGCCGTAAGTGATGTCAGCGTCATAGGCCGCCCGGCGCTGCGCATCGTCCAGATTGGGGATGATGACGCCGGTGGTCAGGCCCAGGAAATTGTAGATGCGGCCCATGGTCGCGGCGTCGCGGCTGGCCAGATAGTCGTTGACCGTGACGACATGCACGCCCTTGCCGGGCAGCGCGTTCAAGTACGTGGCGAGCGTGGCGACCAACGTCTTGCCTTCGCCCGTACGCATCTCGGCGATCTCGCCGCGATGGAGCACGATGCCGCCGATCATCTGCACGTCATAGTGGCGTTGGCCCAGCACGCGCTTGGCGGCTTCGCGCACCGTGGCGAACGCCTCGGGCAGCAGGCTGTCGAGCGTCGCGCCCTGATCCAGCTGCTCGCGAAACTTGACCGTCTGCGCGGCCAGTTGTGCGTCCGTCATCGCCTCCATCTCGGGCTCGAAGGCAGCGATCTTGGCGACGGTCGGCTTGAGCGACTTGACGTAACGGTCGTTGGACGAACCGAACAGGGACTTGGCGAGGCCGCCGAACATAAGCGATTTCCTGACTGAATATCGTGAGATAGGCGCAGCGCCGAAGGTCCGGGCGCGCGCGACTGCAAATGGCAAGGAATAGGTCGGCCTAGGCCGACGCCGGGGCTATTCGCGCCGACGGCCCATGAAGATTGCCGCGATCGGCCGGGGCGTCGCAGCTCGGAAGACCGCGAACGTGCGAGCCGTTTCAATAAGCGCAGCCAGCGCCTGTACGGGCCGCGTCGCAGCGCGCGCCACGGCCGCCTGCTTGGCGGCCGCCGCGATGCTGCACTCTGCCACGACTCCCCGCGCCTCCTGGGCACGCGCGCTCGCCCCCACGCCGGTCAGCGCGGACAAAAGGGCAGAAAGGAGCAGAAGCAGGTTCATGCGAGGCTTGTCTTAGGCAGATACGCGCGGCGCGTCCATCCGTTGCATGGATCTCTGCTCATTCGCCCGGTTTCGATTCCGGCGGCAACTGCCAGCGAACGTTGATAGGGCGATATATGCCACTCACGGCCCGACCCTGGCGATCGCGGGCAGGGTCGAAGCGGACCCGGCGCACGACCGTGCGGCACGTCGCTTCGTCGAGAACCGCATGGCCGCTGGATCGCACCACCTCGCACCCCGTCGGTGTGCCGTTTGGATCGACCTGCACCGCCACGCTCGAACGCCCCTCCCATCCCTCGCGCTGGGCCTCGGCTGGATAGGAATCCGGCCCGAAATAGACGGCCGGATTGCCGGAGAGGCGAGGTGGAACGGCGGCGACCGGAAGATCACGCGCCAAGGTCCTCGGAACGTGCCGATAATGCCAGTCATAAGCGCGCGCGATCAGCAGCGACACCAGAATGAGGAGCAGCACGAGGAGCAGGCCGACCATGGCCAGCACCCCGTTCCGCAGCCCCCGTTCGTCACCCCGCATTGCCCCCGCCCCCGGTACAGCCCATGTCTATCAAAGCGGCCCTTCCGGAGTGGGTCAAGACGATGGAAGCGCTTGCTCCGGTTACACGCTCGGTTATGTAGCTTGCCCTTATGAGCACCGCCACCTCGCCCCTCGCCAAGCCCTTTCCGACCCTGCCAGCCATCGACGGCGTGACGCTTCGCGTCGCCCGGGCGCGGTACAAGAATTGGGATCGCTGCGACCTGACCTTCGTAACGCTGCCCGAGGGGACCAGCGTGGCGAGTGTGCTGACCACCAGCAAATGCCCTAGCCCGGAGGTCGAATGGTGCCGCCAGGCGCTGGTGCTGGGCCACGCCCGCGCGCTGGTCGTCAATGCGGGCAACTCCAACGCCTTTACCGGGCATCGGGGCCGCGCCGCCGTCGAGGCGATCGCCGCGCGCACCGCCGCCGCGATGGACTGCCAGCCTTCGGACGTGTTCGTCGCCTCCACCGGCGTGATCGGCGTGCCGCTACCCATCGACAAGGCCGAGGCCGGGCTGGACGCGGCCTTCACCGCCGAGCCCTGTGGCTGGGAAGAGGCCGCCGCAACGATCATGACCACCGACACCTTCGCCAAGGGCGCGACGACGACCGCAGTGGTCGATCGCCGCACGGTGACGCTGGCCGGGATCATCAAGGGTTCGGGCATGATCGCGCCGGACATGGCGACAATGCTGGGCTTCATCTTCACCGATGCCGCCGTCGCGCCGGAGTTCCTGCAACGCGCGCTCTCCGCCGCCAATGGCCGCAGCTTCTCGTGCATCACGGTCGATGGCGACACCTCGACCAGCGACACGGTGCTGGCCTTTGCTACCGGCAAGGCGGGCAATGCGCCGCTGACCGATGACGACAGCGACGGGGCCGACGCCTTCCGCGCGGCGCTGGCCGATCTGTGCCATCAACTCGCGCTGCTGGTCGTGCGCGACGGCGAGGGCGCGACCAAGCTGATCGAAATTCGCGTCGAGGGCGCAGAGAGCGACCGCTCGGCGCACCGCATCGCCATGTCGATCGCCAACTCGCCGCTGGTGAAGACCGCGATCGCGGGCGAGGACGCCAATTGGGGCCGCGTCGTCATGGCGGTCGGCAAGGCGGGTGAACCGGCCGAGCGCGACAAGCTGTCGATCCGCTTCGGCGAGACGCTGGTGGCCAAGGACGGTCTGGCGGTCGAGGGCTATGACGAAGCCCCCGTCGCCGCGCATCTGAAGGGGCAGGAGATCGCGGTCGGCGTTGATCTGGGCCTGGGCGAAGGCGTCGCGACGGTTTGGACCTGCGACCTGACGCACGGCTATATCTCGATCAACGCCGATTATCGGAGCTGAGGCGGATGCTGACCATCTGGGGCCGGATCAACTCGCACAACGTCAAGAAGGTCGTCTGGCTGGCAGAGGAAATGGGGCTGACCTATGACCGCCGCGATGTCGGCGGCGCATTCGGGATGGACGAGGCGTACCGCGCGCTCAACCCCAATGCGCTGATCCCGACGATCGAGGATGACGGCTTCGTGCTGTGGGAGTCGAACAGCATTTTGCGCTATCTGGCGGCCAACCATGGTGGCGAGGCATTCTATCCGACCGATCCAAAAGCGCGGGCGTCGGCGGAACGGTGGATGGACTGGGGCTTTACCTGGGCCGATGCGATCCGGCCGATCTTCTTCCAGATGGTGCGCACCGAAGCCGATAAGCGCGATTTGGCGTTGATCGAACGGAGCGTTGCGCGGGCGGCGGGACTATCGGCGATTCTGGACGATGTGCTGAGGCAGCAGGAATGGCTGTCGGGCGAGGCGTTCGGGGTCGGCGATATTCCGGTCGCGGCCTATGCGAATAGCTGGTTCCAACTGCCGGTCGAGCGGCCGTCGCGGCCGAATTTGGAGCGCTGGTATGCGGCGTTGCAGGAGCGTGCGCCGTTTCGCGACGTGGTAATGATCCCGCTGAGCTGAGCCCAAACAAAAGCCCCTCCCGCTTGCGGGAGGGGCGTGCCGTTGGGAAAGCGCAGGACATAAAAAAGCCCCTCCCGCAGGCGGGAGGGGTTTGGGGAGGGCACGGGGCCTCGCAGAGACCTTCCTGCCCCTGTCTTACAGTGCGCCTTCGAGCCAGGCCTTGATCCGGCCCTTGGGCTCTGCGCCGACCTTGGTCGCGGCGGCAGCGCCGCCCTTGAACAGGATCATCGTCGGAATGCCACGCACGCCGTAACGGCCGGGCGCATCGGGATTGTCGTCGATGTTCAGCTTAGCGATCGTCACCTGCTCGCCCAGTTCCTCGGACAGTTCCTCCAGCGACGGGCCGATCATCTTGCACGGTCCGCACCATTCGGCCCAGAAATCGACCAGCACCGGCTTGTCGGAGTTCAGGACGTCCGCTTCAAAGCTGGCGTCGGTGATCTGCTTGGTTGCCATGTTCCATTCACTCCTTGAATTGCCGTTGATTTAAGACGCCGAGCACCGCCGCTCAACCACCGAGGGCCAAGCTTTGCTCCCCGCCCCGATAGCCGGGCTTGTGGACGGCCAGCACCGCCTCGGGCACGGTGATGAGGCGCGGGCCGGCCGTGTAGAGCAACGCGACCGATACGGGGCGTCCCGGAAAGATCACCTCCAGTGCGGCGGCATAGCCGGCCATCTGCGCCAGATGGAACACGGGCACATCCCCGATCCCGCCTGGCGCGCGCCGCCCGGTCTTATAGTCGATCAGCCGTATCCCCTCGGCACCGATCAGCAGTCGATCGACCCGCCCGGATACGACGAGCCCATTGGCCAGCGTTGCTGCGATCGGCGCCTCTGCCAGCGATCCGGGACCGAATAGCGGGGCATAGGCCGGATCATCGAGGATCGCGAAAACGGCATCGGTCACGTCCGCACGCAAGGCCGCGTCCTCGACCCCCGCCGCCTGGGTCAGCCAGCGCTCCGCGGCCCCCCGTCGCTGTTCGGGGGCGACCGGCGGCACACGTTCGAGCAGGCAATGGATCAGCCGCCCGCGCTCGGCGGCGGCGCGCATTGCAGGCGTCGGTGGCGGATCGGCGACCATGTCTTCGCCCAGTTGCGAGGGGGCGAGCGGACGCGGTGGTCGCGACTCCTGCGGCGCGGGCGCATGGATCCATTCGGGTAGCTTCGTCTCCTTGCGCACCTCTGACACCAAGACGACATCCGCGCGCGGGGCGATCGGCGGCAGTGGCTTCTTGCCCAGGAACAGGCGGGATTGGCCGTCGCCCGGCTCTACCTCCGGCACACCCAGCGCAGTCATCGCGCGGGCGCAGGTGGCGTACCAGCTGTGCAGCGGCGGCACCCCGGCCGCCCGCTTGCCGAGCGCCCCCGCCACCACCAACTGCTCCTCGGCCCGAGTCGCCGCGACGTAGAAGAGCCGCCAATGCTCGGCGAGTTCGCGCGCGGCGATCTCGGCCGCTACCGCATCGAGCGGCCCGCCCCGCTCCTCGGCGCGCGGGGGGAAGACCGGGATCGGCAGCGCGCCGGGCTCGGGCATCCAGCGCAGGATCGAGCGGGGCGAAGCGGTCGGATCGGCGGTGGCGTCGGCAAGGATGACCAGCGGGGCCTGCAACCCCTTGGACCCGTGCGCGGTCATCACCCGTACCGCGTCGAGCGGCGCGGAGGGGTCGCGCACGATCTCGACATCGCCGCGATCGAACCAGTCGAGGAAGCGCTGGAGCGAGGGCGTCGTCGTGCTTTCGAAGGTCAGCGCGGCGTTGAGCAACTCCTCGATCGGATCGCGCGCCTCGGTTCCAAGCCGACGGATCAGCTTGCGCCGCCCATCGAGCGGCCCCGACAGCAATTCCTCCAGAAACTGGTACGGCGTAGACACGTCGGCCCGAGACAGCATCTGGCGAAGCGGCGCCAGATCCTCGGCGGGCAAGGTGCGCGTCAGATGCGCCCAGAGCGATCCGCGCTCGCGGTGGCCCGCCGCCATCAACCGATCCTGCGACCAGCCGATCAACGGCGATACCAGCAACGAGGCCAGCGACAGGTCATCCTCGGGCTGGAGCGCGAACCGCACCGTCGCCAGCAAATCCTGTACCGCCAGCGGCGCGTTCAGCCGCAGCCGGTCGACACCCGCGACCGGCACCCCTTCGGCATAGAGTCGCGCGACGATCAGCGAGGCGAGATCGCCGCGTCGCTTGACCAGGATCATGATATCCTGCGGTTCAAGGCGGCGGCCCTTGCTTTCCAGCATGACGCCGTCATCCAGCCAGCGGCGGACGGCGCGCGCGATGTCGGTGGCCACCTTGCGCACCGCATCATCGATCCAGCCTTCCTCGTCCTCGTCGCTGCCGCCCGCCACGACCGGCGGCCAGAGCGTGACGCGGCCGGGGCCTTTCACCTCGCTGGCGTGACGTTCGACCTCGTGGCCCATGCCCATTCCGGGCTCGCCCAGCGCCGCGATCGCGGCGTCGACAAACTCCAGGATCGGGGTGGTCGAGCGGAAGCTGTGGGTCAGCGACAATTGATTGAAGGGGAGGCCGCGCTCCTCGGGTGGCCACTCGTCATCCCCCGCCACCTCCCCGGCGCGGCGCGAAAAATGCAGCTCGGCCGCCCGGAAGTTGATCGGGTCGGTGCCCTGGAATCCGAAGATCGCCTGTTTGTGGTCGCCGACAGTGAACAGCGTCCGCGTCGAGGGCGCATAGAGCCCGCGTCCGACGAAGAATTCGTCGGCCAGGGCTCGCACGATCCGCCATTGATGCGCGTTGGTATCCTGCGCCTCGTCGATCAGGACATGCTCGGTCACCTGGTCCAGCTTATAGCGGACCCATTCGCCGATCCCCGGCCGTTCGAGCAGCTCGACCGTGGTGCGGATCAGATCGTCGAAATCGACCGCACCGATGGCGCGCTTGGACAGGGTATAGGCGCGCGCGTAGTCACGCCCCACGGTCAGCGCGTCGGCGAGCAGATCGGCATGACGTGCCCGCGCCGCGAGGCCCAGCAGATGACGGCACGCCTCGCCCAGTTCGCGGGCCATCTCCTCATAATCGGGGTCGGCATCGGTCAGCTTCTTGGACGCCTTGCGGGGCTCACCCTTGGCGGTGAAGACCGTGCCCATCAGCTCATCGAGCAAGGCCACCCGGCCTGCGCGATCGCTGCCGATCCAGCGCTCCAAGGTCGCCGCTGCCTTGTCGCCGGTAGCGGTGCCCCAGGCGCGGTTCGCGCCCGCCAGCCGGACGACCGCATCCTCGTCGATCTCCTCGACACCTTCGGCAATCGCCTCGTCGATATTGCCGGCGGGCAGGTCGAGCGCGCGGCGGAGCCACGGCTGGATGCCGGTCGGCAATGCTTCCAGTGATCCGGGCGCGCGAGCGCAGGCGGCCAGGAAGGCCTCCGCCCCACCCTCGCCCAGCCGCAGCGACAGCGCACCGACCGTCTCGATCGGACCAACGCGGCCTTCGCGCTCGGCGGTTTCCAGCATCCGGGCCAGCGCCTCGCGCGCCAGTACCGCCTCCTCGCGCGCCTCCAGCGGTCGGAAACCGGGGGCCAGACCCGCCTCGACCGGGAAGGCGGCAAGCAGGCCCTGACAAAAGCCGTGAATGGTCTGGATGCGAAGCCCCCCGCCCGGCGCGTCGAGCACGCGCGCGAACAATGTCCGCGCCCGTTCGCGCAACTCCGGGGTCGCAGTCTCGCCCAGCGCCTTGAGATCGGCGAACAGCTCGGTTTCGGGCATCCGCACCCAGGCGGCGAGGCGACCGTTGATCCGCTGTGCCATTTCCGCCGCGCCGGCCTTGGTGAAGGTCAGGCAAAGGATCGCTTCGGGCGCCACGCCGCGCAGCAGCAGGCGAAACACGCGCGCGGCGAGCACCTGCGTCTTGCCGGTGCCCGCCGAGGCGGACAGCCAGACATGCGCGGCGGGATCGCTCGCGGCGGCCTGATCGCCCTTAAGCGGGGGGAGGTTGGCCATGGGGCGGGCGCTCATGCGACTTGCTCCTGGCGACCGGCCGTTCGGAAAACGCCCCTTACCCCGCTCAGCCTGAGCGAAGTCGAAGGCCACGCCCCGCCATCGCCCAGAAAGATAGTCATCCCGTGCGCTTCAACTTCGCCCAGCGCGAACAAAGGTGGGGATTTACCGATCACGGCCATACCATTCATCCCGCCGCATCAGCTGGTCATATTCCGCATAGGGCGCATATTCCGGCACCAGCTTGGCGGTGAACGGCGCATCGCCGGTCAGCCACTGGCCCGCCGCCTCGGCGAAGTTCGCGGCCGCGATGCCGACGAACTCGTCGGTGCGGATACGTTCACGCTTGCCATCGGGATCGACCGGCGTGGCGATATAGCCCAGCCCTTCGCGCCCACGCCCGAGCGACCAGTATTCGAACCCGCCCGCCTTGCCGGACACGCCCTCGAATCCGCCACGCTCGGCGATCAGGCCGAGCAGGCCCAGCTGCAAGCTGAACCCCTCGCGCACCGCCGTCGTAGAGGGCGGTTTGCCGGTCTTGTAATCGATCACCACCAACGATCCGTCCGCCGCCTTGTCGATCCGGTCGAACCGGCCGGTCAACGTGACACCCGCCAGCTTGGCCTCGCCCTTGCCTTCCGCGCTCAGGACGTGGCGGCCTTCCGCGGCCTTGATGGCGACTTCCTTGGCAATCCAGTCGATCGCCTCGATCAAGCGCGGCTGCCACAGCGCCCTCATCATCGGATGGGTGTTCTGGTCGCGTAGCATCGCCAGCGCGCGCGGGCGCAGCGCCTCGACGTCGCAGCGGTCCTCCTTCCACCACGTCTCCAGAATGTCGTGGACGGCGGTACCACGCCACGCCGCACTGGGATCAGCATCCACCGGGTCGAGCGGCGACAGACGCAACACCCGACGCGCGTAGAAGGCGTAAGGATCCGCCTTCAGCCGATCGACCTCCGTAACGGAGATGGCAGTCGGCCGAAGTGCAGCGGGCGGCTTGGGCGCGGGGCGGTCGACGGGGGCGTAATCCTCCGGCCGGTCCAGCTCGACCGCCCAGCGCGCCAGGTTCGGATGCGCTTCGAACCGCTCGCCCGCCATGGCCTGCAAGCGTAGCCAGAAGCGCGAGGCGAGCGTCGGCCCGCTCGCATCGCGGCGTGCGCGGGTCAGGATCGCACGCGGCGCGCCCATCGCCTGCGCCAGATCATGCGCGGCGATACCGATCCGCTGTTCCAGCCCGACCAGCCCCAATAGCGAGCGGATACGCGGGGCCAGCCACGGATCGGGCGCGGGCCGCCCCGGCCATACGCCCTCGTTCAAGCCGCCCGCGATCATCAGATCGGCGGTCTGGAGCCGCGCCTCGATCGGGCCGTAGATGGCGAGGCGCGGATGCTGCCCCTCGCGCGGGATGGCGCGCACCGCGATCTCGTCGAAAAGGCTGCGGAGAAGGCCGGGAAGCTCGGCCGGGTCGACACGCGCGGGGCCGTGATCGGCCTCCTCCTCGTAACCCGCCAGGAACTCGGCCGCCGCGCGCCCCTGCGGCCCGGTCCATAGCGCGTCACCGCACAGCGTCTGGCCGCATTCGCGCAGACAGGCGAGCAGGCTGCGCAGCCCCTGCGGCCCGTCGCCGAAGGTCCGTCCGACCGCCTCCAGCATCGGCGCGGCCTTGGTCCAGAAGGCCGAGGCGGTCGGCTTGTCGGCGACATGCGCGGCGATCCCCTCCAGCCCCGGCGCGGGGCGCGGGCCGCGCAGGGCCTTATCGAGCGCGCGCACGCCATCCAGCCACTCGACCCGCTCCATATTGCCGTGGATCAGCGGATGTTTGAGAAGCGCGAGCAGCGGCAGAGGTGCGAAATGCTGCGCCGCCGCTTCGGCCAGTTGCAGCAGGAATGTGCCCGGCAACAGGATCGACAAGGGCCGGCCCGCCGTATCGTCGATCAGTATCCCCCAGCGCCGACAATGTGCCGCAACCCGCCGCGCCAGGGCGCGGTCGGGCGTCACGAGCGCAGCGGTACGCCCCGGCTCCTCGATCGCCTCGCGCAGCGCCAGCGCGATCGCCTGCGCTTCCTCGGCCGGGGTAGCCAGTTCGATCGTAGAGACGCCCGACAATCGCCGGTCCTCGGCGGGCAGATCGGTCCATTTGCCGGTGAAATCCGCCGGGGCCATGGCGTTGGCGATGGCCCGCCCGCGCGCTGCACCGGCGTCATAATCGCCGCCGCCACGCCAGACCGTCACCTCGCCCCGCCCGACGCCCATCCGGTCGAGCAGGAGTTTGAGCGCATATTGCGGATGCGTCTCGATCGAACGGCGGGTGCGGCCGGTGTCAGGATCGGGCTTGTGCGGGCCGAGCGCACTCCATTCTTCGTCCGGCATGGTCAGGTCGAGCCCGGCGAACACCACCGAGCCGCCCGGCATTTCCGACACGCAGCGCAGCAGCCGCGCGACCGCAGGCGCCGTATCGGTGACGCCCGCTGCACAGACGAACCCGGCGGGCTGCTCGTCCCGCCACCGCGCGCTGATCCGGTCGAGCAGCAGCGTCCGACGGCGGGCGGCATCGATCCGTCCCATCCGCTCCAGCACTGCGGGCCAACGGTCGAGCACCACCGAGAAGGTCGCCAGCGCCGATTGCCAATGTTCGGTCAGTTCGGGACCGAGGTCGAGCGCGGCAAGTTCGGCCGGATCGACCTCCTCGACCAGCATCTGGTCCAGCGTCCGCGCCAGATCGCCCGCCAGCCGGACGGCCTCGGCCGCCGTCACGGGATGACCCGCGCGCTGCCGCTCCTGCTCGACCAGACGCGCCAGGATCATCCGCCGGGCTGAGGGCGAAATGGCCGGAGGCGGCGGCGCGTCGGCATCCGCCGGGTCGAGCGCGGAACCCGCCGCCTCGCCCAGTTCGGGGTCGCCCAGCGCCACCATGCGCGGCAGGATCAGGCCGCCGCCGCTCGCGCGCACGAATGCCTCGGTCACCGCGCGGACGCCGCGGTTGGTCGGCAGCAGGATCATGCCCTGCGCCAGCGTCAGCGGATCACCCCCGCTGCGCCGCATCAACCCGGCAACCAGCGCATCGGCAAAGCCGCGGTGCGCCGGGATGGTGTGCAATCTCGGGCGCCGCGGCTCAGCCATCCGCGAGGATCAGCTCCGTCTGGGGAATGGCGCGGGGCGTGCCGACATCGAACCACAGGCCCTGATGGACCTGACCGTAAGCCCGACCCGCTGCGATCGCACGGTCCCAGAAGAGGTTGGTCGAAAACGGCCCCGCGGGCGCGTCGGCGATCAGGCGCGGGTGCAGGATCTGGAGCCCGGTATAGGAAAAGGGCGCGACGCGACTGCGCTGACGCCGCGCGGTGATGCGGCCATCGGCACCCAGATGGAAATCGCCCTGCCCTTCATGGTTATGCGCGCGCGCCAGCGGGACCATGAGCAGCAGCGCGTCCATCGTCTCCTCGTCCCAGCGCGAAGCGAGCAGGCGGATCGCATCGACCGGCCCGTCGATCCAGAGATTGTCACTGTTGATGACCAGAATGGGATCGTCGCCCAGCAGAGGCTTGGCCTTGACCAGCCCGCCACCGGTTTCGAGCAGCTGTTCGCGCTCGTCCGAAATGATGACCTCTATTCCCGGAAAGCGATCCTTCAGATGCGCTTCCAGCTGGTCGGCGAGATAGTGGACATTGACCACCGCGCGTTCGACCCCAGCGGCAACCAGCCGGTCGAACACATGATCGATCAGCGGCTTGCCCGCCACCGATACCAGCGGCTTCGGCCGCGTCGCGGTCAGCGGGCGCATCCGCTTGCCCAGGCCCGCCGCCATCACCATCGCGGTGCGCGGCACCTGACCCGAAGGTGTCGGGCGGAGCGAGAGTTGCCGGGTCATCGGGACAGCACCTTGGGATCGCCGCGCAGTTCGGGCGGCACATTGTCGTCAAACCAGGCCGCGACCGGCGCCAGCACCGGCTGCGACAGATCGCGCTCCAGATAGGCCCAGACACGCGGGCACAGCGTCGGGTAACGCGGCTTGCCGTCGCGCTTCCAAAGCCGGGTGAAGATGCCGATAATCTTGGCGTTCCGCTGTGCACCCAGTACGTGATAGGCGTTCAGGAACGCATCGCCCTCGCCGGTCGTGGCCAGATAGCGTTGCAGCATCGCCTGTTCGATCGACGGCTCGACATCGCGGCGCGCATCCTGGAGCAGCGAGACGAGATCATAGGCGGGATGCCCCGCCAGCGCATCCTGGAAGTCCAGCAGGCCGAGCGTGCGCTCCGGCCCGACCAGCATCAAATTCTCTACATGATAGTCGCGCAAAACGGTCACGGGATGGTCGGTGATGGCGTGCGCGAAAACCTGATCCCACGCGGCGCGATAGCCCTCGACATCGACGTCGAGGCCGACAGCGGGCGTGTACCATTCGGGAAACAGCCCGACCTCGCGATGGAGGACGGTGGCGTCATAGGGGGCCAGCCCCTCGGGCGCGTGGCGGCGCAGCGCGGCCAGAAGATCGACCGCATCGCTATAGAGCCGGACCGTCGCATCGGGATCGGCCTCGATCGCCTCGCGCATCCGATCGTCGCCGAAATCCTCGATCAGGACCAGGCCGCGATCCTCGTCGGCGCCCAGGATCGCGGGCGCCGCGAAACCCCGACCGACCAGCCAGCGAGCGATGGCGATGAACGGGCGCGGGTCCTCATGCGGCGGCGGTGCGTCCATCAGCACCGCGCGGCGCGCGCCCAGCGTCACCCGGAAATAACGGCGGAAAGAGGCGTCACCGGCGAGCGGGACGATCGCCGCCCCTTCCCATCCCAGCATCGTCAGAAAGGTGGCGGCATCCGCCGGAGGGGTCATATCGGCCATCGCGTTTCCCAGCCCGAGGGGACCTGCGCTGTCAAGATACGTCCGCCGCGCGCATCCATGTCGAGGGTCAGCGCCAGCGCTTGCGGCCAGGCGCCCTCGCCCGCCCGGTCGGGCCATTCGACGATCAGGGCGGAGTCCCACAGCGCCTCGTCCAGCCCAAGTTCCTCCATCTGCTCGGGTCCGTCGAGCCGGTAGAGATCGACGTGCAGGACCGGGATCGCCGTCTCGGGCGGAGCATAGGGCTGGACGATGGCGAAGCTGGGACTGGGCGCCTCGCCCGGCAGCCCCAGCGCGGCAAGCAGTCCGCGCGCGAGGCTGGTTTTCCCAGCGCCCAGCATACCGGTCAGTGTGACCACGTCCCCCGGTCGAATATGCGCGGCGAGGCGCCGACCGAAGTCCTCGGTGGCGGCGGCATCGGCCAGCCGGATCGTCATCCCTTGTCCTTTTCCATCACGCGCCGGGGCAGTTCGACGGTGATCAGTGTCCCCTCGCCCGGGGCGGACAGCAGGGTGATGGTCCCGCCATGCGCCTCGACGAACTGCTTGGCGAGCGGCAGGCCCAGACCCAGCGCACGCTCCCCGGTCGCCTTGATCCCGGGTTCGGCGAAACGGTCAAAGGCGCGGGTGACCGCCTGTTCGTCCATTCCCTGCCCATCGTCCGACACGACGATACGGGCGCGACCCGAATCGCCATCGGCATGGAGCAGGATACGTCCCCCTTCCGGCGTCTGTTCGACCGCGTGGCGAAGAAGATGCTCGATCACCTCCTGCAGCCGGCGGCGATCGCCGGTGACGCGACCGAGCGACCGCTGGATTTCGACCGCGAAGTCCAGCTTGCGCCGTCCCGCGATCGGCCGGATCGTATCGGCCGCCGCACGCGCGACGCGCGCAAGTTCGACATCGTCCCGCGCGATATCCGCATCGGCCTGGCTGCGGGTCAGATCGAGTACATCGTCGACCAGCAGGCCCAGCCGCTCGGTGGATTCGAGGATCGCCTCGACATAGGTCGTCGCCGTCTCTGGCAAAGCCCCGGCAAAGCCACCATGCAGCATCTCGGCAAACCCGCTGATCGAGGTCAGCGGCGTGCGCAGCTCATAGCTCATATTGGCGACGAAGGCCGTCTTGACCTTGTCCGCCGCCTCCAGCGCGTCGGCGCGATCGCGCAAGGCTTGCTCCGCACGCCTGCTATCGGTGATGTCGAGCAGGGTGAACAACGCATTGCCGTCGGGCAGGGGCACGCCCGCAAATTCGAAATGTCGTCCATCGGCAAAGGTGACACGGCCACCGCGTTGCTGCCGCTCGATGGTCGCCGAGCGGACCAGATCGACGATCAGCGCAGAGCGGCCCGGCGTCGCCAGCCGTTCAGCCACCCGATCGGCAAAATGATCGACCCGCGGATGGCCGGTCAGGAATTCCTCTTCCAGGCCCCAAAGCGCTCGAAAACGGTTGTTCCACAGTTGCAACCGGCCATCGGCGGCGAACACGCCCAATGCCTCGAACAGATTGTCGAAGGTCGCGGTCCGCACGCGCAGCAGCGTGTCGCGGGCGGAAGCAAGTTGCACTTCCTCGGTCCGATCCTCGAAGATCATCAGCAGACCGCCATCGGGAAGCGGCTGCGCCACAACGCGCAGATGCGTGCCACCGGGCAGATGCCATTGCTCCTCGATCCCGCCGCTCGCCTGGCGGAACCAGCCCACGCGCTCGGCCTTCCAGCCCGGGAAGTCGCGGACCTCGGGGCTGCGATTGGCCTCGCGCATCCGTTCCAGGACGCGGTCGAATTCGGGATGATCGGCCAGCCACTCGGCACGCATCGCGAACATGCGGCGGAAAGGCTGGTTGCAGAAGACGAGGCCGCGATCGGGTCCGAAATGCGCGACCGCCGCCGACAGCCGGTCGAGCATCGCGCGCTGTGCCTCGGCAAAGCGCTTGGCGCCCGCGCGCGACTGTTCCAGATCCTCGATATCGACCGCGAACCCGGCGATCCCGCCGGTCGGCAACGGAACATCATAAATACGCAGCGCCCGCCGCGCACCGTCGATCGTCGCTGGCAATACCTGCTCATGGGGTCGCCCCCGGTCGCGCGCCGCCGCTGCGCCCGCCAGCGGTCCGCCCCGCCCCGATCCTTCCACCAGTTCCAGTCCGCGCCCGACGACATCGGCGGCGTCCCGGCCCTCGACCGCTTCGACATAAGCGGTGTTGACCATCGCCAGCCGCAGATCGGGTCCGCGATACCACATAGGCAGCGGTGCCGCCTCGATCAGTCCGGTCAGCGCCTGAAATGCGTCGCCCAGTCGCCGCGCCTCGCCGTCGAGCCGGGCGATCTCGTCCTGCGCCTCGGTCATGTCGAAGACCCAGATGACGACCTCTCCGGCCGCGCCCTGATGGGCGGGCGCGCGCGCGCCATCGAACAACAGGGTGCGGGACGAACCTTGCGGCCGGACGATCCGGCGAAAGCGGCGCCCGGTCTTCTGCGCGGCGGTCAGGTCGGCGGCCAGCAGCGACTGATCTTCGGCGCTCAGCCCGGCATCGTCATAGGTCAGTTCTTCCAGAAAGCGCGCGACGTCGGCGAGGCCGAGCCAGTCCGCCAGCCGCCGTGGCATTTCGATCCGCCCGTCGCTGCGCATCACCATCGCCTGGGCGGGGCCTGCACGCAGCATGGCGTCGAGCCGGTCGCGTTCCAGCCGCACCGTCGCCGCCTCGGCGCGCGCGCGCGCGCCCAGATAGAGCAGGACCATGCCGATCAGGATCAGCGCGCAGGCCACTGCGCCCAACAGGACCGCCTCGGTATCACCGATCGCAATCATCCGAGAGGGGCCGTGCCGAAACATTGCATCCACGCATCTCTAGCCCGATCGGCTCGCGATACGCCATAACCAAGACGCCAGGACGCGGCGTTCCGCCAAAGAAAAAAGGGCCGCCCTTTCGGACGGCCCTCTCATTCGAGCAAAAACCTCGATGCGGGATCAGTAGCGATAATGATCCGGCTTGAACGGGCCTTCGACCGGCACGCCGATATAAGCGGCCTGCTTCTCGCTCAGCTTCGACAGCTGGACGCCCAGCTTTTCGAGGTGGAGCGCGGCGACCTTCTCGTCGAGGTGCTTCGGGAGCACATAGACTTCGTTCTTGTAGTTCTCGCCCTTGGTCCAAAGCTCGATCTGGGCGAGCGTCTGGTTGGTGAACGAGGCCGACATGACGAAGGACGGGTGGCCGGTCGCGCAGCCCAGGTTCACCAGGCGGCCCTTGGCCAGCACGATGATCTGCTTGCCGTCCGGGAATTCGACCAGGTCGGTGCCGGGCTTCACTTCGGTCCACTTGTAGTTCGACAGCGCCGCGATCTGGATCTCGGAGTCGAAGTGGCCGATGTTGCAGACGATCGACATGGGCTTCATCGCCTTCATGTGATCGGCGGTGATGACGTCGGCATTGCCGGTCGCGGTGACGAAGATGTCGGCGCGCTTCACGGCCTCATCCATGGTCACGACCTCGAAGCCTTCCATCGCCGCCTGCAGTGCGCAGATCGGGTCGATCTCGGTCACGAGCACGCGCGCGCCGCCATTGCGGAGCGACTGGGCCGAGCCCTTGCCCACGTCGCCGAAACCGGCAACCGCGGCGACCTTGCCCGCCAGCATGACGTCGGTGGCGCGACGGATGGCGTCGACCAGCGATTCCTTGCAGCCGTACAGGTTGTCGAACTTCGACTTCGTCACCGAGTCGTTGACGTTGATGGCGGGGAACGGCAGTTCGCCCTTCTTCGCGATCTCGTACAGGCGGTGAACGCCGGTCGTCGTCTCTTCCGAAACGCCCTTCAGGTTCTTGACGGTCTGGGTCAGATAGCCCGGCTTCTTGGCGATGAACGCCTTGACCGAACGCTGGAATTCGACCTCTTCCTCATTCTCCGGCTCGCCGAAGGTCTGACCGGCTTCCAGCTTGGCGCCCCACAGCGCGAACATGGTCGCGTCGCCGCCATCGTCCAGGATGATGTTGGCGGTGGTGCCGTCACCATTCTTGTCCCAGTCGAAAATGTCGCCGACATAATCCCAATATTCGGCCAGCGTCTCGCCCTTCACGGCGAAGACGGGGATGCCGGCAGCGGCGATCGCGGCGGCGGCATGGTCCTGGGTCGAGAAGATGTTGCAGGTCGCCCAGCGCACATCGGCGCCGAGCGCGGTCAGCGTCTCGATCAGCACGGCGGTCTGGATCGTCATGTGCAGCGAGCCGGTGATGCGCGCGCCCTTGAGCGGCTGAGCAGCGCCGAATTCCTCGCGCAGGGCCATCAGGCCGGGCATCTCGGTCTCGGCGATCTTGATCTCGGCGCGGCCGAAATCAGCGAGGCTGATGTCCTTGATGACGTAATCGTTCTTGGTGGCAGCAGTCGTGGACACGACGAAACTCCGTGCAAAATGGGGCCGACCAAGACGCGCGCGCACGCCGATCGGCACGGCGCCCGCCTTAGCGGCGATCGCCTTAGGGATCAAATATAAAGATATCTTTATATCGTTTTGTCGACTTCGCCGTCAGGCCGTCCCGCCGCCCGTCACCAGCTGGCGCGGATCAACCCCGGCCGCACCGAAAGCCGCCTGCCAGCGATCCTCGGCAGACACGTCGAACAGGATTTTCGGCTCGCCCCCGACATTGAACCAGCAACCGGGTTCGCCCAGCTCTTTCTCCAGCTGACCGGCGTCCCACCCGGCATAGCCCAGTGCGACGATCCATTGCGACGGTCCGTTCCCCTCGGCGATGGCGCGCAGCACGTCGACCGTGCTCGACAGGACCCAGCGGCCGCCGACATCGACGCTGTCCTGCCCCTGCCAGTCATGGCTGTGCAGCACGAAGCCGCGCCGGGGCTCGACCGGGCCGCCATAATGGACCGGCGCGTCGGGGATATCGCCATGTTCGATCTCGAACTGGTCGAGCAAGGTGTGGAAACCGATGCCGTCGATCGTCGCGCCCAGCCCGATGCCGAGCGCCCCGCCCTCGTCATGGGCGCAGATCGCAATGATGGCATGTTCGAAACGGGGGTCGGCCATACCAGGCAGGGCCAGGAGGAATTGGCCGGAGAGATAGGTCAGTTGATGCACGCCTTGGACTATAGGCATCGCCGCACCGCCCCGCCATGCTTGAAATCTATACGCGGTGTGCGCCATGAACGCGCTCGCCCCGGCACGGTGCTGCGGCAAAGCCCCGAAGGATGTGCACGATGACGATCAAGGTCGGAGACCGCCTGCCCGATGCCACGCTGGTCAAGGTGACGCACGAAGGCCCCGAACAGGTCGAAACGGCCGACTATTTCGCGGGGCGGCGCGTCGCGCTGTTCGCGGTACCGGGTGCCTTCACCCCCACCTGCTCCGCGCAGCATTTGCCCGGCTTCCTTGCCCAGGCGGATGCAATAAGGGCCAAGGGGGTCGATGAGATCGCCTGCACCGCCGTCAACGACGCGTTCGTCATGAAGGCCTGGCGCCAGGTCAACGACGCGACCGCCATCACCATGTTGGCCGACGGCAATGCCGACTTCGCCAAGGCGATCGGCCTGACGCTGGACGGGTCCAAATTCGGCATGGGCACGCGCAGCCAGCGCTATACCATGCTGGTCCATGACGGCGTCGTGGAACAGCTTTTCGTCGAGGCGCCGGGCGAGTTCAAGGTCAGCTCTGCCGAGCATCTCCTCTCCGTCCTCTGATCGGGCCAAGCGCACCAGCGGTCGGATCGCGGGTGGAACAGTGCGGGATCGTCGGGCGTTTTTTGGCCATCACGGACCGGCATAATGACAGGAGCTTTGGCCATGACCACCTATGTCCCCCCCGAGAAGCAGGCGGAGCCCAAGAGCTTCACCGAAAAGGCGCAGGGCGCCGCCAAGGCGGCCGGTGGCAAGATGAAGGAACACCCTTACGCCGCTGCGGGAATCGCGGCGGGCGTTGCGGCTGCCGTCGCAGGCGCGGCCTTCGGCGCGTCGAAGCTGCGCACCCCCGGCGATGACGAGAATTCGGCGCAGGGGGCCTGACACCTTTTTGGCGCGCGGACGATCCGGCATCGTCCGCGCCCGCTTGCCAGCCTGCGTATCTGGGCTTAGCTCTGTCCGATGACTCAAGCTGTCCAGATCGTCGAAGAACTCGACCGCCTTTACACCGCCTCTGTGACGCGCCTGAAAGAGGCGCTGACCCTCTATCTCCGCGACGGCACCGCGCCCACGCTGGAGGATCGTGCGCAAGGCTGTTTCGCCTATCCTGAAATCCGGCTGATCTTTCGCGGCGAAGGCGGCCGCCCGACCCCGATGCGGTCCTTCGGCCGCCTGGTATCGCCGGGTGACTATCGGATCAGCGTCACCAAGCCGACGCTGTTCAAGGATTATCTTGTCGAGCAACTGACGCTGCTGATCGAGGATTACGACGTCTCGGTCGAGGCCGTGCCGGGTCGGCAGGAAATTCCCTTCCCTTATGTCCTCGATCCCGGCCACGCGCTGAGCCTCGACACGGTATCCGCGAGCGAGCTGGCGCGATTCTTCCCCGCCACGGAACTGGCGCATATCGGTGACGAGATCGCCGACGGGCTGTGGATGACCGCCGACGGCAACCGGCCGCTGGCGCTATTCGACGGCTTGCGCACCGACTTCTCGCTCGCGCGGCTGCGCCACTACACCGGCACGCCGCCCGAACATTGCCAGCGCTATGTGCTGTTCACCAATTACCACCGCTATGTCGACGAGTTCGTCCGTTGGGGCGCCTCGCAGCTGGGCGAGGGCTCGCGCTTCACTGCTCTGTCGGGCGCGGGCGGGATCGTCATCGAGCGGCCGGAGGATGTCGACAAGATCGTCACCGACAGCGCATGGCGGCGGCATCAGATGCCCGCCTATCACCTGGTCGCCAAGGACGGCACGGGCATCACACTGGTTAATATCGGCGTCGGCCCGTCCAACGCGAAGACGATCTGCGACCATCTGGCGGTGATGCGGCCCGAGGCGTGGCTGATGATCGGGCATTGCGGCGGGCTGCGTCCGAGCCAGCGGATCGGCGACTATGTGCTGGCCCATGCCTATCTTCGCGACGACCATGTGCTCGACGATGTCCTGCCACCCGAAATTCCGGTGCCCGCCATCGCGGAGGTCCAGGTCGCGCTCGCCAAGGCGGCCGAAATCGTCTCGGGCCAGTCGGGCGATGAACTGAAGCGCCGGCTCCGCACGGGCACCATCGTCACGACCGACGATCGCAACTGGGAGCTGCGCTATTCCAAGTCGGCGCTGCGCTTCTCGCTCAGCCGCGCGGTCGGAATCGACATGGAGTCCGCCACGATCGCGGCGCAGGGCTATCGCTTTCGTGTGCCCTATGGCACCCTACTCTGCGTATCGGACAAGCCATTGCATGGCGAGTTGAAGCTACCCGGCCAGGCCAACCGCTTCTATGAGCGCGCGATCAGCGAGCATATGCGGATCGGCATCGAGACGTGTGAACAGCTTCGGCGCGAGGGTAATAAGCTGCACAGCCGCAAGCTGCGCGCGTTCAACGAGCCGCCCTTCCGCTGATCGGCAACCGGGGGCGGGCGTAAGCGTTACGGTGACGAACCGAAGCTGCCTTGTTTGAATGGGGGATTTCGCCATGGTCGACACCACCGAGCCGAAAAAACCACGCCCGCCCCGCCGCCGTGCCGCGCCCAAGGCGGCGGGCACCCCCGCCCCGCGCAAGCGTCCCGCTCCCAAGGCGCAGGAAGCCGATCCTGCCGCCCTCCAGACCGACGCGCCGAGTGATGGGGTGGAAGCCGAGGTAGCGAAGGTCCCGGCCAAGCCCAAGGTCCCACCCAAACCGCGCTCGACCAAGCGCGCCACGCCGCGCAAGACCGCCCCCCGCAAACCCGCCGCCATCAAGCCCGCGCCCGCTCCGGTTCTGGGCAGGCATGGATTGGACCGGGTCGGCGGCAAATGGGGTGTCGCCTCGATCCTCGGCAGCCTGGCCGCCGCGGCCGGGCTGACGGCGGCATTGCTGTCGCTCAAGGGGAGCAGTGCGAAGCGGGATGGGGACGAGGACAGCAAGAAGGAATGATTGCCCTCCCCCGCCGTTCAGCCTGAACGGCGGTAGGAAAGGTCGAAAGCTCCCCCCTGCAAGGGAAGCGACAGGACGAAGCTGACGGTGGGGTGTCACCGCCAGTGGCTCCCTCAACCCGTCAAGACGCTCCCCGCGCCAAACCCGGGGAGCGCCGATCGATCACCAACCCTGCGGCTTGCCCTTGTTCTGCTGGTCGAGCCACGTCTTCAACGGCGCGAAATATTCGACCAGCGCCTTGCCCGACATCTCGCGGCTGCCGGTGAAGACCTGCAGCGCATCCGGCCAGGGCTTGGACTGCCCCATCGCCAGCATAGCATTCAGCTTCTTGCCGACCTCCTTATTGCCATAGAAGGAACAGCGGTGAAGCGGCCCTTTCCACCCGGCCTGCTGACATGCTGCCTTGTAGAACTGGAATTGGAGCACCCGCGCGAGGAAATAGCGGGCATAGGGCACGCCTGCGGGGATGTGGTATTTCGCGCCCGGATCGAACTTGGTCTCGTCGCGCGCCACGGGCGGCACCACGCCCTGATACTTCAGGCGCAGCGCGTCCCAGCCGGCCTGATACTGGCTGGCAGGGATCTGGCCCGAGAATACGCCCCAGCGCCACTTGTCGATCAACAGACCAAAGGGCAGGAACGCCACCTTGTCCATCGCCTGTCGCAGCAGCAGGCCGATATCCTTGTCGGCGCTCGGCACGCGTGCCGGGTCGAGCAGGCCGATCTTCACCAGATAATCGGGCGTGATCGACAGCGCGACGGTATCACCGATCGCTTCGTGGAAACCGTCATTGGCGCCGTTCTTGTACAGAAACGGCTGATCCTTATAGGCACGTTGATAGTAATTGTGACCGAGCTCATGATGAATCGTCACGAAGTCGTCGGCGTTGACCTTCGTGCACATCTTGATCCGGATATCGTCCAGATTGTCGATGTCCCAGGCCGAGGCGTGGCAGATCACCTCGCGGTCGGCGGGCTTCGTGATCTGGGAGCGCTGCCAGAAGGTCTGAGGCAGCGGCGCGAAGCCCAGCGAAGAATAGAAGCCCTCGCCCGCCTTCACCATCTTGATCGGGTCATAGCCCTTGGCCTTCAGCAGCTCGCCGGTGTCATATCCGACATCGCCCGCGCCCTTGGGCGCGACGAGGTCATAGATATTGCCCCATTCCTGCGCCCACATATTGCCGAGAAGGTCGGCACGGATCGGGCCGGTCTTGGCCTGCACCGCGTCGCCGTACTTCTCGTTCAGCTTCCAGCGGACATAGGTGTGCAACGCCTTGTATAGCGGCTCCAGCTCGCCCCAGATCTTGTCGGTGACCTGAGCAAACTGCTCGGGCGGCATGTCATAGCCCGAACGCCACAGCGCGCCCGCATCGGCATAGCCCAGTTCCTTGGCGCCCTGGTTCGCCAGTGCGGTCATCTGGGCATAGTCGCCGCGCATCGGCGCGCCGACATTGTCGTGCCAGCTGACCCACATCTCCTTCAGCTTGGCGGGATCGCGCTCGCTGCCCATCGCGGCCTCGATGTCCGATCCGTTGATCGGCTGGCCGTTCAGCGCGCCCTTGCCCTTGCCATAGGACGACGACATGCGCGTCGTCAGCATCGACAGCTGCGCCGCCGCCCCCGGCGTGGTCGGAGCGGGCAGCGTGATGCCGCCGCGCAGAAGGTCGAGCTTGCGCTTGGTGTCAAAGGACAGACCGGGCAGCGCCTGATAGCGCGCCGCGCCCAGGCCGTAGCGGACCGCCAGATCGGTCATCTCCGCCCCCGAGGCGGCGGCCAGCGCGTCGGTATCGTCGGTGATATAGGTCGCATTGACCCAGGCGATCTGCTGCGCGCCGACCGACTTTTCAGCCAATGTCTTCTCCGCCTCGGCGACGAAGGCATCGGCCCCGGCAGCGGTCGCAGGCGGCTGCGTTGCCGGAGCGGCAGGCGCCGCGCTTTGGGCGTGAGCGACACCGGCAAGCACAAAGGCCAGTACGGTGCCGGAAACGGCGGAACGGATCATGCTATCCCCCTGGAATCCCGATTTGCCCTCCAAACGGGCGAATGACGTGCAGTTGCGCGGCTTTGCCCGTCGTCGTCAAGCCGTCAGGAACTGCGCGATCGCCGCGCCCAGCTCGGCTTTGGTGACCGAACTCATATGGTTGCCGGGGATCTCGACGTAACGACCGCGCGGTAGGGCGTCGGCCAGATCGACTGCCGCGCCATTGTCGAAATCCTCGGTTCCCGCCACGACCAGCGCCGGTAGATCGAAACCCTCGATCGCCGACAACGGCGTATCGGCAAAGGTATTCAGGATGTGCAGCAACGCTACCGGATCGCCGCCGGTGGTCTTGAGAAACGCCTCGGCCATCCATTCGGGGCTGCCGCGCTTATGTTCGCCCAGCCGCGTGAGAATATTGGTGAAATGCTCGACCCGGCGATCGGTGTGGAGCAGCCCTTCCAGCCCCATGCCCGCAAAGATCGCCTTGCCGGGCTCTGCGCCCGTCGCCAGCATCCGGCTGACCGTCCGCGCGCCCAGCGAATAGCCGCCCAGGTCGTAATCGGTCAGCCCCAGATGCTCGACCAGCGCATGGCCGTCGCGGGTCAGCGCGTCCATGGGGTAGGCGACGGGGTCATGCGGCTTGCCGCTTTCGCCATGTGCGCGCAGATCGGGCATGATGACCCGGTAGCCCTTGGCCGCGATCGCGGCGGCATGGCCGTACCGGATCCAGTTGGTCTGGGCGTCGGAGAAATAGCCATGGATCAGCACCACCGCGCGCCCCTCCCCCATCTCGCGCCAGGCGATCGAGGTTCCATCGAAGCTGTCGAAGAAGCGGGTTTCGGGGGCGGTGTCGGCCAAGGGTTCGGTCTCCGGGGTTGGGCGGTACCCAGGCTCCTAATGTGATCGGGAGAGATGTGCACGCATTGATCCCAACCTTCGTTTGCGCTGAGTGAAGCCGAAGTACACGCCCCGCCTCTGCCTCTATCCGACGTAGATACCCGCGACTCGCCACTCGCCGTTTTCGCGTTCCAGGGTCACGGTTTCGACCACGGGCGCCGAGGTGCCGAAACGGGTGTTGAACCGCACCATCTGGTACCCGGCAGGCGGTGCGGGGATATCGTCCTGACTGAGGAAGGTGCGCGATACCAGCTTGCCCAGCGGCGTCCGCACATTTTGCGATGTGGTGGCCCAGACCTGTTCGCTATTCAGCTTGCGAAAGCTGGTCGTGGTCAGCCGGTAGCTGTCTGCCCAGCGGCCTTGATCGATCAGCTCGACGAAGCGTTGCGCGGTCTCCACCACCGCCGGATCGGTGGCAGTTGTTGACGCAGACGCCGCTTGCGGCGGTGCGGAGGCGATATGGGTCAGGCCGCTGAGGGCAATAAGGCCGAGGGCGAGGGTCATGAGTGTCGCTCCGATGATGATCCGAGGGCGGCGGTGCCGCGCCTCGCGCCGATGACCGGCGCCGGGCTTTCATCCGCCGTCCGGTGGGGCTGGTCCTCCCCCATCGGCATGTCCCCCAGCTTTTCGGGGGTCCGTGACGGCGACGTCCTGCCCCCTTCCTCGTCCAGCAACAGGCGCGCGGCCTCGCGACTGCTCGACACGGCCAGTTTGCGGCGGGCATCGCGCAGGCGTTCGTTGATCGTGTGAACCGACAGGCCGAACTCCCGTGCCACCGACTTGGCGTCATGCCCGCGTACGATCAGGCGCAGGGTTTGCTTCTCCTTTTCGGTAAGCGCGGCGACACCGGTCTTGGTCGGCATGGTCATGGGCCGGAAATATGCCGCAGGGGCTGAACCGACCACCCTCAAAAAATTGTACCGGTCGGGGAAAGCGGTGATCGCGGCCAAAGCATGACAGCCGTGACACGGCGTCCCAGCTTGGTCGCGCAAACCCGCCGGATTCCGCGCCTTTTTTTATCGACTCGCCGACTCGCCATCATGGACAAAACAAGTACAAATGGCTAGCCGCCATCCATGGCAGCGTCGCTCTTTCTTCTTCTCGCGGTGATCCTGGCATTCGCGGGCGGAAGCGGGCCGTGGATCATGATCGCGACCGTCGCCGCCGCGACGGCGGCGGGGACGCGGCTTCCCGATCTCGACACCCCTCTGCACCTTCAGCACCGTAGCGCGCTGATCCACAGCGTCCTGCCCTTTTACGTCGCGATGCTCGACTTGCGGACCTGGCCGGTCGCAGCGGGGTTGGGGTTCGGCATTGGCTTTCATCTGGCGGCCGACCTGTTCCCCACCACGATGCGCGGCTTTGCGACCATCAAGATGCCGCTGCTCGGGTCGATCGGCGTCTTTGCCTCCTATCTGTGGATCGCCGTTCATGCGGCCGCCAATCTGGTCGGCGCGCTGATCGTGCTGGAACGGATCGCCGCCGACCGCGTCGCGGCCTGCGCGCTGGGGGTGACGGCCGTGCTGGGCGCGGGCTATCTGTTGCGGGCGCAGGGCGGGCTATATGCACTGGCGGCGATCGCGGGACTGGGCTGGCTGTTCCTGCGCTGAGTAAGATTGGCCTTTCGCGCCATTTGCGATAAGGCGATGCCCCTGCCGCCAGAAGCAGGCCAATCGGGAGCGGATGCCGGCCCTTTGACCGGACCTTCGATGACCGCAGCTGCCACCGCCCCCGACACGACGCTCGCCACCGAAGGCCTGCCCAGCCCGATCGGACGTCCGCACAGCCTGCTCGAAGATGCCTATGCGATCTTCATCGGCTGCACGCTCTTGATCGTCGGGCTCGTCTTCCTGAAAGCGGCAGGGCTGGTGACCGGCGGGATCGCGGGCGTCGCCCTGCTGCTGTCCTACCTGATCCCGCTGCCGGCGGGTGTGCTGTTCACGCTGGTCAACATCCCGTTCTTCCTGTTCGCACACAAGGTCATGGGGGCACGGTTCGCGGTGAAGACCGTGCTCGTGAACATCGGCATCGGTGCGGCGTCGGCGATCACGCGCGTGTCGGTGCATGTCGATGCGGTCCACCCTGCCTTTGCCGCGCTGGTCGGCGGCACGGTGATCGGCATGGGCATCTTGTCACTCGCCCGGCATCAGGCCGGGGTCGGCGGGACCGGAGTCATCACCATCTGGCTCTATCGCAAGCGCGGCTGGAATATGGGCATGACCCAGGTGGCGCTCGACGTCTTCATCCTGGCGATGGCGATCCCGGTGGTCAGCGGTGTGCAACTGGCCTGGTCGGCGATCAGCGCGGCGGCGATCAGCCTGATCCTGTTCGCCTGGCACCGGCCGGGCTTGTATATGGGGCGGTGACCCGATCCTCCCCGGTATGGGGGGTGGCCGTGCGTAAGCGCTGACGGAGGGGAGCTTCCACACAGCTTGCCCCCCGCGGCGCGCCCCCCTCCACCAGCTTCGCTGGTCCCCCTCCCCGTTGCCGGGGAGGCGTTAAGCGTCAGTCGCCCTTCTTCAGGTGGCGGCGACCGAGCAGTTCGGCGATCTGTACGGCGTTCAGCGCAGCGCCCTTGCGGAGGTTGTCCGACACGCACCACAGCGACAGGCCGTTATCGACCGTCGAGTCCTCACGCACGCGGCTGATGAAGGTCGCGAAATCGCCGACGCATTCAACCGGCGTGACGTATCCGCCGTCTTCGCGCTTGTCGACCAGCATGGCGCCCGGCGCTTCGCGCAGGATGTCCTGGGCTTCCTGCGCGGAAATCTCGTTCTCGAACTCGATATTCAGCGCTTCCGAATGGCCGACGAACACCGGCACACGGACGCAGGTCGCCGTCACCTTGACCTTGGGGTCGAGGATCTTCTTGGTCTCGGCGACCATCTTCCACTCTTCCTTCGTCGAGCCGTCGTCGAGGAAGCTGTCGATGTGCGGGATCACGTTGAAGGCGATCTGCTTGGTGAACTTTTTGGGCTCGGCGGGGTCGCCGACGAAGATGTTGCGGCTCTGCTCGAACAGTTCGTCCATGCCCGCCTTGCCCGCGCCAGACACGGACTGATAGGTCGCCACGACGACGCGCTTGATTTTCGCCTTGTCGTGCAGGGGCTTGAGCGCGACGACCATCTGCGCGGTCGAGCAATTCGGGTTGGCGATGATGTTCTTCGCCTTATAGCCATCAATCGCGTCGGGGTTCACCTCGGGCACGATCAGCGGCACGTCCGGGTCCATCCGATAGAGCGACGAATTGTCGATCACGATGCAGCCCGCAGCCGCGAATTTGGGCGCATAGATCTTGGTCGCGTCCGATCCGATCGCGAACAACGCGATGTCCCAGCCGGCAGGATCAAAATGCTCGATATTCTTGATGGTGAGCATCTTGCCCGTCTCACCATATTCGATCTGGTCGCCCTGGCTGCGCGACGAGGCAAGCACCGCCAGCTCGTCGATCGGGAATTCCCGTTCCGCCAGGATGTTGAGCATTTCCCGGCCGACATTGCCCGTCGCCCCGGCGACCACCACGCGATAACCCATTAAACCCTCCACTCGGAAGCGTGAGCCGGTAGCGTCATTGCGCGGACACGTCCACCGGCTTTGCGAAAAGTGCGCATTGGGGCGAGCCAAGCGAGAGTTTAAAGCCGCTCTTTCCATTGCCGCAGGCGGAGGAAAGTAAGAGGCTAATCGTGCGTACTCGCAGCCCATGTCGCGTGGGATATGCTGTGCACCGTCTGGAAATGGTCCGTGATCCGGTCGAGTTCGCCCGCCTCCACGATGGTGCTGGTCAGGGTGGCAGTGACCGTCACCTGATCCTCGCCCAGTTCTTCCGTCTCCAACTCGGCGACGGGGAGCCCGGCGCGTTCCAGATGGTCGACCAGCATGTCGCCGACCGGCCCGGCCTGCGCCGCCACGGTGGTCAGGCTGACGGAATAGGTCGCCTCGACATGCCGCCCCTCCACCGGGATGCGGTTGATCGCGTCGACCAGCGGGCGCAGCGCGGTGTTGGCGAGCAGGACCACGCCGGTCAGCAGCACCGCCTCCGCCACCATGTCGCTGCCCGCGATCGCTCCGACCGCCGCCGAGCACCACAGGGTCGCGGCGGTGTTCAGCCCGCGGACGTTCATGCCCTCCTTCATGATGACGCCCGCGCCCAGAAAGCCGATGCCGGAGACGACATAGGCGATGATGCGGATCGACTCGACGTCGCCGCCCAGCCGCTGGCCCAGATCGACGAACGCCGCCGCGCCGATCGCGACCAACGCATTGGTGCGCAGACCCGCGGTCCTCTGACGATATTGCCGTTCGGCCCCGATCAGGGTGCCGAGCACGAAGGCCGTCAGATAGCTGACCAGCGTGTCGAGAAAGGGCCAGAGGTGTAAGGTCTTCAGGAATGCCATGGCTGCTTACCTAATTCCTCCCCTGCAAGGGGAGGAATGACAGTCTTATTTCGTCGCAGGCTTATCCTTCACCGTCCGGTCGAGGAAGTTTAGGATCGTGTGCCACAGATGCTGGGACACGCCCGGCCCGCCGACGCGGTGGGTCTGGCCGGGATAGAGCATCATCTCGAACGGCGTGTCGGTCTTCTGCATCTCGGCGGCAAAGGCGGTCGCATTGTCGAGGAAGACATTGTCGTCGGCCATGCCATGGATCAACATCAGCGGGTCGCGGATCTTGGCCGCATCGGTGATGGCTTGCGAGGTCGCATAGCTTTGCGGATCGGTACGCGGATCACCCAGATAGCGCTCGGTATAATGGGTGTCATAGAGCTGCCAGTCGGTGACAGGCGCGCCAGACACGGCGGCGGCATAGACGCCCGGCGTCTTTTCCAGCATCTTGATCGACATATAGCCGCCATAGGACCAGCCATAGGTCGCGATCCGGCCCGCATCGACGAAGGGCAGGCTCTTCAGATAGTTCGCGCCCGCCAGCTGGTCGGCGACCTCGACCGTGCCCATCGCGTGATAAATGGCATCCTCGAACGCCTTGCCGCGATTATACGAGCCGCGATTGTCGATCTGGAAGAAGATCCAGCCCTGATCGACCAGATATTGCGGCAGTGCCCCCTGCCAGCCGCGCGTGACCTGCTGGCCCGTGCCGGGACCGCCATAATGCTGGAAGAAGACGGGGTAGCGCTTGCCCGGTTCCAGCTTGGGGGTAATCATCTCCCAATAAAGCGTCGTCCCGTCTTCGGCCTTGATCGTGCCGAATTTCGTCTCGCGGTGGCTGGCAAGATAGGGGGCATAGGGGTGGCCCGGTTTGATCGCATTCTCGTTGAGCCAGTTCAGCCGCTGGCCGCTGGTATCGGCGAGATAAATCTGGGTCGGCTGGCTCGGGCTGGAGCGAGAGACGATGAAGCGGCTGGCCGACTTATCCATCGTGGCGCTGTTGGTATAGCCGCGCTCGGTCAGGCGGGTGATGACGTTCGGCTGGGCGATGTCGACCGAATAGAGATGCTGTTCGAGCACATCGTCTTTCAGGCCGGAAAAATAGAGCCGCCCCTTGGCTTCATCGACACCGACCAGATTGGTGACGACCCACGGCCCCTTGGTCAGCTGCGTCCACTGGCCGTCCGCGAAGCGATAGAGATGGCCATAGCCGTCGCGCTCCGACCGCCAGATCAGGCTGCCGTCCTTCATCGGGCGATAGGCGTCCGACAGGTTCAGCCAGCTGCGCTCGCCCGAGCGTTCGGTGAACAGCACGGTCGACTTGCCCGTTGTCGGATCGACCTTCAGCATGTCGAGCGTCTTCTGGTCGCGGCTTTCGCGCTGGACGAGCAGGGTCTTGCCGTCGGGCGTCCAGTCGACACGCGCCAGATAGATGTCGGGATTGGTGCCCAGGTCGACCTTCACCCGGCCCGACCCGTCGGCCTTCATGACGTACAGGTCGACCAGCGCATTGGGCGTGCCCGCCGCCGGATAGCGCTGTTCATAGACCTTGGTGCCCGCCGCGCCGATCGCCGCGCGAACCGCGACCTTGACGGGCGCGTCGTCGAAACGCTCGACCGCGATGTAGCGCTCGTCGGGGCTCCACCAATAGCCGGTGAAGCGGTGCATTTCCTCCTGCGCGACGAACTCGGCCTCGCCAAAATGGACGGTGCCGCCGCCTTCCTTGGTTAGCGGGCGCGCCTCGCCGCCGCCGAGGGGCATGGTCCACAAATTCTGATCGCGCACGAAACTGACATAACCGCCCTTGGGGCTGACGATCGGGTTCAGCTCGCCGCCTGGCGTGTTGGTCAGGCGACGGACTTGCCCGTCCAGGCTCGCGAGATAGAGGTCGCCGTCCAGCGGCACCAGAATCGACTGGCCGTCCGGTGCCCAGTCATAGGCCACGATACCCTTGGATCCGCTGATACGCGCGCGCTCGCGCTGCATCTTCTCGGCTTCGGACAGTTCCGCGCCCGAGCCGACCTTCTTCGAATCGACCAGCATCCGCTCGGCGCCGGTACGGGTGTCGCGCGCCCAGAGGTCCAGCCGCTCGCGTTCGTCGGCACGGGGGCGCAACTCGGTCAGCAGCGTGCCGTCGGGCGACAGGCGAAGGCCGCGCGGCTGCGAGCCGGACAGATCCGGGCTGCCAAAGACGCGAGCCAGCGTCAGTTCAGCGGCTTTGGCCCCCGCCTCATTCGCCTGGGTCTCAGCGGCCATGGCCGACGCCCCCATCCCGCTCGTGATCGATGCCCCGACCGAAGCCAGCGCCAGACCCAGCACCCATTTGCGCATTCATACCACTCCAGACCTTGTCGTTGCCGGGCCTCTTCCCAGTCCCATGGCGGGCGTTATCGCGACGGCACCGCAATCCCGCAAGCGCGATCGGCTATGTCCTTCCGGGTCCCAGCACCCGATTATGACGCATCCGTTATGAGTGTCGTAAACTTCGCGTTAACAAAATCAGATTAAGCCGTTTGTTCGGGTGCGACGGCCGGACGACGGTTCTGTCGCCCGCGCCCGGTCCCTTATCGCAACGGGCCTCATCATCGGAACGGACATGGCGACGATTACCGCTTCAGATATGCTGGACGATCGGCGTGGCGACATCCGTGCGATCCTGGCGCGATGGGGCAGCGCGGGGCATCCGCATTTCCAGGCGCTGCTGATGCCGCAAGTGCTGCTGCACGACCTGACCGATGCCGTCCATGCGGTATGCACGGTTCACGGCAACCACCCCTGCATGATCGATTATGCCATGGCGCGCGGCATCCAGATCGAAACGCTGCCATGGCTGATCCAGTCGTCCACCGCCTTTTCCTTCGAACGCGCCTTTCTCGCCAGCCTGACTTCGGCCGCGGGGCCTCTACCCTCCACCCCCGGCCAGGCACAGACCGATGCCGCGCTGACCCAGCTTCGCCATACCCTGGGAATGCTCGCCAATTCCGACCGGCGGGGATGCGCGACAGGGGCGGTGTCGGCACTGATCCTCGACTGGCGCGCGATCCGGCAGATACTCGATCAGGCGGCGCTTCGCTTCGGCCTGTCACCCGCGCCCGGCCACATGCCCGAGGCGCTTTGCGACGAAGAGGATGACGAATCGAGTATCGGCCTGGCGCGCGCGCGGGGATTCGGCGCGACCCAGTTGCTGATCCAGCATCGCGGCTTGTGGGACCTGCTGGAGGCGCGGGCCAGCGCGCGGCGGGGCTAGGCCAGATGGCAAAACTCGACTGATCGCGCTTCCAACTCGTTCGGTCTTCTTACCGCCTTGTTAACCATCATAAACAGTTTGGCCTTCATCCAATCCCGATAGCGTGAACGCCATGAAAGCCATGGTGTCCAAAGCAGCGGTATTGCTCGGCGCACTGACGGCCATCCCGGCCGCGGGGGCGCATTCGCTGCTCGACTATGTCGGGCAATGCGTTCCCTTCGCGCGTCAGGCTTCGGGCATCGCCATCTATGGCGACGCCTGGACCTGGTGGTCCAAGGCGGAGGGCAAATATCCGCGCGGCCGCACGCCCCGCGTCGGCGCGGTCGTCGTCTTCGAAAAGACCAGCCGCCTGCCACTGGGCCATGTCGCGGTGGTCAGCCGGGTCGTTGAGGACAGGGTGCTGATGCTGACCCATGCCAACTGGTCGATCCAGAACGGGCAGCGCGGCCATGCCGAGCAGGACGTCACCCTGTTCGACGTATCGCCGGGCAACGACTGGAGCCAGGTCAAGGTCTGGTTCCGCGATTCGGATGGTCTGGGAAGTTCGGTCTACCCCATTTACGGCTTCATCTACGGTAAGGGTCGGGCCGCGCCCGAACTGACCAGCGACAAGCCCGATTATGTCGCGGCGCTGATCGACGCCTATGTCGCGCGCTGATTGCCGATAATGCCGTGACAGTGTATCATCCCTCCCGCAATTGGGAGGATATCGATGATCCTGTTCGTCGCGCTGGCCCTGATGGCTGACCCGGGGGTACCCCCGTCCACCATGCCGACCTTGGGCCAAGTGCCCGATCGCTGCGTCCCGAAGGAACGGCGGGTCAAAGGCACGAAACCGAAGACCGAACTCCGCAAGCTGAACGAGATGCCGGACGCCGAACCGCAATTCGCGGTGTTGCGCGAGGTTGACGGCTGCACGATCCCCGCCAAGGTCGGCGCAGAAGCGCGCAAGCTGCGATAGGCTAAGCCCCGGCCGGGTGGTGAATCACACCGCCGGTCATTGCCTGCGGCACCCCCGTCGTTCCCGGAAAGCTGATCGGCCGTTCCTCCAGCCGCCGTACCGCCATATAGGCAAACCCCTGCGCCTCGAGCGCATCGCCGTCCCAGCCCAGCGCATCGGTCGGCTCGGGCGTCAGCCCCGCCTCCGCCGCGATCATCGCCAACATCGTCGCATTGTGCCGCCCGCCGCCCGCGACCAGCAGCCGCCGGGGCCGCTCGGGCAGATGATCGAGCGCGCGCGCTACGGTCCGCGCGGTAAAGGCGGTCAGCGTCGCCGCTCCGTCCGCCGCCGACAATCCGCGTGCGGACTGAAGGGTAAAGTCGTTGCGGTCGAGGGACTTGGGCGGCGCCAGGTCGAACCAGGCGTTGTCCATCATCATATCCAGCACGGTCGGGTCGACGCGACCCGCCGCCGCCAGCGCACCGTCCGCATCGTAACGCTGGCCGGTTTGGGCCTCCATCCAGTGGTCGATCAGGCCGTTGGCAGGTCCGGTATCAAAGGCGACCAGCGCGCCGTCGCGGCCGATCCAGGTGATATTGGCAACGCCGCCCAGATTCAGGATCGCGACCGGCTTTTCCAGGTCGGCCGCCAACGCCGCGTGATAGATAGGGATCAACGGCGCGCCCTGCCCGCCCGCCGCGACATCGGCGGAGCGAAAGTCGGAGATGGTGACGATGCCGGTGGCATCCGCCAGCGCCTGTCCGTCGCCAATCTGCCAGGTCCAGCCGCGATCGGGACGGTGCGCGACCGTCTGGCCATGAAAGCCGATGACGTCGACCGCCGCCGCCTCGACGCCCGCGTCACGCAGGAGCTTCTGCACGACCATCGCATGGGTCCGCACGATCAGCTCGCCCGCCGCGACGATCGGCGGACTGGCACGAGGCCGGTCAAAGGTCAGGGCGAGCGTGGTCGCCTCGGCCAGTTCGGCGCGGGCGCTGTCGGAATAGGGTTCGGTGCGAAAGGCCAGGGCGCGGACCTGCGCCTCGCCATCGGTTTCGATCAGCGCGGCATCGACCCCGTCGAGCGACGTTCCCGACATCAATCCGATCGCCAGCATTGCGCCCAACCCTCTCTCATTTACCCGCCTCATGCCGGGATCGTGGCGGCGTGTCGACCACCTGGCGCAAGCGCATCTGGAAAAGTGCCCCGATCTGGACTATGTGCGCGCGTATCCCATGGCAACCAAACTCCCTACTCCGCCGCGTGTCGGCATGGTCTCGCTCGGCTGTCCCAAGAATCTGGTCGACAGCGAACGCATCCTGACGCAGCTCCGCGCCGATGGCTATCAGATGTCCCCCGACTATGCCGGGGCCGATGTCGTGCTGGTCAACACCTGTGGCTTTCTCGACTCCGCCAAGGAGGAAAGCCTGGAGGCGATCGGCGAGGCGATCAAGGAAAATGGCCGCGTCATCGTGACGGGGTGCATGGGCAAGGAAGCCGAGGCGATCCGCACCCGCTTCCCCGACGTGCTCGCGATCACCGGCGCGCATGAATATGAGCAGGTGGTGGAGGCAGTTCATGCCGCCGCCCCCGCCAATTTGTCGCCCTATATCGACCTGATCCCCGATGCTGGCCTTAAACTGACGCCGCGCCATTACAGCTATCTGAAGATTTCCGAGGGCTGCAATCACCGGTGCAGCTTCTGCATCATCCCGTCACTTCGCGGCGATCTGGTCAGCCGCCGCCCCGACGCGATCCTGCGGGAGGCGGAGAAGCTGGTTGCTGCGGGCACGCGCGAGCTGCTGGTCATCAGCCAGGACACCTCGGCTTACGGCATCGACATCCGCCGCGAACCACGGATGTGGAAGGGGCAGGAGGTCGTGCCGCATATGACCGACCTCGCCCGCGAACTGGGCAAGATCGCGCCCTGGGTGCGGCTGCACTATGTCTATCCCTATCCGCATGTGGATCAGGTGATCCCGCTGATGGCCGAAGGGCTGGTGCTGCCCTATCTGGACATTCCGTTCCAGCACGCCGCGCCGTCCGTGCTTCGCCGCATGAAGCGTCCCGGCAACGACGCCAAGGTGCTCCAGCGCATCCACCAGTGGCGCGAAATCTGCCCCGACATCGCGATCCGTTCCACCTTCGTCGTCGGTTTCCCCGGAGAAACCGAGGAGGATTTCGAATATCTGCTCGACTGGCTGGAAGAAGCCCAGCTCGACCGGGTCGGCGCCTTCCGCTTTGAGCCCGTCGAGGGGGCCGCCGCCAACGCACTGCCCGATCACGTCCCCGAGGAAGTGAAGGAAGAGCGTTACGCGCGGATCATGGAAAAGACCGCCGCGATCTCGGCCGCCAAGCTCGCCGCCAAGGTGGGCCGTACCCTGCCCGTCATCATCGACGCGGTGGACGAGGAAGGCGGCGCGACCGGCCGGTCCCAGGCCGACGCGCCCGAGATCGACGGCGAGGTCTTCCTGCGCGATGCCGGGCATCTGACGATCGGCGATATCGTGCAGGTCGAGATCGAGGATGCCGACGAGCATGACCTGTACGGCGTTCCCGTCGGCGCCCACGGATAAGCGTCATCACGAGGAGACCAGGGCTTCATGAGGCGTAAGCCTATGGAGCCCGCGGTTGACCTATGGGCGGCGGCAAAGTCGCCGAGGAACTGGCGAAGCGGCCCGTGACTGCTTGGCTTCTCCCATCCTTGGTAGTCCGGGTCATGGGCTCGACCCGACCGTTGGTCTTGGGGATGCCGTATCGCGCGACGCACCGCGTCCGTGACGCGGACGCTCCCCTGCGACCTGTTCCATCAGGCCTCCCCCAGGCTAACGCCTGCGGTGCGCCATCGAACGCCGGAGCCGAACGATGAGCGTCTCCGGCGCCGACATCAGTCCCCGTCAGCCGCAGGCGGGGTTGCCTCCGCACGGCGGGCACGGCGCTCGGCCTGGTATTGCTGGTTCCACATCATGCTGCATCCGCTCTGGCCGCCGGTGCCGACCGGCGAGCAGGTGTCGGGAATGCCACCCGCTACGCGACCGACCTGATCCATCGTCGCGGCGCGATTGACCCAGCTCTGGTTCTGCGCCGGAATAGGCTTGTCATCACGTAGTGCCTTGGGAATGCGATAAGGCTCGTCATCACGGCCGCAGACGACGATCTCGTCCGCCGTGCTTTCGGGACATTTCTGATTGCCCGTCAACGTCACGTTGCGCACGCGCTTGGGCGGCTGGCCAGTGCTGGCCTGCGCCTCCTGATCCGACTGCGCCGATTGCTGGGCAAAAGCCGTGACCGGAGTCAACAACAGGGCGGCAATCAGAGCGGCTCGAACCATGATCACGAAAACTCCTTCTGGTCTGACAACGTCGGACGCTCCGCATGGCTCCACGCTGAACGGCGCCTGGTCAAGGCCGATTTTGGGCGAAATTGCGACGCCCTGTCGCATGGCTGGGGCTTCCGCCGCCACCGTCACGAATGCCCGTTCGACGCAGCCCGCGCGAACGGGGCGTTGCACCGGCCGCGCGATCGGCTATGGCGGTGCCATGATCCTGGTCGTCGACAATTACGACAGCTTCACCTGGAACCTCGTCCATTATCTTCAGGAATTGGGCGGCGAGGTCGAGGTGGTGCGCAACGACGCGATCTCGGCGGGCCAAGCGCTGTCGTCGGGGGCGCAAGCCTTTCTCATCTCCCCAGGCCCCTGTACGCCGACCGAGGCGGGCGTCAGTCTGGAGCTGGTCGCCGCCGCCGCCGATGCGGGTCGACCGTTGCTGGGCGTCTGCCTGGGCCATCAGGCGATTGGTCAGCATTTTGGCGGGCTGGTCGAGCGTGGCGGGCTGATGCACGGCAAGACCTCGCCCGTGCTGCATGACGGGACCGGGCTGTTCCGCGGCCTGCCGTCGCCGTTCATCGCGACGCGCTATCACTCGCTGATCGTCAACGACGTGCCGGACAGCCTGGTCGTCAATGCGCGCGCCGAGGATGGCACGGTGATGGGCTTCCGTCATAAAACCCTCCCCATCCACGGTGTGCAGTTCCATCCGGAAAGCATCGCCACCGAATATGGTCATGCGATGCTCGCCAATTTCCTGCGCGAGGCGGGCGTGGCGCATGAGCTGCCGGAGCGGCTGCGCCCACCGGTTGAGACCGTCGCGTGACCACGATCGCGTTGCTGCCCGATCCGGTCAGCCCCCTGTCACGCGAGACGGCGGCGGCGGCCTTTGCCGACATATTGGACGGTCGCGCCGACGACGAGGCGATCGCCATCTTCCTGATCGGCCTGACCGAACGCGGCGAAACCTCGATCGAGATCGCCGAGGCCGCGCGCGCCATGCGCCAGCGCCTCATCCCGATCGAGGCGCCGAAGGGCACCATCGACGTCTGTGGCACAGGCGGCGACGGGCATCATACGCTCAACGTCTCCACCGCCGTATCGCTGGTCGTGGCGGCGCTCGGCGTTCCGGTCGCCAAACATGGTAACCGCGCCGCGTCCTCCAAGGCGGGCGCCGCAGACACGCTCGAAGTGCTCGGCCTCGATATGGAGCGCGCAGGATCGGTCGCGCAGGCGAGCCTTGCCGATATCGGCATAGCCTTTCTGTTTGCTGCCAACCACCATCCGGCGATGGCGCGGATCACACCGATCCGGCGACGGATCGGGCGGCGCACGATCTTCAATCTGATGGGTCCGCTCGCCAATCCGGCGCATGTCGGACGCCAGTTGATCGGCATCGCGCGCCCCGATTACGCGACGGTCTATGCCGAGGCTTTGGAGCAGTTGGGGGCCGAGGCCGCGCTGGTCGTGTCGGGCGAGGAAGGGCTGGACGAGCTGTCCGGCGCCGGTGCCAGCATCGCGGTATCGGTGGGCGACATAGTCGCGCCTGCCACCATCACCCCCGAGGATGCGGGACTGCCCCGCCATCCCATTTCCGCCATTCGTGGCGGCGACGCGCGCCACAATGCCGAGGCGCTTCGCCGTCTTCTCGCCGGGGAACCGGGCGCCTATCGCGACGCGGTTCTTCTCAATGCCGCCGCCGCACTTCTGGTCGCCGGGCATAGCGCCGATCTGGCGCAGGGGGCGGTCGCCGCCGCCCGTGCGATCGACACCGGCGAAGCCGCGGCGCTTCTCGATCGATGGATTGCTTACCGATGACGATGCTGGACCGCATCCTGGAAACCAAGCGCGCCGATGTTGCCGCGCGCAAGGCGACCATGTCCCACGCCGATCTGGATGCCAGGATCGCGACCAAGTCCGCCCCACGCGGCTTTCGCGCCGCGCTCGACGCCAAGACCGGCCACGCGCTGATTGCCGAGGTCAAGAAGGCGAGTCCGTCCAAAGGACTGATCCGCGCGGATTTCGATCCCCCCGCCCACGCCCACGCTTACGAGAACGGGGGCGCGGCGTGCCTGTCGGTGCTGACCGACGAGCGCTGGTTCCAGGGCGCCGATATCTTCCTGGAACAGGCACGCGAGGCGGTGTCGATCCCGGTGCTGCGCAAGGATTTCATGGTCGATCCCTGGCAGGTGCATGAATCGCGCGCGCTTGGGGCCGATGCGATCCTGATCATCGTCGCCGCGCTCGACGATACGCAGATGCAGGAGATCGAAGCGGCCGCGGTCGAATGTGGCATGGATGCCCTTATCGAGGTGCACGACGCCGCCGAGATGGAACGCGCCGCCCGGTTGAAGTCGCGGCTGATCGGCGTGAATAACCGCGATCTCAGGGACTTCACCGTCGATTTTCAGCGAACCTATGAGCTCGTCGCGCATGCTCCCGCAGGATGTACGTTCGTCGCCGAAAGCGGTCTGACGAGCCGGGAGGATCTGGACGCGATGGCCGAGCACGGCATCCACTGTTTCCTGGTCGGCGAAGCGTTGATGCGCCAGCAGGATGTCGAAGCCGCGACCCGCGCGCTGATCGGATGAGCGGCCTTACCCATCTCGATGAGGAGGGATCGGCCCGCATGGTCGATGTCGGGACCAAGCCGACCACCACACGGCAGGCCGTGGCGCAAGGTCGCATCACCATGGCGCGCGAAGCCGCCGCGGCGATCCGCGCGGGCAGCGTCCAGAAGGGCGATGTGCTGGCGGTGGCGCGGGTAGCGGGGATCATGGCCGCCAAGAAGACAAGCGACCTCATTCCGCTGTGCCACCCCCTGCCGCTCAGCAAGGTCGAAATCGACCTGGCGCTGGACGAAGAGGGCGTGACCGCTACCGCCACCGTCGCGACGGCGGGTCAGACGGGAGTGGAGATGGAGGCGCTGACCGCCGTATCCGTAACCCTGCTGACCGTGTATGACATGGCCAAGGCGCTCGATAAGCGCATGGACGTTAGTGATATTCGCCTGCTTTCCAAGACCGGTGGAAAATTAGGCGACTGGCGGGCCTGACGCACAATCCCGGCAGCGCGCGAGCGGGCGCCGTGCGTCTTTGGGCCAATAGGAGTGAACGTCATTCTCTTACCCGTCCCCGAAGCGCAAGCACGCCTGCTGGCGCTGGCCAGCGAACGCCCCGTCGTGGACGTACCCCTGCGTGAGGCCGCCGGACGCTGGGCCGGACGCGACGTCGCCGCGCGCCGAACGCAGCCTGCGCAGCATCTGTCCGCGATGGACGGCTATGCCATCCGCTTCGACGACATGCCCGGGCCGTGGACCGTCATCGGCGAGAGCGCGGCGGGGCGGCCTTTTGACGGCCGAGTCGATGGCGGGCAGGCGGCTCGCATCTTCACGGGCGCAGCGCTTCCGGACGGCGCCGATACGGTCCTGGTTCAGGAGGAAGCGGCGCGTGACGGTGCGATCCTGATGCTGGCGGGCGAAGGTCCCGCGCATAAGGGCCGTAATGTGCGGCGGCGCGGACTGGATTTCCTGGAAGGGACGACGCTCATCGCCGCCGGGCAGCGGCTGACGCCGGCGCGGATCGCCGTCGCTGCGACCGGCGGACATGCCACCCTGCCCGCCCGCCCGCCCGTCCGCGTTGCCATCGCGGCGACGGGCGATGAACTGGTTCCACCGGGCAGCAGTGATCCCGCTGCGCTACCCGAGTCGAACGGCGTCATGCTGGCCGCGATGCTCGCCGATCTGCCGGTAGAGATCATCGACCTGGGCATCCTGCCCGACAACCTACACCATCTGCGCAATGCCTTTGCCGCGGTCGAGGCGGACCTGTTGGTCACGACCGGCGGTGCCTCGGTCGGGGATCATGACCTGGTCCAGCCCGCGCTCAAGGCAGCCGGGGGCAGCGTGGATTTCTGGCGGATCGCGCTTCGCCCCGGCAAACCGATGATGGCGGGGCGGCTGGGCGAGACGGTGGTGCTGAGCCTGCCCGGCAACCCCGTCTCGGCTTTCGTCACCGCCACGCTGTTCGTCCGTCCACTGATCGCCCATCTGGCGGGCGCGGCCGAGCCGCTGCCGACCCCTATCCCCGCGATATTGGGCGAGGATCTGCCCGCCAACGGCCCGCGCATCGATTATCTGCGTGCGGCCATGCTCGACGGGCGGGTCCATGCCGCGGCCATTCAGGACAGCTCGATGCTGCTGACCCTGGCGCGTTCGACCTGCCTTATCATACGCCCGCCGCACGCCCCCGCCGCGGCGATCGGCGACTCGGCGGAAATCCTGATGCTCGCTTGACGCAAGCCGAAACGTTCCATATAAGTTCCACGTCTGTTCTGGACGGAGGATCGCGATGCTCACCGCAAAGCAGCATGAGCTTGTCTGCTTCATCAATGACCGTTTGAAGGAAACGGGCGTCTCGCCGTCCTTCGAGGAGATGAAGGAGGCGCTGGACCTCAAGTCCAAATCGGGTGTCCACCGCCTGATCTCCGCGTTGGAAGAACGCCACTTCATCCGCCGCCTGCCCAACCGCGCCCGCGCGCTGGAGGTGCTGCGTATGCCGGATCGCCCGGAAAAGCCTGCCGCAACCGAACCGGCGCCCGGCAATGTGCGTCCTCCCGCCGCGCGTCCGCTGGTCGAACCGGCCAATGACGTGGTCGAAATTCCGCTGCATGGCCGGATCGCCGCCGGCGTGCCCATCGAAGCGTTCGAGGGCAGTTCGATGCTGGCCGTCCCCGCCGCGCTGCTGGGTTCGGGCGAGCATTATGCGCTGGAAGTGTCGGGCGATTCGATGGTCGAGGCGGGTATCCTCGACGGCGACTATGCGCTGATCCGCCGCACCGATGTGGCACGCGACGGGCAGATCGTGGTCGCGCTGATCGACGATAGCGAGGCGACGCTGAAATATTTCCGGCGCGAGGGTTCGATGGTCCGCCTCGACCCCGCGAACCGGGCTTACGACCCGCAGCGTTACGCGCCTGCGCAGGTGCGGGTGCAGGGCAAGCTTTCGGGGATTTTGCGCCGCTACGAATGAGGCGGGCCTGGCGTTGGCGCTCGCTGCCCTACGACGCTGACGACCAGGGGTGGCGGTCCCCTGGCTGTCGTACCGTTCGCACCGTCGGCGGATCGAGACGGATCGAAACGCCGCCCGTGCGCCTCAGGGCCGGACTATCCAGCTTCAGCCAGTGCGGCTGGCAGGCATCGGGCAGGCGGCGATCGGCGATCACGATATCGACCTGCCGGCAAAGCGCGATCAGGTCCGTCCAGGGAACCGGATAGCCACTGCGCGTCGCGGCAATTCGCCATCGACGTCCACCCCGCCGCAGCGCGGTGACGCACATATCCTGTCCGCAATGCGCTGCCGGTTGCTCGGCCAGTGCAACGGGCTCGGCATCGGCGCCGCTCAGTTCGGACAAAGTGGTCCGCATATAATCTCCCGCCCGGTCGCGAAGTAACGCCACCCCCTGCCCCGTCGCGATAGCCGCATGGCGGCCATCGCCGGTAACGATCAGATCGGGCGCCGGAGCCGCCACCATGACGAGGACGCCCACCGCGAGGGGTGGTATGCCGAGCCACCGCCACCGCGTCCGCAACAGCGCGATCCAAAGTCCGCCGACGACCGCCAGGCCGAATGCCCATCCCGGCGCGACGGATAGCGCGATCACCGACCCGGGTATGGCCGATACCGCATGGGCGAGCCTCAGCAGCAGCTGCAGGGCGTGGCCCAACAACCACCAGAAGGGCTCGCCCAGCCCCAAGGGATCGAGCAGCAGCGCGATCATTTCCAGAGGCATGGCGACAAAGGTCGTCCAGGGAATGGCGAGGATATTGGCGAGCGCCCCATAGAGCCCCGCCTTGTGGAAATGATAGACCGCGATCGGCATCAGCGCCGCTTCCACCACCAATCCGGTCAGCAACAGCGCCGCGAGCTGTCGCAACCCTGCCCGGCGCCAGTCGGGATGCGGCCCCAGCCACCGGCGAATCGCGTGATGTTCGTGCAACGCCACGATGGCGGTGATCGCGGCAAAGGAGAGTTGAAAGCTGGCCCCCATCAACGCCTCGGGACGAAGGATCAGAACGATCAGAGCCCCCGCCGACACCAGCCGCAAGGTCATCGCCTCCCGCCCCATCGCCAGCGCCGTCAGGACCAGCATCGCCGCGACGCAGGAGCGTATCGTCGGAACCTCCGCGCCGGTCAGCCATGTATATCCGATCGCCGCGACCGCCCCCGTCGCCGCCCCCAGCAGCGGAAGCCGAACACGCAGCGCCAGCCAGGGCCAGAGCGCCAACAGCCGGATCGTCAACACCATGACGATGCCGACGACCGCGGAGATATGAAGACCGCTCACCGATAGCAGATGCGCCAGCCCGGCACGGCGCATCGCCTCCGCATCGGATTGACCGATCCCGCCGACATCACCGGTCGCCAATGCCGCCGCGATCCCCCCCGCGCTGCCCGGAACATGGCTCATGATCCGCCGGGACAGGCTCTCGCGCAGTCCCGGGCCTTGGTCGGCCGGATGCAGCACCTGCACGGGAGAGAAACCGCGTCCCGTGGCGCCGATCCCCTGAAACCACGCCGCTCGCGCGAAATCATAGCCTCCAGGGGCTACCGGCCCGGCGGGCGGCATCATCCGCGCCCGCAGCCGGATCCGCGCGCGCCGTCCTAGACCGGCAGGGGCGTCCTCCTGCGCCAGCGATACCCGGATACGTGGCGGCAGGCTCAGGCTCCGCCCACGCCCGTCTCGCGCCACGACCGGCCGCAGCGTCAACCGGACGATCTGCCGTGCCGCCAGTTGTTCCTCCGCATCGACCGTGGCTACCATGTCCGCCATCACCGGCCGTGACAGGATGCGCGCGCGCATCGACTCGGCTCGCGCCCAAGCCAGCAGCATTCCCGCGACCACCAGTAGCGCCGCCACGCCGATCGACCGCATCACCCGTCCGCCATCGGCCAGGGTGGCCGCCGCCAGACCGACCGCCCCGGCCGCCAGCATCACCGCACCCCAGGCTCGCGGATCGGGCAGCATGAACCAGGCCGCGATGCCCGAGCCCAGCATGACCGGCGTCCAAAGCGCGACCTGGTTCCGCTCAGCCTCCGCCCATTGCTCCAGCGGACCTAGGCGCGGCATTTGGCGGCGCGGGCGCTTGATGCTAGGGGCTGCGGCGGCTGACTGGGCCATCGAATCTTATGCTGGGAGTATGCGCGGTTGAGCGCAACAGATGATATCGCCACCGGATCGACCATGAGCGGAGTCGTGACCCGTTTCGCGCCCTCGCCGACCGGATTCCTTCACATCGGCGGCGCACGCACGGCGCTGTTCAACTGGCTGTTCGCGCGCGCGAATGGCGGCAAGTTCCTGCTGCGCATCGAGGATACCGACCGCGCCCGCTCGACCCAGCCCGCGATCGACGCGATCCTGGACGGGATGCGCTGGCTGGGCCTGGACTGGGACGGTGACGCCGTGTTCCAGTTCGCGCGGGCCGACCGCCATGCCGCGGTCGCGCAGGAGATGATGACGCGCGGCCACGCCTATCGCTGCTACATGACGCAGGACGAGATCGCCGCCCAGCGCGAAGCCGCCCAGGCCGCCAAGCAGCCCTTGCGTATCCGGTCGCCCTGGCGCGACGCCGATCCCGCGACCGCGCCGGAGGGTCAGCCCTTCGTCGTCCGTCTGCGCGCACCGCGCGAGGGTTCGGTCACGATCGAGGACCGGGTGCAGGGCAGCGTGACCGTGCAGAATGCCGAGCTGGACGATCTGGTCCTGCTGCGTTCGGATGGCACGCCGACCTATATGCTGGCGGTGGTCGTCGACGATCATGACATGGGTGTGACCCATGTGATCCGCGGCGACGATCACCTCAACAACGCTTTCCGCCAGTTGCCCATCTACAAGGCGATGGGCTGGGCCGAGCCGATCTACGCACACATCCCGTTGATCCATGGATCGGACGGCGCCAAGCTGTCCAAGCGGCACGGCGCGGTCGGGATCGAGGCGTATCGCGACGAGATGGGCATCCTGCCGGAGGCGCTCGACAATTATCTCCTCCGCCTCGGCTGGGGGCATGGCGATGCCGAGATCATTTCGCGCGAGGATGCGGTCCAATGGTTCGACCTCGCCGCCGTGGGCAAGGCGCCGTCGCGCTTCGATCTCAAGAAGCTGGAAAACCTCAACGGCCATTATATCCGCGAGGCCGATGATGCACGCCTCGCCGATCTGGTGGCCCAGCGGATGGGAGTCGAGAACGTCGCGCTGCTGACCGCCGCCATGCCGTCGCTGAAGCCGCGCGCGGCGAATCTGAACGAACTGGCCGACGGCGCGCGGTTCCTTTTCGCCACCCGTCCGTTGAGCCTGGACGACGCCGCCACCGGCCTGCTCGATGAAAAGGCACGGGGCATTCTCCTTTCCGTTCACGCCGCGCTTGACGCGGTGCACAACTGGGATACGGAGCTTTTGGAAGACGCGGTACGCAAAGTGGCCGAAGCCGAGGGCGTGAAGCTCGGTCAGGTCGCCCAGCCGCTCCGCGCCGTCTTGACCGGACGCAAGACGTCCCCGGGAATCTTCGACGTGCTCGCTTTGCTGGGCCGCGAGGAAAGCCTGGGTCGGATCGCGGACCAGTTGACCGCAGATAGGAAGGATCATTGAGTATGAGCGACACCGCGAAATTCGACATCGGCGGCAAGGGCTTTGACTATCCCGTCATGTCGGGGTCGATCGGCCCGGACGTGGTCGACATCCGCAAGCTGTATGCGCAGACGGGTGCCTTCACCTATGATCCCGGCTTCACCTCGACCGCATCGTGTCAGTCGAAGCTGACCTATATCGACGGCGACGAAGGTGTCCTGCTGCACCGCGGCTATGCGATCGGTGATCTGGCCGAGAATAGCAGTTTCATGGAGGTCGCCTATCTCCTGCTGAACGGCGAGCTGCCGAACCAGGACGAGCTGTCGGGCTTCACCAACACGATCACACGCCACACCATGGTGCATGAGCAGCTGGCGGCGTTCTTCCGTGGCTTCCGTCGCGATGCGCATCCGATGGCGATCATGTGCGGCGTCGTCGGCGCGCTTTCGGCCTTCTATCACGATTCGACCGACATTCATGATCCGGTGCAGCGCACTATCGCCTCGCACCGCCTGATCGCCAAGATCCCGACGATCGCGGCGATGGCGTATAAATACTCGGTCGGCCAGCCCTTCCTGTACCCGGACAACTCGCTGTCCTACACCGGCAACTTCCTGCGCATGACCTTCGGCGTCCCCGCCGAGGCCTATGAGGTGAACCCAGCGGTCGAAAAGGCGATGGACCGCATCTTCATCCTGCACGCCGATCATGAGCAGAACGCCTCGACCTCGACGGTGCGCCTTGCGGGTTCGTCGGGTGCCAACCCGTTCGCCTGCATCGCGGCGGGCATCGCCTGCCTCTGGGGTCCGGCGCATGGCGGCGCGAACGAGGCCGCACTCAACATGCTGCGCGAGATCGGCACGCCCGATCGCATCCCCGAGTTCATCGCGCGCGCCAAGGACAAGAACGATCCGTTCCGCCTGATGGGCTTTGGTCACCGCGTCTACAAGAACTACGACCCCCGCGCGACCGTGATGCAGAAGACCGTGCGCGAAGTGTTCGATGCGCTGAAGGTAAACGATCCGCTGTTCGAGACGGCGCTGCGCCTCGAAGAGATCGCGCTGAACGACGAGTATTTCGTCGAGAAGAAGCTGTTCCCGAACGTCGACTTCTATTCGGGCGTGATCCTGTCGGCGATCGGCTTCCCGACCGAGATGTTCACCGTGCTCTTCGCGCTCGCCCGCACCGTCGGTTGGGTTGCGCAGTGGAACGAGATGATCACCGATCCCGACCAGAAGATCGGCCGCCCGCGTCAGCTCTATACCGGCCCGACGCAGCGTGCCTATGTTCCGGTCGAAAAGCGCTAAGTCATGAACCGGGTCCGGCCGATCCTGATCGCCATCGGCGTCATGCTGGCGCTGACGGGGGGATTATGGATCGGTCAGGGCTTGGGCTATATTCGCTGGCCACAGGAGAGCTTCATGCTCGGCCGGGGCGAATGGGCCGATCGCGGCGCGTTCGTCGCGGTGGCGGGATTGGCGCTGATCCTGGTCGCGCGGCGGCTGCCCCGGCGGCGCTGAGCGGCTCGTCAGGACAGAAATGGAAAAGGGCTCCTTCGGGAGCCCTTTTTTATGATCGAGACCGCAAACGGAAGAGGAAGGTAGCGCCCTCACCCGGCACGCTTTCGACACCCAGGTCGCCGCCCATCGCCCGCGCCAGACGGCGGGCGATATAGAGGCCCAGGCCGTTGCCGCCAGGCTCGCTGGGGTCGACCCGCTCGAATTTCTCGAAAATGCGCGTCTGGTCTTCCGGCGCGATGCCCTTTCCCCGATCGGTGACGCCGACCAACGCCCATTCCCCGTCGCGTTCGACGGTGACGACCACTTCCTCACCCCGCGGGGAATAGCGGATCGCATTGCCGATCAAGTTGATGAGAATCTGAAGGCAGCGCCCGAAATCGCCGATGGCGGGCATTCCCTCGCCCATGCCGGGGCGGCAGATCGTCACGCCGGCGGCATCGGCACGCACGCCCAGCAGCCCTGCGGCGCGGCGCGCGACATCGGCGAGATCGATCGGGGTGGCGGCCAGGCGGAAATCGGGCTGCTCGATCGCCTGCAACTCAACCAGATTGTCGACCAGCCCGATCAGATGTCGCCCGGCATCGGCGATATCATTGGCATAATCGGCATATTCCGCGGCGATCGGCCCGTCGCTGCGCGCCGCGATGCTGTCGGCATTGGCGACGATCCGCGCGAGCGGCGTGCGCAAGGCCCGGTCGAGCCCGGCGGTAAAACTCTCGGTCAGCGGCGCGCTTCCGGGATGCAGCGCCAGGTCCTCGTCGTCCTCGACGGGCTCGTCGATCAGATAGGCTGCGCCAACCAACCCCGCGATACCGCCCATCCCGTCATGCCGGATCGCCGCCGACAGCCGCACCGGCGCGTCGGTCGGTCGCAGTCGCGCGCCCCGTCCATCGAGAGGCGCGCCATCGCCCAGCGGCGCAGTGCCGGAGTCGAAGACGAACAGCGCATTCAGGGGGCGCCCCAGCATCGCCTGCGCATCGAACCCATGGCGCAGCCCCGCGCCCGGCGACACGAAGGTCAGGCGGAGCGCCGCATCGGCTTCCCAGCGAAAATCGGCCCCCATTCCCGTATGATCGGGCGGGGTCGCGGCGGGCTTCCAGGCAGCACGGTCACGCCAGCCGCTGACGCTCAGGCGGATCTGCCCGGTTTCCGGTCGCGCCTGTATCCAGAGGTCGAGATCCCCCTCGTCATCGGCGACCACCACCTGCCGCGACACCGCGATGCCCAGCCGCCGGGCGAGCCGCGCAACCCGCGCGATGGGGGCAATCGCCAGACGATCGCTGACACCACCGCCCGCACGCATGTGAAGCAGCTCGATCGGCGGGTCCGCCGACAGGATGTGATCGCCCGCGTCCAGAATGGCGCGGGCGACCATCGATTCGCCGGGGCTGTCCATCGATGTCATCGACGTTCCGCGCCTTCCAACCGGTCGATGGCCTCGCGAAACGACGCGGGCAGGCTCAGCGATGCCATCGCCCGCCGCGCTTCTTCGGGCGCAATGGCCATGATCGAATCCAGTGCTTCGGCGAAGCTGTCGACATCACGCCGCCCGTCCGCCTCGCATAGCGACAGGCCGATCCGCGCGATCGTTGCCCGCTCCTGGTCCAGCGCCCTGAGCGCCAGCCATAGCCGGTCGCCCTCCGGCTCCAACACGATCTCGCGCACCATGTCATATTCGACGCCCAGCGCATGGGAGAGCAATGCAACGAACAATCCCAATTGCCGATCGGACAGGCTTTCAAGCAGCAGGTCGGGCAGTTCCCCCGGCCGCGCGTCGATCGCCGCCGCCAGCCGCATCGCCGCCGCACCCGGCCGATCCGCATCGCTCTGCGCAGCCAGCACCCGCTCCGCTGCCTGGGCCAGCGCCCGGTCCCATGCGGGATCCTCTCCGCCCCGCAAAGCCGCCGCCGCGATCCAGACAAGCCGGTCATACTGCCGCCTCGACAGGCGGACCGGCTCTTCCGCTTCCCGCGCATGGCCTTCAGCCACCAGCACCGCGCGGGCGGCGGCGGCAACGATCCGGTCTGGAGCCTCGCTCAATCGAACGAGCAGGCTTGGCGCATCGCCCGCCATGGTTTCGATCGGCAACGCTCGCGAGATCAGCCCCTGCCGGACCTGTGCGACCAGTTCCTCGGCCAGCGCCGGATCGACCAGTGCATCGGTACGGTGCAGCCGCTGGACGACCGGATCGAACTCGGAATGCGGCCCTCCCTCCGGCATCACCCGCTCGGCCTGTCGCAGCACATCGCGGGCGATCGTCTCCACCAATAAAGTGAGCCTCGCGGCTACCTCGAACCGAATCTGGTCGGTCAGTCGCGAATCAGCGTCCAACCGCAGATCGAGCATTGCTCCCCGACGCCGCGCCACCGCGCGCGCGCGCGCCGCCGCCACGCGGTCGTACAGCCGCGCGACTTGCCACTCGGAGGCATGAATTGGGTCCGGTCCGACCGCCATGCGTCACCGCTAACCCCTTTGATGTTAAAGCGACACTAAACTTGAGCGCGCAATGTCTCGATTGCGGACGCCAAAGTGACGATGGCGTAGACGCTGGCGAGCGCCAGCCCCCAGGGCGCGATACCGATCAGCGTGGCCGGGAACAGAACCAAGAGATAGGCAGGCGGGCTGGCCCACCAGCGCCGCCGAAAGCGATAAAGCCCGGCCCGCTCGGCCAGGATACCCAGGATTATCAGCATCAAGGCCAGGACCGGCGCGATATCCTCGCCCGACAGCCGGTAATCCTGCCACCCCAGCGCCGCAACGGCGAGCCCGGCCAACGCAGCGATAGCCGCCGATCCCGCCCGCGCCACCGCCTGCTCGTCGCGCAGCCCGGCCAGCGTCTCGCCCAGACCAAGCCCCAGCGTTCCCGCGATTGCGATCAACAGGCCAAAGCTGGGTAGACCCGACACGATCAGCACCAATCCCAGCACCCCCAGTCCGGCGCCGACCCCGCCCGCGACATGCGCGGACACCGAACGCTCGACCAGGCGCGGCAAGGCAAAGCGCGCCAGCGGTGCGAGGATATAGCGATCGAACCAGCTGCGCCGCCCCGATACGAGCCGCGCGACCACTGCCCGCCCCCGCGCATCCAGCGCCTCGGCCCGGTGCACGATGCCATGGCCCGCCTTTTTCGCATCGGCGGGCAGCAGGATATGCGCCGCCCGCGCTTGCGCCGCGAGACGGAGCAGCGTCGATTGCAGGTCATAATCACGGGGCAGCGCCGCTACCTCGGCGACCCGGCGCGGATCGAGCCGCGCGACGCCGGCCCAGGCCATCTGCCCCCCGACGCGTTCCAGCCCCGCTTCGGCTTCGGCCTCGGGCAACACGACCAGTGCGTCATGCCCGGCATCACGCAGGACGAGGGCGATCGTGTCCTCCGTGGTAATGAGGCCATCGGCCAGAACGAGCAGCCGCGACAGGGGGTGGAGCTTTTCCGACGCCTCTACGGCGCTGCGCACCGTGTCGACCACCACCCCCCGCTGCGCGATTCGGGCGATCGCGCCGAGCAATTCGGGGGTCAGCCGCGCGACCACGATGATAACTTGCGCGGCCCCCGCCGCGATCAGCAGGCGCGCCTGATATTCGATCAGGGTGACGCCCGCGAACGGCAAGGTGGCCGTCAACCGCCCGGGGCGGTCGTCGGCATCGTCAATCGCAAAGAGAAGACCGGAGAGCATCGCGTGCTGTTAGGCGCTTGGCGCGCGCCATGCCAGCCCCGTCCCCGCCCGTGCTCAAAGACGAGCGACCTGGTCCCCGATCCGGTCGAGCAATTGCGCGTCCGAGCCTTCCCGCTCGGCCGCCTGGGCGGCAAGGGTCATCAGCGGCAGCGCGTTGACACTGGCCGCCAGCCCCTTCATCCGCAGCGCCGCCTCACGCCACTCGCGTGCGTCATCCGCCATATGCATGGCCTCCATCGCACGGGTCATCCCATCGACAAAGGCACGGCGGAGATCCTGGATCACGGCCGGTTCGTCACCGGCCATCGCCGCCAGGGTAGAATCGATCGTTCCGTGCTCGTAAGTCATTGTCGCTACTTAAACCCGAAGCAGGGCCACACGGAATAGCGCAATTCGCTTTCTGCCGTCGGCAAACGTGATAAACCGGCCCATTGTGACACGGGGGCTCAGATGATCGTCGATATGCGCGCGGAGCGTCAGGACAGGTCGGACATGCCGAACGCAGAGGAGGACATGCTGGACTATGCGCCCGTGACCCCGGCGGACGAGACGCCGGCCGCCGTTCCGCCTTCGCTCAGCCCCTGGCTGGAGGAGAATGGCGCGCCGATCGAGGAAGCCCCCCTTTCACGCTGGCCGCTGATCCTTGCGATCCTGGTTTCGGTCCTGTGGGTCGGGGTCGTCCTGGCGTGGGGCATCATGGCGAGCGCACCACACTCGCCCGCGACGCTGGCCCCGCTGGTGACGCTGGCGCTGGCCGGGCCGATGCTGGTTGCGATCCTGTGGCTGGTCGGGCAGCGCAGCAGCCGTGCGGAGCAGCGCCGCTTCGCCCTGACCGCGCGCGACATGCGCAACGAGGCAGCGGCGCTGGAACGCGCGGTCGCCGCGATCGGACAGGCGCTGGCCGCCAATCGTTCCGAATTGTCGGCGCAGGCGATCGCACTGTCCGAAATGGCGCAGGCCGCCGAGACCCGCTTCAACGCCATCGCCCGCGATCTTGCCGATGATATCCAGATGGTCGAGGCGCATGGTCGAACACTCGCCGACATCGCGGGGACCAGCCAGGCGAGCATGACCAAGTTGCTCCATGCCCTTCCTCTCGCGGCCGAGGAGGTCGGCGAAGCGAGCGACAGGATGGCGGAGGCGGCACGATCGGCGGAGAGCCATGCGGCCTCCCTCGACGCCCAGCTTGTCGCCTTGGGGCGGCGCGGGCAGGACGCCGACACCATCGCGAGCGGCGCGGCGCTTCGCCTCGCCACCCATATCGAACAGATGGAGGCGACCAGCCGCACCGCCAGCGAGCATCTCGAAAGCGTGACCGCCAATGTCGCGACCACGATCGATGCGATGCTCGACCGAACCGCAGAGGCGATCGACCAGTCGCGCAAGGGCCTTGCCGCACAGGGTGAGGCGATGCTGGCGATGGTCGCGGCGAATCAGGCTGCGCTCGACAGCGCCGCGCGCGACAGTGCCGAGGCGCTGGCCGAACGCCTGACCACGGTTGACGGCGCAGTCGCTCGCCTGGCCGCCGAACTGGAGGCGCAACGGATCGCGGGTGAGACGATGATCGACACGCTCGACACCGAGTTGGAACGGGTCGAGACGCGGATCGCGGTACTCCATAGCCAGGGCACCGAAAAGTCGCAGATGCTCGCCGCCTCGATCAGCGCGCTGGGCGGTTCGGCGGACGCGATGACCGGCGCGCTCGAAGCAGGCGAGACGATGGCCAACCGGGTCATCGGCACGACCGAGACACTGCTGATCGCGCTGGACGCCGCCGCGCGAGAGATCGACGAGACGCTGCCGGAAGCGCTGAGCCGCCTGGACCAGCGGATGCAGGCCAGCCATGAGGTGGTGGTCGAGACCAAGCCCGAACTGCTCGCGCTGGTGGCCGCGGCCGAAAGCACGCATGAGGCGATCGAGGCCATCGCCGAGGTGATCGCCGAGCAGCGCCACACGCTGGAAACGCTGTCGGGTTCGCTGATCGAAACGCTGTCGACCGGGCGCGCCAAGGCCGATGCGCTGGGCATGATGGTTGAGGAAACGATCGAGCGATCCCACCAATTCGCGGACGAAGCCGCCCCGAAGCTGGTCGACGCGTTGCTGCGCGTCCGGGAAACCGCCGCCACCGCCGCCGAACGGGCGCGCGAGACGCTGGCCGAGGTCATCCCCCAGGCGGCCAGTGCCCTAGAACTCGCGAGCGCCGAGGCGATGCGGCGGGCGACCGGCGATACCGTCGAGCGGCAGGTTCATGCGATCGTCGACGCCACCCAGAACGCGGTCGAGGCCGCCACCCGCGCGACCGAGCGGCTGGCGCGTCAGGCCGACCTAATCATCGAAAAGACGACCATCGTCGAATCCCGTATCGAAGAAGCGAGAAGCGAACGCGAGGAAGCCGACCGCGACAATTTTGCGCGCCGGGCGTCGCTGCTCGTCGAATCGCTCAATTCCGCCTCGATCGACATCACCAAAATCTATGCGCCCGAAGTGACCGACAGCGCCTGGGCCGCCTATCTCAAGGGCGATCGCGGCGTCTTCACCCGGCGCGCGGTCCGCATTCTCGACTCGCATCAGGCACGGGGTATTGCCGATCTCTATGACGAGGATCCCAAGTTCCGCGATCATGTGAACCGCTATATTCATGATTTCGAGGCGATGTTGCGCGGGGTGCTGGCGCAGCGCGACGGATCGCCGCTGGGCGTGACGTTGCTGTCGTCGGACATGGGCAAGCTCTACGTCGCACTCGCCCAGGCCATTGAGCGGCTGCGCTAAGCCTATCTCGCTGGTGCGTCGATGCCGGTCACGGCCCGCGCCACGACGATCCGGTCGATACGGAACGTCCGGTAAGCCCGGCGCACCTCGCACCAGCCGAGCACGACATTCGCGCGGCCGAACTTGGCGATGACAAAAGGCCGGAGCTTAAGCGATAGCCCTGCCCCGCTTCACCCTCGATAGCGTGCGTAGCGATATGCCCAGCTGCTCGGCCAGATGCCTTGCAGCCGTAAAACCGCCGTCACGGCCGAGCAGATCAGATAGGCGGAGGCGGGAGGCGGCAGCGCGAGCCCTGTCAGGCGCCGCGGCTCACCCCGCTCCAATCAAGCATGTCGGCGGTGATCCAGCCCGACACATAGTTCAGGTAGAACAGCCCGAACAGCATCGTGGCGACGATCGTCGTGCGGATGAAGAAGCGCCCGATCAGAAAGACATGCGGCGCGCTCTCGGCGGTGCCGGGAATATGCTCTCCCCCCGCCTCGTGCGTGGTCCTGACCCCGAAGGGCAGGACCAGGAACACGGCGAGAAACCAGAACAGGACGTAGATCGCGAGGGCCGACGTCCAGTGCATGGTCTTATCCCTCGATCAGCAGGACATCGACGATCGGCTTCTTGCCGGTCCAGCGCGTCGCGACCTTGCGGACCGACAGGCGGATATCCTCGCGCAGCTTGTCCGTCGCGCGGCGCGGGCCGTCGACGGCCTTGGCGGCGGCCGCCACGGCCTCGGCGATGAAGGCATCGCGTTCGTCTTCGACCGGCACGCCCTGCACGCGGATTTGCGGGCTGCCGACCAGACGGCCCTTGGCGACCGCGACGCCGACCGAAATCTGGCCGTTGATCGCCAGCTTGCGCCGCTCGTTCATCGTCGAGCCGTCCGACGGCAGGATGACGTCGCCGTCCAGCACCAACCGCCCGACGGGCGCCTGGCCGATCTTGGTCGCATGGCCCGGCAACAGTCTGACGACGTCGCCGTCCGACTGAACGATGGTCTGCGGCACGCCCTGCGTCGTGGCGAAGCGCGCATGTTCCATCATGTGGCGCATCTCGCCATGTACGGGCATCAGCGTGCGCGGGCGCAGCCACTTGTACATCTGCGCCAGTTCGGGCTGGCCGGGGTGGCCCGAGACGTGGACATGCGCCTGACGCTCGGTAACCATACGGACGCCCTTGCCTGCCAGGATGTTCTGGATACGGCCGACCGCCGTCTCGTTGCCCGGGATCTGGCGTGCCGAGAAGATCACCGTGTCGCCGGTGTCGAGCCGGATCGTATGGCTTCCCTCGGCGATGCGCGACAGCGCGGCGCGCGGTTCACCCTGCCCGCCCGTCGCGACGATCAGCACCCGGTCCTTGGGCAAGCGCATCGCGGTTTCGGGATCGACCGTCTCGGGAAAGCCCCTGAAGTAGCCACAGGCCTTACCGACCTTCAAAATCCGGTCGAGCGAACGGCCGGTGACGCACAGCTTGCGTCCTGTCTCCCTAGCGACCTCGCCCAGCGTCACCAGACGCGCGGCGTTGGAGGCGAAGGTCGTGACGACCACCCGCCCCTTGGCCTTGGCGACGGTCTCGGCGATGCCGGGGCGGACGCTGGCTTCCGAGCCCGACGCCTCGGTATTGAAGGCATTGGTCGAATCGCACACCAGAATGTCGACGCCCTTGTCGCCGATCGACGACAGTTGCGCCGGACTGGCGGGCTTGCCGATGACGGGGGTCGGGTCGAGCTTCCAGTCGCCGGTGTGGAAGACGCGGCCGAGCGCGGTTTCAATCAGCAGCGCATTGGCTTCGGGGATCGAATGCGACAGAGGAACGAAGGTAAAGCCGAACGGCCCGACCTGGAACGGCGTGTTCTGGTCGATCACCCGCAGCTTGACGCGGTTGGCGCTGCCCTCTTCCTCCAGCTTGCCGCGGACCAGCCCGGCGGTGAAGGCGGTAGCATAAATGGGCACGCCAAGGTCTTCGGCCAGATAGGGTAGCGCGCCGATATGGTCCTCATGCCCATGGGTCAGCACGATGCCGACCAGGTCGTCCAGCCGGTCCTCGATGAAACTCAGATCGGGCAGGATCACATCGATGCCCGGATAGGCCGGATCGGCAAAGGTGATGCCGCAATCGACCATCACCCACTTACCTTCGGTGCCGTACAGGTTCACGTTCATGCCGATTTCGCCCGATCCACCGAGCGCGCAGAACAGCAATTCTTTCTTGGGAGTCATTCACTTCCTGACAATAGAAGCCCCTCCCCGCTGCAAGCGGGGCCAAGGGGCATTAGGGTTTGCGCCGGTCAGGGCGCGGTCATTCCTTCGCGGATGCGGACGCCCTGCGGGTCTTCGCGGGCTGTTCGATCCGAAACTTCAGCCGCCAATATGGGCGCGTTCCCACAGGATCGCCAGCCCCTGAATGGTCAGGTCGGGTTCGATATGATCGAAAACATCGGTGTGGGGGCTCAAAAGTGCCGCCAGGCCGCCGGTCGCCAGTACCTTGACCGGACGACCGACCTGCGCCTTCAGTCGCGCAACCAGTCCTTCGATCATCGCGACATAGCCCCAGAAGATGCCGATATGCATCTGGTCGACCGTATTGCGCCCGATGACGCTGCGGCTTTCCGGCGCCTCGATGGCGATGCGGGGCAGCTTGGCGGCGGCCGTCACCAACGCGTCGAGCGACAGGTTGATGCCCGGAGCGATGATGCCGCCCTTATAGGCGCCCTGATAGTCGCTGATGTCGAAGGTCGTCGCCGTGCCGAAATCGATGGTGATCAGGTCGCCGGGAAACAACGCATGCGCGGCGATGGTGTTGACTGCCCGGTCCGCGCCCAGCGAGGCGGGCTCGTCGACATCGATCGCGATCCCCCACTCCACCGGCGCACGACCGGCGATCAGCGGATCAACCTTGAAATATTTCTGCGCGAGCACTTGGAGATTGTGGAGCGCGCGCGGAACGACCGTGGCGATGATGACGCCGGTCACGTCCTCGCGCGCATAACCTTCCAGCGCGAGAAGCTGGCTGAGCCACACCGCATACTCATCGCCCGTCCGGCGCGGATCGGTGGCGATCCGCCAGCGGCCTTTGATCGTCCGCCCTTCGAGCAGCGCGAAGACCACGTTCGTGTTCCCGGCATCGATCGCAAGCAGCATGACAGTCCCTCAGACCAGGAAGATATCGCCGGCATGGATGACATGGGTAGCGCCATCCGCCAAGCCGAGCCGCAGCGCCCCATCGCCCGCGAGCCCCTGAAACGTGCCGTTCAGCACCTGCCCATCGGGCAAGCGTGCCGTCAGCGGGGTGCCACGCGAATGTGCGCGCGCCTCCCAGCGTTCGACGATGGCGCCCAGCCCTTGCTCCCGCCAGACCGCAACCCAACGGGTCATGGCATCCGCCAGCAATCCCTGCATCATCGCAGGTCCGACATCGATGCCATGATCGCGCAGCGATGTCGTGGCGCGGTCGGGCAGTTGTGGGGACGATGCCAGGTTGATCCCCATGCCGATGATGACTGCGTCACCGCTCCGCTCCATCAGGATACCCGACAGCTTGGCACCGTCGATCAGCAGATCATTGGGCCATTTGAGCATCGGCCGGATCGCGGACGTTGAAAGGCAAATGGAAACCGCTTCTTCGATCGCCACTGCCGCCACCAGCGCCAGCGTGGCGGCCATCGGGTCGTTCGGCCGCAAACGGACCAGCGTCGAGCCGTAGAAATTGCCCGAAGGCGAGGACCATTCCCGCCCCTGGCGTCCGCGCCCCGCCGTCTGGCGGTCGGCGCGGAGCCAAAGGCCGTCTTCGCCGCCCGCGTCGGCAAGCTGGCGAAGATCGGCGTTGGTCGATCCCGTTTCCGGGACGTGCAGCAATCGGCTCAGAACAGCGCCCGTGCTGCGGCCAGCGACCATGCGCCGAGCAGCGGGATCGCCAGATAGCCAACCGGCGAGACGAACAGCGCCGACAATGCGATCAGGCCATTCTCGACCGGCTGCGCTTCGGCATTCGCCCATATCTCCGCCGGCTCATCGAAGAACATCGTCTTGATGATGCGCAGGTAATAATAGGCACCGATCACCGACGCGACGACGCCGATGACCGCCAGCGGGAACAGCCCCGCCGCGACCGCCGCATTGAACACCGCAAACTTGGCATAGAAGCCCAGCAGCGGCGGAATGCCCGCGACCGAGAACATGAAGAACGCCATCGCCACGGCCAAGCCGGGACGGGTGCGCGACAGGCCCGACAGGCTCGCGATGGACTCCATCGGATTGTCGTGCTCATCGCGCATCCGGATGACGATCAGGAACGCGCCCAACGTCATGACGACGTAGATGGTGAGATATGTCAGAACGGCTGCCACGCCCTCCGCCGTACCGGCCGCCAGACCGATCAGCGCAAAACCGACATTGTTGATCGACGAATAGGCAAGCAGTCGCTTGATGTTGGTCTGACCGATGGCCGCCACGGCGCCCAGGATGATCGACGCCAGCGCGGCGAAGGTCACGACCTGCTGCCACTGCTGCACCGCCGAGCCCATCGCCTCGACCGCAACGCGGGCCGCCAGCGCCATCGCCGCGACCTTGGGGGCCGAAGCGAAGAAAGCGGTCACCGGGGTCGGTGCGCCTTCATAGACGTCCGGGGTCCACATGTGGAACGGCACGGCCGACATCTTGAACGCGAGCCCTGCAAAGACGAAGACCAGACCGAACATCAGGCCCAGCGACCGCGTGCCCGTCGCGGCGTCTCGCCCGTAAGCGCCCGCGATCTGCGCAAAATCGGTGGAGCCCGAAAAGCCATAGACCAGCGAGATGCCATACAGCAGGATGCCCGAGGCCAACGCGCCGAGGACGAAATACTTCAGCCCCGCTTCCGCCGAGCGGCTGTCGCGCCGCATGAAGCTCGCCAGCACATAGGCCGAGAGGCTTTGCAGCTCGAGACCGACATAGAGGGTCAGCAGGTCGCCCGCCGACACCATCATGCCCATGCCGACCGACGACAGCAGCATGAGGATCGGATATTCCGGACGCAGATCCTCACCCGGCGAACGATCGAAGAAGCGCGGCGCCATGATGATCGCCACCGCGGTCGCCAGATAGATCACGACCTTGGCGAAGCCCGAAAAGGCGTCCGCCCGGTAAAGGCCACCAAAAGCGACACCGCCGGTCGTAGACGGCCCGGCCAGCGCGACCGTCGCGCCCGCCAGCACGAACACCGCCGCGATCGAAATACCGCGGGTCGATGCCGTCCCGCCCCAGGCGGCGACGAGCATCAGCGCGATCGCGCCGAGGGTCAGCACCAGCTCGGGCAGGACCATCAAAAGGTTAAACGAATAGCTCATCAGTGCGCCTCCCCGTGCGCAGCTTGGTGCTCAGGGGCATGGGTGGTGGCGAGCGCGGGATTCCCGGCTGTCGGGCGGCTGTCCGAACCGGGGTTCGCCCGGTCGACACGCTGCAGCAGGATCGTCACGTCCTTGCGCATCGGCGCGAGGAAGCTCTCCGGGTACACGCCCATCCACAGCGTCACCGCCGCGATCGGCGCCAGCAGCCACAGCTCGCGGCTCGACAGGTCGGGCATCGCCGCCACTTCATCCGACTTGATCTCGCCATAGGCGACCCGCCGGTAGAGATAGAGCATGTACGCCGCACCCAGGATGATGCCGGTGGTGCAGAGCAAAGCCGTCCAGGTCGACACCTGATAGGTGCCCATCAGCGACAGGAACTCGGCGACGAAACCGCTGGTGCCCGGCAGACCGATCGACGCCATGGTGAAGAACAGGAACAGCACCGCGTACTTCGGCATGTTGATCGACAGCCCGCCGTAGCGCGCGATCTCGCGGGTGTGCAGCCGGTCATAAATGACGCCGACGCACAGGAAGAGCGCGCCCGACACCAGACCGTGGCTGAGCATCATGATCATCGCGCCTTCGATGCCCTGCTGGTTGAAGGCATAGAGGCCGATGGTCACGATCGCCATGTGCGCGACCGACGAATAAGCGATCAGCTTCTTCATGTCGGACTGCACCAGCGCGACCAGCGAGGCGTAGATCACGGCCACCGCCGACAGCGCGAAGATCAACCAGGTCAGCTGACCGCTCGCCTCCGGGAACATCGGCAGCAGGAAGCGCAGGAAGCCGTAACCACCAAGCTTCAGCAGCACGCCCGCCAGGATGACCGAACCCGCGGTTGGTGCCTGAACGTGGGCGTCGGGGAGCCAGGTGTGGACCGGCCACATCGGCATCTTGACCGCGAACGAGGCGAAGAACGCGATCCACAACCAGGTCTGGACCGAGGCCGGGAAGTCATAGGCGAGCAGCGCCGGGATCGAGGTCGTGCCCGCCGTGCGCGCCATGTACAACATGGCGATGAACATCAGGAGCGAGCCGAGCAGCGTGTACAGGAAGAATTTGTACGACGCATAGATGCGGTTCGCCCCACCCCAGATGCCGATGATCAGATACATCGGGATCAGGCCGGCTTCGAAGAAGACGTAGAATAGGAACAGGTCCTGCGCCGCGAAGGTGCCGATCATCAGCGTTTCGGTCAGCAGGAACAGCCCCATATATTCCGGGACCCGCTTGTCGATCGCGCGCCAGCTCGCACCGATGCAGATCGGCATCAGGAACACGCTGAGCATGATGAGCAGCAGCGCGAAGCCGTCGATGCCGAGCGACCAGCCGAACGGGCCGAAGACGCCCGGCGCATGTTCGACGAACTGCCACTGCGCGCCGCCAATGTCGAAATTCGTCCAGAGCAGGATGCCCAGCACGAAATCGACCAGCGTGGCGGCGAGCGCCAACATGCGCGCGCCGTTCGCGTTGAGGAAAAGGCAGGCGATCGCGGCAATGGCCGGGACCGCCAGCATGACGGAGAGGATCGGGAAGCCCTGCATCACGCGATCAACCCAAAATGGCCCAGGTGACGGCCGCGGTCAGGCCGATCAACATGACGAAGGCATAGCTGTAGAGGTATCCCGTCTGGAAGCGCGCCGCACCCTTGCTGCCGAGCTGGACGAGCCAGGCGACACCATTGGGGCCGAAGCGGTCGATCGTCTTCTCGTCGCCACGGTGCCACAGGAACCGGCCGATCGCGAAGGCGGGGCGCACGAAGAGGAAATGGTAGATCTCGTCGAAATACCATTTGTTGAGGAGGAAGCGGTACAGGATGCGGAACTGGTCCGCGAACTTGGCCGGGAATTCCGGCGCACGGATATAGGTCAGATACGCGGTCAGCAGACCGAGCAGCATCACCACCGTCGCCGAGAGCTTCACCCACACCGGCACGCCGTGCATCGAATGCATCAGGTGCTCGTTGAAAGCGATCGCGCCCTTCCAATAGCTCTCGCCCGATTCCGGCTCGATAAACCAGCCATGGAAGACGAAGCCTGCGGCGATCGCGCCGATCGACAGGATGATCAGCGGGACCAGCATGACCAGGGGGCTCTCATGCGGATGATAGCCACCGGTGCCTTCCGGCACATCGGTATGAGCCGCGCCATGGACATGCGGTTCGTCACCGGCGTCCTCGGCATGGGCGACATTGTGATGCGCCTCGTCATGATGATGGGCGTCATGAGCATGAGCATGAGCATGATCGTCATGGCCATGGCCATGGCCATGGCCATGCGCGTCATGCAGCGCGTGCTGAATATGCTCCGACCCGGTCCAGCGCGGCTTGCCCCAGAAGGTCAGGAACATCAGACGCCATGAATAGAAGCTGGTCAGCAGCGCAGCGATCACGCCCGCCCAGAAGGCGAAGCCCGAACCACCCGCATAGGCGACTTCGATAATCGCGTCCTTAGAGTGGAAGCCCGCGAAGCCGAACGCCATCGGATTGCCGAACAGAGCCGGGATGCCGACGCCGGTGATCGCCAGCGTACCCATCATCATCGCCCAGAAGGTGAGCGGGATGTGGCGACGCAGACCGCCATAATAGCGCATGTCCTGCTCATGGTGCATCGCATGGATCACCGAGCCCGCGCCCAGGAACAACAGCGCCTTGAAGAAGGCGTGCGTGAACAGGTGGAACATCGCCGCGCCATAGGCGCCGACGCCGGCCGCGAAGAACATGTAACCGAGCTGCGAACAGGTCGAATAGGCGATTACGCGCTTGATGTCAGTCTGCACCGTGCCGACGGTCGCGGCGAAGAAGCAGGTCATGGCACCGATGACGGTGATGACGCCCAGCGCGGTCGGCGAGGTTTCGAACATCGGCGACAGGCGGCACACCATGAACACGCCCGCCGTCACCATGGTCGCCGCGTGGATCAGCGCCGACACCGGGGTCGGGCCTTCCATCGCGTCCGGCAGCCAGGTGTGCAGACCGAGCTGCGCCGACTTGCCCATCGCGCCGACGAACAGCAGCAGGCAGAGCACGGTCATCGTGTCGAAACGATAGCCGAGGAAGCCGATGGTGGATCCCGCCATGGTCGGCGCGGCCGCCAGGATCTCGGGGATCGAGACGGTCTTGAACACCAGGAAGGTGCCGAAAATGCCGAGCATGAAGCCAAGATCGCCGACGCGGTTGACGACGAACGCCTTGATCGCGGCCGCATTGGCCGAAGGCTTGCGGAACCAGAAACCGATCAGGAGGTAGGACGCAAGACCCACGCCTTCCCAGCCGAAGAACATCTGGACCAGATTGTCCGCCGTCACGAGCATCAGCATCGCGAAGGTAAAGAGGCAGAGATAGGCGAAGAAGCGCGGCTGATCCGGCTCCTCGCTCATATAGCCCCAGCTATAGAGGTGGACGAGCGCCGATACGCTGGTGATGACCACCAGCATGATCGCGGTCAGCGAGTCGACGCGCAGCGACCAGTCAACGACCATGTCGCCGCTGGTGATCCAGTGGAGCACCGGCGTGACGGTGGCGGCATTGGCACCGGTCAGATAACCGATGAAGATCGGCCAGGACAGCGCACAGGAGATGAACAGCGCGCCGGTCGTGACGACCTTGGCGGGCACGTTCCCGATGGCCTTGTTGCCGAACCCCGCAATGGCGGCGGCCAGCAACGGCAGGAAGACGATAGCGAGGATCAACCCGATTACCCCTTCATCCGGTTGACGTCGTCGACCGCGATGGTGCCGCGGCCACGGAAATAGATGACCAGGATCGCCAGACCGATCGCCGATTCACCGGCGGCCACGGTCAGCACGAACATGGCGAAGACCTGACCCACCAGATCCTGAAGCGCGGCCGAGAAGGCGACGAGGTTCAGGTTCACGGCGAGCAGGATGAGCTCGATCGCCATGAGGATGACGATCAGGTTCTTCCGATTGAGGAAGATACCCAGCACCCCCATGGTGAACAGGATCGCTGCAACGACCAGATAATGGACGAGACCGATCGTCACAGTTCCACCCCCTGCCCGATGGGCTGATTGATGTTGCGGACCGCCTCATGCGGCTGACGCGCATTCTGCTTGGCGATGTTCTGCGGCCGGACACCGCCCCGCTTGCGATGCGTGAGCACGATTGCGCCGATCATCGCGACGAGCAGGACCAGGCCCGCCCCCTCGAAGATGAACAGATAGCGCGTATACAGCAGGTTGCCGATCGCCTGGATGTTGGACACCTCCGGCGCGATCGGGGCCGCACGGGCCGCCAGCTGCACGCCTCCGACGCTCCACGCCTGGAACGCGATGATGACCTCGGCCAGCAGCGCGACGGCGAGTGCCAGGCCCAGCGGCAGATAGCGCGCAAAGCCCGCCCGCATCGCCGCGACCTCGATATCGAGCATCATGACGACGAAGAGGAACAGCACCGCGACCGCGCCCACATAGACGATGACGAGCAGCATCGCGATGAACTCGGCCCCGCACAGCACCATGAGGCCCGCGGCGTTGAAGAACGCCAGGATCAGCCACATGACCGAGTGCACCGGATTGCGCGACGCGATCGTGAGCCCTGCGGACACGATCACCACGGTCGCGAAAATATAGAAGGCGATAGCCTGTATCACTGCCTGTCAGGCCCCTTTTCTGTCCGCCCCGAACCGTTGGTCGCGGGCTTTAACGGTACGGCGCATCGGCGGCAAGGTTCGCCGCGATCGCGCTTTCCCAGCGGTCACCGTTATCGAGCAACTTCGACTTGTCGTAGATCAGCTCTTCGCGGGTCTCGGTCGAAAATTCGAAGTTCGGACCTTCGACGATCGCGTCTACGGGGCAGGCCTCCTGGCACAGCCCGCAATAGATGCACTTGGTCATGTCGATGTCGTAACGCGTCGTGCGGCGGCTGCCGTCGTCGCGGGGTTCCGCCTCGATCGTGATCGCCTGAGCGGGGCAGATCGCCTCGCACAGCTTGCACGCGATGCACCGCTCCTCGCCATTGGGATAGCGACGCAGCGCGTGCTCGCCCCGAAAGCGCGGAGAGATGGGGTTCTTCTCGAACGGATAGTTGATCGTCGCCTTCGGCTTGAAGAAGTAGCGAAGGGTCAGCGCATGGCCCTTCACAAACTCCCACAGCGTAAAGGCCTTGACGTACTGAGCGACGCTCATGCCGGAACTCCCACGCGCGCATACATCAGCACGCCAGACACCAAGAATACCCAGAACAGCGACACCGGCAGGAACACCTTCCAGCCCAGCCGCATCAGCTGGTCGTACCGATAGCGCGGCACGGTCGCCTTCACCCAGGAAAAGACGAAGAAGAAGAAGCACATCTTCAGCAGCAGCCAGATGATGCCCGGCACGGCGTAAAGCGGCGCCCAGTCGAACGGCGGCAGATAGCCACCCCAGAACAGGATCGCGTTCAACGCGCACATCAGGATGACGTTGGCATATTCACCCAGCCAGAACAGCGCGAACGACATCGAGCTGTACTCGGTCTGGTAGCCGGCGACGAGTTCCGACTCCGCTTCGGTCAGGTCGAACGGCGCACGCTGAGTCTCGGCCAGCGCCGAGATGAAGAACATCACCGCCATCGGGAACAGCAGCGGGTTCAGGAAGAAGCCGTTGACCGGAATCCCCAGCACGCTCTTCTGCGCCTCGACGATCGCGGTCAGGTTGAAGCTGCCCGCCCACATCACGACCGAAATCAGGATGAAGCCGATCGCGACTTCATAGGACACCATCTGCGCGGCCGCACGAAGCGCCGAGTAGAAGGGGTATTTCGAGTTCGACGCCCAGCCCGACAGGATCACGCCGTATACGCCCAGCGACGAGGCGGCGAGAACATAGAGCAGGCCGACATTGATGTCGGCGACGACCACGCCCGGCTGGAAAGGCACCACCGCCCACACAATCAGCGCGACCGTGAAGGTGATGATCGGCGCCAGCAGGAACAGCCCGCGATTGGCGGCGGCCGGAACGATGGTTTCCTGAAGGAAAACCTTCAGGCCGTCGGCGAACGACTGGAGCAGACCGAAGGGGCCGACCACGTTCGGACCCCGGCGCAGCGCCATCGCCGCCCAGATCTTGCGGTCGACATAGATGACCATCGCCACCGCCAGCATCAACGGCAGCGCGATCGCCAGAATCCCGACCAGCGTCGCGATACCCCACGCCCAGCCATAAGGAAGGCCGAGCGTCGTGTTGAAAAACGCGGTCACTCCGCTGCCTCCGCATAGCTCTCACCATGGACCAGTTCGGCCGAGCAGCGCTGCATCGTCGGGCTGGCGCGGCAGATCGCATTGGTGAGGTAGAAGTCCTTGATCGGATAACCGTCGAGCGTGCCGGACGCGGTCGCGTTCAGCGACGGCGCGGCCCAGTCGAAGGTCACGAGGCCGACCTGGCCCAGCGCGGGAACCTCTGCGGCCATCGCGGCGCGCAGCTCTTCCAGCGTGTCGAACGGCAGGGTCTGGCCCAGCACTTCGGACAGCGCACGGAAAATCGTCCAGTCGTCGCGCGCGTCGCCCGGTGCGAACACCGCACGGTCGCCGCGCTGCACCCGGCCTTCCAGATTGACCCAGGTGCCCGACTTCTCGGCAAAGGTCGCGCCCGGCAGGATGACATCGGCGTGATGCGCACCCTTGTCGCCATGATGGCCGACGAACACCTTGAAGCTGCCGGCGAACTTGGCGAAGTCGACCTCGTCAGCGCCCAGGAAGAAGGCCAGCTTCGGCGCGGCCGAAACCACGTCGGCGATGCCGCCCTTCTGCGCATAACCGAGCATCAGGCCGCCCATACGGGATGCCGCCATGTGAACGACATTATAGCCGTTCCAGGCCGAACCATCCTCCAGCGTGCGTACCAGATTGAACTGGTCGACCAGCTTCAGGCTCGCGCCATGCGCACCCTTCAGCGCCGCGCCACCGACGATCACCATCGGACGCGCGGCCTTGCCGAACAGCTCGGTGACGCCCTCGGGCAGGTTGCCGAGCACCGACAGGTCGGCGCCCAGCCACTCGACCTTGTAGGTCAGGTCGGTCTCGGGGCCAATCGCGAAGACCTTGGCGCCCTTCTTGATCGCCTTGCGGATACGGGTGTTCACCAGCGGCGCTTCCCAGCGCAGATTGGTGCCGATCAGCAGGATCGCATCGGCGCGCTCGACGCCCGCGATGGTCGTGTTGAAGTTGACCGCAGCCAGGCTCGACGTGTCGTAATCCATGCCGGTCTGACGACCTTCGAGCAGGCTCGAACCCATCTTGGCGAGCAGCGCGCGTGCCGCGAACATCGTCTCGCAATCAACCAGATCACCAGCGATCGCGGCGACGCTCGAACCTGCATTCACGTCACGGATCGCGGCGAACGCCTCGTCCCAGGTGGCAGGGACCAGCTTGCCGTCGCGGCGGATGAACGGACGGTCGAGGCGACGACGGACCAGCCCGTCGATCGCATGACGCGTCTTGTCGCTCGCCCACTCCTCGTTCACCTCGTCGTTGATGCGCGGCACGCAGCGCAGCACCTGCCGACCCCGGCTGTCGAGGCGGATATTGGTGCCGACCGCGTCCATTACATCGATGGCGAGCGTCTTCGTCAGCTCCCAGGGACGCGCCTCGAACGCATAGGGCTTGGACGTCAGCGCGCCCACCGGGCACAGGTCGACGACATTGCCCGACAGTTCGCTCGACACGGCCTGTTCGAGATAGGACGTGATCTGCATGTTCTCGCCGCGATAGATCGCGCCGATCTCCTCCACGCCCGCGACCTCTTCGGCGAAGCGGACGCAGCGGGTGCACTGAATGCAGCGGGTCATGACCGTCTTGACGATCGGACCCATGTACTTCTCGGTGACGGCCCGCTTGTTCTCGTCATAGCGGCTATGGCCCTTGCCATAGGCCATGGACTGGTCCTGCAGGTCGCACTCGCCGCCCTGATCGCAGATCGGGCAGTCCAGCGGGTGGTTGATTAGCAGGAATTCCATCACGCCTTCGCGCGCGGCCTTCACCATCGGGGTGGTGGTGAAGATTTCCTGATTGTCCGCCGCCGGAAGCGCGCAAGACGCCTGCGGCTTGGGAGGCCCAGGCTTCACCTCGACCAGGCACATGCGACAATTGCCCGCGATGGACAGCCGCTCGTGATAGCAGAAGCGCGGGATTTCCTTGCCCGCCAGCTCACAGGCCTGGAGCACGGTGGCGCCCTGCGGCACCTCGATCTCGACGCCGTCGACTTTGACCTTAGGCATTATTCGGCAGCTTCCATCATCGGGGCGTTGCCGCCCGTCTCGCCTTTGCGTTCGCGAATGCGGCGTTCCATCTCCGGGCGGAAGTGGCGGATCAGGCCCTGGATCGGCCAGGCCGCCGCGTCGCCGAGCGCACAGATGGTGTGGCCTTCGACCTGCTTCGTCACCTGGAACAGCGTGTCAATCTCGGACACGTCGGCATCGCCGGTGCGCATCCGCTCCATCACCCGCCACATCCAGCCGGTGCCTTCACGGCACGGCGTGCACTGGCCGCAGCTCTCATGCTTGTAGAAGTAGGACAGACGGCTGATCGCGCGGACGATGTCGGTCGACTTGTCCATGACGATCACGGCCGCCGTGCCGAGACCCGATCCGACCGCCTTCAGGCCGTCAAAATCCATCGGCGCGTCCATGATCTCGGCGGCGGGCACCAAAGGCACCGACGACCCGCCCGGAATCACCGCCAGCAGATTGTCCCAACCGCCCCGGATACCGCCGCAATGCTTCTCGATCAGCTCCCGGAAGCTGATCGACATGCTTTCCTCGACCACGCAGGGGCGGTCGACATGGCCGGAAATCTGGAAGAGCTTGGTGCCCTTGTTGTTCTCGCGCCCGAAGGAGGAGAACCACTCGGCCCCGCGCCGCAGGATCGTCGGCGCGACCGCGATCGACTCGACATTGTTGACCGTGGTCGGGCAACCATAGAGGCCCGCACCCGCCGGGAAAGGCGGCTTCAGGCGCGGCTGGCCCTTCTTGCCCTCCAGGCTTTCGATCATCGCGGTCTCTTCGCCGCAGATATACGCACCCGCGCCGCGATGGACGAACACGTCGAAGTCGTAACCCGAGCCGCAGGCGTTCTTGCCCAGTAAGCCCCGGTCATAAGCCTCGGCGACCGCCGCGAACAGCGTCTCCGCCTCGCGGATATATTCGCCGCGGATATAGATATAGGCCGCCCGCGCGCGCATCGCGAAGCCCGCGACCAGCGCGCCCTCGATCAGCTTGTGCGGATCGTGACGGATGATCTCGCGGTCCTTGCACGAACCCGGCTCGGACTCGTCGGCGTTGATGACCAGGAAGCTCGGCCGGTCGGGGCGCGGTTCCTTGGGCATGAAGCTCCACTTCATGCCGGTCGGGAAGCCCGCCCCGCCGCGCCCACGCAGACCCGACGCCTTGATGACGTCGATGATCTTGTCCTGGCCCAGCTCGAGCAGCGCCTTGGTATTGTCCCAATCGCCACGCTTCATCGCCGCGTCGACGTTCCACGGCTGATAGCCGTAGAGATTGGTGAAAATGCGGTCCTTGTCAGCGAGCATTATGCGCCCCACTCCCCGCGATAGTCGTGATTGTCGCCGACCATGGCGGTCAGCGTGGTCGGACCGCCCAGCGGCTCGACCGTATGGCGACCCGGCTCCTGCGTGCCGGTCTTGGGGCTCTCGCCACGGGCCAGCGCCTCCAGAATCGTGACCGTGCGGTCGTAATCCAGATCCTCGTAATTGTCGTCGTTGATCTGGACCATCGGTGCCGAGGCGCAATTGCCCATGCACTCGACCTCGGTCAGCGTGAACAGGCCGTCAGGCGTGGTCTTGCCTTTGATCAGCCCCTTGTTCTTGCACGCCGCCAGCACGTCGTCCGACCCGCGCAGCATGCACGGCGTCGTGCCGCACACCTGGACGTGATAGCGACCGACCGGCGCAAGGTTGAACATCGTGTAGAAGGTCGCGACCTCGTAGATGCGCATATAGGCGACACCGAGCTGACGCGCGACGAACTCGATTACCGGAACCGGCAGCCAGCCTTGCGTCTGCGTCTCCGCACCGACCTGACGCTGGGCGAGATCGAGGAACGGGATCGAGCAGGACTGTTCGCGCCCCTTCGGATAGCGCGCGAGGATCTCGTTCGCCTTCTTCTGGTTCTCGTCGGTCCAGGCGAAATTGCCCCAGCGGGCGCGGACTTCCGCCTCGTCGGGGATGTTGGGTGCGTCAGCCATTAGCGGTCACATTCACCAAAAACGATGTCCATCGCGCCCAGGATCGCGGTCGTGTCGGCCAGCATGTGCCCCTTGGACATGAATTCCATGGCCTGCAGATGGCTGAACGCGGTCGGGCGGATCTTGCAGCGATAGGGTTTGTTCGATCCGTCGGAGACGAGATACACGCCGAACTCGCCCTTGGGGCTTTCGGTCGCGACATACACCTCACCGGCGGGAACGTGATACCCTTCGGTATACAGCTTGAAGTGGTGGATCAGCGCTTCCATCGAGCGCTTCATCTCACCGCGCTTAGGCGGCGTGACCTTGCGGTCGGTGGCGAGCACCGGACCTTCGGGCATCTGCGCCAGGCACTGCTTCATGATCCGGGCCGACTGGCGCACTTCCTCCACGCGCACCATGAAACGGTCATAGCAGTCGCCGCTGGTGCCGACCGGCACGTCGAAGTCAACCTTGTCATAGGCGTCATAGGGCTGCGACTTGCGCAGATCCCACGGAATGCCGGAGCCGCGGATCATCGGGCCGGAGAAGCCCCACTTGATCGCGTCTTCACGGTTCACCACCGCGATGTCGACATTACGCTGCTTGAAGATGCGGTTGTTGGCGACGAGGCTGATCGCGTCCTCGAACAGACGCGGCAGACGGGTGTCGAGCCAGTCGGCGATATCGGTCAGCAGCTTAAGCGGCACGTCCTGATGGACGCCGCCGACGCGGAAGTAATTCGCATGCATGCGCGCGCCCGAGGCCCGCTCATAGAAGTTCATGCAGTCTTCGCGGATCTCGAACAGCCACAGGTTCGGCGTCATCGCGCCGACGTCCATCACATGGCTGCCCAGATTGAGCATGTGATTGGAAATGCGCGTCAGCTCGGCGAAGAAGGTCCGCAGATATTGCGCGCGCAGCGGCACTTCGAGATCGAGCAGCTTCTCGACCGCCAGCACATAGCTGTGTTCCATGCACATCGGCGAGCAATAGTCGAGGCGATCGAAATAGGGCAGCGCCTGCGAATAGGTCTTGTATTCGATCAGCTTCTCGGTGCCGCGATGCAGCAGGCCGACATGCGGATCGATCCGCTCGACGATCTCGCCGTCCAGCTCCATGACGAGGCGAAGCACGCCATGCGCCGCCGGATGCTGCGGGCCGAAGTTGATCGTGTAGTTCTGGATCGACACGTCACCCGTGGTCGGGTCGGCCGCATCCGTCTTGTGGAGCAGTTCGTCGACGTAGTCGCTCACTGATTCTGTCCTCCGCCCTTGGTCGGCACCACGTCGGGGTTCTTGGGCTTGTCCTCGGCCTTGTTGCCCGGATGCGGTTCGCCCGCGCCCGTCTGCTTGGGGCTTTCGGTGGTCTTGGTTTCGGGCGCGTTGGCGGGCGCCGTCTTGTCCGGCGCCGCATCGGCCTTCTTCACCGCATCGGCACTCGCCGGGGTCTGCGCGCCCTTGCCCTGCGCCTGAGCCCCCTTCTCGTCACCCGGAAGGACGTATTCGGCGCCTTCCCACGGGCTCTGGAAGTCGAAATTGCGGAAGTCCTGCGCCAGCTTCACCGGCTCATAGACGACGCGCTTTTCTTCTTCCGAGTAACGCAGCTCGGTATAGCCCGTCAGCGGAAAGTCCTTGCGCAGCGGATGGCCGCGGAAACCATAATCGGTCAGGATGCGACGCAGATCGCTATTGCCCGAGAACAGCACGCCGTACAGGTCATAGACCTCACGCTCCAGCCAGCCCGCGACGGGCCACAGGCCCGTCACCGATGGAACCGGCCTGTCCTCATCGGTGCAGACATGGACGTGCAGGCGGTGGTTGCGGGTCAGCGACAGCAGGCAATAGACCACCTCGAACCGCTTGTCGCGCTCCGGGTAGTCGACGCCGGCGATTTCCATGAGCTGCTGATATTCCAGCCCCTTGGTATCGCGCAGCGCGGTCATCGCCGGCACCAGGTTGGCCCGGTCGACGATCAGCGCAACCTCGCCGACATGCTCGCGCGCATCGACCAGCCAGGGGCCAAGCGCGGCGCGCGCCGCATCGATCACGCCGTCATTCGCGGCGAAACGGGGAGCAGGCGCCCTCACCGTTCGATGCTCCCGGCGCGGCGGATCTTCCGCTGCAGCTGCATCACGCCGTACAGCAGCGCTTCGGCGGTCGGCGGGCAACCGGGGACATAGATGTCCACGGGCACGATCCGGTCACAGCCGCGCACCACCGAATAGCTGTAGTGATAATAGCCGCCGCCATTGGCGCAGCTGCCCATCGAGATGACATATTTCGGGTTCGACATCTGGTCGTACACACGACGCAGCGCCGGAGCCATCTTGTTGCACAGCGTCCCCGCCACGATCATCACGTCCGACTGGCGCGGCGATGCGCGCGGCGCGGCACCGAAGCGCTCCATGTCGTAACGCGGCATGTTGACGTGGATCATCTCCACCGCGCAGCACGCCAGACCGAAGGTCATCCACCAGAGCGAGCCGGTGCGCGCCCATTGGAACAGCTCCTCGGTCGAGGTGACGAGGAAGCCCTTGTCGGTCAGTTCGCCGTTCAACCCGTCGAAAAAGCCCTGATCGGGCTGAATGACGGCCTGGCCATCATGGACGGATCCGCCATGGGCCTGCGGCTTGAACTCAACCGGACCGGAGTGAAGATTTACTCCCAATCCAACGCTCCCTTCTTCCACGCATAGACGAGACCCAGCGCGAGCTCGCCGATGAAGATCATCATCGAAAACCAGGCGGTCCAGCCGAGGCTGAAGACGCTGACCGCCCAGGGATAGAGAAATGCCGCTTCCAGATCGAAGATGATGAACAGGATGGCGACGAGGTAGAACCGCACGTCGAACTGGCTGCGCGGGTCTTCGAACGCGGGGAAGCCGCATTCATATTCGGACAGCTTCTGCTCATTGGGCTTATGCGCACCCGTCAGGCGCGCCACGAGCATGGGCAGAAACACGAAAGCCGTCGACAGAACCAGGGCAACGCCCAGGAACAGGAGGATCGGCAGATATTGCGACAGATCGACCAAGTTTTCTCTCGCAGATGCGGAACTGGATGCGGATGGCTTTAGGCCGATGGGTCGGCCGGAGCAAGCCAGCGGAGGCATGAGAATGAATCGCAACTGAACCGTGCCATTCACCTCATCCGACAGGATTTCAGATGGTATCAGAGAGGGTTAAGCGCAATGGCGAACCGCCATTGCGCTTAAATTCCTCCAAATCTTAACGCAGCGCGTTGGCCAGCAGCTTGTGAAGCTTGGAATGCAGACCCTCGTTCGCCGCCAGATATTCGCCGCGGTCGAGCGACTTGTCGCTGCCGCGGAAGTCGCTGACGAAACCACCGGCTTCTCGCACCAGCAACATGCCCGCCGCTGCGTCCCAGGGCTTCAAGCCCGATTCCCAGAAGCCGTCGTAACGGCCCGCCGCGACCCAAGCGAGGTCGAGCGCGGCCGAGCCGAAGCGGCGGATACCGGCGACCTGCGGCGCGATCGCACCGAAAATGCGGCTCCACTGGACGAAATCGCCATGACCCAGGAACGGAATGCCGGTCGCGATCAGCGCCTCGGACAGATCGCGACGCGACGACACGCGCAGGCGGCCGTCCTGCAACCAGGCGCCCCGGCCCTTTTCGGCCCAGAAGCTCTCGTCGGTCAGCGGCTGATAGATCAGGCCGGTCGTCACTTCGCGCTTGCCGTTCGCCAGCGACTCTTCGACCGCGATCGAGATGGCGAAGTGCGGGATGCCGTGCAGGAAGTTCGAGGTGCCGTCGAGCGGGTCGATGATGAAGCGCGGCTTGGACGGATCGCCCTTGATCTCGCCGCCCTCCTCCATGAGGAAGTTCCAGTCGGGGCGCGCCTTCTTCAGTTCCTCGAAGACGGTTTCCTCGGCACGCTTGTCGGCCATCGACACGAAGTCGGCAGGACCCTTGCGGCTGACCTGGAGGTGCTGGACCTCGTTGAAGTCGCGGCGCAGACGCGGGGCGGCCTTGCGCGCGGCGCGTTCCATGATGGTGAGAAGCCCGGAGTGCGAGGCCATGATCGTCCTTTCGATCGCGCCGCTGCTTGCCCAGGGCGCTCCAATTGAAAAGGCCCGCCGCGAACGACGGGCCGGGACGGCGGATGACGGGGTCGCGCTTATATCGCGCCGGTCATCCGCCGTGGGCCGTCAGTCCGCGCGGCGGACGTAGGTCTGTTCGTACACGTCGACGACGATGCGCGTGCCGCTCGCGATGTGCGGCGGCACCATCACGCGCACGCCATTGTCTAGGATGGCGGGCTTGTACGAGGACGAAGCGGTCTGTCCCTTCACCACGGCGTCGGCCTCGACGATGGTGGCTTCGATCTGATCGGGAAGCTGGACCGAGATCGGCTTTTCCTCGTGCAGTTCCATCACCACGTCCATGCCGTCCTGCAGGAAGGCCGCGGCATCGCCCAGCAGGTCGCGCGGCAGCGTGATCTGCTCATAGCTTTCCTTGTCCATGAAGGTCAGGTCGTCGCCTTCCGCGAACAGGAACTGGAAGTCCTTGGTATCCAGGCGGACGCGCTCGACCGTCTCGGCGGAGCGGAAGCGAACATTGGTCTTGCGGCCGTCGATGAGGTTCTTCATCTCGACCTGCATATACGCACCGCCCTTGCCGGGCTGGGTGTGCTGAATCTTCACGGCGCGCCAGATGCCGCCTTCATACTCGATGATGTTGCCGGGACGAATGTCCACGCCGCTGATCTTCATGGGTCTTCAACCTGCTGGAAAGAGCGAAGGATGCCGGGGCATGGAAGCGGCCCGGCGGTCCGAGGCGCCGCTTTACCTCGAAGCGGTCTTTCCGGCAAGCAGCGGATAGGGGTCGACCGGCTCGCCCTGCCACCACTTGTCCCCGGCGCGCATCCAGCTGACCGCGAAATGCAGATGCGTATTGCCCGCGCCGGCATTGCCGCTGTCGCCGACATAGCCGACGATCTGCCCTTGATCCACCCGCTGCCCCTCGGCCAGGCCCGGAGCATAGCCCTTCAGAGGCGCATAATAGAGGCCCCAGCGACCGTCGCGCGAGCGGATATAAAGGGTATGGCCGCCGCGATCGCTGTCGAACAGCTTTTCAATCGTGCCAGGCAGTGCGGCAACCACGGGGGTTCCGGCCGGGGCGATCAGGTCCAGCCCCTGATGCCTGCGCTTGCCGCCCTCGCGCGGATCACCCCAATCGTGATGGAGGGAGGCGACGGGATAATGGGCGATCGGCATGATGAGCGACGCGGCGCTTCCCGCCGCCGCCTGTTTGGCCGGGGCCGCGATATCGGGAACGACGACTTCGCCTGGGCCGAAGGACAGCATCGACAGGAAACCGCCGACCGCGGCCACGATCAGCGTCAACATCACCCAACCGAAGCGCGACAGCGGCCCCCTGCCCCCGCCACGCCTCATTGCGGCACAGCTCTCGGCGCGCTGACGATATGGGGTGCCAGTGGAGACCGCGTAACCTCTCGCGTCCGATCGGATGCCGGATGAGTGGCGACCGCGATCAGCGCCATTGCCACTCCACCGCCCATGGCGATTGCCAGTCTCTTCACGCCCGCTCCTTGGACCCGTGGATCGATGCCAGGATAAACGCGAAGGGCGGACGCTTGTTTCCGATCCGCAACGGATGCGCGAGGCGGAGCCTTAAGCCAGCAACTCGGCAAATGCCTTGACCGCCGTCGCCTCGTCGCCGTTCCATACGCCACCCGATACGGCAAGGAAGTCCGCCCCCGCCTCGACCAGCGGCGGGGCGTTGGCGGGGGTGATCCCCCCGATCGCAACGCAAGGCAACTCGAACAGCGCGGACCACCAGGACAGGATCACGGGCTCCGGCCGATGCTTGGTCTCCTTGGTCGTCGTCGGATAAAAGGCACCGAAGGCGACATAGTCCGCACCGGCCTCACCCGCTTCCATCGCGAGGTGGCGGCTGTCATGGCAGGTCACGCCGATCTGCACCGAGGGGCCAAGCACGTCGCGGGCCTCACGCGCGTCGCCATCGTCCTGGCCCAGATGCACGCCGTCCGCGCCCAGCCGCTTGGCCAGGCTGATGCTGTCATTGACGATGAAGGCCACCTCGCGGTCGGCGCAGATACGCTGGAGCGGTTCGGCCAGCTTGGCGGCGGCGTGCTGGTCCATATCCTTGACGCGGAACTGGAAGGCCGCGACCGGCCCGGCATCGAGCGCACGCGCCAGACGGTCGGCGAAACCACCCGTCACGTCGAGCGGCGAGATCAGGTAGAGCTGGCATGGCGGGCGCCGCACATCGCGGGTAAAGGCCGCGGCGAAATTGGGGTCGAGCGGGCCGAGGGGATCGTCATCAAGCGTCATGGCCCTTCCCCTAGCGCCTGACGCGGCGTCCGTCACCTGTGCGGTACGCCATAAGGAATGGGCGTCCCGGTTCCCCAACCGGAACGCCCAGCCCTAGCAAGAACTTATTCTTCGTTCTTGTAGATCGCGATCAGCTTGTCGAGCATCGCCAGCGCCTCGTCGCGCGGGCGCTGGAAGGTGTTGCGGCCGATGATCGAGCCGTTGCCGCCACCGTCACGAATGTCGCGCGCGTCCTGATAGACGGCATCCGCGCCCTTGGCCGCGCCGCCCGAGAAGACGACGATGCGGCGGCCCGCAAAGCTCGACTGGACCACATGGCGCACGCGGTCGGCCTGGTTGGACCAGTCGGTGCCCTCATAGACCTTCTTGGCCTCGGCCTGTTCGATATGGTCGCTGGGTAGCTTCACCTTGATGATGTGCGCGCCGAGCAGCGCCGCCATGTGCGCGGCATAGGCGCCGACGTCGAGCGCCAGTTCGCCGTCCTTGCTCAGCTTGCCGCCGCGCGGATAGCTCCAGATGACGGTGGCGAGGCCAGCCTCGCGCGCTTCGGCCGACAGGATCGCGATCTGGTCCATCGCATCGAAAATGCCGTCCGAGCCCGGATAGATGGTAAAGCCGATCGCCGAGCAGCCCAGCCGCACCGCGTCCTGCACGCTGCCCGTTACGGCCTGCGTGATCGAGGTGCCCCAGCTGTTCGAGCTGTTGATCTTCAGGATGGTCGGGATCTGGCCCGCGAAGGTGTCGGCCCCCGCCTCCAGCATCCCCAGCGGCGCGGCATAGGCCGACAGCCCGGCGTCGATCGCCAGCTGGAAATGGTAATGCGGGTCATAGGCCGGCGGGTTGACCGCAAAGCTGCGCGCCGGGCCATGCTCGAAGCCCTGGTCGACCGGCAGGATGATGAGCTTGCCGGTGCCGCCCAGCTTGCCCTGCATCAGGATGCGGGCGAGATTGGCCTTCACCGCGGCGGGCGTGCCTTCATATTTGTCGAGAATGGCCTTCACGGTCGGGGTCATCGGGTCTCTCCAGATCAATACGGGTCTTGAGTAAGGGTTCAGAGCATCAGCCAGCGGCGCAGCGCCTGATCGACCTGCTCCATCCGGGTGGGCGAAGCATGGCCGATGACTTTGACGATATGATTGCGTGGGATGGACAGGATCTTGTCCACCTGCACCTCGCACTCGACGGTCAAGCCGGTATGCTCACGCGGGGAAAAGGCGACGCGGAACAGCGCCTCGCCGCCGACGACCGAGGTCATCGGGCAGACGGTGATGGTGTTGTGCGTCTCGTTATATAGGTCCGACTGGACGACCAGGAACGGGCGGTGATCGCCCCCCTCGCCCGTCGTCGCCAGCACGATGGCGGCATGAGAAATCTTCAAGCGCTCTCCTCCGACGGTGGCGTCTCCTTGGCCAGTGTGTTCCAGAAGACGAAATCCTCGGGCGTGTCGCGCTTCGACGCACGGGTCGACTGGCGGCGCGCCTCCCGGCGATAGGCTTCGTCGTGCAGATCGACATAGCGGCGCACGGCTTCGCGGGCGATATCGCTTTTGCTGCGCCCCTGCGTGCGCGCGACGGCCGCCAGCCGCTCTTCCAATTCGGTATCGAGGCGGACGCCGAGCATCACCACTTCCTTCGTTTAACGCGTTTAACCTAGCAACTAGGACAAGTGGGATCAAGCGCTCTTGACCAACCGATCTGCGGCGGATCATCCTGCAATGGGGCAGCTTAGGGGGGCAGTATGCAGATGGCCTGGTTTCGTATGGCGGCGGTCGTGGCACTGGCGATCGTGCCTGCCGCGTCTTCGGCGGTTGCGAAATCCGCACCCAAGATGGGCGAAATGGCGCCTGATTTCGACCTGACGCTGATCGACGGCACGCATGTCCGGCTAGCCGATTTGCAGGGCCAGGTGGTGGTGCTGAATTTCTGGGCGACGTGGTGCGGGCCTTGCCGGGCCGAACTGCCGCTGCTCGACCAATATTATCGCATTCAGGGCAAGCATGGCTTGCAGGTGTTCGCGGTGGCGACCGAGGACTCCCTGCCTCTGTACCAGCTGAAACCGCTGTTCGCCGCGATGGCCATCCCTTCGGCGCTTCGGATCAAGGGACCTTATGCGACGCTGGGCGCGGTTCCGACCAACTATATCATCGATCGCAGCGGGCGGGTGCGTTACGCCAAGGCGGCGGCGTTCGATATCGACGATCTCAACCGGCTTCTGGTTCCGCTGTTGAAGGAAACCCCGCCGCCAGCGGCGACGGGGTCGTAGTCGTGTAGGCTTCCTCCCCTGCAAGGGGGAGGATCGGAGATTACATCGTCAGCGCGGCAACGCCGGGCAGGTCCTGCCCCTCCATCCATTCCAGGAACGCGCCGCCCGCCGTCGAGACGAAGGTGAACTGCGTCCCCACGCCCGCCTGGTTGAGCGCGGCGACGGTGTCGCCACCGCCCGCGACCGACACGAGGCTGCCATCCTGGGTCAGCGCCGCCGCCGTCTTGGCGAGCGCGACGGTCGCCTTGTCGAAGGGCGGCGTCTCGAACGCGCCGAGCGGGCCGTTCCAGACCAAGGTCCGACAGTTCTTGAGCACATCGCCCAGCGCCTCGACGGCATTGGGGCCAAGGTCGAGGATCATCTCGTCGGCGGCGACTTCGTGGACGTTGACGGTACGCGTCTCGGGGTTCGGCTTGAACTCCTTGGCCACGACCACGTCGTATGGCAGATGTACGGTGCAGCCCGCCTTGTCGGCGGCGTCGAGGATGTCCTCGGCGGTGCCGGTCAGGTCATGCTCGCACAGCGACTTGCCCACATCGACGCCGCGCGCGGCGAGGAAGGTGTTGGCCATGCCGCCGCCGATGATGAGGTGATCGACCTTGCCGACCAGATGCTTGAGCACGGCGAGCTTGGTCGACACCTTCGCGCCGCCGACCACGGCCGCGACGGGGTGCTCGGGGTTGCCGAGCGCCTTTTCCAGCGCGTCGAGTTCGGCCTCCATCGCCCGACCGGCGAACGCCGGGAGCTGGCGCGCCAGCCCTTCGGTCGAGACGTGCGCGCGGTGTGCGGCGGAAAAGGCATCGTTGACGTAGAAATCGCCCAGCCTGGCGATCTGCGCCGCCAGTTCGGGGTCGTTCTTTTCCTCACCGGCGTGGAACCGTGTGTTCTCCAGGATCGCGATATCGCCGGGGTTCAGCGTCGCCACCGCGGCTTCCGCCGCCTCGCCCGCGACGTCGTCGATGAAACGCACCGGACGGCCCAGCACATCGCTGTACGGCCGGGTCAGCATCGCCAGCGAATAGTCGGGATTGCGCTGCCCCTTGGGGCGGCCGAAATGCGCGAGGATCAGGACGATCGCGCCCCTGTCGGCCAGTTCGGTCACGGTCGCGATCGTCGCGCGCAGGCGGGTGTCGTCGGTCACGCGACCATCGGCCATCGGCACGTTCAGATCCTCGCGGACGAGCACGCGCTTGCCCTGGACATCGCCCATATCATCGAGCGTCTTAAAGGCCTTGGTCATGATTCCTCGATCCTGATTGTATCGCCGATGTGGATGGTGCCGCCCTCGATCACGCGGGCGCAGGCGCCCCCGCGCCAGTCGGGGCGAAGCGCCGCCTGCAATCCATCGGCGATCGCGTCCATGCGGTGGCACGGATCGCATTCCATGGTGATTTGAAGAAGGACGGATCCGATACGAAGCCGGACGCCCGGACTCTGGGGAAGATCGAAATCCTCGATCAGCAGGTTCGCGCGGCGTTCCTGCCAGGGAATATCGCGGTCGATCGCCGCCATCGCGGCGTCCCAGTCGCGACTCTCCATCAGCGTCACTTGGCGCCGCCCACGCCCGCCGGGCTTGATCCGGCCCCGAACATCGCCTTCAACGCCACCCGCCAAGGTGACCGATGCGGTGTCCAGCACCTCCATCGGCCCCTTGGGGACGGCCCGGCGAGCGATGCCGGCCAGACGCCCGGTCATCACCCGCCCGTCGGTCATCAGAGGAACTTCGCCATCGCGGTCGCGGTATCGACCATGCGGTTCGAGAAGCCCCACTCATTGTCGTACCACGACACGACGCGCACCAGCTTGCCGTCGATCACCGCCGTCTCCAGGCTGTCGACGGTCGAGGATTGCGGCGAGTGCATCAGGTCGATCGACACCAGCGGCTCGTCCGAGAAGACCAGCACGCCCTTGAGCGCGCCGTCTTCCGACGCCGCCTTCAGGATCGCGTTGACCTCTTCCTTGGTCGTGTCACGCGCCGGGGTGAAGGTCAGGTCGACCAGGCTGACGTCAGGCACCGGCACGCGGATGGCCGAACCGTCCAGCTTGCCCTTCAGCTCGGGCAGCACCTCGCCCACCGCGCGGGCCGCGCCGGTGGTGGTCGGGATCATCGACATGGCGGCGGCGCGGGCGCGGCGCAGGTCGGGGTGGATCTGGTCGAGGATCTTCTGGTCGTTGGTATAGGCGTGGACCGTGGTCATCAGGCCACGCTCGATCCCGATCGCATCGTTCAGCACCTTGGCGACCGGCGCCAGGCAGTTGGTGGTGCACGACGCGTTCGACACGATGGTGTGCTCGGCCGACAGCTTGTCATGGTTGACGCCGTAGACGACGGTCAGATCGACATTCTTGCCCGGGGCCGAAATCAGCACCTTCTTGGCGCCCGCCGCGATGTGCTTCTCGCACGACGCCTTGTCGGTGAAGAAGCCGGTGCACTCCAGGACCAGATCGACGCCCAGTTCCTTGTGCGGCAGGTTGGCCGGATCGCGCTCGGCGGTGACGCGGATATGCTTGCCGTCGATCACGATGTCGTTACCCTCTGCGGTCACTTCGCCCGGGTAACGGCCATGGACGCTATCGCGGCTGAACAGCCAGGCGTTGGACTTGGCGTCGGCGAGATCGTTGATCGCCACCAGTTCGAGGGAGTCACCGCCGCGCTCGAGGATCGCACGCGCGACCAGACGGCCGATGCGACCGAAACCGTTGATTGCAACCTTGACCGTCATGCCAGCAAGCTCCTGTCTTTTTCGGGCCGTGCCTTGGACGGCACCGCCCCCGGTTGGATGGATCATCGGGTGATTCCATCATTCGCGCCACGCCTTTCGGAGCCGCGCGGGTGTCTGTCAACCGCCCGAGCGCGCCGTATCGTCCAATTCCGGGTTGCCGCATGGGACCAGCCTGCTAAGCCCCTTTCATGCCCGAACCTATTGCCGACGACGTCCTTTCCTCCGTCGAACGGATCGACCATGCCATCGCCCGCATCGAACGGGCGATCCGAACCCGTGCCGCCAAGGAGGATGCGCTGGCCCGCCGTCACGCCGCGCTGAAGGCGCGCATGGCCGAGGCGGTGAGCGCGCTCGACGACGTCATCAGCCGGGGGAGCGCCGCCTGATGGCCGAGGTGACGATCCTGGTCGGCGATCGGCCCCATACCGTCTATTGCCAGGAGGGCGGCGAAGCGCGCGTCCGGATGCTGGGCCAGATGCTGGACCAGCGCTGGCCAGCGGCCCTGCGGGCCTCGGGCGGCCACAATGGCGAGCGGGCGCTGCTGTTCGTCGCGCTCATGTTGGCCGATGCGCTGGAGGAAGCCGAACGCCGCCCGCCGGCGGGCGCGGCAGTGAGCGAGGCGGCGCTGGCCCGCATCGCCGAGCGGCTGGAGGCGCTGGCCGACGCACTGGACCCGGAGGATCGCGGCCACCTTGGCTAGGATCAAGCTCTTGAGTAACGCGACGGCCTTGCCTACATGGGTCGGCGGCGGGCTCTGCCCGGTACGAGCCACGATAATCCCTGAGGCTATTCTTCATCCAAGGGGGCTGTCCCTGCCCGGACCCTGGTCCGACGTACATGGTCCCCACCTGACGTATTGGGCGTCGGTGGATATTACGGCAAACGGCCATGGCGGTCCCGCCACCCGCTTTTTTCTGACATGATCGACAAACGCGCCCTGCGCGCCCGGTTGCGAAGCGTCCGCGATGCGCATGGTCCCGGCCTCCTGCCGGTGGCGCGGCCCTTTCTCGACCGCCTTTTCCCCCATCAGGTTATCGCGGCCTATCGCCCCCTGGGCGCGGAGGCGGACCCGGCCCTATGGGTCGAGGCGGCGCTCCATGCGGGCGCGACGATCGCCCTGCCCCATGTCACCGACCGCGCCAGCCCGATCCGCTTCCTGACTTGGGCTGACGGCGAGGATCTGAGCGTCGGCGCCTTCGGCCTGGACCAGCCCGCCGCCGATGCGCCCGAATGCCGCCCCGACATCATCCTGACGCCTCTTGTGGGCTTCGACCGGCGCGGCAATCGACTGGGACAGGGGGCAGGACATTACGACCGTGCCTTTGCGGCCAACCCCGACGCCTGGCGTGTCGGCATCGCCTGGAGCGTGCAGGAGGTGGAGGACATGGTACCCGACAGCTGGGACGTGCCGCTCCACGCCATCGCCACCGAATCGGAATGGATTGTTCCATGACACCCAGCTGGCGCAAACCCGCCGGAATGCTGCTGATCGTCGCGATCATCATCGCTTGGGCGGCGCTGGTCGCCAGCCTGTCGGGCGTGGTCGGCCAGTGGCACTGGGTGTTGCAGCTGGTCTTCTATGTCGTCGCGGGGATCGTGTGGATCACGCCGATGAAGCCGCTTCTGCGCTGGATGGAGGGCGGACGAAGCTAGAGGCGTTGTCGCGTAGCCTTCGCCTGCGCTCAGGCCGAACGGCGGCGGGATGTTCGGAGCTGGATGTTCCGGAAGCAATCGGCGCATATGCCAAGGCTGGTTCGCGCCAAACCGAAGCGCGGCCTAATGAAACATATCGGTGCTGAAAACAGGAGCGCCATCCCGAAGGATGGCGCGAGTGACGGGGCTCGAACCCGCGACCTCCGGCGTGACAGGCCGGCGCTCTAACCAACTGAGCTACACCCGCTTAGAAAGCCATGATATGCCAATCTGCATCGGCATCGGCCCTTTCGGGGATTTCGATATTTTCAGCCATTCCCAAGGGAAATGGCGCGAGTGACGGGGCTCGAACCCGCGACCTCCGGCGTGACAGGCCGGCGCTCTAACCAACTGAGCTACACCCGCTGAAAGCGTCGAGGCGCGCCAACTAGGCGAGCCTCCCGACCCTGTCAACGCCTCATTTTCAACTTTCTTGCGGAACGTCCACCGGGTCGGTTTCGCGGTCGAGATGGGTGAGCGTTCCATGCTCGAACAGGAAGCCTGCAATGTCGGGTTTTCCTGCGGCTTTGAGGATGGTCTGGAGGATGATCAGCAGCGGCACCGCCAGTAGCGCGCCGACCGTCCCCCATACCCATCCCCAGAAGCTCAGCGAGATCAGGATGAGGACCGGACTGATGGTCAGACGATGCCCGACGATTAACGGGGTGATGAGGTTCGCCTCGATCAGGTGCATTCCATACATGATCGCGGGGGGCGCCAGCGCGAGCCAGATGTCGCTGAATGTCATGAGGCCGCCCACCGCCAGGAGCAGCGCGCCGATCACCGGCCCGAAATAGGGGATGTAGTTGAGCAGCGCGACGATGCCGCCCCACATCAGCGGATAGGGCATCCCGAACAGCGACAGCGCCCCCGCCACCGCGCCGCCCAGCGCCAGGTTGATGATCGTGATAGTGCCCAGATAGGCCGAGACGTCGTCCACCACCTCCTGGATGACCCGCGCGGTCGCCATCGCACCGTCGAAGCTCGTCCGCCCGCGGATCGTCTCCTTGCGCATCCGGGTCCAGCCCGACAAGACGAAGAACACGACGAGGACGCCAAACAGGAACTGGACGATCAGCCCCGGCGCCGAGGTCGCCGCCAGTTCCAGGATCGAGCTGGGGGGCGAGACGGCGGCAGTCTGCGGTTGGCGGATCGGGGTGGAGGCGATCTGTCGCAATGCCTTGTTCGCGTAGCGCTCCAGGCTGGAATAGAGATCGAGCAGCGGCGCCAGATTGTCCTGGATGCGCCCGATCCGGCTGGGCAGCAGACGGAAAAAGTCGGTCGCGGGCACGATGATCGCAGCCAGCGCGACGTTTGCGACGACCAGAAACAGAATCACGCAGATCAGCGCGGCCAGCGCCGAAGGCACGCGTCGCCGCTCCAGCCATTCGAGGATGGGGACCAATGCGATGGCGATGACCAAAGCGGTGGTGAGCGGCAGGAAGAATTCGGCCCCCTCGCGCAGGGCGAAGGGCAAGGCCAGGATGAACCCCGCGCCCGCGGTCAGGGTCAGCCCGGCGAGCAGCCGGTCCCGGCGCATCGCGATCCGCACCGCATCGCGCGGCCCCATGCCCACCGGCGTCCCCAGGATCGAATCGCCCGCCGGATAGGCCTTGTCGACCAGGTCGTCTTGCACGTCACTCATGACGGTCACGTTAGCGGCTTTCCCGATGCAGGAAAGCCGCTAACGCCGCCATTTCATGACGTTTATGTCATGTGAGTGAGTTCTGCCGCCTTACCAGGCGCGGGGAATGCCGCCGGTGCGCTCGGCCACCGCATTTTCGATCGACTGGAGCTGGGTGCGGCTGAGCACCCCCGCCTCCATCAGGTGACGCATCAATTCCTCGGTCAACGCTGCCAGGAAATGTAGTTCGGCGCGCTCCGAGACGCCATCTTCATTCAAACCGTCCATCACCTGCTCCCAGCCAGATCGTCGCCGCCTGTGTAGCGGGCGCCCCAACGGCGTAAAAGCATCTTTTGGTTGGAGCCGCATCCTCAAGGGGCGACCGAGTCATTGACGTTTACGTCAACGTGCAGCATCATCCGGTTATGGATTCCGACACCCGCCCCCGTTTTTCTTCCGACCAGCTTGCCCAGGGCCTGGTCGCGCTGTTGAACGTCGAGGAGATCGACACCGACCTCTATCGCGGTGCCCGGCGTCCCGGCGGCGAGGGCCGGGTCTTCGGTGGACAGGTCATTGCCCAGGCGCTCCAGGCCGCGCAGCGATCGACCGACGCGCCAAAGACGGCGCATTCGCTCCACGCCTATTTCATGCGCCCCGGCGACGAGCGTTTCCCGATCACCTATCGGGTCGAGCGCGATTTTGAGGGGCGCAGCTTCGCCACCCGCCGGGTGATCGCGATGCAGAAGGGCAAGCCGATCCTCAACATGGCCTGCTCGTTCCAGACGCCCGAAGATGGGATGCACCATCAGGATGCGATGCCCGACGTTCCCGCGCCGGATTCGCTGCCATCGGAACGCGAGCTGCTAGACTCGCTGGGGACGCAGGTCCCGGCGCCGATCCGCGCCTTTCTGGAACATCCCCGACCGATCGAGCTGCGGACGGTCGACCCGCGCCAGTTGCTCGCCCCCGAACCGCGCGAGCCGGTCCAGGCGATCTGGTTCCGGCTGGTCGCGCCGATCGGCGACGATCCCGCACTCCACCGGGCGATCCTGGCCTATGCCAGCGATTTCGCGCTGCTCGGCACGTCCACGCTGCCGCATGGGATCAACTGGCTGATCCACGATATGCAAACCGCCAGCCTCGACCATGCACTGTGGCTGCACGAACCGTTTCGCGCCGACGAGTGGCTACTCTACACGACCGACAGCCCCTGGGCTGGCCATGCGCGCGGGTTCAATCGAGGCCGCATTTTCTCCCGCGATGGTCGGCTGGTCGCCAGCGTCGCTCAGGAGGGGCTGATCCGGCTTCGCAAGTCTGTCGCCGGGGATTGACCGCCCCGCATATGACCTGATCGGGCATACCGCCTTTTGGATAACCTCGGAAATATCGTCGGTTCCCCCGGACAAAACGACGAATTGACGGTGACGGGCAAGGCTTTCGCCTCTAAACAAAAGCGATCGCCCGCGCGGCGGCCGATGATGTCGGAGGAAGGAAAGCATGGCGGCGACGTCCGTCGGTGAGGGGCGGAATACCGACCGCTATCTGCAAAAGCGCGACGCCATCCTGGCAGCGGCGGCGCAGGTCATCAACGAGCAATCCGCCAAGGGCATGACCTTCGCCGATGTCGCGCGGCGCGTCGGCCTGAACACGACCAGCGTCACCTATTACTTCCGCCGCAAGGAGGAACTGGCGGCGGCGGCGTTCGAGCATACGCTGGAGCGGCTCCTCGACATGCTGTCCGAAGCCGCCGAGGAGCCGACGCCGCAGGCCCGCGTCGCGCGCTATCTGTCGATCAACATGGCGCGGCTCGCCCGGATCGAGCGTGGCGAGGAAACGCCCTTCGCCGTCCTGTCCGACCTGCGCGCGATGGAGGAGCCGATCCGCGGCCGGTTGATGGCTGGATGGCAGAAAGTGTTCCGCGCCACCCGGAGCCTCTGGGGTCCCGCGCCCAGCCGTGCCCATACCGATCTCCATGGCGCACGCGCCCATGTCCTGCTCGAGAACACCTTCTGGCTACCGATGTGGCTGGTCCGCTACGAGCCCGACCAATATGCCCGCGTCGAGGAACGGCTGCTCGACGTGCTGACCCATGGCGTAGCCGCCCCCGGGTCGGCCTGGTCCCCCACCATGCTGGACCTGGATGCGCAGGGAGCGCGCGGGGGCGAGCCGGGACGCGAGGCATTCCTGCTGGCGGCGACGCGGCTGATCAACCAGTTGGGCTATCGCGGCGCCAGCGTGCAGCGGATCGCATCCGAGCTGAACGTGACCAAGGGCAGCTTCTACCACCATCTTGACGCCAAGGACGATCTGGTCACGGCCTGCTATCGCCGAAGCTTTGATACGATCACGGCCGCACAGCAACTGGCCGATGCAGCCGGGGGCAGCCATTGGCACCGGCTGTCGAGCGCGATTGCCACCTTGCTCGACATCCAGTTCGCCGAGCGTGGCCCCCTGCTGCGCACCACCGCGCTCGCCAGCCTGCCAGGCGATGTCCGCGCCGCCATGGTCGAACGGTCCAACCGGATCGCGCGGCGCTATGCGGGCACGATCATGGACGGGGTCAGCGAAGGGTCGATGCGCCCGGTCGATGCGCTGATCGCCGCCCAGGCGCTGATGGCGATCCAGAACGCCGCGTTCGACATGCGCAAATGGGCCGGGACGATGGAGCGCCCGCATGCCATCGCGCTCTACGCCTCAACCATCCTGTACGGCATGTTCGACGACCGGCTCCTGCGCTAAGCACACAATTTGCGACAAATGCGGAGGCGGCTCGACATGAACGGGCGACAGCCGGGGTCCAGAAAGGTGATCGTTCGGCGGGGACTCAACCCCGCCGCAAAGAGGACGCCCACGCCATGCGAAAGACCTTGATCGGCCTATCCCCCGCCCTGCTTCTGGGCGCCACCATGCTGACCGTGACCGCCGCCCACGCGCAGGCTCAGGCCCAGGCCGGTGCGCCGTCCCCGACCGGCGGAATGCGCGGCAGTATGATGGGCGTGCAGCCCGATGCGAGCGGCAACATCACCCGCGCTGCCGCGCTTGCTGCGGCCGATCAGCGCTTTGCCGCGATGGATGCCAATCACGACGGCACCGTCACGCCCGACGAGATGCGTGCCTATCGCGAGCAGCGGCGTGCCGAACAGGCCGCCCGCCGCGGCGTCGGCAACCAACCCGGTCGCAGCCCGCGCCAGCCGATCACCGCCGACGCCTTCCGTGCCCGCGCGGCCGCGATGTTCGACCGGCTCGATACCAATCATGACGGGAAGATCGACGCAACCGAACGCGCGGCGCTGCGCTGGGGCGGTCGCCATCGCGGCGGCATGAACCCCTCCAGCCCGAACCAGACGCCGTCGTCGTCCGACGCCGACTGACCGAGCCGCGAGCCGAGGGGACGGGTCATTCTATGGAATCCCGTCCCTTTTGCTGCCTGCGACCGCTATGCTAGACCCCGATCCCATGTCCGAAACGCCGCATTTGCTGCTCGTCGATGATGAGCGTTCGATCCGCGAGCCGCTGGCCGTCTATCTGACCAAACAGGGGTTTCGCGTGACTCAGGCGGGTGACGCCGCCTCGGCGCGCACGCGGCTGGCCGCCTATGCGATCGACCTCGTCATCCTGGACATCATGATGCCCGGCGAGGACGGCCTTTCCTTGTGCCGCCATATCGCCGCGACCAGCGAGGTGCCGGTCATCCTGCTCACCGCGCGTGCCGAGGAAACCGATCGGATCGTAGGTCTGGAGATGGGGGCGGACGATTATGTCGTGAAGCCCTTTTCCCCCCGCGAGCTGGCCACCCGCGTCAAGGTGGTGCTGCGCCGGACACAGGCAGGCGGCGCGCGCCATCATGCACCGGACAGCGGCTCCTATGCCTTTGCCGGTTGGGTGCTGAAGTCGGGTGAACGCTCGCTGGTCGACCGCGAAGGGGTTTCCGTGATGCTTTCGACCGGCGAATATAACCTGCTCCTCGCGCTCGTCAGCCGCCCGCGCCAGGTGCTGACCCGCGACCAGTTGCTTGACCTGACCCAGGGGCGCGAGGCCGCCGCCTTCGACCGGGCGATCGACAACCAGGTCAGCCGCCTGCGCCGCAAGATCGAGGCGGACCCAAAGTCGCCCGAAATCATCAAGACGGTTTGGGGCGGCGGCTATACGCTCGCCGCTGAAGTCACCCGCCTGTGAAGCTGCGCTTCTGGCCGCGTCGGCTGGCCGCGCAGATGGCGCTGCTGCTCGCCATCGCGCTGTTCGTGGCGCAGGCGATCAGCTTCACCCTATTGCTTGGTGAACGGCGGTCGCTGATCCTCGAACAGGTGACGGGGCCTGCCGTGGCACGGCTCAACGACGCGATCGAGCGAAGCGCGATGGGGCGCGGCCCGGGCGCCGATCGCGGCCGGGTACGCCGCGTGCCGGGCAACCCGGTCGAGGCGGGCCTGCCGCGCGTCGCCGCCGTGGAATCGACCGTGCGCGAAGGGATGAAGGAACTGGGCCATCCGGTCCGGCAGGTCGTGACCGGCGTGCGTCCGTTCAACACGTCCGATTTCGACTGGCCGCGCCGTCGCTTCGACCGCAACCGCCATCCGGTCGACGAAATTCTGATCGCGGTCGAGACACCCAAGCTGGGATGGTTCGTCACGCGTGCCGGGTGGCCGCGCGAGGGCCTGTTTCTGGTGTGGCGTTTGTTCTTTCAAACGCTGATCCTCTACGGCGTCATCCTTCTGCCGGTGCTATGGATCGGGCGGCGTATCTCGCGGCCTTTACGCGACCTGACCCGTGCCGCCGAACGCTTTGACCCGCGCGTACCGGGTGAGCCCATCCCCGAACAGGGGCCGCTCGACGTGTCCGGCCTGATTGCGGCGTTCAACGCGCTACGCCTGCGCATCGGGGCGATGCTGGAGGAAAAGGACCGGATGCTCGGTGCGATCGGGCACGACCTGCGCACGCCACTCGCCGCGCTCAGGGTGCGGATCGAGTCGGTGGAGGACGAGCAGGACCGGCTGCGCATGGCCGATACCATCGCCGAGATGAACAAGACGCTGGAGGATATCCTCTCGCTCGCCCGCATGGGGCGGCCCAGCGAGGCGGAAACCGATGTCGACTTGAACGCGCTGGTGGATGCGGTGGTCGCCGACTTCCACGATCTGGGGCAGGATGTCAGCTTCGAGGAAACCGGGCGGCTGCGCCTGAAGCTGCGCCCCTCGCTGATGCGGCGCGCGGTGCGCAACCTGATCGAGAATGCGGTAAAATATGGCCATGCCGCTGATGTCCGCATCGATGCGAGGCCCGGGCATGTCGCGATCATCGTCGCCGACCAAGGCCCCGGCATCGCCGAGGACCAGTTGGAGACGGTGTTCGATCCCTTTACCCGGTTGGAGACGTCCCGCAACCGTGACACGGGCGGGGTCGGGCTGGGCTTGGCGCTCGCCCGCTCGATCGTCCGCGAGGCGGGCGGCGACATCCGCCTCACCAACCGGCCCGAAGGCGGATTGGCCGCAACAATCACATTGCCGCGATAATCCTCCTCGATACCGGGGCAGGCCGAAGATCTGACGGAGGGGCTTGCGCAGCGGACGTCCTCGGTGGCGATCCCCCTCCGCGTACGGAAGAGGATCAGGCGCAGTTCTCGACCCGCAGCATCGCGAGCGCGGCCAGCCCCATCACGCCGGCGGCGATGGCCATCGTCCACACCACATCCTGCGGGAAGAAATGGCTGACCACCGCGCCCATGACCGACGACACGATCAGCTGTGGCAGCACGATAAATATATTGAACAACCCCATGTAAATACCCAGCTTTTCCGCTGGCAGCGCCGCCGACAGGATCGCATAGGGCATGGTCAGGATCGACGCCCAGGCGATACCGACCAAGACCATCGATCCCATCAGCCACCAGGCGTCGCGGATCACCAGCAAGGACGCGAAGCCCGCCGCCCCGCACACCAATCCCAGAACATGCGTGTTGCGCCGCCCGATCGCCCTTGCCAGTGGTGGCAGCGCAAAGGCCCAGAGCGTGGCGACCCCACTATAGACCGCGAACAACACGCCGACCCAGTTCGCGCCCTCGTTGAACGCGCTGCTGGTCGCGTTGCGGGCATGGAAGACCCGCTCGGTAACGATCGGCGTGGTGTAGATCCACATGATGAACAGCGCCGACCAGGTGAAGAACTGGACTAGCGCCAGCCGCTTCATCGTCGCGGGCATCGCCGCCAGATCGGCAAGGATTTGGCTGAGTGCGTTATTCCCGCGGCCGCCCCGCACCAGCAATGCGCTGACGATCCGCGCAAGGCCAAAGGCGATCAGCCCACCGCCCAGCAGATAGACCGGCTTGTCGAGCCCCAGCCTTCCCACCAGCGCCACGACCAGCGCGCCGCCCGCAATCCATAGCGGGGCAAGCCCGATACGGTCGTTGGATACCGTATCGCGACGTCCCGCCTGCCCGCCGTCGCTCTCGGCAAAGGCGGCGAGTTGCTCCGGTGAATATTCGCGGGTGGTCAGGACCGTCCACAGAACTGCGACGAACAGCGCCGCCGCCCCGATGTAAAAGCCATAGCGGACCGACGGCGGCACCTCGCCCGGACTCGCGACATTGGCGACGTGAAAGACGTCGGTCAGCAGCATGGGGGCGAGCGACCCCAGAACCGCCCCGGCCCCGATAAATCCGGTCTGAAATGCGTAACCCGCCGTGCGCTGGCGCCCGGGCAGCATGTCGCCGACAAAGGCACGGAACGGCTCCATCGAGATGTTGAGCGAGGCGTCGAGCAGCCATAGCAGCAGCGCCGCCGCCAGCAGCCCGCCCGCATTGGGCATCCCCACCAGCGCCAGCGTCGCCAGCACGGCTCCGGCCAGGAAATAGGGCCGCCGCCGCCCGAACCGCCCCCAGGTCCGGTCGCTATAGTGTCCGATTAAGGGCTGGACGAGCAGCCCGGTCAGCGGTGCCGCGATCCACAGGAAGGCAAGGTCCTTCTCGGCCGTTCCCAGCGACTGGAAGATGCGGCTGACATTGGCATTTTGCAGGGCAAAGCCGATCTGGATGCCGAAAAAGCCGAACGAGGTGTTCCACAACCCCCAAAAGCCTTGACGCGGCTTGTCCATGATCTCTCCCAAACCTTTGTTATGTTATGATTATGGTCTTATGCTGGACCCGCGCACGACCAATGTCGCGGGGAGCAGGCGGGGCGGTGGCGGCTTGCCCATGATATCGGCCAGCAGCGCGCGGACCAGCAGCCGTCCGGCCGCCGCCGCATCCTGAACTACGGTGCTGAGAGGCGGATGCGCGAAGCTGGCCGCCGGGATATCGTCGAACCCGACCAGCGACACGTCGGCGGGCACATGCAACCCCGCTTCGGCAAGTACCCGCATCGCCGCAAGCGCGATTAGGTCGCTGGCCGCCATGATGCCGTCGAACGCGACCCTGCGTGCCAGCAATTCGCGCGCGGCACGCTCGCCCTCCTCCTCGCTGGAGATCGCGCCGACCTGAAGCGTCGGGTCGCAGGGCAAACCTGCTTCCAACAGCGCATCGCAATAGCCGCGATAACGGTCGTGAAATTCAGGATAATGGTCGGTGGCGTCGCCCAGGAACGCGATCCGCTGGCGTCCCTGCGCCACCAGATGCCGCGTCGCCGCCAGCGCGCCCGCATGATTGTCGCAACCGATCGTCAGCCCCGGCTGGCCCGGTGCGACCGAGCCCCAGCGCACGAAATGCGTGCCGCGCGCGACCAGTTTTTCCAACTGCTCGCGATAATCGGCATAGTCTCCATAGCCCAGCAGGATCAGACCGTCGGCGCGGTGGCTGTCCTCATAATCGGCCTGCCAATTGCTCGTCGGGTTCTGGAACGAGACCAGCAGATCATAACCGACCTCCGCACAGCTCTCCATGATCGAGCCCAACATGCCGAGAAAGAATGGATTGATGAGCGTCCGCCCCGGCGAGGGATCGCGGAACAGCAGCAGCGCCAGCGTCCGCGTCTGTCCGCTACGCAGATTGGAGGCGGCCCGGTCGACCGTATAGTTCAGGGTCTTGGCGATCGCTTCGATGCGCGCGCGTGTGGCCGCGCTGACCGAGGGGCTTCCGCGCAGCGCACGGCTGACGGTCGGCTGCGATACGCCCGCCATTTGCGCGATGTCGAACGACGTGGGCTTTCGCGGACCGGTCAAACCTGTGCTTCCTCCTCTCCGCTTCGCTTACCGGCTTTTATGACGCGGGTTAAGCGGAAGCGCTGTCGTAATAATGCAACAGGCCGATCCGGCCGCATTGAATACGTATGCGGCATTATTCCTTTTCGTCGCGCGCCATTTCACATGAGGGGCAACAACCATACCCGTCCTTTGAACGAAGACGGGGTTTCTCGGAGGGGATTTCATGACGGTTCGCCCAGTGGCGCCGGCCGATGCCGCGCGTTCATTCCTGAAGCTCGGGGTCAGCACGCTGGCCATGGTCATCGCCGCGCCGGTCATGGCGCAGACCACCACCATCGTGCCCGCGCCCACCAGCCCCGATACCACAGCGCAGCAGGCGCAGGCCGAGTCCGAGCCCGGTGATATCGTCGTCACCGGCTTCCGCGCCGCGCTGGAAAACGCCGTCGCCGAGAAGAAGAACCGCGATCTGGTCGTCGAGTCCGTCTCGGCCGAGGATATCGGCAAGCTGCCCGATGCTTCGATCGCCGAGTCGATCGCCCGCTTGCCCGGCGTCACGTCGCAGCGGGTGAACGGCCGGTCCAACGCCATATCGATCCGCGGCTTCGCGCCCGACTTCTCGACCACGCTACTCAACGGGCGTGAACAGACCTCGACCGGCGACAACCGCGCGGTCGAATATGACCAGTATCCGGCCGAGGTCGTTAACCAGGTCCTGATCTACAAGACCGCCAATGCCGGATTGATCGGCCAGGGCCTGTCGGGCACGGTCGACCTGAAGACGATCCGCCCGCTCGACTATGGCAAGCGCGTCGTCTCGATCGGTGCGCGCGGCACCTATGCCGATATCGGCAAGCTGAATGCGGGCTCGAAGGACTTCGGCTATCGCGCCAGCGCCACCTATGTCGACCAGTTTGCGGACGACACGATCGGCGTCGCGCTGTCGGCCAGCTACCTGAACGAACCGTACCAGATTCAGGAAGGCAATGCCTGGGGCTACGCCCAGACGACGGTCGGCGGCCAGCCGGTCGACGTCATCGGCGGCTCCAAATCCTATGTCACCTCGACCACGCTGAAGCGGCTGGGCCTGTCGGGCACGGTGCAGTGGCGGATGAGCGACACCTTCACCAGCACGCTCGACGGCTTCTATTCCGACTTTAACGACGACCAGATCAAGCGCGGTATCGAGCTGCCGCTGCAATGGGGATCGGGCACGTCGCTGACCAACGCCGTCGTCAACAACGGCCTCGTCACTTCGGGCACGTTCAATCGCGTCGAAGGCGTGGTCCGCAACGACTCGTTCCAGCGCAAGGCCAAGCTCTATTCGTTCGGCTATAACGGCAAGTACAAGGGCGATGACGGCTGGAGCGCATTCATCGATCTCAGCTATTCGCGCACCGATCGGGACGAAATCACGCTGGAGACCTATAGCGGCACCGGATATGGCCAGGGCAATGGCGCGACCGATACCATCGGCTTCACCACGGGACGCACCGGCACGGTCTTCAAGCCGACGCTCAACTATTCCGATCCCAACCTTATCCAGCTGACCGATCCGCTGGGCTGGGGTGGCTCGACCCGACAGGCCGGCTATTTCAACGACCGCAAGATCACCGACGAGATCAAGCAGTACCGGGTCGAGATCGAGCGCGAGGTCGAGACGCCGATCGTCAGCGCGCTTCGCTTTGGCCTGAACTATACCGATCACGCCAAGTCGCTGGCGCCCAACGAGTCCTTCGTGACCTTGCCGAACGGGGCGACCATCGCGCCGCTGCCGCAGCAATATCGCCAGGCACCGACCGACCTGACCTATCTGGGCCTTGGCCCGATGCTCAGCTATGATCCGCGCGCGCTGCTCGCGGGTGGCGTGATCGTGCTGACGCCCAACACCAGCCCCGATGTGCCCGCCAAGGCCTATACCACCACCGAGCATCTGATGACCGCCTATCTTCAGGCGGATCTGAAGGCGCAGCTGGGCGCGGCGGAACTGACCGGCAATATCGGCGTGCAAGCGGTCGGCACCGAACAAAAGTCGCGCGGGCTGATATATAACGGCACCGGCTATACCAACATCGTCCAAGGCGATGATTATTGGGACATCCTGCCCAGCGCCAATCTGTCGCTGCGTCTGCCGAGCGACTGGGTATTCCGGGTGGCGGCAGCGCGCCAGATGATGCGGCCGCGCTTCGACGACATGCGCGTCGCGCTGTCCTATGGCTTCGATGCGGCGCAGGGCATCATTTCGGGCAATGGTGGCAATCCCTATCTCCGCCCGATCCGCTCCAACTCCTACGACGTGACAGTGGAGAAATATTTCGGCACGCGCGGCTATCTGGCGGCGCAGGGCTTTTACAAGGATCTCAAGAGCTTCGTTTACAATCTTGAGCAGAACTACGACTATACCGGCCTGCCCCTGCCCGCGGCAATTCCTGCCGGCGTCCCGCTTCAGGGGCGCATCACCCGGCCGATCAACGGCACCGGCGGCAAGATTTATGGCGTCGAGCTGGCCGGAACGCTGCCACTCGGTCAGGTCGTCGGTTTCCTTGACGGCTTCGGTCTGACGGGCGGCGGGTCCTATACCAAGACCGAGATCACGCCGACGCCCGGTGGCGATCCGGAGGATATTCCGGGCTATTCGCGCTGGGTGGCGAACGGCACCGCCTTTTTCGAAAAATGGGGCCTGAATGTCCGTGGGTCGGTACGCTACCGCTCGACCTTTGTCGGTGAGTTGTCAGGCTTCGGCGCCAACCGCGTCCGCCGCCGCGCGATCGATGAGACCATCATCGACGGGCAGATCGGCTATGACTTCCAGGATGGCGCGCTGAAGGGCCTGTCGCTGTTCGTCCAGGGCCAGAACCTGACCGACACGCCGTTCGTCACCACCAATGCCGGTCGCCGCGACGAGGTGATCGACTATCAGAGCTATGGCCGCCGCTTCCTGGCCGGGTTCACCTATCGCTTCTGATGCCCCTACCCCCGCGCCGGTCGAGCGATCGGCGCGGGTATCGTGAGACGCCGCATGGAAGCCTCCCCCTCGACAGACCGTATCGCGCGCCCGGCCGTCAGACAGCGCGTGGTGATCGTCGGCGGCGGCACCGCCGGGTGGATGGCGGCCGCGGCGCTGGCGCGGTTCGTGCCGGCCTCCACGCGCATCACGCTGATCGAGTCCGACGCGATCGGCACGGTCGGGGTGGGCGAGGCGACCATCCCCGGCATTCGCCTGTTCAACCAGATGCTCGGACTGGACGAGGCCGAGTTCCTGCGCGCCACCCATGGCAGTTTCAAACTGGGCATCCGGTTCGAAGGCTGGTCGGGCGAAGGCAGCGGCTATCTTCATGCGTTTGGCAGCATCGGGCGTGGCCTGGGGCTGGTGCCGTTCCACCATTATTGGCTGCGCGGCGGCGGGGCAGCCAATCCCGCCTCGCTTTGGGGGCATATGGCGAGCGCGCAAGCCGCGATGGCTGGCCGCTTTGCGCCCGAACCGGGCCGCCCCGACCTGCCCAGCGGATTGGCCTGGGCCTATCATTTCGACGCCAGCCTGTACGCCGCGCTACTGCGCCGCCATGCCGAGGCAATGGGTGTGGTGCGGATCGAGGGTAAGATCGCCTCGGTCGCCCGCGACACGGCGGGGCGGATCGATCATGTCGCGCTGGAAGGGGGGCACCGCGAGCCGGGCGACCTCTTCATCGACTGTTCGGGCTTTCGCGCGCTGCTGATCGGTGAGACGCTGGCCGAGCCGTTCGATGACTGGTCGGAGCATTTGCCCTGCGATCGCGCACTGGCCGTGGCGGGAGAGCGGGCCAGCCCCCTGCCCCCTTATACCCGCGCGATCGCGCACGGGGCCGGGTGGCGTTGGCGTATCCCGCTTCAGCATCGCACCGGCAATGGCCTCGTCTATGACAGCCGCCATCTGTCGGAGGACGAGGCCACCGACCGGTTGCTGACAGCGCTCGGTCGCCAGGCGCTGGGCGATCCGCGCGCCTTACGCTTCACCACGGGGCGGCGGCGGCGTGCCTGGGTGGGCAATTGCGTTGCGCTTGGCCTGGCGGCGGGATTCCTGGAGCCGCTCGAATCGACCAGCATTCACCTGATCCAGTCGGGGATCGCACGCCTGCTGGACTATTGGCCCGCCCCTATGCTCCAGCCCGTCGAGCTCGACGCCTACAACGCCGAGACGGCGGCCGAATGGCAGGCCGTTCGCGATTTCCTGATCCTCCATTACCATGCCAACGCCCGGAACGAGCCCTTCTGGGCCGAGCGGCGCGCGGTGCCGCTGCCCGAGAGCCTGGCCGCGCGGATCGCGCTGTTCCGCGCCAATGGCCGGTTCCGCCGCGAAGGCGAGGAGCTGTTCGCGGAGGCAGCCTGGGTGCAAGTGATGATCGGACAGGGCATTCTGCCCGCCGGACATCACGCGCTCGCCGATGCGCTGTCGGCGCATGAGCTCGACGATTTCCTGTCCCTTACCCGGCGTCACGCCGCGCAGGTTGCCGCCCGCCTGCCGACGCATGACGCCTTTATCGCGGCGCATTGCGCCGTCCCCGTTCAGAAGGTTCCCGCATGAAAAAGCTGCTGCTCGCGCTGCTCGCCACCGCCACGCCGCTGGCCGCACAGGATTATCGGCAACGGCTGCCGCAGGACGAGGTCATCTATTTCGTCCTGCCCGACCGGTTCGAGAATGGCGATCCCTCAAACGATCGCGGCGGGTTGCAGGGCGGCCCGCTGACCACCGGCTTCGATCCGGCGCACAAGGGCTTCTACCATGGCGGCGACCTGAAGGGGCTGACCAAGCGGCTCGCCTATATCCAGGGGCTGGGCGCGACTGCGATCTGGCTGGGGCCGATCTTCAAGAACAAGCCCGTGCAGGGTGCCAAGGGGCAGGAGAGCGCAGGCTATCACGGATACTGGATCACCGACTTCACGACGGTCGACCCGCATCTGGGCAGCGAGGGGGATCTGCGCGATTTCATCGCGGCGGCGCATGGCCGGGGGATGAAGGTCTATATGGACATCATCGTCAATCACACCGCCGACGTAATCCAGTATCGCGAGTGCGCCGAAGGCTCGCCCTGCCCGTATCGCGACCGCGCGACCTACCCCTATCAGCGGCGCGGCGGAGTGAACGGCTCGGCGATCAATCCGGGCTTTCTGGGCGACGATGTGCAGACGGCGGCAAACTTCGCGAAGCTGACCGACCCCAATTACGCCTATACCCCCTACGTCCCGGCGGCGGAGAAGAACGCCAAGACCCCCGCCTGGCTCAACGACCCGATCTATTACCACAATCGCGGCAATACGAGCTTCGAGGATGAGAGCTCGACCACCGGCGATTTTTCCGGGCTGGACGATCTCTATACCGAGAACCCTCGCGTCATCACGGGCATGATCGACATTTACGGCAGCTGGATCGACCGGTTCGGGGTCGACGGCTTCCGCATCGACACCGCCAAGCATGTGAACCCCGAATTCTGGCGCCGCTTCGTGCCCGCGATGCTCAGCCGCGCCAAGGCCAAGGGCATCCCCAACTTCCACATCTTCGGCGAGGTCACGGCGGGGATGGAGCCGGGGGCGCTCGCGCGCTGGACGAAGATCGCGGACTATCCGGCGGTCCTCGACTTCGCCTTCATGAACGCGGTGATCCAGACGGTCGCCGAGAACAAGCCGACGCGCGTCCTTTCCAACCTGTTCGAGGGCGATGTCCTCTATGCCAAGGGCGAGGCGACGGCGGACATCTTGCCGACCTTTCTTGGCAATCACGACCATGGCCGCTTTGCGCGCGACGTGCGGGCGGCGAACCCCAACGCCTCCGACGAGGAAATCCTGAAGCGGGTCGAACTCGGCCATGCGATGTTACTGACCTTGCGCGGCGTGCCGACCATCTATTCGGGTGACGAACAGGGGTTCGCGGGCGACGGCAACGACCAGGACGCGCGCGAGGACATGTTCGCCAGCAAGGTCGCCAGCTATAACGACAACAAGCTCGTCGGCACGACGAAGACGACCGCGACCGACAGCCTCGTGACCAGCCACCCGGTCTATCGCGAGATCGCGGCGCTCGCCCGGCTGCGCACCACCAATCCCGCCCTGACGCGGGGTCGTCAGGTGATCCGGGCGCGCGGCGATGCGCCGGGCCTGTTCGCCGTCTCCCGTTTCGATCCCGCCACGGGGCGTGAATATGTGATCGCCTTCAACACCTCTGCCCGGCCCATCACCCAGGCCGTGCAGGTCGAAACGGTGTCGGAGCGGTTCGCGACCATGGCGGGAACCTGCGCGCCCCGCGCCGCCGCGCCGGGGAGCCTGATGCTGGAATTGCCCGCCTTCGGCTATGCCGTCTGCGCGGCGGAGAGCCGTTGATGACCCAGACTATCCCCACCGCCGCCCGCCCCTGGTGGAAGGGCGCGGTGATCTATCAGATTTACCCGCGTAGCTTTGCCGACAGCAATGGCGACGGAATCGGTGACCTGCCCGGCATCACCGCGCGGCTGGACCATGTCGCCAGCCTGGGCGTCGACGCGATCTGGCTGTCGCCCTTCTTTACCTCGCCGATGAAGGATTTCGGCTATGACGTGGCGGATTACCGCGATGTCGATCCGATCTTCGGCACGCTGGCCGATTTCGACGCGCTGGTCGCCCGCGCGCACGAACTGGGGCTGAAGGTCGTCATCGACCAGGTGTACAGCCACACCTCCGACGAGCATCCCTGGTTCGCCGAAAGCCGCGCCAGCCGCACCAATGCCCGCGCCGACTGGTATGTCTGGGCCGATGCCAAGCCTGACGGCTCGCCACCCTCGAACTGGCAGTCGGTGTTCGGCGGCCCCGCCTGGACCTGGGACGCGCGGCGCGGACAATATTATCTGCACAATTTCCTGAAGGAGCAGCCGCAGCTCCACGTCCATCACCCGGACGTACAGGCCGAGTTGCTGGCGACTGCGCGGTTCTGGCTGGACCGGGGGGTGGACGGCTTCCGGCTCGATGCGATCAACTTCATGATGCACGAGCCGACGATGCGCGATAATCCGCCCGCGCCGGATACGGGGAAGACGCGCACCCGGCCGTTCGACTTCCAGCTGAAGCTCTACAATCAGAGCCATGCCGACATCGTGCCGTTCCTGGAGCGTATCCGCGCCACGCTGGACAACTATGGCGACCGATTCACCGTCGCCGAAGTCGGCGGCGACGAGGCGGATCGCGAGATGAAGCTGTTCACCGCCGGGGACCATCGGCTGAACACCGCTTATGGCTTCGACTTCCTCTATGCCGACCGGCTGACCCCGCGCATCGTCGCCGAGGCGCTGGCGAAATGGCCTGCCGAGCCGGGTGTCGGCTGGCCGAGCTGGGCGTTCGAGAACCATGACGCGCCGCGTGCGGTGTCGCGCTGGACGACGCCCGAACACCGCGATGCCTTTGCGCGGATGAAGATGCTGTTGCTGCTTACCTTGCGCGGCAATGCCTTTGTCTATCAGGGCGAGGAACTGGGGCTGACCCAGGTCGATGTGCCGTTCGAGCGGCTGGTCGATCCGGAGGCGATCGCCAACTGGCCGCTGACCCTGTCGCGCGACGGGGTGCGCACGCCGATGCCGTGGAGCAGCAACGCGATCAACGGAGGTTTCTCGGATGCCGAGCCGTGGTTGCCGGTCGGGCCGGATCACGCCGCACTGGCGGTCAATCGCCAGGAGGGCGACCCGGACTCGCTGCTGAACCTCACCCGTCGCCTCGTCCGGATGCGGGCCGAGACGCCCGCGCTGGCGGTCGGCGATCTGACGCTGCTCCACGCCGATGACCAGCTGCTCGCCTTCGAGCGGCGCGAAGGCGATCAGCGCCTGCTCTGCCTGTTCAATCTGGGCGACACGCCCGTGCCCCTGCCCCCTGCCCTGCCGCGTGGGCAGCGGGTGCTGGTCCAGATCAATAGCGCCACCGACGAACGCCTGGGCGCGTTCGGGGCGGCGATCCGGGAGATGACTGCATGAAGACGACCATTGCCTTGGGGCTCGGCCTCATCGCCAGCGCGGCCCAGGCCCAGAACGGCCCCGCCGATCCGGCGGTCAACGAGACGTTCAAATTCGCCAAGCCTGCCGGACAGCCCGATGCGATCGAAACCTCGCCCGACGGCCAGATCACCGTCCAGGTCTCGACCGACAATGACGGGCGCGCCGTTTATATGATCGCGCGCAACGGCAAGGCGATCGTGGAGCCCTCGCGGCTGGGCATGATGTTTACCGACGCGCCCAAGATCGAGCGCGGCTTGAAGATCGAATCGGTCGCCCATGCCAAGTCAGACACCAGCTGGACCCAGCCCTGGGGCGAGTGGCGCACCATCCGCGACAATCACCGCGAGATGCGCGTCCGCCTGATGGAGTCGAGCGCACTCCACCGTCGTTATGACGTGGTGTTCCGGGTGCAGGATGACGGCGTCGGCTTCCGCTACGAATTTCCCGAGCAGCAGGCTTTGCCGCACGCAAACATCGCCGAGGAGCTGACCGAGTTCAACATCGCGCAAGGCGGCACCGCATGGTGGAAGCCCGCCTTCCTGTGGAACCGCGAGGAATATCTCTACAACCGCACTCCGATTAACGCGGTCGGGACGGCGGCGACGCCGATCACGATGAAGCTGGACGACGGCACCCATATCGCCATCCATGAGGCGGCGCTGGTCGACTATGCCAGCATGGCCGTCATGAAGACCGAGGGGAACAGCTTCAAGGCAGTCCTCACCCCCGGCTCGGGCGCGCCCAAGGTCGTGAAGACGGGCGCCTGGACGACGCCCTGGCGCACCTTCCTGATCGCGCCGGATGCGGGTGGCCTCTATATGAGCCACCTGATGCTCAACCTGAACGAGCCCAACACGCTGGGCGACGTCAGCTGGGTCAAGCCGGGCAAGTTCGTCGGCGTCTGGTGGAAGATGATCAAGGGCGAATGGAGCTGGGCACGCGGCCCGCGCCACGGTGCCACGACCGCGAATGTGAAGACCTATATCGACTTCGCGTCCAAATACGGCATCCCCGGCGTGCTGGTCGAGGGGTGGAATATCGGCTGGGACGGCGACTGGGCGGGCAACGGCTCGGCGATGCAGTTCGCGACCCCGGCGGAGGATTTCGACGCCGATGCGCTGGCGAAATATGCCAAGTCGAAGGGCGTCTCGCTGATAGGCCATCACGAAACGGGCGGCGCGGTCAGCCATTATGAGAGCCAGTTCGACCCGGCTTTTAAATTCGCTGCCGATCATGGCGAGCATGTCGTCAAGACCGGCTATGTCGCCGATGCGGGTCAGATCGAGCGGGTCAATGCGGACGGCTCGGTGTCGCGCGAATGGCATGAGGGCCAATGGATGGTGAACCACTATCTCCGCGTCCTTCAGGCCGCCGCCAAGTATAAGGTGTCGATCGATAGCCATGAGCCGGTCAAGGATACCGGCCTGCGCCGTACCTATCCCAACTGGCTGGCGCGCGAAGGTTCGCGGGGGATGGAATATAACGCCTGGCCGGGCAAGAACCCGCCCGAGCATGAGGTCAACCTGGCCTTCACCCGGATGCTAGAAGGGCCGATGGACTTCACGCCCGGCGTGCTCAGCCTGACCGGCAGCGACAACAGCCCGATCCAGTCGACCATCGCCAAGCAGCTGGCGCTGTATGTCGTGCTCTATTCGCCGGTGCAGATGGCCGCCGACACGCCGGAGAATTACGCCAAATACCCGCAGGCTTTCCGCTTCATCGCGGACGTGCCGGTGGACTGGGAGGACAGCCGCGTCCTGAACGGCGAGGTCGGCGACTACGTCACCTTCGCGCGGCGGGACCGGAAGAGCCGCGACTGGTATGTCGGCTCGATCACCGACGAGAATGCGCGCGACCTGACCGTGACGCTCGACTTTCTGGAGCCGGGCAAGGTGTATGAGGCGCAGGTCTATAAGGACGGCCCCGGCGCGACCTATGCGACCGAGGCTCGCCATTCGATCGCGTTTGAGACCAAGCGGGTTAAGAGGGGCGACGCCCTCACCCTGTCCCTCGCCCCCGGCGGCGGCCAGGCGATCCGGTTGAAGGCGCTGTAACCCTGTTCCTTCCCTGCAAGGGGAGGTGGCAGGCCGGAGGCCTGACGGAGGGGTGTCCCGCGATCGAGAGCGCGGCACCCCTCCACCATCCTGCGGATGGTCCCCCTCCCCCTATCGGGGAGGAATTTTTACTTCGTCGGGAAACCGCGTTGCTTCAGCAGCGCGTTCACGTCCGGGTCGCGGCCCCGGAATGCGCGATACGCTTCGGCGCGATCGGTTTCATTGCCGGTCGACAGCAGGATCTTGGCGAAGCGGTCCGCCGTCGCCTTGTCCCATGGGCTGCCCGCTTCCTCGAACGCGGCGAAGGTGTCCGCGTCCATCGTCTCCGACCAGAGATAGCTGTAATAACCCGCCGAATAGCTGTCCGACGAGAACAGGTGATTGAACTGCGGCAGACGGTGCCGCATCACCAACTCCTTCGGCATCCCGATCTCGCGCAGGGTCGTCGCCTCGAACGCGGCCGGATCGACGATCCCGTCGGGGATCGTGTGCAGCTTCATGTCCAGAATCGCCGAGGACAGATATTCGGTGGTCGCAAACCCCTGGTTGAAGGTTTCCGACGCCTTGATCTTGTCGAGCAGCGCCTGCGGCATGGGCTGGCCGGTCTTGTAGTGGCGCGCGTACTTATCGAGCACATCGCGGGTGAGCAGCCAATGCTCGTTCACCTGGCTGGGATATTCCACGAAGTCGCGCGGCGTGCCCGCCAGCCCCGGATAGGTGACGTTCTGGAGCATCGCATGGATGGCATGGCCGAATTCGTGGAACAGCGTCTCGGCATCATCCAGGCTGATGAGGACGGGTTCGCCCTTCGCACCCTTGGCAAAGTTGTTGTTGTTCGACGACAGGACCGTCTGCACCGGTGGCAGGTTGCGCTGGCCGCGATAGGTATTGGCCCAAGCCCCCGAGCGCTTGCCGGTCCGCGCGAAATCGTCGCGGTAGAACAGGCCGACTTCCTTGCCGCCCCGCGTCACATGCCAGACGCGCATGTTCGGCTCGAACACCGGGACCGTGCCGGTTATCTCCTTGAACTCCAGTCCGTAGAGCCGGTTCGCGGCATAGAGCGAACCCTGGATGATGTTGTTCAGCTCGAAATACGGCTTCAGCTCGGCCTGATCGAGGTCGTAGCGGCTCTTGCGGACCTTCTCCTGATAGAAGCGATAGTCCCAGGGCTCGATGGTGATCTTCGCCCCTTCCCCCTTGGCAGCAGAGGCGTCGGCGATCGCCTGCATGTCGCGGACTTCCTCGGCGACGCGCGCCTTGGCGGCGGGCCAGACGCGCATCATCAGGTCCATCGCCGCCGCCGGGGTCTTGGCCATCGTGTCCTGCATCCGCCAGTCGGCATGGGTCTTGAAGCCCAACAGATGCGCGCGGTTGGCGCGCAGGCGGACGATGCGGGCGATGGTCGCCTTGGTATCGTTGATATCGCCATTGTCGCCGCGTTTGGTGAAGGCGCGCCACACCTGCTCGCGCAACGCCCGGTCGGTGGCGAAGGTCAGCACCGGATCGACGGCCGACCGGGTATTGACGATCGCCCAGCCCTGTTGTCCGCGCTCGGCCGCCGCCGCCTTGGCGACCGCCTTCACGCTGTCGGGCAAGCCCGTGAGGCGTGCCTCGTCGGTGACGATGATCGCGGTGCCCTCGTCCGCCAGCAACCGCTGCGAAAACTCGCTGAAGTTGATCGCGAGATTCTGGTTGAAGGCGGACAGTTCTTCCTTTTGCGCCGGGGTCAGCTTGGCCCCCTGCCGCACGAAACTGTCATAGGTGCGCGTGACCAGCCGCTTCTGCTGCGCGTCCAGGCCGCTCGTGTCGCGCGCTTTGTAGATCGCCTCGATCCGCGCGAACAGCTTGGGGTTGAACGTGATCTCGTCCGACGCCTTGGACAGCTTGGGCGACCATTCGCGGTCAAGCGCCTGATAGGCGGGGGTGTTCATGTTGCCGGTCATCACCCCGAACAGCGTCATCACGCGGTTCAGAGTCTGCCCGGCATTCTGCATCGGCACGAAGGTGTTGGCGAAGGTCGGCTTGGCCGGGTTGTTGGCGATCCGATCATAGTCCTGTTTGCGCTCGGCCAGCGCGGCCTCGAACGCCGCCGGGAACAGCTCGGGCTTTACCTTGTCCCAGGGGGGAACGCCACCATAGGGGCCGGTCCATGGCGCAAGCAGCGGATTGGCGGCGGGCGCCTGCGCCAGCTGGGGTGGAGACGCCATGGCGGACGTGCTCAAAAGAGCCGCCAGAGCGGCGGCGAGGGACAGATGACGCAATGTGAACTCCCGGTCATGAAAGGCGCGTCATCACCATAACCCCGTGTGCCGGCGGGTAAAGTCTCGTGCCGGGTCGCTTAATCGACGCCTCCCTGCACCTCCGCCCGGTGGGCCGCCGCCACCAGCCCTTCGCCGGTGGCGCGCGCGGCGGCCGGAGTCATCGCCACCGCCACGCCATTGGGTCCGTCGAGCATGACGATCCCGCACTCCGCCGTCGCTACGCCGGCCTCGTCATGTACGCCGTGACATGCGCTACCGGGATTCCGGGGCCTGGTCATGCGCCCTGCTTTTCCAATGTCGGGCCGCCGCCATAAAGATAGCTGGGATCGAAATCGGCCAGCGCCGTCAGCATGTCGAGGTCCAGGATGTGCACTTCTCCGCTGCGGAAGGTCATCAGGCCCCGTTCGCGCAGCGACCGCAGGACGCGATTGAGATGGACCGGCGTGATCCCCGCCGCCTCCGCCAGATCGATCTGGGTCACCGGGAAGCGGAACGCCCCTTCCCGCACGAGATCGACCATGGCGAGCCGCGCATGAAGTTCGCAGAACAGATGCGCCACGCGGCCATCCGCCTCCAGCCGTCCCAGTCGGAACACCCATTCGCGGTGCATCGCCGCGTCCAGCAGGGTCGAGAACCACAGCAACCGGGTCAGCCGGGGATAGCTCGCCACGATCCGCTCCAGCCGGTCATGCCCCGCCAGCGCGACCCGCACCGGGGTCAGCGTCGCGACATCGTGATCCAGATGCCGCATCGCAAAGCCGTGCAGATCGACGAAATCGCCGGGCACGTGAAAGGCGACGATCTGGCGATTGCCCTGCCGGTCGTCCATATAGCGGCACATCACGCCTTCGAGCAGAAGGCTGCTGTGCCGCACCCGCTCGTCACGGCGGATCACGATGGTGCGGGCGGGGATGGTGCGAACCTCCTCGATGCTGTCCTCCAGCGTCGCGGCATCCTCGGGCGTCATGGTGTCACGCCCTCGCCCCTTCAGGAACAATTCGGTCAGGCGCGGCCGATCGTCGGGGCGTCTCTGCTCAGGCAGCGTATCGATTGCGGAAACCGGCATGTCTCGTCCCTCGCCCAGCGTTCGGAAGGGAAATCCCCCGCACGGGCAAAGTGTTCCGCAAGCGACACGATCGTCGGTCAGTCGCCGATCGGCTTGCCCGCCGCCCGCACCGGATCGCCGCCATGCGAGATGCCTTCCGGCGCCTTGCGGTTGCTGCGCACCGAAGCCCAGAAGGCCAGACCGATCAGCGTCGCGCCGATCAGGCCGGTAATCGTCTCCGGGATATGGAAACGCACCGACAGCAGCATGATCGCGGCGAGTGCGACGATGGCGTAGAACGCCCCGTGCTCCAGATAGCGATATTGCGCGAGCGTACCGTGATCGACCAGCATGATCGTCATGGAACGGACGAACATCGCCCCAATGCCCAAGCCCAGCGCGATGATGAACAGGTTGTTCGACAGAGCGAACGCGCCGATCACGCCATCGAACGAGAAGCTGGCGTCAAGCACCTCAAGATAGAGGAACGCGGCAAAGCCCGACCGCGCCGCCGCGCCCGTCACCGCGTCGCCGTCGCTTCCCAGCATCACGCCGATCGCATGGACGGCGATATAGGTCAGCAGGCCGAAAATGCCGGAGGTGATGAAGGTCATCGCCTCCTCCGCCGGGATGAACTGCGAAATGACGTATAGCGCCAGCAGCACGATACCCGTCGCCAGCCCCGAAATGTCCCGTAGCGCGGACAGCGGGCGTTCGATCACCGGCAGCCAGTGCTCCTCCTTCTCGTCGTCGAGGAAGAAGTTCAGGCCGACCATCGCCAGGAAGCTGCCGCCAAAGCCCGAAATGCCGACATGGGCGGAGGTGATGATCTGTTCGTAACGGACCGGATCGCCCGCGGCGAGCTTCACCGCCTCGATCGGCCCCAGATGCGCGGCGATGGCGACGATGGCGAGCGGAAAGACGATGCGCATTCCGAACACGGCGATCAAAATGCCCCAGGTCAGGAAGCGGTGGCGCCACTTGTCGTCCATGTCGCGCAACACGGTCGCGTTGACGACCGCGTTGTCGAAGGACAGCGACACTTCCAGCACGCCCAGGACCAGCACGATCCACAGGATGCCGAGGGTTCCCGGCAACGTCCCCGTGCTCTGAAAGCCCAGCCAGGCGGCCAGCGCCAGACAGAGCAGCGTGAACAGGAGCGAACCCTTATAGTATTTCAGCAGCACTCTTATGATCCCCCGTACCTGTCCGATCGACCGCACGCTTCGGTGCTTCCGCGATCGGGACTAAAGTCCGGCTCGTCGGATTTGTTCAATCGGGCAGCGCCCCTATCGCCGCGAAGAGGCCAGGGGACAAGCCGGGGATCAGATGCGCGCGTCGTTGCCGATCAGCTGTTCGGAGATACGCGTCGCCGTCGCGCGAAGCTCGGCCAGCGCCTGGTCGACATCGACCGCCGCATCGATGATACGGATGAACGGCACGGTCAGCACGGCGACGGCCCGATCGCCGCGTATGATCGGTACGGCCAGCTCCACCATGCCGGGCATTTCGGCGCTATCCGTCCGCGCGAAACCCTGGCCGCGAAGCATGTCGGCGGTGGCGATCAGGTCGTTGCGGGCCTGATCGGACAAGGGAGGATCGAACAGTCCGTCCCATTCGCGTTGCGTCTGCTGGGTCTGAAAGGCATAAAGAACCTGCCCCGAGGGGGTTTCGTGGATCGGGCGGCGATAGCCGACGCGTACCGAAAAGCCGACCGTGGTATTGGCCTCCGTCCGCGCGATGACCGACGAGGCTGCACCGGACGGAATGGCGAGATAGCAGGACTGACCGATTCGGTCGGCGAGCAGCCGCATTTCGGGCAGCGCCTGCTCCATCAGGCTGCGCACTGGCGGACGCTTCAGCCCGAGATGGAACAGGCGCGGGGTCATGACATAACCGTCAGCCCCCTGTGCCACATAACCCCGATGCTCCAAAACCTGGATCATCCGGAACAGCTCGCCCGTGGACCGGCCCAAACGGGTGACGATGGCGCTCATCGTCAGCGGATGGTCTTCGGCGGCCAGAAGCTCCAATATGTCGAGCCCTTTTTCCAGCGCCGGAGCGCGGTAGAGCCGCTTATCGTCCAAAAGTCCCGGCGGTTGGCTGGCCAAAAATTCCCTCCGTCGCGATCGGCGGCGCAGCGCGATCGTCATCCATCCTCGTTAGCCGATATGTCCGGCCATATAGTCTGCGTAATGACCGGCAATATACTTAACAACCGGATTACGGCAATTTAATCGATCAGGACGTGGACGATATTCGGGCCGACCTGGGCGATGGCGCGGGCCTCCTCCCCTGGCGCCGCCGTCTGAAGGCTCGGGTCGACCAGAGTGACACGCCACCGCCCGGCATGACGACTGGCCGAAAGGATATTGTCTGCGCCGCCCATCGCCCGGACCAGCACGTCCGGCAGGCTGGCGTCGACGGCGACCGGGGCATGGGCAGTCTGGACCGACGAGATCGCGGCCGGAGCGCGCCTCTGGGCCGTAGCGGCGATCGGTCCTGTCTCGATCGCCGCGCGCATTTCCATCGCGACCGTATCGGCGACCGGCCCCAGCACGACCTGGACGCCGCTGGCCGACGGGCGCAGGATGCCCCGCGCGCCGAGCCGCTTGAGCGCAGGCTCGTCGACCTGCGCCGGATCGACCACGATGAGGCGCAGGCGGGTGGTGCAGGCCGCGATCTCGCTGAGGTTCGTGCTGCCCCCCATCGCCGCGACGAAGGAGGCGCCGCGACCACCGGCGGCCTCGGTGGCTTCGCCCTCCGCCACCGCCTCGACCTCGCGGCCCGGCGTCTGGAGGTTCCAGCGGCGGATCGCGAAGCGGAACACGGCGTAATAGAGCAGCGCATAGACCGCGCCGATCGGCAGCAGCATCAGCGGCTTGGTCGCCTTGCCGAAATTGATGACATAATCGAACAAACCGGCCGAAAAGGTATAGCCCATCCGCACGCCCAGCGCGTTCATCAAGGCCTCGGAAACGCCGGTCAGGATCGCGTGGAAGGCGTAGAGGACCGGGGCGAGGAACATGAAACTGAACTCGATCGGCTCGGTCACGCCGGTCAGGAACGACATCAGCGCCAGGCTGAACAACATGCCGCCGACCGCCTTTTTCCGCTCCGGCAGCGCCTCGTGATACATGGCCAGACACGCGGCGGGCAGGCCGAACATCATGACGGGGAAGAACCCGCTCATGAACGCACCCGCCGTTGGATCGCCCGCGAAGAAGCGGGTCAGGTCGCCGGTCTTGCCGTGATAATCGCCGACCACGAAATAGGCGACGGTGTTCAGGATGTGATGCAGGCCGGTGACGACCAGCAGGCGGTTCAGCACGCCGAACGCGAACAGCCCCAGGCCACCTGCCTGGACTATGCCCTGGCTCATCGCATCGATGCCCGTATTGACCGGCCCGAACGCCACGCCCAGCAATGCGGCCAGCCCCAGGCCCGCAATACCCGAGATGATCGGTACGAAGCGACGACCGCCGAAGAACGCCAGATATTCCGGCATCTTGATGGTGGCAAAACGGTTGTAGAAGTTGCCGCCGATGAGTCCCGCGACGATACCGACCGGCACGTCGAACCGGTGAACCGACTTGGCGCGCCACGCCGCCTCTACCGTCGCGGCAACGTCCTTGACGAGCCCTGCCCCCGTCCCGGCGGGCGGCACGATCAGCGTCTCCGCACCCTTGATGGTGACGAGGTAGCAGGTGATGCCCGCCAGTGCCGCCGCGCCATTGCCGTCGCGGGCAAAGGCGGTGGCGACGCCGACCGCGAACAACAGCCCGAGATTGTCGAAGATCGCATTGCCCGCATTCGCCATGAAGGCGATGTTCAGCATGTCCGGCTGGCCCAGACGCAGCAACAGGCCCGCGACCGGCAGCACCGCGATGGGCAGCATGAGCGCCCGCCCGAGCGATTGGATGGTGGCCATGGGCGAACTCATGCGCCGATCTCCTGAAGCATGGTGGTGATATGCGCGCGGACCGCCGCCGCCGAAGGAAGCGCCAGCGCGGCAATCGCGGCGGCCCGGCATTTCACCATGTCTAGCTTGCCGACCAGCGCCTTGATCGCCGCCACCCGCGCCGGGGGCACCGACAATTCGGTGACGCCCAGGCCAAGCAGGATCGGCACCGCGAGACGATCGGCGGCCAGCGAGCCACAGACGCCGACTGGGGTATCATGCCGCACCGCGCCGTCGCAGGTCGTGCCGATCAGACGCAGCACCGCCGGATGAAGCCCGTCGACCCCCGCCGCCACCGCCGCGTTGCCGCGGTCCATGGCCAGTGTGTACTGGGTCAGGTCGTTCGTACCGATCGAGAAGAAATCGGCCTTACGCGCGAGAATATCGGCGGAAATCGCGGCCGCCGGGGTCTCGATCATGACGCCGACCTCGGCCTTTCCGCCCTGCCGCTCGACCACCGCGCGGACCGCCTCCAGCTCGGACAGGCTGGCGACCATCGGCGCCATGATCCGGCACGGCTGACGGACCGCCAGGATCGCGGCGACCTGATCCTCCAACAGCTGCGGATCGGCCAGCGACACGCGAATGCCGCGCAGGCCCAGCGCCGGGTTCTCCTCGACGGGCAGGTCCATGTACGGCGCGGGCTTGTCGCCTCCGACATCGAGCAGCCGGACGATCATCGGCCGGTCGCCCAGCGCATCGGCGATCGCCTGATAATCGCGGGCCTGTTCGTCGCGGGTGGGCGCGGTCGCGCGTTCCAGGAACAGGAATTCGGTGCGCAGCAGGCCACAGCCCTCCGCGCCCTCGGCCACCGCCACCTCGGCATCGGCGACCGAGCCGAGATTGGCGAACATCTCGATCCGGGTGCCGTCCGCCATGCGGCACGGTCCCTGAGCGGTGCGGGCGGCCTCCATCTCGGCCTTCCGGCGGGCGATGGTGTCCTCCGCCTCGGCCTGCGCCTCGGCATCGGGTTCGGGGTCGATCAGGCCGCGATCGGCGTCGAGCACGATCACCCGGCCGTCTTCCAGCGCTGCCAGCGGCTCGCCGAATGCGACCGCCATGGGCAGGCCCATGCCTGCCGCCAGGATCGCCGCGTGCGAGGTCGGCCCGCCCTTGACCAGCGCGATGCCCGCCACAACGGCGGCATCGAGTGCGGCGACCTGGCTCGGCAGCAGGTCCTCGGCGACCAAAATCGCACCGGTCGGTACGCTCGGCCCCTCGATAGGCAGGCCCGCCATTGCTGCGAGGACATGGCGTTCCAGATCGCGCAGATCATCGGCGCGCTCCGCAATACGGCGGTCGCCGCTCGACAACAGGACCGCGACCTGTTCGGCGATCGCCTCTTGCCAAGCGACGCCCGCGCTCAGACCCCGGCCGATCGCGGCCAGCGCGGCGTCTGTCAGCGTCGGGTCGGCGAGCATCGCGCCGTGCGCGGCCATCACCCCGCCCCGCGCGCCACCGGCGGCGGCGGCCTGCTCCAATCCCTTGCGCACCGTGTCCAGCGCGTGCGTCAGACGCGCGCGCTCTTCCTCGACCGTCCCCGCCAGCGTTTCGACCGGAATGGCGGCGCGGGTCAGCCGGTGGATCGGCCCGACTGCAAGGCCCGGCGCGGCGGGAACCCCGCCCAGCCCCGGCCCCTCGCCGCGCACCGGCTCGGGCGCGTCGACCGGGGTTTCCTCAGGCGTGGCGTCGTTCAGGAAGGCGATGACCGCAGCCATGGCGGCGGCGGCCTGCGCCCCGCTTGCCTCGATCCGCACGGTCGTACCATGGCCCAGACCGAGCCCGAGCAGGCCGACCGCACTCAATGCCGAGGCGTGGCGGTCCCCATGATGAAGGGTGACGCGCGCATCGTGCCGCCGCACCGCCTCGACCAGCCGCGCGGCGGGACGGGCGTGCAGGCCGTGCGAGAGCGCCACGACCGTTTCCTCGATCAGTGTCTCGCCGCCGGTATCGGCCTCGACCGCCTCGCCGCCCAGCGGCACGACGCGCAACAGCGGATCGCCGACCGCGACCAGCCCCTTGGCGATCGGCTCGACGGCATAGCGTGTGGCATCGGCGACAATGATCGGCGTGACGACGGCGGGTGCGTTCTGGACCAGATAGTCGAGGTCGAAGCGGATCAGTGGCTGCCCCGCCAAGACCTTGGCCCCCGCACGCACCTGCGGCGTCAGCCCCTTGCCGCCCAGCGAGACGGTATCGACGCCGATATGGCAGATCAGTTCATAGCCGTCGGTGCTGCGCAGCGTCACCGCATGACCCGCCTCGTGCACCGTCAGCACGGTTGCGTCGCAGGGGGCACATAGCGCGTCGTTGACCGGATCGATCGCCACGCCATCGCCCAGCATCTTCTCGGCGAAGACCGGGTCCGGCACCTGGGCCAGCGGCGTCACCCAGCCTGCCAGGGGCGCAAAAACGGTCAAGTCACTCATCGCACGTCACTTTCGCCAAACTGCATTCCTTCCCCGTGACCGATCCCACGCGCGGTCAGCGCGGCCGGATCGTCACCCGGCCCAGCAGGCCGCTATCGATATTGCCCAGCCCCGCGACGATCAGCGCAATCGTCCGCTTGCCCGCGCCCGAGGGCAGCGTTGCCGTCATCGGGCCGGGCTTGGGATCGCGCTTTTCGGCGACCAGCGTGCCGTCGATCCACAGGCTCGCCATGCCGCCCACCGAGGCCAGTCGCAGCTCGCCACCGCGCGCCGCCACCGCCCGCCGGGGCGTGACGACCGAGCGATAGACGCGCCAGCCCGCGCCTTCCGCCGGGGTCGGCGTACCCGCCTGGACAAAGGCCCAGCCATTATTATCGCTGGCGGCGGGGGCGAGGTCGGGCGAAGGCTTGGTCGCCAATAGCGGCGAGCGCCGCCATTCGCGCACGTCCATGTCGCCGTTCATCACTGCGACTTGCGCGCGCGGTGCCACGCCCAGCCGGTCGAGCTTCAACGTCGCCGGTTTCAACCCATCGGCGGTGGCTCGGATGACGATCCGCCCGCGCCCGGTATCGGGCCGCACGATCATCTGGGCCAAGCCGTTGAACAGAGAGCGCTGATTGCCCTTTTCGGACTCATGGCTGTTGGGATCGCCATTGCCGACGCCGATGATCGCCCCGCCCTCAATGGTGAAGCGGGTCATCAGATTGGCGGCTGGCACATGCCGTCCCTTGGCGTCGACCGCATCGATGGTGATCGCCTGCGCGTCCTCGGTATCGCCCGCCATCACGGTGCGCGCCGGGGTCAGTCGCAACGCGACCGGCGCGCCGACCGTCTCATGTGCGGCGCGCGCGACCTCGCGGCCGCCGCGATAGGCGATCGCCTCGATCCGGCCCGGTGCGTAAGGCACGGTCCATTCATTGCCCATCAGCCGGTCGACCGCCGCCTCGCCCACCGTCTTGCCGTTCAGGCGCAGGACGATCCGCTCCGCATTGGACAGGACCATGACCTTGGTCGGCTTGCCCTCGCGACCCGGCCAGCTCCAGTGCGGCGCGATCGCAACCACGGGTGCGTCATCGACCCAGGCGGCGCGGTGGATGTCGAAGGCGACCTTGGGGAAACCGCACAGATCCAGGATGCCGAAAAAGCTGGCGATGGTCGGCCATTCATAGGGCGTCGGCTCGCCATGATAGTCGAAGCCGGTCCATACGAAGCCGCCCGCGACAAAGGCGCGCTCGGCGATCTTCTTCCACGCGCCGCGATGCGTGTCGCCCCAGCTCGCCGCCTCGACGTCGTAACTCGACGCGATGTGCCGCGCCGGATCGCTCTCGAACGCGCCGCGCGTCATGAAGGCGCTGGTATCCTCCGAGCTGGTCATCGGCTTGGCCGGGTTCAGCTGGTGATAGCGGTCGTAATCGCCCTGATAGTAATTGAACCCGGTCACATCGACGACCTGCGCGACATTGACCGGATTGAAAAACGCGCCGTTCATCGCCGCAGTCACCGGGCGGCTGTCGTCGAGCGCGCGGACCCAGTGCGCCATGCGCTGGACCATCGCCACGCCTGCGGGGGTGCCCTGCATCGGTTCCTCGTTGAACACCGACCACATGATGACGCTAGGGTGATTGCGGTCACGCCGGACCAGCCATTCCAGCTGCGCGCGATATTCGGGCGCGGGATTGAACTGCCGGTTCTCGTTCATCACCAGCAGGCCCAGCCGGTCACACCAATCGAGCAGCTCCGGCGTCGGCGCATTGTGGCTCGACCGGATGGCGTTGCAGCCCATCGCCTTCAGCCGCTCTAGCCGCCAGCCGAGCAGCGCATCGGGGATGGCGGTGCCGACGCCCGCATGATCCTGATGCAGGCAGACGCCCTTCAGCTTGACGGGCCGGTCGTTGAGGAAAAAGCCCTGCGCGGCGTCGAAACGGATCGTGCGGAAGCCGATCGGCACCCGCCGCTCGTCCGCCACCTGTCCGTCGCGCAGCAGCCGCACGTCGAGCGTGTAGAGCGTGGGTCGCTCGACCGACCAGAGCATCGGCTCGGCCACGGGCAGGTCCAGCGCCGCGGTGGCCTGGTCGAAAGTCGGAACGGTCGCCTGGGCCTGCCCCTGCGCGACAATCTTGCCCTGCGGATCGAGCAGCCGCGCCTCGACCGTCACCGCGCTGTCGGCGGGCGCGATGCTGGTCAGCGTGGCGACGACGGGAACATGCCAGCGGCCATCGGCCTTGCGCGGATCGCAGTGCACGCCGTCGGTCGCGATCGAGACGGGCGCATAATCGCCCAGCCAGACATGGCGGTAGAGCCCGGCGCCCTCATACCACCAGCCCTCCATCGCCTCCGCATCGACGCGGACGGCGACGACATTGGCCTCGTCCCCGAAGCGCGCGAACGGGGTCATGTCGATGCGGACGGCATTATAGCCGGAGAAATTGTGCGAGACGACGCTGCCATTGACCCAGATCGTCGCAAAGGTCGCGATGCCGCCGAACTCCAGCTCGATCCGGCGACCGCGCAAAGCCGGGTCCAGCCGGAAGCTGCGGCGATACCAGCCGATCCCGCGCGGGCGATAGCCTTGCGCGACATTGGCGGTCTTTACGAAGGGCTGGAACGACGCCCAGTCGTGCGGCAGGTCGACCGCCTGCCAGTCGCTGTCGTCATAATCGACCGCCGCCGCGCCGCGCGCATTGCCGGCCTTGACCGAGAGATAGGTGGCGTTGTGCGTGTCGAGCGGCGCAGGCTCGATATCGCCTTCGTGGAACAGCCAGCCGCGATCCATCAGGACGCGCGCGGCATCCTGGACCGGCAGCGCAGGAGGGAGCTGATCGACCGGCTCGGGCATGGGAAGCGCGCCCGCGCCGTCCGCCGGGCGGCGACTGGCGGCGAAGGCCGGGATCGGCGCTAGGCCACCCGCCAGCCCGACCACCGCGCTGCCCAGCAGCAGGTCGCGGCGCGCGACATTCATGCCGCGACCGGCTCCGCCGAAGCGATGCGCGTCTCGACCGGCTTCAGCGATGCGTCGAGCACCACCCAATCGGCGCGCAACCCCTTGGCCAGTGCCCCGCGCTCGTCGGACAGGCCCAGGAACGCCGCCGGATGGGTCGCCGCCATCGCCGCCGCCTGATCGACCGTGATGCGCAGTTGCTCGACCGCATTGGCGAGCGCCAATCCCATATCGAGGTCAGAGCCCGCCAGCGTCCCGTCGGCATAGGTGCACTTGCCGCCAGAGACGTCGATATGACGGCCGTGAAGGACGAAATCCTTATCGACCGCGCCGACCGACGGCATCGCATCGGTGACGAGCATCAGCTTCTCGAACGGCCGCGCCTTCAGCGCCAGCCGCAGCATCGGTGCGGAGACGTGGAAACCGTCGATGATGAGGCCGCTATAGGGACGCGGATCGTCGAGCGTCGCACCCGCCAGCCCCGGCACGCGTTGCTGCATGGCAGGCATCGCATTGTAGAGGTGGGTGACGCCGGACAGCCCGACATCGAACGCCGCCATCGCCTGTTCATAGCTCGCCTCGCTATGGCCCGCGCTGACCAGCACGCCCGCTTCGATTAGCCGGCGAAGGGTCGCGACCGGCACCCGCTCGGGCGCGACGGTCAGCATGACCTTACCCCGACGCGGGCGGGTCAGGACGGCGACCATCTCCTCGTCCAGGTCGCGGAAGCGCGTCGGATCGTGGATGCCCTTGCGTGCCGGGTTCAGGACCGGCCCTTCGACATGAATGCCGACGATGCCGGGCACCTTGGCCTCGATCGCCTCGTCGATCGCGTCGAGCGCGCGCGCGATCTTGTCGGGCGTCTCGCTGACCAGCGTCGGCAGCATCGCGGTGGTGCCATAGGCCGCATGGGCCGCCGCCATGGTCGCGATGCCGTCCACGTCGAGGCGATCGTTGAACAGCACGCCGCCGCCGCCATTGACCTGCGTGTCGATGTAACCGGGGACGACCCAGCCACCGTTCAGGTCGATCGTATCCGACGAACCCTCCACCGCGCCGATAGAGGCGATACGATCGCCGTCGACGGTGATCTCCGCACCGGGCAGGACGCCGCCCTGGGTCGCGACATGGCCGTTGACGAAACGGAAGCGGGTCATAGCGTGCGGGTCACTTTCTGAAGATGCGGCGGCGAGTCTGGGTCCATGCCACGGGCAAGCGCGAGCGCCTCGACCATGCGGTAGAAGCTGGCCAGCATCGCGATCGGCTCCAGCGCGGGATGCCCGGCGACCATCGGCAGCGCGCCGCCCTGCCCCGCGACGAACGGCATGGCACCGCGTCCCGCAAACTGGTCGGCCACCGCCTTCACGTCCTCGCCTGCCACGTCCGAGGTGGCGAAGCCGAGCACCGAATAGCCGGGCTCCACGATCCGCATCGGGCCGTGCCGCACTTCGGCCGCGCTGAACGGCTCGGCCTGGATCGAGCAGGTTTCCTTGAGCTTCAGCGCCGCTTCCTGCGCTACGCCGTAGCCGTAACCACGACCCAGCACGAACATCTGGCCGACGTCGCGCAAGCCCTCGACCGCAGGCGACCAGTCGAGGCCGAGCGCCTGTTCGACCTGACCGGGCAGATCGGCCAGCGCGGCCTCCAGCGCCTCGTCCCCTGCCCAGGCGGCGGCGAGCTGCGCCAGACCCGCCAGCGCGGTCAGGCAGGACTTCGTCGCGGCAACGGCCCTTTCCGGTCCAGCCGACAGCGGCAGGAAGGTGTCGGCGCCGGTCGCCAGCGGCGACTCCTCGTCATTGACCAGCGCGACGATATGCGCGCCGCCCGCGCGGTACGCCTCGACCGTCGCCAGCAGGTCCGGGCTGCGCCCCGACTGCGAAATGGCGATGACCAGGGCGCCTCGCACCTTCATCGGCGTCTCGAAGATCGAGGCGACCGAGGGGGCGGCCGACGACACCGGCACGCCGGTCTTGGTCTCCAGAATATATTTGCCATAGGTCGCGGCGTGATCCGACGACCCGCGGGCGATAGTGACGATCACCGGCGGCGGGGCGGCACGCAGCCGCTCGGCCAGCGCCTGGACGGTCGGCGCATTGCGCGCGAGCAGCCGGGCGATCGCCTCGGGCGCCTCCCCCGCTTCTGCTCCCATCAGGGTGCTGGTCCCCGCACTACCGGCGGTCATCACATCAGACATCGGTTAACTCCGCGACGAAATCATAGGCATCGCCGCGATAGAAGGACTGGGTATATTCCACCGCCCGTCCATCGCGTAGAAATCCGCGCCGCTCGATCAACAGCCCCGCATGACCGGGATCGACGTCGAGCATCCGGGCATGGTCCGCGCCAAACGGCACTGCGCGCAGCCGCTGGAGCGCGCGCACCGGCCGGTTGCCCGCGCGTTCGAGCGCGGCATAGAGCGAGCGGTCGACCGCCTCGATCGACGGCAGCGCGAACCCCGCGATGGTCGAAATCTCGATCGCCATCGGCACATCGTCGGCGAAGCGTACGCGCTGGAAGCGATAGACCGGGGCGCCCGGCGACAGGCCCAGCGACAGCGCTTCCTCGGGCGTGACGGTGCCTGGCGCGCGGCTGACCCACTGGCTGCTCGGCGTGCGACCGCGCGCGATCATGTCCTCGGAGAAGGATGAGAGCTTGGAAAAGCTCTTCTCGACCCGCCCCGCAACGAAGGTCCCGGCGCCGCGCCTGCGGGTCAGCAGCCCCTCCTCGACCAGCCCGCCAATCGCCTTGCGCACCGTGATCCGCGACACGTCATATTCGATCGCCAGATCGCGCTCGGCGGGGATGGCGTCATCCTCGGCCAGCACGTTGCTGGTGATCGCATCGCGCAACAGCTGCTGGAGCTGGAGGTATAGCGGCGCGGGGTTCCCCTTTCGGAAGGAGCCGACCTGCGCCGAGAATGTCATGGCCGCGCCATCCCCCTTTGCCCGGGCGTCGCTCATGCCACGCCCCGCTTCGCCAACAGGCTTATCGCAGCAAAACCAACGGGGCAATAGGTATTATATTTGGCATACATTGGCTTTTATCCTTCCCCAATTCCACGTCGGATCGCCGCGATGCGATCCACGCTCGTCCGGCGCCTCGGACCTGCGGCGAAGCCCATGGCAAGCACTCGCGAATCCCCCCAATCCTCTCGCACGCTGGCCGACGCGTGGACCGCATCGACCCCGGTCCGGGCGATCAGGGTGGCGACATTGTCCGCCGAAACGCCCGATCCCGCGATGATCGACAGTCGCCCACGCGCCGCCATCACCATTTGGGCAATCACGTCCGCCCCCTCCAGCGCCGTCGCCGCCCCGCCGGATGTGAGGACATGGTCATAGCCCAGCGCCGTCGCCTGCTCGACCGCCGCCACTGGATCGGCAACCAGGTCGATCGCACGGTGAAGCACGATCGCGATCCCGGCCGCCGCGTCCCGCCAGCGCGCCAGAATATCAAGGTCGAGCCGCTTGTCGTCGGCCATGGCTCCCACCACGACCCCCGCCACGCCCATCGTCGCCAGCCGCCGAATCTCGTCGGTGGCGAGTGCGACATCGGCGGCATCATAACGAAAATCGCCGTCGCGCGGCCGGACCATCGCATGAACCGGAACGCCCGACGCCACCGCATGAGCCACCAAGGCCGCCGAGGGCGTCAATCCGCCCAACCCCAGCGCACCGCACAATTCGATCCGGTCGCCTCCTGCCGCCACGACTGCGGCCACGCCATCCGCATCGTCGACGCAGATTTCCAAAAGCGGCGTACCGGCCCGGACCGGTGACATGACCATCTTGAACCTCCCCCGGCACATTCGATCCGCGCCACGAGACCTTCGCCGCGCAGAACCTCAGAACAGGTGTCATTTAAGCAGCACACCTGACAATGCGCCAGCCCAATGGTCTCATGACGCCAACGTCACATTTTTCCGTTTACGGACCAATGTCATTTTGGTTACACGTTGGTAGCTTTGGCATATGATATAAAATGCCGGCGGGGGAGGATACCACCAGCCACCCCATAACCAATCATAAGGGGACGCCCGGTGGAGCGGGGAATATTTTGGGGGATTTGAACATGTTGAGCTTCCGCAGCATGATCCTGACGGCGACCGCGCTCGCCGGGGTTCACGGCACAGCCTTTGCGCAGGCGCCGAATCAGCCGGCTGACGCGCCCGCGCAGACCGCTTCGGGCAGCGACCAGGCCGATAGCGGCGACATCGTCGTCACCGGCATCCGCTCCAGCCTGCGCAACGCGATCAACGTCAAGCGCGAGGCCAATGCCGTCGTCGACGTGATCACCGCCGAAGACGTGGGCAAATTCCCCGACCGCAATGTCGCGGAATCGCTGTCACACATTCCGGGCGTCAGCATCGACCGCCGCTTCGGCGAGGGCGAAAAGGTCGCCATTCTCGGCACCGACCCCGCGCTGAACCGCATGCTGCTCGACGGCCATGCGCTCGCCTCGGCCGATTGGGGCGGCAACGACAATGATCCGTCCAGCCGCACCTTCAACTATTCGCTGCTCGCCCCCGAACTGGTCGACCGGCTCGAAGTCTACAAGTCGCCGGAACCGCGCATCGAGGAAGGCAGCCTGGGCGGCACCGTCATCGTGCGCACCCGTCGTCCGCTCGACCTGAAGCCCAATTCGATCTTCGCCTCCGGCGGCTATACGTACAATGACCGTTCCGAGAAGGGGAATATCCGCGGTTCGGGTCTGTACAGCTGGCATAATGAAGCGGACAATTTCGGCTTTCTGGTCGCCGCGACCTATGACAAGCAGGCGTTGACCCGCGCGGGCGTCGAGTTCTTCGGTTATCAGAGCGGCGCCGACTTCTTCCAGAAGAACGCCGACGGCTCCGTGCGCCGTGACGCGTCGGGCCAGGGCATCCTGCTCAACCCGAACGCCACCGTCACCGGCGGCACCAAGAACGACCTCATCAGTGCGGTCGCCCCCTTCGGCATCAACTATGCCTATTTCCAGCAGACCCGCGAGCGCGCCAGCGTGTCGGGCACCGTGCAGTATCGCCCGGCCTCGAACCTGACGCTGACCCTGAACGGGCTGCACATCGACGGCAATTACAACAACTACAGCCAGTCGATGTACACCATTCCGGTCGCCTGGACCGGCAGCGTGTTGCAGACTGCCAATGTCGCCAACGGCGTGGTCAACTCGGCCAGCTTCGCCGCCGCGCCGAGCCAGTCGGCCCAGCTCGACACGCTGGTCCGCAAGACCAAGCTGAAAACCGACAACCTCAACTTCTTCGCCGATTGGGAAGGCGATGACGGCGCGAAGATCAGCTTCGCGGGCGGCTGGTCGAAGGCGACCGGCGGGCGCAATCCCGAATATCTGTTCAACGTGCAGACCAAGCTGCCGTTCAACTATGCCTTCACCCCGACCTCGGCGACGGTGAACTTCACGGGCGATCTGACCAACCCGGCCAACTATTTCACCAACCCGAACAACAATCCGGCGCAGATCGAAGGCCGTCCGGTCGTCGTCAACGGCCAGCAGCTGATCGGCGCGCAGATCGGCGGCTTGGACTATAGCGTCACCACCGACCGCGACATCTTCGGCGGCTATGACGCCACCATCCCGGTCGAGTTCGGTCCGTTCAAGCAGATCCTGATCGGCAGCCGCGTGACCGACCATGTCAACCGTGTGGATGGTCGCGGTATCAACACCTACAAGACCAGCTCGCAGACCGCCAACCAGCTGGGCGTCACCACCCTCGTCACGCCGGGCGGCGTCTTCGACGGCAGCGGCGGCATGGGCAATGCGACCCAGTATCTGAACCTGCCCGAGCAGGCGGTGATCGACATTCTCGCGAATTCGATCAACAGCCCGCTGGTCAACAAGATCGGCGCGTCGACCAAGGTGCGCGAGACGGTCGTCGCGTCCTATGTCCAGGCCAATTTCCAAGAAGGTGGCCTGCGCGGCAATATCGGCGGTCGCCTGGTCTATACCCGCGACAAGTCCAACTATGCGGTGACGCTGGCCAACACGGTGAACCCGGTGCCGGTGCCGACCACCACTACCACCGATTATCTGAAGTTCCTGCCCAGCGTGAACATCGCCTATTCGATCACGCCGGAGTTCCTGGTACGCGGCTCGGTCGCACGGGTGATCTCGCGCCCGCGCTATCAGGATCTGGCGGCCGCGACCTCGCTCAACGACATCACGCTCGATGGCGGTGGCGGCAACCCGAACCTGAAGCCCTATGAGTCGACCAACTACGAACTCACGGCGGAATGGTATCCGCGCGCAGGCTCGCTGATCGCGGTCGAACTCTTCCGTCGCGACATCTCGAACTACATCATCAACACGCGCACCAATGCCGTGTTCTTCAACTCGCTGCAGAACCGCCTGACGACCTATAACGTCAACCAGCCGATCAACGGCGGCAAGGCGAAGGTCAACGGTGCGCTGGTGTCGGGGCAGACCGAAATCTGGGGCGGCTTCGGCATCCAGGCGAATTATTCGTACCAGGACAGCTCGACCTCGTCGGTTGACTCGAGCGGTGCGGAACTGAACCTGCCCTATCTGTCGCGGCACACCGTCAATGTGATCCCCTATTTCGAAAGCGGGATCTTCCAGGCGCGCCTGAGCTATAATTATCGTTCGAGCTATTTCCGCACCATCGGTCGTCTGAACTCGCGCGAAATGGTGGCGCCGTACAGCCAGTTGGACTTCTCGGCGGGTGTGAACTTGACCAAGGAGATCACGCTGAGCGTCAACGCACAGAACCTGCTCGACGAGACCTATTACCAGTATAACGCGACGCGCGATCGCCCGACCGCCTTCTACAAGAACGGCCGGACCTATGCCGCCTCGGTCGCGGTGCGTTTCTAAGCGCCTTCTGCATCCCCTCCCGCAAGCGGGAGGGGACCGAGGGGAGGGCATGGAGTCTCACCGAGACTGGCACTTGCGGCTTGCCCTCCCCCATCCCCTCCCGCCTTCGGGAGGGGCGTGAGACACACGAAGGTTATCGAACAGCCCGCCGCTCCCACGGATCGGCGGGCTGTTCAGGTCCGGTGACTTCAAGGAGTCACCGAAATGCTGCGCGCCTGTCACCGATCTGCGACGCAGGCGTAACAGATGACGCCTATGCCATCCGGAACGCCAAGCGTGGGGTACCGACGATGCCGATGACCAGCATTCCGATCGAGGGCTCGCTACACGAAGACGCCGCCATCCTCGACTTCATCCCCCGCGCGCCGGTGACGCCGGAGCCGGAAGGCCATGAGCGCCGCCGCTATCGAACCATCTGGATTTCGGACGTCCATCTCGGCACGCGCGGCTGCAATGCGGAAATGCTGATCGACTTTCTGGATCATGTCGACAGCGAGACCATGTATCTGGTCGGCGACATGATCGACGGCTGGCGGCTGAAGAAGAAATTCTACTGGCCCGCCGCGCATAACGACGTGGTCTGGCGCCTGCTGAAGCGTGCCAAGCGCGGCACGCGCGTCGTTTATATCCCCGGCAACCATGACGAGATCTTCCGCCAGTTCACCGGCATGGATTTCGGCGGCATCGCCATCTGTCGCAAGGCGATCCATGAGACGGCGGACGGCCGCCGCCTTCTCATCCTGCACGGCGACGAGTTCGACGCGATCACGCTGGCGCATCGCTGGCTCGCCCATGTCGGCGACTTCGCCTACACCGCGCTGATGGAGGTGAACCGCTGGGTGAACATCGTCCGGCGGTGGATGAAGCGCCCCTATTGGTCGCTGTCCAAACATGCCAAGGCCAAGGTGAAGAACGCCGTCGCCTTCATCTCGCATTTCGAGGAAGTCGTCGCCCATGCGGCGGGCGCACGCGGCGTCGATGGCGTGGTATGCGGCCATATCCACACCGCCGAAATCCGCGAGATCGGCGGCGTCACTTATTATAATGACGGCGACTGGGTGGAGGGCTGCACCGCGCTGGTCGAACATTTCGACGGGACGATGGAAATACTGCACTGGGGCGACGAGATGGAAGCGCGGCGGAGCAAGCCGATCGTCGCCGCCGCCATCGCCGCCTGACGCGAAAGGATCAAGGTCATGCAGATCGCGATCGTTACTGACGCCTGGAGCCCCCAGGTCAACGGCGTGGTTCGCACCCTGCAATCGGTGACCGCCGAGCTGCGCGCGATGGGCCATACGGTCAACGTCTTGTCGCCCGAGCTGTTCGCCTCGGTCCCCTGCCCGACCTATCCCGAAATCCGCCTCGCCCTGCCCGCCCCCGGTGCAGTCGGGCGGGCGCTGAGCGGGTTTGCGCCCGATGCTGTCCATATCGCCACCGAAGGCCCGCTTGGCCTGCTCGCGCGGCGCTGGTGCCTGGGCCATGGCCTGCCCTTCACCACCGCCTATCACACCCAGTTCCCCGACTATGTGGCGGCGCGGGTGAAGGCGGTCAGCCCCGAATTCGTCTGGCGCTATGTCCGCTGGTTTCACGCGCCCTCCGCCGCGATCCTGGCCTCGACGCCCAGCGTGGCCGCAACCCTGGCGTCACATGGCCTGCCGCAGAACCGGCATTGGGGCCGCGGCGTCGACACCGCGCTATTCCGCCCCGAAGGGCGGCGCGATGCGATGGTCGCCGGACTGCCCGGCCCGGTTCAGCTTTATGCAGGCCGCGTCGCGGTCGAGAAGAACATCGCCGCCTTTCTGAATACACGCACGCCCGGAACCAAGGTCGTGGTCGGCGACGGCCCGGCCCGCGCGGCGCTGGCGGAACACTATCCCGACGTCCACTTTCTGGGCGCAAAGTTCGGTGAGGACTTGGCCGCCATCTACCGCGCGGCGGACGTATTTGTGTTCCCCAGCCGAACCGATACGTTCGGTCTGGTGATGATCGAGGCGCTGGCCTGCGGCACGCCGGTCGCCGCGCTGCCGGTACAGGGGCCGATTGATGTGCTTGCCTCCGAAGTCGGCGTGATGGACGAGGCGCTGGACCGGGCGATCGCGGCTGCGCTGATACTCGATCGTGGCACTTGCGCGGCCTACGGGCAGGGCTTTTCATGGCGAGCCAGCGCGGAGCAATTCCTCTCCGCCCTCGCCCCGATGGACCGGAACCTGAAAGCGGCGGCATAGATCCTCCCCGATACGGGGAGGTGGCAGCGCGTAGCGCTGACGGAAGGAAGCTTCCACAGAGGACGTCCCGTGCGGCCATCCCCCCTCCACCACCGCTTTGCGGCGGTCCCCTCCCCGTGCCGGGGAGGATCGGTTTCACGCAGATCAACCGACAAAACTTGTTGAACGGGTTGAACGCCCCTTGCCCCACATGTCATGCTGCAGCTTCGCGCGATTCGCATCGGCCTTGCCCCTCGCCAGTCGCTGATATGCCGGTCGTGCCGCCTTGTCGCCACGGCCACTCCAACCGCTGCACCCGAAAGGTCCCCGATTGGACATCGTAACGCTTAGCCTCTTTCTGCTCCTCGCCGTGGTGTTGAGCGGGGTCGTATCCCGCCTGTTGCCCTCAGCGCTGCCCCGCCCGCTTGTCCAGATCGCGCTCGGCGCGGTGCTGGGCGGGATCGCACAGATCAGAGTCGAACTGGACCCGGAGATTTTCTTCCTGCTCTTCGTGCCGCCGCTCCTGTTCCTCGACGGCTGGCGCATTCCGAAGGACGAGTTGTTTCGCGACGCGGGCGCAATCCTAGGGCTGGCGCTGGGCCTGGTGTTCCTGACGGTGCTGGGCATGGGGCTGTTCATCCACTGGATGATCCCGGCCATGCCCTATGCGGTCGCCTTCGCGCTGGCGGCCGTGGTGTCGCCGACCGACCCGATCGCGGTGTCCGCCATCGCGCAGAAGGTGCCGATCCCCAAGCGGATGATGCACATCCTGGAGGGCGAATCGCTGCTCAACGATGCCTCGGGTCTGGTCTGCCTGCGCTTCGCGGTCGCCGCCGCGCTGACCGGGGCCTTTTCGCTGACCCATGCCGGAATGACGTTTGCATGGATGGCGGTTTCCGGCGTCGGGCTGGGCGTCGCCATCGCCTGGGGCACGATCACCGCCAAGAGCCTGTTCGCCCGGCGTTTCGGCGATGACAGCGGATCGAACATCCTGGTCAGCCTGCTGATCCCGTTTGCGGCCTATCTGGTTGCCGAGCATGTCGAAAGCTCGGGCGTGCTGGCGGCGGCGGCGGCGGGTATCGCCATGTCCTTCACCAATGTTTCGTCCGGGGTGAAGGCCGCGACCCGCATCCGGCGCCAGGCAGTCTGGGACATGCTGCAATTCACGCTGAACGGCATCATCTTCGTACTGCTGGGCGAGCAGCTGCCGCAGGTGTTCGCGGGCGCGCGGGCCACGGTCATGCTGACCGGCCACGCCTCGCTATGGTGGTTGGGCCTTTATGTGCTGGCGATCGTCGCCGGGCTGGGGGCACTGCGCTTCGCCTGGACTTGGGTTGCGCTGCGGCTGACCCTGTTCCGGCAGCGCGGGACGCCGGGCCGGGCCAGCCCGCCGCGCCGGGTCATCACCGCCATGTCGGTGGCAGGCGCGCGCGGGGCGATCACGCTGGCCGGTGCGCTGACCCTGCCGCTGACGCTGGGCGACGGCACGCCATTTCCGGCACGCGATCTGGTCATCTTCCTGGCGTGCGGCGTCATTCTGTCTTCGCTGGTCATCGCCAGCCTGACCCTGCCGCTGCTGTTGCGCGGTCTCGCCCTGCCCGTTCAGGACGGCATGAGCGAGTTGGACCATACCCGCGTCGCCGCTGCCAAGGCCGCCATCGCCGAGCTGGAGCGGCTCCAGCACGAAATGGCCGAAGGGCGTGACGATGCCGACCAATATGTCGAGATCGCCTCGCGCCTGATGGACGGCTATCGCAGCCGGATCGACACGCTGGAGGGCGACTTCGACTCTGATGCCCGCCGGTTCGAGGACGTGGAGCGCCGGATGCGACTGGCCGCGATCCGGGCCGAGCGGCGGGTCGTGTTCGACCTGCTCAACAGCCGTGCGATCGGATCCGACACGGCGCAGCGGTTGGGCCGCGAACTCGATCTGGTCGACACCCGCCTGTCAGCCCAGAGCTGAACCCATCTTTGGTCTTGCGCCAGATCGCGAATTGTCGTGTTTCGTCCATGGGGATGGCATCGACAAAGGGGGCAAGGTGCAGGTCGGATTTCCGGGAGAAGACGCGAAAACCTGTCTGAATTGCGGGACTTCGCTGGTCGGCCATTATTGCCATAGCTGCGGCCAGTCGTCGCACATCCACCGCACGCTCGGCGCGTGGTGGCATGATTTCAGCCACGGCGTCCTGCATATCGAGGGGCAGGTATGGCGGACGATGGCCATGCTCGTCACCCGCCCCGGCGAGCTGACCCGTCGCTATATCGCGGGCGAGCGGCGGCGTTTCCTGTCGCCGCTGGCTCTGTATCTGTTCAGCGTCTTTCTGCTCTACGTCGCCTATTCGGTACTCGGCGGGTTCGGCACCTTCCATCCCCCCGGCACCCAGGATGCCGCGATGGAGCTGCGCGCCGAAGTCGCAAAGGTCGACCAGCGTATCGCAGGGATAGACCGCGAGCGCACCGCAGCTGTCGCGACCGGCCGCAACACCGCCACGCTCGATGCCGAGCGAGCAAAGCTGGTCGAGCAGAAGCGTAGCATCGACTTCACCGCGATGGCGCTGGGCGGCGGGGCAGAAACGGGCTCCGGCCATGGCGAGCATCAGGAACAGGTCATCACCGGCTGGAAATCGCTCGACGCCAAGATCGCCCATGCCATTCGCGACCCCGAATTCCTCCTCTTCAAGATGGAGGCGAACGGCTATAAATTCTCCTGGGCGCTGATCCTGTTGTCGATGCCGTTCATGCGGCTGTTCTTCCTGTGGAAGCGTGGGTTGGCGATGTTCGACCATGCGGTGTTCGTCACCTATTCGCTCAGCTTCGTCAGCCTGCTGATGGTCGTGATGATCCTGTGGACGAAGCTGGCCCATCTGAACGGCGTTGCTCTGTTGATGCTCGCCTTTCCGGTGCATCTATTTCTCCAGATTCGCGGCGCCTATCATTTGGGCGTGATATCCGGGCTGCTGATGACCCTGATCGTCTCGGTCATGGCGGCGACCGTGCTGTTGATCTGGATCATCGGCCTGCTGGCGCTGGGCATAGCGCATTGACCCACCAATCCATTGCAGGCTTGGCGCGGTAGGCTCGACCCCAGAAAATGGGTGGACGCCCCCGGTTCACCACGCCATGATACCAAAACATACCATGAGAATACCGGCGCACGACAAGCCGGTGGATGACGGGGGTGACGGATGGCGAGAATGAGCCTGGCACTATCGGGGACCTGCCCTGCCATCGTCACGCGTCCGCCCCGCACGCCCGATCCTGTTCGACGCCATAATCCTGTATCCTGCGTGGGGGCGTTCCGCCCTGACGCAGCGATGCCGTTTTCGGGGAAATCGCTGTGAAACATCGTCTCGGTCTGATCCTGGCCGCGCTCGCCCTTCCTGTGCCTGCGCTGGCCGCGCCCAAGACGGTGGCGACGCTCGACCGCTGGCAGGTGCGGATCGATCCGAAGGATGTCGACGCCGCGCGCGCGCATCCCCAGGCGGCGAACTGGCTGACCGCGTCGGTGCCGGGCAGCGTCCAGCAGGATCTGATCGCCGCGCATCTGGTCCCCGACCCCTATAAGGGCGCGAACGAGGCACCGATCCAATGGGCGGGCCTGACCGGGTGGCAATATCGCACCAACCTGGACGTGACGCCCGAGATGCTGCGCCGCGATCACCTCGACCTAGTGTTCGACGGGCTGGACACCTTTGCGACCGTCACGGTCAACGGCCGGCGCCTGTTGTCGGCGGACAACGCCCATCGCCGCTGGCGCGCCGATGCCAAGCCGCTGCTGAAGGCAGGCGCGAACGAGATCGTCGTCACCTTCGCCTCGCCGATCAAGACGCTCCAGCCGATGGTGCTGGCCGAAAAGAACCCGCTGCCCGGCGAATATGACTCGCCCTATGGCGACGAGCCGAAGGGCAAGCAGACCTCGCCCTATATCCGCAAGCCCAAATACCAGTACGGGTGGGATTGGGCACCGCGCATCGTCGATATCGGCATCTGGCGCCCCGCCCGTCTGGAGGCGTGGGACGCCGCGCGCATCGACAAGCTGCGCATCGAGCAGGAAGCGCTGACCGATGCCGAGGCGCGCATCCTCGCCCGTGCCTCGATCGTTGCCGACCGAGCGCAGACCGGCCGCATGGACGTGACGGTCACTGGCCCCGACGGTAAGCGCATCCGCGTCCGCCGCGACGTCGCGCTCCAGCCGGGCGAGAACGATGTCGTCGTCCCCGTCGCGATCACCCGCCCACAGCGCTGGCAGCCGATCGGCTTTGGCGCGCATCCGCTCTACACCGTGAACGCGGCGCTGGCGGGCGCAGACGCGGTTGAGAAGCGCACCGGCCTGCGCACCGTCGAACTCGTCCGCAAGGACGGCAGCTTCGGGCTGAAGATCAACGGCAACGTCATCTTCGCCAAGGGGACCAACGTCATCCCGTTCGATGCCTTCCCGTCGCGCGTATCGCCTACGGCCGAGCGCCAGTTGCTGGAGAAGGCGGCGGCCGCGAACATGAACATGGTCCGCATCTGGGGCGGCGGCTATTATCCCGAGCACAGCTTCTACGACGCCGCCGACGAGCTGGGCCTGATGGTGTGGCAGGACTTCATGTTCGGCGGCGCGGTCACGCCCCCCGATGCCCAGTTCCGCGAGAACGTCCGTATCGAGGCCGAGGAACAGGTCGCCCGCCTGCAATCGCATCCCTCGCTGGTCATCTGGGCGGGCAATAACGAAGTGCTGTCGGGCTGGGAAAACTGGTCGGATCGCAAGGCGTTCAAAAAGGCGGTCGGCCCCGACGAGCAGGAGCGGATCGGCACCGGCATGGCCGTGCTGTTCGACCGCGTGCTGCGCGATGCCGTCATCAAGAATTCGCCCGGCATCCCCTATTGGCCCGGATCGCCCTCGACCGACTATGAGGGGCCGACCGACACCGACAAGGACGGCGACCGCCATTTCTGGGATGTCTGGTCGGGCTCCAAGCCGATCGAGCGCTACACGGATAGCTGCCCGCGCTTCATGTCGGAATATGGCTTCCAGGCCTTCCCGGACCTGTCGACCATCGCGACCTTTGCCGACCCGGCGGACTTCCGCATCGACAGCCCGGTGATGAAGGCGCACCAGAAGTTCCTGGCCGGCGAAGGCAATGACCGCATCACCTTCTACCTGAAGCAATATTACCGGACCCCGCGCGACTTCGCCGATCTGGTCTATCTGTCCCAGGCGATGCAGGCCCGCGCCATTGGACTTGCCGCGCGTCACCATCGCGCCTGCCGCCCGGTGACGCTGGGTTCGCTCTACTGGCAGCTCAACGACAGCTGGCCCGCGATCAGCTGGTCGAGCATCGACTGGACCGGGCATGACAAGATGCTGCAGCATGAGGTCCGCCGCTTCTTCGCGCCACAGACGATCGTGGCGGAAACCAAGCCCGGCGCCACGCGGATCGCGCTGGTGTCCGACGCCACGGCGCCCAAGCCGCTCGGCTGGCGCGTCACCGGATACGGCATGGACGGCCGCAAGCTCGGCTCGCAATCGGGCAGCGTGACCATGGCCGCCGCGTCCGCCAGCGACGTCGCGACGATCCCCGACGCGACGCTGTTCGCCGGGGCCGCGCCCGAGAGCAGCTACGGCGTCGCCGAACTGTTCGACGGCGACAAGGTCATCGCGCGCCAGATCGTCGAGCGAAAGGTCCCGCGCGACATGCTCTACCCGGTGCCGGGTATCACCGCGCGCTGGGCGGGCAAGCAGCTGACGCTGACCGCGCGCAACATCGCGCGGCAGGTACAGGTCAATTTCGGCATCATCGGCGCCGAACCGTCCGATGACGGCTTCGACCTGTTGCCCGGCGAGACCATCACGCTCACCATCCAGAGCGACGCGGACGCCGCCACTCTGGCGCGCGAGCTCAAAATCTACACCCTCGGTCCGAAGGACGCCTAGTGATCCCCTTTCTCCTCCTCGCCGCCGCCGGTCAGGCCGCCACCCCCGCGCTTCCCCCGGAGGCGCAGAAGCTGACCATCGCGCAAAAGGCGGCGCAGCTGGTCAACGAGGCCCCGGCCGAGCCGGCGCTGAACCTGCCCGCCTATGACTGGTGGAGCGAGGGGCTGCACGGCATCGCGCGCAACGGGCCGTCGACCGTCTTCCCGCAGGCGATGGGCATGGCCGCGACCTGGGACACCGATCTGATCTGGAAGGTCGGCGATGTCGTCGCGGTCGAAGCGCGGGCGAAGTTCAATTCGCGGCCGCTGAACGCCGATCGGGGCCTGTATCAGGGCCTGACCATCTGGTCGCCCAACATCAACATCTTCCGCGATCCGCGCTGGGGCCGTGGCCAGGAAACCTATGGCGAGGACCCCTTCCTCACCAGCCGGATCGGCATCGCCTTCGTGCGTGGTCTTCAGGGTCCCGACCTGAAGCACCCGAAGGTCATCGCCACCGTCAAGCATATGGCGGTGCACTCCGGCCCCGAGGGCGGGCGCGACAGCTTCGATGTGATGGTGTCCCCGCGCGACCTGGAGGCGACCTACCTCCCCGCCTTCCGCGCGACCGTGACCGAGGGCAAGGCGCTGTCGCTGATGTGCGCATACAACGCGATCCACGGCACGCCGGTCTGCGCCAACCCGATGTTGCTGACCCAGCGGCTGCGCACCGACTGGGGTTTCAACGGCCTCGTCGTGTCGGACTGCGATGCGGTCGGCAATATCTGGATGTTCCATCATGCCCAGCCCGACGCGCCCGCTGCTGCGGCGGCGGCACTGCGGGCGGGCACCGACCTCAACTGCGGCAATACCTATCGCGCACTGCCCGAAGCGTTGAAGCGCGGCCTGATTACCGAGGGCGAGATCGACACCGCGCTGGCCCGCGCGCTGGCGGTGCGGCGGATGCTGACCGTGAATTCGCCGTGGAACCGGATCAAGGCGAGCGAGGTGGGCAGCGCCGCCCATCGCGCACTGGCGTTGGAGACGGCGCGCAAGGGCATCATCCTGCTCGACAATCCGAACGACATGCTGCCGCTCAAGGGCAAGAAGGTCGCGGTGTTCGGCGCGGATGCGGATGACCTGGGCGTGCTGGAGGGCAATTATCACGGCACCGCGATCAACCCCGTCACCCCGCTCGACGGCATCCGCGCGAAGTTCGGCCGCGATGTCCGCTATGCGCAAGGCTCGGTGCTGGCCGAGGGCGCGTTCGTCGGCGTCCCCGAAACCGCGCTGTCGGCGAACGGCAAGACCGGCTTGGGCGTCGAGACGATGGGCGCGAACGGCCAGTGGACCGCCGCCGGTCAGGATCGCCGTATCGACTTCAACTATACCAAGACCGCGCCCTTCCAGCGTCGCTGGACCGGCACGCTGACCCCGCCGGGTCCGGGTCAGTACAAGCTGCGGCTCGACGGTCCCGCCTGCTGGCACGCCTGCCCCGCGCATGACGCGGTGAAGCTCTATATTGACGACCAGCTGGTCGTGGACGATGTGATCGGCGGCAAGAAACTGGAAACCACGATCGACGGATCGGCCCCGCGCCGTATCCGCGTCGAGATCGATCATAAGGGCGGTGACGAGGGCCTCCGCCTGCAATGGCTGCCCCCCGCCGAGGCGCTGACCGCAGAAGCCTTGAAGGTCGCCGGGACCGCCGACGTGCTGATCGCGGTGGTCGGCCTGTCGCCCGATCTGGAGGGCGAGGCGCTGGGCGTCTCGGTCCCCGGTTTCGCGGGCGGCGACCGCACAGAAATCGTCCTGCCCGAACCGCAGCGCAATCTGCTCGCCGCGCTTCAGGCGACCGGCAAGCCGGTGGTCGCGGTCATCATATCCGGCTCGGCGGTGTCGCTGGGCGACTTCAAGCCCGCCGCGACGCTGGCGGCCTTCTATCCGGGCACCGAGGGCGGCACCGCGCTGGCCGAGATCCTGGCCGGTGACGTGAACCCGTCGGGCCGCCTGCCCGTCACCATTTATCACTCGACCGCCGACCTGCCCGCCTTCGCCGATTACGGCATGAAGGAGCGGACCTATCGCTACTTCACCGGCAAGCCCGCCTGGGGCTTCGGCCATGGCCTGAGCTATACCAAGTTCGACTATGGCCAGCCGACCGTCACCGCCAGTGTCGCGGTCGGCCAGCCGGTCGATGTCGCGGTGCAGCTGCGCAATATCGGCCAGCGCGCCGGTGAGGAAGTGACTCAGGCCTATCTGGTCCCGCCCGCCACCGACGAGAAACTGGTGCTGACCGACCCGGTGCTGCAACGCCAGTTGGTCGGCTTCACCCGTGTCGCGCTCAAGCCCGGTCAGGCAGGGACGGCGCGCTTCACCATCGATCCGCGCCTGATGAGCCAGGTGTGGCGCGACGGCACCCGCCGCATCCTGCCGGGCACGTACAAGCTCTATATCGGCGGCGGCCAACCGGGTGACGGCGCAGGCCAGTGGACCCAGTTCACCGTGACCGGCACGGCGCAGGACCTGCCGAAATGACTCCGAACCGTCGTGAACTGATCGCGGGGGGCGCGGCGTTGGCCGCCACCCCCGCCTTCGCCGCTGTCCCGTCGCTGGTTACGAAGCGCCCACCGGTCGCCGAACGGCGCTTCGTGTCCAAGGCGGTCGAGGCGGAGATCACGCGTGTTTCGAAGTTGATCGCCGACCCGACGGTGCGCTGGATGTTCGGCAACTGCTATCCGAACACGCTCGACACCACGGTGCTGTCGCTGGGCGAGGTCGGCGGCAAGCCCGATGCGTTCGTCATCACCGGCGACATTCCCTGCCTGTGGCTGCGGGATTCGGCGGCGCAGTTGCGGCCCTATCTGCATCTGGTGAAGCGCGATCCGGCGCTGGGGCGGCTGTTCCGCGGGCTGATCGGGCGGCAGGCACGGTCGATCCTGATCGACCCCTATGCCAACGCCTTCATGCAGGACCCGAACGCCAAGACCAACCTGAGCTGGGCGCTGCACGACGACACCGAAATGAAACCCGGCGTCGCCGAGCGGAAGTGGGAGATCGGTTCGCTCTGCTACGCGATCCGGCTGGCCTATGGCTATTGGCGCGAGACGGGCGACACCACCCCCTTCGATGCCGAGTGGAAAGCCTCCGCGCAGGCAATCGTAAAGACCTTCCGCGAGCAGCAGCGCAAGGACGGCCCCGGCCCCTACCGCTTCCGCCGCTCCGCGCCGGAGCCGACCGAAACGCTCTATCGCGGTACCGGCCTGCCCACGCGGCCCAACGGCATGATCCATTCGGGCTTCCGCCCGTCCGACGATGCCTGCCTCTACGGTCAGTTCGTCCCCGCCAATCTGTTCGCGATGACGACGTTGCGCGAACTCGCCGCGCTGTCGAACGCGGTCGGTGAGCCTGCACTGGCGCAGGACGCCACCGCGCTCGCCGCCGAGGTCGAGGCTGCGCTGAAGCAGTTCGGCACCATGACGCTGCCAAGCGGCGAGCGGGTCTGGGCGTTCGAGGTGGATGGTTACGGCAATGCCGTCTTCATGGACGACGCCAACGTCCCCTCGCTGTCCGGCATGGCCTATCTCGGCTGCGTCGATGCGACCGATCCGCTGTGGCAGCGGACGCTCGCGGCGTGCTGGAGCAAGGACAATCCCTGGTATTTCGAGGGCAAGGCGCTGACCGGCATCGGCGGCCCGCATACCGGGCCGGGCCAGGTCTGGCCGATGTCGGTCATCGTCCGCGCGCTGACCTCGACGGACCCTGCGCTGCTTCGCGCCAGCCTGTCCATGCTGCGCGGGTCGCAGGGCGGTACGGGCTTCATCCACGAAGGGGTCGATATCGACGATCCCACCAAGTTCACACGCGACTGGTTTGCCTGGGCCAACGGCCTGTTTGGCGAATTGGTCGTCCATGTCGCAGCCACCCGGCCGCAGGTTCTGCGGGAGACGTTTGCATGATTTTGACCCGCCGCTCACTCCTCGCCGGAACCGCGCTTGCCAGCCTGCCGATCGGCAGCCTCAGCGCCGCCGTACCCATGGCCGCCGCGCGCCCCAATCTGTTCATCGGAACGGGCGGTGACGGCCATACCTATCCTGGCGCGGTCCTGCCCTTCGGCATGGTGCAGCTCAGCCCCGACACCGATGTCGAGCGTTGGGACACCTGTTCGGGCTATCATCACGGCGACAGCTCGATCATGGGGTTCAGCCATACCCATTTGTCGGGCACCGGCATCGGCGACATGCTGGACGTGCTGGTCGTGCCGACGCGCGGCGAACTGAAGCTGGTCGCGGGACCGCTATCCAACCCGGATGAAGGCTATCGCCAGCGTTATTCGGACGAGCAGGCCGAACCAGGTTATTACCGGGTCAAGCTGGAGTCCGGTGTCCTCGCCGAACTCACCGTGACCGAGCGGACCGGCTGGCACCGCTACACCTACCCCAAGGGGCCGGGCCATGTGCTGGTCGACCTGTCGCATCTGGTCCTCGATAAGAGCGACGCCAAGCCGCTCATCACCGATGCCGAGTTGACCATCGAGCCCGACGGCACGATCACCGGCACCCGCCGCGTGTTCCGCTGGGCCAAGGGGCGGCGCATCTTCTTTGCGATGCAGCTGTCGAAAAAGCCTGCCCGCATCCAGCTTTACGGCGATGGCGATGCGCCCGCGAACGGCACCGCCGTCAAGGGCAACCGGTTGAAGGCCGCGCTGTTCTTCGACGAACTGGGCGATGCGCCTTTGCTGATCCGCTGCGGAATCTCGGCGGTCGATGTGGCGGGGGCCAAGGCAAACCTGGCGGCCGAGGCCAAGCACTGGGACTTCGACCGTACCCGCCGCGCCGCCATGACCCGCTGGGCCGAGACGCTCGGCGGCGTCCGGGTCGAGGGCGGGACGCCGGACCAGCAGGCGATCATGGCCTCGGCCAACTACCACACGCTGGTCGCGCCGACGCTCTTCTCCGACGTGAACGGGCGCTATGTCGGGCTGGACGGTCAGGTGCACACCGCCCCCGCCGGGCAGTTCGCCTACAGCACCTTCTCCACCTGGGACACGTACCGCGCGCTCCACCCCTGGCTGATCCTGACCCAGCCCGCCCAGGCCAAGAAGCTGGTCGACGACATCATCCGCCAGACCCAGCAGAGCGCCTATGGCCCGCCGGTCTGGACGCTGCAGGGCAAGGAGACCGGCGTGATGATCGGCTGGCACGGCACGCCGATCATGGCCGAGGCGATGGTGAAGGGCATTCCCGCCGACTATGCCGCCGCCTGGCCCGGCATCGCCAAGCGCAGCTTCGACTTCTCCGCACCCGACATGGACAATAGCAAGGGCCGCGACCTGTACGACGCCAAGGGCTATGTCCCTGCCGATATCTGGTTCGAAAGCGTCAGCCGGACCCAGGAATATGCCTATGACGACTGGGCCGCGTCACACATCGCACGTCGCGTCGGCAAAACGGCGGAGGCCGATCGCCTGCTCAAGCGCTCGGGCAATTGGCGCAACGTCATCGACGGCTCGATCGGCTTCGCCCGCCCGCGCTTCAACGACGGCAGCTGGTGGAAGGATTACGATCCCGTCCAGCTCGGCCACATGCCCAAGCCCTGGTGGCGCGACTATACCGAGGCCAATGGTTGGCAGGCGACCTTCCTCAACCAGCACGACATTTACGGCCTGATCCGCCACATGGGCGGCGATGCCAAGTTCGAGGCCAAGCTGGATGAGCTGTTCTCCGCGCCCTCGACGCTGCCCAAGAATGCGCCGCCCGATATTTCGGGGCTGGTCGGCCAATATGCGCATGGCAACGAGCCGGACCAGCATGCGGCCTATCTCTACGCCTATGTCGGCGCGCCTTGGAAAACCCAGAGGATGGTCCGCCGCCTGCTGACCGAGATGTACAAGAACGCGCCAGACGGCATCATCGGCAATGACGATTGCGGCCAGATGAGCGCGTGGTTCCTGTTCTCCGCGCTCGGCTTCTATCCGGTCGATCCGGTCAGCGGCGCCTATGTCTTTGGTGGTCCGCTGTTCGACCGGGCGCAGGTGACGGTCGGCGGCAATAAGATGCTGGTCGTCGAGGCGAAGGGCAATGGCCCGGACACGCCCTACGTCCAGTCGGTGACGTGGAACGGTCGCCCCTGGACGAAGAGCTGGATCGACCATGCCACGCTGGCGAAGGGCGGCACCCTGTCCTTCACCATGGGGGCCAAGCCCAATCCCGCCTTCGGCCGCGATCCCAAGGACCGGCCACCCTCCTTCGACCACCAGCCCGCCTGATCCCTCCCGGAGCCGATCCCAAGATGACCGATTTCTCCCGCCGCGCCGTTATCGCCTCCGGGCTCGTCGCCTCCGCCGCGCCCGCCTTCGCGCAAAAGGGGGCGGGGGCGCCCGCGCCTTATGGCGCGATCCCCTCGGCGCGGCAGTGGCGTTGGCACCAGCGCGAGCAGTACGCCTTCATCCACTTCGCCATGAACACCTTCACCGATAAGGAATGGGGCTATGGCGATGAAGACCCCAAGATGTTCAATCCCAGCGATTTCAGCGCGGACCAGATCGTCGCCGCGGCCAAGGCGGGCAATCTCAAGGGCATCATCCTGACGGCGAAGCATCACGACGGCTTCTGCCTGTGGCCCACGAAGCTGACCGAGCATTGCATCCGCAACTCGCCGTACAAGAACGGCCAGGGCGACATCGTTCGCGAGATGTCGGACGCCTGCAAGCGCGCCGGGCTCGCCTTCGGCATCTATCTTTCGCCCTGGGACCGCAACCGCGCCGATTATGGCCGCCCGTCCTATGTCGACTATTTCCGCAAACAGGTGGTCGAGCTGTGCACCGGCTATGGCGAGCTGTTCGAATTCTGGTTCGATGGGGCCAATGGCGGCGACGGCTATTACGGCGGCGCGCGCGAGACGCGGCAGATCGACGCGCCCAAATATTATAACTGGCCCTCGATCATCGCGCTGGTCCACCAGTATCAGCCGATGGCCTGCACCTTCGATCCGCTGGGCGCGGACATTCGCTGGGTCGGCAATGAGGACGGGATTGCGGGCGATCCCTGCTGGCCGACCATGCCCAACCATCCTTACGTCCAGTCGGAGGGCAATTCGGGCGTGCGCGGCGCTCCGCTCTGGTGGCCCGCCGAGACCAACACCTCGATCCGGCCCGGCTGGTTCTATCACGCGGACGAGGACTCCAAGGTCCGCAGCCCGGAGAATCTCGTCGGCTATTTCGACACCTCGGTCGCGCGCGGCACCAACATGAACCTCAACCTGCCGCCCGACCGGCGCGGCCGCATTCCCGACCAGGACGTAAAGATCCTGAAGAGCTTCGGCGATGCGATCCGCGCCAGCTTCGCGACCGATCTGGCGCAAGGGTCGGTGGCGAGCGCCAGTCATGTGCGCGGCAAGGGGTATGAGGCCGCCAGGGTGCTGGACGGCCAACGCGACACCTATTGGTCCGCGCCGGACGGCGTCACCACGCCCAGCCTGACGCTCGATCTGCCGCCGAACCGCAGCTTCGACCTGATCCGCATCCGCGAATATCTGCCGCTGGGCGTGCGCGTCACCCGCTTCGCGGTCGATGCCGAGGTGAACGGCACATGGCAGCAGCTCGCCGAGCATGAGTGCATCAGCGCGCAACGGATCATCCGCCTGCCCCAGCCGATCACCGCGCGCCGCGTCCGCCTGCGCATCGTCGACGCTCCGGTCTGCCCGGCGATCAGCGAGGTCTCGCTGTTCAAGAGCGTTGCGCCGGTCCCCGTTCCCGCCATCGTTTCGAGCGATCCCACGGTGCTGGCGACAACCGATTGGAAAATCGTCTCGGCCACCGCGCCGGGCGCCGAAAAGCTGCTCGACAATGACGCCAAGACCATATGGGTGCAGCCCGCACCGGTGCCGGGTAAGCCCGCCAGCGTCACCGTCGATATGGGGCAGGTCCGCGACGTCGCCGGCTTCAGCCTGACGCCGTCGCGCCAGGTCATGGTCGATGCCGCCCCGCCGCGCGGCTATGTCGTGGAAACGAGCGTGGACGGGAAAAGCTGGACGCCAGCGGGAGCCGGCGAGTTCTCGAACATCGCCTATGCGCTGTCGACCCAGCGCCTGCCCTTCACCAGTGTGCGGCCGGTCCGCTATCTGCGGTTGACCTTCGCGGAAATGTCCAAGCCCGCCGCGAAAATGGCGATCGCTGGTATCGGCGGCTTCACCAAGCGCTGATCCAACTGCCCCTTTGTGCGTTGCAGCATAGATTACGCACAAAGGGGATGGCATGTCCGACCGTCACGATCCCACCGCGAGGCCGCACCGCCCCCGCGTCGCACTGGCCCTTCAGGGCGGCGGCGCACATGGCGCCTATGGCTGGGGCGTGATCGAGCGCCTGCTGGATGAGAACATAGAGCTTGTCGGGGTCAGCGGCGCCAGCGCCGGGGCGATCAACGGCGCAGCGGTCGTATCGGGTTATATGACCCAAGGCGCGGTCGGGGCGAAAGCGGCGCTGGAGCGGCTATGGGGAAACGTGGCCGACGCGTCGCCGCTCGCCCCGCTCGATGTCGGGGCGCTAGGCGGGCCATTTTTCGAGCCGTGGCTGCGCAAGTCGCTGGACATCGCCAAGCTCTCCAGCCGCTATGTCGCGCCCTTCCTGCCGGGGGTGCGTGACATGAGCGCGCTTCGCCGGGCGGTCGAGGAGAGCATCGATCTGGACCTGCTTGCCCGCCAGGCCCAGCTGCCCTTCTATGTCGCGGCGACCCATATCGCCAGCGGGTCGGCACGGCTGTTCACCGGCCAGAACGTGACGCTCGACGCACTGATGGCCTCCGCCTGCCTCCCTGAGTTGTTCGCGGCGGTCGAGATCGAAGGCGAGGAATATTGGGACGGCGGTTTTACCGCCAACCCCGCGCTGGAGCCGATGCTGTCCGAAGCGATCGGCGCCACGGATCTGGTGATCGTCCAGATCACGCCCTTCACCGTCGAGGATGTCGGCGGATCGGTCGGCGACGTCATGCGCCGGGTCAGTGACATCAGCTTCAATGCCTGTCTCCGCCGCGATCTGCGCGCACTGTCCGAAATCCAGGATGTCGCCCGCGCCGAACCCTCGCGCGATCCCCGGATGCAAGCGATCGCCCGGGTCAACCTTCACCTGCTCTCGCCGCCGCCCGAACTGGCCGGACGCTCGGGGACGAGCAAGGTCGACACCCGCTGGTCGGTGCTTCAGGATCTGCGCGCGCTGGGCCAAACCCAGGCCGGACAATGGCTGGAGGAGAACCGCGACATGCTCGGCCATGCGTCGTCTTTCCATGGATTGGCCGAGGACATGCTGCGGCGCTGACATGCCTTTGCCGGTGCTTTCCGCCTTTTTAGCAATCCGGGCGGCGAGCGCGCGCAGAGTGTCAAAGGACGGATGGCAGAGCGCGCCGCCCGTGCGTCCAGGTCCGCCGCATTGATCTCGATCAATATAGTTATGGACTGTGTTCCGGCTTGTGTCGATCGACTGCGATCTTTCCGCCATCCGACCGGGAGCCAATCAATATTTATGACGTTGTCGCTCCATAACGAAAGGGGCGAGATTGTTTATCCTGCATCTGGCACTTGGCGGCTGTCTGAAATCTCCGCCTGTCCATTATGGCATCACAGCCGATACGGGCGGCCATATCGCTTATATCCTGGACGCCGCCACCGCCCAGGCCAAGACTATTGATGTTGATCAAGTTTCGATCGTCACCCGCCTGTTCGAAGAGCCCGGTCTTTCCCTGGATCATGCCCGCGCGATCGAGCGGCTTTCATCCAAGCTGACCATCGACCGGGTCGCGACGGCCAACCGCCGCTACCTGGAAAAGGACGCCCTGGCGGAAGATATGGCTGCCTTTACCGAGGCATTCTGCGCGCACCTCGCCCGATTGCCGCGCCTGCCCGATGTGATTCACGCGCATTTCTCCGACGCCGCCGCCGTAGCCGCGGAAGCGCGGCGGCGCTTTGCCGTCCCGTTCGTCTATACGCCCCATGCGCTGGGCATCGACAAGCGTCGCCATCATGGCCCCTCGCCTGCGCTGGACGGCCGCATCGCCGCCGAGCGAACCGCGATCGCCGCCGCCGATGCGCTGATCGTCTCGACCGAGGACGAGGCCGAGCGGCAGGTCCATGCTTATGGTATCGCAGGCCGCGGGCGCATCCACAGGATCGCACCGGGCGTGCCCACCCATGACCGGAGGCAGCCTGACGGCGCTACGCTCGCCGAGCGGCTCGACGCGTTCCTCGACGATCCGGCCAAGCCCATCATGCTCGCCATCGCGAGGCCCGTCGCCAAGAAGAATCTGGGCGCGCTCGCCCGCGCCTATGCCGCCTCGCCAGAGCTTCGCGACGCGGCCAATCTGGTCATCCTGGCGGGCCAGCATGACGGTCCCGGATCGGCCGAGGAGCGCGGCGTGCTGGCCGAGCTGCTGGCGCTGGCCGAAACGCCCCAACTTCGCGGCCGCCTTGCGCTGCCGCCGCGTCACGACGGGCACGACGTCGCGGCGCTGTACGAGCGGGCCGCCGCAGGCGGCGTGTTCGTCAATGCCGCACTGCACGAGCCCTTTGGCCTGACTCTGATCGAAGCGGCGGCGGCAGGCGTGCCCGTGGTCGCGACCCGTCATGGCGGTCCCAGCGAGATCGTCGCCGCGCTCGGCCACGGCCTGCTGGTCGAGCCGCGCGACGAGGAGGCCATCGCCCGAGTCTGCCTCTCCATCCTGTCCGATCCCGATACCCATGCGCGGATGAGCGCCAGCGGTCGATCGGGCTCCACCTTCTATGCCTGGGATCGCTACGCCATGGAATCGACCGCGCTTTATGCCAGTTTGCCGCGTACCCCCGGCCTGCTTGCCAGCGATATCGACCATACGCTGACGGGATGCCGCGTCGGCGCGCATGACTTCGCCACCTGGCGTCAGGCGAGCGATCTGCCTTTCGTCGTGGCGACCGGCCGTTCCTTCGCGATGGCGCGGATCATCCTGTCGCAATGGGGACTGCCCGAACCCGATGCCTTCATCACGGATGTCGGCACGCGCATCATGCTGAAGGGACAGCGCGGATGGCAGGAATGCCCCGCCTTTGCCGCGCGTCTCGACGAGGGATGGAACCGCAAGGCGGTGGTCAGCGCGCTCAAACCCTTGCGCCTGCGTCCCCAGCCGCGCGACACCGCAGGGCCGCACAAGGTCAGCTATTTCGGCACGGCCGAGGATGCCGCGCGCGTGCGCGAGACGCTGGCCGACCAGGGCATCGCCGCCAAGACGGTCTTCTCGCACGGACGACTGATCGACGTGCTGGCGCCGCTGGGTGGAAAGGCGGCGGCGGTGGCGGCCTATGCTCGGCGGCTCGACCTGCCGATGGGCGCGTGCGTTGCGGCCGGAGACAGCGGCAACGATGTCGACATGCTGCGCGCCTGCGGCCATGCCATCGTGGTGGGCAATGCCGGACATGAACTGGCCGACCTGCCCGAGCGCGACGGGCTGCTGCGCGTCACGGCGCACCATGCCAATGGCGTGATGGAGGGGCTGGAGCGGCTGGGCCTGACCACGCCGATGCCGACCCGGGCAACGGCGGCATGAGCCGTCCCTTCGGCTATTTCGTTCATCATCAGGGGCGCGGCCATGCCGAACGCTGCGCCGCCATCGTGAACGCACTGCCCCCCGAACGCCCGGTTACCATCTTCTGCGCCCGGGACGACATCTTCCCCCCGCTGCCACCGCAGGTCGAGATCGTCACCGTCCCCTCCCTGTTCGAGCCGACCGGGCTGGAGGCGGGGACGATGGACGCGGTGCCGACACCCGACACGCTGCACTGCGCGCCGCTGGGCTGGCCCGGCATCCGCCATGCCATGGCGGTGCTCGCGAACTGGTTCGACAGCGCCGACCCCGCGCTGATGATCTGCGACGTGTCGGCCGAGATCGCGCAACTGTCGCGCATCTGCTCGGTCCCGCATGTGAAGATCCTTCAGCATGGCGATCGCAGCGATGCCGGGCACCGCGCTGCCTATGACGGGGCAGCCGGGCTGCTCGCCGCATTTGACGAAGCGCTGGCCCAGCCCGAATGGAACGCCGCCATGCGCGCCAAGACCTGTTTCGTCGGCGGGCTCGGCGTCGATACCCGCATTCCGGAACGCGAACTGGCGCGCCAGCGGATCGGGGTCGGGCCGGATGAAGAGATGATCCTGGTCCTGTCGGGCGGCGGCGGCGGTGGTTTCGCTCAGGCGCCGCTCGGGGTGGGTGCCCGCAGCCGACCGGAGGCGCGGTGGATCACCATCGGCCCGGTCGCCCGTGACTGGCACGCGACCGAGCCTGCCAATATCGAGCATCGCGGCTGGGTCGACAATCCGGCCGACCATGTCGCCGCCGCCGACCTGGTCATCGCCTCGACCGGCAATACCACCTGCCAGCAGATATTGGCCGCCGCCCGGCCCTGGCTTGCCATTCCCGAATGGCGCTATTTCGACGAACAGCACCGCAAAGCACAGGCGCTGGCCGCCGCCGGGGCCGCCTGTGTCCGTCCACATCTGCCCTCCTCCGCCCAGGCATGGAGCGAGGCGTTGGCCGAAACCCGCAACCAGCACCGCCCCGCCGTGCAGCGCGCGATGATCGCCGACGCGCCCGCTCAAGCCGCCGCCGACTGGCTGGAGGCGCTGTCCGCGCGGCTCTGGCCGGTCGAGATGAACCATTCCCTTCCCCAGTCCACCGGAGCCCCTTCATGATCTCGGTCGTCACGCTCGCCGGGGGCCGCCCCGATCACCTCCGCAACGTCGTGACCGGCCTTGCCCGCCAGACGATGCAGCCCACCGAGTTGATCGTCGCGGTCATTCAGGACACGCCCTATGACCTGCCCGAGGCGACCTTCCCCATCCGCCAGATGATGGTGTCAGGCCCTCACCTGCCGCTGGCCGCCGCGCGCAATGCGGCGGCCAAGGCTGCGGTGGGCGACAAGCTGGTCTTTCTCGACATGGACTGCATTCCGACCCCCGATCTGGTCGCCGATTACGACCGCTTCCTGACTGAGGAGGACGGGCTGTTGATGGGCGAGGTCATGTACCTGCCCGGCGGCGCCACGCAGGGAGACTGGCGCTGCGAGGAATTCGCGCGGGTCGCCGTTCGCCACTCCGACCGGCGCGGACCGCCTTCGCAAGGGATCGAACGCTGCGAGGATTATCGCTGCTTCTGGTCGCTCAATTTCGCGATGCGCCGCGCCACATTCCTGGCCACCGGTGGCTTTGATGAACGCTATGCCGGCTATGGTGGCGAGGATACCGATTTCGGCAAGCTGGTCGCCCAGGCGGGCGTCCCGATCGCCTGGATCAAGGGCGGGCTGGCCTATCACCAATATCACCCCCACCACATGCCGCCGGTCCATCATATCGATAGCGTGGTGCGCAATGCCGAGCTGTTCGAGGCGAAATGGGGTTATCGTACCATGGGGCACTGGTTGCATGCCTTTCGCCTGATGGGGCTGATCGACGACACGCCGGGTCGTCCGATCCGCATCGTGCGCCGCCCCGACGAGCGCGATCTGGCGCTGACCGGGCAGCAGAGCCACCAACCCTATGCCAATACCGCCAGCGTCATCCGCCTGCTGGAGGAACGCGCCGCCGAGGCGCGCGCAGCGGCATGAGGATCGCGCTGCTCGCGCATGTCCGCCAGCCGATCCGCCAGCCCTTTTTAGGGGGCATGGAGGCGCATGGCTGGTATCTGGCCGAGGGGCTGGCGGCGCGCGGGCATGAAGTGGTGCTGTTCGCCAGCGGCGACAGCGACCCGCGCTTTGCCATCGATCCCGTCCTGCCGGTCCATTATGAGGCGGTTTTTCCCTGGGCGGAGCATCGCGGCAAGCCCGAGCTGATCGCCCATGTCGATGCGGGCTATGCCGCCGCCTGCGACCGGATCGCCCGCGGCGGATTCGACGTGGTACACAACAACAGTCTGCACCGCTTTCCCTTGGAGCTGCGCCGGACCACACGGGTGCCGACCGTCACATCGCTCCATGTACCGCCCTATGACGCGCTCCACCATTTCGTCGCGGCCAGCCCCGCACCGACCCACCGCCTGACCGTTACCTCGTCCAGTCAGTTGAAAGCCTGGTGGCCGGACGGCGCGCCGCCCGAGGCGTCGGTGCTGCACAATGCGATCGACCTCGCCGCCTGGCCCTTTGTCGAACAGGGTAATGGCGAGGCGGTCTGGTGCGGCCGGATCACGCCGAACAAGGGCACCCACCTGGCCATAGTCGCAGCGCGGGCGGCAGGCGTGGCGCTGACCCTGTTCGGTGCGATCGAGGACCCGGACTATTTCGCCGCCGAGGTCGAGCCGCGGCTGGGCGGCGGCATCCGCTATGGCGGGCATCTGGACGGGGCGGCCCTCGCACGCGAATTAGGCCGCGCATCGATATTTCTGTTCACCCCGTGCTGGGACGAGCCGTTCGGGCTGGTCGCGATCGAGGCGATGGCGTGCGGCCTTCCCGTCGCGGCCCTGGATTCCGGCGCCGCGCGCGAAGTGGTCGGCGAAGCCGGATGCGTCGCGCCGGCCGGGGATGTTGACGCGCTCGCCGACGCCATGACCCGCGCCATGACGATCCCGCGCGGCGTAGCCCGTCGCCGGGTGGAGACGCATTTCGCCCGCGACCTCTGGCTGGATCGCTGCGAGGCTTTGTACGCCAGCGTGCGCGCCGCCGTGCCAAGCGCCATCGCGGCGTGAGCGAAACTGTAATCGAAGCGCAGCGGAAGGCGCTTCTCGACCTGTATCGCCGCCATGTCACGCCCGGACCGCCCTATGCACTGGTCGATTATCCCGACCATCCCAATGTCGGCGACAGCGCCATCTGGCTCGGTGAGATCGCCTTGCTCGACGCCATCGGTGCGGGCGCTCCCGCCTATATGGCGCGTTGGGACGATTTCGACGAAGCCGCCTTTCGCGCGGCCTGCCCAACCGGCCCGATCCTGATCCATGGCGGCGGCAATCTGGGAGATATCTGGCCGCATCATCAGCATTTTCGGGAATATCTGATCGAACGGTTTCCCGATCGCCGGATCGTCCAGCTACCTCAGTCGATCCACTTCCGCGATCCAACAAATCGCGACCATTTTGCCGCGCTCGTCGGGCGCCATCCGGATTTCCACCTTCACGTCCGCGACAACGCCAGTCTGAACCTGGCGCGCAGGCACTTCGATTGCTCCAGCACGCTGGCGCCCGATTCCGCCTTCGGCCTGGGGAGCATCAAGCGCCCGCTGGCGGCGGATTGCCGCGTCCTGATGCTGTTGCGCTCCGACGCCGAACGCGCGGCGCGCGACGACGCGCCGTTGCTCGCCTCGTCCGGCGCGGTGGCGCTCGATTGGCTCGAGGAACCGCGGCTCACCGAAACCTCGCCGACCGCACGAGCGCAGGCCCGGGTCGAACGCGGGCTGCGACTATTGGCGCGGGGCGAGCTGATCGTCACCGATCGGCTGCACGGCCATATCCTGGCCCTGTTGCTGGGCATCCCGCATGTCGTGCTCGACAATGACTACGGCAAGGTCGGCGCCTATATCGCCGCCTGGACGCAGCGCAGCCGGCTCGTCCGACAGGCGCGTTCGTCGCAGGCAGCGGCGGAGCTGGTGGCGGGATGATCGACATCAGCCTGTTGATCTGTACCCGCAATCGCAGCCGCAGCCTGGCCACCCTGCTCGCTTCGGTCGAGGCGGCCGCAGGGCAATGGCCCGATGGCCGGATCGAGCTGATCTTGGTCGATAACGGTTCGACCGATGCCACGGCGGCCGTCATCCGGCACTGGGCCATCGACCGCCCCTTCACCGTGCGGCTGTTGTCCGAGCCGCTGCCCGGTCTCGCCCGCGCACGCAATATGGCGCTACGGGCGGCGCGCGGGCGGATCGTCGCGATGACCGATGATGATTGCGTGCTGCATCCCGACTATTTCGCCCGGCTCGCACAGGTCTTTGCCAGACAGCCCGCCCCCGTCATCATCGGCGGGCGCATCCTGCTGGGCGATCCCGACGACCTTATGCTGACCGTCAAGCTGGAGGATCATCCGATGATCGCGGAGCCAGGCCTATTTCCCGGCGGCTTCGTCATGGGCGCCAATCTGGCCTTTACCGTCGATGTCCGCCACGCCGTCGGACCGTTCGACGAGCGTTTCGGAGCAGGTGCGCCGTTCCGCGCGGCCGAGGATACGGACTTTCTGCTCCGTGCCCAGGCCCTGGGCATCCCCATACGCTACGACCCCGGCTTCGTGGTCGACCATCATCATGGCCGCCGCCACGAGGGGGAGGCCGTGGCGCTGCTGGCAGGCTATGGCTTTGGCGACGGAGCGCTCTACGCCAAGCATATCAGAACCGACCGCCGGGTCCGCCGATGGCTGGTGCAGGATATACGCAATCTGCGCGATCGCTTTGAGGGGCCGGTGCCGATGATCCGGCATTTCCACGCCTTTCGGCTGCGCCATGTGCTGGCAGGCCTTGCGGCCTATGCCCGCGCCGCGCTCACAAGTCCGCGCTCAGCCTGATGCCCACCGTCCGCGGTCGCAGCGGCGTCGAGACGTTGCGCCGCCCGAGCAGGAACGGATTGCCATAGGCAAAGCGATTGCCCCGGTCGTCCAGCAGGTTGTCGAGCGTCAGCGCCAGCGCATAACGCCCCCGCCGGGCGATCAACCCCAGATTGGCGACGCCATATCCCCCCTGACGCACGTCGAGCATGTCGCCCACGCCCAGTACCGAGGGACCGACAAAGGCCAGTTCCCCCCGCGCCGACACCACCGTGTCGCGCCCCAGCGGAACGTCATGGACCAGCCCCATCCGCGCTGAGATGCTAGGCGTTTCCGGAAGGCGACGGTTGCTGGCGCGACTGAGCGCGGCGGCCTTGCCAGTGACTTCATTGTCGGTGACGAACAGCGCGCCGGTCAGATGCCAGTCCCGCTGCGGCACCCATTCGATCCAGCCCTCCAGCGCGTCGATCCGGGCGTTGCCGATATTGCTGGTTACCGGCTGCCCTGCCCGGTTGAGCAGATCAGCCTGGATGGCGTTCCATTGCGCATGTGACACGCTGATTGAGGCGGACAGTCCGGTGGCGCCGCGCCGGACATGCCGCAGCCCCGCCTCGACCATCTGGATTGAGTCCGACTCGAAATTCGCGACCCGGCCTATTCCTGCCGCCACCGCCAGACCGCCGGTGCGGAAGCCCGATTGATAGCGGCCGAACAAGGTCCAGTCGCCGCCCAGCAGCCAGGAAAAGCCGAAGGTCGGATCGACGCGCGTGGTCGAGCGGCCCCGCACGAAATTCTTCGAGCGCGGCGTGATCGACGGTTCGCCATCGACTCGCGCGCCCGTAACGCGCCCGCCCAATGTCAGCCACAGCCTGTCGGTCAGCGGGTGGGTCGCTTCGGCAAAGATCGCCCCGCTGCGGGTGACGTTGGTGACGCCGATCACCGGCCTGACGCCCTGGCGAAGAGTCAACGACCGCCCCATCACCGACTGGTCCGAAACCAGATTGACGCCGATCACCCACGAACCGCCGCCCGCCAGCCGCCGCGACAACCGACTTTCATGCGAGAACAGGGTCTTGCTGCTGTTCAGCTGATAGGATCCATGCGGCAAAAGGGTGCTGGCGTCGAACTGCTCGAACGACGAGCCCCCGACCAGGCCGGTGGCGGAGACGAATTGCAGTCCGCTGGCCCATTCCTTGGACAGCAACAGGCGCCCGAATTGCATGTCGCTCCATGACGGCTGGGGGATGGCCGAGCGGCTGGCCAGCACGTCCTCACTCATGACATATTGCGCGTCGCGCGACACGATCGACTGGGTGCCGCCACCCAGCTCGGCGCGCCAGCCACCCCCGACATCCCAGCGCAGCGTTCCCCGCAACCCGCTGGTCAACACGCGATTGATGTTCCGCGCATGGCTGCGCAGATTATCGATATAGCCGCCATCGACCGCATGATAGCCGACCAGCCGGATGCCCAGCCTGTCCGGCAGCAGGACCTTATTGGCGACGGCGGCCATGTCGGTGCTCGGTGACCCGCCCCCGGTCAGCGCCCCACCCCATTCGATCCGTCCGCCATCTCGGGTGAGCGACACCGGATGGGACGTCAGCCGGATGATGCCCCCGATCGCCCCCGAGCCATGCAGCGCCCCTTGCGGCCCCTCGGCAATCTCGACCTCGGCGATGTCATACAGCTTCAGCCCCGGATCGGGTCCGGCAAAGGCGATCTGCACATCGTCGAGATAGAGGCTGGCGGTGGACTCGGTCGCGCCGTTGAAGCTGCTGTCGGCGATCCCGCGAATGAACAGCTTGTTGCGTCCCGGCCCCAGCGCGGTCGTCTGAAGGATCGGCGTCTGGCCTGCGACATCGCTGAGGTCGATCGATCCATTGGGCAGCGCGACGCCCCGCCCGACCACCGACACGCTGCCCGGGTAGCGCGCCAGTTCGGTTCCCTGTTTGCTCGCCGTGACGATGATATCGCTACTGCCACCGACGGGAGACGGTGGGGCAGCCCGACGCGGGAGGTTGCGGTCGATGGGCGGGCGGCGCGGCGTCCCGACGATACGGAAGCTGGCGGCATCGACCGGAACGGCGTGGTAGCCCGTGCCGCGCAGCAACTGCGCCAAGGCTCTGGCCGGCGGCGCGCCGGTGGTCAGCGCGCGGGTGCGTACCTCGCGCAGCCTGGGATCAGTGGCGACGACGGTGATGCCGCCCTGCCGCGCCAGCTCGCGCAGAGCGAAGTCAAGCGTCGCGGGAGCGAGCACGATCCGCCGCCCCCCCGCACTGATAGTCGTTTGCCCCCGGCCGGCGGCAGGCATGGCAAGGACGGCCACGGCCAACAGGCCGCGTTCAATGAACCCCGTCCGACGCCCGCAAGATCCAGTCCCCACCGCTCTGGCGCCACTCCGCTCCGATCAGCTTCGCAAAACGCGGAACGTCCTGGCCGGCGTCGCCCGTCATCCGGACCAACCCGGTAACGCTGCGCTTCGCCAGCGGCCCCTCCACCACGACCCGCATGCCATAGGCGGATTGCAATCGTGCAGCAATCGTGTCGACCGTGTCGCCGTCCAGGTCCAGGATACCGTGACGCCAGCCGCCCACCATCGCCGGGTCGACCTGGACGCGACGCAGCATATGGCGCGCCTCGTCGATCCGCGCGCCCTGTCCGGCGGTCAACTGCATTTCCTGCCCCGGCGGCGTCAGCGCGACCGCCCCTTCCGCGACGGTCACGTCCAGCCGAGCCCCCTCACGCCGGACGTTGAAGACGGTCCCCAGGTCGCGGATAACGACCTTGCCCGAGTGCAGTTCGAAAGGAGCGGAGGCGTCGTGGCGAACCCGGAACAGTGCCTGTCCCGTGTCGAGCGTCGCGACGCGCGGGTCGTTGCGGTCGAGCCGAAGCCGCGATCCCCCCGCCAGCTCGACCCGTGTTCCGTCGTTCAGCGCGATCGCCCGCGTCTCACCCGCCCGCGTCTGCTCGATTCGGATATCGGGACGTCGATTCAGCAGCACCGGTCCGGTAAGCAGAGCGACGGCCGCCGCCACGCCGCCTGCCAGCCACCAACGACCCCATCCCCCGTTGTCATTGGCCGCCAGCGGCGCTTCGAGTGCCGCCATGTCGGGTTCGGCAGCCGGCGCGGTCAGTCGTGCATCGGCCATCGCCACCAAGTCATAGGCGCGCGCATTCTCCGGACTGTCCTCCAGCCAGGTCGCAAAGGCATCCCATTCGGCCGCGCTCATGTCGCGCTGCCGGATATGCCAGTCGATCGCTTGCTCCTCCCGCGTCACTCGTCCCCGCTCCTTCCGCTGCCAGGACGACGCCAGCGCGTCCGATCCGCACCCTCGACCTCACGATTTTCGTGCAAAAACTGATAGGCGCGGCGCAGCAGCTTTTCGACGGCGCTGACCGTGATCCCCATATGCTCGGCAATGTCGCGTTGCGGCCGCTCCTCGAAGCGGAACAGGGTGAAGGCTTCGCGCATCCGTTCCGGCATCCGGGCGATCAGCGCGTGGGCCTGCGCCAGCTCGCTACGGCCCGACGCGATGCGTTCGGGATCGGCATATTCGGCGGGCTGAGGCTGGATCTTCTCCCATGCGCCATCGCGCGCGCCGCGCCGGGCGGCGGCGATGCGGCGGTCGGTCGCCAGGTTGGTCGCCATGCGGCATAGAAAGGGAATGGGCTGGTCGATCTGTTCGGCGTCGAGCCCCGCCACGCGCAGCCACAAATCCTGAAGCGCGTCCTCCACCTCATCGGACGAGCCGAGCCGGGCGGCCAGCAGACGGCGCAGCAGCGGGCGGGCGTCCATGAACCGGCCTTCCAGACCCTCGCTACCCAAGACCGCCCTCGTATCAGGCGGCAAAGGCCAACCCGCGTTGCGCCGCCATGTCCGAAACCGCAACGGTGCGCAAGACATCGGCTTCGTCGCGCCGCGCCGCCGCTATCACATCGCCAGCGCGCCTGCCCGCGCCAGGATGGCACATGACCAGATGCTCCGGCCCGCCATGGTCTAGGAACCTCGGCAACGCCTCGGCAAAGCGCCCGTCAAACCCGTAATGGCCTGCAAACCCCCGATTGCAGCGCAAGCCCGCCTTTTCCGCTGCGCGGCCCAGCCCCCGTGAGTGATAGGCGCTGCCGATCGCCTTGCCGCGCCACGGCCGCCCGAGCAGACCCGCAAGCCGGTCCTCGCACGTCCGCACCCAGGCTTCAGGCGCCCGTCGCCGCGTGATCGCCAGCACGATCGGGCGGACGCCGGGCAGCGCGTGCGAATGCTGATGCCCGTCGACAAAGGCGGGCGGCCTTCCCATCGCCGCCTCGAACCGGTCGAACTGCGCCTCCACTTCGCGGGTAATCTCGGCCGGGTCGAGCGCCCCGCGCGCCGCCAACCGGGTCAACGGATCAATCCCCGGCATCACCCCGTCCCGGGTAAAGCCATTGGGGTGAATTGGCGCTTCCTCGGTCAGGGTCAGGTGCAGGCCGATCTGCGCGCCTTGCGGCACGGATCGCAGCATCACGCTGTCCTCCATCCAGTTCGGACGAAGGGTCATGCAGCTTGTGGCGTTCAGTTTTCCCGAGCGCAGCAACTCGGCGATGACCAGACTGTCTTCGGTCGAAAAGGCGAAATCGTCAGCGCAGAGAATAAGCCGGTTCACCCACCACTCCCGCCAGTTGCTGATAGGCCCGCTCGCGCATCCGCTCCGTGGTGAGCCGCCGGGCACGCAGCCGCTTGGCCAGGAAGTCATAGAAGAACCAGTCCCCGGCGAACGGCGCGGCGATGCTGTAGACCAGCCGCTCGGTCAGCGTCCAGCGGATCGAGTCCCGGTCGCGCTCGCGGTCGGAGGGCACGCACCAGAAGCCGTCGGCATAGGCCATGGTGCCGTGGCGCATGACGCGGTGAATGACCTCATGATCTTCCAGCACATAGTTCCAGCGCCGCGCGTCAAAACCGCCCGCCGCCTTCAGCGCCTCGGTCCGGAATGCCTGCCCCGCCCCGCCCGCATGGCACTGACGCGGAAGGAAACGCGCGGCCAGCCGGATCGCAGCAGATTCGCGCCGTCGCTCCGCCTCACCGTCGTTCGGGGCGATGAAATAGGCTCCGGCCACGACACAGCCCGGCCGCTCCAGCAGGGCTTGCGCCTGCGCCAGATAATCGGCCGGGTAAAAGGTGTCGGCATCGCACGTCGCGACGAAGCGCGTATAGACATGGTCGAGACCGAGATGCAGCGCGTTGATCTTGCCGGGCAGGCTCTGGTGCAACAGGATATGGTCGAGGCCCAGCCGCTCACAGGTTTCGGTCGCCACCCGCGCGCTGGCGTCGAGCGAGCCATTGTCGACCAGGACGAGGCGAAAACGCACGGTCTGCGCCGCCAGGCTTTCCAGCGTGGCCGCTATATCCCGCTCCTCGTTGAAGAAGGGCACGACCACGGTCCAGCACGGCGCGACATAGGCGCCTGCGCGTTCCGTCTTCCCAGCCTGGGCACAAGCTATGGCATTCCGCCAGGCCGCGCCTTCCGCATCGAGCAGCATTACCCCACCCCGTCCATAAAACGTCCAAGCCACCCCGTTGCCGAAGCCCCGCCCGGCGGCGCGTGCCCTGCAATCGGGGTGTTTCATGGCTAGGACGCCGCGCCGTCCGCCTAACCGCACATCGCGAGAAAAAAATTTTCACCCGGCGGGAACCATGTCGATTTTCTTTGCGAAGGCGCCTGCGTCGATGACATGGGCGGGTTCACACCGGGCTCGTTCCGCAGGATTCCGCTCCGCCCGCCGCCCATCCTCCAATATGGTTCGTGATGACGGATATAATGCCCGCCCGCTCCGCCACCCTCATACCGACCCGGCTCGGGCGGCTCCTCGACCGGCCGATCGGCGTGGCGCTGCTCCTGCTGATCTTTGCGCTGCTCACCCGGATGCGCGACTTCGGCAATCCGGTCGCGCATGTCGACGAGCAATATTATCTGCTGGTGGGCGACCGCATCCTGCATGGTGCGCGCCTCTATATCGACCTGTGGGATCGTAAGCCGCCGGGGCTGTTCCTCCTGTTCGCCGCCTTCCGCCTGCTGCCCGGCGACGGGTTTCTGGCCTATCAGTTGGTCGGAACCGTCTGCACCGCCGCGACCGGATGGCTGATCTGGCTGGCTGCGCGGCGCATGGAACTGAGCTTTCCGGCGGGGCTGGCGGCTGGCGCGGCCTATATCCTGTGGCTGCCGCTGCTCAGCGGGGGCAGCGGCCAGTCGCCGGTCTTCTACAATCTGGCGATGACCGCGGCCGCCGTACTGACGCTGGAGTTGCCGCGCCTGGCGGAGCGGCGCGCGGTCGGCGCGATCGTCGCCAACGGGGCAGCCGCCTGCCTGTTGGCGGGTATCGCGATCCAGATCAAATATACGCCCTTGGTCGAGGGAGCATTTTTCGGCCTTGCGCATCTCTGGTATCTTCGGCGGGCGGGCGGGCGCATCGCTGTCATGGTGCTGGCGGCGCTCACCTGGCTGGCGTTGGGGCTGCTGCCTACCGCGTTGGTCGTCCTGCATTTCTGGTGGCGCGGCGGGCAGGCGTTCGATGCCTTCTGGTTTGCCAATTTCACCTCGATCATGCTGCGACGGGGCTATCCGGCGGCGAAGATCGTCGCGCGCCTCGCGGGGATCGGGGGACAGCTGCTGCCGCTGATCGCCTGCGCCGTCTTCGCCTTCTGCAAGGGGCCGAAGCGTCCCGAGCTGACGCTGACCCGCATCTGGCTTGGCTTCGCGATCATTGCCTTTGCGATGATCGGGGCGTTTTTCGACCATTATGCGCTGCCCCTGGTTGCGCCGCTCGCGCTGGCCGCCGCTCCCGCCTTTGCGTTACGGCGCAGAGCCGTGGTCGGGGTGTTCATCATCGGGGGTGGTCTGCTCGGCTTTCATTCCGCGACCAACGACCCCAGCGAAGGCGACGGCATCCGCCGCATGGCGCAAGTGATGGCGGCGGTGGACGGCCGCGAATGTCCTTATGTCTTTGCCGGCGATTCCAGCCTCTACCACCTGTCGGGCGGCTGTATTCCAACGGCTTATGCCTTCCCCTCCTCGCTGGCCTATGAGGCCGAGCGGGGCGCGATCGGGATCGACGAGAGCGCCGAGGTCGCGCGCATCCTGGCCCGCCGCCCGCCCGCGATCGTGACGATGGACGATCCCCTCTCGCCGTGGAACGTCGCAACCGAGGCAGCGGTCGACCGAGCGCTGGCTACCGCCTATCGCCTGGTCCTCTCCGTGCCCCGCGAGGGCCGGCACGAACTGCTCTATGTCCGTCGCGACTTGCCTGTCCTGCCCCGGAAATAAGGGGCATGGCCGCGGTTGTTTTGCTGTCTGGTCCGCCCCATCTCCCGCGCCGGACAAAGCTGGAGCGACAAGCAGATGAGCGACGACGCCTATACCCCGCCCGCGATCTGGACATGGGACAAGGAGAGCGGCGGCCGCTTCGCCGCCATCAACCGGCCGATCGCAGGGGCGACGCATGACAAGGCGTTGCCGGTCGGCAAGCATCCGCTCCAGCTCTATTCGATGGGCACGCCCAATGGGGTGAAGGTCACGATATTGCTGGAAGAACTGCTCGCCGCCGGTCATTCGGGCGCCGAATATGACGCCTGGCTCATCAGCATCGCCGATGGCGACCAGTTCGGCAGCGGCTTCGTCGCGATCAATCCCAATTCCAAGATCCCGGCGCTGGTCGACCGGCGTGGCGGCGAGCCGCTCGCCATTTTCGAATCCGGTGCCATCATGACGCACCTGGCCGAGAGCTTCGGCGCGTTCCTGCCGACCGATCCGGCGGCCAGGGCGCGCGTCATGTCCTGGTTGTTCTGGCAGATGGGCAGCGCGCCGTTCCTGGGCGGCGGTTTCGGCCACTTCTACGCCTATGCGCCGGTGAAGATCGAATATGCGATCAACCGCTATGCGATGGAGGCCAAGCGCCAGCTCGACGTGCTGAACCGCCAGCTGGAGCACAACGCCTTTGTCGCGGGCGACGCCTACAGCATCGCCGACATGGCGATCTGGCCCTGGTATGGGCAGCTCGTTCTCGGCCACCTCTATGAGGCGGCGGAGTTCCTTCAGGTACAGGAATATACCCATGTCCTGCGCTGGGCGCGTGACATCGCGGCGCGGCCTGCGGTGCGGCGCGGCAAAATGGTGAACCGCACCTTCGGCGAGCCGTCCGAGCAGTTGCGTGAGCGGCATGACGCCAGCGATTTCGATACGAAGACGGCGGACAAGCTGGGCTGAATAGCCAATTCCTCCCATAGCTGTGCTTGGGGAACGGTGGTGGAGGGGCAAGCCGTGGCGCCCCTCCACCGGCCTGCGGCTGATCCCCCTCCCCATGCGAGATGGGGATGAATGAGCATGACGTCCGCATGTCATCTGCCGCGAATGGGTTGATCCGTGCCGCCGTCTGCGCCTTAAGTCCTTGCCATGCTTCCCCGCTCCTTCTTTTCACGCCCGGTGATGGCGCTTGCGCTCACAGCGGCCGCCCTGGTCGAAGGTCCGCTTTGCGCCGCCGATCCTGCGCCCTTCGACCTGCCCGGCCCCGGCTTGCGCATTTCGGTCACGCGCGGCGACCGGACGCTGCCCATCGCCGAGGTGCCCAACCTTGCCACCGGCGACCGCCTGACGATCGAGGCGGACCTGCCGCGCGATCAGCGGGCGCATTATATCCTGTTCTCCGCCTTCCTGAGCGGCGCGACCAATCCACCGCCCAAGGACTGGGTGAAGTCGGCCGAAACCTGGAAGTCCAAGGACAAGGATCGCCGCCTGACCCTGACCGTGCCCAAAGGCGCGCGACAAATGGCGTTGTTCATGGTGCCGGAGACGGGCGGCGCATCGGGCACCATCGTCGATGCCGTGCGCGATCGGCCGGGCGAGTTCGTCCGCGCGGTCCAGGACCTGAACCAGGCCTCGCTCGACCGCTCGCGACTGAACGCCTTTGTCGCGGCGATCCGGGCGCAGGAAAACAGCCATCCGGAGTTCCTGCGCACCCTGGCGCCCGCTCTGTCCAACAGCTTGGCGATCAAGCTGAATCCCGACTGCCTGGCCAAGGTGATCGAGTTGCAGGCGGCGTGTCTGCTCGAAAACCAGGATAATCTGGTGCTGGCCGACATTCATAGCAGCTCGATGACCGACACATTGATCGGCGCGCCGACCGACCTGGCCTTGCAGGTCAGCTATACCCGCGAGGCGGGGTTGGGTTATTACAGCCCCTATATCGGCGTCATCCGGGACATTGCGCGGGTGTTCGGCGCGTTCGGCAATCCGCAATTCGGCTATCTGCCGACGCTGGCGACCCGCGACGGCGACCGGATGTCCCTGCTGCTCAACGCCGCGCCGTCTTTCGCGAAGCCCAAGTCGGTGCTGGTCGCCGCCATGCCCGCCATCGACGCGGTCAGCCCGCCGCGCCTGCGTGTGACCGGCGACGTGCCGCTCTGCGGCGCGCGACCCGGTCTGGTCCTGCCGGTGGAGGGCGCGCCGCTGATCTATTCAACCGCCTTTGCCCGCAACATGACGGTGTCGATCTCCGCCGCCGATGGCAAGCGGATCGATCTGCCCGTCCGCGCCCGCGCCGATCGCGGCGGCTATGTCCTGACCGAAGCGCTGCCCGCTGGCACATTGTCGGGCAAGGTGTCCGCCAAGCTGCACGGAGATTGGGGGTTCGACAGTTTCGAGGGGCCGAGCTTCACGCTGCAATTCCCCGGCAGCGGTGACTGGCGGGCCGAGGATAGCGGGCAGAGCCTGGTCGTCGGCCGCGACAATAGCGTCGCGCTGACCGGCCCAGCCGCGGCCTGCGTGACCGGCGTGACGATGCGCACCGGTTCGGGCGCGCCGCAGCCCGTATCCTTCACCCTGCGCGGGGGCGACGGCATCACCGTGACCCTGCCTCTGAAATCCGCGCGTGCGGGTGATGTGACGCTGGAGGTGCAGCAGATTGGCGACGAGGCCCCGCGCAGCGTCTCCTTACGCGCCTTTTCGCCGGCCAGCCGGATCGACGCGGTGACCCTGGCCAAAGGGGATCGCTTCGCCACGCTGACCGGGCAGCGGCTGGACGAGATTGCCGGAGTCGAGATCGGTGATGTCCGCCTCTCGCCCGATGGCCTGACCCGCGAGGCCGATACCGACCGGCTGATCGTCACCGCCGCCGATGGGCGCCTGCCTGCGGGTAACAGCGCGAAGGTCCGGCTGAGCGATGGGCGAACCCTATTGGTGCCGATCACCGCCGCCCCGCCCCGCCCCTTTGCCACGTTGATCGCGCGCAGCCTGACACCGAAGGGCGCCACCGGGGCCGTCACGCTTGCCACGCGTGATGAGAACGTGCTGCCCGACCATAGCCGCCTTACCTTCTCGATCCGCGCGGTCGAGGGAACGCGGCTGGACCCGACCGATGCGATCGAAGTCGCCGCCCCCGACGCTGGCCCGTCGGTTACCCTGGAAGGGGGACGCGACGTCAGGCTGTCTGCCCCCGACGTCGCAGTTGCAATGCTCGACCCGGCACGGCTGGGTCCGGCCGCGGCGGGAGCGCTCCGTTACCGGATCGTGCGCGGCGGCATCAAGGGTGACTGGAGCCCTCTTGCCACTTTGGTACGCCTGCCGGGGATCGATGCGATCACCTGTGCGGCGGATGGGTGCCAGATGGCGGGAAGCGATCTGTTCCTGATCGACCGGGTGGCGGCGAACGCCGACATGGCCGGGGCGGTGAGCGTTCCGCCGGGCTTTACGGCGGCCCGGTTGACGGTACCGCCACCGCAGAACGGGTTGCTGTACATCACGCTGCGCGATGCTCCGGCGGTGGTCTTTGCCGTCGCACAGAAACCGTAGGAGAATCGCTGGCCCTTCGCCTTCACGGAGGCCGAACGGAGATGGCGTTCCCCACCGATATGCGTTCACGCCAAGCGGAGGGGCTGCCTATCCCGGCGACGCGATCTTTGCCTTTCGTCCCAGAAGAACAGCGGATGACCGTAGAGGATCACGCCGCCGCGGGCTCGCGCCGCTCAAGCGCCCGGCGCAGCGATTGAACCTCATCCTTCAACGCCCGAAGGTCATCGACACCCATGCCCGAGCGGGTGATCAGATCCTCGCCTAGACAGCCGCAGCGATCGCGCATGTCGTGGCCAACCGGCGTCAGCCGCACCCGGACCTGCCGTTCGTCCTGAGGATCGCGCTCGCGCATCAGCAGCCCCGCCGCCTCCAACCGCTTGACCAGCGGCGTGACCGTACTGGACTCCAGCGACAGCCGCTGCGCGATCGCGCCGATCGTCCGCCCATCCTCTTCCCACAGCACATGCAGCGCGAGATATTGCGGATAGGTCAGGCCGAGCCGGTCGAGCATCGGTTTGTAGCTGCGCTGGATCGCCATGTTGGCGGCATAGACCGCAAAGCACAGCTGTTCGTCGAGCGGCCAGGGGGCCGACATTCGCCATCTCCTATAAGGGCGAAAAACATATCGCGATAAAAGAAGCGCTGGACAAGCCCAGTGCGACCGCATATATCTGTATCGCGATAACAATTATTGGAGTTACAACCATGGCTATCGACGTAAAGTATCAGACCCAGGCCCGCGCGACGGGTGGCCGTGACGGTCATGCGAGCACGGCGGACGGGGCGCTCGACGTCAAGCTGTCGACGCCGAAGGAATTGGGCGGCGCGGGCGGCGACGGCACCAACCCCGAACAGCTGTTCGCGGCGGGCTATTCGGCCTGCTTCATCGGCGCGCTGAAGGTGGCGGGCCAGCAGTTGAAGGTGAAGATTCCCGATAACGTCGCGGTGTCGGCCAAAGTCGGTATCGGTCCGCGCGCCGCGGGTGGCTTCGGCATCACCGCCGATCTGACCGTCGAGCTGCCGGGCGTCGATCGCGCCGAAGCCGAGAAGCTGGTCGAGGCGGCGCATCAGATCTGCCCCTACTCGAATGCCACGCGCGGCAATGTGGATGTCGGCCTGACGCTCGCCTGACGTTCGCACATACTCCCTGAACCTTATCGGCGCGGTCTGATCTCCCTCAGACTGCGCCGATTGTGTCAGGCGGAATCGCGGATAATCAGGCGCGGCGGCATTTCCAGCCCCGGTGCCGCCGTCCCCTCCAGCCGCGCGAACAGCGCCTCGACCATCGCCTTGGCCCCCGCCTCCAGATCCTGTCGGATCGTGGTCAGTCGCGGAATGGCGCGCTCTGCCAGCGGCAGGTCGTCGAAACCCGTGACGGAGACATCGCCGGGCACAGACCGGCCCCCGGCGACCAGCGCCGCCATCGTCGCCAGCGCGATCATGTCCGATGCCGCGACGATACCGTCGATCCCCTGCCCCTCCCGCGTCATCCGCGCCAGATTGCCCTCGATCTGGCCGGGCATCAGTTCGGGCGCGAGGGCGACATCCAGTTGCTGCGGCGGCGGCAGACCGGCCTCGGCCATCGCCTCGCACAGCCCGGCATGGCGCTGCGCCAGTTCCAGCGTGCGGACCTCACCCATGAAGGCGATCCGGCGGCGGCCCGTGGCGATGAGATGCTCGCCCGCCAGACGGCCGCCCAGTCGGTTGTCGACCCCGACCGCGCAGTGATGCTGGCCGGGCATGGTACTGCCCCAGACGACGAGCGGCAGATAGGTCTCGGCGACAGCGTCGATGACCGATAGCTGATCCGACTGGCCGATCAGCAATACGCCGTCGACCATCCCCGATCGGGTAATGCGCGACAGCCAGTCGTCATCGTCCGGGATGATCCGCGACAGCATCACGTCATGGTCACGCGCCGCCAGTTCGTCGGCGAGATGGCCGAGCAAGGTCATGAAGAAGGGGTCGGAAAGACGCTGGCGCCGTTCATGGCCCAGCGGGATGGCGACGCCGATCACGCCGGTCCGCTGCGCGCGCAGGCGGCGGGCCATCTGGTTGATCTGGAAATTATGCTCGGCGGCCAGCGCTTCGATCCGCTGGCGCGTCTCGGCATTGACGACGCTCTTGCCCGCCAGCGCGCGACTGACGGTGCCGGGCGACACGCCCGCCAGCCGGGCAATGTCCTTCAAGGTTCGGGCGGGCGGGGCCGATTGGGTCATGGCCGTCCTCCTGAACGAAAAACGGGGCGGATGCCATTGGCACCCGCCCCAAGGGGAGCTGGGATCAGAAGCGGTAGCGGACCGAGGCCGTCACCGTGCGCCCGTACAGCGCTGTGTTGTTGAACACGCCTTGCGTCGCCGACAGGACCGGGAAGATGCCACCGCCCCCACGGAAGCCCAGCTTGTCGAAGATGTTGTTGGCGTTCAGGCCCAGCTCCAGCTTGTCCATCGGCCGCACGGTGATGAAGCCGTTGAAGAAGGTCGAACCCTTGATCGTGTAGAGGTTGAAGTCGTCCGACTTGGTGCTGGTCTGGCCGTTCATGCTGACGCCGAACGCGACCGGACCCGCATCATAGGAGGGCGAGACGACGAACAGGAAGTCCGGCAGACCGCCGGGCTTGTTGCCGACCAGCGCGGGCGTCGCGCTGCTGGTGATCTTCGAGTTCGCATAGGTCGCATCAACCGCCAGGTGGAAGTCGCCATAGGTCACGCGGCTGGTGAACTCGATACCGTAGGAGCGATAGCCGTTCGAGATGTTCGGATTGTTGTTCGGCGCCGGATTGTTGATCCGGGTGAAGTCGTAATTATTCTCGGTCAGGGTCGAATGGAAACCGGTGATCTCGACCGAGTAGGACGCACCATATAGGCCGCCGCGCTGCTTCAGGCCGATTTCCTGCTGGTTGAGGAAGTTGACCGAGGTCGCCTGCCCCTGTGCATTCAGCGAGCCGTCGGCATTGAAATTGCCCGACAGGACACGGCGATCGGCGTTGAAGCGGCCGCCCCGGCTGGCACGGGCAAAGACGCTGGTGTGGCTGTCAAAGGCGTAGAGTGCACCCACCGACCAGCTGAAATAACCATCGGTATAGTTGATCTTCTCCGCAGTCGGGCTGAGCACCAGCGAGGGGATCAGCGCCGAACCCAGCGCGTCCGACACACGGGTCGTGGGGCCGGCGACGCCGCCCTGCGCGGTGCCCTCGCCATGCACGCTGTCATAACGGACCGACGCGTCCAGGTTCAGGCCGCCGACCTCGTAGCCCGCCTGCAGGAAGGGCGCGACATCGGTGTAGGTCAGGTCGACCCGCCGTGCACAGCAGCTACCCCAATTGTCGTTGAAACCCGCCTGGCCCGCCGCCGTCAGTTGCGTGCCCGTGGTCGAGAACAGGTCGAGCGGCGCGGCATTCTCGCCCTTCAGCTCGCTATACTGACGGTTGACGTGCCAGTCCTGGACGATGTTCTGCCGCATCACGAACACACCGGCGGTCAGCCGCGCCTTGCCCGGCCCGACGTCGAACTTGCCGTTCAGCGTCAGGTTGTTGGCGAAATTGTCCATGTTCTTCATGACGGTGTTGATGTTGGGATTGTTGTTCACATACGGCCCGGTGAACAGCTGCCCCGTATTCGGCCCCGCCGCATAGCGGACCGAACCCACCGTCTGGCCATTGACGGTCGAACCGATCAGACCGCCATTGCCGGTCAGCGTCTGGACGTTGATGAACTGCGTGGTGAAATTACCGCTGATCCACTGATAGCGGATCGTGTTGTCCAGCGAGATATTGTCGGTGAAGTCGTAATGAAGCTGGCCGCTGATCCCGGTGACGCGCGGGTGGATGCCCTGCACCTCGGCCGACTTCACGCCGCCATTGTCATAGTCGAGATACTGGAAGTTGCGGTTATAGACCGTATAGGCCGAACCCGAACGCCCGTCGAAATTGGGCAGCGGCGTGAAGCCCGTCACCCGGTTGCCGTCCAGCGTGGCCAGCGTAGGCGTGGTGGTGTTGGTGGGCGCCTGTTCGTCCAGCCGCTTGAAATACAACCGCACGAAGCCGCGATTGTCGGGCAGATCCTTGGTGATGTTCGCCTTGATCTGATAACCGCGCAGGATATTGAAATTCTCGTTGGTGTAGCCGCCGCCGTTGCGCGCATAGCCGCCGACATGGAAGCGCGTCGTGTCGTCGATCGGGCCGCCATAGTCGAAATCGACACGGTGTTCGCGAAAGCCCAGGCCGTTGGAATAGGCGATCTGGCCGCCCTCTACATCGCCGGTCTTGCTGATGAAGTTGATGACCGCGCCCGGCGCCTGGCTGGCGAAGGTCGAGGCCGAACCGCCGCGCACTGCCTCGACCGTCTTGATGTTCTGGTCGAAACGCAGCCAATAGTCGTTATTGCCGAAGTTGATGTCGCCGAACAGGACGTCGGGCAGGCCGTCTTCCTGCAGCGAGACATATTCCGAACCGCCGGTCGACACCGGGATGCCGCGCACGCCGATATTGGCATTGCCGCCCGGACCCGCCGTATCGCTGGGCTGAAGGCCGGGGATGTTGCGCAGGATTTCGGCGGTCGAACGCGGCGTGAAGTTCTGGATCGCCTCCTGGCTGACCTGCGATACCGAGATGGAGCTGCGGAAGCGCGACCGCTCGCCGCTGGTCGCGGTGACGACGATATCCTCGCTGGAAGCGCCGGCGTCCGGGGTGGCACCCTCCTGCGCCGCCGGGGCCGGAGCCTGCGCCGTTTGCGCAAAGGCCGGTGCGCTCACCAGCGCGATGGCCAAGGCTGCCATGGATCCGCAGGACCGCAGAACGCTCGTCGTCATATCCCTCTCCTGATTCGCCCCGGTTTCCGGGATGTCGTGCAGTATCCGTATCACACAAACAATCGTTTGCAATCTCCTTTTGCAAACCATTGCAAAAATCGTTGATCAGTGTGATCGGAAAAACACATGCCTGCTCGCCGGGGCGGATGATAGGATCGCCGCCCCCTGCATGATAGGCCGAATTCGAGACCGACCGGGCGCGAAGCGCGGCGATGACATGGAGGATGACCGCATGAATGACAGCCCCCCCGACGCGATCCGATCGGTCCTGATCGTCGGCGGCGGCACGGCCGGTTGGATGGCCGCCGCCGCACTCGCCCATGCCGCCCCGCGCGGGCTGGCGATCACGCTGGTCGAGTCGGATGCGATCGGCACGGTCGGGGTAGGTGAGGCGACCATCCCGCCGATCCGCCTGTTCAACCAGACATTGGGCATCGACGAGGCCGAATTCCTGCGCGAGACGAAGGGCAGCTTCAAGCTCGGTATCGAGTTTATCGGCTGGGGCCGCGAGGGGCATCGCTATTTCCACCCCTTCGGCACCCACGGCAAATCCTTTGATCTGGTCGCGGTGCATCAACATTGGCTGGCGGCGGGTGGCTCCGACACCGGCATCGCGTTCGACGATCTGTCCATGGCCTGGGGCGCCGCCCAGCGCGGACGGTTCGCCACACCGATGGCCGATCCGCGCAGCGTCGCCTCGACCTTCGACTATGCCTATCATTTCGATGCCGGGCTCTATGCGCGGTTCCTGCGCCGCTATGCCGAGGCACGCGGGGTGGCACGGGTCGAGGGGAAGATCGCGGGCCACGCGCTGGAGGCGGCGCGCGGTCATGTCGCTTCGGTTACTCTGGCGGATGGCCGCGTGCTGGCGGCGGACCTGTTCGTCGACTGTTCGGGCTTTCGCGGGCTGCTGATCGAAGAGGCGCTGGGCACCGGTTATGAGGAGTGGACGCACTGGCTGCCCTGCGACCGGGCGGTGGCGATGCCGTGTGTGACCGGCGGCGACGGGCTGACGCCCTATACCCGCTCGACCGCGCGCGCGGCGGGGTGGCAATGGCGCATCCCGCTCCAGCACCGGACAGGCAATGGCTATGTCTATTGCAGCCGCCATATCTCGGACGATGAGGCCGCCGCGACGCTGATGGCGAATTTGGATGGCGAGGCGCTGGGGGATCCCCGGTTCCTGCGGTTCACCACCGGGCGGCGCAAGCTCATGTGGAACCGCAATGTCGTCGCCATCGGTCTGTCGAGCGGGTTCATGGAGCCGCTGGAATCGACCAGCATCCACCTGATCCAGGCGGGCATCGCCAAGCTGCTCGCCTATTTCCCGACGCGGGCCTTCGCTTCGTCCGGGATCGAGGAATATAACCGGGTCGCGATCACCGAATATAAGCGCATCCGCGACTTTCTGATCCTGCATTACAAGCTGAACCAGCGGACCGATGCGCCGCTATGGCGCGAATGCGCGGCGATGCCGATACCGGACACGCTGGCGATGAAGATCGCCCATTTCCGCGAAAGCGGACGGCTGGTCGCGCGCGACATGGACCTGTTCGGCCCGGCGAGCTGGGCGGCGGTGCATATCGGGCAGTTCAACATGCCGCAGGGGATGGACCCGCTCTTGGCTTATGGGGACGCGGCGCAGAGCCGCACGTTCGTGGCGAAGCTGGCGAGCGCGATCGGGCAGATGGCGGACTCGATGCCGAGCCATGGGGACTGGCTAAAGAAGATCGGGGCGACCACTTGATCCTCCCCGTGCCGGGGAGGTGGCAGCGCGAAGCGCTGACGGAGGGGGGCTCCGGCAAGGGACGCCCGTTGAGGCACGCCCCCTCCACCACCGCTTCGCGGCGGTCCCCCTCCCCGTGACGGGGAGGATTTTACAGCCCCTCGCCGCCGACCCATTGCGCGTGCGCCAGCCGCCGCGCGAGTTCCCAATTCTGTTGGCGAAGGTCCGGCACCGCCACCACTTCCCACAGCCCGCCGCGCGTCATCGGGCCGATGCAATAGAGCCGCTCGGCCACGCCACCATCGCCCGCGACGACATGGCTCTGTGCATCGACCTCCAGCCCGATGCGCAGCGCATCGGGCCGGATCATGCCCTCAGCCAGCAACTGCCGGATCAACGATTCCTGCGACCGCAGCAGGTCACCCTGCGGCCCCGTACAGTTGACGATCCGCGCGACGCGCAGCGCCTCGACGCCATCGGTCCCACGCGGGCGCCAGTGGACGATCGCCCCATCGCCGTCCGGCTCTACCCGCACCAGCTTGCCGCCCGCGACCGACAGCCGCCCCGCCTCCATCAACGCTTCGACCCGATCCGCAACCGACGGGGCCAGGCGGTGGCGGTGGACGTCCCAATAGGGCCGCACATGCCGGAGGAAACGCGCGCGCGTCGCGCCGTCCGCCGCGCCCCACATCATCTGCGTCACCGGCCGCAGCGCATCGACCGCCCCGCGCCAGCCCTGCTCCTGCGCGGCGCAACGCACATGCCGGACCAGTGCGGACAGACTGGCGGCGGGCCGTTCGCGAAGCGGCGTGGCCGGCGGCGTCTCGGCATGACGGCGAGGGACCAGCCCGCGGCGGGAAATGGCGATCGTGCGCCCGCCAAACCCGCTCGCGTCGAGCAGCAGCGCCGCATCGATCGCGGTCAGCCCGCTGCCGACCAGCAGCACGCGGTCGTCCGCCCCTAGGCCCTCGGCAATGTCGCCCGCCCAGGGGTCCTCGCGATAGCATCCTTCCGCCAAAGCCGCCGGATCGATCCCCGGCGGCGTGTGCGGCGGCAGATTGCCGAGCGCCAGCACCACCGCATCGGCCGTCAGCGTCCCTCCCTCGGCCGGGTCGAGGCCATAGCCCTGCCCCGCCTGGTGGAGCGCCACCACCTCCCCGCTCGCCAGCGTCAGCCGCGCCGGATCGGCCGCGATCGTTTCCATCAGCAGATCGCGCAGATAATCGCCGTACACACGACGTGGCACGAAGGTCTTTGCGTCCCCCGAACCGCGCGCGACCAGCCAGCGGACAAAATGGTCGGGATCGTCACGCAGCGCGCTCATATTGGCCGCGCGTACGTTCAGCAGGTGATCGGCATGGGCCGCGCTATAGGCGACGCCGCGCGCCAGCTGATTGGCCCGCCGTTCGATCAACGTCGCGCGCGGACCGCCATGGCGCACCAGATTGATGGCCAGCAACGTGCCCGCAAAGCCGCCGCCGACGATCGCGACATGCTCTATCCCTGCATCCATCAACCGACCCATTCCTTCGTGATCGCCATGCCTTTGCTCTAGTCGTCCAGCGGCCAATCTTCACGTAGATTTCAGTATACGATCTCGGATCGGGTCGTTACGCTGGCTTGGTCATGATGGGAGTGGACGGGTCGATGCGGTCGTGCTGGCGAGTTACCGGGCTTTTGGTTTCCCTATCCTCACTTGCGCTGGCCGTGCCGCTCATGGCCCAGACCGCCGCTCCCGTCACCGCCGCTCCTTTGTCAGTTGAGGGGATTTTCGGTTCCAAGGCGGTGCGCACCGAATATGTTCGCTCCAGCCGCTGGGGCAAGGACGGCGAAAGCTATCTCGCGCTCGAGGACGCGCCCAAGGGCGGGCAGGACATCGTCCGCTATGCGATCGCCGACGGACAGCGTCAGGTGGTGGTCGCCGCCGCCGATCTGGTCCCGCCGGGCGCGAGCGCGCCGCTGGGCATCGACAACTATGAATGGTCGCCCGACAATCGCTGGCTGCTGATCCAGACCAACGGCAAGCGCTTCCGCCGGACCAATGCCCTGTCGGATTACTGGCTGTACGACACGACCACCAAGCGGCTGCACAAGATCGGCGGCGACGCCGCGCCTTCGACGCTGCTTTATGCGACCATTTCGCCCGACAACAGCCGCGTCGCCTATGTCCGGGGCAACAACATCTATGCCGAGCCGATCGCGGGCGGCCCGGCGACCGCGCTGACGAAGGACGGCGACGATTACGTCGTCAACGGGCTGGCCGACTGGGTCTATGAAGAGGAGTTCAGCGTCCACCGCGCGTTCGAATGGAGTCCCGACTCCAAACGCATCGCCTTTCTGCGTTTCGACACGAAGGGCGTCGGCACCTTCGACATGATCAAGAACACCGGCGGACAGTATTCGCAGGTGATCCCGCTGCAATATCCCAAGGCGGGGACGACCAATTCGGCAGTGACGACCGGCGTGATCGACCTGGCCGACGGCGCGACCCGCTGGTTCAAGCTGGCAGGCGATCCGCGCCAGAACTACGTGCCGCAGATAAGCTGGGCGGGGGGACCCGACGCCCTGTTCATCCAGCAATCCAACCGCCTCCAGAACACGTATAACGTCCTGCTCGGTGACCCTGCGACCGGTGCGGTCAAGCCGATTATGGTCGAGCGGGACGCCGCCTGGGTCGAGGCGAATGTCGCGCCCGAATGGCTGAACGGCGGGCGCGCCTTCACATGGCTGTCCGAGCGCGACGGCTGGCGCCACCTCTACACCATCGACAGAGCGACTGGCCGCGCGACCCTGCGTACACCGGGCAAGTTCGACGTGGTCGAGCTGCTGAACGTCGATGAGAAGGCGGGTTACGCCTGGTTCATCGCCTCACCCGACAATCCGACCCAGCGTTATCTCTATCGCACCACCCTGTCGGGCACGCCCAAGGTCGAGCGACTGACGCCTGCGAACCAGCCGGGCACCCACAGCTACGACATCGCGCCGGGCGAGCATTGGGCACTGCACACCGTCTCGCGTTTCGATGCGCCGCCGGTCACCGACATGCTCGACATGACCCGTCAGCAGTCGCTGCGCACGCTGGCCGCCAATGCGCCGCTGGCCAAGGTCTTAACAGATACCGGCCTGCCCGCCACCGAGTTCTTTCGTGTCGACATCGGCGGCGGCACCCAGCTCGACGGATGGCTCATCAAGCCGCCGCACTTCGATCCGGCCAAGCGCTATCCGATCCTTTACTTCGTCTATGGCGAACCCTGGGGCCAGACGGTCGCGGATCGCTGGGCAGGCGCGCAGGGGCTGTGGCACCGGATGCTGGCGCAAAAGGGCTATCTGGTCGCCAGCCTCGATCCGCGCGGCACCGCCACCCCGCGCGGCCATGACTGGCGCAAGGTCATCTATCGTCAGGTCGGCATCCTCGCCTCCGCCGACTATGCGGCGGGCGTGAAGGCGATGCTGGCGACGCGCCCCTATATCGATCCCGACCGGATCGGCATCTGGGGCTGGAGCGGCGGCGGCGCGATGACCCAGAACGCGCTTTTCCGCTATCCCGAGCTCTACAAGACCGGCATCGCGGTGGCAGGCCCCACCGACATGAAGCTCTACGATACCATCTATCAGGAACGCTACATGGGCCTGCCGCAGGACAATGCGGACGGGTACAAGAACGGCTCGCCGATCACCTTCGCCGAGCGACTAAAGGGCAATCTGCTGCTGATCCACGGCACGCTGGACGACAATGTCCATTACCAGAATCAGGACCAGCTGGTCGACCGGCTGATTCACTTCAACAAGCCGTTCACGATGATGGCCTATCCCGACCGCAGCCACGGCATCTATGAGGGCGAGAACACCAGCATCCACCTCTATTCGCTGATGACCCGTTATCTGGAGACGAACCTGCCGCCCGGCGGCCGGTGAGCGGGGTCAGGAAACCCAAAGCATCCGGGGCTTGCCCTGGCGCCGCCAGCCCTGAGGCGTCCGGATGTAGCGGCTCCGTGATGCGGAGCCGCACAGCCCGGTGCAGGTGCACACGATCTCCACCGTCGCCGAGCGTCCGTCGGCCGCCATCACGGGCGAGCCGACCGCGTAGATATAGGCGGCGACGGGGCGCGGTCCCGGGACCGGAGCGTGGATATCGGCACGGGACCGGGCATCGGCATCCGCCGCGCGATACCCCTTGGGCAGCGCGTCGCGAAGATCGGGACATAGCTTCATGAGGCCGCTGCGGTCCGGATCGGTTTCGAGATAACTCTCGTCCCCGCCCCACGGCCGCATGTCCGCCAATACGGCCCGGCCTATCGCGCAGACCGATTTTGACGATGTGGGCGGCGCGGTCAGCAAACTGACGATAGCGAACATCACGGACATGGTCCTCCTGAAATCGGATGATCGGCAGGCGGGCGGACAAACACAAGCGCGATCATTCCGTCCCAGGCACCCGCCGCAATCCCTTACGCGGCACCAGCATCGACGGCTCCTTCAGATCGTGGACCAGCCCGATACGGCGCAAACCCAGCAGCACCCACCAGCCCGGATCATGCTGCCCCGGCTCGATCCCCAGCCGCGCGGAGTCGGGCCAGGCATGGTGGTTGCCATGCCACGCCTCGCCGAAGGTGATGAGCGCGGCGGCGGGCAGGTCGTGGCCCTGCACCGCGACATCGTCGATGCGCCAGCCCTGGGGTCCATGCCGATGGGTGATGTGCCCGACCAGCCAGTGCCCGGTCACGCCGACCGCCACCCGCACCGGCACACCCCAGATCAACCATGGCTGGCCCCCTGCCCATAGAAACAGCAGCGCCCATGGAAGCTGTTGCGCCATCCAGCTCGCCTCCAGCCACGCCAGGAAACGATCGTCGCGCAGCCGCGCTTCGGGCGCGAAACGCGGCGGATGGGTCAGGTCCAGTCGGCAATGCATCTGCCACCACGCATCGCGCAGCAACGACGTACGGTGCGCGTGCAGATCGTGACATTCCACCTGCCGCTGCGCCCAGTCGCGCATGTCGTGCAGACGCACCATGCCCAGCGGCCCCGCCATCCCGACCAGCGTACCCAGATAGACCAGCACCCGCTCGAACCAGAGCGGTGCCGCGAAGCTGCGATGGATGAGCAGCCGGTGCAATCCGATCGAATGGCCCAGGCACAGCGTTACCGCCGAGGTCGCCAACCATAGCAGCACCGCCCCCGGCGTGACATAGATCGGTGCCAGAACCAAAGCCGATCCCGTCATGGCGATCATCCAGAGCGAACGCGACGGCGCCCATCGGACCCGGCCTTCGCGGGCATTGCTGTCGGGCAAGGCAATCATGCGGACAGTCGAACGGCCGGTCATGCAGCGATCCTTATATACTTAGGTATATTCCTAATTACCAACGTGCATTTGTCAACGCTTAGCGAATTGCCTAAATATCAGACCATGCAACGTGTGTTCGAGGCACTCGCCAACCCGGCCCGCCGCCGTATCCTGGCCTATCTGGCCCATGCCGAATTGAGTGCAGGCGACATCGCCTCGCGCTTCGACATGGCCAAGCCGTCCATTTCGCAGCATCTGTCGATCCTGGAGTCGGCAGGCCTCGTCTCTAGCGAAAAGCGTGGCCAGTTCGTTTTCTACCGATTGGTGCCCGAAAGCCTGACCAACACGCTGCACGGCTTCGTTCAGGAGGTCTGTCCGGTCGCGCGCCCGCTGAAGCGCGAGAGCGCCGCCTTGGCGCGCAAGGATGACGAAACGCCCTAACCCTCAATGAAATCGCCATACGCAGCTCGTCAAGCGTCGTTGCAATCGTTTGTTGCAATCTGTGGCCCGGCACGGCATGATGGCCTCCACGCGGCAAGCCAGCGATAGACTATGAGCCCACCCCCGCGTGCGAGAGGACTTGCATGACCCCGTCCACCCCCGCCGCCGGAACTGGAGTGCCGTTCAAACCCCGCCTTTCGCTGACCCGTATCCTGGAAATGAATCTGGGCTTCCTCGGCCTGCAATTCAGCTTCGGGCTGCAACAGGGGAATATGGCGCCGATCTACAGCTATCTCGGCGCGTCAGAAGCACAGATTCCCTTGCTTCAACTCGCCGGGCCGATGACGGGCCTCCTCATCCAGCCGCTGATCGGCGCGATGAGCGACCGGACAGACAGCCGCTGGGGGCGGCGCACGCCCTATTTCCTGATCGGGGCGGTGCTGTGCGCGTTGGGGCTGTTCTTCATGCCGTTGAGCTCGTCGCTGCTGATGGCGGTGTCGCTGCTGTGGATTCTCGACGCAGGCAACAACATCACCATGGAGCCGTACCGCGCCTATGTCTCCGACCGACTGGACGGGGCGCAGCATAATGTCGGCTTTCTGACGCAGAGCGCCTTTACCGGGCTGGCGCAGATGCTCGCCTTCCTCACCCCCTCGATCCTGGTCTGGGCGGGCATGAACCCGGACTGGGTCGACGGGCATAATATCCCCTACACCGCGCGCGTGGTGTTCATGATCGGTGCGGTCCTGTCCTTCGTCACCATCGTCTGGTCGATCCGGCGGGTGCCCGAACTGCCGCTGACGCCCGATGAGCGTGCGCGCATCGCCGCCGCGCCCAAGGGCATCGGCGCGACGCTGAAGGAAATCGGCGATGCGATCCGCGCCATGCCGCTGCCGATGCGCAAACTGGCGCTGATGAGCCTGTTCCAATGGTATGCGATGATGGCCTATTGGAACTATGTCATCTACGCGATCGGCCGCTCGGTATACGGCACGGCCGATGCCACCTCGTCGGGCTTCCATGCCGCCGTGCTGACCAATGGCGAGGTCGCCGCCTTCTATAACGGCGTGGCTTTTGTCGCGGCCTTCGCGATGGTGCCGCTGGCCAGGCGGATCGGCGCCGCACCGCTGCACGCGATCTGCCTGGTCATCACCGGGATCGGCATGATCGCGATGCCGCACATGACCAGCAAGGCGATGCTGTTCCTACCCGCCATCGGTATCGGCTTGGGCTGGGCCAGCATGATGGGCAACCCCTATGTCATCCTGGCGGGCTCGATCCCGCCGGAGCGCACCGGCGTCTATATGGGCATCTTCAACATGATGATCGTCATCCCGATGCTGATCTTCGGCGTGACGCTGCCGCTCTTCTATCAAAGCTGGTTGGGCGGGGACCCGCGCAATGTGCTGACCCTGTGCGGCGTGTTGATGTTGCTCGCCTCCCTGTCCGTCTACTCGGTGCGCGCCCGCAATGCGCAAGGGCTGCCGCTCGGCGCCGCTCCGCAAGCCTGATCCCCCCCGACTGTTCTTTCCCGAGGTATCATGACCGACACCCCTGCCCCCACCCATTGGTCGGCCGATGCGCTGGTCGGGATCGCCGCGCAGACTGACGCTCGCCTGCCGGTCTTTACCGCCGCGGACGTCTTGCCGATCCTGCCGACCCATGATCTTTGGGACATGTGGCAGATCGCCTATGCCGATGGGCGCACGGCCCTTTTCGGCGAGCGAAGCTGGTGGTTCTTCCTCGCCACCCCGCGCCTGGCCGACCCCGAGATGCGCCATGACGAAGCCCGTATCCGCCTGACCAGCTACGGCGCGGATGGCTGGCGCGATCATGGCGAGACCTTTGCCGAAGGCTTCACACCGGGCAGTCGCGAATGGTCGGGCTCGGCGGTGCTGGGCGAAGACGATACGACGCTCACCATGTATTTCACCGCCTCCGGGCGGCATCGCCAGCCCCGTACATTCGAGCAGCGCCTGTTCGAGACGCAAGGCCGCTTCATCATCGAGGGCGACGACGCCCGTACCGAGGACTGGAGCGAGCCGGTGGAAAGCGTCGCGGCGGACGGCCATTATTACATCGTCGCTAACCAGCCCGAGCCGGAAAATGGCGGCATCAAGGGTTTCCGCGATCCTGGCTATTTCCGCGATCCGGCGGACGGCGCGGAATATCTGCTGTTCGTCGGCTCGGCGGGTTGGGTAAAGCAGGAAATCGATGGCGTGATCGGCGTCGCCAAACGCGAGGGCGACCGCTGGACGATCCAACCGCCGCTGATCGAATCGCTGGGCGTCAACAGCGAGCTGGAACGCCCCCATATCGTCATGCAAGACGGCCTTTATTACTGCTTCTGGTCGACGCAGGCAAAGCGCTTCGCTCCAGGGCTGGATGCGCCGACGGGGCTATACGCGATGGTCGCCGATCGCTTCGCAGGGCCGTGGCGGCCGGTCAACGGCACCGGGCTGGTCGCAGGCAACCCCGTGGCGGAGCCCACCCAGGCCTATTGCTGGTGGGTGACGGGCGAAGGGGATGTCATCAGCTTCGTCGATTACTGGGGCATGGAAGGCCGCGATGCGAGCGACGACGTCCCCTTACGCCGTGCGCGCTTCGGCGGGACGGCCGCGCCGTGGTTCCGCCTGGTGTTCGATGGCGACCGCGTAAAGATCGCCTGACGGGGAGACTATGCCCCCTCCGGCAGCGGATCAGGGAAGCTGGTGGAAGGGGTCAGCCGACGACGCCCGCCGCCGTTGGCGCCCCTTCGTCAGGCCCTGCGCGTACTACTGTCGCTCAGGCGGTCTCGCGCAGCACCAGTTCGGGGTCGAGCACCACCGACCCTGCATCGCTTCCCCCGATTCGGGCGAACAGCGCATCGACCATCGCCCGAGCACCGGCCGCGATATCCTGGCGAATGGTGGTGATGCGCGGAACCGCCTGGGCAGCGAGCGGCAGGTCGTCATAGCCGATGACCGGCAATGTCTCGGGCACCGCGATCGCGCGATCGGCGAGCGCCCGCACGGTCGTCATCGCGATCATGTCCGAGGCGGCGGCGATCCCGTCGATTGGCAGGACGCCGCCACCCTGTTCCAGCAAGGCGTCGATATGGGCCGCGATTTCCTGCTCCATCACCTCAGAGGCGAGATGGGTGGCAAGCTGCACGGGGCCGCCTTCCAATCCGGCGTCGGCCATGGCGCGCGCGACGCCGTCATGACGCTGGCGGATTTCGGGCGCGCCGATATCCCCCAGAAAGGCGATGCGACGGCATCCCCGCTCGATCAGCCGCCGCCCCGCCAGATAGCCGCCTTTCGCGTTGTCGGTACCGACCGCCGCATGGACCTGACCCGGTAAGTTCACGCCCCAGGCGACGAGCGGACGATAGCGGCTGGCGACCCGCTCGATCGCATCATATTGGTTCGACTGGCCGATCAGCAGTACGCCGTCGACCATGCCGCTATCGACCACCCGATCGAGCCAGTCGGCGGCATCCGGAATCACGCGGGACAACATCACGTCATAACCGTTTTCGGTCAGCGCATCGGCCAGATAGCCCAGCATGGACATGAAGAACGGGTCGGACAAATGCTGGCGCCGGTCATGCCCCAGCGGCACGACGATGCCGATCACGCCGGTGCGACGCGTGCGCAGGCGGCTGGCCATCTGATTGGGGCGAAAGCCATATTGGTCGGCCAGCGCCTGGATACGGGCGCGCGTCTCGGAATTGACCAGCGACTTGCCCGCCAAGGCGCGGGACACGGTGCCGGGCGACACCCCGGCCATCTGCGCCAGATCCGCGATCGTCCGGACCCGACGATCGCCTCCCCCCATGATATTGTCTGTCATGTGCGAATGCTAACCAAAGCATCGGCGCGCTAACAAGCAGCCAAAGACAATTCCGGCAATTTCCTCACATGGATTAACAATATTGGGCGCTGACGTCCATTTTAAGGCCATGTAGCGCTACCACTCGGCCGCCCTGGCATTGCGGCGCACAGATGACCCGCAGCCAACGCGACCCGCTCGACGCGTGGATTTGCGCATCGATGGTGAAACCCCGCCGATGCCGGATGGCATGGGATCGGAGCCGTTCAAGCGCCGACAGAGACTCGGGCCGATAGAATGGCAACACGTCCCGCCGCGCCGGAGACCGGCCTTGTGGCCAATCGAACAGGCGATAGACGCCCGTCGACCAATTCAACCCTTCGGACTCCAGATCGCATGACCAGCGGCCCATGCCGCGCGCGACCAGCCATGCATCATTTGGCTCGGCGCCCGTTAAATCGGGCGCATCCAGACACCCCAGGTCGAAACGCAGGCCGCGTTCAAACAGGGGCCAGCTGTGGTTCAATGCGAGTGGCTCGGCTGGTTTCATACGGCGCTCCACTAAAGCGCACGAAGGCTAGACAGGGATTCTTAATTCCGTGCTAAAAATCCGCCCCACGGCGGCCATGAAGCCCCACCCGGCCTGCGCCGGAGTGGGGATAGGAGGTCAGACCTTGTCGGTCAGCTCGGGTACGACGGTGAACAGGTCGCCGACCAGGCCGATATCGGCAACCTGGAAGATCGGCGCGTCCTCGTCCTTGTTGATCGCGACGATGATCTTGGAATCCTTCATCCCCGCCAGATGCTGGATCGCACCCGAGATACC
>NZ_JACIFA010000006.1:0-73612 GCF_014197135.1 Sphingomonas zeae
ACCCGCTACGATCGGTGCCCAACCGCCTTCTTCTCCGCCGTCGCCCTCGCTGCCACCATCATCTTCTGGCTTTGATCAACGAGTCCTGACCCTAAATATGCTACAGCCACGGCATTTCCAATTGTGATCGATGCTCCCAATCAACAGGGCCAGGACGCAGTGCACCTGCCTCAGATGCTGAAGTTTATCTTTGCGCAGGCGCCGGCTGACGCGCAGGTCATCGTCGCTGTCGAGGAGGCGTCGCAGAGTCTGCCGGCTGATGTAGATATCCGATCCTATGGCGTGCAGCGGCGGCAAGTACTGCGCGAAGCCGAATTCGATGAGGTCAACGAAAGGTTCTCTGTATACATTAAGAAATTAATCCTGTGACACTTTGAATGGCTCATTTCAGCGGCAATCTGGACGCGACCGAAACTTAGTTGTTACATATCGCGCTTCAGCATGTATCGGCACAATCAGCATTCGACCAAACGTGTCCGCCTGACGACTCCGAATCCATTGATGACCGGATTATCCGAACCTGCCCTTTCGAGGCCGGACCGAGAATGGCGGCTTTGTCCCAGCATAAGCTATTCCCGGGTGACAAGTGCGGCTCGCTCAAGCGGCCAATCCCTTCGCACGAACAATTTTCGGGGTAGGTGGACCGCGAACATCTGAGAAGGATGGCACCGCTCGGTCACCATGCCGCCGGCGCCACCTCCTCCTGCGAAAGACGCGATTGATCCACAGGCTGGAGCCGCGTGTTCGCGTGAGGTCATCGTCGAACTACCGCCTATGATCGGGCTTCTGCCCGGTGAGGTCGATCTCATCGCCAGCATGCTTGGCGAGGCCCTGATTGAGCTGTTCAGGGAAGAAGATATGAATGCTGCCGGGCGGCATGAGCATCAATTGCAGGATGAAAATAGATGAGCGAGCCGCTGCGCGCCTATGGGTATGTCCGGGTCAGCAACGACGACGAGGACGGCAACAATGCCAGTATCGCAGCCCAGATCGCCGCGATCAAAGACAAGGCGAAACGCGATGGCGTGCAAGTGGTGGAGATATTCGAGGAACTGAACGTCTCCGGCCGCAAGCTCCGTCGCCCTCAATTCGACACCATGATGGCGAAGGCGACCGCGCCCGAGCGACCAGTGGACATCATCTATGTCCACGCCTTGTCACGCTTTGCCAGGCGGCTGCGGACTCAGGTCAACAGCGAGTACAGGCTCGAACAGGCTTGCGTTCGCCTGATTTCGCTGACCGAAGAATTTGGCGACGATGCCAACGGCCGGCTCATGCGCGGCATGTTCGGCGCCATCAATGAAAAGTATGCCCTCGACGCATCCATCTTCACGCGGCGTGATAGACGCGGAAATGCGCAGTCGGGATACTTCAACGGCGGGCCGGTGCCGTTCGGCTACCAGGCACGCACCGTGGTTGTCGAGGGACGCAAGGAACGCCGCAAACTCTTCATCGTGGAGGAAGAAGCCGCCGTCGTTCGGCTGATCTATGATCTGGCGCGAATCGGCCTCCACGGCACGCCGATGGGCACGCGCGCGATCGCTCAGCATCTCAACGCCTTGGGATACCGGATCCGTGGCCGCGAATTCTTCCACAGCAGCGTCGATGGCATCCTGACCCGCCAACATTACGGCGGCCAATATCTCGATCGAACGGCTGACAGCAAAGGTCGAAAGCCTTCGATCGACGAGAGCATTATAGTGCCTTGTCCGGAGATCGTCCCACCCAAGATCATCGCGGAGGTCGCGGCTCGTCGTGCGAGGGCTGCTCCCAAGGTGACGCCGCCGCGCGTCACCAACGGCCCTACGCTGCTGACCGGTATGCTGAAGTGCAAAGCACCCGGCTGCGGAGCCGGTATGACGATCCGCACCGGCGAGTCCGGACAGTATATCTACTATGCCTGCAACGCGAAGCTGACCGGCGGTGCCGGACGCTGTGAGACGCGTGCGATCCGACAGGACGAGTTGGACAGCATCGTCCTGTCAGTCCTGACGGATCGTATCCTTCAGCGCGATCGGCTCCTCGAATTGTTGCAGGCCGTACTCGAGAAATCCGATACGGCGGATGCGCAGCGGCACCAGGATCTCGATCGTGTCAGGCGGGAGAAAGTCAAAGCGGAAAAGCGCATACGAAGGTTGCTGGAACTGCTCGAGGAGGGTCTGATGTCGCCCAAGGACCCGCAGTTCGCCGAGCGGCTCACCCAGCACCGCCAGAACGTCGCGCAACTGGGCGCCAGCGCGCGCAGCTTGACGCTCCAGCTTGAACGAGGACCGCAGCGCATCAGCGAGGAAACGATCGCCAAATTCGGCAATCTGATCAGCGAGCAACTGAGAGGCGGAAACCCGGCGCTGCGAAAAGCCTATGTCCGGCTGCTGATCGACAATGTCCGCGTGGACAACCAAACCATCCACATCCAGGGCAGCAAAGCGGCGCTGGAAAGCGCGGTCGTGCGGGACGGCGATGCCGCCATATCCATGGTGCCCGGTTTTGACCGGAAGTGGTGCCCCTGGCCGGACTCGAACCAGCATGCCTTTCGGCGTTCGATTTTGAGTCGAATGCGTCTACCAATTTCGCCACAGGGGCAGCGAAGTCGCGCTGCTAGACGAGGGTGACGGCGTACGCAAGTGCCGATTGCCGGGCTCAAGGGCAATCATGGGTGGCAACGCAGACGAAGACCACCAGAGTATAGAGCAGGCTCAGGATGACGGCGGTCAGGTAAAGCGGGAGGATCAGACCCTTGGTTCTGCGGCGCAGGGGCAGCATCGACAGGCCGGTAAGGCCGGGAACACTCGCCAGTGCGGGAAGGCCATAGAGTAGCGGACCACGGACACCCGACGCGACAGGATCGGACCAGAGGATGGCCAGCCACGTCAGCGGCGGTCCGACCCCCATCAACAGCATCGGGGCGATCCAGCGTATTGCCTTGCGCGCCATCAATTCACCGGCGGTCGCTGGCGATAGCTCAGCGCCTCGGCGATATGGATGCGCCCGACCTGCCCTGCCCCCGCCAGATCGGCGATGGTGCGCGCCACGCGCAGGACGCGGGTATAGCCGCGCGCGGTCACGCGCATCCGCTCTGCCGCTTCCACCAGCAGGGCGCGGCCTGGCTCATCCGGGGTAGCGAAGCGTTCCAGCCACTGGCCGTCCGCTTCGGCATTGGTCCGCACCGTCACGGTCGCCTCCCGATAGCGCTCGGCCTGAAGCCTTCGCGCCGCCGCCACCCGTGCGGCCACCGTGGCGGACGATTCGGCGGCGGCAGGTGCGAACAGATCGACCGCACGAACCGGCTGGACCTCGACCGACAGATCGATTCGGTCGAGCAACGGCCCTGAGATCTTCGCTTGATAATCCGCCGCACAGCGCGGCGCACGGGCACAGGCCAGCGCCGCGTCCCCCAGATGACCACAGCGGCAAGGGTTCATCGCCGCGACCAGCTGCACCCGCGCCGGGAAGGTCACATGCGCATTGGCCCGGGCGATGCTGACCGTGCCGGTCTCCAGCGGCTGGCGAAGCGAATCAAGCACGGCGCGCTGGAACTCGGGCAATTCGTCGAGGAACAGGACACCCAGATGCGCAAGGCTCACCTCGCCCGGTTTGGCCTTCAACCCGCCGCCAGTCAGCGCCGCCATCGAGGCCGAGTGATGCGGCGCGCGGAACGGGCGGGTGCGGGTCAGCCGTCCTCCGGCCAGGGTTCCCGCAACCGACTGGACCATCGACACCTCCAACGCCTCGGCCGCGTCGAGCGGGGGGAGAATTCCGGGGAGGCAGGCCGCCATCAGCGACTTGCCCGACCCCGGAGGACCGCTCATCAGCAGATTATGCCCACCGGCCGCGGCGATCTCCAGCGCACGGCGGGCATTTTCCTGGCCCTTGACCTGCGCCAGATCGGGGCCGGGAACGTCCTCCTCAACCAATCCGGCTTCGGGCAATGGCAGTATCGAATGCCCCTTCAGATGGTTGATGAGCGAGAGCAGGTCGGGTGCGGCGATCACCGCGCCGCCGCCCGCCCAGCTTGCTTCGGCGCCTTGCGCGGCGGGGCAGATCAGTCCCTTGTCGAGCGATCCGGCGTGAATCGCGGCCAGCAGCACGCCTGGTGACGGCCCGATCCGTCCGTCCAACGCCAGCTCGCCGACGACGACATGGTCGGCCAACAGCTCGGCATCGACCACCCCCATCGCGGCGAGCAGCGCCAGCGCGATCGGCAGGTCGAAATGCGATCCCTCCTTGGGCAGGTCGGCAGGCGACAGGTTCACCGCGATCCGCTTGGGCGGCAGCGCGAGGCCCATCGCGGCGATCGCGGCGCGCACCCGCTCACGGCTCTCCCCCACCGCCTTATCGGCCAGCCCGACCAGATTGAAGGCGGGCAACCCTGCGATCAGTTGCACCTGAACTTCGACGGCGCGCGCCTCCAGCCCCAGATAGGCCACCGTGGACACGATCGTCGCCATGAGATTCCCCCTATACGGGCTCTCCCCTGCCCGCTTATGCTTCCTGCAAAGGATGACGCCCGACCGCAAGGGGCGACGGATGTACCGGGAGTGCGTACAGCCGATTGACTTGAAAGCCCGCTTTGCGTAAGCGACTTGCCACCAAGGCCGTCCTCGTGGCGGCCGTTTTTATTCAGACGTATCCAAGGAATGAACGATGAAGCGGACCTTTCAGCCGAGCAATCTGGTGCGCGCTCGCCGTCACGGCTTCCGTGCGCGGATGGCGACGCCTGGCGGCCGTGCGGTGATCCGGGCGCGTCGCGCGCGCGGCCGCAAGAAGCTGTCGGCGTAATCACGACGCTGACCCGCCGCCGCGATTTCCTCGCGGCCAATGGCGGGCGCCGCGTGGTGATGCCCGGCTTCGTGCTGCAGGTTCGCCCGCGGGATGACGGTGACGCGGCGATTCGCGTCGGCTTCACCGTCACCAAGAAGATCGGAAACGCGGTCGTTCGCAACCGGATGAAACGCCGGTTGCGGGCGCTCGCGCGCGATCTGTTGCCGGGTAAGGGCATAGCGGGCGCCGACCATGTCCTGATCGGACGGCAAGGCGGTATCGAGCGCGACTATCAGGCGCTCACCGCCGAACTGGCCAAGGCGCTGACCCGCGCCGCCTCGCCCGAGTCCGCCAGCGATCAGCGCCCGCGCGAGCCGCGTGTGCATCATGGTCGCGGCAAGGGGCGATCCCCGCGCGGCGGTGCGCACCGCCAGCCCGCCACACCATCTCAAGAGCCCGCGTGACCGTGTTCGCGCGGGCCTTGATTCTCATCGCGCGGGGCTGGCAACTCGGCCCTTCGCTGATCCTGCCGCCCACTTGTCGCTATCAACCATCCTGTTCGGCCTATGCAATACAGGCCATTGACCGCTATGGCGCGGCCAAAGGGGGCTGGTTGGCGTTCAAGCGCATTGCGCGGTGCCATCCCTGGGGCGGGCACGGACCCGACCCGGTCCCCTGACACTACTGGGGTTTCCACGTGAACCAAGACCGCAAGAATTTCGTCGTGTTCGCGGTGATCGCGGCGCTGATCCTGTTCGGATGGCCGCTCATCCAGAGCAAGTTCTTCCCGAGCAATCCGCCCGCGACCAAGATCGAGGGTGGCAAGCAGGTGCCGGTGGCCAATTCCACCGCCAACCCGACCGCGACGACGCCGACCGCGATTCGCGACCGCAAGGTGGTGCTGGCCGAAACCCCGCGCGTGGCGATCGACACGCCGCGCCTGAAGGGCTCGATCAACCTGAAGGGCGCGCGAATCGATGACCTCGTTCTGCTCGACTATAAGGAAACCGTCGCCAAGGACTCGCCGCCGATCCGCCTGTTGTCGCCGGCGGGCGCGGAAGGCGCCTATTTCGCCGGCTTCGGCTGGCGCACCGATGGGCTGAACCCACCCGCCGCCGATACGGTCTGGACCGCCAGTGCACCCGTGCTGCGCCCCGGCCAGCCGGTCACGCTGACCGCCGCCAACGCGACGGGCCAGCAGTTCCGCATTGTCCTGTCGGTCGACAAGGATTACATGTTCACCGTCCAGCAGACGGTGGCCAATGGCGGCAATGCTCCGGTGCCGGTCGCGGCCTATGGTTATGTGAATCGCGGCATTTCAGCCGATCCGGACACCTGGACGATCCATGTCGGCCCGATGTCGGTCAATAACGGCTCGGCCAATTACGGTCCGAACTGGAAAGACGTGGACAAGGCCCCGACCCGCTTCAGCACGACCGGCGGCTGGCTGGGCTTTACCGACAAATATTGGCTGACCGCCCTGATCCCCGATCAGGCCAAGGCATTTGACGGCCAGTTCCGTGCAGGCGCGGGCCAGACCTATCAGGCCGACGACACGGTTCAGCCGCAGACGCTGGCGCCGGGCAAGCAGTTGACCCAGACCACCCGCTTCTTCGCAGGCGCCAAGGAAGTGGCGCTGCTCGATCGTTACACCGACAAGGAAGGCGCGACAAAGCTCGATTACGCTCTCGACTGGGGCTATCTGCGCGTCCTGGAAAAGCCGATCTTCTATTATCTCGATTGGCTGTTCCGTCTGGTCGGCAATTTCGGCGTCGCGATCATCCTGCTGACCGTCACCATCCGCGCGCTGATGTTCCCGATCGCGCAGCGCCAGTTCGCCTCGATGGCGGCGATGCGCGCGGTGCAGCCCAAGATGAAGGCGCTGCAGGAACGCTACAAGGACGACAAGGTGCGGATGCAGCAGGAGGTCATGGCCCTCTACAAGCAGGAAAAGGTCAATCCGCTGGCGGGCTGTCTGCCGACGCTGATCCAGATCCCGATCTTCTATGCGCTCTACAAAGTGCTGATGCTGACGATCGAAATGCGGCATCAGGGCTTCGTGCTGTGGATCAAGGATCTGTCGGCGCCCGATCCGCTGACCCCGGTCAACCTGTTCGGCCTGCTGCCCTTCGTGCCGCCGCACTTCATTGCGATCGGCGTCGTGCCGATCCTGCTGGGCATCTCGATGTACTTCCAGTTCAAGATGAACCCGCAGCCGATGGACGATGCGCAGAAGCAGGTCTTCGCGATCCTGCCTTGGGTGCTGATGTTCGTGATGGCGCCGTTCGCGGTCGGCCTGCAGGTCTACTGGATCACGACCAACTGCATCTCGATCCTGCAGCAGCGCCTGCTCTACGCCCGTCATCCGGGCCTGAAGCAGCCGGTCGCCAAGTGAGCGAGCTTCCCCCCGCCCTCCCCCCCGAAGAGCCTCAGGGCTTTTCGGAGGAACTGGTCGAGCAGGCGCGCAAGCTGTTCGCCGGGCCGGTCACCTTCCTGAAGTCCGCGCCCGCGCTGAAATTCCTGCCCGATCCGATCGTGCCGGAAGTCGCGGTGGCGGGCCGCTCGAACGTCGGCAAATCGTCGCTGCTCAATGCGCTGACCAACCGCAACGGCCTGGCGCGCACGTCGAACACGCCGGGCCGGACGCAGGAGCTGAACTTCTTCGACGTCGGGACCCCGCCGGTGCTGCGGCTGGTCGACATGCCGGGCTATGGCTTTGCCAAAGCGCCCAAGGACATGGTCAAGCAGTGGCGTTTCCTGGTGAACGATTTCCTGCGCGGACGGCAGGCGTTGAAGCGTGCGCTGGTGCTGATCGACTCGCGCCACGGCATCAAGGAAGTCGATCGCGAAATCCTGGAAATGCTCGACCGTGCGGCGGTCAGCTATCGCATCATCCTGACCAAGGCGGACAAGGTCAAGGCGACCGAACTGGCCGATGTCATCGCCCGCACCGAGATCGAGGCGCGCAAACGTGCCGCCGCCCATCCCGACATTCTCGCCACCTCGAGCGAAGGCGGCATGGGTATCCCCGAACTCCGCGCGGCGGTGCTCGAGGCCATCGGCTGAGTTGCGGAGACAGCGATCGAGAAAGGCCCGTCCGGTTCCACTGGGCGGGCCTTTTTTGTTCGGTTGCGGGGACCCGGCGGGGCGGTTACCCCTTTCCCCATGAAGCTCATCATCGGCAACAAGGCCTATTCCTCCTGGTCGCTGCGCGGCTGGCTCGCATGTCGCCAATCCGGCCTGCCGTTCGAGGAGGTGGTCGTCCCGCTCTATGACTCCGACTGGGACAAGCGGCGCGAGGGCGCGGAGTTCGCGCCGTCATCGGGCAAGGTGCCGATCCTTTGGGACGGTGAGGCCGTGGTCTGGGACAGCCTGGCGATCATCGACTTCCTTGCCGACAAGGTCGGGCGTGATCGCTTCTGGCCCGCCGACGACGCCGCCCGGGCAATGGCGCGATCGATGGCGGCCGAGATGCACTCCAGTTTCGTGGCGCTGCGTCGCAAGCACAGCATGAACATCCGTCAGGTCTATCCCGCGCGCACGCCCGACGAGGATGTGATCGTCGACCTCAAGCGGATGATGGAACTCTGGGCACAGGCGCGGGCACGTTTCGGCGGCGGGGGCGATTTCCTGTTCGGTGCATTCGGCGCAGCCGACATCATGTTCGCACCGGTTGTGACGCGGATCGTCACCTATCAGCTGCCGGTCGCGCGCTTCGCCGTGCCCTATATGGACGCGGTGCTGCGCCATCCCTTCATGCAGGACTGGATCGCTGCCGCACAGGAAGAGGAATGGGTGATCGAGCGGTTCGAGCAGCCGACGATCTGAACGGCCACGCCGCCGAACTTATTGCGTGGCCGGCGGCGTTTCGTTCAGCGGCGCGCGCTGGCTGGTCGCCGGTTCCGCAACCCGGGAGGCAAACGCCCATAGCAAGCCCATCGCGATCAGCAAGGCGATGGCCAACCACATGATCAGGCGCAGGCCGGTCTTGCGGCCCTTGTGATCCAGATCGCGATCCCGCTCGTTCATCGCCCTATTCCTTTCATGAGCGAACACAACGACGTGGGGCGCTTTCGGCTCCCATGGACGACAACATGGATTATGACGTTCAGCCCCACTAGCTCGCGGAGGAATTGCCTGCGCCGATCGGCCTGCCTATGCCGCGCGGCATGACCGATGCCCTCACCCTCACCCAGGCCCTTATCCGCAGCGACAGCGTCACCCCCGCACGCGGTCCGGTGTTCGACGTGCTGGAGGCCGCACTAATCCCGCTGGGCTTCACCGTGGATCGCTTCACGGTCGGCGAGGAGCCCGACGGCCCGGTCGAAAACCTTCTTGCCACGCGTGACGGTACAGGCCCTCATCTGGCCTTTGCGGGCCATGTCGACGTCGTGCCAGCAGGCGATGGCTGGCAGGGGTCGCCCTTTTCCGGCGAGGTGCGCGACGGCCGACTGTTCGGGCGCGGCGCGGTGGACATGAAAGGCGCGGTCGCCGCCTTCGTCGCCGCCATCCCGGCCGAGCCGACCATTCCCCTGTCGCTCATCATCACCGGCGACGAGGAAGGCCCGGCCATCTATGGCACGCGCGCGCTGATCGACCGGATGGCGGAGCGTGGCGTCGCCCCCGACCTCTGCCTGGTCGGCGAGCCGACCTCCGCCCACCGGCTGGGCGACATGATGAAGATCGGACGGCGTGGCTCGGTCAATATCTGGATCACCGTGCCGGGGCGGCAAGGGCATGTCGCCTATCCGCATCTCGCCGACAATCCGATCACGCCGCTGATCGCAATGCTGGCTGAAATCGAGGCGGTGACGCTCGACACCGGCAATGCCTGGTTCCAGCCGTCCAATATCGAGATCACCGACCTGCATGTCGGGAACCCGGCGACCAACGTCATCCCGGGATCGGCACAGGCGCGGCTGTCGATCCGCTTCAACGACGAGCATAGTGGCGCGGCGCTGGTCGAGCGGATCACCGCCATTGCTCACGCCCATGCCCCCGCCGCGCAGGTGACGGGTCGCATCTCGGGCGAGGCGTTCCTGACCCAGCCCGGCGCCTTCTCCGCGATGATCGCCGACGCCATCCGCGCCGAGACAGGGATCGAGCCCGAACTGTCGACCACCGGCGGTACCTCGGACGCGCGCTTCCTGTCGAAACTCTGTCCGACGGTCGAGTTCGGGTTGCTCAACGCGACCATGCACAAGGTCGACGAGGCAGTCGCGGTCGACGATCTCTACGCGCTGACCCGAATCTATGCGGGCGTCATCGCTCGCGCGGGCGCCTGAAGACGATATAGAGCGCGCCCTGCCCGCCATGGCGCGGATGGGCATTACGGATCGCCGCGATCGAATCGGCATGGCGCGACGCGCCCAGCCAGTCGCTGATCGCCGCACGGATCGCGCCGCGCGCATGGGGGCGCTCGCTTTCGGGTCGCGGCGGCTTGCCGGTCACGAGCAACAGCACCCGGTCCCCGCGCGCGATCGCCCGGCCCAGCCCCTGATCGAGCAGCGCGTGCGCCGACGACAGGGTATGGCCATGCAGGTCGAGCGAACTGTCGGGCATGACACTGCCACGCGACAGGCGCTTGTCCCAACCGCCGTCCAGCGTCTCGCCCGGTCCCTTCTTGGCGGCAACAGGCGGCGGCGCGGGCTGACGGAGCGGCGGCACACGGCCCTTCACCCGTACTTTGGGTGCCCCTGGTGTTTCGTGGAATACCGCGTCCATAGTGGGCGGGGGCGGCGCGGGTCGAGCCGGAACGATGGCCGCGCGAAGCGGTCGCACCGTTTCCATCACCCGCGCCCAGAGCTGCGCCTCGTCAGGGTTGAGGGGGCGCACTGACCGTCCCGCTTGGCGCCACGACTCCAGCCCGCGCCAGCGTTCCGACCGGCAGCAGCAGGAAGGCGGTGCCGCGCGCCGACATGCCGCCAGCGACCGCGCGCGCCGTATCCCCCGCACCCCAGAAGGTGTCGAAACGGTTGGAGCCCTTGATCGCGCCGCCGGTATCCTGCGCGACCCACAGGCCGGTTGCGTCCTGCCGGTCCATCGACAGGAACACCGGTGCGCCCAGCGGCACGAATTTGGGGTCCGCCGCCGCGCTGACCTGCCCCGTCACCGCATAGCCCATTGCCCCTTGCGGCGCGCCGTTCAGCTCGCGGAAGAACACGAAGCTCCTGTTCTCGCGCATGATCGCGCGCCCCTCTTCCGGGTGGTCGTGCAGCCAGGCGACGATCCCCTGCATGGAGGTCTGGCCCGGCCCCAGCAGCCCGCGCGCCTTCATCAGCGCGCCGATGCCGGTATAGTCGCGGCCATTCTGGCTGTCATAGCCGACGCGCATGATCCCGCCATCGGGCAGCCGCAGCCGTCCCGACCCCTGGATCTGGAGGAAGAATACTTCGACCGGGTCTGCGCCCCAAGCCAGAACCGGCGCCCGCCCCTCCAGCGAACCCTGCTCGATCGCGGTGCGGTCGTCATAAGGAACGAGGTTGGTGCCCTGCACCTTGCCGCGCACCTTCTTGCCCTTCAGATCGGTCGTGAAGGCGCCGAGATCGACATCGATCAGATCGCGCGGCCGGGCATAGATCGGCACCTCGTAACCTGCGCGCCGCTCGCGCGAGCCCGCAATCTCGGGTTCGTAATAGCCGGTCGCCAATGAGCGGCCGTCGCCGACCTGCACCGCCTCGAAATAGCGGGAGAAGAAATCGCGGGCCTGCCCACGCGGTACGCTGGCGGCGGCTTGGCAGGCGGCTTGCCAATCGGTGCCTTGCGTCAGGCCACTGGCATCGGTGCGGCGCATCAGGCCGGGGCAGGATAACAGGAAAGCGGCACGCGCCGCCTCGGCCTGCGGTTCGGTGATCGGCAGCGAGGCGACCGGCGGTCCGGCCAGCACGCCTGCCTGTGCTGCCGTTGCCGCACCGGGAACGGTCACGACCGGGGTGGCGGGCAAAGGCGTGGCGGCGATGATCCGCACCGGGCCATCGGGCACGCGCGACACACTGGGGCCGCTCGGTTGTACCGAGGAGCCGCTCGGGCGGGGGCGTGGTTGTGGTCGGGGCTGGGGCTGCGCTTGCCCACGCGACGGATAGGCCCCGGACGCACTACCAGCCGCACCGGGCGGAACGATCCGCCCGGCACAGGCCGGCAGGCTGACCGAAAGCGCGACCACGGTCGCGACGCGATACCCCCTCATCGCGGACATTCCCCGTCAGGCCCGATCAGGCTTCGTCGGTGTCGACGAGCTTCCAGTTCGGATCGCCGCTCTTCAGCGTCCGGGCGAAGGTCCAGACGTCATGCGTCTCGACCGCATCGCTCAGCGAACCGGCGATGACATGGCCCTCGGCATCGCGCGTCACGGCGGCGATGTCGGCGTCGAAGCGGACGGTGATCCGCGCCTCACGCCCCTCGACCGTCGCATCGACGATCTTGGCGCTCTCGACCCGGATCAGGCGGTTGTCGAGCCTCTCGCCCGCCTCGCGGCGCTGCTCGATCGCCTCGGCAAAGGCGGCGAGCACATCGCGTTCGACCAGATCGGCCAGCGCGTCCTCATCGCCCTTCCAGAACGCTTCCAGCGTCATGCGATAGGCCGCCTGCGCGCCGTTCAGGAACTGCGCCACGTCGAAGCCGGATTCCCCCGCGATCACCGCGCGCAGGCCTTGCTCGGCCCGCGGTTCGATGTTGCGGTTGGCGACCGGCGCGGACGCCTGCGTAGCCTCGGTCGTGCGAGGCAACGTGACGGGCAAAGGCCGGTCGTCGGCGCTGCGCGCCAGCGGCTGCTGTTCATGGCCGGTGCGCTTGCCCAGCACGCTGTACAGTCGCAGTGCGAGGAAGAGCGCGACCATCGCGAGAAGAACGACGTAGAATAACAACACAAGCGCCTTTCACTATCGTGACCGATATAGGCGCAGCAGCCGACAATGAAAACCCGGCCTCCCGACGAAGAGGGCAAGGTTGAAACCATGCCGACCCGCTGCTACGCGCAACGGCCATATGGCCGAACGCGTGAACATGCCGTTTCGGTTCCTTATCTCCCTTGATCTAACGCAAAGGTTTCGACGATGGACGAACAGGGTTTGCCGCAGGGCTTTGAAGCACCGAACGGCGACGATGCCGGCCCCGCCGCGGGGATGATCTCGCAATATGTGAAGGATCTGTCGTTCGAGAACCCGAATGCGCCCGCCATCTATCAGGCGCAGACCGCGCCCGGCATCGATGTGCAGTTCAACATCTCGGCGGCGCAGGTCGGCGAGGAGGTCCACGAACTGACCCTGAAGATCGAGGTTCGCGCCGAGTCCGAGGGCAAGACCGCCTTCATCGTCGACCTGAGCTATGCGGGGCTGTTCGGTTTCCGCAACGTGCCCGCCGACCAGATCCAGCCCTTCATGCTGGGCGAAGCGCCGCGCCTGCTCTTCCCCTTCGCCCGCCGTGTGCTGGCCGATGCGGTGCGCGACGGCGGCTTCCCGCCCCTGATGCTGGAGCCGATCGATTTCGCGCAGCTGTACCTGCAGCAGGCCGATGCCCAGGCGGGTGCGCAGCCCAATACCCCGGAAACCGGCCACGCCTGATCCGGACTGACAAATGAACCTGACCAAGGCGCTGGGCTCGGTCGGCGGGCTGACTCTGGCCAGCCGCGTGCTTGGTCTGGTTCGCGACTCGCTGTTCTTCCGCTTCGTGGGCGCGAACTTCGCCTCCGACGCGTTCCAGATCGCGTTTCGCCTGCCCAATATGTTCCGCGCCCTCTTTGCGGAGGGCGCCTTTTCCGCCGCCTTCATCCCGATGTTCAACCGCAAGGTGGCGGAGGGCGACAAGGCGGCAGAGGGCTCGGGCCTGGCGAATGGCCTGGCCTTTGCCGAAAACGCGCTATCGGTCCTGCTGCCGATCCTGATCGTCATGACCGCCCTGGTCGAGCTGGCCGCCTGGCCCGTCACTTGGGTTCAGACCTTCGGTTACGGCAAAGGAACGCCTGCGCAGTTCGACTATATCGTCCTGCTCAACCGGCTGACCTTTCCCTATCTGCTGTTCATCAGCCTGGTGTCGCTGTTGGGGGGCATCCTCAATTCGCTGCACCGTTTCTGGGTGAATGCGGCCGCGCCGATTCTGCTCAACCTGACGCTGATCGTCGCGCTGCTGTTCTTCCACACGCATGACCCGATGGCTACCGCGCGCAACCAGGCGGTCGCGGTGACGATCGCGGGTATCCTGCAGTTCGTCTGGCTCTGGTGGGCGTGCCGCCGTGCTGGCGTCCGGCTCCGGCTGAAGCGGCCGGTCATCAACGATGACGTCAAGCGCCTGATGAAGCTGATCCTGCCCGCCGCCGCCGGTGCGGGGGCGGTGCAGATCAACCTCGTCATCTCAACCGCGCTCGCCGCACGCTTCTTGCCTGCGGGCTCCGTGTCGTACATCTATGCCGCCGACCGGCTGAACCAGTTGCCACTGGGGCTGATCGGCATCGGGCTGGGCACCGTCCTCCTCCCCACCGTCTCGCGCCTGCTGGGTGCGGGCAAGGAGGTCGAGGCGATGGAGACGCAGAACCGGGGCATGGAGCTGGCGCTGCTGCTCACCCTCCCCGCCACCGTCGCACTGATCGTCTGTGGGCAGCCGATCGTCGCCGCGCTGTTCGAGCATGGCAAGTTCACCGCGACCAACAGCTATTATACCGCGCAGGCGCTCGCCGCCTTCTCGATCGGGCTGCCCAGCTACATCCTCGTGAAGGTGCTGACCCCCGGCTATTACGCGCGCGCCGATACGCGCACCCCGGTGCGCTTCGCCACCTGGTCGATGCTGGTCAATCTCGTGCTGAACCTGATCTTCATCTGGTGGCTGGGGCATATGGGGCCGCCGCTGGCGACAGCCATCGCCTCGACGGTCAATGTCGTGCTGCTCTATCGCACGCTGGTGCGGCGCGGGCATTTCGTGGCGGACCCACAGTTGCGGCGGCGCAGCTGGCGGATGCTGCTCGCCGCGATCCTGATGGGCGGGGCGATGGCGCTGCTCAACGAACGGTTCCAGCCCTATGTCACCGGCACCAATCTGGAGCGCTGGGGCGCGCTCATCATACTGGTCGCGACGGGTATGCTGGTCTATGCGGTCGCCACCTTCGCGACGGGCGCCTTCCGTCTCGGAGACATCAAGCGGCTCGTTCGCCGCAACAGTTGAGGACCATCATGCGCGTCGTTTCCGGCATCAAGCCCACGGGCAATCTCCATCTCGGCAATTATCTGGGTGCCGTGAAGCAGTGGGTGGCGATGCAGGACGACATCCAGGCGAAAGGTGGCGAGACGATGTACTTCATCGCCGACCTGCACGGCCTGACCGAGTGGATCGCGCCCGCCGACATGGCCGCGAACACCATCGAGATGACCGCGACGCTGATCGCCGCCGGGATCGATCCCGAGCGTTCGATCCTGTTCAACCAGACCCGCGTACCGCAGCATAGCGAGTTGAGCTGGCTGCTGAACAATGTCGCGCGCGTCGGCTGGCTGAACCGCATGACCCAGTTCAAGGACAAGGCGGGCAAGAACCGCGAGGGCGCCAGCGTCGGGCTGTATGATTACCCGGTGCTGATGGCGGCCGACGTGCTGCTCTACAATGCCACCCATGTCCCCGTCGGCGAGGACCAGAAGCAGCATCTGGAGCTGGCACGCGACATCGCGACCAAGTTCAACAATGATTATGGCCGCGACCTGTTCACCTTGCCCGAGCCGCTGATCAGCGCCGCCGCGCCGCGCATCATGTCGCTTCGTGACGGCGCGTCGAAGATGTCCAAGTCCAACCCGTCGGAAATGTCGCTGGTCAAGCTGATCGACACCGATGACCAGATCGCCGAGAAGTTCCGCAAGGCCAAGACCGATCCGGACGTCCTGCCCGAAACGATGGAGGGGCTGGAAGGCCGCGCCGAGGCGCGCAACCTGATCACCATCTATGCCGCGCTGTCCGATCGCGATCCGGCGGACGTGCTGGCACAGTTCGCGGGCCAGGGCTTCGGCGCGTTCAAGCCCGAACTGGCCGATCTGGCGGTCGCCACGCTGGGTCCGATCCGCGAACGGCTGACCCGACTGCTCGACGATCGCGGCGAAGTGGGGCGCATCCTCGAGCGCGGCGCCGAGAAGGCTCGTGATATGGCCGTGCCATTGCTGCTCGATGTGCAGCGGACCATGGGGTTGCAGATCTGATGAAACCTGGTCCCGTTGCCCGAACTTGGGCGACGGGGTCATGGACTGCCGGCTCGCGTGACCTTCGACTATGCCCGGGCGGGATCGAGATAGGGTAACAGCGGGTCGAATAAGCGTTCAGGCTGAGCGCAGTCGAAGCCTACGCCCCCGCCCCGCCCAAACGAACCTCAGCCCTCCAGTTCCTTCATCAACACCCGCACCGCATTGTCGATATCGCGGTCGGTATCGCGCAATTCCTCGATCTTGCGCACCGCATAGATCACCGTCGAGTGATCGCGCCCGCCAAACTTGCGGCCGATCTCGGGCAGCGAACGGGTGGTCAGGCGCTTGGCGAGGTACATGGCGATCTGACGCGGACGGGCGATCGCGCGGGCGCGGCGGGCCGAGACCAGATCAAGCGGCTTCAGCTCGAAATGGCGGCTGACCAGCTTCTGGATCTCATCGATCGTGATCCGCCGCTGCGCCCCGCGTAGCACCTCGCCCAGCGTGGCGACGGCGAATTCCAGGTCGATCTTGTCGCCGGTCAGCTGCGCATAGGCGACGACCCGGTTCAGCGCGCCTTCCAGCTCGCGGATATTGCCGCGAATCCGCGAGGCAAGCAGGTCGAGCACCTCGGCGGGCACCTCGATCTCGGGCAGATCGGCGACCTTGCGGTTCAGGATCGTGCGGCGCAGCGTCAGGTCAGGCGCCTTGATGTCGGCGACAAGGCCCGCACCCAGGCGACCGATGATCCGCGGCTCGACGCCGTCCAGCGACTGGGGCGAACGATCGGCCGAGATGACCAGCCGCTTGCCAGCGCCAACCAGCTCGTTGACCGTGTGGAAGAATTCCTCCTGGGTCGAATCCTTGCCCGCGATGAACTGAAGATCGTCGATCAGCAGCAGATCGGCCGAGCGCAGCCGCAACTTGAAGCTGTGCGTGTCACGCGCGCGCATCGCGGCGACGAAATCGAACATGAAACGCTCGGCCGACATGCACAGCACGATCGCGTCGGGATGCGACTCGAGAAAGGCATGGGCGATGGCGTGCATCAGATGGGTCTTGCCCTGCCCGGTGCCGCCATGAAGGAAAAGCGGACTGAAACGCGGCGGACCCGGCTCGGCGAGCGACAGCGCGGCGTTGAACGCGACGCGGTTCGACGAATCGACCACGAAGCGATCGAAGGTCAGGCGGGGATCGAGCGGTGGCCGATCGGCTGGCGTGCGCAGGGCTGGCGCGGCGACGGCCGCGACCGGCGCCAGGTTCGCGGCCTTGGCCCGAGGGGCCGGACGCGGAGCCGGAGCGGACTCGGCGAAGAGCGAGGGCTGCTCGTCTTCCTTGACCGGCTGCGACTCAACCGCCCGGAGACCAGGGGCAGCGGAACGCGGGGCGGGCGCGGTATCGGACGTCTCGACGCTGGTCAGCCGTGCGACCTTGCTCGGTGCGCGAGTCTCGATAACGACCGAACGGACCTCAGGCAGCACCGCCTTGAATTCCAGGTGCAGGCGGTCGGCATAATGGCTGCGTACCCAATTGGTCGCGAAGGCCGAGGGGAGTGCCAGACGGACCGTGTCGGGCTCGTCACCCTCGATCAGCTCCATCGGCTTCAGCCACTGGTCGAACAGACGGGCACCGGCTGATTCGCGCAGGTTCGCGCGGACGCGCGCCCAGGCACGAGCCTGGTCCGTCGTCGGTCGCGTCGCCTGCCAATTCGTCACCCGTACACTCCACTCTTGCCGACCCCCTATCGGGTGGTCGATCCCCTGTTCCACTCGGCGACACGTTACCCATCGGCGAATCAACTGGATTCGACCCGGTCTGTCACTTCGCTATGTCCATGACGCGGGGCACGAAGCACCGCCGCTGGGAAACCGATTATGAGCCATGACGGGGTCCGATCAAGACCATCTCCGGCCATAAATCTGAAATAAACCGGATTGACAGGCAAAAGCCCGCAGAAACCCGTACAACTATCTCACAACGTATTGATATTGCTCGATATTAACCAAGGCGTATGTTTGGAGCCCGAAACCCGAATCGCTCGAATCGCGGATAAAGCTGGCGTTGCGCGAACCGCGGGATTGTTCCCAGGGATCACGGCCCGCAAAGCGTTAATGCTGGGGTGACGCGCGCACGAAAAAACCCGCCGGGGTACCGCCCCCGGCGGGTTTCATTCGTCGCGAAACCGAGAGGCTTTTAGGCCAGTGCGGCGACACGCTTCGTCAGGCGCGAGAACTTGCGCGCGACGGTGTTCTTGTGCAGCACGCCCTTGGCGACGCCGCGCGCCATTTCCGGCTGCGCCGCGGCCAGAGCGATCGTCGCGGTTTCCTTGTCACCGGCGGCCAGGGCGGCTTCGACCTTCTTCACGAAGGTACGGATGCGGCTGACGCGGTTGCCGTTGATGACGGCGCGACGCTCGTTGCGACGGATACGCTTTTTGGCCTGCGGCGTGTTCGCCATGAAAACCTCTAAATCTCGATCAAAAGGGATAGCGGCGCGACGCACCAGCTTTGAAGCCGCCGCCCTTACCGGCTGGCGGGCATCCCGTCAACTGCGCTGGCAGGTCGCACACCAGAAAGTCGAGCGCCCCGAATCGGTTCGCCGCCGGACGATGGCCCCGCATTCGCAACGATCGCCTTCACGGCCATAGACCCGCCACTCCTTGGAGAAATAGCCCAGTTCGCCGTCCGGCCGCACATAATCGCGCAAGGACGATCCTCCAGCGAGGATCGCGGCCTCCAGCACGGCGCGGATCGCCTCGACCAGCCGGACGAGTCGCGGCCGGGAAATCTGCCCGCCCGCGCGGCCCGGCGTGATCTTCGCCATGTGCAGCGCTTCGCAAACATAGATATTGCCCAGCCCCGCCACGATCCGCTGGTCGAGCAGCATCGCCTTGATCGGCGCCGCCCGCCCCTCCAACGCCCTGGTCAGATAATCGGCGGTGAAGTCCGGCCCCAACGGCTCCGGCCCCATCGCCAGGAAGGGCGGATAGCTGGCCAGATCGGCGGTCGGCCACAGATCGACAAAGCCGAATCGCCGGGGATCATTCAGCGCCAGCCGCCGCCCTGCCGCCGTCTCCAGCAACAGATGGTCATGCGTCTGCGGCTCGCCCGGATCGATCCGCCAGCGCCCAGACATGCCGAGGTGAAAGACCATGGTGTCGCCGCGATCGGTGTCGATCAGGCCATATTTGGCACGGCGGCCGAGCGACGTGACGGTCGCCCCCGTCATCCGTTGGCGCAGGTCGGGGGGAAAGGGATGGCGCAGGTCGGGGCGGCGTGGCTCGACCAGCGTCAGCTGCGCATTCGCGAGCACCGGGGTCAGGCCGCGGACCGTGGTTTCGACCTCGGGAAGTTCGGGCATCAGCTCTCTGTCTGGGTTTCCTTACCCCAACAGCTAGGTAGCGTTTGCCCCGCCAGCAAGGCCGGGCTAGGGCAAGCGCATGAGCGATACCGTGTCCTTCGGCTATGAAGATGTGCCCCGCGACGAAAAGGTCGCCCGTGTCGGCAGCGTGTTTACCAATGTCGCCGCCAAATATGACCTGATGAACGATGCCATGTCGGGCGGTATGCACCGGCTGTGGAAGGATCGTTTCGTGCGCCGGGTGAAGCCCCGCGCCAGCGACCAGATCCTCGACATGGCGGGCGGCACCGGCGACATCGCCTTCCGCCTGGCCGAGTCGGGCGCGAGCATCACGGTGGCCGACATCAATCCGGCGATGCTGGAGGTTGGCATGAAGCGCGCGGCGGAGCGCGGGTTCGACGAGCTGGTCTGGACCGAGGCCAATGCCGAGTCGCTGACTTTTCCCGACAAGTTCTTCGACGCCTACACGATCGCGTTCGGCATCCGCAACGTCACCGACATTCCGGCGGCACTGAAGGAAGCGCACCGCGTCCTGCGGCGTGGCGGGCGCTTCTTTTGCCTCGAATTCTCGACCACCGTCTGGCCGGGCTTTTCGGAGGTGTACGACGCCTATTCGCACAAGCTGGTCCCCAAGCTGGGCCAGATGCTGGCGGGCGATGCGGACAGCTATCGCTATCTGATCGAGTCGATCCGCCGCTTCCCCGACATGCCGACCTTCGAGCGGATGATCCGCGAGGCGGGCTTCGTCGAAACCAAGGTCGAGCCGATCATGGGCGGGCTGGTCGCGATCCATTCGGGTTGGAAGATTTGATGCAGGGACGCTCGGGCGCCGATCAGGGGGGCGCCCTATGACCCAGCCGGTGGTGCATCTCTGGCGTCTGCTCAAATGGGGGCGGACGCTGGCGCGGCATGGCGCTTTGCGCGGGATCGAGCGCGATCCCAATACGCCCGCGCCGGTGCGGCGGCTGGCGCGGGTCGCCCGCTTTGGTGCGCGCGTGCCCGCCCGGCCCGCTTATGCCGATGCGTTCCAGGCGATCGGCCCGGCGGCGATCAAGCTGGGCCAGACGCTGGCCACCCGGCCCGATCTGGTCGGCGAGGAAGCCGCGCACGACCTGCTGCGGCTTCAGGACCAGCTGCCCCCTGTTCCCTTCGCGACGATCTGCGCCGCGATGGAGGCGAGCATGGGCCGCCCGCCTTCGCACTTCTTCTCCTCGATCGAGGAGGTGCCGGTCGGCGCTGCCTCGATCGCGCAGGTCCACCGCGCGGTGACGACCGATGGCCGCACGGTCGCGGTCAAGGTGTTGCGCCCCGGCGTCGAGGAAGACTTCGCCCGCGCCATCGACACCTATCAATGGGCTGCGGCGCAGGTCGAGGGGATGAGCGGCGAGGCCGCGCGTCTGCGCCCGCGTCTGACAGTCGAGAATTTCCGCCGCTGGACCCTGCGTGAATTGAACTTCCGGCGGGAGGCGGCCTCGGCCTCCGAACTCGCCGAATCGATGACCGCCGAGCCCGATTTCGTCGTGCCGCAGATCGACTGGGCGCGCTCGACCGCCAAGGTGCTGACGGTCGAATGGGTCGACGGGATCAAGCTGTCCAACCGCCAGGCGCTGGTCGAGGCGGGATACGACCTGCCGCACCTCGCCCAGACGCTGGTGCGCGCCTTCCTGCGCCAGGCGATCGCGGAAGGCTTCTTCCATGCCGACATGCACCAGGGCAATCTGTTCGCCCTGCCCGGCAACAAGATCGCCGCGATCGATTTCGGCATCATGGGCCGGATCGACCGGCGCGCGCGGGTGTGGCTGGCCGAGATTCTCTATGGCCTGATCACCGGCAATTATAAGCGCGTCGCCGAGATTCATTTCGAGGCAGGCTATGTGCCGCCGCACCACAATGTCGCCGAATTCGCGACCGCACTCCGCGCGGTGGGCGAGCCGATGCGCGGGCTTCCCGTCAAAGACATGTCGATCGGCATGATGCTGGACGGCCTGTTCTCGATCACGCGCGATTTCGACATGGTGACGCAGCCGCATCTGCTGCTGCTCCAGAAGACCATGGTGATGGTGGAGGGCGTGGCGACCAGCCTCGACCCCGATATCAACCTGTGGGACTCGGCCGCGCCGTTCGTGCGGGAATGGATTCGCACCGAACTCGGCCCGGAGGCGAAGATCGCCGATCGGCTGATCGAGGATGTCCGCACCATTGCGCGCCTCCCCGATCTGGTCCGCCGGATCGAGGCGCGCTACCCCGCACCGGGCGGCGAGCCGCCTGCCCCGCCGCTCAAGCAGATCGAGGTCGTGCGGATCGGCGGCGGCTGGCGCTATGCGCTGATCTCGATGCTGTCGGCCGCCGCCGGGGTCGCCGCGACGTTGGCCGTCTTGCGGTAAGAATGCCGGGCAGCGCGCCCCCTCTCCCCACGCGTCGCGCCTCGCGGCCGCTCTGGCTGAGCCAGCCGGGACGGATGTCGGGCCTGACGCCGCCGATGGCGATCGGAGTTCTGGCTCTGCTGCTCATGCTGGTGGCCGGCATATTCTGGACCGGCGGCGATACCACCCCGGTGACGGATCGCCTGCCCCCGGTCGCGGCTGCGATCCTCGACCATGTGCGGCATGGCCAGGATTTCTACGCGGCCGCGATCGATGCGTTGCGGGAGAATGGGCGGCCACTGCGCCCCGTGCTGCTGGCGGTTCCGCTGCCCGCGCTTCCCGTGACGCTCGCATTGCTGCCGCCCCTGGTCGACCAGATGCTGATCGTATTGCTCGGATTGGCGGTGGTCGCAGCCTGGGCGCGCCGGTGCTGGCCCCTGTTCGAGCGACGCGGCCCCCGCGCGTTGGCGATCATTCTGCTCGTCGCTGGCCTCTATCCGGCGTTCGACCGGGCGATGGTCGCGGTGCCCGAGGTCTGGGCTGCCCTGTTCATCGCCCTGTCGCTGGTCCAGCGACGCCCCGATGCCATGCCGACCGCCGTCGCGCTGGGGCTGGTCGCGATGATCCTCAGCCCCGTCGCGCTGCTTCACGCGCTGCTCATGGGGTTCCTCGCCTGGCGCGCAGGCGCGGAACGCGAGGCGACGGGATGGATCGGTGCCACCGCCATGGCGATAATCCTCTACGCGGCCCATGCGCACAGGCTGAATGCGATGATCAGCCCGATCGACCCCGCCATCAGCTCGCCCATCGCCGCCCAGTCGCCGGGCGAGTGGCTGGCCGCGATCGCGTCGGCGAGCGGAGTCGGGCTATTGCCCCCGGTGATCGCCCTTCCGCTGGCGCTGCTCGCCGCGCTGGGCTGGGCGCATTGGCGGCAGCCAGTGGCGCGGCGGGCGGGAATAACCCTCGCTGCCTATGCGCTGCTTGGCCTGTTGACCGGCGCCCCGGCCTTTGCCTTGGCGGCCGCGCCGCTATTGTTTCTTGGTGTCGTCTTCGCCCCTGATGCGGTCCGCGAGTTGATCGCCGCCGCGCGCGACCGGCGCCGCATCACGGTGACGCGAGTCGTGCGATGAGCCATATCCTGTTGATCGTCGGCGGCGGGATCGCCGCCTATAAATCCTGCGAACTGATCCGCCTGCTGCGCAAGGCCGGGCACAGCGTCCGCTGCGTCCTGACCGAGGGCGGCAGCCATTTCGTCACGCCCATGACGCTGGCCGCGTTATCCGAAAATCAGGTCTTCACGACGCTTTGGGACCTGAAGGACGAAGCCGAGATGGGGCATATCCAGCTCAGTCGCGAGGCCGATCTGGTGGTCGTCGCGCCGGGCACCGCCGACCTGATCGCACGTATGGCGAACGGCCATGCCGATGATCTGGCAACGACGTTGCTGCTCGCCACCGACACGCCGGTGCTGGTCGCGCCCGCGATGAACGTGCGGATGTGGCTTCACCCCGCGACCCAGCGCAACGTGGCGCGGTTGCGCGATGATGGCGTCGAGGTGATGGCTCCCGACGAAGGCGCGATGGCGTGCGGCGAGTTCGGCCCCGGCCGCCTGCCCGAACCGCCCGCGATCGTCGCGGCGATCGAGGCCAGGCTGGCCCCCGCCCATCGCCCGCTGGCCGGACGGCATATACTGGTCACGGCGGGGCCGACTCACGAGCCGATCGACCCGGTTCGCTACATCGCCAACCGCTCTTCGGGGCGGCAGGGTTTTGCGGTGGCGGGGGCGCTGGCCGCGCTGGGCGCACGAGTGACGCTGATCGCCGGGCCGGTCACGCTGCCCACTCCGCCGGGCGTTGGCCGGGTTGACGTCGAAACCGCATGTCAGATGGCCCAGGCGGTCGCCGAGGCGCTCCCCGCCGACGCCGCCGTCATGGTCGCCGCCGTCGCCGACTGGCGGGTCGAGGCGGCGGGGCAGAAGGTCAAGAAGGACGGCGGTGCCGCCCCTGCGCTGACGCTGGTCGAGAACCCCGACATCCTGGCCACCGTTGCCGCCGCACCGAACCGTCCCGCGCTGGTCGTCGGCTTCGCCGCCGAGACCGAGCATGTCATCGACCATGCCGTCGCCAAGCGCCTGCGCAAGCGCGCCGACTGGATCGTCGCCAATGACGTATCCGGCGACGTGTTCGGCGGCGATGCGAACAGCGTCCACCTCGTCACCGCCGAGGGCGTCGAAAGCTGGGAGCGGATGGGTAAGGACGATGTTGCCAGGGGGCTCGCGCAACGTATCGCCGATGCGCTACAAGGCGAACCATGACGCTTGCACCAATCTCGATTTCCCTCAAACGCTTGCCCCATGGCGAGGGGCTTCCCCTGCCCGCCTATGCCACGCCGGGAGCGGCGGGCATGGATGTGGTCGCGGCCGAGACGCTGACACTGGAGCCCGGCAAACGCGCCGCCGTCGCGACCGGCTTGGCCATCGCGATCCCGCCGGGCTACGAGGTGCAAGTGCGCCCGCGCTCGGGCCTGGCGCTGAAGCACGGCATCACCTGCCTCAACACGCCAGGGACGATCGACGAGGATTATCGCGGCGAGGTGAAGGTGATCCTCGCCAATCTGGGCGACGCGCCGTTCGACGTGGTGCGCGGCGAACGCATCGCCCAGCTCGTCCCCGCCCCCGTCCAGCGCGCGACCCTTGCGCAGGTCGATGAACTCGACTCGACCGGGCGGGGTACGGGCGGCTTCGGATCGACCGGGCGGTGATCGCGGCGCTGCTTCTCGTCGCCGCCACGATGCAGGCGACCGTGCCGACGGCGCCGGTCGTCCCCGCGACGCCCCCCGCCGCTGCGGGTGCCGCCGAGCCGCCGCATGACTGGTCGACGCTTTCCTCCCTCACCCTGCCGCCCGCCGGTCCCGACATGGTCCGCTTCGTCCGCTACGAGGTGGCAGCCGGACGCTGCCCGCGGGCCAAGGCGGCGGAGGCGCAGATGGTGCTGGTCATGCCGCTCGCCATCCGGATCAGCACCGATGGCAGCGCCGACAGCATCGTGCCGCTCGCCATCGGATGCCCCACGGTCGAACAATTTACCGCAGGTGCGGCACAGCGCATGGTGCGCCACCTGGCCCATCGCACGATGATCCCGGGCGGTCGCTGGTATCGGACGGTCATCACCTATACATGGCCGGGATGATCCTGAACGACGACGAATTGGCCCGTTATGCCCGCCATATGGTGCTCCGCGAATTCGGGGGAAGCGGACAGATTCGTCTGAAAAAGGCGCGGGTCGCGGTGATCGGTGCGGGAGGCATCGGCTCTCCCGCCATCCAGTATCTGGCCGCCGCCGGCATCGGATCACTGGTGCTGATCGACGACGATGTGGTCGAGCCGTCGAACCTGCAACGCCAGACCATCTTCACCACCGAGGATCGTGGGATCCCCAAGGTCGAGGCCGCCGCCGCGCACGTCTCTCGGCTGAACCCGCATGTCACCGTCACGGCGCATCGGACGCGGGTGACGCCGGACAATGCCGCCGCGCTGATCGAAGGCGCCGACGTGGTGCTGGACGGCTGCGACAATTTCGCGACCCGGCTGGCGGTGGCCGACGCCGCGCTGGGCCTGCGCATCCCGCTCGTCTCGGCGGCGGTGGGGCAGTTCGAGGGACAGCTGGCGGTCTATCGCGGCTGGGAAGCGGACAAGCCCTGTTATCGCTGCTTCGTCGGCGACGCCGCGGACCAGGCGGGACTGACCTGCGCCGATGACGGCGTGCTGGGGCCGGTGACCGGCGTGATGGGCAGTCTCGCCGCGCTGGAGACATTGCGCGCGGCGGCTCCGTTCGGCCGCGACAGCGCGGGCAGCATCCTGATCGCCGACATGCTGACCATGCGGTTCCGCACGCTGGCCCTGCCCAAGGACCCCGGTTGCCGCTGCGCCCGGGCCGTCGCGGTGGCGGCATGAGCGCGCGGCCGACGCCGCCGCATGGCTGGCTCGACTGGACTGGCGACAAGAGCTGGATCGGGCAAGTCACCGGCCTGCCCGACAGTACGCTCCACGCCTATGCGGGCGTGGCGATCCTGACCCTCGCGGCGCTGGTCATGCGGCGCAAGCCCTGGGACTGGCGCTGCTGGCTGACCGTGCTGGTGATCGAGACGATCAACGAAGCCTATGACCTGCTCCAGCCCTTCTACGCGACCGACGAGGGCAATCTGCCCGCCAGCTGGTTCGACATCTGGAACACGATGCTGTGTCCGACGCTGATCCTGCTGACCTTCGGCTGGCTCGCGCGCCGGGCGGATAAGCGCGGGCGGTAATCATAATTTCTCCCTGCAGGGGAGAAATGAAAAAGGGGCGGCGACCTTTCGGCCCGCCCCTCTTCAACAACGCTGAAGCTCAATCAGCCTAGCAGGTTCTTCGCGAACGCGCGCACCGCCGGGCCGATATCCTCGCGCGCCAGACCCAGTGCCAAATTCGCGGTCAGCCAGCCCGCCTTGTCGCCGCAGTCATAACGCTGCCCATCGAAGGTGAAGCCATGGAAGGGCTGGTTGCCGATCAGCTTGGCCATCGCGTCGGTCAGCTGGATTTCGCCACCCGCGCCCGGCTCCTGCGCGTCGAGGATCTGCATGACCTCGGGCTGGAGGATGTAGCGGCCCGGGATCATCAGGTTCGACGGTGCCTTGCCCTTGGGCTTTTCGACCAGCGCGGTGACTTCGGTCAGGCGACCATCCTGCTTGCCGGGCGAGATGATGCCGTATTTGTCGGTTTCGCTGTCGGGCACTTCCAGCGCGCCGATGACGTTGCCGCCGACCCGGTCATAGGCCTCGACCATCTGCTTCATGAAGCCGCCGACCATGAGCTCGTCGGGCAGCAGCACCGCGAAGGGCTCGTCGCCGACGATCTCACGCGCGCACCATACGGCATGGCCCAGGCCCAGCGGCTCCTGCTGGCGGACATAGACGGGCGAACCCGGCTTCTGGCGGATGCCCTCGACCACCGCGAGGCTCTTGCCGCGCGCCTTCATCGTGGCTTCCAGTTCGTAGGAGATGTCGAAATGATCCTCCAGCGCGCCCTTGCCGCGGCCGGTGACGAAGATGATCTGCTCGATACCCGCTTCCAGTGCTTCCTCGACGGCGTACTGGATCAGCGGCTTGTCGACGACGGTCAGCATTTCCTTCGGCATCGACTTTGTGGCGGGCAGAAAACGCGTACCCAAACCGGCGACAGGAAAAACAGCCTTGCGAACCTTCTTGATCGTCATGAAACCTCCCTGGATCAATCTACCTCTAGCCGGATCGTGCAGCGCAACATAGCCTTGCGCCGCCGGGATGCGATTAGGGTGTCCTTAAAAGCGACAGGTTACGAATCGCCCGATGAAGCGCCCGATCCTTGCCCCCATACTTGTCGTCTTCGGCACAAGACCCGAAGCGATCAAACTGTTCCCCGTCATCAGGGCTCTGCGCGCGGCGAATGCGGCGCCGGTACGCGTCTGCGTGACCGCGCAGCATCGCGGGATGCTTGATCAGGTGCTGAGGATCGCCGATCTCGCCCCCGACCATGACCTGGACCTGATGGAGCCTGGCCAATCGCTCGACCGGCTGACCGCGCGGCTGCTGACCGGGCTGGGCGAAGTGATGGATGCCGAGCGTCCGGCGATGGTCGTCGTGCAGGGCGATACAGCCACCGCCATGGCCGGCGCGCTCGCAGCCTATTATCGTAAGATTCCCGTCGCCCATGTCGAGGCGGGGCTGCGTTCGGGCGACATCTATCAGCCTTGGCCCGAAGAGGTGAACCGGCGGATGATCGCACCGATCGCCGCGCTCCACTTCGCACCCACCCAAACCGCCGCCGCCGCGCTCATGGCCGAGGGAATTGATCCGGCGCGGGTCCATGTCACCGGCAACAGCGTGATCGACGCGCTCCTTTGGACGAAGGAGCGGATTGCAACTGATCCGACGCTGGCCTCGGGCCTCGATCCCGTGCTGGCGCGGCTGGAGGGCAAGCCGATCGTGCTGGCCACGACGCATCGGCGTGAGAATTTTGGCGACGGCATGGCGGCGATCGCCCGCGCGCTGCGCCGGATCGCCGATCGGGGGGATGTCGGCATCCTGTTCCCGATGCACCCCAACCCCAATGTCGTGGCCGTCATGGACGAAGTGCTGGGCGATCACCCCGCCATCGCGCGGATCGCGCCGCTCGATTATCCCCATTTCGTCCGCGCGCTGGACGCCGCGCATATCGTCCTGACCGACTCGGGCGGGGTGCAGGAGGAAGCGCCCGCACTCGGCAAGCCGGTGCTGGTCATGCGCGAGACCACAGAACGCCCCGAAGGCGTCGAGGCGGGCACCGCGCGGCTGGTCGGCACCGACGAGGATCGGATCGCTACGGAAGTCTTCGCGTTGCTGGACGACGCCGATCGTTACGCCGCCATGGCGCGCGCGCACAACCCGTTCGGCTCGGGCGACACCGCCGAGCGGATCAACAGGATCATGACCCATGCCCTTGGACTCTGAACTCTCGGTCACGGTGATGGGGCTGGGCTATATCGGCCTGCCCACCGCCGCGGTCATCGCGCGGACCGGCGCGATGGTGACGGGCGTCGACGTCACGCCTTCTGTCGTGGACACGATCAATTCGGGTCGCGTCCATATCGAGGAGGTCGATCTGGACGGCCTCGTCTCGGGCGTGGTCGCGCGCGGCAGCCTGAAAGCCTCGCTGACCGTCGCACCCGCCGATGTCTTCGTCATCGCGGTGCCGACCCCCTTCACCCAAGATCGCCAGCCCGACATCACCTTCGTCCTCGACGCCGCGCGCGCGATTGCGCCGGTGCTGAAGAGCGGCGACACGGTGATCCTCGAGTCGACCTCTCCCGTCGGCACCACGGAGCAGGTGCGCGATCTGATCGCACGCGAACGGCCCGACCTGAAGCTGCCGGGCGCCACCCGGCCGGGCGAGCAGGCCGATCTGGCCATCGCCTATTGCCCCGAACGCGTGCTGCCCGGCCGTATCCTGGTCGAACTGATCGACAATGACCGGGTCATCGGCGGCATCACGCCGCGCTGCGCGCGCAAGGCGCTGGCCTTTTACCGGCGCTTCGTACGCGGCGCGTGCGTCACCACCACCGCGCGCGCGGCGGAGATGACCAAGCTGACCGAAAACGCCTTTCGCGACGTCAACATCGCCTTTGCCAATGAACTCAGCTTGGTGGCGGACACGCTGGGCGTCGATGTGTGGGAAGTGATCCGGCTGGCCAACCGCCATCCGCGCGTCAACATCTTGTCGCCCGGTCCCGGCGTCGGCGGCCACTGCATCGCGGTCGACCCCTGGTTCCTGGTCGCCGCCGATCCCGCCAACACGCCACTGATCCGCACCGCGCGCGAGGTGAATGACGGCAAGACCGACCACATCATCGCCCGCGCTGCTGCGATGATTGAAGCGCAGGACGGTCCGGTCGCCTGCCTGGGCCTGGCATTCAAGGCCAATATCGACGACTTCCGCGAAAGCCCCGCCCTGAAGGTCGCCGCCGCGCTCGCCGCCCGATTCGGAGAGCGCGTCCACGTCGTCGAGCCCTATGCCACTACCCTGCCCCGCGCCTTTGACGGAACGGGCGCGCGGCTGATCGATATCGACACCGCGCTGGAAACTTGCGGGGCGATGATCGTTCTGGTCGATCACGACATCTTCCGATCCGTTCCGCTCGACGAGCGTCGGGGCAAGGCCGTTCTGGATACCCGCGGGCTTTGGCCCGACCAGAGCTGACCCCCGCGTCGCATTGCACGGGCGGACGGTCGGGACTAAGCACAACCGCCTATAGCGGACATCAGACCATCCATGCTTGCCAAGCTGTTGAATCTACGAAAACGCGTTCCTGATTTCGTACCCGCCATGGAGCCCGGTCTACGGGTCTATGCTGTCGGCGATATCCATGGTCGGCTGGATTTGCTTGACGCCATCCTCACCCGGATCGAGGCGGATCACGCCGCCCGCGCGCCCGCCGAGCGACACATCATCTTCCTGGGCGATCTCGTCGATCGTGGCCCCGACTCGGCGGGCGTGGTGGAGCGGGTGCGCGGCCTGTGCGCCGCCGATCCCCAAGTCCATTGTATCATGGGCAATCACGAAGAGATTTTCCTGCGCGCGATCGAAGGCGACGACAAGGCGCTGCGGCTGTTCTGCCGAATCGGCGGCCGCGAGACGATGCTGAGCTACGGCGTCACGGCGGAGGACTATGAGCGGCTCGATTATGCCGAGGTCGCCGAGCGGCTGAACGCCGTCGTGCCGCCCGAGCATCGGACATTCCTGGAAAATTTGAAGGAGATCATGGTCCTGGGCGACTATGCCTTCGTCCATGCAGGCGTTCGCCCCGGCATTCCGATCGCCGAACAGAAACTCGCCGAAACGCGCTGGATTCGCGATCCCTTTCTCGATCACCGCGCCCCGCTCGAAAAGATGGTGGTGCATGGTCATACCGTTGCCGAAGAGGCAGAAATCCTGCCGCACCGTATCGGGATCGACACGGGCGCCTATCACAGCGACCGCCTGACCGCACTGATGCTGGAAGATCAGGGACGCGAGATTTTTTCCACTTGACGTCTCTTTACCGAGCCGAAACGTTTGTCAGGGCATTCCGTTTGGCGGCAAAGCACCGTATAGCCGCAGAGCGGTAAAGTGATGTTGCATTGCCGCATCAGTGTGGGAGCATAACTGTCCCATACTCGTTGGTGGGGTTGCCTTGGGACGATCTGCGTGCCATGGGCGTCACTGACAAATATTAAGGGAGTTCGACATGCGTCTTGGGAAGTTTCTCGTCGCCGCTGCCGCCGTTTCGATGACCGTTGCTCCGGCAATGGCTGCGAACCCGGCTGCCAGCCTTTCGGTTTCGAAGTCGGTTCGCGCCTCGGCGCCGACCGCCAAGAAGAACGGCCTGGCCGGCGGTGGCATCCTCGTCGCCGTCCTGGCGGCTGCTGCCGTCGTTGCCGGCATCGTCGTGGTCGCCGACTCGGACGACGACGCCGACAGCAACTAAGTTGCTTCAGCCTCACGGTTGAAAGGAATAGCGGCCTTCGGGCCGCTATTTTTTTGTCCGGCGAAGATGGGTGCTTTGCCGTGAAGCGAGGTGCTTATGTCGGATTCGCTACGACGCGAAGCGCAACTCCAGCCAGAAGGCTGGAGGAAGCCAAGCACGGCCTGAATGCCATGACGGCTTTGCCATCCCCACATTGATGGCCGATCAGCGTGACATCCGCGCGCCTGACCCTTTTAGTCCAAGGACATATCGTCGCTGACGGACTATCCTTCAGATTGCGCACAAACGGGAAAGCATCCGATCGCCACCGCCCCCGACGTCTCCGTCTCGAGGCGCAGGAGCGGGATGACATCACATTGATGGTTCAAACGGACGTCACCGTGCGCGCTGGGCTGATTCGCGACCAAGGCGCGCGTCGGGGCCTAGAGGGCGCTGCCGCCCGCCTGTAAGAGCTATAACACGGAATCAGCCTAGTCGAGCGCCACCCGGACTTGCGGCTATAACCAGACTTTGCCCCTTCATCGCCAGCTGGCATTCCGATCCTGGGACGCCAAAGCATTCCCCGACATGGCTCTCGGCCACCCCACAACGCAAAATCGCCGGAACCCTGTGAGGCTCCGGCGATCATGATTCGATCGGATACGGTGTTGAGGGGCGTGCGCGTCAGCGGGGTGACGGTGCGCCGGGAGCACCGCCGGGCATCCCGCCGGGGACGCCACCGCCCATCATCGACTGCTGCGCCTGCATCTGCCGCAGCACCGCCTCGGGGATGAAGTCGATCATCTCGACGTCGAACACCAGTTCCGAATTGGCCGGGATCGGGCCATTGGCGCGGTCACCATAGCCGAGCTTGGCCGGCAGCCAGAAACGGTACTTCGCGCCCTTGGGCATCAGCTTGAGCGCTTCGGCAAAGCCGGGCAGCACGCTCGACAGCGGCATCGGCGTCGGCTGCTTCGAAGCGTCGAAGACGGTGCCGTCGATCAGACGACCGGTATAGTTGACCAGCGCCACATCCGTCGCGGTCGGGTGCGCCCCGCCCTGCCCGGGCTGGATCACCTTATATTGAAGGCCCGACGCGTTCGTCGTGACATCCGCGCCGCGCGCCTCGCGCAGCAGCGCGGCATCGCCCTGGCGCGCCAGCAAGGCGGCGACGACGATGGCCGCGACCACCGCAACCCATATCCAGACCAGATAGGAACGCCGGACGGGACGAAGGGGAACAGCGGTTACGGACATGCCTGTTTCTCGCTCTGTGCGTGGGCGTTCAGAGAATGCAGCGCTCCAAGCGCGGGCCGAATCGCGCCATGCGAGTCGGCCAGTGCCGGACCGCGCCGTCCCCTCGCCCAATGCGGGGGGACACGGCGCCGTCCGGCGATGCGCTTACCGGGGCGCTTACCGGGCGCCGTCGCGCTCGGCGCGCTTGCGCTCGAGCTTGCGGGCACGACGCACGGCCGCTGCACGCTCCCGAGCGCGCTTTTCCGAGGGCTTCTCGTAGTGGCGACGGAGCTTCATTTCGCGATACACGCCTTCCCGCTGCAGCTTCTTCTTGAGCGCGCGAAGGGCCTGATCCACATTGTTGTCGCGAACGATGATCTGCATAAAAACGAATTGCTCCGGCAAAACAGGATAAAGCGGCCGCAGAACAACTGTGGCCGCATCGTGGGGCGCTCCTAGCAGCGCGGTCGGCCGAATACAACCCGTCGCATCGCAAATCGCCCCGTCGCCCGGCTTGCTCGATTCGTCGCCAACACCCGGAATTGAACAGCCTTGTCATGTTGCGGCCATGCTGTGGTGATCCGCCGTATCCTAAAAGCATCGCTGTCCGGCTAACTCCCGTATGCCGGGCACCCTGACATGTTCATGGGCCTTTGAGGTTCAGGAACGAAACGACACGGTGCCTCCCCTGTCACCGCGTCACCCCCGGTCCGGTACCCGCCGGACCGGGGCCTCTTTCGGGCCGCAGCCGACATGGCTAAGGCAAGCGCCATGACTGCACCCGCCACTCCGCTGACCCTATACAACAGCCTGACCCGTGCGCCGGAGACCTTCCGGCCGATCGATCCGGCCAATGTGCGCGTCTATTCCTGCGGGCCGACCGTCTACAATTACGCGCATATCGGCAATCTGCGGGCCTATGTCTTCACCGACACGCTGTCGCGTGTGTTGCGGTGGAAGGGGTGGCCGCTCACCCATATCATCAATATCACCGATGTCGGCCATCTGACCTCCGACGCCGATGCGGGCGACGACAAGATGGAAGCCGCCGCCCGGAAGAGCGGCCAGGATATCTGGGCAATCGCCGCGCATTACACGTCCGCTTTCAAGCAGAATCTGAAGGATCTGGGCATTGCCGAGCCGACCCGCTTTCCGCTGGCGACCGAGCATGTCCCCCAGATGATCGACTTCGCCAAGGCGATCGAGGCCAAGCATTGCTATCGCCTGCCCGACGGGCTGTATTTCGACGTGACGACCGTGCCCGATTATGGCCGCCTCGCCCGTCATCAGGACGACGAAGGCGAGAGCCGGATCGATCCGGTTGCGGGCAAGCGGCATCCGGCGGACTTCGCCATCTGGCGCGCCTCCGCGCCGGGCGAGAATCGGCAGATGGAGTGGGACAGCCCATGGGGTCCCGGCGCGCCGGGCTGGCATCTGGAATGCTCGGTGATGAGCAAACAATATCTGGGCGCGCAGTTCGACATCCATACCGGCGGCATCGACCACCGCGAGATTCATCACCCCAATGAGATCGCGCAGAACCAGGCGCATGGCTGCACCGCCGACAGCGGCGCCAATATCTGGATGCACAACAACTTCCTGGTCGACCGCACCGGCAAGATGTCCAAGTCGTCGGGCGAATTCCTGACCCTCCAGGCGCTGATGGATCGCGGCTTCCACCCGCTGGCTTACCGTTTGATGTGCCTTCAGGCGCATTATCGCTCGGAGATGGAGTTCGGCTGGGACGGCCTCGCCGCCGCGCAGGTGCGATTGAAACGGCTGGTCCAGACGGTGGAGGGGCTTCGCACCCGCGCCGATGCACCCGAAAAGGGCGATGCGGCCCGCTATCGCGAGAGGCTGGATGCCGCGCTGTCCGACGATCTGGCGACACCGCGCGCGCTGCCCGTGCTGGACGAGATGCTGGGCGACAAGAAGTTGTCGCCGGGCGTGCGACTCGCCGCGCTCACCGATTTCGACGCGACTTTGGGGCTGCAACTGGCGACGCTGACCCGCGCCGACCTGCGCACCCGTCCCAAGACCGCCACGCTGGACGAAGCCGCGATCGAAGCGCAACTGGTCGAACGGCGCGCGGCGCGGGCGGACAAGGATTTCGCGCGGGGCGATGCGATCCGCGACACCCTGCTCGCCGCCGGGGTCGAGGTGATGGACGGCGATCCGCTGGGCTGGGACTGGAAACCGGTGCTGCCGGATAGCTAGCCCTCTGCCGGGTCAGCGTCGGCTGCGTGGGGTTCGCATCCTGAGGCCGATAAACAGCACCGTCGGCCAGAACATCGTATTGGCAATGTCGCCCAGCGTGTCGGCCCAGCGCCAAGACCCGTAATGCAGCCGGTCGAGGATCTCGTTCGCCGCCTCGGCCAGTGCGACGCACGCCAGCGGGATCGGCGTCGCCAGCGACTTGCGGGTCAGGATCCGCGCCAGGAACAGCACCGCCATGCCCGCATGGACGTGCAACAGGCTGTCGGCCATGCCGGTGCCGTCTCCGATCCAGGCGATGAGATCGGCGTAGCGTGCGGGAATATCCATGCCCGCCGCTTGCACCGGCGCGGTGCGACTTACAATCCCCACGCCGCGTGAAGCCCCCGCCCTGCGCGGAATGCGGAAAGGTCCGCAATCCGGCGGGTGGGATTGCGGACCTTTTTACACGTCGCTGGGGCTTCAGGCGATAATCAGAAGCTGCTCCAATCGTCGTCGTTCTGCTTCATGGCGAGGTTGCCCTGCACCGGGCTCGCTGCGCGCCGCACCGGGGCGGCGGATGCCGGGGCCGCACGGCGTATCGACATGACGGGCGCGGAGGGCGCGACAGCCGCCTCGTCGATGCGGAAACGGCCGATCTGCTCCTCCAGTGCGCGCGTTTCGGCAGACAGGGCGCGTATAGCGGCGGTCACTTCCTCGACCATCGCGGCATTCGCTTGCGTCACGCCATCCATGTCGTTGATCGCCAGATTGACCTGCTTGATGCTGGTCGCCTGCTCGGACGCACCGCCCGCGATCGCCTCGACCAGTCCGGTGATATCCTGCATCCCGGTCGCGATCAGGCGCAGCGACTCGTCGGTCTTGTTGGCCAGTTCCACGCCGCTGCGCACCCGGTCGACCGTGGTGGTGATCCGGGCACTGATGTCGCGCGCCGCCTCTGCCGAACGTTCGGCCAACGCGCGTACTTCGGAGGCGACGACCGCAAAGCCCTTGCCCGCATCGCCCGCGCGCGCCGCCTCGACACCGGCGTTCAGCGCCAGCAGATTCGTCTGGAAGGACAGGCCGTCGATGACCGCGATGATCTCGGCGATCTCGTTCGACGAGCGCTCGATGTCGCCGATCGCCGACACGGTGCGGCGCACGATCGCCTCGCTATTGGCGACGTCGCTACTCGCCTTGCGGACGATGCTCTCCGCCGACTGCGCCTTGGTCGCCGCCGCCGTGACCGACTGGGCGATCTCGTTCATCGCGGCCGAGGTTTCCTCGATGCTGGCGGCCTGCTGCTCGGCGCGGCGTGCCAGATCGTCGGCGGCTTCGTTCATTTCCACCGTGCCGCTGGTGATGCCGGAGGCATTGACCCGCACCGCCGCCAGCGAACCCGACAGGCGCGAAACCGCCGTGTTGAAGTCGCGCTCGATCGCCGCATAGGATGGTGGGAAGCCCGAAAGCCGGGCCGTCAGGTCCGAGTTGGCCAGCCGACCCAGCGCGTCGCCGATGCTGCCGACCACCTCATTCTGTTCTGCATCCGCCCGCGCCTTGGCGATGGCCGCGTCGCGGAAGATGACCACAGCGCGTGACATGCTGCCCAATTCGTCGCCGCGCTCGGCATCGGGGACGGCGATGTCGTTACGACCGCGCGCCAGGTCCTCCATGATGCCGGTCAGCCGGACGATCGGCTGGCCCAGCGCCCGCGCCAGCAGCATCGCCATCGCCACCGCGACGCCGATCATCGCCAGGCCGCCGATGATCAGGCTCCACTGCCCGGTGACCAGCGCCGTCTTTCGCGCGGCGCGCACGCGATCCAGCTGCCCGACCGTCTGCGTCCGTACGTCGCGCAGCGCCTGAAGCACCGCGGTGACGCGAACGCGCGTGCTGTTCTGGCGAAGCCATGCCTGCGCGCCGTCACGGTCGGTACGGCTGCGTTCGATCAGCGGATCGCTGATCGTGCGACGCCATTCCTGCATATGCTCATGCGACCTGGCGACCGCTGCGCGGGCTTTCGGATCGTTCGCCAGCAACGAGTCGAGCTTGGCCGCGGCCTGGATTTCGGTCGCACGCGACTCGAAATACTGCTTCAGATAGGCCTCGTCCGAGGTAATCAGGAAACCGCGCATCTGGGCGTTTTCGCGTTGGACCCCGCCCTCCATCTCGAGCGTGGAGCTGTAGACGTCCTGAGCGAAACCGCTTTGCGCCGTGGTCGTCTGGATGCGCGCGAAGGCCCACCACAGGACCCCGATCATGACGAACACCGTCATGATGACGACCGCGAAGGACAGACCGATCTTCTTCGGAATGGGCAAGGATGAAAACATGGCAATTCCCGACATCGCGGGCCGTCATGCTCGCGATTTTCATCGGGACTAGCCTACAACTACAAACGGTTGGTTAAGCCGCTACATATCCAGACTATTGTAATGCGGCGCCGCTTTGGTCGAGCAGCGGCGGGCGATAGGGTGTCGGCGCGCCCGCCGGAATGGCCGCGATCTCGGCCGCAACCGCATCGGCACGCGCCGAGGAGGATGGATGCGTCCGGCTGCGGAAGATGCCGCCGTCGACCTCGCCGCCATGCTCGCGCCAGAACCGCACCGCATCCTGCGGATCATAGCCCGCATTGCGCATCAGGATGACGCCCAGCAGATCGGCCTCGGTCTCGGTCTGGCGGAACAGCCGACCGTTGCGCCCGAACTCGGACAACAGGCCGCGCTTCACCCCAGCCGCGTCCAGCCGATCGCGGTGGTGCAGGATATTGTGCGAGAATTCATGCGCGACGACGACCGCGATCATCCGGTCGTCGAACCGCTCGAAAAAGCGCGAGCCGATCTGGACGATGTCGCCGTCCGCCGAGGCGGTCAGGCCCGGCCCCATCAGCATCTCGAACCGCGAGCGACATCCGGGCTGTGCCGCGACCGTCACCTCTCGCTTTTGCCCATGCCGCAGCAAGGTCAGCCGCAGCGGCCGGTCGGCGGGCTCGGCCGCGATCAGGCGTTGCGCGGCGTCGCGGGTCGCGGTGTTCGCCTGCGAAGCACCCGCCGGGTTCACGACGAAGGGCTTGCCGTCGACCGCCTCGATCGTGTCGTTTGCCTGGACCCCTGCCCGCGCCGCCGCGCTGCCCGGCACGACCGCCTCGACCGCCACCGGTCCTTCGAAGCCGAAGATCGCGGGCAGTTGCTTGCGCACGCCCGGGTCGTACTGGTCGATCGCATGAACGACGATGCCGGGAGTCGGTGCGCGGTCGGGACAGATCGCCGCGTTCGCCGTCGCCAGCCGCCACGCGATCGTCGCCAGCCGCAGATCGGCGTCGCGCATCGCCCCGAACAGCGCGGTGTCGTCGGTGTTCTCGATCGAGACCATCGGCGCGGCGGGCGCCCGATCGGGCACCGACAACAGGAAGGCGGACAGGGCGACGACCGCCGAGGACAGGATGGAGGCACGCGACATCGCGCTCCTGCTACCGCCTCTCCCCGCAATCCGCAAAGCCGGTTGCCGCAATCCGCCACCACTCGGCGCAAACTGGTATCGGGCGCAACAAAGCACGCGACTTGGGGGGCTCAAACGCCAACTTCATTGCGTATGGCCGCAATTCGGCGCATGGGCGATCCCTCAAACACAAGAAGACGAAAGAGCAGGACGATCATGGCCGCGAAATGGGCGCCCGAAAGCTGGATGAATGCCGAAGCGCGCCAGCTTCCCCGCTATCCCGACCAGAATGCGCTGGACGCCGCGACCAAGACGCTGGCGACCTATCCGCCGCTGGTCTTTGCGGGCGAGGCGCGCAGCCTGACCGCCGAGCTGGCCGAAGTAGCGGCGGGCCGTGGCTTCCTGCTCCAAGGCGGCGACTGCGCCGAGAGTTTTGCCGAACATAGCGCCAACAACATCCGCGACACCTTCCGCGTCATCCTGCAGATGGCGGTCGTCCTAACCTTCGCCTCCAAGCTGCCCGTGGTGAAGCTGGGCCGCATGGCGGGCCAGTTCGCCAAGCCGCGCTCGGCCGATACCGAGGTGGTCGGCGGCGTCGAGCTGCCCAGCTATCGCGGTGACAATGTCAACGACATCGCCTTCACCCCCGAAGCGCGCGTGCCCGATCCCCAGCGGATGCTGCGCTCCTATGCGCAGTCGGCCGCGACGCTGAACCTGCTGCGTGCGTTCGCGCAGGGCGGCTATGCCAATTTGCACCAGGTCCATCGCTGGACCCACGACTTCATGGGCCGCAGCCCATGGGCGCAGAAGTACAGCGAGATGGCCGACCGTATCGGCGAGGCGCTGGACTTCATGGCGGCCTGCGGCATCGACCCGGCTTCGGTCCCGCAACTGGCGCAGACCAGCTTCTACACCAGCCATGAGGCGTTGTTGTTGCCCTATGAGCAGGCACTGACGCGGCAGGATTCGCTGACGGGTGACTGGTACGACACCTCGGCGCATTTCCTGTGGATCGGCGACCGTACTCGCTTCGAGGGCTCGTCGCATGTCGAGTTCCTGCGCGGCATCGGCAATCCGATCGGCGTGAAGTGCGGACCGAGCCTGGAGCCCGAGGCGCTACTGCGGATGCTCGACACGCTGAACCCCGGCCGCGTGCCGGGCCGCATGACGCTCATCACCCGCTATGGCCATGACAAGATCGAGGCGCACCTGCCCAAGCTGGTCCGCGCCGTGACGCGCGAGGGACATCCAGTCGTCTGGTCGTGCGACCCGATGCACGGCAACACGATCAAGGCGGCGACCGGCTACAAGACCCGCCCCTTCGACCGCATCCTGGCCGAAGTGCGCGGCTTCTTCGCCGTCCACCGTGCCGAGGGCACCCATGCGGGTGGCATCCATGCCGAGATGACCGGCCAGAACGTGACCGAGTGCACCGGCGGCGCGATCGATGTGACCGAACAGTCGCTGGCCGACCGCTACCACACCCATTGCGACCCCCGCCTGAATGCGGGTCAGAGCCTGGAACTGGCCTTCCTGCTCGCCGAAATGCTGAACGAGGAAATGGCCGAACGCCGCAAGGCCGCGGCCTGACCGGCCTGAAAAGGGCGGACCGGCACCATGTCGCTCCGCCCTTTCCACTTTTATCCGGGTTTCACCGGGGAGGCGCTTGACGTCCCCTCCCACCCCCGCTAACAGCGCCCCTCCACTGCACGGCCCCTTCGTCTAGCGGTTAGGACGTCGCCCTCTCACGGCGAAAACACGAGTTCGATTCTCGTAGGGGTCACCAGCGCACGCCGGAATGGCGGATTTGCGCGGTTTTGGCGGTCCCTCGATACTTTCGATCCTGACGAAGCCCGCCAGCGCTAGCATCCCTATACCGTCGTCTTTGAGCAGAAGCTTGCAGCGTTATCAGCCAGCGCCCTACGAGGTGATCGGTCGAGCCCTTCCCGGCAGGCTCGGCGCCGTCCGCGCTGAATATCGATCCGATCCGCCTGCGCATCCTACCATCTGCGATCCCATTCGGCGTGGTGCCGAGTTCGCATGACCCGGCTGTAAACCTACAATCGCCAAGGGACGAGCGGGATTCCAGCGCCGCGACCCCAAGCTCGTCGACGAGTGACGTACGGCCATAGACCGGTTTGCCCGCCTGCATAACGATCCGCCGGTCAATGTCAGGACGTATGACGGCATTCGCTATATCGCGATCGAGGTCAGCCCTTGCAGCGGGCCCGTCGCTTAACTGAAGACAAACCAGCGCAAGTGATGGGTCTGGAAAACCAGATCTGGCTAGGCCCCTTTTGGATCGTCCAGCCAGTCCATTGTGATCTCGCCTCGATGCCCTTCCGGCGCCAGCGCGGCGCGGAGGGCTTCCAGCAGAGGGGGCAGTGCCTGGGTGAAGGCATAGGGCGGATTGATGATGAAAAGGCCCGCGCCGTTATAGATGCCGGGCTGATCGGCATCATACAACCAATGCTCGACGACCAGGAATTTCGGGATACCGAGCCTACGCAGCTGGGCCTTCCACTGCTGATGCGGCGCGCGGTCTTTCAGCGGATACCAGATGACCGTCACGCCATGCGCCCATTTGCGGTGCGCCGCGGCCAGGGTGGCGGTGATGCGGGCGCGTTCGTCGGTCTGTTCGTAAGGCGGATCGACCACCACTACGCCGCGTGCCGTTCGGGTCGGCAGCATCGCCAGCCACAGTTCATAGGCATCGCGCTCGTGCACGGCCGCAGACGACCCGCGCATTGCGCCGCGCAGGGCAGCGGCATCCTCGGGATGTTTTTCGTTGAGGATCAGCAGGTCTTGCGGGCGCAGCAGCTGCGCCAGGAACTGCGGCGAGCCCGGGTAGAGACGCGGCTCGGCTCCGGCATTCACTGCCTGCACGGCGGCGCGATAGTCGTCCAGCAAGGGGTTCGGGTCGGCAAAGGCCCGCAATACGCCGTGTGCGGCTTCGCCGGTACGCTGCGCCTGCTCGCCGCCCAGGTCGTAGAGCCCGCAGCCGGCATGGGTGTCGATCAGGGTCAACGCACCCGGTTTCTGCTGCAACGCCCGGACGAGGGCGATCAACAGACTGTGCTTCACGACGTCGGCGCTGTTGCCGGCATGGAAAGAATGGCGATAATTCATTGAGATTTGAAACTCTTGTCCGCGCTGGAGACTTCTTCGAATCGGCCCTGCGCGATCCCGGCGACGGACCAGTCGCCGATCGACCAGCGGACCAGCCGCAGGGTGGGCAAGCCAACCTCCGCCGTCATTCGGCGCACCTGCCGGTTGCGCCCTTCGCGGATGGTGATTTGCAGCCAGCTGTCGGGGATGGACTTGCGCTCCCGTATCGGTGGATCGCGCGGCCACAGGTCCGGCGCGTCGATCCGGGCGACGTCGGCAGGCAGGGTCATGCCGTCCTTGAGCCGGACGCCCCGCCGCAAGCGCTCTAGTTCCGGCTCCTGCGCATCGCCCTCGACCTGTACGAGATAGGTCTTGGGCATCTTGAAGCGCGGATCGGCAATACGCGCCTGCAGCCGCCCATCGTCGCATAATAGCAGCAGGCCCTCGCTGTCCCGATCGAGCCGCCCGGCGGGATAAACGCCCTTCACCGCAATGAAGTCGGATAAGGTCGACCGAAGCGTTGGCGATCCTCGATCCGTGAACTGCGATAAGACCCCGAAGGGTTTGTTGAACAGGAGCAGCCGGGCCATCCTGCGCTCATAGCGTTGGACTGCGGCCCTGTCTTCCGGCGCATGCCGCCGCCAGACAGGCTGCGCCCGCCGGACCCATCGCGAAACCAGGTGTGCCATCCCGGCATATGGTGGATCGGGTTGAAGATGAAGCTTTCTTGCTCTGACGTCGCGATCTTCGTGACGTATCCGCAGGGCGTGAGGCCGCTGAGCGCCTTGAGGCGGCGGGCGACCTCATAGGCTGCCACCCAATCGGCAGTTGGAACAAAGGCGCCTACCTTACGCGGCGAACATGGTGTCGAACGCCATATCGTTGCGCCGCCAATCGAGCCCCCGCGCGTCGAGCCATGCGTCGTCATAATAAGTGCAGCCGTAACGATCGCCGCCGTCGCACAGGATGGACACGATCGAGCCGGCTTCGCCACGGCTGGCCATTTCCTCCACCAACTGGGCCACGGCGACGAGGTTGGTGCCGGTCGAGCCGCCGACGCGACGCCCGAGCCGGCGGGAGAGCGCCCTCATCGCACCGATGCTAGCCGCGTCATCGACCGCGATCATCCGGTCGATGACCGAGGGGATGAAGCTGGGCTCGACGCGCGGGCGACCGATCCCCTCGATGCAGCTCGCGCAGCCCCCGGGCAATGATAGTGCCGCGCGGTCGGCGAAGTGGCGGTGGAAGACCGAGTGGACCGGGTCGGCCACGCACAGCTGCGTGGCATGGCGCCGATAGCCGATGAAGCGACCGATCGTCGCCGACGTTCCGCCGGTCCCCGCCCCACAGACGATCCAGCGGGGAATGGAGTGCTCCTCCGCCGCCATCTGCGCGAAAATGCTCTCTGCAATGTTATTGTTGCCGCGCCAGTCGGTCGCGCGCTCGGCATAGGTGAACTGGTCGAGATAATGGCCGCCCGTCTCCGCTGCGAGCCGATGGGCGACGTCATATACGGTGCGCGGATCGTCGACCGCGTGAATCTCGCCGCCGTGAAAGCGGATTGCGTCCAGCTTGGGCGCGGCGGTCGAGGCGGGCACGACGGCGAGGAAGCGCAGGCCCAGCATCCTCGCGAAATAGGCTTCGCTGACCGCGGTCGATCCCGACGAGGCCTCGATCACGCAGGTATCCGGGCCGATCCAGCCGTTGCACAGCGCGTAAAGGAACAGCGAGCGGGCAAGGCGGTGCTTCAAACTGCCGGTCGGATGGCTGCTCTCATCCTTCAGATAGAGCGTGATGCCGGGATAGCGTGGCAGTTCGAGCCGGATGAGGTGCGTGTCGGCCGAGCGGTTATAGTCCGCCTCAATCCGCCGGATCGCCTCGGTTCGCCAGGCTCGTACGGCGGCAATATCCCGATTAGAGGGCATTACAACACAACTCCATGACATGCTGATCGACGTCGTCGTCGCGCATCTTCAGCGCGCGACGCTCCAGCCCATACTCCCGAAACCCGCAATTGCGATACGGCGACGGCGTAGCGACCGATAATTGTGGGGATTCGATTTAGCCGCCGACGCAAGGCCAAGCCCGGCGGCAGCGTTTGCTACTCGCCACCGGTACGGACCATCCGATCATCGGCGAAATGATCGCGCAGTCGATCCGGCAACCGATGCGCGTGGAGCCGACCATATTTCCATAGGGCAGACATTGTGGCGGGCTGGTGGGACTTGCATGGGATTGGGCGCCACGCGAAACCTATCCGCTGCGCGCCGCGCATTGGTCGGCATTTCCGCTGGAGCCAAATCGCCCGGCAGGATGATTTTTCTTACCTTTAATATGGATCCCGCGCGATATTCCGGCGAAGGCACCGGCTTCGCTCGGCAGCGCGGAACGGCGCAGACAGGGTCGAGGACGGCAAGGGGCTGCTTCGCGCCGCGTAGCCCAAGACTATGCCGCGCAGCCCCTTGCTCCATTCGCGCTCTTGCCCGACGACGCATCACGGCCTCAGCGCCCGCCTAAGGCCGGAGGACGATCAGACCGCAATGTGTCTTTTCTCTGCGGCTATAGAGCGCGTCAGCGGCGTCATGCCCCCCTTACAGGCGCACCCCGACGCCGATGCCGAACACCAGCGGGTCCAGCGAGACGTTCACCCGCTGGCGGCCCAGTGTAGCGTTGTCCAGGCGGGCGGTCGTGTCGATGTCGATATATTTGACGTCGCAGTTCACAAAGATCCGGGGGGTGATGTCCACATCGACACCCGCCTGCGCCGCCCAGCCGACGCTGTCCTTGAGGTGGACCTTGGTCGGTCCCACCGCCGATTGCAGGCTATCCGACGCCGACTCGTTCCAGAAGATCGTATAGTTGATGCCCGCGCCCACATAAGGGCGAACATGCTGTGTCGGCGCGAAATGATACTGGGCCGTCAACGTCGGCGGAAGAACCCAGGTCGAGGCGAGTTTGCCCAGGCTCCCGGTCGTACCCCGTACGCCGCTGACCGAATGCTTGGTGGTCGAAGCGATCAGTTCGAAACCGATATGGTCCGTCGCCATATAGGTGGCGTCGACCTCCGGCATGACGCTGTTGTTGACCTTCACCGTCTCACCAGGGAAGGCCGGCAGAATGCTGCCCGACCGTTCATTGGGCGCAACGAGGATGGCGCGGGCGCGGAGCAGGACGTCGCCCGCGCGGATCCCGACCCGTGGTTCATCACCCGTCCGATCCTGTGCCCATGCCGATGTGCCGATACCCGTCGCGGCGAGCGCGAGCAGGACAGTGGCGGTTCTGATGAGGGTCATCCCTTGTCTCCTGTTTCAGTACAGGAAGACCGATTAGAGGCGGCCTTGCCTCGTGGCTTTGACGACCGACAAACGCCGGTTTGACGGTGGTCAAAGGCAGGTCCGTACCATGGGGGCACAGCATGTCGCATGTGGCCCTATCATCCTGATCTGCTCGCCCGGCCCGTGCCGCGCTACACCAGCTATCCCACCGCCGCCGAGTTTGGCGGCCATGTGAGCGATGCCGACATGCGAGCGGCGCTCGACGCTGTCGAGGCGGACACGGTCGTGTCGCTCTATCTGCATATCCCCTATTGCCATGCGATCTGCTGGTATTGCGGATGCAACACCGGCGCGGCGAACCGCAGTGCGCGGCTGGATGCCTATCTCGCGCGCCTGCATGACGAGATCGACATGGTCGCCGCCCAGTTGGATGGACGCGGACGAATCGGACGGATTGCCTTTGGCGGGGGGAGTCCCAATGCCATCCCGCCTGGCGCCTTTGCCGCGCTCGTTGCGCATCTGCGCCGCGCCTTCGCATCCGAAGATGCGGCCATATCGGTTGAGATCGATCCCCGCGGGTTCGATGCGGAATGGGCGGCGGTCATCGCCCAGACCGGCGTCGCGCGGGTCAGCCTGGGCGTTCAGACCTTCGACCCCAAGCTTCAGGCGGCGATCGGCCGGGTTCAGCCGCGCGAGGACATCGTTCGCGCCGTCGCCCTGTTGCGCACCGCCGGGGTCGGTTCGATCAATTTCGACCTGATGTACGGCCTGCCCGGTCAGGACGACGCGGCGCTTCTAGCGACGCTGGAGGAAACCATCGCGCTCGCGCCCGAAAGACTGGCGGTGTTCGGCTATGCGCATGTCCCCCATCTGATCCCCCGTCAGCGCCGGATCGACGCGACCACGCTTCCCGGTGCTGCGGCGCGCTTTGCCCAGGCGGCGCTGGCGCATGAGCGATTGACGGCGGCGGGCTACCGGGCGGTCGGCTTCGATCACTTCGCGCTTCCCGACGATCCCCTGGCGGTGGCGGCGGCGAACGGAACGCTGCGTCGCAATTTCCAGGGGTTCACCGACGATTCCGCCGACATCCTGCTCGGCCTCGGCGCCAGCGCGATCAGCGAATTTCCCGACCGCCTGCTCCAGAACGCCAAGAATGCGGGCGATTGGCATCAAGCGATCGGCGCCAACCGATTCGCGGCCGCGCGTGGCATCCATCGCACGCCGCTGGACCGCCGGCGAGGAAAGGCGATCGCGGCCGTGCTATGCCACGGTGTCGCCGATACGGACGGCCTCCCGGAGCGGAGCGACATCCGGGCCAGACTGGACCGCTTCGAACAGGCCGGATTGCTCACCTGGCAGGGCCATCGCCTGAGACTGGCCCCCGACGCCCTGCCCTATGCCCGCAGCATCGCCGCCGCCTTCGACGCCTGGCGCAGCGAGGACGACAGGCGCTTCAGCCATGCCGTCTGAGCTTCAACCACGTTGCGCCGCGTGCGCCGCGCGGGGCATGGCCCTATGCGGCGGCCTGAGCGAAGCGGAACTCGCAGCGCTCCATCATATCGGCCGCCGTCGCCGGTTGAGTGCCGGACAGACTTTCGGCTGGATTGGCGATCCGGCAAGCAGCTGCGCCAATCTCGTCTCCGGCGTGCTGAAAGTTTCCCGCGAAGAGGCGGATGGGAGCGCCCAGATCGTCGGCCTGCTCTATCCAGGGGATTTCGTCGGTACGCTCTTTGCCGAACGATCCGCCGACACGATCGCGGCACTGAGCGATGCGGATCTGTGCGTCTATCCGCGTTTGGCGCTAGAGGAGATCCTCGCCCGTCATCCCGCCGCCGGACGGTTGCTGCTGCGCCGGACGCTGGCGACGCTGGGCGAAGTACGACGCTGGATGCCCATGTTGGCCCGCGCCCGTGCCGAGGCCCGCGTGGCGGCATTGCTGCTCGACATGGCGCGCCGGTACGAGCCGGACGCCGGTGAAGTGTTCCGCCTGCCGCTGTCCCGCGGCGCGATGGCCGAGGCGCTGGGCCTGGCGGTCGAGACGGTCAGCCGTCACATGACGGCGTTTCAGCAGGACGGGCTGATCGCGCTATCCGGCCTGCGCGGCGTGCGCCTGCTCGACCGAACGCGCCTTGCCCTCATTGCGGATTAGGCGGCGGATCGCCGGGCTCCCAAATCCGCCATCCATTGCCGCTCGCACAGAGCGGAAAGCACCGGGCGGTGGCTGACCAGGATCAATCCCTGTCCGGTGCGCTTCAGCCGCGCGTCCAAGCGACGCGCAACGTCGTCCGCGACGGCCGCATCCAACCCCTCTCCCGGTTCGTCGAGGAGCAGCCAGGGCGCATCGCCAAGATAGGCGCGCGCCAGCGACAGCCGTCGCCGCTCGCCCCCGGACAGCCTGGCCCCATCCTCGCCCAGCCACGTATCGAGCCCCTGCGGCAACGCCCGCACCACCGTATCGAGCGCGGCGTCCTGCAAGACCTGCCACAGACGATCCTCGTTCGCATGTCCGTCGGCCAACCGCAGATTGTCGCGGACCGTGCCCGCGATCAGGGCCGCGTCCTGCGGCGCCCACGCGAAGATCGCGCGCAGCGTCGCGGGCGCCAGCAGGGCTGCATCCTGTCCCCCGATCATGATCCGGCCGTGCTGGAGCGGGCGCAAACCCAGCAGCCCCTCGACCAGCGTCGTCTTGCCGCAACCCGATGGCCCCGTCAGCGCGATCCGGCTGCCCGGCGCGAACCGGCCGCCGTCGATGGCAAGGTTCGGCTCACAGGGCAGCCCGAGAGCCGGGCGTCCGTCCTCTGCCGCCCCGAACAGGGCGTTCAGCCGCGCCTCCGCCTCGTGGAGCCGCCCATTCTCGGTCATCGCCCGCAAGAGCGGCGCGATCGAATCGACCGTCATCGCCGCCGCCAGCCCCGCCAGCGCGGCGATCGCTGCGCCAGCTCCCGCCGACAGGACCAGCGCCGATGCAGCCGCCAGCGCGACGCTGACCGCGTGCAAGGCCTCGAACCGCGCCGCCACCGCCGCCTGCCGGGCCTGAGCCTCGGCGAGCCGGTCGCCCGCTGCCGTGATCCGAGCGGTCGCCCAATCCTCGAGCGCAAAACACCGCAGCTCCGCCGCCGAGCCGCCGATCATCGCCACTTCCTCGCGCAGAGCCCCCATCGCCTGTTGCACCGCGCGGCCGGGCTCCTCCAGTCGATGCGACCAAGAGCGTGCCAGGCCGAGCGCCACCCCGACACAGGTCAGCGTCGCAGCCATGGCCAGCCATCCGCCGAGCAGCGTCAAGGCTGCCCCGGACGCCAGCGCCGCCGCGACACCCCAAGGCCCCGACAAGCGAACGAAGCGCCACTCCACCGCATCGACATCCCCGATCAGCCGCGCCGTCGCCTCGCCGCGCCCAAGCGCCAGCGCAACCGGGGCGGGCGTGACGGTGATCGCGCGGTAGAGGGCGGGACGCAGCCGGGCGAGCGCACCGAACGCCGCGCCATGGCTTGCCAAACGTTCCCCGTAACGCGCGCCGGTCCGCACGATCGCCAGCAAGCGAATCATGGCGGAGGGCAGCATGTAGTTGAACGCCTGCGCCGCGACGATCCCCGCCCCGCCCGCCAGTGCCGCAGCGGTCAGGAACCAGCCGGACAGGGCAAGCAACAGCACCGACGCGATAGCGACCAAGGCGGCACAGGCCCCCGCCTGCCGCAAGCGACGACGCTCCCGCCGGCGTTCGGCGGCGATCAGGCTATGGAGCGTCATATGGCAGTTCCCAGGTGAACGACGCGCGTTGCAATGGCGGCAAGCGCGGGGCTGTGAGTAGCGATCAACGTCGTGCGCCCTGGCGCGGCGCGGGCGATCGTCGCGATCAGTGCGGCTTCGGCGGCGGCGTCCAGATGGGCGGTCGGCTCGTCGAGCAGAAGGAACGGCGCGGGGCTCAGCAGGGCGCGGGCCAGCGCGATCCGCCGCCGCTCGCCCCCCGACAGGCCGCTGCCCCGCGCATCAAGCAGGGCGTCCAGCCCTCCCGGCCGGGTCGCGAGCATCGGACCCAAGCCCGCCGCCGCGACGGCGCGCTGGATCGCCAGATCCTTCGCCTGGGGATCGGCCAGCAACAGGTTCTCGCGGATCGTGCCCGCGATCAGCAGCGGATGCTGGCCCGCCCAACTCGCCTGGCCCGCGAGGGAGACCAACGGCGCACCGCCCGCCTCGATCGTCCCCGCCGATAGCGGCGCGAGGCCGAGCAGGAGATGCAGGACGCTGGTCTTGCCGCTGCCCGAGGGGCCTAGCAGCGCCACCGTCTCGCCCCTCTCGATCCGCAGGGACAGATGGGATACGGCGGGGGCATCGCTGCCCGGATATTGGATCGCGACATCGCGCAGTATCAGGGGAGCCGCCACCGCCATCGAAACCGCGCGCTCCGACGCAGCCGTCGGCATCAGCGTATCGGCGGCCGTCTCCGCCGCCTGCTTGTCGTGATAGGCAGCGGCAAGACGGCGCATCGGCGCGTAGAATTCCGGGGCAAGCGCCAGCACGAAGAAGCCTCGCCCAAGGGTCAGCGTCTCTGGCACGGCGACAGGCAGCAGGCCGAGCAGGGCAAAGCCGCAATAGACCGCAACCAGCGCGACCGACAGCGCCGCAAAAAACTCCAGCGCCGCGGAGGACAGGAAGGCAACCCGCAGGACGCGCATCGTTCGCTTTGCCAGTTCCTGCGCCGCCGCGCCGACCGCTTCGGTCTCGCGAGTTTCGGCCCGAAAGGCCAGCACGACCGGCAGGGTGCGCACACGGTCGGCGAAGCGGGCGGACAGACGATGCAGGGCAACGAACTGCCGCCGCGACTCCTCTGCCGCCGCGCCACCCGCCAGGATCATCGCGGCCACGAAGGGCAGCAGCGTTCCGGCAAGGATCACGGCCGAGACCCAGCTGGCGCAGGCCGTCGCGCCAAGGACCAGCATCGGCGCGATGGCCGCGGCCCGGCGCGCGGGCAGGAACCGCGCGACATAGCCGTCCAGCGCCTCGACCGCATCGACGGCCTGGGTGGCGAGCAGGCCGCTATCGATCGGGACCCCCGCCTTTCGATGCAGCATGGCTGCCACCGCGCGAAGCCGCTGCCCCCGCTTGACCGCCCCCGCCTCCACCGCGCCACGCCGCGATGCCAAGCTCGCGAAAAGCGCGCGCAAGCCGCCCATGCCCAGCATGAGCAACGCCCAGGGCAGAACCGCCCCCTGTTCCGTCACGGCCGTTACGCCGCCCGCGATACCGGCCGCGAAACCGATCGCCGCCAGCGTATCGAGCAACAGCAGGCCCGCCGCGCCATCGCGGCGCCCGACCGCATCCTTCAACCAGCGGTTGCGGGTCCGGGCCCCCGGGGCAGCATCGGCGATCGTCGTCATGCCCCGACCGTCGCCCGGACCGCCCCAACTGTCTTTGACCACGGTCAATGTCAGCGCGGAGTCGCTGGCCTAGCGATTCGACATGTAAGGAGCCGGGGGGCGGCTCCCCATTATGGAGACGTCATATGGATCCGGGGGTCGTTGATCTGTCGCGACTGCAATTCGCCGCGACCGCGCTGTACCATTTCCTGTTCGTGCCGCTGACGCTTGGCCTGTCGATGATGCTGGTCATCATGGAATCGGTCTATGTCATGACCAATCGCCCGGAATGGCGCGTCACCACGCGTTTCTGGGGCAAGATTTTCGGCATCAATTTCGTGCTGGGCGTGGCCACGGGCCTGACCATGGAATTCCAGTTCGGCACCAACTGGTCCTACTTCTCGCATTATGTCGGCGACATCTTCGGCGCCCCGCTGGCGATCGAAGGGCTGATGGCCTTCTTCCTGGAGGCGACGTTCGTCGGGCTGATGTTCTTCGGTTGGGACCGGTTGTCCAAGCTGGGCCACCTGATCGTCACCTTCATGGTGGCGCTGGGCACCAATTTGTCGGCGCTGTGGATCCTGATCGCCAATGGCTGGATGCAGAATCCCGTCGGCGCGGCGTTCAATCCCGATACGATGCGCATGGAGGTCGCCGATTTCGGCGCGGTGCTGTTCAACCCCGTCGCGCAGGCCAAGTTCGTCCACACGGTCAGCGCCGGCTATGTCTGCGCATCGGTCGTGGTGCTGGGCGTATCGGCCTTCTGGCTGCTGAAGGGACGCTTCCTGCCCGTCGCACGCCGGTCGATGACGGTGGCGGCGGCGTTCGGTCTTGCATCATCGCTGTCGGTCGTCGTGCTGGGTGACGAGAGCGGCTATGCGCTGACCGACAACCAGAAGATGAAGCTCGCCGCGATCGAGGCGGTCTGGCACACCGAGCCCGGACCCTCTAGCCTGACGCTGTTCGGCCTGCCCGACACGGTGGCGCGCGAGACGCGCTACAAGGTCGAGATTCCCTGGGTGCTCGGCCTGATCGCGACGCGCAGCCTGGACGGCACCGTCGCGGGCATCTCCGAACTGGTGCTGAAGGCGCAGGAGCGGATCGCCTCGGGCGTGATCGCCTATGACGCGGTCCAGCAGTTGAAGGCGAACCCGCAGGACATGGGCCAGCGCGCCCGGTTCGAGGCGCACAAGCGTGACCTGGGCTATGCCCTGCTGCTCAAGCGACAGGTGGCCGACCCGCGTGTCGCGACGCCGCAGCAGATCGAGGCCGCGGCCTGGGATACGGTGCCCGATGTCGGCCTGCTCTTCTGGAGCTTCCGCATCATGGCCGCGATCGGCTTTGCTATGATCGCGCTGTTCGCGACCGCCTTCATCCTCTGTTCGCTCAGGATGCACATGGATTCGCGCTGGTTCCTGAAACTGGCGGTGGCAGCCATCCCGCTGCCCTGGATCGCGATCGAACTGGGCTGGCTCGTCGCCGAGCTGGGGCGTCAACCCTGGGCGATCGAGGGGGTCCTGCCCACCTTCCTGGCGTCCAGTTCGCTGTCGCGTGGCGCGCTGTGGACCACGCTGGCGGGCTTTACCGCGCTCTATGGCGCGCTGGCGGTGATCGAGGTTCGCCTCATCCTCGCCGCCATCGCCCATGGGCCGGAAGAGCGGGACGACCAGCCCGCGCCGGCTGCCATCCCCGCCGCCATTCCCGTCGCCGCCTGAACATAAGGACTGGGACATGTTCGATTATGAGATGTTGCGCCTGATCTGGTGGGCGCTGCTAGGCGTGCTGCTGATCGGCTTCGCGTTGACCGACGGGTTCGACCTGGGTGTCGCTGCCCTCCTGCCCTTCGTCGCACGGGACGATTCCGAGCGGCGAATGGTCATCAATTCGGTCGGACCGACCTGGGAGGGGAACCAGGTCTGGTTCATTCTGGGCGGCGGTGCGATCTTCGCGGCCTGGCCGTTCGTCTATGCGGTCAGTTTTTCCGGCTTCTATCTGGCCATGTTCCTCGTTCTGGCCGCACTGATCCTGCGGCCGGTGGGGTTCAAATACCGGTCGAAAAAGCCGGACCCCGCCTGGCGCACGCGCTGGGACTGGGCGCTGTTCGTGGGGGGACTGGTGCCCGCGCTCGTCTTCGGCGTCGCGGTCGGCAATGTGATGCTGGGCGCGCCATTCCGCCTCGATGGCGACCTGCGTGCCTTTTACGACGGCACGCTGTTGGGACTGTTCACGCCCTTCACCCTGGTCTGCGGGCTTTTGTCGGTGGCGATGCTGGTGCTGCACGGCGCGGCATGGCTATCGATCAAGGTCGAACATGGCCCCGTCCATGACCGGGCGCGCGCCTTCGGAACGGTGGCGGCGATCGCTTCCATCCTGCTGTTCGCGATCGGCTTCGCCTTCGTCGCCTGGGGCGATATGGGCTACCGGACGGTCGGCGCGGTCGATCCGCTTGGTCCGTCCAACCCGCTGCGCATGACGGCGCAGCATGCGGGTGGCGCGTGGCTCGACAATTACGCCCTGTATCCCTGGATGATGGCGTTGCCCGTGCTGGGCTTTGTCGGCGCCGCGCTGGCGCTGGTCGGCATCCGTTCTGGGCGCGAAGCTCTGGCGTTCACCGGGTCGTCGCTCGCCGCCACCGGGATCATCGCGACGGTCGGCTGCTCCATGTTCCCCTTCATCCTGCCGTCCAGCATCGACGCGCATAGCAGCCTGACGGTGTGGAACGCCTCGTCGACCCATAAGACGCTGGGCATCATGCTGTTCGTCACGATCGTCTTCCTGCCGATCGTGCTCGCCTACACCGCCTGGGCCTATCGGGTGATGTTCGGCCGCGTGACGACGGATGCGGTGCGCACCAACCCCGACTTTTACTGAGAAAGGAACGACCCATGTGGTATTTCTCCTGGGTCCTGGGCCTCGGCCTGGCGATCGGTTTCGGCATCCTCAACGGCATCTGGCACGAATTCCACCTGCCGCGGAATGATGACGGGTCGCAACCGAACTGACGAATGGGACAATCCGTCCCGCGACAAGGGATCATGGTCATGCTACATGGCAAGGCCATGATCCCGAACGACGTTTGCACCGACTGCGCGGTGCGCGACCGAGCTTTGTGCGGCAGCCTCGACGACCGAGAGCTGATCGCGCTCAACTCTATCGGTCAGCGACGCCGTGTGGCGCGCGGCCAGACCATTGCCTGGGCGGGCGACGAAGCGGTCCTCTGCGGCAATCTGCTGTCGGGCGTGCTGAAACTGGTCGCCGCCACCGCCAATGGGCGTGAGCAGACCGTCGGCCTCCTCTATCCCGCAGACTTTTTCGGCCAGCCCTATGCCGGCGATGTCGATTTTACCCTGTCCGCGCTGACCGATACCGAACTGTGCGTCTTTCCCCGCGCCGCCTTCGAGCGGGTGCTGGAGGACCATCAGCGGATGGAACGCCTGTTGCTCCAGCGGACCTTCGACTCGCTGAACGAGGCGCGAGGCCGGATGCTGGTGCTCGCGCGCAAATCGGCGGGGGAAAAGCTGGCGGGCTTTCTGCTCGACATGGCGGCGCGGGCAGGCGCCAGCGGGTGCAGGGCCACGCGCGACGGGCCTGTCACCTTCGACCTGCCGCTGACCCGCGGCCAGATCGCCGATGTGCTGGGAATGACGATCGAAACGGTCAGCCGCCAGCTGACCCGGATGAAGCAGAGCGGTCTGATCGGCCTTCCCGGTGGCCGGGCGGTCACGATCAGCGACCGCGAAGCGCTGGCCGCGCGCGCCGAGGCGGCTTAGTTCAGCAGGCTGTCCGTCAGCGCATCGGCCAGGATCGCGCGCGCCTCTGGCGTAAGACGATGGCCGGCCAGCGCGATGATGGTCAGCTGCTCGAAATCCACCGCGCGGCGGCATCCGGTGAAGAAGCTGCGCAGCATATGGCCCAGCGTCTCCGGCGCATCGAACGCATCCGCCTCGCCAAAGGCCGCAACCAGTTCGCGCGCCGCCGCCGCATCGGCCATGTGCCGGTGCCGGACATGGTCGAGCAGCGTCCCCGTGAGCGGATCGCTATGCCCGCTCGACAGCATCGCCTCCAGATAATCCCCGTCTGCCCGCTCGCCCCGCAGGACCAGCGCTTCGAGCGTCCTCAGGAACGCATCCATGGTCGAGTCGTCGGGGCGATCGGGCAAGGCGTCCGCGATCGCCTCCGCCTGCGCGCATAGGGCAAGACGGTGACGATGCTCCTGGACCAGGCGGATCAGGTCGATTTCGTGGATGACATGCCAGCGACGCGCAAACGGTACGATGCTGCCTTCAAGCGGGGTGCGATCCATCGCGATCGATCTCCTTCGCCGCACTCGTGACGAAGCGATGCGATCCCTGCATTGACGCTGGTCAAAGGGCAGGCGGGTCGTTCAGCGCTGGCGGGCAAGGTGGCGGTGAATGGTGCTGCGATGGACGCCCAGTTGCCGCGCCGCCGCCGAGACATTGCCGCCATGCGCCGCCAGTGCCGCGTCGATCGCCTCCGCCCTGTCGTCGGCCAGGGGACGTGCGGCAAGCGGGAGTTCGACGCCCCCTCCCCGCCCGTCGGCATCCCAGCCGCCGATCAGGGTCGCGCCGTTGGTCAGGCGCAATTGGCCGCGCCCCGCCTGTCCCTGCATATCCACCAGCTCGCTCAGCGCCGTATCGTCGAGCGCATCCCAGCTCCGCCCGACCAGCGAAAGCCCCCGCCGATTGGCGGCCACGAGCCGGTCGTCGCGGAATACCAATACCCCCTCGCGCGCGGTGCCCAGCATCGCCGCGTCGTCATGCATCCGCAGCACGCGGCAATCGGCAAAGCCCGTGCGGAACAGGCGATGTTCGATCTGGTCGACCGCCAGCCGGATGAGCCCCAGCGCATGACCATGGCCGCTGGCCGACGGCCCGGAAATGTCGAGCGCCCCAACGATCGCACCACGCGGGTCGAGAATCGGTGTCGCGGCGCAGCTCAGCACTGCGTGTTCGGCGAAGAAATGCTCCGGGCCATGGACGGCGATCGGGCGCCGTTCGGCAATGGCCGTACCGATCGCGTTGGTGCCGGTGCTCGCCTCGGTCCAGGAGACGCCGGGCCGCAGCGCCACCTGCGCCGCGCGCGACAGGAAGCCGGTGTCACCGATCGTGTCGAGGATCATGCCATCGGCATCGGCCAGGATCACGACGCTGCTGGTATCCCGCGCTTCACCCGCCAGCATCTCCAATTCGGGGCGGCACAGGCGGCGCAGCGACTCGCGACGCTGGCGAAGGGCGTTAAGTTCACTCTCGCTCAGCGGCCCTGCTTCACGCGGCCGTCCCTGTATCAGCCCCATATCGGTGCAACGCAGCCAGGAGCGCAGCACCGGCTGGCGCACGCTTTCGAGGGGCAATTGCCCCTCGTCGAAATAGGCTCGCCGCCCTTGCTCTATTCCGGCGCCGTCCATCGCCGCATCCTTCTCCAACTGTCGCAATGTGCGACACCGACGCGCTCATGGCGTCGCGCCGTGCAACACATGCTACGCTTCGGCCACGGAAAGTCCATCGGGCCATGCCCATCCCGTCGCGGATCGCTTGCCGCATGTCCGACAAAAGCAGAACCTCTACCGCTATCAGACGAAGGAGAGGTTCCATGACGATCCAAGAAGCCATCAAGGCTCGGACTGCGCCGTTCAAACAACGCTATGGCAATTTCATTGGCGGCCGCTGGGTCGATCCGGTCGACGGACGGTGGTTCGACAACCGATCGCCGATCGACGGGCAAGTCATCTGTCAGGTCGCGCGCAGTCAGGCGGCGGATATCGAACTGGCGCTCGATGCCGCGCACAAGGCGAAAGACGGCTGGGGACGCACCAGCGTCGCGGAACGCGCGCTGATCCTCCATCGCATCGCCGACCGGATGGAGGAGAATCTCGCGCTGCTCGCCACCGCCGAAACCTGGGACAATGGCAAGCCGATCCGCGAGACGACCGCCGCTGACCTGCCGCTCGCGATCGATCATTTCCGCTATTTCGCCGGATGTATCCGTGCGCAGGAAGGCGGGATCTCGGAGATCGACCATGACACGGTCGCCTATCATTTCCACGAGCCTTTGGGCGTCGTCGGCCAGATCATCCCGTGGAATTTCCCGCTGCTGATGGCCTGCTGGAAGCTGGCGCCGGCGCTGGCGGCAGGCAATTGCGTGGTGTTGAAACCCGCCGAGCAGACTCCGGCCTCGATACTCGTCCTTGCCGAGTTGATCGGCGACCTGTTGCCCGAGGGCGTGCTCAACATCGTCAACGGCTTCGGCGTGGAAGCGGGCAAGCCGCTGGCGCAGAGCCCGCGCATCGCCAAAATCGCCTTCACCGGTGAGACGGGCACCGGCCAGCTCATCATGTCCTATGCCGCCGAAAACCTGATTCCGGTCACGCTGGAACTGGGCGGGAAGAGCCCCAACATCTTTTTCGCCGACGTCGCGGCGGAGGATGACGATTATCTCGACAAGGCGATCGAAGGTTTCGCCATGTTCGCACTCAATCAGGGTGAGGTCTGCACCTGCCCCAGCCGCGCGCTGGTCCATGAATCGATCTATGACCGCTTCATGGAAAAGGCGGTGGCGCGGGTCGAGGCGATGATCCAGGGCGATCCGCTCAACCCCGCCACCATGGTGGGCGCGCAGGCGTCGCAAGAGCAGATGGACAAGATCCTCGGCTATCTCGACATCGGGCGCGGTGAAGGCGCCAAGGTGCTGACCGGCGGCGAGCGTAACCGCCTTGAGGGGCTGGAGGGCTATTACGTCAAGCCGACCGTGCTGAGCGGTCATAACAAGATGCGCGTGTTCCAGGAGGAGATTTTCGGTCCCGTCGTCTCGGTCGCGACCTTCAAGGATGACGAGGAAGCACTGCGCATCGCCAACGACACGCTGTTTGGCCTGGGCGCGGGCGTGTGGACCCGCGACGGCACCCGTGCCTATCGCATGGGCCGCGCGATCCAGGCGGGGCGTGTGTGGACCAACTGCTACCATGCCTATCCCGCCCATGCGGCGTTCGGCGGCTATAAGCGGTCGGGCATCGGGCGCGAAACGCACCGCATGATGCTCGATCACTATCAGCAGACTAAGAATCTGCTGGTCAGCTATTCGGCCAAGAAGCTCGGCTTCTTTTGACCGTGGTCAAGGCGGGGGCGGCCCGATGCGCCGATCCCCGCCTCATCCTCATCTGACAGGAGAAATCCCATGACGAAGACGATGAAGGCCGCGGTCGTTCGGGCATTCGGACAACCGCTGACCATCGATGAAGTCCCCGTTCCGGAAGTCAGCGACGGCATGATCCAGGTCGCTATCCAGGCATCCGGCGTCTGCCATACCGACCTCCACGCCGCCGAGGGCGACTGGCCGGTCAAGCCCAACCCGCCCTTCATTCCGGGGCATGAGGGCGTCGGCTATGTCTCGGCGGTCGGCAAGGGCGTGAAACACGTCAAGGAAGGCGACCGGGTCGGCGTGCCGTGGCTCTACACCGCCTGCGGCCACTGCACGCATTGCCTGGGCGGCTGGGAGACGCTGTGCGAAAGCCAGCTCAACACCGGCTATTCGGTCAATGGCGGCTTTGCCGATTATGTCATCGCCGACCCCAATTTCGTCGGCCACCTGCCCGCCAATATCGGCTTCACCGAGATCGCACCGGTGCTGTGCGCCGGGGTCACGGTCTATAAGGGGCTGAAGATGACCGATACCAAGCCGGGGGATACGGTGGTCATCTCCGGCATCGGCGGCCTTGGGCATATGGCGGTGCAATATGCGGTCGCGATGGGGCTGAACGTGGCCGCCGTCGATGTCGACGACGCCAAGCTCGACCTCGCCCGTCGGTTGGGGGCCAAGGTCACGGTCAACGCCCGGACCGAGGCCGACCCGGCCGCCGCGATCAAGCGCGAGACCGGCGGCGGGGCGCAGGGTGCGCTGGTCACGGCGGTCAGCGAAAAGGCCTTTGCCCAGGCCGTCGGCATGATGGCGCGCGGCGGCACCGTGGCGCTCAACGGCCTGCCGCCCGGCGACTTTCCGCTCAACATCTTCGGGCTGGTGCTGAACGGCATCACCGTGCGCGGATCGATCGTCGGCACCCGGCTGGATCTGCAGGAGTCGCTCGACTTCGCCGCCGACGGCAAGGTCAAGGCGACCGTATCCTCCGCTCCGCTCGCCGAGGTCAACCAGGTGTTCGACCGGATGCGCCGGGGCCAGATCGAAGGCCGCATCGTCCTCGACCTGACGGCCTGAAATCGCGGTGGGCGGTGGCCCCGGCCCCGCCCACCAGCGTTGGAGAAACAATGACTGACCGTATCGCGTGCGCCGCCCTTCGTTCCCGTATCAGCGATGCGGACACCGCCGCCGCCCTGATCCGCCCCGGCGAGACCGTGGCGGCCAGCGGTTTCACCGGATCGGGCTATCCCAAGGCGGTGCCGCAGGCATTGGCGCGCCGCATCGCGGCCGCTCATGCCGAGGGGCAGCCCTTCCGCGTCAACCTGTGGACCGGCGCCTCGACCGGGCCGGAACTGGACGGCGCACTGGCGGCGGTCGACGGCATTGCCCAGCGGCTGCCCTATAGTGGCGATCCCGTCGCTCGCGAGAAGATCAATCGCGGCGAGATCGACTATCTCGACATGCATCTGAGCCAGGTCGCGCCGATGGCGTGGGAAGGCGTGCTGGGCACGCTCGACACCGCGATCATCGAGGTGTCGGGCATCCGCGCCGACGGCTCGCTCATCCCCTCCTCCTCGGTGGGCAACAACAAGACTTGGGCAGACCGCGCGACCCGCGTCATCCTGGAGGTCAATCGCTGGCAGGATGCGGCGCTGGAGGGGATGCATGACATCTATTATGGCACCCGTCTGCCGCCCGCCCGGGTGCCGATTCCGCTGGTTCGCCCCGACGACCGGATCGGCACGCCCTATCTGGCCTGCGATCCCGACAAGATCGTCGCCATCGTCGAAACCGACGCACCCGACCGCAACCTGCCCTTCGCCGCGCCCGACGATACCGCGCGCGCCATTGCCGGGCATATCATCGAATTCCTGACCCATGAGGTGTCGCGCGGCCGCCTGCCCGCCGCCCTGCTGCCGATCCAGTCGGGGGTAGGCAATATCGCCAATGCCGTCCTGTCGGGCCTGATCGACGCGCCGTTCGACCCGATGACCGCCTATACCGAGGTGATCCAGGACGGAATGCTTGACCTGCTCGACGCCGGCAAGCTGCGCATGGCATCGGCCACCGCCTTCTCGCTCAGCCCGCAGGCAGCGGCGCGGTTGAATGCCAACATGGCCGCCTATCGCGACCGTATGATCCTGCGCCCGCAGGAGATCAGCAACCATCCCGAACTCGTCCGCCGCTTGGGGTGCATCGCGATGAACGGTCTGATCGAGGCGGACATCTATGGCAACGTCAACTCAACGCTGGTCATGGGATCGCGCATCCAGAACGGAATCGGCGGGTCGGGCGATTTCGCCCGCAACGCTTATGTCTCGATCTTCATGACGCCCTCGACCGCCAAGGGCGGCAAAATCTCCGCCATCGTGCCGCAGGCGGCGCATGTCGATCACATCATGCAGGACGTGCAGGTGATCGTGACCGAACAAGGGCTTGCCGATCTGCGCGGCCTTTCCCCGCGCCAGCGCGCGCGGTTGGTGATCGAACGCTGCGCCCATCCCGATTACCGCCCGCTTCTGGCCGATTATGCGATGCGCGCCGAAGGCGGTGCCTATGGCCTCCACGCGCCTTCGCTGCCCGGCGAGGCCTTGTCCTGGCACCAGCGCTTCATGCAAACGGGGACAATGCTGCCGTCTTGACCGCGGTCAATGCTGCGATAGCCTGACGGGCCTAACGTTGCGGAAATCCAGGAGGACATGATGACCCTCGACGATACCGAGATGCTCGTTACCCGCCATGGGGTCCAGTTGCACGTCCGGCCCGCCCGCGACGAGGACGAGCCTGCGCTCGCCACCTTCTTCGCGAATGTCTCGCCCCAGGATCTGCGCTTCCGCTTCCTGACCAGCGTCCGTGCGGTCAGCCATGAGCGGCTGTCGGGCATGATTCAGGCCAATGACGCAACAAGCGAAAGCTTGATCGCCTTCGGCAGTGACGGGTCGGTCCTGGCGGCAGCGATGCTGGCGGGCGACAACAGGAAGGATACCGCCGAGGCCGCCATCGCGATCCGGCACGACATGAAGGCGCAGGGGATCGGCTGGACGCTGCTCGACCATCTGGTGGGCCATGCGAAGCGGATGGGATATCGGACGATCGAGGCGCTGGAGGATCGCGACAACCGGTCGGCCATCACGATCGAGAGGGAAATGGGCTTTGAACCGCATCCGGTCGATGGAGACCCGATGCTGGTCAGGCTGACGAGGAACATAGCCTGATCGACATGCATCGGATCGCTCAGGCCGCGCGCTGATATGGCGCCAATCCGGCATCGCGCTATTCTTTGCCTGTGTTGCAGCGTCAAAGGGCTATGATCTCTGCCCTTTCCGACCGCTTCGCCATGACGCCCGCCTCAACCGCGGTGTCACGGCAAGCGGTATGGCGCACCATGAACGGGATGCTGCTCGAGCAGCACCAAAACCCTCGAGGATAGCCGCCCGGCCACCTCGCTCGGGCGCGGTCATCGCGCGACCGGCCGCGCGGGATTGCCCATGACGGTCTGGCCCGGGGCGACGTCGCGCGTCACGACGCTGCCCGCACCGATGATCGCATCGTCGCCGATCGTCACGCCCGGCAGGATCAGCGCCCCGCCGCCGATCCAGACATTGGCGCCGATGCGGATCGGTCGCCCGCATTCCCACCCTTCCGCCCGGAGTGCCGGATCGCGCGGATGGTCGGCGGTCAGGATCTGCACGCCCGGCCCGATCTGCGTCCCCGCGCCGATCTCGACTCGCGCCACGTCCAGGATGACGCAACCGAAGTTGAGGAACACGCGGTCGCCCAAGGCGATGTTATAGCCATAGTCGCAGTGAAAGGGTGGCCGGACCACCGCCCCCGCCCCCACCTGCCCCAGTCCTTCGGCGAGCAGCTTATGCCGGTCGGCGGCATCCCAGGCCAGCGAGCCGTTATAGCGCACCATCCACGCCGCCGCGCGCGCGGCATCGGCGATCAGTTCGGGATCGTCAGCGGTGTACAAGTCACCCGCCAGCATCTTCTGCTTCTGGCTGGTCATGCTCAGCTCAGGTCGTGCAGGTCTTTGCCGAGCGGCGCGGTGATGCGAAGGTCCGAGAAGCGCACCTCCAGCCCCTCGCGCTCCGGCGTGCACGCCATCGGCCCGACCCGGTAGCCGGACGCGACCGGAAACGGTGCCAGCCGGACCAGCGGCCAGTGTTTGCCATCGGCCGAAACCTGAAGGCGCAGCACCCCCTTGGCGACCGTCGCCCGCATCCAAAAGTCGGACGCCTCGCCCTCATAGGGGCCGGTCGCCCAGTCCGACCGCCCATCGGTCAGTACGCTGCTCAACATCGCGCGGCCGTCGGACAGTTCGATCCCCGCCTTCACCCAGCGCCGCTCGTCGACCCGCACCATGATCCCCGCCTGGTCGTACAGCTTGTCATAGCGCCCCCGGATGCGCAGCTGCGCGGTAAAGGCGTCGCCGGCCGGGAAACCCAGAAAGTGGCCGCTGTCGCGGGTGAAGCCATAATGGGTCTCGCGCCAGAAATCGGTGCCGCGCTCGGTGGTCATCACCAGATCGCCATTCGCCTCCGCCCGCCAGACTTTGGGCGGGTTCAGCCAGACGCCGTCCTGTCGCCCCAGCACCGCCGCCGCCGCCGCCGCGCCCGCTGCCGCCGCCATCTGCGGCACGCCCAGCGCGACCGCGCTGCCCAGGATCGCGCGGCGCGACATATGCGGTTCGTCCATGGTTCTTCTTTCCCGTTTTGCGCTACGGCAGATCGCTTTCCTGCCTCGTCTCGACTGTATGTGTACATTTGTACATATTCGATGCAACGGAGTTTTTGTATGGCCGACGGATTCGCGAGACGAAATGACCCGGAGCGTCGGCAACGCATCATCGCCGCGGCGCTGGAGGTAATCGCCGAACACGGGGTGCCCGGCACCACCCATCGCCGGATCGCGGCGGCGGCCGGGGTGCCGCTCGGCTCGGTCACCTATTATTTCACCTCGCTGGAAACGTTGCTGACCGATGCCTTCACCCAACTTGCGGAGGAATCGTCGCACGCCTTCGCCGCGCGCATGGCGCAGGCCCAAAGCCACGACGATGCGCGCGCGGCGATCATCGACATCATCGCAGGCTCGGTCTGGGCTGAGCCGCGCACGCTGCTGCTCAGTTACGAACTTTATGCCTTTGCCGCGCGCCATCCTTCCGTCTCGACCGTCATGCAGGGCTGGATGAACAACAGCCGCGCCGCACTGGAGCGGTTCTTCGATCCGTTGACCGCCCGCGCGCTCGATGCGCTGGTCGAGGGGATCGGCATCCACAATTCGATCGACCCCGCCCCGCTCGACCGGAATGCGATCAGCGACATCGTGCATCGGATCACCGGCGGCGCGGGGTGAACGAAAGCCGGTCGCGATCATTGTGCGAAGGATCATTTCACCCGACCTCGGAGACGCATCGATGAAGACCAGCGGCAACACGATCCTGATGACGGGCGGCGGCAGCGGTATCGGCGAGGCGCTGGCCCATCGCTTCCATGATCGCGGCGACACGGTCATCATCGCAGGGCGTCGCCGCGAGACGCTGGAAAAGGCCGCGGAAGGGCGCGAGCGCATCCATGTCGTCACGCTCGATGTCGAGGATGCAGCGGCGGTGGATGCCTTCGCGCGAGCCATCGTCGCCGACTTTCCCGCGCTGAACGTGCTGTTCAACAATGCGGGCATCATGAAGTTCGAGGACCTGACCGGGCGCCGTGACCTGGCCGATGCCGAGGCGACGCTGACCACCAACATCCTGGGTCCGATCCGGCTCACCAACGCACTGATCGACCATCTGGTCACGCAGAGCGACGCGGCAATCGTCAACGTGACCTCGGGCCTTGCCTTCGTACCGCTGGTCGCGGCGCCCACCTATTCGGCGACCAAGGCGGCGATCCATTCCTATACCGTGTCGCTGCGCACCCAGCTGGAAGGCAAGGTCGAGGTGATCGAGCTGGCCCCGCCGGGCGTGCAGACCGACCTGACGCCGGGTCAGGCGCATCGTCCGGGCTATGTGCCCCTGGAAGAATTTGCCGATGCGGTCGCCGCGCAGTTCGCGCAAACGCCGACGCCGTCCGAAATCCTGGTCGAGCAGGTGCGCCCGTTCCGCATGGCCGAACGCGAGGGCAAGTTCGACGAGACTCTGAGGAACCTGACCAAGCGCGCCGCCGAGCAGCGGGCGGCGGGCGACCGGATCCAGTCGGGCAACTGAGGCTTGGGAACGGGCAACGGGTCGGCTATGGACGGCCATGGATTTCGACCAGTTGCTCGTCCGCTTTTTCGGCACCGAAGAGATTGCCGACCTCACCCCCGATCAGCTCAGCGCGGGGGTGGATCGGCTGCGCGTCCAGTTCGGACTGGAGCGCGACAGCGGCCGCCGCTTCGCGCTCTGGTGCCTGGCTTATATGATCGGCGTCGCCCCGGACATCGAAGACGCGTTCGAGAATGAGGAAGACCGCGAAGCAGCACGCGACTTCATGGACAGCGTCGATAGCGAAATGGACGAAGAGGACTGATTTGCGTCTAGCCCCTCCCCTTCAGGGGAGGGGTTGGGGTGGGGCCTTTCCAGCGGCTTATCGTTTGCGGTAGCGCCCCACCCCCTGCCCCTCCCCTGAAGGGGAGGGGTTATTCAGCCTCAGCCCGCCGCGACCATCCGCTGGGTCTGCTCGCCCAGCTTGTCGATGCCCAACCGCACCATCTGGCCCGCGCGGAGATAGACCGGCGGCTTCTGGCCCAGGCCGACGCCCTCGGGCGTGCCGGTCGAAATGATGTCACCCGGTTCCAGCGTGCAGAACTGGCTGACATAGGCGACCAGTTCGGCGACCGAGAAGATCATGTCGGCGGTGCTGCTGTCCTGATAGCGCTTGCCGTCGACTTCCAGCCACAGGCGCAGGTCCTGCGGATCGCCCACCTCGTCCACCGTGACCAGCCATGGCCCGGTGGGTCCGAACGTGTCGCATCCCTTGCCCTTGTCCCAGGTGCCGCCGCGCTCCAGCTGGAACTCGCGCTCCGACACGTCGTGCACGACGCAGTAGCCCGCGACATGCGACAGCGCCTCGGCTTCCGTCAGGTAACGGCCGCGCGTGCCGATCACGACGCCGAGTTCGACCTCCCAGTCGGTCTTTTCCGAACCACGCGGGATTTCGACATCGTCGTTCGGACCGACGACCGCGCTACTCCACTTGCCGAACACGACCGGCTCGGCGGGAATGGGCAGATTGCTCTCGGCGGCATGGGCTCGGTAGTTCAGGCCGATGCAGACGAACTTGCCGGGGCGTGCGACGCATGAGCCCAGCCGCGGATTGCCCTCGACCACGGGCAGCGTCGCGGGATCGAGGGCGGCGATCTCCGCCAGACCCTGCGGCGTCAGCCGGTCGCCCGCCAGATCGCCGAGCGCTGCGGGCAGTGCGCGGATGCGGCCCTGATCGTCCAGCAGTCCGGCACGCTCACGCTCCATCTCGCCATAACGCAACAACTTCATCCCTCGGTCTCCTTATCCTTGGCGCGGCGCCACCGGTGATTGCCCCCTCCCCCCTAACGCCTTGCAGGTTTTAGCGCTACCAGCCTCGGCATCTTGCCATCATGGCTGTATCGGCCCATCGGCGCGAGCCCCGGCTTTGCGAAGGATGTGGCCCCGAATCCATGACCTTGCGGGCATCAGCCACATCGCCCATGCTCGTGCCATGATCGCCTCTCGCCGCTCTGTCCTCGCCGCCGGCCTTGCTCTGATTGCCGCACCGGCGGTCGCAGCGGAAACCATGCCGCGCCTTCGCCGCCTGTCGCCTGGGCTAGACCGGATGATCGCGCCGGGGACCGAGCCGGACGTGATCGCAACCGGCATCCGCTGGGCGGAGGGGCCGGTGTGGGTACCGCGCGGCGGGTATCTGCTCTTTGCCGATCCTCCCGCCAATATCGTCCGCCGCTGGCAACGCGGACGGGGTGTGTCCGTGGTGCTCGACCCTTCGGGCGCGGCGGGCACCGACCCGGCGCTGGTCCGCGAACCCGGGGCCAATGGGCTGGCACTGGACGCGAGTGGCGCGCTGCTGATCGCCAATAGCGGCGGGCGAAGCATCGACCGGGTCGAGCTGGCGACGGGCCGCCGCACCGTGCTGGCCGACCGTTATGCGGGCAAGCGGTTCAACAGCCCCAACGACCTGCACGTCGCCAGAGACGGGGCAATCTGGTTCACCGATCCGCCCTATGGCTTTCGGGACGGAGACAAATCGTCGTTGAAAGAACAGGCCGTCAATGGCGTCTATCGGCGGCGGCCCGATGGGCGTGTCGATCTGATCGACGGCAGCCTTACCCGCCCCAACGGCATCGCGCTGTCGCCCGACGAGCGAAGGCTCTACGTCTCCGTCTCGGACGAGGCGGCGCCGCGCATCATGGTCTACGATGTCGACGCGCGCGGGCGCGTGGCCAATCGCCGGACGCTGCTCGATGCACGCGCGATGCTTGCAGCCGGCGGCGCGGGCCTGCCTGATGGGATGAAAGTCGCGCGCGACGGCACGCTGGTCTGCTCGGTGCCGGGCGGCATGATGCTGATGACGCCCGAGGCCGAGCCATTGGGGCTGATCGAACAAGGCGCGCCGATCGCCAACTGCGCCTTTGGCGAAGCGGGTCGCGCGCTGTTCCTGGCGGCGAATGACCGCATCCTGCGGATCGCACTGCGCCCCGGCTGGCAGGGCGGACGCTAGGTCGGGCCGCCGCCGTTCGCGCAGACCGTCGCCGATACCGGAATGGAGATGGTGCAATGCACTCCGTCCAAGCCCAGGCTATAGGTCGTCCGCGCGCCCAGTTGATAGGGCAACGCCCGTTCGATCAGTTCGCGGCCCTGCCCCGTGCCCTTCGGCCAAGCTCCTTTGGACGCCATCCTGACCCCGCTTTCGCGCCAGTCGATATGCAGCCAGGGCTTGCCACCCGGCCCATCCGCCTCCAGCGTCCAGCCAATCGCCAACCGCCCCCCGGCCTGTCCCAGCGCCCCATATTTGATCGCATTGGTCGCCAGTTCGTGGATCGCCATGGCTAGCGTATGGACGGTCGAGGAACGCAGCCGAACACCCGCCGGGCCGGTCATCGTAACCGCGTCGGGACACCCATCCATCGCCGCCAGCTCGGCCTGGAGCAGCCCGTCGAACGTCACCCGGTCATGCTCGTTCAATCGCGACAGCAGCGTCTGCACGCGCGATAGCGCGTTCAGACGGTCATCGAAGCGCGCGCGGAAATCGGCCAGGCTGTTCGCGCTGCGCGACGTATTGTCCACGATCGAACGGACCACGCCCAGCAAATTGCTGGTCCGATGCTGCAATTCGGCGATCAGCACGCGTTGCAGCGTCTCGCTCCGGCGCAACGCGTCCTCCGCCTTGCGCCGTTCCGACAGGTCCGCGGTCACGACCAGCAGCCGGTCGGGCTGGCCATCGCCCTTGGGCAGGACGGACAATGTGCTGCTCGCCCAGACCAGCGAGCCGTCAGGTCGAACATAGCGTTTATCGAGCGTGGCCGGACGCCCGGTAGCGACAGCATCCCCGATCGCCGCCAGACTGGGCATCACATCGTCGGGATGGGTCACGTCCGGCACGCACAGGTCCAGCACCGTCTCGCGCGAGCGGGCCAATATCCGGCACAGCTCGTCATTGACCCTCAGGAACCGACCGTCCAACGAGAGGACCGACAATCCCACTGGCGCGGTGGCGAAGATCGCCGCGAGTTGCCCTTCGGTCTCGGCCAGCTGGGCCTTGACCACCTCTTCGCGAAGCCGCGCGATCTCCGCCTGCGACTCCTTCCATTCGGTGATGTCGCGCGTCGTGGTGGCGACGCCATCGCCCAGTTTCACGACCGTCTGGAAAAACCAGCCGTCAAACTGCTCATGGACATAATGATGCTCGGCCTGTTCGGGCTCGCCGGTTTCGGTGACGCGACAAAAGGCATCGAAAATGCCCTCTTCCAGGACGCCGGGATTGCGTTGCAACAGGCTTTCGCCACGCACTTCGCCATATCTGCGCTGCGATGTGTGGTTGTTCAGTACCCAGCGGAAATCCATGATCCGGCCCGACGCGTCCCGGATCGCCTCGAACACCTGGATCATGTCGGTCGACGCATCCATCGTTGCCTGAAGCAGTTCGTGGCTGGCCTGGAACTCGACCCGTCGTTCGTCCATCGCTCGCTCGTCCTTCCGATCCGGGATGGCGGCCGCGCCGCCGCGTTTTCGGAATCTCCTATCTTCGCCAGGATCGATACCAGAGTTCCGATAGGGAAAGGCCCACAAATGAGGGCTCGTCCGACCCCAATCCACCCCCAAAATGCCCAAGCCCCTTGCCCACATGGATTTTATTGCGATTGACTCGCATATTCATTGATATTAGTTCGCGCTCGCAACGAAATCTGGGGGATATTTCATGTGGGTTCGGGCGACGCTGGCCGTCTTGCTGTCTTCGGTGGCGGCACCATGCCTGGCGCAGAGCATGGCGTTACAGGCCAAGGATGCTGGTTCAGCGGAGACGGGCAACGACATCGTCGTCATGGGCGAGAAAGCCGACCGGACCCTGCGCAACACACCCGCCAGCGTCGCCGTGACGACGGCGCAGACGATCACCGATCAGAATCTGATCGATGTGTATGACGTGCTGCAACGCACCGCCAATGTCTCGATCGGGGCCAACCGGACCAGCTTCACCATTCGCGGCATCGACGCCTTCAACGTGTCCGGGGCGGGCGACGGTGCGCTGGCCAGCGTCTATGTCGATGGCGCGGTCCTGCCACGCGCGGCGCTAAACACCGGGCCGCTCGACCTGTATGACATCTCGCAGGTGGAGATATTCCGCGGGCCGCAATCCACGGTGCAGGGTCGCAACGCGCTCGCGGGAGCGGTGGTCATCCGCACGACCGACCCGAGTTACGAATGGAGCGGCAAGGCCCGGTTGATGCTGACCGGCCCCGATGGGCAGCGCCGCGCCGCCGCCGCGCTGGGCGGTCCGATCCTGGGCGATCAGATCGCGTTCCGCGTGGCAGGCGAGATCGCGCGGTCGGACGGCCTGCTTTACAACACCACGCTTCACCGCGACGCCGATCCGCGCCAGTCCGAGACGGTGCGCGGCAAGCTGCTCGTCACGCCCGACGCCTTGCCCGGCCTGCGCATCATCGCGACCTATATGCACGACCGCCATGTGCGCGGGGCCTATTCGTTCGAGTTCGATCCGCCCTATGCGCGCACCGATCGCATCGTCACCGAGGATGTCGCGACCGACACCCGAACGCTGAGCGACATCGCGACACTGGAGGCGCATTATACGCTCGGCGGCGGCTTCGACCTCAGTTCGGTCACCAACTATTCCAACGTTCGCGCGCTCTACATCGCGGACCCCGACCGCAATCCCACCCCCGGCCAGCTGAGCCGCACCAGCGATCCTGCCAAGACGGTGCAGCAGGAACTGCGCCTGGGTATCGACCTATCCTGGGTCCAGGGCCTGATCGGCGCCTATTATCTCCGAGAGGACAATCGCGACTATCGGTTCGAGGCGACCCAGAACATGGTCCTGACCCGACTGGGCGTCGATCGCCAATTGCTGGCACTGGGCCTGTCGCAACCCCTGGTGAATACGGTGCTGGGCTTGTATGGCGGCGTCGTCCCCATCAAGAATTTGCTGACGCAGCCGCGCCTGACGCGCAACCTGGCGGGCTTTACCGACCTGACCTTCCCGCTGACCACGCGACTGAAATTGCGTGCGGGGCTGCGCTACGACAATGAGCGGCAGCAGCGCGGGGCAAGCCAGGCCGTCGCGCTGAACGGCACCCTTCCCGATCCGGCGCGGCTGCCCGTGCCCGCGCTGGCGCCAGTCGTCACCCAGCTCAACGCGCTGTTGCTGGCGACGGCAGCGGGGGCGACCAGTGTCGAGCCCATCCGGACGATCACCTATGACGCGTGGCTGCCCAAGCTGGGCCTGACCTGGGACGTGACGCCCAATGCCTCGCTGAGCGCGACCGCGCAGCGCGGTTATCGCGCAGGAGGCGCCGGGATCAACCAGCAGCGGGGGCAGGCCTTCACCTATTCGCCCGAATATACCTGGAATTATGAAGTCGCGTTGCGCTCCGACTGGTTCGATCGCAAGCTGAGCTTCAACGCCAATGCCTATTATATCGATTGGCGTGACCAGCAGGTGTCGGTGCAGCTGACCCCCGGCTCGGTGTTCGACACGCAGGTGGTCAATGCGGGCAAGTCGCGGCTCTATGGCATCGAGGCGGAGCTGCGCGGGCGGCCGACGCGCACGCTGGAGCTGTATGCGGGCGTCGGCCACAGCCGGACCAAGTTCCTCGATTTCACCGTGCCGCTTGGCACCGCCAAATGGTCGGCGACCGGCAACGAATTCGCCAACGCGCCGCATTGGACCGCTTCGGCTGGCGGAACGTGGCGCAGTTCGGGCGGACTGTTTGCCAATGTCAACGCGACCTATCGCGATGCCCTGTTCCAGAGCACCATCGACCAGGCGGTGCGCGACATCCGCCCGATCACCCTGGTCAATGCCAAGCTGGGCTGGCAGGGGCGGCATTTCGGGGCGTTCCTGCTCGCCACCAATATCTTCGACCGCCAGCAGCCGACGTCGTTCTTCAACGACTTCGATGGGCGGGTGCGCGGCACCATGTCCGATCCGCGCATCCTGGGCTTGAGCTTCGAGGGCCGCTTCTGACCCGCACGCCCATGTCCGACTTATAACGGACCGACGTCCCTTGCCCTGCTCGTCTCAAGCCGTACACTTGTTCGACTAAAGAACGGGAGCGGATGGATGAGCAAGGACAGAGGCGGGATCAGCCGTCGACAGGCGCTGGCCGGGGTGGCAGCAGGCGCGGCGATCGGCGGCGGTCTGTCGCTGGGCGGGGCGCAAGGGGCATCGGCGGCAGCGCGGCCCGCCATGCTCGCGCCGCGGCCGCCCATGGGATGGAACAGCTGGAACAGCTTTGCGACCACCATCACGGAGGCGCAGGCGCGCGAAACCGCCGCGATCATGCGGGCCAAGCTTTTGCCCTTCGGCTACGACGTCTTTACCGTCGACATCCAATGGTATGAGCCCGAGGCGTCGAGCTATAGCTACAATGCCGCGCCGGTCCCTGCGATGGACGGCTATGGCCGGCTGATCCCCGCCCCCAACCGCTTTCCGTCGAGCGCGGACGGATCGGGCTTCACCAAGCTGGCGGCGGACGTCCATACGATGGGCATGAAGTTCGGCATCCACCTGATGCGCGGCATCCCGCGACTGGCGGTGAAGAAGAACCTGCCGATCCTCGGGACACGCTACCGCGCCGCCGACATCGCCGACACCAGCAGCATCTGCACCTGGAACCCGGACATGTACGGCGTCGACATGACCAAGCCCGGCGCGCAGGCCTATTATGACAGCGTCTTCGCGCTCTATGCCTCCTGGGGCGTCGATTTCATCAAGATGGACGATATGAGTCGTCCCTATGACGCGCACGCGCCCGAGATCGAGGCCGCGCACAAGGCGATCCGGAGCAGCCGCCGCCCGATCGTCCTCAGCCTGTCGCCCGGCGAAACCCCGGTGGTCCGCGGCCCCCATGTCCGCCGCTTCGCGCAGATGTGGCGCATCTCGGACGATTTCTGGGACGAATGGGCGATGCTGGAGGCGCAGTTCACCCGGCTGGAGAACTGGACCCCCTATCGCGGGCCGGACTCATGGCCCGACGCCGACATGCTGCCGCTCGGCCGTCTGGCGCTGGGCAAGCGCGATACCAAGTTCACCCCCGACGAACAGCGTACGCTGATGACCCTGTGGTCGATCGCGCGCTCGCCGCTCATCATGGGCGGCGACCTGCGCTATCTGGATGCGCCGACCCTGGCGTTGCTGACCAACCGCGCGGTGCTGGCGGTCAACCAGGCCTCGACCGACAATCAGCCGCATTTCGTGGAGGACGGCGCGCGCATCTGGTCGGCCAAGCCCGAGGGTGCGCCGGGCGATCGCTATCTGGCGCTGTTCAACACTGGCGACAAACGCAAGGAAGTCGGCCTTGCGCTCCCCTATCTGGGACTGTCGGGCGAGGTCGACGTGACCGATCTGTGGACCGGCGCGTCGCTGGGCCGCGCGAAGGGCCGTTTCGCGCAGATGCTGCCGCCGCATGGCGCAGGGCTATACCGGCTTCGGATGCGCGGTGGTGACAGGGCAGCCGCTTGACCCCGAGCTATCGGCAGAAACGTCGTCAAGCCATCCGGGCGTGGCGATCCGGCTCTGCATCGCTTCGCTGATGCGCGCGTCCGGCGACATGGACATAATGCTGTTCCGCGGTACCTTGCAGCGACAAGGCCGCCGGACGCAGCGATTTGCTGGACGTGCGGTTTCGAGGATGCAGGAGAGGATGAGGATGACAAGACTGAGCGCGTTCGCCGCGGCCGGCCTGGCGCTGATCGTCGCGGCGGCAGGTATCGCCCGCAATCCGCAATTTGAGGGAGCCGATCCTCACGCGATGATGATCGGCCAGGAACTCTGGATCTTCCCGACCGGGGGACCGGGGGGAAGCTGGGCGGCGGATCGGTTCGGGGCCTTTTCCAGCCGCGATCTGAAGACGTGGCGGCCGCGCGGCGAGCTGATCCAGCGCGACCAGATACGATGGATCAAGGATGACGGCGCGCCCGAGCATTTCCTTTGGGCGCCCGGCGTCGCGACACGCAACGGGCGCTATTATCTCTATTATTCGGTCGGGCCGCAGAACCCGACGCCCAGCCGGATCGGCGTCGCCGTCGCCGACCGCCCCGGCGGCCCCTATCGCGACAGCGGCCGCCCGCTGGTGACCGGCGACAAAGGGTTCGAGGCGATCGACCCGATGGTCTTCACCGATCGCAAATCGGGCAAAATCTATCTCTATGCGGGCGGCAGCGCGGGCGCGACCCTGCGCGTCTGGGAACTCAAGCCCGACATGGTCAGCATCGCGCGTGAGGTGAAGGTGACGACCCCGCCGCAATTCACCGAGGGCGCGTTCATGCACGAACGTGATGGCCTCTACTATCTCTCCTACAGCCATGGGCGGTTCAACGGCCCCGACTATTCGGTCCATTACGCCACCGCCCCCTCGCCAACCGGGCCATGGCGCTATCGCGGGGCGATCCTGACCAGCGACCAGCACCATCAGGGACCAGGCCATCACAGCTTCGTGAAACTGCCCGACGGTCGCTGGCTGATCGTCTATCATCGCTGGGACCGGGCGCCCGGCCCCGGCCCGTTCCAGGGCGAGCGCGTCGTAGCGATCGACCGCGTCACCTATGCCGCCGATGGCACGATCCGGCCCGTCCGCATGACGGATGCCGATGCCCCTGTCCTGTCCCGACGCCGTTGACCCATACCGCACCCAAGCAGCCCGCCGCCCAGTCCCATAGACCCAGGTTAACAATCGTTAACCATCTGAATTAAATCCGAAAATGGCACCTTCGCATCGTGGGCCAATTTTCCCGGTTACGATCTGCATAAGGGGAGGCCGCGCCGTGGCGTGAAGAAGGCCATGACCGCGCTCCCCTACCCGGCACGTCACGCCGGGGCATGTCGATATGCAATGGGAGGAACAGGCCATGCAGACCGAGATCATCGCGAAGGCGACCGGCACCACGACTACGACCAGCGCCAACGTCATCGAACTGAACGCCCCCAGCGTCGTGCGGCTTGACCTCGATCGGTCGCAGGTTGCCGCGATGGAGCGCGAGGGCAATGACCTGATCATCCGCCTGACCGACGGCCAGACCATTCGCATCGACAATTTCTACGATCAGCAGCAAGGCCGGGTCAGCGACCTGGTGCTGCGCGACGATCAAGGCGGCCAGTGGCTGGCGCATCCCTCGGCGAGCGGCTCGGGGCGATTCACGGCGATCACCGATCTGGACGATCTGATGGCAGCCGCGACGGAGCAGGGCGGCGGCTCGTCCTTCATCCTGCCCGCCGTGCTGGGCGTGGCCGGGGTCGGCGGGGTCGTCGCGGCGGTATCGGGCGGCGGTGGCAACGACCGCAACCAACCCGGCGGACCAAACGCCGATATCCAACCGCCCGCAACGCCCACCGCCAGTTTCACGGCCAACGGCACCAGCATTCGCGGCACGGGTGAGGCGGGCGCGACGATCCGCGTGACGGACGGCGCGGGCTCGGTGATCGGCACCGGCACGGTCGCCCCCGACGGCACCTTCACTATTCCGGTCAACCCGCCCCAGACCAACGGTCAGCCCGTCACCATCGTGCAGAGCGACGCCGCAGGCAATGTCTCGCCATCCGCAACGACGACCGCGCCCGACATCACCCCGCCGGTCGCGCCCACCGCGACGATCAGCGGTGACGGCGCCAGCGTCACCGGCACCGGCGAGCCCGGCGCGACCGTCACCGTCCGCAACGCCGCCGGACAGGTGCTGGGCACGGCAACCGTCGGCGCGCAGGGCAGCTACACGCTGCCGCTGACGACGCCCCAGGCCAATGGCGGTACCCTGACCGTCATTCAGAGCGATCCTGCGGGCAATGTCTCGCCTGCCATCACGCTCGCGGCCCCCGACATCACGCCCCCGGCCGCGCCCACGGCGATTCTCTCCGCCGATGGAACGACCGTGACCGGATCGGGCGAGCCGGGCGCGACGGTGCGTGTCGTCGGCTCGGACGGCCAACCGATCGGTAGCGCGATCGTCGCCGCCGATGGCGGCTATACGATCACGCTCGCCACCCCACAGACCAGCGGCGGCGTGCTGGTCGTGACCCAAACGGACGCGGCGGGCAATGTCTCGCCGACCACCGAATTGGACGCCATCGATGCCACCCCCATGCCGCTGCCCACCGCCGAGATCGATGCGCAGGGCACCACGATCACCGGTACCGGCGAGCCCGCCGCGACCGTGATCGTCCGTGACGCCAATGGCGAAACGATCGGCCAGGGCACCGTCGATGCGGATGGCAACTACTCCCTGACGCTGACCACACCGCAGGGGAACGGCGAAACGCTGACCGTCGTGCAAAGCGACGCGGCAGGCAATGTTTCGCCCACCATCACCCTCGTCGCCCCCGACTTCACCGCCCCCGCCGCACCGACGGCCATCATCGCCGCCGACGGTGCCAGCATCATCGGCACAGGCGAGCCCGGCGCGACCGTCACCGTCCGCGACGCCGCCGGTCAACCGCTCGGCACCGCCACCGTCGATCCGCAGGGCAACTACACCCTGCCGCTCGCGACCCCGCAGGCCAATGGCGAAACCCTGACCGTCACGCAGAGCGATCCCGC
>NZ_JACIFA010000006.1:73705-271743 GCF_014197135.1 Sphingomonas zeae
CCGCCGGCAATATCTCGCCCGCCACGACGATCAGCGCGCCCGACACCAGCGCGCCCACCGCTCCTACGGCCATCATCGCCGCCGACGGCGCCAGCATCAGCGGCACCGGCGAGCCCGGCGCGACCGTCACCGTCCGCGACGCCGCCGGTCAACCGCTTGGCACCGCCACCGTCGATCCGCAGGGCAACTACACCCTGCCGCTCGCGACCCCGCAGGCCAATGGCGAAACCCTGACCGTCACGCAGAGCGATCCGGCCGGCAACATTTCGCCCGCCACGACGATCAGCGCGCCCGACACCACCCCGCCCACCGCGCCCATTGTCGCTATCAGCGCGGATGGCTCGATGCTGAGCGGTACGGGCGAGCCGGGCGCGGCGGTGCAGGTCGTCGATGCAGGCGGCCAGCCGGTCGGCACCGCGACGGTCGGCGGCGATGGCCGCTTCAGCGTCGCCCTGCCCACCGGAACCACCAATGGACAGACCCTGTCGGTGGTTCAGACCGATGCGGCAGGCAATGCCTCGCCCGCCAGCACCGTTGTCACGCCCGACCTCATCGCCCCCGCAGCGCCCGCCGCCACGGTCAGCCCCGATGGGACCAGCATCAGCGGTACGGGCGAAGCAGGAGCAACGCTGGTCGTGCGCGCGCCCGATGGCAGCGTCCTGGCCAACGTCGTTATCGCCGCTGATGGCAGCTTCAACACGACGCTGATCACGCCGCAAGCCAATGGCGAAGCGCTGATCGTGACCCAGACCGATGCGCAGGGCAATGTCTCGCCCGGCACCACGATCATTGCCCCCGACATCACTCCGCCCGCACCGCCCGTCGCCACGCTCTCGGCCGATGGCGCGGCGGTCTATGGCAATGGCGAGCCGGGCGCGATCGTGCGGATCGTCGACGGCAACGGCACCCTTCTGGGCAGTGCGGTCGTCGCGTCGGACAGCAGCTTTACCCTGGACCTGACCCCGCCGCAGACCGGCGGCCAGACGCTGTCGGCGGTGCAGACAGATCCGGCGGGCAACCCGTCGCAACCCGCCACCGTCGCCGCGCCCGATCTGACCGCGCCCGCCGCCCCGATCGCGACGATCGCCGCGGACGGCACCAGCGTGACCGGCACCGGCGAGCCCTTCGCCACCGTCAGGGTGCGGAGCGCCGACGGCACGGAAATCGCAACCGCCATCGTCGGCGCGGACGGCGGGTTCTCGGCTCCCCTATCGCCACCCCAGGCCAATGGCGAGGCGTTGTCGCTCGACCAGACCGATCGCGGTGGCAACCTTTCGCCCGCCACGTCGCTCACCGCGCCCGACATCACGGCCCCGACCGGGCTGATCGCCGCGATCAGCGGCGATGGCGCGATCGTCTCCGGATCGGGCGAAGCGGGCGCGACGGTGACGATCCGCGACGCGAACGGCGCCGTGATCGGCACCGCCACAGTTGCCGCGAATGGCAGCTATAGCGCGACGCTGACCACCCCACAGACCAATGGCGAAATCCTGCAGGCGATACAGGCCGATGCGGCAGGCAACGTCTCCGACCCCGCCAGCGTGATCGCGCCGGATACGACGCCGCCGCTCGCGCCGACCGGATCGGTCATCGACGCTGGCGCGACCCTGTCGGGCACCGGTGAAGTGGGCGCGATCGTCACCATCCGCGCGACCGACGGCACGCTGCTGGGCAGCGGCCAAGTGGGGGCGGACGGCAGCTTTGCCGTCACCCTGACCCCGGTTCAGGCCAATGGCCAGAATCTGCAACTGGTCCAGACGGACGCGGCGGGTAACGACTCGCCCATCATTGGCGTGACAGCACCCGACATCACCGCACCGACCGGACTGACCGCCACGATCAGCGGCGACGGCGCGATCATCACCGGCGTGGGCGAAGTCGGCGCGACCGTCACGGTCCGCGATCCCGCAGGCGCGATCATCGGCACCGCCGTCGTCGGCGCGAACGGCAGCTATGCCGCCCCGCTGACCCCAGCGCAGATCAACGGCGAGACGCTTCAGGTCACGCAGGCGGATGTGGCGGGCAATGTCTCCCTGCCCCTCGCCCCGGTCGCACCGGACCTGACCGCGCCGCTGGCGCCGCTCGGCACGGTCTCGGCGGACGGGACCTTGGTGAACGGCAGCGGCGAGCCGGGCGCGACCGTCACCGTGCGCGATGCGGCCGGACAGATACTCGGCACCGGCCAGGCCGCGGCCGACGGCAGCTTCGCGGTCCAGCTGTCGAGCGCGCAGCGCGACGGCCAGACGCTGTCGGTGGTCCAGACCGACGCGGCGGGCAATGTCTCGCCGCCGCTGGCGCTGACGGCGCTCGACACCACCGCGCCGACCGGGCTGACCGCAAGCGTCGACGGCACCGGCACCATCGTCAGCGGCCAGGCGGAGGCGGGTGCAAGCATCACCGTGCGCGATCCCGATGGCGCGATCATCGGCACCGGCACGGCGAGCGTGACCGGTGCCTATGCGCTGACCCTCACCCCTGCACAGCTTAACGGCCAGTTGCTTCAGGTGACGCAGACCGATGTCGCCGGGAACACCTCGCCGCCCAGCCCCGCCGCCGCGCCCGACCTCACCGCCCCCGATGCGCCCTTCTTCACGCTCGATGGCACCGGTGCGAATGCGACCGGCAGCGGCGAGGTGGGAGCGACCGTCACCCTGCGCGATGCCGACGGCACGGTGATCGGCAACGGCCAGGTCGGCGCGGACGGCAGCTTCACCGTGGCCCTGACCCCTGCCCAGGCCAATGGCGGCACGGTCAGCGCGACGCTGACCGACGCGGCGGGCAATGTCTCGGCGCCGACCAATGTCACCGCCCCCGACATCACTCCACCCGCAGCGCCTGTCGCGGCGCTGGACGCGACGGGAACGATCGTCACCGGCGAGGGGGAAGTCGGCGCGGCCGTCACGGTGCGTGACGTGGGCGGCGGCGTGCTGGGCAGTGCGATCGTCGGACCGCAGGGCGCCTATATGGTCGTCCTGTCGGCACCGCAGCTCGACAGTCAGGTGCTGAGCGTCACCCAGGCGGATGCCGCCGGGAACGGGTCGCCCGAAACCATCGTGACCGCGCTCGACGGCACGCCACCGGCCCCGCCGGTCGCGACCGTCTCGGCCGACGGGACGATCGTCAGCGGGACCGGCGAAATCGGTGCGACCGTGACGATCACCGATCCTGTCGGGCTGGTGCTGGCCACCGTTCCGGTGGGTGCGGATGGCAGCTTCAGCGTGACGTTGAGCACCGCGCTGACCAACGGCCAGGTGCTGACCCTGACGCAAGCTGATGCGGCAGGCAATGTCTCTCCACCCAGCAACGCGGTGTCACCCGACCTGATCCCCAACGACACGCCGGACACGCCCACCGCAACCGTGGCCGCTGACGGCGCGAGCGTGACCGGCATTGGTCAGGCGGGTGCGGCCATCATCGTGCGCGATGCGAACGGCGCGGTGATCGGCAATACGCAGGTCGGCGGGGACGGCAGCTATACCGCCACGCTGACCCCGCCGCAGCGCGATGGCGAGACGGTGCGCGTGACCCAGACGGACGCCGATGGCGATGTCTCGCCCCCGGCCGCCGCCATCGCGCCCGACCTGACGCCGCCCGCCGCCCCCGTCGCGGCGATCGATCCGACAGGAATGCTGGTCAGCGGAACCGGCGAGGTCGGCGCGACGGTGCGGGTGCTGGATGCCAGCGGAACGCCGCTCGGCACTGCGACAGTGGGTGCGAACGGGGCCTATGCCGTCCTGCTCGCCACGCCGCAGGTCGATGGCCAGCCGCTGACCGTCGTGCAGAGCGATGCGGCGGGCAATGCCTCACCCGCATCTCCCGTCACCGCCCCCGACCTGACCGCGCCACTGGCGCCGATCGGCACCGTCTCGTTCGACGGCACCACGCTGACCGGCACAGGCGAGATCGGCGCGACCGTTACGATTCGGGGTCCGGACGGTGCGGTGATCGGGACCGCACTGGTCGATGCGAACGGCAATTTCTCCGCACCGCTGACCCCGGTCCAGGCTAACGGCCAGATCGTGACGCTGACCCAGGCCGATCCCGCGGGCAATGTCTCGCCGATCGCCCAGGCCACCGCGCCCGACATCATCGCCCCCACGGGCCTGACCGCTGCGATCGATGGGACGGGCGGCGTCGTGACCGGCATCGGCGAAGCAGGCGCGACCGTCACCATCCGTGACCTCGGCGGCACGGTGCTGGGCACGGCGGTCGTGGCCGCCAATGGCAGCTATGCCGCGATCCTAACCCCACCCCAGGTCAATGCGCAGCTCTTGCAGGTGACGCAGGCGGATGCGGCAGGCAATGTCTCATCGCCCGCCACCGTCATCGCGCCCGACCTGACTGCCCCGCTTGCGCCCGTCGGCACCGTGTCGGGTGACGGCACCACGCTGACCGGCACAGGCGAGATCGGCGCGACCGTTACGATTCGGGGTCCGGACGGTGCGGTGATCGGGACCGCACTGGTCGATGCGAACGGCAATTTCTCCGCACCGCTGACCCCGGTCCAGGCTAATGGCCAGATCGTGACGCTGACCCAGGCCGATCCCGCGGGCAATGTCTCGCCGATCGCGCAGGCGACCGCGCCCGACATCACCGCCCCCACCGGCCTGACTGCCGCGATCGATGGGACGGGCGGCGTCGTGACCGGCATCGGCGAAGCAGGCGCGACCGTCGCCATCCGTGACCTCGGCGGCACGGTGCTGGGCACGGCGGTCGTGGCCGCCAATGGCAGCTATGCCGCGATCCTGACCCCACCCCAGATCAATGCGCAGCTCTTGCAGGTGACGCAGGCGGATGCGGCGGGCAATGTCTCATCGCCCGCCACCGTCATCGCGCCCGACCTGACTGCCCCGCTTGCGCCCGTCGGCACCGTGTCCGGCGACGGCACCACGCTGACCGGTACCGGAGAAGCGGGCGCGACCGTTACGATCCGGGGTCCGGACAGTGCGGTGATCGGCACCGCGCTGGTCGATACGAACGGCAACTTCACCGCGCTGCTCAACCCGGTCCAGGCTAACGGCCAGATCGTGACGCTGACCCAGGCCGATGCGGCCGGCAATGTCTCGCCGATTGTCCAGGCGACCGCGCCCGACATCACCGCTCCCACCGGATTGACCGCCGCGATCAATGGCGTCGGGACGCTGGTGACGGGCCAGGGCGAAGCGGGCGCGACCGTCACTGTGCGGGACGCAGGCGGCAATCCGATCGGCACTGCCATCGTTGCCGCGAATGGCAGCTATACGGTGGCGCTCACCACCCCCCAGGCCAATGGTCAGGCGCTGACCGTGACCCAGGCCGATGCCGCCGGAAACGCCGCTCCGCCCAGTCCGCTGACCGCGCCCGACATCAGCCCGCCCGCCGCGCCGCTGGCGACGGTCAACGGCACGGGTACGATCGTCACCGGCTCCGGCGAGCCCGGCGCGACGGTACGCGTCCTGGGCGCGCAGGGACAACTGGTCGGGAGCGCAGTCGTCGCTGACAATGGCAGCTACACCGCCACGCTGACCATCCCGCAGGCCAATGGCCAGGCGCTGACCGTGACCCAGCTGGACGGCGCGGGCAATGTCTCGCCCCAGACGCCTTTGGCCGCCCCCGACATCACGCCCCCGGCGCCTCCGACCGCCGCGATCAATGCCACCGGCACGATCGTCATAGGCACGGGCGAGCCCGGCACGACTGTGGAGATCCGCAACGCCGCGGGTACTGTCATCGGCACGGGAACGGTGGCAGCGGGCGGCGGTTATGCCGTCACGCTCGCCACGCCGCAGGTCGCGGGCGAGACGCTGAACGTCGGGCTTCGTGACGGCGCGGGCAATGTGTCGGGCACGGTGGCGGTCATCGCGCCATTCGACATCAGCGCGTTCGACAATGTCGCCTCCGCGCAGGTCGACCTGGTTCCGGTGCAAACCAACGAGACGCTGGGCAACGCCAATTATACCGCGCTCGTCTCGCTCGGCCTGGTCAATCTGAACGCCCAGGTGCTGGCCATCCCCAATGTCCAGTTCACGGTCCAGCCGGGCCATATGCTGGATACGACCTTCACCTATGACGCCACCCTGTCGCTGGGAGTCGCCAGCGGCTATTCGGTGGTGATCCAGCGGTTCGACGGCACCAATTGGGTCGGTGTGAACGGCGGCGGCAACTCCTCGCTGCTGGAGGTAAGCCTGCTCGGCGGCAACCTTGTCGCCAATGCCGATCTGGGGCCGGGCCAGTACCGGGCCTTTGTCACCTTCGACAATACGCTGGGGGTCGGGCTGCTCGGCGGCCTCAGCGTCACCGGGGTCAATTCCGACTTTACCGATATCGGCCAGGTGATTCCGGCGGCGGCGAATGGCAATGTCATCACCGATCCAGGCCCCACGGGCCAGGTCGATGTGGTCAGCCCGCAGACCCGCGTCGAAAGCGTGACGCTGAACGGGGTCACGACCGCCATAACGGGCGATGACACGCAGGTCGTCGGGCAATGGGGTACGCTGATCATCGATCGTGACGGCAGCTATAGCTATACGCCCAATGCCGATGCGGGCGTGCTCGGCAAGACCGACAGCTTCACCTACACGTTGTTCGACGCCAGCGACGGCGAGCGGGAAAGCGCCACGCTGACCGTCGCCATCGGCAGCCCGGACGTGACCGGCGCGCCGATCGCGGTCAACGACGGGGCGACTGCCACTGCGACCTTCGCGAATGTTGTGGAAACCCGCGCGCCCGCGGTCGATTCGACCTTCAATACGCCCACGGCCCTTGTTCTCAACGGGCCGCAGACGGGGCGGGTCGTCGATAGCTTCACGGTCGATGCCAACAGCGTGTCGAACGTCACGCTGACGGCGGCGATCGCGCCGGGCCTGTCGGTGCTGCCAAGCTATGCCATCACTGTCACCAATGCCGCCGGCACGGTCGTCGGAACCGCCTCGGGCGCTGCGGTCGCGGGGGTCGCTGGGCTGCTGGGCTCCGGGCTCAGCGTGACGATGAACGGCCTGCCGCCGGGAACCTACAACTACACTGTCACCAGTACCAACACCCTGGGCACAGGCTATGCCACCAGCGTCTATGTCGGCGAGACGATCACCCGTCTCGACCGCTTCACCTTGACCGGCACGTCAGCCGCCAGCGGCGATCTGCTCGCCAATGACACGCTGGGCAGTTCCTTTCTGGGGGTCAAAGTGCTTGTCGGCGGTGAGTTCGTCGAGGTGGGCGATACGCCCCGGATCCTGACCGGCACCTATGGCACGCTGACCATCAATGAGGTCGGGCAGTATACCTATCAGCCTTCGACCGGCATCCCCTATGCCGCAACCGACCCGATCGACCGCTTCACCTATCAGATCGTGCAGCCCGACGGGCAGGTGTCGACGGCCCGGCTGGACGTGGCGGTCGATATAAACAACGGTGTCGCGCCGGTCTTTCCGGCGACGCTGACCGCGTTCGCGCTGGACGAACCCGCCCAGGTTCATGGCGACGTCGCGCCCATGACGCTGGCGGTCGAGCATGGCCCCGCGCCGCTGTCACTCGATCAGGCCGATACCCAAGTGGCGCTATCGTTGATGGAGGGAGAAGGCAGCCTCGAGGATGTGCTGTCCCGCTATCTCAATGCGCGCAGCCCTGCAGTCGAGCCGCTACCCAGCGAATCCCTTGCGGCCACGGACAATTTTTCTGCAATACCAAGCGCTTCAGATATCAGCGCACAGCCACCCGTCGCGCATGATCCGCTGGGTTATCTGACCGTTTCGGTCGATCCTGAGCAGGAAAGACTGGCCACCCTGCATCTGGTCTGACCATCTTGCGCAATCATCCGAAAACGGAGTTGATTTCGAGCGCCGAAGGGCTTCCTGTTCGGCGCTCAATCTCCTTTTATTTAAATAGTTTAGTCAGATTCATTGCCGGACAGGGACAACAGAGGCGATCGATGAAGCGCGAGTGGCGACAACGCTACCACAAGCGATCGGGGAGGTTCGGGAGGGTGATGATCGCCATGAGCGCCATCATGGTGACGGCCGCCGCGGAACCCGCCGCCGTCACGATGGAAAGTGCGATGCATGAGGTCCTGGCCTGGCATCCCTCGGTCGTCCAGGCGACGGCGACCGTCGAGGCGCGCGGCGAGGATGTCGCGGTCGCGCGCGCTGGCTATCTGCCCCGGATCAGCGCGGGCGTCGGCAGCGGCTATGACAACCGCATCGGCAGCGCATGGCGGCCGCGTCCGCAAGTCTCCGCCTCGCAGATGCTCTATGATTTCGGCAAGGTCGCCAGTGCGGTCGAGTCCGCGCGGGCGGGCACGCGGATCGGGCGGGCAGACCTGTTGCTGGCGGTCGACGGGCTGATCCGCGACACCGGCTTCGCGCTGGTCGAGGTGCAGCGCAACGCCGCACTGCGCGGGATCGCGATGGAGCAACTGGGCCGCATCCGCGAGATCAGCGCGCTGGTCGACAAACGGTTCGGCAAGGGTGCGACCACCCGCTCCGACACGCTCCAGGCCCAGTCGCGCGTCGCCGCCGCCGAGGCCACGCTGACCCGGATCGAGGCGGAGCAGCGGCGCTGGACCACCAGCCTGGCCTTTCTGCTCGGTCGCGAAACGGCCCCGATGGTCGATCCGGCGGTGCCCGACTGGCTGATGGCCAGCTGCACCCGCGCGACCACCGTAGAATGGGCCGATATCCCCGCGATCATGCGCGCGCGGGCGCAATATGAACAGGCGAGCGCCGAGAGCCGCCGCGTCCATGCCGCGCGGCTGCCCACCATTGCATTGGCGGGCGACGCGGCAACCGATGTCGCCTCCCCCTTTTCCGACCGCAGCCTGTACAATTTCGGGCTGAACGTCAGCAGCGACGTGTTCGGCGGCAATGCCGTGCGCGCCCGGGCGCGCAGTGCCGAGTATGGCGTCCGCGCCGCCCAGGCCGCCGAGCAGGCCGCACGTAACGAGGTCGGCCAGTCGCTCGCCGCCACGCAACAGCAGATCGCCGGGCTGTCGCAACTGCTCGGCACGCTGGCCGAGCGGCAGGAAAATATGGTCGAGACCGGCAAGCTCTATCGCCTGCAATATCTCGACATGGGGACACGCACACTGGTCGACCTGCTCAACGCCGAACAGGAATTGCAGCAGGCGCGCTTCGATGCGGTCAACACCAATCACGACCTGCGGCGGCTGGCCATCGAGTGCCTCTATTATTCGGGCCGGGCACGCGACGATTTCGGGCTGACCGGCACCGCGATCCGCGGCGTGACGCTGTGAGCGGCCCCACCCCGACCGATCCGCTCGCGTGGATCGACATGATGGGTCAGGTCGCGCGCCATTATCGTATGCCCTTTGCCGAGCAGCGCGCGCGCTTGACGGCGCTGTGGCAGGGCGGCGGCGATGAAGAGGCGCGGGTCCGGGCGCTGGCCCGCGCAAGTGGCCTGTCCGTCCGCTTCGTCCTGCCCCGTGCGATGCGGCTGACCAGCTGGCGGCTGCCGGTCGTCGCATGGCTGAACGATGGTGAGCTGGCGCTGATCACCGGTATCGACGCCGATGGCCAGGCGGTCTTCTCGGTCGCGGGCGAGGAGGGCCAGAGCGCGCAGCGTCCGCTGTCCACGCTGGTCGAACAGACCCGGATCTTCGTCGTGCCCCGCCCGGCCCGCTCCGCCGCGGACATCCGCGTCGACAGCTATATCCGCCCGTTCGAGGAGCATTGGCTCCGCCGCCTGCTGCTTCAGGACATGAAGGGCTATGGCCATGTCGCCATCGCCTCGGTCGTGACCAACTGCCTGGGGCTGGCGGGGGTGCTGTTCTCGATGCAGGTCTATGACCGGGTCGTCCCCGCCCAGTCGATGCCGACGCTCTATATCCTGTTCTTCGGCGTGATCCTGGCGACGGGATTCGACTTCGTCCTGCGCCGCCTGCGCGTCAGCATCACTGACATATTGGGCAAGCGCGCCGATCTGCGCCTGTCGGACCTGGTGTTCGGCCATGCACTGCGGGTGCGCAACCGGGCGCGGCCGACCTCGACCGGCACCTTCATCGCCCAGCTTCGCGATTTGGATCAGGTCCGCGACATGCTGACCTCCACCACGGTGGCGGCGATCGCGGACCTGCCCTTCTTCCTGCTGTTCCTGGTCATCCTCGCTTTCATCGGCGGCTCGCTGGCGCTGGTGCCGGTGGTGGCGCTGATCGCCCTGCTCCTGCCCAGCCTGCTCGCCCAGCGCCGCCTGCGCGCCTATGCGACCGAGTCGATGCGCGAGACCTCGCTGCGCAATGCCCTGCTGATCGAGTCGGTGCAGGGGATCGAGGACATCAAGACCCTGCAGGCCGAGGAGCGTTTCCAGCGCCAGTGGAACCACTGCAACGCGGTGGCGGGCGAGGCGCAGTTGCGGCTTCGCGGGCTCACCGCCAGCCTGTCGACCTGGGCGCAGAGCGTGCAGAATGCGGTCTATGCGACCGTCATCTTCGTCGGCGCGCCGATGGTGATCGCCGGGGACATCACGACCGGCGCGCTGGTCGCGACCTCGATGCTCGCCAGCCGGATGATGGCGCCGATGGGCCAAGTCTCGCACCTGCTCGGCCGCTATCAACATGCCAAGGTGGCGGCGGGCAGCCTGGACCAGATCATGGGCCTGCCGGTCGACAATCCGGATGCCGAACATCGCATACCCCTGCCCTCGGTCGATGGCCGCTTTACGCTTCGCGGGGCGGTGTTCACCTATGCCGACCCCAACGCGCCCCCGGCGCTGACCGTGCCCAAGCTGGAGATCGCGGCGGGCGAGAAGATCGCGCTGCTCGGTCGCAACGGGGCAGGGAAATCGACGCTGTTGCAGGGCCTGTCGGGCATGTTGCAGCCGGTATCGGGCGAAGTGCTGCTCGACGACCTCGCGCTACACCAGATCGACCCCACCGATGTCCGCCGCGACGTCGCGCTGCTGACCCAGAACAGCCGGTTGTTCCATGGTACCTTGCGTGAGAATTTGACCATGGGCGCGGTGACGGCCAGCCACGAGACGATCCTCGCCGCGCTCGACATGGTGGGCGCGATCGACTTCATCCGGCGCCTGCGTGACGGGCTGGAGCATGTCGTGCTCGAGGGCGGCCTCGGCCTGTCGGGTGGTCAGCAACAGGCGTTGCTGCTCGCGCGGTTGCTGATCCGCCAGCCGCAGGTCATGCTGCTCGACGAACCCACCGCCGCGATGGACGACGCCGCCGAGCGCCTGTTCATCGAACGCTTCCGGACCTGGGGACAGGGCCGCACGATCGTCGTTGCGACACACCGGATGCGCGTGCTTGAGCTGGTCGACCGGATCGTCGTCATCGACCAGGGCCAGATATTGCTCGATCAGCCCAAGGCGGCGGCGCTCGCCACCATGCAGGGCGCTGCGCGGAGCCAGGCGGCGTGACCGCGCTCACCCATCCCGCCGACCTGCCCTTCGCCGATGAGGGCGCCGCCCCGCTGCTGGCGGCCAAGCGGATGACCTGGGTGCTGGCGGCGCTGTTCGTCACGTTGCTGGTCTGGGCCTGGTTCGCCAAGCTGGACGAAGTCGCGACCGGCACCGGCCGCGTCGTACCCACCAGCCGCGAACAGGTACTCCAATCGCTGGAGGGCGGCATCCTCGCCCGGATGCTGGTCCGGCAGGACGATATCGTGAAGCCGGGCCAGATCCTCGCGCAGCTCGACCCGACGCAAGCCGGATCGACGGTCGAGGAAAGCGCCGCCAAATACCGCGCCGCGCTGGCCGCCCAGGCGCGGTTGCAGGCCGAGGTGAACGGCACGCCCCTGACCTTCTCGCGCGAACTCGACGCCTTTCCCGCGCTCAAGGCCGAGCAGCAGCGGCTCTACGACGCGCGCCGCCGCAGCCTCTCCAGTTCGATCGGGCTGATCGACGAGTCGCTCGCGCTGATCGGGCGCGAGGTCGGGATCGGCGAGTCGCTGATCGAAGTGGGCGCGGCCAGCAATGTCGAGGTGCTGCGCCTGAAACGCCAGCGCGCCGACCTCGACCTGAAGAAATCCGACCTGCGCTCGCAATATATCGTCGAGGCGCGGCAGGACTTGGCCAAGGTCAGCGAGGAGGTCGAGGCGCTCGCCCCCGTGGTGCGCGGCCGTTCCGACACGCTGAGCCGCCTGACCCTGCGCTCGCCGGTGCGCGGCGTGGTCAAGAATATCGAGGTGTCGACCATCGGCGGCGTCGTGCCCCCCAATGGCAAGATCATGGAGATCGTGCCGCTCGACGAGCGCCTGCTGGTCGAGGCCCGCATCTCGCCGCGCGACATCGCCTTCATCCGCCCGGGCCAGCGCGCCAGCGTCAAGATCACCGCCTATGACTATGCGATCTATGGCGGGCTGGAGGGCAAGGTCAGCAGCATCTCGCCCGACACGATCCGCGACGAGGTGAACCCGGACGTCTATTATTACCGCGTCTTCGTGCGCACCACCGCGGAATCGCTGGTGAACAAGGCGGGCAAGCGCTTTCCGATCGTGCCCGGCATGATCGCCACCGCCGACATCCACACCGGCAGCAAGACGGTGCTGCAATATCTTTTGAAGCCGCTGAACCGCGCGCGCGAAGGACTGCGCGAGCGATGACCGGCCAGCTCCCCCTCCTCCCATCCGCCGCCCTGCCATGGACAAAGCCGTCCATTGCCCCCAGCCAAGGATAGCCGCATGCCCAAGAATCTTGCAGCCCGTTACCATCCCCCCGCCCATCGCGGCATCAGGCCGCCTGCGATGCGCGAATCCGGCCCCAGCCTGCTAGACCTGGCGCGCCAGACCCAGGCGATGCGAGCCAGAACGGCTCAGTTCTGCCCCCGCGACGTGTTCCGCGATTCGGCCTGGGACATGATGCTGGAGCTGTTCATCGCCGACCAGCAGAGGCGCCCGATCTGCGTCAAGGAACTGATCCTGGTGTCAGGCGAAAGCGCCACCAGCGCCCTGCGCCGGATCGACCGGCTGGAAGGGGCAGAGCTGCTCCAGCGAAGTACCGACCCGGCCGATCACCGGCGGCTGGCCGTCACCCTGACCGAGCGCGGCAACGCCGCGATGACCGCCATGCTGCGCCAGCTGTTCCTGACCAAGGGGGAAGGATCGCATCGCGGCGCGGAGGTGCGCCCCGACTGACCCGACCTCAGCCGAGCGATCCGGGCAGTGCGCTGCCCGCATCGTCGCCGCGATGCCCCAGTTGTTGCGAGATGCGCGCCGTCGTCTCCGCCAGAATTTGTCGGGCCTGGGGGATGGCGACCTCCTGCGATCCGTCGATCGTCTCCAGGAACGGGATGGTCAGCGCCGCCATGCAGTCGCCGCCGAAGCCGAAGACCGGATAGCTGATATCGGTCACGCCGCGCGTGATCGGGCTTTCGCGAAGTTCATATCCCTCCATGCGAACCCGCTCCAGATCCGCGGCCAGTTGCACACGGTCGATCCGACGACCCTGCGCCGCTTCCGCCCGGTCCAGGATGCGCGCCCGTTGCGCGGGGGCGGCAAAGGCGAGCAGCACCTTGCCCGAGCAGCTGGCGACGATGTCGATCGACGCGCCCATGCGCAGCGCAAAGCCACGCGTGCCGGGATTCTCCTCGCGGGCGATGACGAGCCCCGCTCCGCCCTCGATCACCACCAGATGACAGGACTGACCGACGTTCAGCGCCAGCGACTGCATCTCGGGCAGCGCGGCGGCGGTCAATTGCCGGGCGGGCGTGGCCCGATAGGCGATGTCGAGGAACTTATAAGTGACGCGGTATCGATCATCGATCGGTGACTTTTCGAGGTAGCGCGCCTCCTCCATCACCACGACGATGCGGAACAATTCGCCCAGCGACCGGCCGAGCGCCGTCGCCATCTCGCTGACCAGCATTCCCTCCGGATGGCTGGCCAACAGCTCGATAATGAGGAACGCCTTGTCTAGCGCAGGTGCTGCATAGTTGCCCTTGCGCGTCCGCCCTTCGCTGGTCTTTACGCCGTCGCCCGTCATATCGTCCCTCACCGAACCGACGATTAGGGCGACGCCGCCTACTGGGCAAGAGATGTCGCCAGACGCGGAGGCCGGCCGCTCAGGAGATGGTGATGATCGCCTTCAGTACCGAATCCGCCTCCGCGATCAATTCGGGCAGACGCTGCGGCGCTTCGTCCAGGGTCAGGCTGTGCGTGCGGATCGCGTCGGTCGGCACCGCGCCGCTGCGGATACTGGCGATGACATGGTCGAAATCGACCGACAGCGCGTTACGGCTGGCGATCAGCGTCGTCTCACGCTTGTGGAATTCGGGGTCCGGGAAGATCAGATCGTCCTTGCACACGCCGACCAGCGTATAGCTGCCGCCATGCGCGACCCAGTTCAGCCCGGCGCGCATGGCATGGATGTTGCCGGTCGCGTCGAATACATGGTCGAACATCTCGCTCGAGGTCATCTCGGCCAGCGTCGCGCCCAGCGCGTCGTCGGCGACCACGCCCTCCTCGAAACCCAGATGGTCGCGGGCATAGGCCAGGCGCGGCGCGCGCATGTCGGCCAGCACGATCCGCCCCGCACCCGCGATCCGTGCAAACAGCGCGACCGCGATGCCGATCGGCCCGGCCCCGATCACGGCCACGCTTTCGCCCCTCGCCACGCCCGCGCGGCGCACCGCATGAGCGCCGATTGCCAGGAACTCGACCATCGCGGCTTGGTCCAGCGACAGCCCGGCGGCGTCGATCACCGCGCTTTCGGGCACCGCCAGCTGTTCGCACATCCCGCCATCGGCATGGACGCCCAGCACGCTGATACGTGCGCAGCAATTGGGCTTGCCGCGACGACAGGCTCGGCACGTGCCACACGCGATATAGGGGTTGATCGTCACCACCTGCCCGACCGTGAAGGCCGAACCCTCGGGCACCTCGGCGATTTCACCGGCCAACTCATGCCCGATCAACCGGGGATATTCGAGGAACGGATGCTTGCCGCCATAGATATGATAGTCGGTGCCGCAGATTCCGGCGCGACGCATCCGGATCAGGACCTCGCCCTCTCCCCGCAACGGTACCGGTCGATCCTCTACCCGGATTTCCTGCGGCTCGACACAGACCAGTGCCTTCATAGCGACCTCTCCAGATTCCCATATGCGATCTTGCTCTCACATATGCCATTGAACCGGAGAAATGGGAACGCTAAAACATTGCGGGACACGCTGGGGCGTTACGATCGGCACCAGCCATTTTGGAGAGGAGGCCCCATTGGCCCGACGCCTGTGTTTTGCGCTTGATCTGGTTGCCGATGCCGATCTGATCGCCGCCTATGAAAAGGCCCATGCGCCGGGCGCCGCCTGGCCCGAAGTAACCCAGGCCATCCGGGCCAAGGGGTTCCTGGCGATGGAGATTTGGCGCACCGCCGACCGGTTGTTCATGATCGCAGAGGTTGCCGACGATTTCCCCCGCGCCATTCCGTCCGAACTGGCGGCCGTCGACGCCAAATGGGAAGCGGCGATGGATCGTTTCCAGAAAGTGCTGCCGCACGCCGAACCGGGCCAGAAATGGGTGGGCATGGACCGCATCTTCACGCTCGACGCACAATGAGCGAGGCACCGGTGATCCTGCAATTCGGCACCAGCCGCTTCCTGCAGGCGCATGTCGACCTGTTCGCCGAGGAAGCCCGCACCGGCGGGCAGGTGGTGCCGCCGATCGCCATCGTCCAGACCACCCGCGATCCCGAGCGCGCCCGGCGGCTGGCGGGCTTTGCCGACCCGGCGGGTTTCCCCGTTATTCTGCGCGGCCTGCGCGATGGTCAACGCGATGAGCGGACCGTTCAAGTGCGCAGCGTGCGCGAGGGACTGAGCGCTGCGGGCGACTGGGATCGGCTGGTCGAGCTGGCGGTCGGGGCGGCGACGCATATCGTCTCCAACACCGGCGACAGCGGCTATGCCATCCCCGATGACGACCGGACCGCGCCTGCCAAGGGCCAGGTGCCGGCGAGCTTTTGCGGAATGCTGACCGAATTGCTGCATCGGCGCTGGCAGGCCGGGGGCGCGGCGATCACGCTGCTGCCATGCGAACTGGTGGTGCGCAACGGCGACATGTTGCGCGCCGCGATCCATGGGCTGGCGCAGGGTCAGGGCCGCGAGGCCGCCTTTCTCAACTGGCTGGAGCGCGACTGCCTCTGGGCCAATACGCTGGTCGATCGCATCGTCAGCGAGCCGCTCTCGCCCGCAGGCGCGGTGGCCGAGCCCTATGCGCTCTGGGCGATCGAGCGCCAGCCCGGGCTGATCCTGCCCTTCACCCATCCCGACATCGTCCTGACCGACAATCTGGATCGCTATGAGCGGCTGAAGCTGCACATCCTCAATCTCGGCCATAGTTGGCTGGCGGCACGCTGGCATGCGGGCGGCGGCGCGGCGGATCAGACCGTCCGCGTGGCGCTAGCCGATCCCGATACGCGCGCGGCGCTGGAACGGGTAATGGCCGAGGAAGTGCTCCCGGGCTTTGCCGCACGCGGCATGGCAGACGAAGCGCGGGACTATATCGCGACCACGCTGGACCGCTTCGCCAATCCGTTTCTCGACCACCGGCTGGCGGACATATTTCAGGGGCACGCCGCGAAGATCGAAAAGCGGGTCGGCGGCTTCGTCCGCTGGGTCGATAGTGCTGGCGAGACGGTCGCCATGCCCGAACTGCGCGCCTTGGCGGCGAAGTAGAAGGCCAAGGCATTCCTCGACCGCAAGGTCCGAGACGGGCATTTCGACGTCGCCCAATGCGAACGGGGTTTGCGGGGCGTTAGCGTGGGATGACATCAGCCTGCCCCCCGTCAGGGGGGCTCGGCTTGGATCAACCCAGTGTTATCCTGCCCTTCAGCTCACGCCGCCTGCGGCAGACAGCCCGGCCCCTTCGCGCCCGCCGCCTTGTAGGTCAGGACGAACTCCTGATGCCCCAGCGCTTCCGACTTGGTCTGCGAGCCGCCCGACACCGCGACGATCAGGTCGACGATCTCGGCCCCCACCTCGTCCAGCGTCGCGTCGCCATAGAGGATGCGACCGGCGTTCACGTCCATGTCGCCTTCCATCCGGGCATACATTTCCGGATTGGCGGCGATCTTGATGACCGGCGAGATGGCCGAGCCGACCACCGAGCCGCGCCCGGTCACGAACAGGTTGATATGCGCGCCGCACGCGATCAGCTCGCCGATCTCGGCATTGTCGACGATGTTGGGGAAGCCGAACTTCGGGTCGCCCGCGGGCACCACGTCGAGCAGATACAGTCCCGGCCCCGGCGCCTGTTCGGCGGGCAGGATCACGCCGGTGATCGGACGGCTGCCCGACTTGGCATAGGCGCCTGCCGACTTCTCTTCCTGGCTGGTCAGGCCGCCCTCGGCATTGCCCGGTGCGAAGCTACCATAGCCCATCGCCCGGTAATAACGCTCGGCCTGCGCGACCGAAGCGATCAGGTCCTGCGCCACCTCCGGCGTCGCGGCGCGCTCGGCCATATGGCCTTCGCACCCGATCATCTCGCCGGTTTCCTCGAAGATGCAGATCGCGCCCGCATCATAGAGCGTGTCGAAGGCCCGGCCGACCGCCGGGTTGCCGGTGATGCCGCTGGTCCCGTCCGACCCGCCGCAGATGGTGCCGATCACCAGTTCCGACAGGGTCATCGGCACGCGCACGGCTTGCGCATCGGCCGCCGCGCGAACCCGCTCGACGGCGGCGATTCCCGCCTCCATCGCGCCGCGCGTGCCGCCCGACTGCTGGATGACGATCGTCTCGACCGGACGTCCCTGCTCGCGCGCGTTAGCGGCCAGCGCCTCGCGGTTGAAGCTCTCGCAGCCCAGCGACAGCAGCACGACACCGCCGACATTGGGGTGCGTCGTCAGCGCCTTCATCATCGCCAGCGCATAGTCATTGGGATAGCAGCCGGGAAAGCCGATCAGCTGCACGCGCGGATCGTCCATCTTCTCGACGATGCGGCGCGCGACATGGTGCGCGCATTCGACCAGATAGACGACGACGATCGCATCGCGAATGCCCTTGCGACCATCAGGGCGTGCCCAAGCCTGCCAGGTCCGCCCGGTCATCTCCGTGGTCATGCGTGATCTCCGTGGGCGTCGCGCAGATGCGCAGGGATATAATCGCTTTGCATATTGTGCATATGAACCCAGCCACCGGCGGGCGCGTCATGGGTCATCGACCCGATGGGCATGCCGTATTTGATGACCTTGTCACCGGTCGCCAGCGGCACGACCGCCAGCTTGTGACCCAGCGCGACGCGTTCAGTGACGGTCAGATCATGGCCATCGACCATGATATGCTCGCCCGGCTCGACCGTGCGGCAGCAGACGGCGACATTGTCGGTCGGGGTCAGGCGGATGGCGGCGACACTCATGCGCCCTCTCCCGGCAAAGGCGCGTCGGGGCGGACGAGCCCCTCGGCACGCAGCTCCGCCCAGAAGGCGGACGGGATAGGCTCGGCGTAAAGTCGCATCGTGTCGGATACCTGTTGCGGATCGGCAATTCCGGGAATGACGCTGGCGACCAGAGGATGGGCCAGCACGAAGGCGAGCGCGGTGGCGGGCAGCGAGACGTGGTGGCGCGCGGCCACCGCCTCCATTGCGCGGACCTTGGCCAGCACCGCCTCGGGCGCTGGCGCGTAATTATAGCGCCCGGCGGCCGCACTGCCGGTTGCCAGGATGCCGCTATTATAGGGACCACCGACCACGATCGAGGTGCCCGCCGCCGTACAGGCGGGGAACAGCGCATCGAGCGCGCCCTGTTCGAGCAGTGTGTAGCGTCCGGCAAGCAGGATCACGTCGAACCGCGTGGCGTCCATCAGGTCCAGGCAAACCTCGACCTCGTTCACGCCCAGCCCGAAGCCCGAGATCGCGCCCTGATCGCGCAAGCTCTCCAGCGCCCGGAAGCCGCCGCCCGCGATCAGCTGTTCGCGATAGCGCGCATCCGCCTCGCCATGCGTGACCCGGCCGATGTCATGGACGAACAGGATGTCGGCACGCGCCAGCCCCAGCCGTTGCAGGCTGTGCTCATGGCTGCGCATGATGCCGTCATAGCTATAGTCGTAGCGCGGACGGAACGGCATGGCGGTATGGAAGCCGTCACGCTCGCGGTCGTCGGTGATGCTGGCGTCCGGGTCCATCAGCCGCCCGACCTTGGTCGAGACGATGACGTCCTGCCGACCGCGCACCGCGTCGCCCAGCCGGCGCTCGCTCAGGCCCCGGCCATAATGCGGCGCGGTGTCGAAATAGCGGAAACCCGCCGACAGCGCAGCGTCCAGCGTCGCGGCAGCGCTGGCATCGTCGATCGCGGCATAGAGATTGCCCATCGCCGCCGCGCCAAAGCCCAGTTCGGGAAGCACGCAGCCCGTCTGGCCCACCATCCGGCGCGGAATATCGGTCACAGGTTCAGGCCCAGTCGATAAATTCGGTTGGCATTGCGCCCCCACAGCTCGCGCCGCTCGTCATCGGAGAATCCGGTCAGCAGGGCCTCATAGGCGCCCAGCGTCCGGTCGAGATCGGCGGCGAGCCGGTCGGTCGGAAAGTTGGTCGCGACCATCACCCGGTCCGTGCCGAAACGCTCGATCACCTCGGCCACGATGTCGGCGAAACCGACGGGATCGAAGCGCGGCCCGATAAAGCCTGCGCCCGACAATTTGATCGCGGCATGGGGCATGGCGGCGAAGGCGATCAGTCCGGCACGCCATTCCTCCAGCCCGTCCGTCGGAATGGGCAACGCCAGGTGGTTGAGGATGACCGGCACCTCGGGATGCTGCTCCGCCACCTCAGTCAGACCGGATAACTGCGCCGGAAAGCCGTGAAAGTCGAAGCTCAGGCCATGACGACCGAGCAGCGCATAACCGGCTCGCCAGCGGGGATCGCAAGTCAGGTCATGGTCATAGGCGCGGCGGCCCGGATCGGTCGGATGCCAGTTGATCAGGTGGCGAATGCCCTTCACCCGGGGCTGCGCCGCCTGCCACGCCAGTTGCGGCTCGACCGCCGGATGATCCAGCTCGACCCGAGCGATGATAGCGTCCGGTAGCCCGCCCGCATCGGCGACCTGGTTCAACCAGAGGGTCTCGTCCACGCCCTGATCGGGATCCGCGCCCGCATCGACATGCACCGCCCCGACGAGATTCCAGGCCGCCAGCTCCGCCCGGTAATCGGCGATGCGATAGGTCGCGGCGATCGGCGTCGTCTCGGGCGCATCCAGCCATGGGTAGCGCAGCACGCCATGATCCCACAGGTGGAAATGCGCGTCGACAAAGGGCGGCCGCGTGTCCGTCACGCCATCGTCCATCCGCCGTCGATGGCGTGCATCTGGCCGGTCGTATAGGCGCTCTCGTCCGACGCGAGATAGAGGGCGAGCGCGGCAACCTCCTCGGCCTTGCCCAGCCGTCCCATGGGCTGACGCGCCACGAACGCAGCGCGTGCCGCCTCGGCATCGCCGGTCGCGGCCAGACGCTCGTCGAGGCTGGGCGACTGGACGGTGCCGGGGCAGATCGCGTTGCAGCGAATGCCCTTGCCGACATAATCGAGCGCGACCGAACGGGTGATCCCCGCCACCGCGCCCTTCGACGCGCAATAGGCATAGCGGTTGGGCACGCCGATCAACGCGCCTGCGACCGAGGACATGTTGACGATCGAGCCGCGCCCCTGCGCGATCATGGCGGGCAGGAATGCCTGGAGCATATGGGTGATCGCATGGACGTTCAGGTCGAAGGACAGCCGGTAGCCTGCGTCCTGCGTCGCCAGCAGGTCGCCCGCATCGACATAGCCGGCACAGTTGAACAGCACGTCCATCGCGCCCGTCCGCTCACCGAACGCCGCGATCGCGGCCGGATCGGTAAGGTCGAGAATCTCGGTCGTGCAGCCCTGAAGGCTGGCCAGCGCCTCGGCATTGCGGTCGACGGCAATCACCTGCGCGCCTTCCGCCGCGAACAGCTCGGCGGCGGAACGACCGATCCCCTGTCCGGCACCCGTCACGATCGCCCGCTTACCCTGCAGACGGTTCATCCATTCATCTCCTTACGGCGCCCCATCATCAGGGCGAAAATCGTCACGACCATGAAGCTCACGGTCGGGACCAGCATCGCGCTGGTAATGCCAGCATGGTCGGACACCAAGCCCATGAGTGCGGTCAGACCCGCGCCGCCGATGATCGCCATCACGATCAGCGACGCGCCCGCCCGGCGCAGCGGCCCCAGCCCCTCGATACCCAGGGCGAAGATCGTCGGGAACTGGATCGACATGAAGAAGCTCGCCGCAACCAGCGCGATCAGCCCCGGCCATCCGCCCAGCACGCCTGCCACGGCGGTCAGCAGCACCGAGATCCCGGCAAACAGCGCCAACAGCTTGACCGGCGCCGCCCGGCCCATCAGCGCGCTGCCCAGGAAACGCCCCGCCGCGAACAGGACGAGCGACAGGAGCAACGCGTCCGCCCCGTCCCGCTCGGCAAGGCCGACATTGGCCTGGCCATAACGGATCGTGTAGCTCCACACGCCAACCTGCGCGCCGACATAGAAAAACTGCGCGACGACCGCGCCCAGCAGGCGCGGCTGGCGGAACACGTCGACGAAACGCCCGCTGCGCCCCTGCTCCTCCGCCCGAACCGGCGCGCCGGTGGGGAAGCGGACCAGCGCGGCGGCCAGCGCGAACAGCAGCACGACGACCGCGATCGCGACATAGGGCGGTGCGATCGCCTGCACCTCTGCCTTGTAGAAGGCGGTGCGGGCGGCGGCGTCCATCGTGGCGAGCGCCTGCTCGTCATGCTCGATGCCCGACAGGATGAAGAAGCGCCCGATCAGGACGCCCGTGATCGCGCCCAGCGGATTGGCCGCCTGCGCCCAGTTGAGCCGCCGCGTCGCGCCCGATGGATCGCCGAGCTCGCCCATCAAGGGATTGGCCGAAGTCTCGAGAAAGGCGAGGCCCGCCGCGATGACGAACAGGCCGAGCAGGAACAGCTGGTACATGCTCGCCGCCGCGGCCGGATAGAAGAGCAGCGCGCCGGTGCCATAGAGCGTCAGCCCCAGCACGATCGCGGCCTTATAGCCATAACGGCGCATCACCATCGAGGCGGGCACCGCGAGCAGAAAATAGCCGAGATAGAAGACCTGCTGGACGAAGCTGGTCCCGAAATCGCTGAGCGTGAAGGCCTTGCGGAATTGCGCGATCAGGATGTCGTTGAGATTATTGGCCATTCCCCAGAGGAAAAAGAGACTGACCGTGATGACCAGCGCGGGCAGATAGACGCGCGCAACCGTGCCGCCATGGCCTGCACCGTCCGCGCCCCGCCCGGCCGGGGCGGCGGAGGATAGATCGACAGGCAGGGCCATCAGTCATGTCCTCGCTTAAGCTGTCCGGCTCGGATTACCGTCATCACGGCTCCTTCTCCATGAAAGTCTTATTTTATGAGCGCGACTCTACGGCGACAGCAAGGTCGAAGGCAAGCGCTATCGGACGGCATGACCCGTCGCTGGAGGGTAGGACGAACGAAGGCAATGATGGAATGCGGAGCCCCGATCAGGCGCGACCGCCCACCGACTCGCCCAGCAAGGTGAAGAAGCCGCGTGCCACGCCGCAGGTTGCGATGTCCCATTCGGGGTGCCATTGCACCGCCAGTACATCGGCACCGCAACCGGGCGCGCGGAATGCCTCGATCAGCCCGTCCTCGGCGTCACGCGCTTCCACCACCAGGCCGTAGCCCAGCCGGTCGACGCCCTGCTGATGCACCGAATTGACCTCGACCCGGCGATGCCCGCTGCGCCCGGCCAGCGCGCCGCCGGGCATCAGGTCGACCGGGTGGTGATGGCCGAACAGCGTGTCGTAATCGCCCTCCCACGACCCGCGATGATGGCGCGGTCGTCCCCCCAGGCAGGTCAGCGAGCCGCCGAACAGCACGTTGATTTCCTGCATTCCCCGGCAAATGCCGAACACTGCCTTGCCGCGTTCGATCATTCGCCCGGCCAACGCCAGGGCGACCGAGTCCCGCTGCGGGTCGCACGCTTGCGGCGCGAGTTCGGCGCAGCCGCCATATTGCACGGGTGCGACATGCGAACGCCCGCCGGTCAGCAGCAACCCGTCAAGCATGTCGGCCATCAGCGTGGTGTCGACGGCCTCGGGCACGGCGGGCACGATCACCACACTCGCCCCGCACAGCTGGACCAACGGATCGACGAAGCGCGTCGCGACCGCCTGAATCGGGCGGTTGGCTACCTCGTTCCCGCACATCAGCCCGATGACCGGCCTGCCCTCCTGCTTCATGCCGTCCCCTCCAGTTCCTGCCGCAACGCACGACCCTCTGCGCGCGGCAGAGCCAATGCCTCGGGCTGGACGAGCACGCTGTCCGGCTCGACATCGGTCAACAGCCAGACATTGCCCCCGATCACCGATCGTGTCCCGATCCTCACTCGGCCCAAAATCGTCGCCCCCGCATAGATAATGACATCATCCTCGACGATGGGATGACGCGCGAAACGGTCGCGCGGCGAACGAGGCGCGGTGCCCAGCGCCGAGCGCGCGCCCAGCGTCACATGCTGATAAACGCGCACCCGCTCACCGATGATCGCGGTTTCGCCGACGACCACGCCGGTCCCATGGTCGATGAAGAAATGCCGCCCGATGGTCGCGCCCGGATGAATGTCGATGCCGGTGCGCTCATTGGCGAGTTCGGAGATCATCCGCGCGACGATCGGCGCGCCCAGCGCGTTCAGCTCATGCGCGATGCGGTGGTGCAGGCTGGCGATGGCACCCGGATAGCAGAGCAGGATTTCGTCGACGCTGCGCGCGGCGGGATCGGCCAGAAAGGCCGCCTCGACATCGCTGTCGATCAGCTCGCGCACCTGCGGCAGGGTCGCGCCAAACAGCCGCGCGACCAAAGCCGCCTGCTCGGGCGGAAAGTCGGCATCGACATCCTTCTGCCAATAGGCGAGTTCCGCCCCGATCTCCCGCTCCAACGCGGTCAGCGCGGCGAGCAGCTTGGCAGCGACGAAGCGATCCTCCTCCTGCGCAGCCCCGCGGAAATGGCCCAGGCGGCGCGGATAGAGCGCGGCGGCGACCAGCGCGACGACATCCTCCACGCCGCTGCGCGAGGGGAAACGCTCGACATCGCGGCCTGCATCCTGCCGCTCCCGCCAACCATGCCGGGCGGTGCGAAGCGCCGATACGATGCCGTCAATGCCCGTCGGGGCATGACCCGGCGCGGGGGTTTGCGTCATCAGCCGTCCGGTCGTCATAAGCGATCCTCCGACCTCCACCATATCCCATTTGCGGACTAGGATATAACAGATTTGCTACGGTCCCATAAAGCGCCAGCTTTGCTTAACGTCAGGTTGCGTGAGGCCGATGGCCAGTCCATGGTCCGCCCCGCCACCATGGCTTGGCCCGGCGGGAGGGAGCCCGCGGGGCCGATCATCCACCGGCCTTTCCCGGAGCATGTCCGACGATGACGACCCCGCGCCAGACGACGCTGACCCGTTTCCTGATCGAGGAGCAGCGCCGCTCCGAAGAAACCTGCCCCGCCGAACTGCGCCTGCTGATCGAAACCGTCGCCCGCGCCTGCAAGGCGGTGAACCAGGCGATTTCCAAGGGCGCGCTGGGCGACGTCCTGGGATCGTTGGGCAGCGAGAATGTGCAGGGCGAGGTCCAGAAGAAGCTGGACGTGATCGCCAACGATCTGCTGCTCGACGCCAATGAATGGGGCGGACACCTGGCCGCGATGGCGTCGGAGGAGATGGAGACGATCCACCGCATTCCCAACCGCTTCCCGCGCGGCGAATATCTGCTGCTGTTCGATCCCATCGACGGGTCGAGCAATGTCGATGTCGACCTGTCGGTCGGCACCATCTTCTCGGTCCTGCGCGCGCCCGAGGATTGCGCGGGCCGCGAAGTCACCGAGGCCGATTTCCTCCAGCCGGGCCGCGCGCAGGTGGCGGCGGGCTATGCCATTTACGGGCCGCAGACGCTGCTGGTGCTGACGGTCGGCACCGGCGTCTATGAGTTCACGCTCGACCGCGAGATCGGATCGTGGCGGCTGACCGACGGGCCGATGCGCGTGCCCACCGGCACGAAGGAATTCGCGATCAACATGGCGCGCCGCCGCCAATGGTCGCCCGGCATCGCCCGCTATATCGAGGAACGCATCCTCGGCACCGAGGGGCCGCTCGGCGAGGACTACAATATGCGCTGGACCGCCTCCATGGTGGCGGACGTCCACCGCATCCTGAAGCGCGGCGGCGTGTTCCTCTATCCGGGCGACCACCGCAAGGACGGCAAGGCCAAGCTGCGTTTGCTCTATGAGGCGAACCCGATGAGCTTCCTGATCGAACAGGCGGGCGGCGCGGCGATCGACGGGGCGATCCCGATCATGGAGGTCGAGGCCGTCGGCCTGCACCAGCGCGTCGGCGTGGTGCTCGGCGATCCCGAAGAGGTGGCGCTGATCGCGGAATATGGGCGCACGGGGTAAGGTTTTGCCGCTCTTCTGTTCCCCGGCGAAGGCCGGGGTCCAGTTGCGATGAACGATCGAAGGCGGGCTGGATTGGCCTCCCCGCCTCGTCGTCCGCCGCACATACTTGATGGAGCCTGGACCCTGGCCTCCGCCGGGGGACAGGAGATGTTATCAACCGGGGCCATCCCCACCCCCGTTCAGCCTGAGCGAAGTCGAAGGCCAAGGGGAAACCCCGCGGCATGGTCCGGGGCGTGCATTTCGACTTCGCTCAGTGCGAAACGAGGTGGGGGTTATGTGAGCCCCACCGACTCCCGCACCACCAGCTCGAAATCCACCACCCGGTCCTCCACCGTCCGCGAGCGCAGCGCCGCCAACACCTGCTCGACCGCGCGGAAGGCCATGTCGCCGACCGGCTGGCGGATCACGGTCAGCGGCGGCCAGAGCCGGGCCGCGATCGCGGTATCGTCGAACCCCGTGACCGCCAGTTCGTCGGGCAGGCGCAGCCCCATGCGCTGCGCCTCGCCGATCAGCCCCGCCGCCATGTCGTCGCTGCTACACAGGATGGCGCTCGGCCGATCGGGCAGATCCAGCAACGTCCGCCCAGCCGCCGCGCCCGCCGGCGGATCGAACCCGGCACGAACGACCAGCACAGGGTCATAGGCCAGCCCGCTCGCCGCCAGCCCGTCACGAAACCCGGCCAGCCGTTCGTCGGCGACCGAGAAGTGCTGCGGCCCCGCCAGAAAGCCGATGCGGCGATGCCCGGCGCGCGCGACATGGGCGGTCATCGCCGCCATCGCCGCGCGATTGTCGATCCGCACCGTCGCCATGTCGGGCATCGCCTGCCCGGTCGCGATGGCCGCCGCCGCGACGCCCAGGTCCTCGAACAGCCCGGACCCGCTCAGCAATTCGGCAAAGGGCGGCAGCAGCAGCACCGCCGCCGCGCCGCTCTGCACCAGCGAACGCAGCGCCGCCTCGGCCGCTTCGCGCGTTAGCGCTTCCTCCCCTCGTGCGATGAACTGCAACCCGCGCGCATTGCTCGCCCGTAGCGCGCCCAACAGGATCGAGTCGATGAACGGCGTGCCCTTGTCGCTGTACAGCAGGCCCAGCGTCGTCGCCCGCGCCTTGGCCAGCCGCCGCGCCGCAACATTGGGGACATAGCCCAGCGCCTCGATCGCGGCGAGCACGGCCGCACGCGTCGCGGGGCTGACCCTCCCTGCGCCGTTGATGACGTTGGACACGGTCATCGCCGACACCCCCGCCCGCTCGCCGACTGCGCGGATGGTGATGCCCTCCGGGCGCTTGGTGGGGATGGAGGGCTTTGCGGTGGGCGAGGTCAAAGGAAATCCCCCCTCCCCTTCAGGGGAGGGGTCGGGGGTGGGGCGCTTCCGCGGGCGTGACGCGCTTGGTGAGGCCCCACCCCAGCCCCTCCCCTGAAGGGGAGGGACTTTTCCCAAATCAACCCGATGGCCTCCAACCTCAGACCGCCCCCGCCTTCAGTCCCTTGACCGCATGATCGGCCGCCCGTGCGGTCAGCGCCATGAAGGTGAGTGAGGGGTTCACGCAAGACACCGACGTCATCTGCGCCCCATCGGTGACATAGAGATTCGAGGCGTCATGCGCCTGGCTCCATTTGTTGAGGACCGAGGTGCGCGGGTCCGCCCCCATGCGCGCGCCGCCCATTTCATGGATCGCGTCGCCGGGCACATGCTCCTGCTCGCCGCTGGTGACGTTCTTCAACCCCGCCGCTCGCAACATCGCCTCGCCTTCACGCCGGGCATCCGCCATCATCCTCAATTCATTCTCGCGGAAGGTCACGTCGAATTTCATCAGCGGCACCCCGAAGCGGTCAACCTTGCTGGGGTGTAGCGAGACGCGGTTATCCTCATAGGGCAGGCATTCGCCGAACGCGCCCATGCTGAACTGCCACGGGCCATAGCGACGCATTCCGTGCTTCATCTCCGCCCCGAATCCGACCGGCTTGGCGGCGTTGCGATAGGCCGAGCCCTGATAGCCATAGCCGCGCCGGAAGCCGAGCCCTTCGTCGCCCTTCAGATTGCGGAAGCGCGGGACATAGACCCCACCCGGACGACGACCATATTCGATCAAGTCGTCCATGCCCGGAATTTCACCCGATACGCCGACGCGGAAGATATGGTCCATGACATAACGGCCCAGCGTCCCGCTGCTGTCGAAATGGCTCCGTTCCGCGCCAGGCGCGCGCGAGTTCATCAGGATCTGCACCGATGCCATGGCCGAGGCGCAGACGAAGACGAGATTGGCGGCGACCGTCTGCGCCTGTCCGGTCTTGGCATCCACATAGCGAACGCCGGTGACCTTCTTTCTGGCAGGATCATAGTCGATCCCCGTCACCACCGCATCGGATTGCAGGGTGAGCCGCCCGGTCGCGCGCGCGGCGGGCAGCGTGACGGCCTGCGTCGAGAAATAGGCGCCGAACGAACAGCCATTGCCGCACTGGTTGCGGAACTGGCATTTGGTGCGGTTCTGATCGGGCTTGTCCTCGGTCATGTTGGACAAGCGGGTATGGATCAGCTTGCGGCCCGGAAACTGGTTTTCCAGCCGCTCCTTCAGCCACTTCTCCGCCACGTTCATCGGGATCGGCGGCTGGAACTCGCTATCGGGAAGATAGGGCAGGTTCTCGCGCGAGCCCGACACGCCGATATATTTTTCGACATAAGCGTACCACGGCTCGACATCGTCATAGCGGATCGGCCAGTCGGCAGCGACGCCCTCCCGCTTGTTCGCGTCGAAATCGTCCGGGCTCCAGCGGAACGACCAGCGCCCCCAGATCAGCGACTTGCCGCCGACCGCACCGGGCCTGATCCAGTAGAATTTGCTCCCCTCGTCATAGGCATAGGGGTTCAGCCGGTCATCATTGTAGAATTTCTGGTTGCTGGGCGCGACATAGCCCTGTTTGGCTATGAAATAATCGCTCTCCACCAAGGTCTTGGGCATGATGTTGCGCGCGGGCACCTCGAACGGCGGCTTGCCGTCATAAGGATAGCCCTCGCCATGCTCGACCATGACACCCCGGTCGAGCATCAGGACGCGCAGGCCCTTTTCGGTCAGTTCCTTGGCGGCGAAACCGCCGCTGATCCCCGACCCGATCACGATCGCGTCGAAACGGTTCGTCGCCGCCATGGCTGTCCTCCCTATGCTTTTCGTATGTTTAGAATCGAAGCGCGCGCAGCGTCCGGTAACTGGTCGTGATGTCGGGCAGATAGGGCGCAGGCGCCTGGTCGTTCTCGACATAGAAATGCTTCACGCCCGCAAGGCCGTTGAGCTTGAAGAGCGACGCGAAATCGATCTTGCCCGCGCCGACCGCCGTCATGCTGCCATCGGCGCGCGCATCCTTGACGTGATAGGCATAGATGCGTCCGGCCAGCCGCCGGATCAGCGCGGCGGCATCCTCGCCCGCATGGATCGCCCAGTACAGGTCGATCTCCAGATTCACGAGCTTGGGGTCGGTCGCCTTCAGCAGCCGCTCGTACAGGCTGACGCCGCCGGGTTTAACGGTGAATTCAAAATCATGATTGTGATAGGCGAAGTCCAGCCCCGCCTTCTTCAATCCTTCGGCGAAGCGATTGAAATTGGGCAGCGCGGCGTTCCAGCCCGCCTCGGTCCGATGCTCGTCGGTCATGTAGGGCAGGACGACCGTGTCCGCGCCCAAAGTCTTCGCCATGGTCACACAGGCGTCGAACTTGCCGAGCAGCGAGTCATAGGGAACATGGATCGACGGCGCCTTCAGCCCCAGCCGGTCCTGCGTGCGGCGGAGCATGGCATGGTCCATCGCGTCATAACCGCCCCCGCCATATTCCACCTCGCGATAGCCGATCTTGGCCACCGCCTCCAATGTCTTGACCGGATCGGCCGCGAACAGTTCGCGGATCGTGTAGAGCTGCAACCCGATGGCGCCGAGCTGCGCGGCCTGCGCCTCGCCCGGCAGCAGCGCCGCCGCGCCAAGCCCCAGCCCCGCGCCCATCAGCGAACGACGATCGATCATGCCGAATACACCTTGTTGACCTTGGAATAGGGATAGGCGCCGTCATATTGGCCGGGCACCGGCAGATATTCGCGTTCCTGCGTGATGCCGATTTCCGACGTGTAATAGCCGGTGATGACCAGCTGGCGGAACGGCTCGAAGAAGGCGCGGCCTTCGGGCAGCACGCCCTCCATCGCCTCGGTCAGCAGCGTGTCCTGCTGCGCTGCGCTCGCCTTGGCGGCGGCCATCTTGTTAACGCTCTGGCTACGCGCCTCGATCGCGTTCAGCCCGGCGATGATTGGCACCCGGTCGGTGGGCAGCGCCCAGTCGGCCAGCATCTTCTCGATGAACGCAGGCACCCCGGCCGCGACCGCGCCGGGCGTGTCGGTGGTGGGCAGCACCCGCTCCGCCAGCGCGGTCATCGTCGCGCGCTGGACGGGAGTGAAGACCGCGACGCTGGGTGGTCCGTCCGAGATGACGGGGACAGCGCCGCGCGCCTGCTCCACCGCGCCCGCCGCCCGCGCGATGGGGGCGAACAGCGTGGAGCCGAACATGGCGGTGATCCCCGCCAAAGCGTGTCTGCGGTCGATATGGGGGGTCATCGGGCATCCTCCGGCAGGTCCTGCGCAATCGCCTCGGGCGGCAACGGTCGGACCCAGATATTGCGGAACGAGACGGGCGAGTCGTGATCCTGAAGCTGGATCGGCGCGGCATCGCCATGCGCCTGGTATTTCTCGACCTGCCGCCAGATGGTGGTGCCGAGCATCGCCTGATGGTTCTGCACCACGACGCCGTTCAGCAGCGCGGTGACATAGGCAGGACGCAGCAGCTTGCCGTCCGCCGCGAAGCGTGGCCGTTCGAAGATGATGTCATAGCTCTGCCACTCGCCGGGCTTGCGCGCGGCGTTCACCAGCGGCGGCTTCCAGGCATAGACCGCACCGACCTGCCCATCGGCATAGGTTGGGTTGTTATAGCCGTCGAGGATCTGCACCTCGTAGCGCTGCATGAACCAGATGCCGCTATTGCCGCGATCCTGTGACGATTTTTGCGGCGGGTTGGGCGAACGGAATTCCAGGTGAAGCTGGACATCGCCGAAGCTCTGCTTCGACACCAGCACGCTCTCGCCCTTGCCGTCGCGTGGTGGCACGGTCATCACGCCACTCTGAAGCAGCCACGGCTTACCGCTGGGCGTCCAGGCATCCATCGAACGCCCGTCGAACAACACCACCGCATCGGACGGCGCGCCGCCGGGCTGCGCGGCGGGGGTCACGACCGTCGGCGCGGGCCGGTCAGGATCATGGACATGCCATTTGCCACCGGGCAGCATCGGCGTGTCGCGAAAGCCCATACCCGGCTTGTCCTGGCCGACAGCGCCGCTCGCCACGGCCAGCGCCATCAACGGTAGCATCCGCATCGCTCCCCTCCTCATGCTGTCGGATCGATCGCGCGGTAAGCGGCGATCAGCCTGTCTTCGCCAGCCCGACCCTTGACCGAATTGCCATGTTCCATGCCGATCACCCCGGCATAGCCCTGTGCTTTCAGGAAGCGGCAGACATTGGCGTAATTGATCTCGCCGCTGCCCGGCTCGTTGCGCCCCGGATTGTCGCCGAACTGGATATAGCCGATCTCGTCCCAGCACAGCTTCATCGTCGGGATCAGATTCCCCGACTGGATCTGCTCGTGATAGAGGTCGGCGAGCACCTTCACGCCCGGACTGTTCGCCCCGCGCGCGACCGCATAGCCCTCCGCGATCGACTGCATGAAGACGCCCGGATGGTTGGTCCGCGTGTTGAGCGGCTCCATCACCAGCGCCATCCCGTGCGGCGCCACGATGTCCCCTGCCCGGCGCATCACATCGATGATCCGCCCCATCTGGATCGCGGGATGAAGCCGCTTGTCCATAAAGCCGGTCACGACCGTCATCCGCGTCGCGCCGACCCGCTTGGCGACATCGACCGCGCTGGTCACGTCTGCCAGGAAAGCCTGTCGCTCGGCATCGTCGTCCCCGCCCAGCAGGGGCCGCGATTCCGACCATTTGGGCATCGAGGCGACGAACACGCCCATCGTCATCTTCCGGTCGCGCAGGGCCTTGGCGATCGCCTCCTGCTCGGCCACCGGGCGAAGGCGATACTCATTATCTTCCCACGCCCAGAAACCCTGATCGGCGGCATAGGCGATCTGCTCGACCGAGCTGTCGCCCCGGCTGGCGAAGCTGCCGAGATGGGGTGCGAATCCCAGAGCGAAGCGCGCGGCGTTGGACGACCGGCGCGCCTTCTGCCCGGCCAGCGCGGCAGCGGGAACGGCGGCGGCGAGGCCACCCATCACGGTACGACGCGACCAGCTCATGCGACACTCTCCGTAACGGGGCGATGGGGGCGACGACGCTCGGCCAGCCAGATGCCGCCGAACACGAACAACAGGATCACCGGCACGATGGCGAGCCGCGCAAAGGACTGCGACGCCGCCGCGTCCTCGACCTGGCGCAGCGCTTCGCCGGTCAGCCGCTTGAACGCCTCCGGCCCACCGGCCAGCTCGACCTTGGCGGCGTCGAACATCGCGCCCAGCTGCGGGAGCACGAAGAAGCTCGCCAGCGCCCCCGCCGACCCGACCAGCCCCAGCGCCCAGGCGCCGCCGCGCGGATAACGCTCGGCAACCGAGGCGAGCATGGTCGGCCACATCGCGCAGACGCCCAGCCCCCACACGGTCGAGGCCAGGATCGCCGCGACCGGCGACTGCGCGCGCGACAACAGGAACAGCCCGATCCCCGCCATCAGGCTCGACACCCAGAGCAGCCCCGGATTGGACAGCCGCCCCGCGATCCGCCCGGCAAAGTGGCGGAATACGAACATCAGCGCGCTGACATAGACGAGCAGAAGAATGCCGCGCATCCCCACCCGGCTGCTCAGCGCCACGTCGAGCCACTGGCCGGGCGCCAGTTCGGACGCGGCGGTCAGGAACATCGCGGCGAACCAGACGAAGAAGCTCGGCCGCTTGAAGACTTCGGCGATCATGCCGCCGAACCCGACATCACGCACCGCGCGTGGGACCGGCGGGAAGTGGGTGGTCGCCGCCATCACCAGCACGCCGAGCGCCGGGATCAGGACCAGCGCCATGATCGCCTGCCACGACAGGACTTCCGCCAGTAGCACGCCTGCCAGACCACCGACGATCAGCCCGCCGGGATACCAGGCATGGAGCACGTTCAGCCGGTGCGTCGTCTCTTCCGGATAGAGCCGCGCGGTCAGCGGGTTGATCGACGCTTCCGCCAGCCCCCAGCCGATGCCGCTCAGAAGCATCCCGCCCCAGACGATGTGATAGACGGTCATGCCGCTGGCGACCGACCCCGCGCCGATGATCGCCGCCGTACCGACGAGGAAGCACAGGCCACAGCCGATCAGCATCTGCCGTGCTCCGATCCGATCGAGCAAGGCGCTCGCCACGAACAGGGTTGCCGCAAAGCCCAGGAATGCCGAGCCCAAGGCCGACCCGATCAACTCTCCCGCCTCGACCGGCGCGATGGGATCAATCCATTGCGTTTTCAGGCTGCTCGCCACCGCCGCGCGCAAGGCCGCACTCGCGGCGGCCGTGAACAAGGCCAGCACGCTCAGCCAGAACAGACGCGACCGATTCTCCGGTACCGCTTCCATGCCCCTCTCCCGCTTATATTTTATGTCAGACTTTACCCTCCGGGGCGGATGGTCAAGCCTTTGAATTCCTTAAAGTCCCAGCCAGCGCCGATTGGCCGCTGGATCGCCGCCACCGGCGAAATCGTCGAAAGCCCGCTCGGCCCTGCGGATCATATGCGCGGCGATAAAGGGCGCCCCCTCGCGCGCGCCGTCCTCGGGATGCTTCAGGCAGCATTCCCATTCGAGCACCGCCCAACCGGCATAGCCATATTGGGTCAGCTTGGAGAAAATCCCGCCGAAATCGACCTGCCCGTCGCCCAGCGAACGGAAGCGCCCCGGCCGGTCGATCCAGTCGCTATAGCTGCCATAGACACCCGCACGGCCGGTCGGATTGAACTCGGCATCCTTGACGTGGAACATGCGGATGCGGTCGTGGTAGAAGTCGATGAACTGGAGATAATCCATCGCCTGCAACACGAAATGGCTGGGATCGTAGAGGAGGTTGGCGCGGGCATGGCCGCCGACCGATTCCAGGAACCGCTCGAACGTCACACCGTCATGCAGGTCCTCGCCCGGATGCAGCTCGTAGCAGAGGTCGACGCCCTGTTCCTCGAACGCATCCAGGATCGGCCGCCAGCGCTTGCCGAGTTCGGCGAACCCTTCCGCCACCAGTCCGGCGGGCCGCTGCGGCCAGGGATAGACGAAGGGCCAGAGCAGCGCGCCGGAGAAGGTCGCATGAGCCTTCAGCCCCAACCGACGGCTCGCCTTGGCGGCGTAATGGAGCTGCTGAACGGCCCATTCCTGCCGCTCGGCCGGCTTGCCGCGCACGGCCTCAGGCGCGAAGCCGTCGAAGGCCGCGTCATAGGCCGGGTGGACCGCGACCAGCTGCCCCTGCAAATGGGTCGACAGCTCCGTGATCGCCACGCCCGCCTCGGCGCAGCGCCCGGCTAGGTCATCGCAATAATCCTGGCTCTCGGCCGCCTGTTTCAGGTCGATGCAGCGCGCGTCCCAGGTCGGGATCTGCACGCCCTCATAGCCCGCCTCCGCCATCCAGCGCGCCGCCGAGTCGAGCGTGTCGAACGGCGCGGCATCGCCCATGAACTGCGCCAGGAAGATGCCCGGGCCGCGCATGGTCACTTGCTCGTCTCGGCCTTGAGATAGGCGATCAGCGCGGCGCGCTTGGCGGGGTCGGCGACGCCGATCGGCATCCGCGTGCCCGGCACCTTCTTCATCGGCGCGGCGATGAATTCGTTGAGGGTCTTGTCGTCCCATTTCAGGCCCGACGCCTTCATCGCGGGCGAATAGTTGAAGCCTGCGACCGTGCCTGCCTGTCGCCCGAACACACCGTTCAGATTGGGACCGACACCGTTGCGCCCGCCTTTGTTGAGCGTGTGACAGGCCCGGCATGCGGCAAAGGCCTGTGCACCCGCCGCGGGGGCGGTCTGCGCGGTCGACGGTGCCTGCGCGACCAAGACGCCAGCAACCATAGCCGGCACGGCGGCGGCCAGCCCGATCAGCTGCCTCATCCACTCTCTCCCGAAATTTTCTTGCCCAGACTCGCTGGTTCTTGTGTGAGTTTACCGTTAAACCGATGTCATGCAAGCATCGAATATCGCATCATAAGCGATTGGGATGACAGGGGAGAGGGTGATGGCGGGACGGAAACTGCGGCTGGCCATGGCGGGTGGCGGCGAAGGCGCGTTCATCGGCGGCGTTCACCGGATGGCGGCGGCACTGGACGGCGAGTGGGAGCTGGTCGCGGGTACGTTCAGCAGCGACGCGGCACGCAATCGGCGCAGCGGGGAGCAGCTTGGTCTGTCCCCCGACCGCGTCCACGACTCGATCGACGCGCTGCTGACCGACGAACGCGCGCGGCCCGATAACGAGCGGGTCGACGCGGTCGCCATCGTCACCCCCAACCACCTCCACGCGCCGATGACGATCGCGGCGCTGAACGCGGGCTTCCCGGTGTTCAGCGAAAAGCCGATGGCGATGAACCTCGCCGAAGCGCGCGCCATCGCCGAAGCCGCCCGCCACTCGGGCCAGCTCTATGCCTTGGCCTTCACCTATAGCGGCTATCCGATGGTCGAGGAGGCGCGGGCGCGGGTCGCGCGCGGCGATTTCGGCGCCATCCGGCTGGTCCATGTCGAATATGTCCAGGGCTGGCTCAGCAACCCGCTCGACCGTGAGGGCAACAAGCAGGCCCAATGGCGCACCGACCCGGCGCGTGCGGGGCTTGGCGGCGCGCTGGGCGATATCGGCACCCATGCCTTTCAACTGGCCGAGCATGTCGCGGGATTAAAGGTCGAGGCGCTGTCTTCGGATGTGACCACCCATGTCGCGGGGCGGATGCTCGACGACGACGTCAATGTGCTGCTCCGCTTCGAGCATGGCGCACGCGGCACGTTGCGCGCGACGCAGGTGGCGGCGGGCGAGGAGAATGGCCTGCGCCTGCGCATCCACGGCGAGAAAGGCGGGCTGGAATGGTCGCAGATGGAGCCCAACACCCTGGCCCTGCGCTGGCTCGACCGCCCCGCCGAGATCGTCCGCGCCGGAGGGCCGGGCCTCAGCCCCACCACCCTGCCCCGCCAGCGCACCCCCTCTGGCCATCCGGAGGGCTATATCGAGGCGTTCGGCAACCTCTACCGCGCGGTGGCGGGGGCCTTGCGCAACAGTGGTCCGGCCGAGGGCGGCGCATTGGGCGAGGCAACCTGGTTTCCCGGGCTGGAGCCGGGATTGCGAACAATGGCCTTTGTCGAGGCGGTGCTGGAAAGCGCGAAGTCGGACGAAAAGTGGACGGCGTTTCCCGCTATTACCGGCTCTTCCTGAAACACGAACATGCCGTGATGATGTGGACTGATCGCCGGACCCGGCATCGGCGACGCGCGACGATCGGCATGGAGGCGGCATGATCCTTTTGGCGTTGCTGATTCAGATTGATACCGCGCTGACATTTGGCGAGGCGAAACGGCTCCCGCCAGCGGTGGTCGGGGAACGCCTTTTGAAAGGTGAGAATTTCAGGCCCATCGAGTCCTTCGCCAGCTTCGGCGCAACATTTGAGGGTCCACCCGGCCTCGTCGAGGCCCGTCTGTTCGAGCAGCCCGTCGCCACTCCCCTCGGCTGCACGCGGCAGCAATGGACCGTGAAATTTCAGGCCCAAGAGAGCAAGGAATCGGATAGCGCACTTCCCTATGATCGTTATCGAGCGACTGAGGTAGCGTTGCCCAAGCCATCGGGGTGCGCGGTCGCCAACTATGTACACTTGAACCCCGGCATTTCTGAAGCGCAGGGATTTGCCGTTCTTCGGCAGTTGGAAAAGCTTCGTTCCGGCAGAAAAAATGTCACGATTTCATGTACTGAAGACGATACCGCATCCAGCTTTTGTATGAATAAAGCGGCAATTCTGTCCGCGCTCGCCCGCCTCACGCCGTGGAATATTGCATCTGATCCGAATGGGTTCCGGGTCTGGCTCGGCACACCGGGCCGCACCGTGACGGAGGTGCGCTTTCATTCGCAACGACCAAGCCACGTCTGGGTAGACCGGCGCTTCCCTGCGCCATTCTAAGCGCCCGAAGGGGCTACATCGGTCGGCCCTTATCCCCGCCGTCCCCGCACGATGCCCACCGCACCTGCCAGCACCGCAGCATCCTCGGCAAAACCCGTCTTTGTCTGGCCATAGCGGCCCAGCGCCGCCATGCGTCCGCGCCAGCCGGGATAGGAAGCGACCACCGCCGTCACCCCGCCGATCGCCGCGCCCAGCCAGCGACGTTTCGGCGAGGCGAGCGCCGCGCCGGCGATCGCCGATGTGGTGAAACGCGCCGCCAGGCCGATCGGGACGATCCGGTCCGGGGCCGTCTTCTGCTTGTCGCCCGCCATTTCGCCGATCGCCAGCGCCAGCGTGCCCGCCGCGACGACAGGGTTGGCGAGCCAGCGCAGCACGCCCTTGCCGACCGGCAACTGGCCGCGCGCTGCGGCGATCGACACAGCCGCCAGTGGCGTCATCGCGCGTTGTCCGCCGACCAGACCCATTTTGAACGATGCAAGCATGGCATTGACCTCGTAACCGAAAACCCGGTGGCAACAACGCCCGTCCCCGCCCGCCGGGTTCCCCCTTCCCCTCCCACCCGCGGCTTTGCCATGATGGCGCGCATGACCCGCATCCTGATGACCGCCGCGCTGCTGACGCTGGCCGCCTGTTCCTCCCACAACCAGCCCCCGGGGCTGAGCGAGGAGGAGAACCGCCAGTTGAACGAAGCCGCCGCGATGCTCGATGCCAATGCGGTCGATCTGAACGCGATGGCGCCTTCGGACGTTGATGAGGGAAATCCCACCGATAACGAAAGCTGATACGCCATGACCGACATGCCGCTTCGCCGCCTGGGCTCGACCGACCTGATGATCGCGCCGCTGGTGCTGGGCGGCAACGTCTTCGGCTGGACCGCCGACCGGGCGGCGAGCTTTGCGGTGCTCGACGCCTTTGTCGATCAGGGCGGGGTGATGATCGATACGGCCGATGTCTATTCCGCCTGGGCCGACGGCCATCAGGGCGGCGAGTCCGAGGCGATGATCGGCGAATGGTTGAAGGCCAGCGGCAAGCGCGACCAGGTGCTGATCGCGACAAAGGTGGGGATGCTGCCGGGCGAAGGTGGCGAAAAGCTCGCGCCTGCCCGGATCGCGGCGGCGGCGGAGGCCTCGCTCAAGCGGCTGGGCACCGACCGGATCGACCTGTATTTCGCGCATCAGGATGACGAGGATCAGCCGCAGGACGCGGTGATGGAGGCCTTTGCCCGGCTGGTCGAGGCGGGCAAGGTGCGGGTGATCGGCGCGTCCAACTTCCACGCGGCGCGGCTGAAATCGGCCAATGAGGCGGCGTTGGCGGCCGGGCTACCACGCTATCATGTGCTGCAACCCGAATATAATCTGGTCAGCCGCCACAAGTTCGAGGGCGAGTTGCAGGATTACAGCGTCACGGAAAATATCGGCGTCGTCCCCTATTACGGGCTCGCCGCCGGGTTCCTGACCGGCAAATACCGCAGTGACGCCGATCTGTCGCAAAGCGTGCGCGGTGCAAGGATGGGCGAGCTTCTCCATGGCAAGGGCGGCGCGGTGCTGACGGCGCTTGACGAGGTGGCCGCCGAAACCGGCGCCACTCCGGCGCAGGTCGCGCTCGCCTGGCTCATGGCGCAACCGGGCGTCACCGCACCGATTGCCAGCGCGACAAGCGTGCAACAGCTGTCCGAGCTGACGCCCGCAATGCGTCTGACCCTGACGAAAGAGCAGCTCGCGCGGCTGACCGACAGCGGCGCGTGACGAACATGACCAAATGACACCCGATTCGGAACGAATGGGGCGGCCGGGTTTTATTTGCGTTATATGATGCCTCCGACCGTTTTAATCGTCGAAGATCAACTGCTTCTGCTGATGCACGTTCAGTTCGTTTTCGAAGATGCGGGATATGTGGTGATCCAGGCGGACAGCGCCGATGAAGCGCTGCTCGCGCTGGATCGCCATCCCGAAATTGGCGCGATTTTCACGGATGTCGCCATGCCCGGCTCGATCGATGGAGCCGCGCTGGCGGCACGGGTCCGTCAGTCGCATCCCCATGTATCGATCGTGGTCACTTCCGGTGAGCAGTTTCATGTCGCCGAGCATTTGCCCGTCGGAGTCCGTTTCGTGCCCAAGCCTTATGCCGGGCATGACATCATCCGGATGATCGGCCAAAGCGCCGCCTGACGGCGGCAGGTACCTGCGGCGCGACGCCCCTGCGCGGGGCGTAGCGGACGACAGACACCCTGCCCCGGGAACATGGCCAAATGATACTTCCGGGACGAATCAATCTCCGACGAAATTGAACGGCGTGACGCCTCTTTCGCGTTCGTGGATCAAGAGCGCGCGCCCGACCGGCGGGTGTGAGCGCTGCGGGCACTCGCTCCGCAGGCAACGGCGACAGCCCGGTCCGATGGGAGTAGCCGGACCGCTCATCGGGTCCTGCCCCCGGATCGCCGCCAGCTGTCCCGCCATCGCTGCCGTCAGCCCCAGCATGATCGCGAATCGCCCGGAGTCGCCCGACAGCGTCCGCCCGGCGCGCGACGTTGCGTGCGTCAGCGTGACGAAGCGCGCGCCATCAGGCATCACGACGATCTCGACCAGCGGTTCGCCGCTACGGTCGAAGGCCAGGAAGACGGACGAGAGCGGGCACATACCCTCCGCCTCGACCAGACCGGGGTCCGCGGCCCCCGCCAACCGCTTCGACACCTGCCCCGCCCTATCGACGCGTGACAGAAAAAAGGGCAGCCCGCGCGCGCCGACCCGGTTCAGCGTGGTCAGCCGGTGCGCCAGTTGCTCGAACGAGACGCCGAACCGTCGCTGGAGTATCGCCAGATCATAACCCGTCGCCTCGCAGGCGCGCAGGAAGCGGGCATAGGGCATGACGATGGCGGCGGCAAAATATTGCGCGAGATAACGCCGGAACAGCCGCTCCGCGATCCGATCGCCAAAAGCCGCCCCCCGCGCCAGCGCCTCGATCTCGCCGCGCGCCTCGGACTGGGCGAGTTGAACCGCAAGCGCAAAGACCCGTGCGGGGGCCTCCAGCATCTCGGACAGTTGTAGCTGTCGGGCATGAAGGTCCAGCCGGACGAGCCGGTCGGGCAAGATGTCGATCGGCAGCACCCGGATGGACAGGGCATGGCGAACCCTCAGCCGCTCCGCCAGCGCGCCGTACAAATCGCCCGCCGCCAGCCGCAATTCGTCGGCCAGCGACTCGGCCGCGGCGTCGAGATCGGGAAAATGATTGCGCCACCGCTCGATCTCGCGCCGGACGGCCATGGTCGGGTCGGGCGCGGCGGGCGCATCGGCCATTCCGCCCGCCGCGCCCGCCAGCCGGTCGAACGCGCGGGCGAAAGCTTCGGCACCGCCGGGGGCGGCCGCCAGCCATTCCTCCAATTCGGTGCGATCGATCTCCAGATCGGCGAACAGCGGATCAGCCAGGCGCCGCCGCATCGCCGCCGCTCCCCCGCCCGGCGCATCGCTGGTCAGGGCGCGCGGGTCGAAGTCGAACGTCTCGACCAGCCGCACCAGCAACGCGGCCGAGACGGGCCGCTGATTGCGCTCGATCAGGTTCAGATAGCTGGGCGAGATGTCCAGCATGTCCGCCATCGCGGCCTGTGACAGACCATTCTGCCGCCGCAGCCGCCGCACGACATGGCCCGCTATCACCTTGGCTGTGCTCACTGCCCTCTCCTTGAACGACAGGTTGCGCTGTCACCTACGAACTGTCAATTCTTTACAAATTGACTGATCCTTACAGAAAGATCAGCGACGATGTGACCCCAGCGAAAGTGCGTTCCACCTTCTCCATCGATCATCGACGGGGCAATCTCGTCGTCAGAAACAGTCAAATTGTAAAGGACGATGCGATGCCGAGCTTCCAGGATTTGGTCCCTGCCCCCGCTGGGCGGTTTGACGGCATCGCCCGTCCCTACACCCCCGCCGATGTGGCGCGGCTGCGCGGATCGATCGCGGTCGAACATACGCTGGCCCGCCGCGGCGCACTGAAATTGTGGGAATTGCTCCAATCCGAGGATTATGTCCCGGCACTGGGCGCGCTGTCGGGCAATCAGGCGATGCAGATGGTCCGCGCCGGGCTGAAGGCGATTTATCTGTCGGGCTGGCAAGTCGCGGCGGATGCCAACACGGCAGGGCAGATGTATCCCGATCAGTCGCTCTACCCGGCCAATGCCGGGCCGGAGCTGGCGCGGCGGATCAATGCGACGCTTGCCCGCGCCGATCAGATCGAACATGCCGAAGGCGGCGCGACCCGCGACTGGTTCGCCCCCATCGTCGCCGATGCCGAGGCCGGCTTCGGTGGCCCGCTCAACTGCCATGAGATCATGAAGGCCTATATCGCGGCGGGCGCGGCGGGCGTGCATTTCGAGGACCAACTCGCCTCGGAAAAGAAGTGTGGGCATCTGGGTGGCAAGGTCCTGATCCCGACCGCCGCGCATATCCGCAACCTCAATGCCGCGCGGCTGGCGGCGGACGTCGCGGGCGTGCCGACCGTCATCTGTGCGCGCACCGATGCCGAGAGCGCGCGACTCATCACCTCGGACGTGGACGAGCGTGACCATGAATTCCTGACCGGCGAGCGGACGGCGGAAGGCTTCTTCCGCCTGAGGGACGGCACGGGTGTCGACCATTGCATCAAGCGCGGCCTGGCCTTCGCGCCCCATGCCGACCTGTTGTGGTGGGAAACGTCGAAGCCCAATCTGGACGATGCACGCCGCTTCGCAGAGGCGATCCGGCGCGAGCATCCGAACAAGATGCTGGCCTATAATTGCTCGCCCAGCTTCAATTGGGAGGCCAATCTCGACCGCGACGACATCGCCCGCTTCCAGCGCGAAATCGGGGCGATGGGGTACAAGTTCCAGTTCGTGACGCTCGCCGGGTTCCACCAGCTCAATTACGGCATGTTCGAGCTGGCCCGCGGCTACCGCGACCGGGGCATGGCGGCCTATTCCGAGCTGCAACAGGCCGAATTCGCCGCCGAGCCTCATGGCTATACCGCGACCCGCCACCAGCGCGAGGTGGGCACCGGCTATTTTGACCTGATCGCGCAAATGGTCGCGGGCGGCGACAGTTCGACCACCGCGCTCGCCGAATCCACCGAGGCCGCGCAATTCGTCCAGGCCGCCTGATCGACATTGGAAGAAGGAAAGATTGCCATGCAGACCGAACCGCAACGCAGCCGCGCCGTCTTCTCGACGGAGGACTTCGCCTTGATGAAGGAGGCTGTCGCCGAACACGTCAAGCGCGTCGCTGACGACCCACGCTCGGTCAAGTTCGCACATCTGTACCACCGGCTGGGACGGATCGCGTCGTGAGGTGATCCCTTGGCCTTCGGCTTCGCTCCGGCCGAACGGATGACGGTATAACGCCGACGCTCCGTTCATAGTGAGGGACGTCGAAATGTGCACCGCTCTTCCTTGGGGAAGGAAGCGACCCCGCCGAACCCGTTCGGCGGGGTTTGTCTTTCCCACGGAACAAGCGCTTCAATCGCACGCTGTACGCGCCATGCCCGATACCGGCCTGACTGCGCGCATTCGCGAGAATATCGTCCTGTACGGCGCGCTGGCGGCCAATCTGGGGATCGGCGTCGCCAAGTTCGTCGCCGCCGGTATCACCGGCTCATCGTCGATGCTGACCGAAGGCGTGCATTCGGTGGTCGACAGCGGCAATCAGATCCTGCTGCTCTATGGCCAGAAGCGCGCCAGGCGTGGCCCCGATGCGATCCATCCCTTCGGCTATGGCCGCGAGCTGTATTTCTGGGCCTTCGTCGTCGCCATCCTGATCTTCGCTCTGGGCTCGGGCATTTCAATCTATGAGGGTTGGCTGCACATTCAGACGCCGGAGCCCCTTCGCGATCCGACGGTCAATTATATCGTGCTTGCCATCGCCTTTGTGCTGGAAGGCGCGAGTTGGAGCATCGCCGTGCGGGAGTTTTCGCGCACCAAGGGGGATGGCGGCTGGTGGCGCGCCATCCATGATTCCAAGGATCCGCCGGGCTTCATCGTGCTGTTCGAGGATTCGGCGGCCTTGGCGGGACTGGTCATCGCGGCGCTGGGCGTCTGGCTGTCCCACGCGACCGGCGATGCGCGGATCGACGGCATCGCCTCGGTCCTGATCGGACTGGTCCTGGGGCTGGTCGCAATCCTGCTGGCGCGCGAGGCCAAGGGACTGTTGATCGGCGAGCGCGCCAACCCGGAGGTGGTCGAGACGATCCGCAGCATCGTCGCCGCGCGCCCCTGGATCACGCACGTCAACCATGTCCGCACGATCCACACCGCGCCCGACAGCATCTTCGCCGCGATCAGTGCCGATTTCGTCGACAGCCTGCCGATGGGCACCGCGGAAACGATGATCGAGATATTGGAGGATGATCTCCGGCAGGCCGTTCCCAGCCTGTCATCCATCTATATCCGCCCGGAAAAGCGCGAGAATGCAGCTGCGACGGCTCCGCATCCTGCGCTAAAGAACGGGGCATGACGATGCTCCTGCGACTCGCCACGGTCCTGCTCCTGGCGCTGACATATGCCCTGCCCGCCCAGGCCGCGGTGACGATCACCTTCTGGAGCCACGAGCTGGGGAACAGCTTCCCGCACGCCTTCTTCTCGTTACGCGGTACGGTGGATGCCACCGGCCAACCGGTCGATGCCAATTACGGCTTCACCGCCAAATCCGTGTCGCCCGCCATTCTGATGGGCACGGTCAAGGGACGTCTGGACATCTCCAAGCCCTTCTACATCTCGACCAGCGACGCGCAGTTTTCCTATGTGATGACCGATGCGCAATATGCCGCCATCCTGGCGCTGGTCGCGGCCTGGGACGAGAAAACCGGCGACGCGCGATACAACCTCAACGAGCGCAACTGCGTCCATTTCGTCCAGGAAGCGGCGCAACGGCTGGGGCTGGTCGGGCTCGATCATCCCGACCTGATGAAGAAGCCGCGATCCTATCTGAAGGCGGTGGCGCAGGCCAATGTCGACCGGGTCACGGTCATCGGACAGCCCGGCAAGGCCTATCTCGCCTCGCTGCCGCCGCTGCCCGTGGCGCCGGTCACGCCGCAGCCCGCTGCCCCGGCCGTTGACGATGCCGCGACTGTTCAGGGCGCGATGGGCACCAGTTCGAGAATGTCGACCACCGATTCATAAGCCGGATAGGGAAAGGCGATCCGCCAGTGAGTCGGATCGACCCGCTCCACCACCCCCGCCATGTCGCGCGCCCGGTCGCGGCCATAGGCATAGGAGCGTTCCTCGTCCCCCAGGATCATCGTACCCAGGAAGATGCTGCGCGCGTCGGTGTCGGAATAGATACGCCCGGTCAGCCGCTGCGATCCGTCGATCTTGCTCAGTTGCTGGCCGCCGCCCGCCACCCGGCAGCGGAAATAGGGATAGGCGACATAGGTCAGCGTCGCGCGCCCCTGCGTTCCCATCTTGATCGTGCGGCAGCGATAATCGCCATCGGGCAGTTCCGGCTCTGCGATCGAGTGATCGGGATCGACGAGCGACCCCAACGCCGCAATCTCCGCCGCCGCGCCGCCCGTCCGTGCCTGCGCCAGACCCTTCACCCAGGCGCTGCGCCAGCCGCGCAGGCGGACCCGGTCATCCTCGGTCGCGGCCAGCCGCCAGTCGTTCGCCTGCTCGGTCCGCTGCGCCTGGACCTCCACCACGCCGCCCGCCGCCAGCACCGCGCCCGACAGGATCATCGGCCATTTCATTGTGCGGTCCAGCCGCCATCGACCGACAGATTGGCGCCCGTGATCGACTTGGCTTCATCGCGGCAGAGGAACAGCGCGAGGGCCGCCACCTGTTCGATGGTGACGAATTCTTTCGTCGGCTGCGCCTTCAGCAGGACCTCATCGATGACCTGCTCGCGGCTCATCCCACGGGCCTTCATCGTGTCGGGAATCTGATTCTCCACCAAAGGCGTCCAGACATAGCCGGGCGAGATGCAGTTGGCAGTAATGCCATCGGTCGCCACCTCCAGCGCCACGGTCTTGGTGATGCCGACCACGCCATGCTTGGCCGCGACATAGGCCGACTTGTTGGGGCTGGCGACCAGGCTGTGCGCCGAGGCGGTGGTGATGATCCGGCCCCAGCCCTTTTGCCGCATGTGCGGGATCGCCGCGCGCATCATGTGCCAGGCCGAGGACAGGTTGATCGCGATGATCGCATCCCATTTCTCTACCGGGAATTCCGCGATCGGGGCGACATGCTGGATACCGGCATTGTTGATGACGATGTCGCACGAGCCCGTCTCGGCCACCGCCCGTTCGATCATCGCGGCGATCTGGTCGGGCTGGGTCATGTCGGCGGGGTCATAGAGCGCCGCCGCACCGCTGGCCCGTTCCAGCCCGGCGCGGTTCGCCTCGATCGCGTCGGCCTCGCCGAAACCGTTGAGCACGACCGCCGCGCCCTCCGCGGCCAGCGCCTTGGCATAGGCCAGCCCGATTCCGGAAGTCGAGCCCGAGATCACCGCCGTCTTGCCCTTGAGGAACATGCCATTCTCCCTTGGTATGCGCGACACCATGCGATCAGATGCCGACCCGTGCAACCGCCGGAAGGCTTTGCGGGTTCAACCTCACGGCAAAGACCTGCATAGGCGGGCTGTATGACAAAGGGGTGAGACGACGATGCGGCTCGACGATTATGACAACGACATCGATGTCGGCGAAGCGCAGAGCGGCGGCGGCTTTGGTGGCGGCGGCGGTGGGCTGCTCTTCGGGCTGCTGCCGCTGATCGGCAGCCGCTTCGGATGCGGCGGGATCATCGTCGTGCTCATCATCCTGGCGGTCGTCGGCATGAACCCGCTCGGCCTGCTCAACGGCGGCGGCAATGCGCCCGCCACCCGGTCGGCCGACTCGTCTTCGGGCCAGAGCGTCCGTCAAATCTGCGAAGCCTCGCCCGAACGCCGCGACACCTGTCGCGCGTTCAGCAATGCGGACAACACCTGGGAGAAGATCTTCGCGGATTCGGGGCAGCGCTTCCAGCCGCCGGGCCTGCGCTTCTTCGTCGGCAATACCGCCCAGTCGGGATGCGGCGTGGCGCAATCGGCGGTCGGCCCCTTCTATTGCCCGACCGATCGCAAAATCTATCTCGACACCAATTTCTTCAACGAGCTGGCCAACCGCTTCGGCGCGAAGGGTGATTTCGCCCGCTATTATGTCGTCGCGCATGAGTTCGGCCATCACATCCAGACGCTGCTCGGCACGTCCGACAAGGTGCGCCAGGCGCAGCAGGCGGCGGGTCAGGCAGAGGGCAATGCCCTGTCGGTGCGGCTGGAGTTGCAGGCGGACTGCTATGCGGGCGTCTGGGCCGCGAAAAACCGCGACCGGCTGGAACCGGGCGATGTCGAGGAAGGCATGACCGCCGCCCGCGCCATCGGCGACGACACCCTCCAGCGCGAAGCCACCGGCCGCGTGGTGCCTGACAGCTTTACCCATGGCACCTCGGAACAGCGGATGCGCTGGCTTCGCCGGGGCATGGAGACGGGCGACCCGGCGCAGTGCGATACGTTTTCGGGCACGATCTGAGCAATGAAACGCCCCCTCCCGCAAGCGGGAGGGGGCGCAAAGGGAGAGTGTCCTCCCTTACAGCTTCACCAGCATCTTGCCCTTGTTGCCGCCGGTGAACAGCGCCAGGAACGCCTCAGGCGTCTTGTCCAGCCCCTCGAACACCGTCTCCTCGCGCTGCAAGCGGCCGTCCTTCAGCATCGCAGCCATGTCGCGGTGGAAACCCGCCTGATCCTTGAAATCGCTGACGATGAAGCCCTGAATCCGCACGCGATTGCCGATCAGCCGGGCCAGATACTTCAGGCTCGTCGGCTTGGCGTCGTTATAGACGTCGATCATCCCGCAAATCGCGAAACGCGCATTCAGCTTGGCATGGGCCAGCGCGGCGTCCAGATGATCGCCGCCGACATTGTCGAAGTACACATCGATGCCATCGGGCGCAGCTTCGCCGAGCGCCTCGACCACCGACTGGCCCGCCTTATAATCGATCATCGCATCCGCGCCGAGCGAGCGCACCCACTCGCACTTCTCCGCGCCACCCGCCGAGCCGATCACGGTCATGCCCTTGGCCTTGGCGATCTGCACCACCGTCGAGCCGACCGCGCCTGCCGCCGCCGAGACGAACACGGTATCGCCCGGCTTGGCCTCGGCCACCTGGAGAAGGCCGTAATAGGCGGTCATGCCCGGCATCCCGAACTGACCCAGATAGGCCTGCGGATCGACACCGAGATCGGGGAGCGGCTGGACATGTGCGGCGGGCAACACCGCCTCGTCACGCCAGCCCGCCATATGGCTGACCGTGGTGCCGACCGCGATGCCGTCGGCGCGGCTCTCGACCACTTCGCCGATCGCACCGCCCTGCATCGGTTCACCCAACGCGAAGGGCGGGACATAGCTCTTCGTGTCGTTCATCCGACCGCGCATATAGGGGTCGACCGACAGCCAGCAATTGGCGACCCGCACCTCGCCCTCGTTCAGGGCGGGCAGGTCGCGCTCCACCAACGCGAAATCGTTCGGCATGGGGGTACCCTTGGGGCGCGCCGCCAGCGTCCAAGCCTTCATCGTCATATCCTTTCATAACCTGCCGCAGACATGGAAAGGGCTCGGGTGAAAACCACCCGAGCCCTTCAGGGAAAGTCACCGTTAAGTGACGTTTTTCCTTATCAGAAGCCCCGATTCGTGTCCGAGGTCGTCCCGGTGCCGCTCGTCGCCGTGCTGCTCGTGGCCGTGCCGGTGCTGTTCTGGGTGGCGCTGGTCGTACCGGTCGCACTCTGGCCGTAACCGCTCGCCTGGCCGCCGGTCTGGCCGCCGCTCTGACCATAGCGGTTCGCCTGACCGTAACGGTCGTTTTCATTGGTGCGGTCGCCGAACATGGCGCGCGCATTTTCCTCGTCGCGCCACTGAGCCTTGGCTTCGTCGGCGGTCTTGGTCAGCGTGACCTTGTCATCGACCGACTTCAGCCAGCGCGATGGGATGGAGTGGTGCTGGCCGCCAGCATCCTTATCATTCTTGGTCAGCAGGATGCGGTCGCCGCGCACCTTGTCGACCGTGCCGACATGGCTGCCGTCCGAACCAACGACTTCCTGATGCTCCTTCACCTGGGGCAGCAGGCCGCGCTGGCCTTCGCGCTCGGTGCGCCAGCTCGAAAACTCATTCTGGAACTTGGTGCGGTTTTCGCTGCGATATTCGTCATAATCGCGGTCGAGCGCGGCGATCTGGCCCGAGCGCCAGTGGTTATAGTCATGATCCTGTTGCGCGTAATAGCGCTCGTCATAGCGGGCATCGGCATCGCGGCGGCGCTCCGCCTCCTCGTCGCCGAACCACGAGCGCACCTCGTCCCCGGCGCGCGCGAAGAAGCCGCGATCCTCGTAATCATAGCCCTGCGGCTGGCGGCCATAGTCGCGCCCCGACTGCGCACGACCATAATCCGCCCGGCCATAATCGGCACGACCGTAATCGCTGCGCTCCTGGCGATCGTCGCGGCCGTAACGGTCGCCGGTATAGCCATAGCCACGCGACGAATCGCCATAGTTCGACCCGCCGCGATAGCCTTCGCGACCATAGTCACGGCCGGAGTTGCCGTCGCCGCGATAGGCGCCGTATTGGCCCGAACGACCCTCGCCATAGCGGCCTTCATTCTGACGGCCACCAAAGTCCTGGCGCGACCCGCGATAGCTGTCGCGGTCATAGCCCTGGCGGCCATAGCCCTGATGACCATAGTCGCGCGCGCCATAGCCACGACGGCCTTCGTTCCGGCTGTCGTTGCGGTCGTCGTCATACGCACCCGCCGCGTCATATTCGCGCGCGCTCGAATAGGTGTAGTCGCGCCCCGAGCCATAATCCCGGCCGTAGTCGAAGTCGCGGTCGCCACGATTGGCGTCGCGGGAATAGCGGTCGTAAGCCATCCTAAACCCTCCTGAAATTCGGTCCTGCGGGGGCCGACGCCGCTCGTCCGGCGGGCCGTGCCTTCCGGATGTTTCAATGAGGCACATCAAGACATGTTCCGTCGCCCCCGTGCCAGCAGCGACGGACGGAGTGATGCAGGAGGCCGAAAGCGCCTCAAAAATTTTGGGTTGCGTCTGCAAAGCGCTGTTGCGTCGCCCCCGATCACGGGCTAATGGCGTCGCTCCCGACCATGGTCGGATTACGGGGCGGGGCTGTAGCTCAGATGGGAGAGCGCTGCAATCGCACTGCAGAGGTCAGGGGTTCGATTCCCCTCAGCTCCACCACCCCGCTTCCCCTTGCATCGTCCATTCTCGCCGCCCTCGTGATCGTGCCGGACCGATGATGCCTCCTGATCCCATCCCTGCCGCGACCCTGATCCTGATGCGCGAGGGGGCAGAGATCGCTTCCCTCCCCGAAATCCTGATGGTCGAGCGCGGCGCCACGCTCGCCTTTCTCGGCGGCGCGATGGTCTTTCCCGGCGGGCGGGTGGATCCGGGCGATCATGCGCTCCTTTCCCCCCATGACCCCGATCCCGAAGAATCGGCGGCCCGGATTGCCGCGATCCGCGAAACGATCGAGGAGGTCGGCCTGAGCATCGGACTGTCGCCGTCGCCCGATGCGGCCACGCTGACCGACCTGCGCGCGGCGATGGCGAAGGGGCGATCCTTTGCGCAGACGCTGGTCGATCACAGGCTGACGATCGACACCCATGTGTTGACGCCGTTCGCCCGCTGGTGCCCCGAGCACGTACCCGTCCGCCGGTTTGACGCGCGCTTTTATCTGGCGGCGATCGCACGCGGAGCCTCCGAACCCGCGATCGACGGTGCCGAGACGGTACGCGCCGTCTGGATGACCGCGCACGAGGCGTTGGCCCAGGCGGACAGCGGCGCCATCCGGATCATCTTCCCCACGCGCCGGACGCTGGAACGATTGGCGCTGTTTCGCGATTTCCCTTCCGCCGCCGCCGATGCGCGGGCCTGGCCGATCCGACGGATCATCCCCTTTCAGGCGGAGCGTGACGGCGTGCCATCCATTTGTATCCCCGACGATCTGGGCTATCCGATCACCTCCGAGCCCGTCGCCAGCGCGAAACGCGGGTGATGCGGGCGCTCCGGCGATGGACGATCCTGTTGGTCGTGCTCGCAGGGCTGGCGATGCTTGCGTTGCTGCTATGGGGCTGGGCGCGGCGCAATCCGCAAGACGTACCCTGGGCGCCGCTCGACCTCGGCCAGCCGGTGGGGATGTTCACCGGGCGCAAGCTGACCGCACTGACCCGGGACAAGGCGCAATGTATGGGGCTGCTGGACCGGGCAGGTATCCGCTACAATGCGCTTCCCGGCCGCTCGGACGGCGCGCAATGCGGCTATGACGATGCGGTCAGATTCACCCCGGGCGGGGCACGGGCGATCCGCTATCAGCCGGCGACGCTTGGTATCTCCTGCCCGGTCGCCGCCTCGCTGGCGCTGTGGGAATGGGACGCGGTCCAGCCTGCCGCCCGCGAATTGCTGGGCAGCACGGTCGTCGCGGTCGATCATCTAGGTAGCTATAACTGCCGCCGGATCAGCGGCCGGAGCGGCAGCGACTGGAGCGAACACGCCCGCGCCAATGCCGTCGATATCGCGGGCTTTCGCCTGAAAGACGGACGCCGGATCAGCGTCGTGCGCGATTGGAAGGACAAGGGCGCCGCGGGGCAATTCCTGCACCGGGTCCGCGACCGGGCGTGTGATCTGTTCGCGACGACCCTATCGCCCGATTACAATGCCGCGCACGCCGACCATTTCCACCTGGACCAGGCCTATCGTGGCGCGATGGGCTGGCGGGCGTGCCGTTGAGGTGATTCCTCCCCTCATGGGGGAGGAACAGGATCGATGACGGAGCCCCCCCGGCCCGTCATCGCCGCCCCATCAATTGGCCAGTGACGTGCCGTTAGTGTCGACCTTCTCGACCCAATGCGGGAAGAAGGCAGGCTGACGGCTCGACCAGCCTGCCGCAGTCGCCGCCGCCTCACTGATCGACTGAAGCAGCTTCCGCCGCAATTCCGGATGCAGATGCGGCAACGCCGCCGCCGCGCAGAACACCGACGGCAGCCACGGGCGCACCTCGGCCCCGATCAGCCGCTCATACAGGAACCGAAAGGCCGAGAAGCTGGTCAGCCGCCCCTGCCCCAAGTCGAAAGCTGCAATGGTCACGAACGGCGCCATGAAGGGCTCCAGCGCCTCGAGGCCGCTGTCGACCGGGATCAGGTGACGAATCTCGGGCAGGCTGCGATACAATCGGGCCTGGGCGCGGATGCTTGCCGCCTCGACGACATCGCGCGACCAGCGCACCATAGCATCCTCGCGGTCCAGCCCGATGTCGAGCGACCGGCGGATATAACGCTGCGTCGACGCCGCGAAGCCCGCAAATTCCTTCATTTCCGCCAAGGTCATCGCGCCTTCGGCCGGTCTGCTCCTTGATCCCATATCATCACCCCGCCCAATCGAACCAACCCGATCATCATGCGCTCAATTGGTTAACGCAACGCTGAACCGGCGGAAGACAAACGAACATGAAATGCGCCGCGCCGCAACATAGATTGCGACGAACGGCCATCGGGGCAATCAATTTCCTGTTCGACGTGCGCTGCACGACACAATCACAAAGCTTGTTGCGACTGCGCAACGGCTGACCTTTGCCGACCAGACGGCGCCGTGGCGAAGGCCGGGAAAAGGCCCCCGCCCGGTCATCGTCGCCGGATCAGCGATCCTCGTCGGTATAGCCCGACGACTCGGCAGGGCCGTCACGGCCAGGCTGGGTGTTGGAGGGCGGATCACTCGCGTCCATCGACTCGTCCAGGCTCTCGTCGAGCTGCGCGTCGATATCCTCGGGGTTCTTGTCGAGGCTCTCCGTGATGTCGGAGTCCTGCCCGGCATCCTGTTCGGGCGGACGCGGACGGTTGCCCTGCTCGGCCTGCTCGCCGCCCGGCGCGACCGAGACGCTGTCCAACGCGCGATCGTCGATGCTGTCGTTCATGTCACTTCCCCATCATAGTGGACAGGATCAACGAGCCAGATCGGACAACCGTTCCTGCCGGGCCTAGTCCAACCGCCGGACCGTAACGCGTTGATCGCAAAAGCGCGCTTCGCCGAAGACGGTCATGAAGGCGATGTCGGTCGCATCCCGACCGACGCATACCCGGGCAATCTCGTCGGCGTGCGCCATGCCGGTTGCATCGACGAGATGCCAGCCGCCCTCCAGCCACAGCTCGGCGACCGCATGGAAATCGGGCGGGTCGACGCCCGGCGCATAGGCCGCGACGCAGCGTGCCGGTATCTCCGCAGCGCGGGCCAGCGCGACCAGAAGATGCGCATAATCGCGGCACACCCCGCTGCGCATACCGAAGGTATCGAGCGCGGTGATCGTGCCACTCGAACTGCCCGCCTGATAGGTCAGCCTGGTCTGGACCCAATCGGCCAGCGCCGCCGCCATCGTACCGCCGCTCAGCCCGGAAAAGCGCTGGCGAACGAACCCCTCCAGCCGATCCGACTCGCAATAACGGCTGGGCAACAGATAGGGGATGAGGTCGCCCGACAGCGCCCTTGCCGAGGTCGCCGCCAGCCCCTCCAGCCGGAGGACGGGGCGCTCGATCGCAACCACCGCTTCGTACCGGGCAACCAGGCCATGATCCGCACGCACCCAGCAACGCTGGCCTATCCCGTCTTCGCCCCGTACGGCGGTTACCGGGTGATCGGACCAGATGGTCAGCGACTGATGCTCCAGCCGCTGGTCGGGCGTCGCCGCCGCCTCAATCTGGAGCAGGATATCGGCCGGGCTCGTCAGGCTATAGTCGAGCGCCACCTCAATCGACAGGCGCATCGCCGAATCCCCTTCTCACGAAAAAAGGCCCGGCGGACACTCCGCCGAGCCCTTGAGATCAGTCCGTCCGATCCGATCAGTCGCGGCTGGAGCCGGTCAGACGCAGGATGAACATGAACATGTTGATGAAGTCGAGATACAGGCTCAGCGCCGACATGATGACCACGCGGTCCTGCATCGACGTGCCGCGCACCTCGTAATACATCGACTTGGTACGCTGCGTGTCATAGGCGGTCAGCCCAGCGAACAGCAGTACGCCGACGAAGCTGATGACCAGGCCCATCGTCCCCGACTGGAGGAAGATGTTGATGATGCTGGCGACGATCAGGCCGACGAGACCGATGATCAGGAAGGTGCCGAAGGCCGACAGGTCACGCTTGGTGGTGTAGCCATAGAGGCTTAGCGCCGCGAAGCCCGCTGCGGTGGCGAAGAACGCCCCTGCGATCGAACCGCCGCTATAGACCAGGAAGATGGTCGACAGCGACAGCCCCATGACGACCGCGAACGCCCAGAAGAGCAGCTGCATCGTCGAGGTCTTCATGCGGGTCACGCCCATGCTCAGCGCGAACACGAAGCCCAGCGGCGCGAACATGATGACATATTTCAGCGCGCCGCCATGCAGGAAGACCTGCGCGGCCATGCTGTCGCGCCCACCCCATGCGAAGAGCAGCGCGACGATACCCGTCAGCAGCACGCCCGACGTCATGTAGTTATAGACGGACAGCATGTACGAACGCAGACCCGCATCATAGGCGGTCGAGCCCGTGGTGGCGGTGGTTCCGAACGGCGCGGCGCTCGGCCGTGGATCAGACCAGTTTGCCATGGTGAACTATTGCTCCTTTGCCCGGCCATATGCCGGTTGATGGAAATATCGCTCTCTCCGCGACGCTTTTCAAGCACAAGAGGTTCCCGTGGCGCTTACGGAATGCGATAGACATATTTTGTCATGCATCGCCTGTTCGTCGCCCTTCGCCCGCCGCGCGCCATTCGCGACCAACTCGCCGACGCCATGGACGGCGTTCCCCAGGCCCGCTGGCAGGATGACGAGCAGCTGCACCTGACCCTGCGCTTCATCGGCGAGGTCGACCGCCCCGTGGCCGAAGACATCGCCGCCGCGCTGGGACAGGTCCATGCGCCCGCGCCCCGGTTGCGGATTTCGGGTGTCGGCACCTTCGATCGCAAAGGGCGGGTCGATACGCTTTGGGCGGGGGTCACGCCGCACGATGCGCTGATCCATCTGCACCGCAAGGTCGATCAGGCCTGCGTCCGCGCAGGGATCTCGCCCGAATCGCGGGCCTATCTGCCACACATCACGCTCGCTCGCCTGCCCGGCTCGGCCGGACGCACGCCCGAGATCGAGGGATGGCGCGCGGTCCATGCGGGCCTGTCGAGCGCGCCCTTCGCCATGGAGCATCTGGTCCTCTATCAAAGCCATCTGGGGCATGGCGGCGCATCCTATGAACCCGTGATGCGTTGGCCGCTTGAAACCGGCGGGTAACACGCCGCAAACATCCGTATCGAACAGGGAGCTTCCGTCATGAAATATCTCACGCTGTTGACCATCGGCACCGTCGCGCTGGGCCTGGGCGCCTGCGACCAGACCAAGATGGAGACGGGCTCCCCCACGCCGAACGGCGCGAGCGCGACCGCGATGCTGAAGACCGCGACCGGCGCGGACGCGGGCCGCGCCACCGCGACCGAGGTGGCGGGCGGGCTTCGCGTGACGCTCGACGCGATGAACGTGCCTGCGGGGATGCACGGCGTCCATGTCCACACCGTCGGCCGCTGCGACGCGCCGGACTTTACCACGGCGGGCGGCCACTGGAACCCCACGCAGCGCCAGCATGGCAGCATGAACCCGCAGGGTCCGCATGAAGGCGACATGCCCAACATGACCGTCGGCAATGACGGGCGCGGAACGCTCGGCGTCGTGCTGCCCGGTGCGACCATGGCGGGGCTGCTCGATGCGGACGGCTCGGCGATCGTGATCCATGCGGGGGCCGACGACCTCAAGACCGACCCCAGCGGCAATAGCGGCGGCCGCATCGCCTGCGGCGTGTTCCAGGCCAACTGAGCGGGATGACCACGCCCCAATGACCCCCCTGCCGACCCGCCGCTTCGGCGGATTCCTGTTCGACATGGACGGGACGATCCTGAGTTCGATCGCGTCCGCCGAACGCGCCTGGACCGCTTGGGCGACGCGGCAGGGGCTGGACGTCGCGGCGTTCCTGCCGACCATTCATGGCGTTCAGTCGGTTGAGACGATCCGGCGGCTGAACCTGCCCGGCGTCGATCCGGTGGCGGAGGCCCATGCGCTGACCGAGGCGGAGATGCTGGATGTCGACGATGTCGACCCGATCGGCGGCGCAGGCGCATTCTTGGCCGCGCTTCCGCCCGATCGCTGGGCGATCGTGACCTCCGCGCCCAGGCGGCTGGCGGAGGTACGGCTAAAGGCGGCCGGGCTGCCGCTACCGGGCGTATTCGTGACGGCGGAGGATGCGGAGCGGAGCAAGCCTGCGCCCGATGGCTTCCTGCTGGGGGCAAAGCGGCTGGGCGTCGCGCCCCAGGATTGCCTGGCATTCGAGGACGCCCCCGCCGGGATCGCTGCGGCAGAGGCGGCGGGGATGGCGGTGGTGGTCGTCAGCCAGACGCATCGTCATCCGATGGACACCACTCATGTGATGGTGACCGATTATCGCGATCTGGCGGTGGAGTGGGATGGGGCCAGCCTGAAGTTGGACCACCGGGTTTAAATTACTGCCCTCACCCTCCCTACCCACCGACGATGGGCGGCCCCCTTCCCTCTCGCATCGGAAGAGAGAGGGCATCCTAACCTCCGTTCCGCCTGAACGATGGCGAAGGGGAAACCTTCACCTCAAACCGTAAAGCTTTCCCCGCACCCGCACGCGCCCTTGGCGTTCGGGTTCTGGAACACGAACCCGGCGGTGAAGTCGTCTTCGACCCAATCCATGGTCGAGCCGATCAGGTACAGGATCGATCCACCGTCGACGAACAAAGTGCCGCCCGGCGTATCGATCTTCTCGTCGAACGCCTTGGCCTCGGTGACGTAATCGACCGAATAGGCCAGCCCCGAACAACCCCGGCGCGGGGTCGACAGCTTCACCCCGATCGCCCCCTCCGGCGCACGCGCCATCAGGTCGGCAATTCGTGTCTCGGCGGACGGAGTCAGGTTCAGCGCGGCGGGACGCGGGCGCAGGGTGGTCGCCATGGTCAGAGCATCCCCAATTCGAGCTTGGCATCGTCCGACATCTTCTGCGGGTCCCAGGGCGGGTCCCAGACCAGGTTGACGTCGGCGGTCGCGATCCCTGGCACCGCCGAGACGCGCAGTTCGACCTCGCCCGGCATCGACTCGGCGACCGGACAATGCGGGGTGGTCAGCGTCATGGTGACGACGGCATGGCCGCCCTCGGTCACTTCGACGCCGTAGATCAGCCCCAGGTCATAGATGTTGACCGGTATTTCGGGGTCGAAAATATCCTTCAGCGCGTCGATGATGCCGTCATACAGCGCCCCACCCGGCTGGGTCGGATCGTCGGCGGTCGGCTTTTGCGAGAGGAAGCCGGACAGGTAATCGCGCTGCCGCTCCGCCGGTGCCTCGACAACATCCTGCACGCGCGCCTTGGGCGGCTGCGCCACGCTGTCCACTTCCTCGATTCTATAATCGCTCATCCGAAAATCCTCGTGACCCGCCGGACGCCATCCACCAGCGCCGCGACGTCATCGGGTCCGTTATATACGCCGAAACTGGCCCGTGCGGTGGCAGGCAGGCCGAGCGCGTCCATCAGCGGCTGCGCGCAGTGGTGCCCTGCGCGGATCGCTACCCGGCTCTCGTCCAATATGGTGCCGATGTCGTGGGGATGAACCCCCTCGACCGCGAAACTGACGATTCCCGCCGAGTCTTCCGGCCCCAGCAGCCGCACCGTGTTGATCGCCGACAGCCCCTCGCGCGCCTGCGCCACCAGCGCCGCCTCATGCGCATGGATCGCGTCCAACCCGATGGCCGACACATAGTCGATCGCGGCGTGCAGCCCCAACGCACCGACAATATGCGGCGTCCCCGCCTCGAACCGGCCGGGCGGCGGGGCATAGGTCGTCTTCTCGAAGCTCACCCGGTCGATCATCGATCCGCCCCCCTGATAGGGCGGCATGGCGTCGAGCAGCTCGGGCCGCGCCCACAGCACGCCGATGCCGGTCGGGCCATAGAGCTTGTGGCCAGAGAAGACATAGAAGTCGCAGTCCAGCGCCTTCACATCGACCGCGATGCGCGGCACCGCCTGGCACCCGTCGAGCAGGATCTTCGCACCGACCTCATGCGCCAGGTCGGCCGCGCGCCGCCCGTCGAGCACCGAGCCCAGCACGTTCGACACATGGCCCAGCGACACCAGCTTGTGCGCGGGCGTCAACATCCGCGCCATCGCGTCCAGATCGATGCGGTGGTCCGCCGTCAGCGGCAGCACGTCGATCGCGACGCCCAGCCGCTCGGCGACCATCTGCCACGGCACGATGTTGGAGTGGTGCTCCAGCATTGAGAGCAGGATGCGATCGCCTGCTTTCAACTGGGTCGCGGCCCAGCATTGCGCGACGAGGTTGATCCCCTCGGTCGCGCCACGCGTGAAGACGATCTCGTTCGCCGACCCCGCACCGATGAACCGCGCCGTAGCCTCGCGCGCCTTCTCATAGGCGACGGTCATGTCGGCCGAACGCTGATAGACGCCGCGATGCACCGTGGCATAGCTGGTGTCATAGGCGCGCGTGATCGCGTCGATCACGGCTTGCGGCTTCTGCGCGGTCGCGGCGGTGTCGAGATAGGCCCAGCCGTCCGGGATCGCCGGAAAATCCGCCACCCGGTCGAGAGGCGCGGCGCTCGTCAAAGCGCCGCCTCCAGCCAGGCGTCGGCATCCGCCGCAAAGGCTTCGCGCACCACCTCGTTGCCGATCCGGTCGATCGCATCCGCCACGAAGGCGCGGGTCAGCAGCGCCTGCGCGCGCGGCTTCGGAATGCCACGGCTCTGCATGTAGAACAGCGCCTTGGCATCCAGCTCGCCCACCGTTGCGCCATGTGCACACTTCACGTCGTCGGCGAAAATTTCCAGCTCGGGCTTCAGATTCACCGTCGCCGTCCGCTGGAGCAACAGACCGCGCAAGCTCTGTTCGCCATCGGTCTTCTGCGCATCACGCGCCACTTCGACGCGCGCGGCGAGACTCGCCTGGCTGCGATCGGCGGCGACCGCGCGCCACAGCTGATGGCTCTGGCCGTTCAGCGCGGCATGGCGCAAGGCCACGGCGCACTCCTGCTTCAATTCACCCTTGGTCAGCAGCGCGCCGCCGAACTCGGCATAGGCGCCGTCGCCGGTCTGGGTGATCCCGCCGTCGATCCGCGCGCCCATGTTCCCGGCGGCCAGGAAGGTCGCGGTCAGGCTCGCGCCCTCGCCCAGCTCGGCTTCCTCGCGCAGCGACACGAAGCCGTCGTCCTGCAACAGACGCACCGCGCGCATCAGCCGCGCCGACGCCGCCAGCTTTACTCGGGTCAGCCGGTTGGTCCAGCCGCGCCCGACATAGGTCTCATAGACCTGCGCCGCCGAATCCTCGGCCAGCACGATCTCGGCGGGCAGATGATTGGCCGCACCGCTGGCGACATGGACGATCTGCACCGGATCGGCGACGGCGTCGCGGTCCAGCCGCAGCGACCAGCCACGGCCCAGCGCCTGGCGCCCGAGCGGGTGGTCGCTCGCGTCGATCTGAGTCAGCTGGACCGGACCGAGATGGCTGGCGCTTTCATCCAGCACGCCGTCCACGAACAACAACCGTGCGCCCGGCAGATCGAGAAAGCGATCCGCCCCCGCGACCGGCACCGCCCGCTCGCTCTCCGCCGCGCGCCGCAGCGCGTCGATATCGGCCCAGCGCCACGCCTCTTCGCGCGTCGAAGGGAGTTCCAGCGTGGTCGTCACGCCGCCGCTCCCTCGACGCCCGCATAGCCTTCCCGCTCCAGTTCGAGCGCGAGTTCGGGGCCGCCCGAGCGCACGATGCGGCCATCCGCCAGCACATGCACCCGGTCGGGCTGCACATAGTCGAGCAGCCGCTGATAGTGGGTGATCAGCAACACCGCCTTGTCGGGGGCGCGCATGATCCGGTTGATGCCGTCGCCGACGATGCGCAACGCGTCGATGTCGAGGCCCGAGTCCGTTTCATCAAGGATCGCGAACTTGGGGTTCAGGATGCCCATCTGGACCATCTCGTTGCGCTTCTTTTCGCCGCCCGAGAAGCCGACATTGACCGGACGCTTGAGCATGTCTTGGTTCAGCCCCAGCCCATCGGCCTGCGCGCGGGCGAGCTTCAGGAACTCGGCCCCCGACAGCGGCTTTTCGTCGCGCTGCCCGCGCTGCGCGTTCAGGCTCTCGCGCAGGAACTGGACGTTGGACACGCCGGGGATTTCGACCGGATACTGGAAGCCCAGGAACAGGCCCGCCGCAGCGCGCTCGTTCGGCTCCAGCTCGAGCAGGTCGACGCCATCGAACGTCACCGAACCCTCGGTCACTTCATACCCCGGACGCCCGCCCAGCACATAGCCTAGCGTCGACTTGCCCGCGCCGTTCGGTCCCATGATCGCATGGACTTCGCCCGCGTTGACCTCGAGCGTCAGGCCCTTGAGGATCGGCTTGCCGTCAATCTCGGCGTGGAGGTTTTCAATTTTCAGCATCGCATCCAACATCTAAATTTGATCATGACCGCGCAAATCGCGAACTACGTCGACAACCTTCAAACCTATCAGGGCACCTACGACCCCGAAGAGCAAAAACAATGGAGTCAAGAGCACAGCCATCAACCCCAACCCACCCGCGCCAATATAGAAGAACAAAATTGACCCGACGGGCGCAATAAATACGGCGATCATTAAAACTACTACACGCGGCAGTCTTATTGTAATATCCAGAAAAACTGCTAAAATCAGCGCAATTACCACCGCAGGAACAAACAGCGGCAAAAGCAGGATGTACGTCACCCAACGCTTCCTTCCAGCGAAATCCCCAACAGCTTCTGCGCCTCGACCGCGAATTCCATCGGCAACTGCTGCAAGACTTCACGCGCAAAACCGTTGACGATCAGCGCGACCGCCGCTTCCTGGTCCAGCCCGCGGCTCATCGCGTAGAAGAGCTGGTCCTCGCTGATCTTGCTGGTCGTCGCCTCATGCTCGATCTGCGCGCTTGGGTTTTTCACCTCGATATAGGGCACGGTGTGCGCGCCGCACTGGTCGCCCAGGAGCAGGCTGTCGCATTGGGTGAAGTTGCGGACATTCTCGGCGGTCGCGGCCACACGGACCAGTCCGCGATAGGTGTTGTCCGAGCGCCCGGCCGAAATCCCCTTCGACACGATGGTCGAGCGGGTATTCTTGCCGAGATGGATCATCTTGGTGCCGGTATCGGCCTGCTGGCGGTTGTTGGTGACCGCGACCGAGTAGAACTCGCCCACCGAGCCATCGCCCGCCAGCACGCAGCTTGGGTATTTCCACGTCACCGCCGAGCCGGTTTCGACCTGGGTCCACGACACCTTGCTGTTCTTGCCCTGGCACAGCGCGCGCTTGGTGACGAAGTTGTAGATGCCGCCGACGCCATTCTCGTCGCCCGGATACCAGTTCTGGACGGTCGAATATTTGATCTCGGCATCGTCCAGCGCGACCAGCTCGACCACCGCGGCGTGCAACTGGTTCTCGTCGCGCATCGGCGCGGTGCAGCCTTCGAGATAGGAGACATAGGCCCCCTTGTCCGCGACGATCAGCGTACGCTCGAACTGGCCCGTATTCTCCGCGTTGATGCGGAAATAGGTCGACAGCTCCATCGGGCAGCGAACGCCCTCGGGAATGTAGACGAAGGTGCCATCCGAGAAGACCGCCGAGTTGAGCGTCGCGAAGTAATTGTCACGCTGCGGCACGACCTTGCCCAGCCACTTGCGGACCAGATCGGGATATTCCTTGATCGCCTCGGAGATCGAACGGAAGATCACCCCCGCCGCTTCCAGCTCCTTGCGGAAGGTGGTCGCGACCGAGACGCTGTCGAACACCGCGTCGACCGCGACCTTGCGCGCGCCCTCGACGCCCGCCAGCACTTCCTGCTCGGCGATCGGGATGCCCAGCTTTTCATAGGTCCGACGGATTTCGGGATCGAGCTCGTCCAGCGACGCGATCGTCTTCTTCTGCTTGGGCTCCGCGTAGTAATACGCGTCCTGATAGTCGATCGGCGGGATATTCAGCTTGGCCCAGTCGGGCGTCTCCAGCGTCTGCCACAGGCGGAATGCCTTGAGCCGCCAGTCGAGCATCCATTCGGGCTCGCCCTTCTTGGCCGAGATATAGCGGACCGTATCTTCGCTCAGCCCCTTGGGCGCGAAGTCCTGCTCGATGTCGGTGGCGAAGCCCCACTCATACTTCTTGTTGGCGGCGGCGAGCGCCTCTGCATTCTTCGTGGCCATCAGGCGAATACCCCCGGACGCGAGGACGCGCCCATCACTTGCGATTTAACAGGATCGGCGGCGAGCGTCGCGAGCGTCACCCCGGAAAAGGCGGCGCGTACCGCCTGATTGACGACATGCCAATGCGGTCGGACGCGACATTGCATTTCCAGGCCGCATTCATGCGCAGCGCCATCGACACAGGCGGTCAACGCGATCGGGCCGTCCACCGCCTCGACGATATCGGCCAGGCTGATCGTGTCAGCGTCACGGGCGAGGCGGATGCCGCCGCCGGTCCCGCGTGTGCTCTCGATCAGGCCAGCGCCCGCCAGACGACTGACCAGCTTCTGCGCGGTCGGCAAAGGCACGCCTGTCTGCCCGGCCAGCAAGGTCGCATTACTCCGCCCGCCCGCACCTTCGCGCGCGGCGGCGGTCATCATCACGACCGCATAATCGGCTAGGCTGGAAAGGCGCATGATCTCCAATCGGACGAATTTGATCCGATTGGCAAATGGGCGCGGGGGGCCGGTTCGTCAACCGCGAATGCGCATGGGATTTTCGATGGGTGTGAGTGAGGGGGCGATGCTCTCCCACTTCTTACTTCTTAAGCCCCTCCCGCAGGCGGGTTTCAGGTCGGTCATGCCCCCGGCATGACCTAAACGATGCGGGGCATCGTTTACCTGAAACTGGGTTTGGGGAGGGCATGGTGTCTCACCGAGCCTGTCGCCCGTGGCCTTGCCCATCCCCTCCCGTCTACGGGAGGGGCGTGGGACTCAGCAGCGTTGAGTCAGCGCCCGATCAGCCCCTGCGCGATCTCGTCCGCCACGTCCGACGCGGGATGGCCGGTTTCGGCCGAGCGCTGCCACACCTGCTCCAAACGCTCGGGGATCTTGGCGATGCGCGCCATGACCTCGGCTTCGTCGCCCTGACCCAGATATTCCAGGCCGACATTGATGATGCCGCCCGCATTGATGACGTAATCGGGCGCATAGAGGATGCCCGCTTCCGCCACACGCGCGCCGTCCTCGCGGGTGGCGAGCTGATTATTGGCGCCGCCCGCGACGACCTTGGCCTTCAGCCGCTGGATCGAATCGGCGTTCAGCACCGCGCCCAGCGCATTGGGGCTGACCAGATCGACATCGGAGAACAGGATCTCGTCGGCCGAGGCGACGCTCGCGCCCAGTTCCGCCGCCATCGCTTCCGCCCGCGCCTGGTTCACATCGGCGATGGTCAGTACCGCGCCATCCTTGGCGAGCAGCTTGGCCAGCCCGCCGCCGACCGAGCCGACGCCCTGGATCGCGACGCGCACGCCCTTCATATCGGTCGCACCCAAGCCGCGCTTGGCGGCCGCCTTGACGCCCAGATAGACACCGTGCGCGGTGTAGGGGCCGGGGTCGCCGCCGGCCGCACCGCTCGCCACCGGCAGGCCGGAGACATAGCGGGTCTGGGTCGCAATGACCTTCATCCGCTCCTCGGACATGCCGACATCCTCGGCCGTCACGTACCGGCCGCCGAGCGACTCGACCGCGCGGCCGAACGCCTCCAACTGCGCGGTGGTGATGACGTCACCCGGCTTCGCCGCGAGCACCACGCCCTTGCCGCCGCCGAGCGCCAGACCCGCCATCGCGTTCTTGTAGCTCATGCCGCGCGACAGGCGCAGCGCGTCGGTGATCGCCAGCGCGGGCGTGCCGTAGTTCCAGAAGCGCGCGCCACCCGCCGCCGGGCCGAGATGCGTCGAGTGCACGGCGATGACCGCCTGCAGACCCGAAGCGGGATCGGTGAACAGATGCACGCCTTCATGCGCGTCGAAATCGGGAAAGCCCCAGTTCGTCATGCTCGTCCTTCGGTCCGACAGATGCGGAACCGGACCGAGTCTGCCGACCCGGCCACCCCATCGATGATGGATAGCGGGAGGACACGGGCGTGAAAAGGGCCGGTGCCGTGGCCAGGAAATGGCCGGAAATAATGGGGCGACCGACGGGACTTGAACCCGCAACTTCCGGCATCACAAGCCGGCGCTCTAACCAATTGAACTACGGTCGCCGCGAAGGCTTGCGCCCCTAAACGGGATCACCCGCACTCGTCAAGCGGTCAAAAGCGCCCTTCCGCCGAAAGTCGGTATCCGCCGCCCGTCGCCGCCACAAAGCCCAGCTGCTCCAGCTTCGCCGCCGCCGCCGGATCGCTTGGGCTCAGGACCAGGTCGGCGGTGTATCGGCCATCCGGTCGGATGCGCAGATTGACCGCCTCCGTGCCCCCCTGCCCCGTCATCGGCAGCAGGAGCGCGCCCGCCTCGCACCGCGCGGTGCCCATCATGCTGGGGGGCAGTGGCAGCCCCCCCGCCTCGCCCACCACGGTCGCACGGACACGGCCCCCTGCTTCCTCGCACACGCCGTCACGAAAACGAACGGTCACGTCCTCCAGCGCCAAGGTGGTGACGGGAAGCGGCGCGAAGAGTGTGGCGGCGGGCAGGCTGGCGGTGACGCTTTCCATCCCTATTGCATGGCGGCTGACCGACGCCGCCCCCACAATCGGCCGGCCATCGGCACCCGCTCCCTCGAATGCCAGCCGCGCCCGCCCGACGAGCAAGGCGAGTGGCGACAGCGAAACGCGCAGATCGCCGAGCGCGACGTCTCCGAACCGCGCCTCGATCATGCTGCCACCCCAGATGGTGCCGCCGACCCGCCGGGCGCTCAATCCCTCGTCGGCCAGCCCGGTCATGCCCAGCACCAACCGCATCGGCAGGAAGACGATCAGCGCGACGACCAGCATCGCGAGGAACAGCACCGATGGCCGCGTGGTCAACCGCAACCGCATCACGATACCCGCGTCCGCATGAGGAGCGCCACGCCCACCGTCCGGTCGCCATTGTCGGTCAGCGTCGCCTGTTCGACCAGCACCCCGCCCCGCTCCAGCCGCGCCAGCCACGGCGTCAGCGCGGCGGGGCGGGCCGAGGCGATCTGCGCGCGCACCCGGCCGGGGCCGTCCTCGGTCAGCGCGGACAGGGTAAAGCCCGCCTGCTCCGCCGACAGCCGCACCGTATCGGCCAGCGTCCCCGAAAGGGCGGGCGGACGACGGCGACGCTGGTTCAGCTCGGCGGCGATGGCTTGCGCCTGGCCCAGCCGGATCACCGCATCGGCGTGCCGCTCGCGCGCGCTCGACAGGCCGTCACCCAGCGGGCGCAGGATACCGCCCCACAGGATCGTCACGACCAGCAGCGCCCCCATGACGAGCAGGAGCCGCTTTTCGCGGGCCGAGCGCCCATCGAACCAGAGTTTGAGCGCCTTCATCGTGCGCGCACCGTGAATTCTCCCGTAATCCGTCCGTTCGCCGCGACGAAGGTACTGGGCTGGACGGCAAAGCCCTCCGTCTCGATCGCACGCTTCAGATCGGTGGCCAGCGCCTCGCGGTCGACCGCCACGCCCAGCCGGATGTCGCCGTTCGGCTGGAAATCCATTGCGGTCAGCTCGGTACCCGGCACGGCGCGCACCGCCGCAAAGACCGCCGCCGCCGTCCGGCTGAACCCCTGACCCGGGCCGCGGAGCGCCGACAGCCGCTCGGTCAGTTGCCGATCCGCATCGACCAACGTCTCGCCGCGCGGCAGGGCGGTCCGGGCGACCTGTTCGATCTTCGCTTCGGTCGCGTCGGCGGCGAAGCTGTATTTGGTCCATCGCACGAACTCGATCGCCAGCGTGGCGACGACGATGGCAAGACCCAGCCAGCTCAGCCGTCGCACCAGCCGCCAGTCGATCGCAAAGCCCCGCCGCCGCGCGAACGGCCCCTGCCGCAGGTCGAGGGCGGGGGCGGCGACGGCGGCGCCCAACACCGCCTCGATGCCGTCGGCGTCCAACTCGGCGAGCGGCTCGTCGCCCGCAACGATCTCGGTAAAGCCCGGCTCGTCGGCAAAGCCCGACGCGCGTCCGCGCACCACGCCCTGCCCCGCCAGATCACCCCGAACATAGCCCGTATCGGGACGCGGCAGAAGGAGCGGCGCAGGCACGACCGCGACAGGGTCTACCCCCGCCGCGCCCAGCCGGGTGAGCCACCCCGCCATCGCGCCGCGATTGACGATGCCGATGGCACGGCTCCCGGCCTCATCTTCGCCGACCGCGACATGCAGTTCGTCCATCGGCGCGGCGCTGACCTCGGCGGCGAGCAGGCGCGCGGCGGCGGCCGCCTGGGCGGTGGACCGGGCGGGTATCTCGGCCCAGTGCAGCGACACCGCATCGGCCGGGGCGATCGCGATGACCTCGCCATCCCCATGCGGCAGGCCCTCACCCGCCGCCGCGACGCGGCTATCCTCGATCCGCATCCAGCGATAATCGCCCCCGTCGCCCGGCGGCAGGAACAGGAGGTTGGTCGCACTCATCACTCTTCCCCCCAAACCCGCGCCACCAGTCGCGGCGGCTGTCGCGTGGCATCCACCAGCGCACGTTCCTGAATCCGGACGCTGCCCAAGCCGACATCGATGCGCAAGTTGAACCAGCGAGTCGTCGTCGCCACGCCGCCGCCACCGCTCGCCCCCGGTATCTGCGCCCAAAAGGCGCTGGCGTCCGCATAGCCTTGCGGCGGGCGGCGCAAAAGGGCTTGCCCGATGGCGGCAGGCGAAATCGTGTCGATCTGCGCCATGGCGACCAGGGGCGCCTGTTCGGGTTCCAGCGTGTTGATGTTGACGATGGTCGGCTTCGCCTCGGGCAGGGTGCAGAGCCAGGGGCGCAGTTGCGCAAAGATCTCGGGTGTGACTCCGCTGACCATGCGCAATTCGCTGACATCGGCCATCAACGCGCCGCCGGTGCGATAGGGGGGATCACGGGCCAGATAGACGGGGTCCTCCGCCCCGCCGCCCTGCGGGTTCTGATCGCTGTCGATCCAGTCGGAGGCGGCGGTCGCGACCTGCTGCGCGACCTGACCGGGGATGCCCAGCAACCGCATCAGCTTGGCGAAATGCGCGGCCTCGACCGCGTTGCCGATCAGCACCCCCTGCTGACCGGGCAAGCCTTGCGCAAGCCCATTGAGATTGAAGCAATTGCCCCCGTCCGTCACCCGCGCGACCGCGCTGCCCCCGCCCGCGACATCGCCCAGCGGCAGGGCGAAGGGCCGGTCGCTCCACCCGCCCAGCAGCGACACCTTACCCTGGGAACGCTCCAGCAGATCGCCAATGCGGATGATCGCCAAAGCCTCGGCCGCATAGGCAAAGCCGCGCGCCTGCTCGATCGCCACGGCATTGCCGCCCAGCCGGGTCGACAGGCGCAGCTTTTCCAGCGCGGTCGCGGCCAGCACGGCGATGACGGCGACCAGGATCAGCACGGTCAACAGCGCCGCACCGCGCTCCCCCGCTGGCGGCCTGGGTCTAGCCATTGGGCGTCGGTGTCGGGCTGGGCGTGGGGCCGGGTTGGGGCATGACGGTCGTGTCGACATAGCCGGTGCCGACCAGAAACAACTGGCGAAAGATCATGCCGTCATCACGCACGATCGTCACCTCGGCGGCCTGCGGCAAGGCGACGCCCGGCTGCCCCTGCCACTGGTCGAGCCACGCCCCGTTGAAGCGATAGCGCAGGTGCAGTTCACGCACATGGTCCATCAGCGCAGCAGGCTCCATGGCGGCGGCCCCGTCGAGCAGCGGCCAGGCGACCCGCTCCAGCACGTCACCGTTCAGGCGATAGGCGACCTTTTGCACCGAAGGCCGCGCGGCATTGTCGAGATTGCTCCAGCCACCGCGCACCAATCGCATCGCATCCGGCCCCGCGACCATGGCGGGCGTCAGCACGCCACCCTCGTCGCGCGTCGGCCGGTCGACCGCCTGCGCGAGATCGGCCGACAGGATCGCGGTCGTCCGGCTGACGGCCGAGATCGCATCGAGCTTCTGCCCCGTTACGGCTTGCGCGCGGACACTCAACGAAAGGATCGCGACAGCCGCAGCGGCGAGCATCGCAAAGATGAGCAGCGCCACCATGACTTCGACCAGGGTGAAGCCGCCCTGCCCCATTCCCCTCTTTGTTCCCCCGCGCAGGCGGGGGTCCAGTTCTTGTCCGGTCGGCGATGACGGATCGCATTTACTCGCGCGACCCGCCCTACAATGGACCGCCCCCCCGCCTGCACGGGGGAACAAGGGAGTACCCAGGTTTTTCACGACGCCGCGACCCCGACCGGCGGCGCGGCCATGGGCGGGCGCACCATCGTCATCCGCCCGGCGATGCTGCCCCCCGCATTCGCCACTGCCACGTCGATCCGCACCACCCGCGCATCGCCCGTACCACTGACGATCCGGGTCCAGGTCCAGCTGCGCCCGCCATTCACCTCCGTGCCCGTCGTGCGGCCGAGCGCCGGGGCCTGCGGATCGGTGACGGCGGCAATGGCGACGTTGCGCGCGACCATCTGCGCGACCAGCGTCTCGTCCAGGATCGCAGCGCCCCGGATCGTGGCACTCTCCAGCCGGACGAGCGCCATTGCCGCGAGACTGAATACGGCGAGTGCCACCATGATCTCGATCAGGGTGAAGCCATCCTCCCCGGCACGGGGAGGGGGACCATCCGCAGGATGGTGGAGGGGGAGCGTCGAAAGGGAAGCCCGAGGAGGCACGCCTCCTCCGTCAGGGCTTCGCTCTGCCACCTCCCCTTGCAGGGGAGGAATGGGGGACGCTTCACCCATCGACGCGCACCGTGCCGTCCGCGCCGATCCGCACGATGCTGCTTGCGCGGTCGCGGGTCAGGCGCAGCTCGACGGGGCGGTCGGCCAGGCCGGTCACGTCGAAGGTGATCCGCACCCGCCCGCTCGCGTCGGGGATCGTCGCCTGGGTGCCATCCTCCCATTGCGCCACGCGTAGAGGCTTGGCGGTCATCGGGCTCCATGCGCCGTCTGCACGCCGGTCGAACCCATAGCCGCCGCGCGTGACCCAGATGCTGACCGGCGACGCCTCGACCACCGCGACGTCATGCGCGGCGCGGACCCGCGCGGCGAACCGCAAAGCCTCATCGGTCACGCGGCCGCGACGGTCGGGCAGCGACCAGACGGCGATGGCGGAGGCCAGGCCGATGACGGTGATGACCACCATCAGTTCGACCAAGGTGAAGCCGTTTGCCCGTACACTTCGACTTCGCTCCGTGCCAACGACGGACGGGATCAGGCCCCCCGCCCCGTTCAGCCTGAGCGAAGTCGAAGGCCACGCCTCGACTTCACCAGGCAGGCCGCGCCCGCCGCCGTTCCCGGCATCCAGGCGGGCATACGAGCTCACTTATCCCAGTTGCCGATATCCGCGTTGATCCCCTCGCCGCCTTCCTTGCCATCGGCGCCATAGGTCCAGACATCCGCCTCGCCATGCTGGCCGGGGGACGCATAGAGATAGGGGCGGCCCCAGGGATCGTCGGGCAGCTTCTTGAGATACCCACCCTTTTGATAGCGCGACGGATCGGCCAGTCCGGCGGGCATCGAGACCAGCGCCGGAAGCCCCTGCGCCGTGGTCGGGAAGGTCAGGTTCTGGAGCTTGTACAGCTCCAGCCCGCCTTCGATCTGCGCGATGTCGGCCTTGGCCTTCTGCACCCGCGCAGTATCGCCAGAGGGCAGCACGTTCAGCGCGACGATCGTCGCCAGCAGACCGATGATGACGATGACGACCATCAATTCGACCAGCGTGAAGCCGCCCTCGCCGCGTTTGCGACGGATCGACCTTGGGGTTTGGGTACGCATAACCTGTCCTCTCGACTTATTGACCCGCCAGCGTGTTGAGCTGGAGGATGGGCAGCAGGATGGATAGCACGATCGTCGCGACCACGCCGCCCATCACGACGATGATCGCGGGCTCCAGCAGCGACAGCGCGGTGGCGGTGAAGCGGTCGAACTCGCGCTCGAGATAATCGGCGGCGCGCTCCAGCATCTCGTCCAGCCGCCCCGCCGCCTCGCCGCTCGCCGCCAGATAGGTGAGCAGGGGCGGGAAGACTCCGGCGCGCCGCATCGCCGCCGACAGGCTCCCGCCGCCCCGGATCGCATCCACGATCGCGTCGGAGGCCACACGCAGGCGACGGTTGTGGATGGTTCCCGCCGTCAGCGTCAGCCCCTCAAGCAGCGGCAACCGGCTCGCCACCATCGTCCCCAGCGTCCGCGCCATCCGCGCGGCATGCAGGTCGCGCAACAACCGGCCAAGCAGCGGCAGCTTGAGGAGCCAGGTGTCGAAGGACAGCCGGATCGCCGGCACCTTCAACGCGCGCCAGAAACCGACGCCCGCGATGGCGGCGATCCCGGCCATCAGCCACCACCAGCCGACCAGGAGGTCGGACACCCCGATCACCATACGGGTCAGGAAGGGCAGTTCCTGCCCGACCGTATCGAACTGCTCGACCACCTGCGGCACGACGAACATCATCAGCGCGGTGACGACGCCCATCGCAACGACCGCCAGGATGGTGGGATAGGCGAGTGCGGTGATCAGCTTGCCGCGAATCTCCGCTTGTCGCTCCAGCAGTGCGGCGAGCCGTTCGAGGATCGTCGGCAACGTCCCCGAACTCTCCCCCGCCGCGACCATCGCGCGGTAAAGCGGCGGGAAGCTCTTGGGCTCGCGCGCCATGGCGTCCGCCAAGCGTCGGCCTTCGGTGACGCCCTGATGCACCGTCGCGACGATCGCGCGCACCCGCTCCTGCTCGGTCTGGCGGGTGATGGTGCGCAAGCTCTCCTCCAGCGGCGAGACGCGGTTGAGCGTGGCGAGCTGGCGGGTGAACAGCGTCAGCTGCTTGACCGACATGCGCGCACGGCCGAGCTTCAGCCCGAAGAGCGGGCGGCGTTCGGCCGTGTCGCCGCTGCCCGGCTTGACCGAGACGACATAGAGCCGCTGCTTCTCCAGCGCCGCGCGCGCGGCATCGGCGGTTTCGGCCGGGATGAAGCCGCGCTTTTCGGCGCCCTTGGTATCGATGGCGACATAGTCGAACCCGGCCATGTCAGCGGGCGCTCCCATGGGCCTGTTCCCCCGCGAAGGCGGGGGTCCAGTGACTGCGAGGCGTGTCGGATCGCCATTCTCTCTCACGCGAAGCCGCGAAGCCGCGAAGAAGAAAGTCATGCTCGCGCAGAGGCGCAGAGGACGCAGAGGTGTCTCGTGCGCGGCAGCGCATTGCTTTTGCAATCGGCCGAAAAATACGGGCCGCTGGCGCGGCTAGGACGACGCCTCTGCGCTCTCTGCGCCTCCGCGCGAATCCATTCTTTCTCCGCGTCTCCGCGTCTCCGCGTGAACCGATGACATGCTCACCCCCAGCGTCGGCCCCGATACGACCAAGGCACTGGCCCCCCGCCTTCGCGAGGGAAGGGGAAATGAGGAGCGTGCGCACCCCCCTCACCCCGCGTCGTAGTCGCGGCGGGACACGCGGATGGCTTCCTCTGCCGTGGTCACGCCGTCCAGCACCAGTGCCCGCGCCGCCGCCGCGAGCGGTTGCTGCCGGGCGAAAGCGTGCGCCGCGATCGCCTGTTCGTCGCCGCCTTCGTTGACCAGCCGCCGGATCGTGTCGTCGACGCGCACCGCCTCATACACCCCGGTCCGGCCCTTATAGCCGGAGCCGTTGCACTGCGGGCATCCGACCGCCTCGTACACCGTCGCCTTGTTCTCGATACCGAGCAGCGGGGCGACGGTCTGCTTGGCCTTTACCGGCCGCTTGCACGCCGGGCACAGCCGCCGCACCAGCCGCTGCGCAATGACGGCGCGCAAGGTGGAGGCGAGCAGGAACGGCTCGACCTTCATATCGCGCATCCGGGTGATCGCACCGACCGCATCGTTGGTGTGGACGGTCGACAGCACCAAATGCCCTGTCAGCGAGGCCTGCACCGCAATCTCGGCGGTTTCGCGGTCGCGGATTTCGCCGACCATCACCACATCGGGGTCCTGGCGCAGGATCGCGCGCAGGCCCGCTGCAAAGGTCAGCCCGACCTTGGCATTGACCTGGGTCTGACCCACGCCCTCGACCGCATATTCGACCGGATCCTCGACGGTCAGGATGTTGCGGCTGCCATCGTTCAGCAGGCGCAGCGCCGCATAGAGGCTGGTCGTCTTGCCCGAGCCGGTCGGCCCGGTGACGAGGATGATGCCGTTGGGTTCGCTGAGCGCCTCGCGCAGCAGCGCGTACATGGCCGGGTTCATGCCCAGCGCGTCGAGGTCGATGCCGGCATTCTCCTTGTCGAGAATACGCAGCACCACCCGTTCCCCGGCCCGGCTGGGCAGGGTCGAGACACGCACGTCGAGCAGCTTGCCACCCAGCGTCAGCGCCATGCGCCCGTCCTGCGGCACGCGCCGCTCGGCGATGTCGAGCCGGGCCATGACCTTGATCCGGCTGACCACGACCGGCGCGACATGCGGCGGCATCCTGAGCGTTTCGCGCAGCACGCCGTCGATACGCATCCTGACGACGAGGCCGGTTTCGTACGGTTCGATATGAATGTCCGACACGCCGTTGCGCGCGGCGTCGGCAATGATGCCGTTGATGAGCCGGATGGCGGGCGCATCGTCGGCGGTGTCGAGCAGATCCTCGGCGGTCGGGATGCCGTCGGCCAGCATGTCCAGCTCGTCGCCCATGCCCACTGCCGCGATCGCCGTCGCCTGACCGTCCATGGCATAGGCGTCGGACAGCAACCGATCGAAGGCGGGGGCCTCGACACGGGTGACGGCGAAGGGGCGGCCGATATGGCGGCGCAGTTCGATCAGCGCGCGCGGGTCCGCGCCCTCGCGCAGTGCGATAGTCAAGGGGTCCGCAGTCTGGACGACCGTGCCGAACTTGCGTGCGAAGCCGTAGGGAATGGTCAGGGGGGCGACCAGTTCCAGCGTTTCGTCGGGCGTGGGGAGCGGGAGAGCGGAGTGCCCTCCCCCATCCCCTCCCGCTTGCGGGAGGGGGGTGCCCAGCGGCAGGGGGACGGTGTCCCCCGTGGTTATGGGGTGCTCGTCGTCAGTCACGGCGCTTGATCGGTTGGACCGACTTGGCGACGGGGACGGCGATGCGCGGATCCTCGATATTGCCGGGCATCGGCGCGTGCGGGATGGGCGGCGCGGCGTTCATGTAATCGCGCACCAACTCGTCGATCGACGGCTCGACGCCGGGCTGCGCATAGCCCTGAAGCTGGCGGAGATAGCCATAACGCTGTTCGGTGACGCGGCGGCTGTCCTCGGGCGTGCGCAGGATGGTCGGGCGGATGAAGACCATCAGGTTCGTCTTGGATCGGCTGCGCGCCTTGGACCGGAACAGCGCGCCCAGCCCGGGAATGTCGCCCAGCAGCGGGATCTTCTCGATCGTCCGCCGCTCATTGTCATCGAGCAATCCCCCGATGACCGTGATCTGGCCGTCGTCCGGCGTGAAGACATTCTCGAACGCGCGTTTGTTGAGGATCAACTCGCTATTGTTGCTCGACACCGGCCCGGCAATCGAGCTGACCTCCAGCCGGACATAGAGTTTGAGCGAGCCGCCCGCATTGACCTGTGGCTTCACGTCCAGCTGGATACCGACATTCTGGCGCTGCACGGTACGGAAGGCATTGTCGAAATTGTTCGACAGCGCCTGGCCCGTCGTGACCGGAATTTCCTGCCCGACCAAGCTGTGCGCCTGCTGGTTGTCCAGCGTGATGATGTGCGGGACCTGAAGCAGGTTGGACGTGGTGTCGCTCTTCACCGCGTTGATGATCGCGCCGAACACCGTGTCGCCGATCTGCCCGCCCCAGCCGGCAAAACCGCCGGTCGTGCCCAGGATCGACTGTACCGCCGACTGGGTCAGCTGGTTGAACGAGGCGTTGGGGACATTGGTCTCGGTGCGAGTCCCGTCCGGGGCGGTGACGATCGTCTTGGTGCCGCCGATCGTCTGCGCCCCCACCGCGCCCGCGATCTGGAGGATGTTGGGCGCGGTATTGCCATAGGTCGACGCCGCGAACGCCCCGCCCGACAGGCTGCCCAGCAGGAACTGCGCGCCGAGCCGCCGCGCGGTCTGATCGGAGACCTCGGCGACGATCGCCTCGATCAGCACCTGTTCGCGGCGCACGTCGAGCTGGCGGATCACCTCGCCGATCTGGCGCTGGATATCGGCCGGTCCGGCGATGACGATGGCGTTGGCGCCGACGAAGCGTGTGACGACCGCCGCCGTCCGCCCCCCTTGCGTGCTGATGGCCGGCGGCTGGCCGTTCTGGCCACCCGCGCCCGGGGCGTTCGCCGCCTGAGGCTGGGCAACCGGCTGGATACGCTGCGCGATCGAGGTTCCTGCCGCCGATCCCGTCTGATTGTTGGTCTGGCTGAAGCTGCCGCGCGACAGCGTCGTTTCCTGGACCGGGTCGGGCGTCTGGCCGACGAGCTGCTGGAGCACGGGCAGCAACTGCTCGGCATCGGCGTTTTCCAGGAAGACGACGCGGATTTCGGTACCGCTCTTGGCCTTGTTGTCCAAGTCGATCGCGATCTGGGCGAAGCGCGCGACGCTCGATGGATCGCCGCGCAGCGCGATCGAGTTGGAGCTGTCGATCGCGACGACCGACACGCCGGTCGTCCCTTGCGCAGGCGCGCCGCCCTGCGCCCCGCCGCCGCCCGCCAGCGTCTGGAGCGCGGTCGCGATCTCGCGCGCGCCCGCATTCTTCAGCGCGATGACGCGGGTCGAGGCATTGTCGGCGTCGATCCGGCGCACGACCTCGCGGATCCGTCGGATATTGTCGGCGAAGTCCACGACGACCAGGCTGTTGCCCGCGCGGTTGGCCGTCACCGACCCTTGTGCGCTGACCAGCGGGCGTACGGTCTCCAGCGCACTGTTCGCGTCGATCGCGCGCAGGCGGATGATCTCGGTGACATAGGAATTGCGGTTTGCGCCGCCCAGACCGATCCGGCTGGGCTGCGACGCCGCATTGTCGATCGGCTGCACGCGGAACGCCCCGCCCGCACTCGGCACCGCGACCAGTCCATTGGAGCGCAGGGTCGACAGGAAAATCTCGAAATATTCCGACTTGGACAGCGGCCGGTCGGTGACGACCGTCACCTTGCCGTTGACCCTGCTGTCGATGATGAAGGTCCGCCCCGTCACTTTCGCCGCATCGGCGATGAAGGCGCGGATATCGGCATCGCGGACGTTGAGCGTGGTCTGCGCCTGCGCGCCCGCCGCCAGGGCGAGCGCCAGAACCGAACCGAGGACGAGCTTCTTCATGGCCGTGGTGCCGCAATCTGAAGGGAGAGCGGCAGCGTCTGATCGCCCCGCTCGACCGTGATGGAAAGAGAACCGCCCTGTGCGAAATCCGCCGTCAGCCGGTCAAGGTCGCCCGGCCCCGTCACCGGGCGTCCGCTGATGGCGGTGACGACATCGCCCTCACGCAGGCCCGCCGCGCGGAACGCCACGCCCGAGCCCATAGGCCGGACGACCAGCCCCGAGACGCGGCCGCCGTCGAGCCGGGGGATGAAGCCGATATCGCTGCGCAACTGCGCGATGCCGACACCGCCTTGCGGCGGCACCGATCCGGGGACCTGCACGGACGGCGCGCCAGGCGCCGGTGCCCCTGCGGTGGCGGGCGGGGCATCCGACTGGTCGAGATAGAGATCCTCGGTCGCACCGCCGCGATCGATGGTGATGTGGTCGAACGCCACCGCCTTCAGCGTGACGCCCGGCTGGATTTCCTCGCCGACCGAAACCGATCGCTGCACCCCGTCCGGCCCGGCCAGGATCGCCGATCCGCGCCCCGACGCTTCGTCGAGCCGCGTGCCGTAAAGGGTCAGTTGAAGCGTGGTCACGGCGGCGGGTGCGGCCTGTTGCCCCTGCAAACGGAAAAAGGGATCGAACCCCTCCAGGATCGCCGCCGGCGAGCCCGCGACAGCGGGCGCGAGCGGGCGCCACTCGCCCAGCGGCGAGACGGGGGTGACGATCACCCATAGCAGCCGCGCGCCCTGGACGGCGAGAACCGCCATCAGCGCCAGCTCGGCCACCGAATAGACATTCACGACCGGCAGGCGCCGCAACCAGCGACGTCCGCGCGCGTCGAGCCTCAACCGCATGAAACTCACCCCGTCCGCATTTTCGGGCCTTAGGCATGGCATGTTACAGCCCTGCGTCAAACCCCCGAAACATGTTTGTCATGTCGGTTTCACATGGACCGCCGGATACGGGATTGACCAATGATGCATGGATGGCGGGCGATCGCCCCTCGCTCGGCTTGAACGGAAATGGAGTTCGGTGCGTCATTGCGAAGCGTGCGCCGTGCCGTCCACACTCCGCCCAGGCTGAGCGAAAGCCAAAAAGGAAAAGGGCCGCCACCGGATCACCGGACGGCGGCCCTTTCCTGACCCCACTGGAATCAGAAGGTCGTGCTGATCCCCAACGAGAAGACCCGACCCTGATTATACCGGTTCAGATAGACGAACCGGCCGTTCCCGAAATCCTGCCGTTCGTTATACCGCGTGCGCGTCAGGTTGCGGGCCTCGGCCTTCAGCTCGAACTTGCCGCCCGCCAGCTCGAAGCCCTGACGTGCCACCAGGTCGAGGCGGATGCCCGGCACCTCGATGATGTCGGGCTGGAAGCCGGTGCCCGACAGGTTGGACGGACCGCGATTGGTCACGCGATTGCTGGCATAGTTGAACAGCAAGGTGATCTGCGACAGCGCGGCGGTGTCCTCGACGCCGAGTTGCAGATTGACCAGATGGTCCGACTGGCCGGTCAGCGACGCGCCGTCGCGGAACAGCAGCCGCGCCGGACCGAAGCCCGAGGCGCAGCCCGCCAAGCCCGGCGACCCTTGCGCCGCCGCCGGGTTGGGCACGCAGCTGGCGTCCGCGTTGATCTGCGACTTGGTGTAGGTGTAGTTCGCAATCGCGACGAGGCGGCGCGTGGCGAAGAAATCACCGCCCAGACCCGCCAGCGGCACATATTTCTGCAACTCGACTTCGGCACCATAAAGCGTCGCCGAGGGCAGATAGGTGAAGCCCGTCTGCAACCGGTCATCCGCGCCGGTATAAAAGCCGACCTGCTCGATCGGGTTCTTGATCCGCTTGTAGAAGCCCGCCAGCGTGAAGCGCTGGTCGCGCGCATAGAACCATTCGTAGCGCGCCTCCAGATTCCACAGCTCGCTGTCACGCAGGTTGGGATTACCGAAGAACAGGCGATCCGAGTCTGGATCGCGGAACTGCTGCGGAGCGAGTTCGCGGAACTGCGGGCGCGAGATGGTCTTGGCCCCGCTCGCGCGCAGCTGCATGTCGGCGGCGAAGTTCCAGGTCAGCGTACCTGCGGGGAGGAAGTAGTTGTTCTTCAGCCGCGTGGTGGCGCTCTGCACCGGCGTCACCGTCTCGATCGCCGTTTCGTAGCGCAAACCGGCTACCGCGCGCAGGCCGGCTGCCACTTCGGCCTCCGCCTGCACATAACCGGCATGGACGTTCAGCTTGGCGTCGTAGGCATAGGCGCCCGCCTGGGTCGAGAATTGCAGCTGGAGCGTACACGCCCCCTGCCCGCGCAACGGACAGGCATTGTTGATGACGTCCGGGCTCAGCAGATAATCGGGCCGATAGAGATTGTAGGGGAAGCCCGGCGCGGTGCCCGCGCCGTCGCTGGTCTGGTAGTTGAACTGGATACGGCTCGAATAGCGGTCGGTGCCCTGGTAGAAATAGCCGGTGCTCAGCGTGATCGGGCGCTCGCCGTCGATCTTGTAGGAAAGGTCCGCCTGGCCGGTCCACAGATTCTCGTTCAACTCCGAGAAGATGATCGAAGCGAAGGGCGTGAAGCGCTGCGTCACCTGATAGGCACCGTTGCACTGGAACCCGCCCGCACCGTTCGCGCCGTCATAGCTGATGGGCAGGCCATTGCTGGTCCGGGCCGAACACAGATAGTCGAACTGGCGCTCATAGGGCGCATTGCGCTTGGAGTTGGCAAAGGCGCCGCGCGCATCGAACTTCAGGGCGTCGGTCAGCTTGAACTCGCCGACCAGCTGGCTCTCGATCAGCTGGCGCTCGAACCAGTTGGTATTCTGCTGGAAGCGCAGGCCGCTGGCGTTGTTATAGACTTCCGCCGCCGATCCCCGACCCTGCTTCAGCGTGTCGTGGATATAGACGTTGGTCCAGCGCACCGTATTGTCGCCGAACTCATAGCCCAGCCCGACCAGCGCATTGGCGACGATGCGGTTGTCGGTCAGCAGCGTGCGGTAATCGTTGCGCAGCGTACCGTCGGGCGACACCGAGTCCTGCTGGATCGCCGAGCGGGTGCGGAAGGTGTTGGACAGGCTGAGCGAGGAGATCACGCCCAGACGGTCGCTGCCGATGTCGAACACCGAACCGGCGGACAGCTCGCCCGACAGATTGGCGGGCAGATGATTGTTGCGCTGCAGCAGCGTGGTCGAGGCGTTGGACAGCTGCCCCACCTGCGCGGCGGGAACCAGCCCCGAACCCTTGCCCGCCTGGACGTCGCGCACGAACTGCGGCACGCCGCGCGTACCGTCGTCAAAGCCCAGCCAGTCGGCATCGCCGCCCGCATAGGTATAGCCCAGCTCGCTGGTCGTCGTGTCGTCGGCCGCGACCGTAAAGCCGCCCGAGATGAAGTTCTTCGCCGGAATGGCCTTGGTCGTCAGGTTGATGACGCCGCCACCGAACTCGCCCGGATAATTGACCGAATAGGTCTTTTGCACCAGCGCCGAGCCGACGATGGTGGTCGGGAAGATGTCGAGCGGGACCGACCGGCGCAGCGGCTCGGGGCTGGGCAGCGGCGAGCCGTTGAGCAGCGACGAGGAATAACGATCGCCCAGACCGCGGACATAGACGAAGCCGCCGCCAACGACCGACAGGCCGGTGACGCGGGTCAGCGCCCCCGCGATATCGCCTTCGCCCGTGCGCGCGATGTCGGCGGCGGACAGGACCGAGACGATCTGCGGCGTGGCGCGGATCGTGTTGGGGATGTTGCGGCCGACCACGACGATCTCGTTGCCCGCCGTGGCGTCGACACCGGGCGCGGAGATTTCGACCGGCTCGTCTGCCGACTGGCCGTCCTGCCCGGTCGGGGTCTGGCTCTGCGGGGTCGCCTGCCCGTCCGGGCTGGTCGCGGTGGTGCTGGTTTGCGCCGGAGCAGGCGTCGCCCCGCCCGTGGCTTGCGCGAGCAGGGCCGGCGCGACGAGCTGGGAGGTCAGCAGAAGGAGAGAGGCATAAGCGAGGCGTCGCTGCATGGCCGGGTCATCCCGTATCAGATTTTATGGAGGAAAGCCGGGGCGGCGATGATCGCCACCCCGGCCTGCCGAGAGCGCCCGACAAGGTCCGGGCGCATGGTCAGCGGGACCTTAGCGGCCGTTGCAGCTGAAATAGATCGAGGTGAAGACCGGCGGCCCCACGTCCTGCAGATCGGCGTTGGCGCCCCGGATCGTGGTGCGATCCGCGCCCGAACCGGCACCTGCAACCAGATTGACGCAGGCCACGTTCTGCTGGGTCGCCTTAACGATGCCGTTGATGAAGGTCATGTCGGCACCGCCGCGCAGACGGATCGCAGCGGGTGCGAGCGCGGTCTGGACGAAAGTGAAGTTGGCATAGCGGCCGAAGGTGCGCGGCAGCAGGTCCTCGGCGTTGTTCGAGTCGATCTCGGTCGAGAAGCTGTCCGCGGTCGCGCCGATAGCGCGCTGCGCCGCGATCAGGAACTGCATGAAGCCGCGATAGCCATTGTCGATGTCGAAGCCGTCATCGTCCGCGCCGGTGATCGCGATATACTTCAGGTTCGACGTGCCGCCGAAGATCTCGATGCCGTCATCGGCCGAATTGTGGCTCTGGATATGATCCAGAACGGTGCCCGAACCCGTACCGCCCAGCGTCAGGCCCTGCAGTTCGTTACCGTCCGAGATGGCGATGCCCGAGTAGCGGATCTGGACATAGGACAGCTGACCCGACGAGTCGGCCTGGTTCGCACCGCCATAGAAACGGCCGGTCACACCCTCGATCGCCAGCTGGCAGCTGGTCGAGGAACCAGCGGCGTTGTTCGGGCCGGTGCCGGTGGCGCAGACCGCGGTCGGCGCGCGGCCGAGCAGGATGATGCCGCCCCACTGGCCCTGGGTCGCGTCGGACACGCCGTTGCTGACCAGATTCTGCTGCGAGGTGAAGACGATCGGCGCATCGCGGGTGCCCACGGCCGAGATCTTCGAACCGCGATTGACCAGCAGCAGGTCATTGGTCGCCTCCGACGAGTCGGCCGCGATCACCACGCCCGGCGCGATGGTCAGCGTGACGCCGGCGCCGCCGGTCGAACCCAGATCGGTGCCCACTTCGGTCTGACCACGCAGGCGATACACGACGCCTGCGATCTTCGGCAGCGTCACATTCTGGGTGGTCGTGATCGTGTTGTCGATGCGGCAGAAGCGATAGGACGGCGCCGACGCACCGCTCGGCGTGACCGTGCCGTCATCGATCGTGCCGGTCGGGCAGACCGAGGTGGCGGCGGCATAGGTGCCGATCGACGGCACCGCGCTGCACCGCGCGCCCGAACCACCGAATTCGGCCGAGGTCGAGTTGCAGGTCCAGCCCTGGAAGGCGGTGTCCGAGGGGCCGTTCAGCGCGCCGACATAGTTGGTCGAGGTGAAGAAGCCGTTGATGATCGACGGATCGGCGGCGGTGGTCAACGACGTGCTGCTGGCCGGATAGATGCCATTCAGCGCCGCGCCGGTGCCATTGACGTTGTTGTTGCTGCCCGCATTGACGATCGCCAGCTGTTCGTCGGCAGTGATCGATACGCCGTTGACGGTGGTGACTGCTGCGAACTGCGCGGCGGTGATGTTCGCGGTCGGCGTAGCCGTGGGCGACGGGGCCGGCGTCGGCTGGGGCTGCACGATCACCACGCTGCCCGCCCCCGGCGAAGCGACGCTGTCGGCACCGCCGCACGCACTGAGGGCCGCGCAGGCCGAGCTGGTCATGAGAATGAGGCCGAAGCGCTTGAAGCTGCCCATCGCCGAAAAACTCCCGATCTTATCGTTGCTAAGCCGGGCGAAAGCCGCCCGGTGACCGACTCAAGACAAGTCCCCCTGTCGATCCCGGTCCGGGCGTTAGGCGCGTCTCATGACGCCAAGATGCATTTTGGGAGAAACTTCCGTGACAGTGATGCGTCGATTTTGTGACAATCGCGCCCGGCATTTCGGGTCAACGCGCTGCCAGCGGCTTTATTTTGCCCGTCGCGCAGGAAGGCGCAGCTTTTGCGGCCAAAGCACGTTAGGGGGCCTGCGAGGTCGAGCTTCCGCACGTCCTCGGCGCCCCGTTCAGGCATGTGTCACTACGGATTGAACGGGGCGTCCCTCTCCCCTCTGTATTCAGGTCAGCGAGGATTTGCGCTTCGGGGCGTCCTGCCCCTCGGTGCTGGACCGACCGCGATCGAGCGTGTCGCTGGGGCGGCGGGCATCGCCGTCGCGTTGGTGCTCGGTCGACAGATTGGGGTCGCGGGTTTCGGTCGTCCGCTTGATCGGGTCGGTCATGGTCATTCTCCTGAGAAGGCCAATGCGCGGCGGGTCGGGAGCGTTCCGGCCGGACGTCACACCTCCAGCCCGACGAAGATCGCCTGGGTCCGGCGACGATCCTGCGCGGTCTCGAACGCCTCGTTGATCCGGTCGAGCGGGAAACGGTGGGTGATGAGTTGCTGCGTCTTCAACACGCCCCGGGTCAGCAGGTCGAGCACTTCCAGCTGCTCGGCATGGATGTCGTGAAAGGCGAAGCTGGCGCTGGGGATCAGGGTGATTTCCGACATCTGGATACGTTGCCATTCCAGCGGGATCGCAATCGGTCCGTCATCAAAGCCGCCGACGATGACGACCTTACCGCCCCTGCGCACCAGCCGCGTCGCAAGCGGCAGCGTGTCGGGCATCGACGTGCCGCCGGCGCATTCGAACACGATATCGGCGCCACGATCATCGCTCATCGCACGGATCGCCGCTTCGATGTCTTCCTCGTCCGCATGGACTATGCGGTCCGCGCCCAGCCGCTCCGCCAGCGCCAGCGCATGGGGCAGCTTGTCGACAATCATCACCTTCGCACCGCTCGCCTTGGCCAGCATCAGCTGACCGAGCCCGATCGGCCCCGCCCCGATGATCGCGACCCGCGCGCCGATGGTCAGGCCGGAGAGATGCTGTGCATGAAGCGCCACCGCATAGGTATCGAGCAGCGAGGCATCGTCATAGCCCACGCTGTCGGGAAGCGGATGGAACTTGTGCTGCGGCCCGACGACATATTCGGCATAGGCGCGCGCGACGCTGGCGCGCCGGGTAGGATAGAGGTCGGGGCAGCGATTATACTGCTGAACCCGGCACCATTCGCAATGGCCGCAGCCCAGCACCGATTCGATCAGCACCCGGTCGCCCACCGCGACCCGATCGACCGCCGGACCGACCTCGACCACCTCACCGGCCAGTTCGTGGCCCATGATGCAGCAATGCAGTTCTTCCTCGGCCTTTTCCCAGTGGCGCAGATCGGTTCCACATATCCCCGCCATCCGAACCCGCGCCTTGACCCAGTCGTCGGCGGCAAGCTGCGGCTCCTCCACCTCGGTAATTTCGAAGCGTCCATCGGCGGTCTTGCGCGCGGCTTTCACGGGCGTTCTCCCTGGGGAATGGCGACGAGGTTCAGTCCGGCCCGGCCAAGCGGAATCGTGCCGTCACGAAGACCGGACAACAGCGCGTCCCCATCACGCACGCCCGCATCCCAACGCTGCCGCACCGAGGCGGCGGAGAAATCCATCGCCTTGCCAGCCACCTCGCGATGCTGTGTCGCATAGGTCAGGTGCGCCAGCGTCACGGCCCGATCGCTGAGCGCAGGATCGCAGCCATATCGGTGTTGCCAGCTTTCGATGATCCGGCGCGATTGCGCGGCCAGGGCGAGATCCTGAATCCGCGCGATCAGGCTTCCGATGGTCGCGTCATGCGGCCCCGCGAGCGGGAGCAGATCGATCGCAATGCACAGCAGCGGCCGATGATCAGCCTGTTCCAGAACCGGATCGAGCGGAAGATTGGCGGCAAGTCCGCCATCTACGAACAGCGTGCCATCGATCGCGATCGGCGGGAAGGCGGGCGCCATGGCGCCGCTGGCGCGGATATGTTCGACCCCGATCCTGTCTTTGTGCGTATCGAACAACCGCCCCGCACCGCTATCCAGCGCGACCGCCTGGATCGTGTAGCGGATCGTGCCCTGGTTCAGCCGGTCGAAGTCGATCAACCGGGCCAGCGTGCGCGCCAGTGGCGCCGTGTCGTACAGGCCCGGCGTCTCGCGCGTCGCCAGCGCGGTGCCGATCGGCGCGAACATCCCGGCCCGTCCGGCCAGCAATGTCGCCAGCGCCTCGCCGCTGCGCCGCCAGGTCTCGGCACTTTCGCCATAGTAGAGCGATGCCGCCCCGACCGCCGGTCGCCAGAATTCGCGCAAGCGCGTCAGCCGATCCTCGGGCGCATTGCCCGCCATGATCGCGCCATTGGCGGCCCCGATCGACGTTCCCACGATCCATTCGGGCGTCAGGCCCGCTTTGTGCAGCGCCTGATACACGCCGGCTTGATAGGCCCCCAGTGCATTGCCCCCGGCCAGGACGAACACGATCCGGCAATCCGATACATCGGTCATGCGCGGCCGCCCGTCATCGGGAACGAGGTTTTGGAAGGTCGGACATCATCCATCGACGGATCAACCCATCACCGATGCGAAAGTGTCGCGCCGACGCCAATCATTCCCATAAACTCAATGACATAGATCAAGGCAACGACGTCGCAAGCGCAACCGCCCGCGCACGCAGGACGTTCACCCGGTCCCATGACCCTGTTGCCTCAGACCGAGCTGACCGCTGCCGATCGGGAACATGGCCTGCGCCTGCTCATCATCGAGGCACTGTTTTCCGGCGGGGCGGCGGCGTTGACCAGTGGCGTGATCCTGACCGCCTTCGCGCTGCATCTCGGCGCATCCAATGTGATGGTCGGAATCCTCGCGGCCATGCCGTTTCTGGCACAATTGCTACAGCTGCCCGCCATCCAGCTGGTCGAGCGCTGGCGACGGCGCAAGCAGATTGCGGTCTTCGCCAGCCTGATCGGGCGGACGATGCTGGCGATCATGGCCGCGCTCGCCTTTTTCAGCGGAACGACCGCGCTGCTGATCTTCCTCGCCGCACAGATGCTGCTCTGCGGCTTGGGGGCGATCGGGGGGTGCGCATGGAATGCGTGGATGCGTGATCTCGCGCCCGAGGAACGGCTGGGCGAGGTCTTTTCCCGGCGGACCATATGGTTGACGGTCATCAGCCTGGTGCTGGGTCTGGCCGCCGCACTCGCGCTCGACTGGACTCGCGCAGGATCGGCGGCGCGCAACGGGGTGTTCGCCGCGATGTTCGCTTGCGGTTGCGTGACCGGCCTCATCAGCGCGCGGATCGTCGCGATGATGCCCGAGCCGGTGATGCCGCCCGCTGCCGGACGCCTCGAGCTTCGCGCGCTGCTTAGCCAGCCGCTCGGCGATGCCAATTTCCGGCGGCTGCTGGTCTTCGTCGCCAGCTGGCAATTCGCGATCAATCTGGCGACGCCCTTCTTCACCGTCTTCATCGTCCGCCGGCTGCATTTCGCGGTCAGCTTCGTGCTGCTGCTCAGCGTCGCGAGTCAGATCGCCAATATCCTGGCGCTGCGACTTTGGGGCCGCTTGAGCGACAAGTTCGCCAACAAATCGGTCCTCGCCGTCTGCGCGCCTGCCTATATCCTTGCCATCGTCGCGATGATTGGCGCGTCGCAGCTGGGCGACCGGACGATGGTGAAGCTGTGGCTGGTCGGCCTGCATCTGATCATGGGCGCGACGATCGCCGGGGTGACGCTGGCCAGCACCAATATCGCGCTGAAGCTGTCGCCCAGGGGGTCGGCCACCGCCTATGTCGCCACCAATGCGATCACCACCGCGCTGGCTGCCGGGATCGCGCCGATCCTGGGCGGACTGCTCGCGCAATTCTTCGCCGCGCGCCAGTTCGAGCTGGTCGCGCGCTGGAGCAGCCCGGGCGGCGTGTTGACTTTGCCTGTCCTGCTGACCGCCTGGGACTTCTATTTCCTGATCGCCGGGCTGATCGGTACCTATGCGATCCACCGCCTGTCGCTCGTCCGCGAGACCGGCGAGATCGAGCGGCGGGCGATGGTCGGCCAGGTGCTGAACGAGACGCGGCGGTCGATCCGCAACATCTCCTCGGTAGCGGGGTTGCGCGCGGCAACCGATCTGCCCGGTGCGCTGCTGCGCGATGCGCAGACGCGAATCCGGCTGAAACGCGCACAGCAGGCCCGGACACGACCAATGCGCTGACACAGGTTATCAAGCCGCTGGCTTCCCATGACTTCCCCGGAACCACGGCCCGCCCAGCCCATTGTCCGAACATCCTGTCACCCTGTCGGAGTGGTCACATGCCCCGAACGGCGACTGCGGAGGCCCCGCCGCCTATCAGCCCTCACCTTCTGGAATTGCGCGACATGCTGCGCGCCGATCCCAAGCCGCTGGCGAAGTTCGAGATCGGCGAGCTGACCGTCGCGCTGCACCGGACGACGGATTCGGTCTTCGCCATCATCCGGCGCGGACGCAGCGGCGGGCTGGCGGTTCGCGCGGCATTTATCCCCACCTCGTTCGACTGCCATGCCCAACGCCCCGAACAGGGCGAGGCCGCCCGGTTGCGCTTGACCAGCGCGATGGGCGAGCATGTCATCACCTGCCTCGCCGACCGCCTTGCGGTGGAACGAGTTCGGATCATCACCCGCTTCACCCCCGATCGGCCGACGATCCTGCCCTTCGCCCCACGCGATCTCTATCCGCTGGGGGCCGGCGACGATCCCTCGCGTGCGGACGGCAAGGTCGAGGCATCGCAGCGCGGGCTTAATACCGGCCTGCTCTATTTCCGCATCGACGAACCGGGGTTCGGCAATGTCCTCTATGTTCAGAACCTGACCGCCTCGAACGATTATTATCGCGCGACCCACACCGTCCCGCGCGAGGCGGTGGGCGGGGCGTGGCCCGAGATCGGCTATGCCCTGCCCGTCCCCGACGCCAAGGCCGATCCCGCAGAGGTCGCACTGGAGGCCGGACGACAAGTAACACTGTCCGACGCGATCCTCGTCTTCCGGCACCAGGCCCCGCCGCACGAACGCGAATCGGCGCGCCAGTTCGTTCAGATGCTGGGCAACGCCTATGATCTATTCGAGCCGCCACCGGTCGCCTATCGCGACTGGATCGACCGCGCCGAGCGGACGCTGCGCGATCTGGAACAGGCGCCCGCCGCGACGATACGACATTACGGCCACCTCTATATCCATCCTTATACCGGCGCCGAATATCCCGACATCATGGTGCAGATGTCGGTCGTCGCCGCGCTCCACCAATGGAGCCGCTGGCTGGGCGAGCCGGTGCCGCTCGAAGCCCGGCTGAAGGCCGGACTCTGGAAATTCTATGACGAAAAACTGCGCACGCTTCGCCGTTACCTGCCCAATGTCGGCAAGGACAAACAGGCCGATGCGGTCGACAGCTGGTATCTCTATCACCCGCTGCTCAACCTGGGCACGCTGGCGCTCGACGGCGACGAGGAGGCGCGGGCGCTGTTCCTGAAGGCGATCGATTACGGCGTGAAGGCCGCGCGGCATTTCGACTATCGCTGGCCGATCCAATATGACGTGACCGACTTCTCGATCATCGAGAAGGAAGCGCCCGTCGACGGGCGCGGCCAGACCGATGTCGGCGGCGTTTATGCCTGGGTCATGCTCCAGGCGTTCGAACTGACCGACGACCGCACCTATCTGGACGAGGCGCGCGCGGCGATCGATGCCGCCATCGGCCTGCGCTTCGACATCAATTACCAGGCCAATCTGACCGCCTGGGGTGCCGCGGCCTGTATGCGGCTGTGGCGGATCACCAATCGCGACGTCTATCGCGAGCAAAGCTATGTCTATCTGGCCAGCTTCCTGCACAACGCGGTCTTGTGGGACAGCCGGATCGGCCATGCCGAAGCCTATGAGACGTTCATGGCCGTCACCTGCCTCCAGGACGCGCCATACATGGCGATGTACGAATGTTTCGACAGCTTCGTCGCGTTCGAACAATATCTGAATGACAGTGGCCCCGATCTGGAGCCCGAGGCCCGGATTCTGATCGGCGAATATTGTCGCTACGCCCTGTCGCGCGCCTGGTTCTATTACCCCGACGCACTGCCGCCCGAGGCGATCGCCACGGAACAGCGCGATGCCAATGGCCATGTCGACAAGGGCCTCTCCTTCCCGCTGGAAGATCTCTATCCCGACGGTCAGCCCGCCGGGCAGGTGGGGCAGGAAGTCTATGGCGCGGGTGCGGCCTTCATCTTCGCCTCGCGCGCCTTCCACCCTGTCGAGGGGGCGCCCTTCCGCCTCTACTGCGACATGCTGGTCCGCGCGGTCGAGCGGATCGGCGACCGCGCACTGGCGATCCGGCTCGACGGCGGAGAGGCGCGCACCGCCAATCTGCGACTCGTCCGGCTGAAGCGCCGCAAGCTGACCGACAGTGTCATCGCCACAGCCGATGGAACGGAAATCCTGCCCGATGCGACCACGGCCGAGCGCGTCGATTACCGCGTTCCCGCGCAGGGCCGGCTCATTCTTACATGGGAATAGTCATGACCGAGAACCGCACCGCCTCCTTGTCCGGCAAGCGTATCCTGCTGACCGGCGGCACCACCGGCATCGGCCGCGCCACCCTGAAGGCGCTCGCGGCGGAAGGCGCGCACATCCTGACCTTCGGGCGGCATCAGGAAACGCTGGACGAAGCATTGTCGGATATCGACGGCACGGTAAAAGGGATCGTCGCGGATGCCGCCACCGCGGAGGGGATCGAGCAGGTCTTTGCCCAGGTCGACGATCAGCTCGGCGGGATCGACATCCTCGTCGCCTGCGCCGCGCTGGGGGCTCAGCCCATCCATGAGATGGCGGATGCCGACTGGCGCTATGTCATCGACGCCAATCTGACCGGCTATCTCGCCTGCGCGCGCGCCGCGATCCTGCGCATGGAAAAACGGGGCGGCGGCCATCTGCTGTTCGTCGGATCGATCAGTACGGAGATCAAGGCGGCGGGCGAAAGCGTCTATGCCGCGACCAAGGCGGGTATCCACGCCTTTGCCGAAACCCTGCGCAAGGAAGTGGCGGACAAGGGCATCCGGGTCGGCGTGATCCAGCCCGGCTCGGTCGATACCGAAATGCAGGAGTGCAGCGAGGAGGAAAAACGGGCCGCCATCGCCGAAGGCCGGATGCTGCCCGCCGAGCATGTGGCGGACGCCATCCTGTTCATGCTTACCCGATCGGCCAATTGCGACATCGTCAACCTGCGGATCGAGCCGCTGCTCCAGACGACGGGGTAACCGGCAGTCGACGTCACATGGTCAGGCGCGCCGAGCAAGCCCCCCTGGCTTGCATCGGGGGACGCCCCGATCAGGGACGAGGCGGTCGATCCGGTTCCACCGACCGATCCCGGGGAACGGCGCCGCAAATGCCAACGCCCTGACCTATAAAGGAACCGAATGGTCGGACCGCGCGTGGCCGATAGCAAGGGGGAATCATCTTTTGATAAAATCATGACCCAATTGCCCCGCCACGGGGAAACATCCTCCTTCCTGTTAATTTCGATCAGCCATTTTAATCTTCTTTTCGATTGCCGCGACGGACAGATTGGCTCCCGTATTTCTTTGTCGATCGGGGGACATAGGGTGTTATCGAAGGGATCGAGCACCATTGCGCTTCCTTCGGGGAGGGCATGGCATTCATGACCATCGCTGCTGCCCGCCCATGGCTGCCGTTCCATAGTGAAGCCGGGCAACGGATCAGGGATCATGATTGGAGTACGACGCCACTTGGTCTACTCGACCAGTGGCCGATCGCGTTGCGCCAGGCTGTTCGTATGATCCTCGATCATCCCCTGCCGATGGCCGTCGGTTGGACCCGCGATTACATCACCATCTACAATGATGCGTATCGCGAGATGCTGCGCGGCAAGCCCGAGGCGCTTGGTCTCCCGCTGCTCGAAGTCTGGTCAGAAACCAGTGAGACGGCCGCGCCGCTGTTCGACGATGTATTCGCCGGACTGTCGCACCGCTTTACGGACGCGCGCTTCATGGTCCTGCGAGGCGGGCAGGCTGAGGAGGCGTTCTTCAATTATTCCTTGAGCCCGCTGCGCGATGACGCCGGCGACGTACAAGGCATTCTGATCACCAGCTTCGAAACGACGGCGAAAGTTCACGCCACCGCAAAGCAGATCGGTGCGGAGAAGGTGCTACGTGCAAATGGGGAAAGACAGAGCCTATTGCTGCAATTGAGCGACGCCCTTCGCATCAAGAGCGATGCTCAGGAGATGATCGAAGCCGCCGCCCGGATGCTGGGCCATCAGCTTGGCGCGTCGCGTATCGTGTTTGCCGAGTTCGATGAGACGAATGGCGTCGCCAATGTCTTTTTCGGGTGGTTTGCCGATGGAGCCATGCCCTTCCCCGCCGTCATACAGCTTGAGGAATATCGGGGCGCGATTGTCGAAGAGCTTCTCGCAGGCCGCACGGTTCGGATCGATGACATCGGCCCTCCGTTCCTGCAGCCCGACCATGAAGCGATCGCGAAGCTGGGCGTCAAGGCACTGCTCAGCGTGCCGGTGCTCCTCCGTGACAGGATGGTGGTGAACATCAGCGTTCATCAGCACACGCCCCGTCACTGGACGGACGAAGACGCCGCGCTGGTCAAAGAGGTGGTCGAGCGGCTTTGGGCCAATCTAGTGCGGTTTCGTGCGGAACGGGCGCTTCGTGACAGCCAGGATTTGCACCATTTCCTCCTGTCTTTGTCGGACACCCTTGGCCGGCTGGTCGACGTGGCCGACATCGCGGAGATCGCTGTTCATCGCCTCTGCGATCGGCTGGACGTCAACCGGGTACGATATGGCGAGATTGAAGGCGACACGATGAACGTCCGGCATGAATGTGTGCGCGGCGTTCCACCGGCGCCCCGCGCGCTCTCGCTTGCGCCATTCGGCTCCGCTTTCCTGGAACGGTATCGGGCCGGCGCGCTCATCCAGGTGAATGACGTGGCCGCCGAGACCAGATTGCCGGAAATGGGGCGGACGGCACTGAAGGACATGCAGGTGGCCGCATTCTGCGACGTCGTGCTGTTCGAGGAGGAGAAGCGAACCGGCCTGCTCGTCGTGCAAAGCGCCACACCGCGAAATTGGACGTCGTTGGAGGTGGAACTCATCCGCAATAGCGCCGAACGGATACGTTCGGCCTTGAAGCGTGCCCAGGCGGAGGCGGCGCTTCGCGAAGGCGAGGAGCGTTTTCGGCAGTTCGGCGAGGCATCACAGGACGTCATCTGGATACGGGATGCCGAGACGCTGCAATGGCAATACCTGACCCCGGCGTTCGAGAAGATCTATGGATTGGACTGGGCCGAAGCGCTTGCCGGTGATAATTACCATAGTTGGCTGGACCTGATCGTTCCCGAGGATCGGCAACTGGCGTCCGAAATGACCCGCCGCGTCCGCCACGGCGAGTCCGTCGCCTTTGAATATCGTATCAGGCGGCCGATCGACGGCACGATTCGCTGGCTGCGCAATACGGACTTCCCGATTACCGACGCCGAGGGCAACGTGCGGCTGATCGGCGGGATCAGTCACGACCTGACTCAGCTGCGAAACGCGCAGTCCCGGCTGGAGGAAGTGGTCGAGAACATCCCGCAACTCGTCTGGCGTGCCGATGATCCGGGCCGTTGGACCTGGGCCAGCCCGCAATGGACCAAGTTCACCGGACAGACGGAGGAGGATAGTCGCGATTGGGGTTGGCTTGATCCCATCCATCCCGACGATCGCGCGCCGGCTCGTGCCGCCTGGGGGCGCGCTGAAGCCGAAGGACAATTTACGGCGGAGTACCGTATCCGCGAGAAGTCGACGGGCTCTTACCGCTGGTTCCAAACCCGCGCGACGCCACTGCGTGACGAACACGACGTAATCCGGGAATGGTTCGGCACATCGACGGACATTGACGACATTCGCCGGTTGCAGGGGCGTCAACAGGTGCTCGTCGAAGAGCTGCAGCACCGCACCTTCAACCTCATGGGCATGGTTCGATCCACCGCCGACAGAACCATCCGTTCCAGCGTCAACCTCCCCGACTTCAGGGCCAAATTCCGCAACCGCATCGATGCGCTCGCGCGGGTTCAACGCCTGTTGTCGCGGCTGGAAGACGATGGTCGCGTGACCTTTGCCGATCTGATCCATGCCGAGCTCGACGCCATCGGGTTCACGCAGGCCGGTGAGCAACGGGTAACGCTTGACGGACCTGACGACGTCCCGCTCAGGTCCAGCACGGTTCAGATTTTCGCCATGGCCTTGCATGAGCTGACGACCAATGCGGTCAAATACGGTGCGCTCCGCCAGGGGGGAGGTCATCTGCATGTGCGGTGGTGGGTGGAGGCGGACGAACAACAGCAACGTTGGCTGCACGTCGATTGGCACGAAAGCGGCGTCACCATGCCGCAGGAAGGTGCCGCCCCCACGGGCACAGGCCAAGGCCGAGCGCTGATTGAGAAAGCACTTCCTTATCAATTACATGCCAAGACTACCTACGTTATGGCGGCGGATGGCGTTCGCTGCTCTATAGCGTTGCCGATCTCGAACCGAGGTCAAGCGGAGACGCATGATGCCGCTCACCAATCGCCGGATCCTCGTGGTTGAGGACGAATATATGTTGGCGCAGGATATGCTCTTGGAACTGCAAGACGCTGGTGCGGTCGTGATTGGTCCCGAACCATCCGTGGCCCGCGCGCTGATGCGCATCAACGAGGAAACCACGATCGACGCCGTGGTTCTCGACGTGAATCTGGGCGGAGAACAAGCCTTTCCGGTCGCCGACGCGCTCGTGGCCAAGCGCATTCCGTTCGTATTCGCGAGCGGATATGACGACGATGCGATGACGAGCCGATATCCGGACGCCGTGAATTGCGCAAAGCCCTTCAGCTTCCGTACCCTCATGCGTTCGCTTGAAGCCGTACTTCCCTAAGCTCACGTCGCCTCAAAGCACAACGATCGACCGTTATGGGAGCCGGGGGCTCCCGACCAGAAGTTCAGGATCTTTGCGCCCTGCTTGCGAAAGAAACGCCACCGGTCCTAGCCCCCCCGCCCCCGCGCCGACGGCCGCCTCGGCACGAGACGCCCGCTGCGAAGTCGATCCCCGTGAGGGTGGAAAGCGACGGCGATGGGATCCCGGAGCCGGGCTTGGTGGACCAGCCCTGAGTACTAACGCTGACCGGGATCAGGCCCCCGTCATCCCGATATAGCGGATCACGCTGTCGGTACCGCTGTTGCGGACGCGCAGCGAACCGATCCGCTCGCCGCTGGCCGAGCGGACGATCAGGTTGATGTCATAATCGGTGCAATATTCGAGCTGGACGAGATCGTTCATCGGATTACCGGGAATCGTGTCCCAAACCTCGCCCGTGACCCGCAGTCCGGTGCAGCGGATCGCCCGCAGAAACTGACCATTGCGTCGTCCGCGAAGCGTGATGTTACGCAAGTTCACGTTGCGGCAATGGGTCAGATAGGCAGTCGGCCCTTCCTGCGTCGCTGCGCCGAAATCCAGATCGGCATTGGCGATGGTGATGTCGGTGATCTCGCATCCCTGGGCGACGCCTTCATTCTGCATCATCAGCGGGCAACCGGTCGGACCCTGGGTGATCCGCCCCTTGACCCCGCTGACCCGGATGTTGCGGATGACCGCCTTGCCGGTGGTCGCGCTGGTGAAGAATTTGATGCAGGAAAAGGCGGCACTGTCGAGCGTCATGCTGGTCAGGGTGATCCGCTCCATGACCGCATCGATCGATTCATGGTTTTCCGAGGTGAAGGACAGCGCATCGTCGCCACTGCGCACGGTGATGTTCGATCCGCTGACCCGCGCACAGGCCCCGAAGAAATGAAGGCCGTCCGCGCCCGGACGATTGACGCCCGAGAAGAGTTGCAGGCCGTTGAGATGGCCGCCGGTCGAATTCTTGATCTCCATTCCGAACCCGGTCAGCGGTCCGGCGGTCTTGACGCCGATGACGGTGAAGCCGTCGGTCGCCACGATGCCCAGACCCTTGCGCGTCGCCCCTGCCGGGTCGGAAGCGCCCCCGGTAAAGGCGCCGCCCGCGCCGATGATCGTGACGTTGGACAGCCGCTGTCCCGAACGATTGGTCAGGCAGTAATGCGTGCCGACGGCGGGACCATGGTCGTTATAGACATCGCCGGCAACCAGGATGCGCGCGTTGCTGGCATAGCCCAGCCCGGTCGCCAGCAGGCGATGCCCGCCCGGCGGAATCGTATAGGCGCTGCGAGCCTTGGCCGCAGCGTCGAGCGCGGCTTGCAAGGGGGCGGTCATGTCGGTCGGGGCCATAGGTGCGGTCATGCTTCGCGGTTAAAAGCCACGCTGGTAAACGTTCCATGACCGCGCTGTCTCAAACCAGCATTCCTGCATCATTTGATGTACTTATCGCCCATTTCGGCCGGCGTTAACACGGCATCAAGGGATCTGGCGAAAAAGGTTCGGGCCATGCAGAACCTGACCTATTTTGATGATCCTGATCGCCTTGATCGGCGACGCGTCCTTCGGCTGATCGCCGGGCTGTCGAGTGGAGCGCTGCTCGCGGGATGCGGCGGTGGCGGCGCCGGCGGCGGTGACGATCCGGTCGCCAGTCCGCCGGTCGCTGCCCCGCCCAGCGCAGCCCAGCCCGCGCCGGTCGCGTCGCCCGCGCATCCGTTGAACTTGCCGCTGACGCTCGCCTATCTGGGCGGGCAATATTTCTCCTATGCCGCTCGAGGAACGTCCCTGCCCGGCGTGCTGACCGGCGGCGGCGCAAGCGCCGTGACCGGCGCACGGCGGCTCGACTTCAGCGATTCGTCAGTCGCGCGGCTGGCGGCGGACATGGCCGACGACAAGGCGGCGCATATCACGGCGCTTCGGGGCCAGATCGGCGCCACGGCTCCCGCCCAGCCCGCGATCGACCTGTCGGCATCCGCCGGTGGTCCCTTTTCGCTTGCGGCCCAGCGCGCCGGGATCGTCAGCACGGGCCAGTCCTTTGATCCTTATGCCGATGAGACGCATTTCCTGATCGGCGCGCTGCTCCTCGAAAATGCGGTGGCCGCGACCTATCGTCGGTTGCTGATGGTCGAACAGGACGCGGCGAGCGGCGTCATCGTGGCGGGCCATCTGGCCGACTCCATCTATCATGGCGGAGTGATCCGCGCGCTGCTTGCCGACCGGGCCGCCGCGACGCCCGACGTCGATGCCATGCTGACCCGGATCGGTACGATGCTGGCCGCGCTCGACGGGACAGCCGGCAGCGACCAGATTCTGCCCGGCGGCGACGCGAACAGTTCCAATTTGCTGGATGCGGAGGGGCGGCCCATTCCCTTTACCCGCACCGACCGACAGGTGCTGAGCGCGCTCTACCTGTCCAGCGCCGGACCCGGCGGGTTCCTGCCCCAGGGGGTGCCCGGCATCGCATGATGCGCCACGGCGCACAGCGTCTCACCCTGGCGGTACAGGGCAAAATTCCAGCCGTCGCTGGGCCAGGGCGTGTCCAGCATGATCCGCCCGGCCTGACCGTGAAAGGCGATCCGGTCGAGCGGCAGGGCCAGCCCGACGCCCAGCGCCTTGCCATAGGCCTCTCGCAACACCCAGCGACAGGCCAGTTCGATCACCGGGTCGGCGGCCGCGATGACCAGCCGACGCTCGCTGTCCGCCAGCCAGGGGTCGCCGACCTGCGCGTTCAGGGTCACGCGCGACACCGTCTCGACGTCCAGCCCGATACGCCCGCATCGCGCCCAGGCCGCGGCGTGGCATCCCGAGGCGCTGCTGCGGCTGACCACGGTGACCCGTCCTGCCATACGCACCGCCGCCGCATCGCGGTCGGCGGCGGATGGCGCGAACAGCAGGACACGCCCTTCGCCCAGATCGGCCGCTCTCGCCTCACCGAACGGGATCGTCGCCAGATCGCGCAGGCAGTCCGCCAGCGCGCCGGCGCGATCATGCCGAACCGGCATGGCTCGTCGGGTCGATCCGGTCGGCCAGCAGCGCCAGGCGGGGAAAATCCTGGATCGTCGCCACGCCGCCCCGGATCAGCGCCAGTTCCTCACGCCGCATCTGCGACACGATCCGGTTGATATGGACCAGGCTCAACCCCAATAGTTCGCCCAGCGTGTCCTGGGTCAGCGGCATGGGAAAGGTGCCGCTGTGGACAAAGCCGATCAACGACAGCCGGTGGTGCAACTCCAGCAACAGATGCGCGGTTCGCTGGAGCGCGCTCTGGCAGCCCAGGCGGACGACATGGTCGAGCAACGCCGTTTCCTCGCACCGGTCGATCGCGGCCAGCGCGCGGACGATGCCGGGATATTCGCGCGGCTCGGTGCGGACCGCCTGGACCAGCCGGGCGATGCCGATGGTGCGCACCGGAGTCAGCGCGATGACAGGGTTCAGCGCGAGCGGCCGCCGATCCCCTCGATCGCCCATCATGTCGCCCGGCAGCAAGACGCCCAGCATCTGGCGACGGCCGTCGGGCAGGATGCGGGGACGACAGGCCCAGCCGCCGACGATCAGCCGGGGGTGCGGACTGCCGTCGTCACGTGGGCAGATGCCGGTGCCTGCCGCATGGCTCTTGGGCGCTTCGGCCAGCGACAGGACCAATTCGGCCTCATGGGGCGCGAGCGTGGCGAAGTTGCGGAGGCGATGCAGCAGCAATTCGCTGGTGATCGCACGCGGGGCGGGCGCAGGCCGATGACTGCTCAAAGCGAGGCTGCCCATGGTCAATTCGCATAATAAGCGTGATAGGACCCCATGAACTGCGCCGGATCGCCATAACCGGAGCGCGACAGCGCATGTAGGTCGACCCGGCTGAGCGCCACCCCGGTCATCTTGACCCCCAGCGTCTGGAGCAGGTGGACCGCCATCTCGACCGCCGCATCGGGCGTCTTGCGCCAGCGGACGAGCAGTACCGTCGAATCCGCCTTCTTGGCGACCAACCGCCCATCGACCACCGGCAACACCGGCGAGGCGTCGAAGATCACGACATCGAACCGCGCCTTCAGATCCTCGATCAGCGCATCGAAGCCGCTACCGCCCAGCGCCGCCGCGCCGCCCAGCCCGGCCCGGACCATGGGCAGGATAGTCAGCGGCGAGTCCGAATCGCGGATCAGCGCTTCGTCCAGCCGCGCTTCGCCCTCCAGCACCTGTTGCAGCCCGACCGCCGGACGCAGGCCCAGTGCGCTGGCGATGCTGGGGCGGCGCATATCGGCATCGACCAGCACGACGCTGACCCCGCTCATCGCGACGATCCGCGCCAGCCCGATCGCGGCGGTCGTCTTGCCCTCATTGGGCAGTGCCGAGGTCAGCGCGATCGTGCGTACGGTTCCCGCCGCGGCCGATTGCAGGACCGAGGCGGCGAGATTGCGATATCCCTCCGCATAGGCCGAGCCGCTATGGTCCACCAGCGCGCTGATCGGGTCGCTGCCGCCGATATGGCGCACTGCCGAGTTCAGCGTCGGCAGCCCCGCCAGATAGGGAAGCTGTAGCCGACCCTCGACATCCTCCAGCGTGCGAATGCCGCGATCGGTGCCCTGCCGCATGAAGACGACGCCCAGGCCCGTCGCCACCGCCAGCAGCGCACCGACCAGCATGTTGATCGGCCGGTTGGGCGAGCTGGGATGCACGGGCAGCGCGGCGAGGCTGGCGATGCGCGCGTCCGAGCGGGTCGAGGCGGCCTGTGCGCCGATCTCGTTCAGCCGGGTCAGCAATAGCGCATAGCTTTGATGCGCGGTGTCCGAGCGGAGCTGAAGCCCGCCCAGCGCGATCGAGGCGACGTTGTTGCCCACCACCTGCGACCGCGCCCCCGACGCACTGCCCGCCAGCGAGGCGGTCCGGCGGGCGGCGACGTCACGCTGCGCCTCGAGATTGGAGATGGTGCGCTTGATTTCCCCCTCGATCTGCGAGTCGATATCGGCGACCTGGCGCTGCGCGGCGGCAAGCGGGGGATATTTGGGACCGTATTTGCCGCCGAGATCGGCGACCTGCGCGCTGACGACCGCGCGTTGGCTGCGCAATTGCTGGATCACCGGCGAGCCGAGCGCCTCGCCCAGATCGTCGCCCTTGGACCCGCGTGCGAGCTGCTGGCGTGCGGTCTGGAGCCGGGCGGTCGCCTCCGCCTCTCCGGCGCGGGCGAGCGCGACCTGTCCGTCGAGCGAGGACAGCTGCTGCTCGGCGATGGTGCCGCCCTGCACGCTCATCAGATTATGCGCGACCTTATAGCGGCCGAGTTCGCCGTCGGCCTCTTCCACCTCGCGCCGTGCTTCGGCCAGTTGCCCGCGCAGCAGCGCGGCGGCGGCATCCGCTCCCTCGCGCTTCACCGCGCCCGACTGGGCGACGAATTCCCGGGCATAGCTGTTGACGATCGCGGTCGCGAGCTGACGGTCGGGATGCTCGAAGGACAGGCTGAGCATGAAGGTCTGGGCGTTGCGATGCACCTCGATCCCGCTCGCCAGCCGGTCGATCGCCGCCTCGCGCCGCGCCGATGCGGGCACGGGCGCCGGCGTGCGTTCCAGGCCCGGGATACGATCGCGGATCGACGGGATATGGACCAGCGCGCGGAACCGTGTCTCCTCGGCCAGTCCGAGCCGGTCAACGACCAGTCCGGCCAGCGTCCGGCTCTTGAGCAGCTCGACCTGCGTGTCGACGCTCGAGTCGGCGGCGGGATCGCTGAGCGCGCTGGTCCGCTCGGACCCGATCTGCGCGGGCTGGGGTGCGATGACCAGCGTCGCGGTCGCGGTGTAACGCGGCGTCTGCAACCAGGTATAGGCCGCGACCAGCACCATGATGCCGCCGGCGACGGCCAGGAACAGGGTCAGGTGTCGCCGATAGGCCTTGATGAGGTCCATGACCCCGTTCTGGGGCGGTGGCGCCCGGTCGACATAGGCGGGCATCGGACGAGCGCCCTCGAAGGGTGCGCTATCGTAACGAATCGGCAGGCTAGCCATCGTCGATTCTCCCGTTTCTACTGTTGAAGAGTCAGCGTCAGTGAGACGCGATGATCGTCAAAATTGGTTATGCCCGTCGCGCAGGTGCAGTCGCGCGCTAGGTAGCGATAGCCGAGCCGCGCATTCCAATGGTTGCGCGACAAATAGGTCAGCCCGGCATCGGCATAGGGTAACGAATCACGCCGGGGGATGCCGCGATAGGTATCGCGGAAATAGCCGCCCTCCACAGAGGCGATGAGGTAGCGGCGCAGTTCGTGATCCGAGCGCAGCGAACCGCCACGGTGCAGGAAGCCGCCGGTGCCCGGCACGCCACTGTCCTGGATGCTGCTCTCGGCGGTCGCGGTCAGCGTCCAGAGCCGGGTGGGGAAATAGAACAATTTGCCCAGCGCCCCCACGCCCGACAGTGGGCGAATGCCGGGGCGGTCGAAATCCTGGCGGATATAGCCGACGCGCACATCGCCGCGCATCAGGTCGGTGACCTGGAAACTGGATCCGATATAGACGCCGTACCCCTTGGAGTCGCGCGTGCCGCCGGGCGCCAGGCGGAAATCGACCTTGTTCAGGCTGGCCGCACCGTAAATCGAGACGGCGGGGTTGAGCGCGCGTTCGACGCGGACCAGAGCCTGATAGCGGGTCCGGTCGCGGTCGCGGGTGAACAATGTGCCGCCGCCCCGAGCAGGTGCGTCGCGAAAGTGCAGGTCGATGACATCGGCGCGCAAGATGACGCGGGTGTTCGCCTGTTCGATCGTCGCACCGGCATAGCCGTTCAGGGCGTTGTATTCGAGCGGTTTGGCGGCGTCGATCGGTGAGTCCGCGGCGAAGCGCGGGTTGATGAAGCTGCCATAGCTCGCGCCCGCCGTCAGGCTGCTGAGCGCGCCGACCGCGACGCTGCCTTCCAGCCCGGCCATGCCCTCTTCGGTATTTTCGCTGGTATAGGTGGCATAACGGCGCAAATCGCCCCGCGCATAGGCGGCGACGCGATAGGGTCCACCGCTGGTGCGCACCGTCACCTCCGGCCGGACGACCAGCGCGACATCGCTCCGCCGATCGTCATTGTGGGCGAACAGATTGGAGGTGAAGAGCCCACCGACCGACACCGCCGGAAACACGTCGAACGCGCCCATGGACACCCCTTGCGCGGTAAAGGCGGGCAAGGTGCGGTCAGTGACGGCCAGGTCGCGGTCGCGCGTGAAGACGGAGCGGGCTTGGGTCAGCGGCGGTTCGGGCGGGACCTGGACGGTCGGCACGTCCTGCAGCAATTGCGCCCCCAGTGGCGCGCTCCCAGCCCCGGCGATCATGAGCAGCGCCAGGCGTGACAGCGGCCGGGGCGCGCCGCCCAAGATCAAAACCAGCGTTCCTTGATGCGGATGGTATCCCCCGGCGACACCAGGGTCGTGGCGGTCACGGGCTCCGCGACCTCCTCATTCTGCCCGGCATGTTTGATGAAGACCTGCTTGGTCTTGGCGCGATAGGTATACCCCCCCGCCTGCGCCACCGCGCCCAATATGGTCAGACCGTTGGCAAAGGGATATTGGCCGGGTTTGTTGACCTCGCCCAGAATATAGAAGGGCCGGGTCGACAGGACTTCGACGGCGACGCGCGGATCCTTGATATAGCCGTCGGCCAGTTTGGCGACGATGCGGTCCTGCAACTGGGTGGAGGTCAGGCCGCGGACATCGACCTCGCCGATCAGCGGCATGGCGATCAGTCCGGAGCCTGCAATGGTGAACTCGCCGCCCAACGCCGGGTCGCCGAACACCACCACGCGTACCCGGTCGCCACCCGACAAGACATAATTATAGATGGGGAGCCCCGTCGCAGCTTCGCCCGCGGCCGCCATCCGCCCCGGCACCGCTTCCTGCCCCGACGCCACCGCCGGCAAGGCGGTCGCCAGGAACAAGGTCATCAGACGGGTCGCCATCGTTCGCGATACGCCACTGGGCATAGGTCCTCCCTTGGCAGTTGCCTGCCTGTTTTCATTCCCGACAATCGGCCTTTCGACTGGACAGTCCCGCTTTTCCTCCGGCGGACGCCCGCATTCCTACAGTTGCAGCGCCTCAAGAGGCTGCAATCGTCTTCATAGTTACGATTCGTTAACCATGATGATCTGGGAATTGCTGCATTGCACTAACCTAATATACAGTTTTGCTAAAAGATTGATTCAAAATTGTCTTTTGATGCATTTCGATCGGGAGGCGCGATCCGGGGTACGAAAACCCATCAAATGATCGTCGGAAAGGACGACCGGGTTCGTTGTCGCGCTGGTTTCCCAGAGCGAGGTTCAACGATGATCGTCTCCCCTTCCCCCCTTTCTCATCCCGAGCTGTTGCAGACGGCTGACAAGGTGCTGGCGTTCCTGCTGCTGATCCTGTTGTCGCCGCTGATGCTGATCATCGCGACGCTGATCGCGCTGGAAAGCCGGGGCGGCTCGGCGATCTATGGCCATCGACGCTATGGCAAGGATGGCCGGACTTTCCTGTGCTACAAATTCCGATCGATGGCGCTGGACGCCGATGCGCGGCTGGCCCGGCTGCTCTCCAGCGATCCCGCCGCCCGCGCCGAATGGGCGCGCGACCACAAGCTGCGCCATGATCCGCGCGTCACCCGGATCGGCCGCTTCATCCGTCGCACCAGCCTGGACGAGCTGCCGCAGCTGTTCAACATCCTGCGGGGCGAGATGAGCCTGGTCGGCCCGCGCCCGATCGTCGCGGCCGAGGTGCGCCGCTATGGCCGTCGCTTCGTCGATTACTGCTCGGTACGGCCGGGCATGACCGGCATCTGGCAGATCAGCGGGCGCAACGATGTCGGCTATCGGCGCCGGATTGCGATGGATTGCTTGATGGCGCGTCGGATGTCGCCGCGTCTGTATGCCGAAGTGCTGATCGGCACTGCGCGCTCGGTCATGACGCGCAAGGGGGCCTATTAAAGGATGTTGGCGTAAACCTGGGCAAAGGCCCGCGCCACCGCCTCGGGCGTGGTGCGGGTTACCACCCGGTCGCGACCTTGGGGTGGGCCGGGCCGCCCCGCCTCCAACAGCGCCCGCATCCGTTGCGCCAGCGCCTCGACATCGCCCGGTGGCACCAGCCAGGCATCATCGGCGATGATCTCGGCAATGCCGCCGCTGCGCGCGCCGATGACGGGGACATGCGCCTGATACGCCTCCAGCACGGTCCGCCCAAGCGGCTCGGCCCACAGCGACGGCGCGACCAAACAGTCGATTTGGTCGAACAAGGCCTTGGGCTTCTGAAAGCCGATAAACGCGACCGGCAGCCCTTCGGCCAGCGCTTCATAGGGTGCCAGATCGCTCAGCGCCGCGCCCGCGATCAGCAGGCGCCAGCCGGTCGGCGGCAATAGCCGCGCCGCCTTCAACAGCGTATCGACGCCCTTTTCCGGGCTGATCCGGCCGAGATACCCGAAGGTAACAGGCCCATCGAGCGGCGGCTTGGCATAGCCTGCCCCCACCCCCTCTACCGCTGCGGTGTTCCAGATGACGCGCCGCCGATCGCTCGGCACATGGTCGAAAAAGCCATAGCGCAGATGCCGTGCCAGGACCTCCTCGCCGACCGCCGTCACCGCCGTCACCAGGCGCTGATCGAACTGCTTGGCAAAGGTCAGTACCCGGCATTTCAGATGCCGGCCCACACAGGGTCCGCTTTCCCGGTACATCGAACTGGCGGCACAGAGCAGGTCGAAGTCGCGCAGCGTATGGACGATCGGAATTCCCCGCGCGCGCGCCGCGTGCCAGACCCGGGTGGAGATATCGACCATCGAATGGGTGTGCACGACGTCCGGGCGGAACCGATCGAGCACGTCGCCAAAACGGCGTTCGATCTCGAAATTGGCCTGTTGCTTGAACTTGGCCCATTCCCGCCGGCGCTGGCTATGGGCGGGCCAGTCCTCCAGCCAAAAGTCGTTGCCGTGCGGCATCCGAAAGACGGTGACGCCGTTCCGTTCCTGCTCGATCGCCTCGCCGGGGGTCAGGCAGGCGGCGGCCACGTCCCAACCGTCGGCCGCTTGCGCCTCGGCGAGCATGGAGACCGATCGCTCCGCCCCGCCAACGATATGCGGGGGATAAAGGCTCGACAGATGCAGGATGCGCGGGCTCATGCCAGGACCTCGGCATAGAGCGCGTCATAGGCGTCGAGCATCCGCTGCGGCGTCACCACCGACAGGACGGCGTCGAATGCGGTGGCAGGCGGCAAGGCGGCGCGCCCGGCCTCCATCACCGTCCGCATCCGGGCGGCCAATGCCTCGGCGTCGCCCGGCGGGACCAACCATTCCTCACCGACCGCACCGACGAGATCGCCGATCGCGCCCAGCCGTGATCCGATGACGGGCACGCCCTGCGCGAAAGCCTCGACCACCGTCAGCCCGAACGGCTCGCGCCAGATCGACGGCACGACGAGCAGATCGATCTCGCGCAGAAACGCCTCGGGATCGGTAAAGCCCAGAAATTCGACCGGCATACCCTCCGCCAGCGCACGGTAGGCAGCATCGCCTTCCTGTGCGCGGCCCGCCACCTGCAACCGCCAGCCGGTCTCGGGAAGAAGACGACAGGCGGCAAGCAGCGTCTCAATTCCCTTTTCAGGAACCAGCCGCCCGAGAAAACCGAAGATAAAGTCGCCCGTCCGATCGGAGCGCTGCCGCGCGGGCGGCACATCGACCCCGTTCCAGATCACCTTTGCGCGTGTTTCCTGAAACAGACCAAAGCGGCGATGCTCATCGAGTACCGGTTGCGACACCGCCGCGACCGCGTCGATCCGCTTGGCGAAGCGCGCCTTCCACGCGCCGGTGATCCGGCACGAGGCATGGCGTTCCTCGCACGAGCGGCCACCCCGGAACATCGATGCCCGCGAGCAGATCAAGTCGTAATCATGCAGAGTATGGACGCTGCGGGCGCCGCTGTCCGCGATCGCCGACCAAATCATCGGCGGCAGCTCGACCATGGAGTGGGTGTGGACGATGTCGGGGCGGAACTGCGCGACCGCGCGCGCCACATCGGCGGCGCCGCGATAATTGACCATCTGCCCCAGCTTGTTGGCGGTGCGCATCGCGCGCGGCGCGGCGAACACCTCCTCCATCCAGACGAGATTGCGGCTGCGCTGCGGCAGGACGGTGACGCCGTGCCGCTCGCCGGGCGCTTGCGCCTCGCGCGACAGATAGGCCGCGCCCACCTGATATCCGCGCGTAACCTGTGCCTCGGCGAGCATGGCCACGACCTTCTCCGCGCCGCCGACGACATGCGGGGGATAGACCGAGCTGACGTGAAGGATTCGCATCGGATCAGGCCCCCATGAAACGGCGCGCCGCTTGGGCGGTCAGCGTGAGGTAGCGATCGCCATACTCGGTCGACGGTTCGATCTCGGAGCCCTCATGCCATTCATTGAAGCTGGTCACGAGCACCCAGTCGGCATCGTGGCGGATCGCGGCGTCCCAGAGCGTGCGATAGGTCGCGCCGTCATACCGTGCGACCGTCGGGCGCGGAGCAGGGCGGCCGGGCACGCGGCTGTCATCGAAGCCGGGAATGACGGTGGCGCAGAACAGCTTGGTCCCGCTCATGCGTCGCCACACCGGATAGGTCCGGTCGGCCCATGCCTTCATCTGGACCGGCGTCATGCCCTTCAGATAGGGGGCAAGGACATAGACATGGATGCCGTCCATGAACGGTGCCCAGGCGGCGAAGTCGCGTGTCTCGCGCGGAGAGACGTCGCCGATCAGGAACGTGCCCTCCGCCGCGTTCCGCCAGTCGCGTGCGGGCAGGTCGCGCAGCGCTTGCAGATACAGGAACAGCACGGGTTGCGCTTTGACCCGAAGCCAGGCGGGATGCGTGCCATAGGTACGGGTCAGATAGGCGATGTCGCGCGCCGCACCGCCCGCTCCGTCCTTTTGCTGTTCGAGATAGACGGTGACGCGAAGGCCCGCGGCGCGCGCCGCATCCAGGATGGCGGGCAGCGCCTTGTCCTCGAACGAATCGACACCCCACCAGCTGACGATCAGCGCGGTGATCCCCGCCGCCTTGGCTTGCGAGACATGGGTGCGGATCACGTCCGCATCATGGCTGTCATACAGGCCAAGCAGGGGATGGTTGAGCGTCGGGCTTTGCCGGGGCGCTTCGCCCTGCGGACCCTGCCAATGGAACCAGCGCCCGCTCGTCTTCGGGTTGCCGTACCAGGGGTAATAGAAGGCCAGCACCTGACGCGGATACCGCCTTGGCACCCCCCATGCGGGCGCGGCCGCCAGCGCCAGCCCGCCGCCGACGATGCCGCGACGCGTCCAGTTCACGCCGCGCGTCTCGCCGCGAAGAGCGCCGCCCGCATCCGGTCCCAACCGACCAGGATCTGCGCCCGGTTGACCGCCAGCAGGATGATCTCGACCGTGACGAACAAGAGCAGTCGGTTGATCTGCCCCGGCGCGGCGATGCTCCACAGCGATGCCTGTTGCGCCGAGAAATAGACCTGGAGGAACGTCCAGACCGCAAAGAACAGGCTCAAGGGGAAGGCGGAGGCGAAGGCACGTCGCAGATAAAGCGCCGCAAAGGCGATCACGACGCCCAGAAACGCCATGATGGCCGCGACCCCGACATAGCCGAACATGACCAGCGCCGTCGCCTCGGTGCCCATGGTCAACTGCACCCAGCCGCCATTCTTGCGGAAGCTTTGCGCCAGCTTGGAGGGAGCGTAATGCTGGATGAAATAATAGGTCTCGACCCCGTTGGTGAAGGCGGAGGCGGGCGGCGACTTGTCACCCAACGTGTCGAGATTGCGCTGGACCAGATGGGCATCCCAATGCGTGACCCGGCGCGCGTCGCGGCTGGCGACGAACCACAGCTCGCCCTGCCCCGCGATCCGCTCGCCGACGAGCGTCACGGTGCGGTCGAGCGGCAGACGGCCATAACCCGAATAGATGTACAATGTCGCGCCCAGCGCCGCGCAGAGCAGTGCCGCGACCGGCACCGCCAGGCGCAGCATCGTGCCCGCCAGCCGCCCCTGCCGCGCGAGAAGCAGCGGCATGGCGAAAAAGGCGACCTCGGCCAGGATGGTGAAGAACTTGTCGCCGAACAGGAAATAGAGCGCGGTCAGGGCAAGGAAGGTCAGGATCGCCGCCGTCTTGAGCAGCGGCTGGTATCGCGGCGCAAAGGCGATTGCACCCAGCATCGCGGCGAACAGGAACTTGTTGTCCAGCAGGACCAGGACCAGCCCGCTGCTATATTCGCGACGGTAGAGGAAACGGTCGACGCCTGCGAGCAGCGGAAATCCGCTCTGCATCCCGTGCAACAACGCCAACCCACCCAGCGCCATGCACAGCGCCACCACCGGCCAGCCCAGCCACGCCACCACCTGGTCGAGCAGGGGGGAGCGTGCATAGGCGAGGAACAGCCGCTCGAACCGGCGAAAGACCAGCGCGAAGACGAGGAAGAACAGCGCGGTGAAGGCGACGAAGGACGCGCTGGCATCACCCGGCGCGCCCAGGCGGTTGACCTCGGGCATATAGGCCCCGGCCTCTATGACGAGCAGCGACACGAGCGTCGCGCCACGCGTAATGACCAGTGGCAGGAGCAGGATCAGCCCCGCCGCGCTGATCCGCGCGACCAGCAGCAGCAAGGCCCCGAACAGCAATAGCGACGAGAGGGAGAACAAGACGCTGGGCAATGCGGCGGCCAGCGCCCAGTTCAGCGCAAGCGCGGCGGTCAGCGCGACGATTGCCCCGAACGGCCACCGCAACGGCGCCGGTTCATCGCGATACCTCGGCGCGGTCGCGCCACCCTGTCCCGAGATGCCCATGCCACCGGCCTAGCGCCACGGCCCACCCCCGGATGCGTCAAATGAGGCAGGCCGCAAGGCCGCGTCATGGTCAGGCGGCCCGACCGTGGGAGTTCGCCGTGCTTGCCAAGAACATGCTCTCGATGTCGGGGCTCAGCCTCTATCGCAACGCCGTCCAGTTCGGGATGAACATCGCCATCGCCGCCTTCGTGCTGCCCGGCGATTATGGCCTGATCGTCTTCACCACGCCCTTTCTGGTGTTGATCGCGATGCTGACCGACCTGGGCATGACCAGCGCGATCACCCGTGCGCCGACCCTGTCGCGGGACGAGGCGGGGGCGGCGATGGGAGCGATGATGACCGGCGGCGCGGTGTGCGCGGCGCTGCTCGTCGCGGGGGCCTGGCCGCTGGAGCGGGCGATCGGGATGGCGGGGCTGGCCCCGGTGATGGCGGCGATGGCGGGAGTCGTGCTGCTTTCGATCTCGGCCGCCACGCCGCGTGCGCTGATGGAGCGCGAGTTGCGCTATGCCCGGATCGCTCGGATCGAGGCTGTCGCCATCGCGGTGGCCGCCCTGGCGGGGCTGGCCGCCGCCTGGGGCGGCGCGGGGGTATGGGCACTGGTGCTCTACAATCTGCTGGTCCAGGCAATGCGGCTGGCCGCGTTCGGGTGGACGATGCGCGGCGTTCTGCGGCCCAATGCCCGTTTTGGCCAACTGGCGGGCCTGCTCTCGTTCGGCGGCTGGGTGCTGGCGAACAACATCCTCAATTTCCTGGCCCGCAACAGCGACAATCTGTTGATCGGCGCGTGGCTGGGCTCCGCGGCGGTCGGGGTCTACGGCCTGGCCTATCAGTTCATGCTCGCGCCGCTGATGGCCATCACCTGGCCGACCAGCGGCATATTGCTGTCGACGCTGCGCGGCGAGGATCCGCATGGCGCGCGGGCGCAAGCCATGGTGGAGGGTGTGCTATCCGCCACCGCGCTGATCGTCACGCCCGCCATGATCTATCTCACCTTCGGCCTCGCCTTTCCGGTGGACAATCTGTTGTCGGGGCATTGGGCGGCGGTGCCCGCGATCGTCGCGTGGCTCGCGCCTGCGGGTGCGCTGCAGGCGATCGCTTCCTATAACGGCGCGTTGCTGATGGTTGCGGGCCGCGCGCGCGCGCAGTTCATGTTGAGCGTGGCCAACACGATCGTGCTGGTCGCGACCTTTGTGCTGGCGCTGCCGCATGGGCTGATGGTGCTGGTCCAGGCCTATACGGTGATGATCACGGTGATGAGCCTGGCCTTTCTGGCGATGACCGTCATGCTGACCGGCCTCAATGTCATGCGACTGGCCAGCGCGCTGGCCCCGGCACTGCTCGCGACGGGGGCGGGCGTCGCGGCGGTGGCGTTTTCTACGGGCCTGCGCCCGGCAAGCTGGACGGAATGGATCGCGGCGACCGCCCTATACGGCACGGCTGTACTCGCCTGCTATGCCCTGCTTCACCTGCATGTCCGGCGCACGCTGGCCGCGCTGCTTGCGCGCGGGGCGGCGCCGGACGCAGCGGTTACAGGAACGTAGCCGGCAGGAAGCGGCCGCCCGCGAACAGGACCTGCGTCTTGGCCGCGCGCACCACGCCGACGCCGTAATCGACCCGGTCGGCCTGTAACCGGGCATGGATCGCCCCCACCGTATCCTGTTCGCCGTCCCGCTCGGCATCATCCAGGATGAGCGCGAAGTCGTGCGGCAGATCGTCCAGCATCGCCAGCACGCCTCCGCGCGAATGGCGGGGCGTGCCGCGCGGACCGTCGCACAGCACGACGTCGAAGCGCCGCCCGGCGCGCGCCGCCGACCAGTCATAGGTCGTCACCTCGCGCTTGCCGACCGTTCGGCTCGCCAGCGGCGTGACCAGCACCTCATGCGTCACCTGCGCTGCGATCCGCTCGCCCCAATCGGGGTCGTTCTCCAGCGTCAGGACCTCGCCGACCAGACCGCGTCGTTGCAGCATCGCCCATAACAGGCTGCTCTGCCCGGCCCCGACATCCAGAACGGAGGTCGGGCGGAAATCGGCCCCGATGCGCAGGATCAGATAGAGCAGACTGTAATTGGCCGCGCCACCGGTCGGAAAGAAGCGATCCTCCTCGCCCAGCAGCTTGAGTTCGCGCAGGAACAGGTCACGATAGATCGCCTCCAGCCCTGGTTCGGGGGCGAAGGCGTCGGCTCGTCCCGTCCAATGGCGAAGGCGGTGGCGCAGGCTTTGCATCGTTCACTCTCCGGAATGCACCGCGACCCTTCGCGGCAAGGACGGGGACCCGCGCACGACCCGGCGCGCGAGATGGGCGGTCATCGGCCGCTCGATCCAGCGATGGACGGCAAAGGCCAGAACCAGGGCGACGACGACCATGAAGCCGACGAGCTGCCACCCCTGGGCCATGCGCACGAAGACCAGCTTCTGCGCCAGCTTCTCGGTCAGGATCAGGGCGAAGGGATGGACGAGATACAGCGAATAGGACGCATCGCCGACCAGCGCGGCAGGCAGCATCGCGCGCGGCATCCCCGGCTCCGGCCCCAGCACCGCCGCAGCCAGCAGCATCGCGATCGGGAATCCGGCGCAGAGCACCCGCGGCCAGTCATTGGCGACGGTGACGCCCGCCGCGCCGTCGAAAATATGAAAGGGATCGGCGAACAGCATCGCGGCCCCGACCGCCGCCAGCAGGATCCGGCCGATCGGCGGCAGCGTGACTCCCCGCCCCGTCAACGCCCCGACCGCCAGCCCCAGCCCGAAATCCAAAATGATCGGCCGCGTCCAGAACCACAACGCCGAAGGCCCCGGCACGATCGTCCCGATCCCGACCAAGGCGAGCAGCAGGCCTCCGACCGTCGCCAGCGCCGCCCTGCGCGGCAAGACAACCACCAGCGCGAACAGCGCGTAGAAGAACATCTCGTAATTCAGCGTCCAGCCCAGGTCGAAGACGGGAAACAGTCGCTCATCGCCATAGGTATCCGCCGGAAAAAACGCATAGGAGGCCAGGATCGCCCCGGCATCCGGGAACGGGTCGCCCCCCTTCATCGTCGCCGCGGCGAGCAGGGCGAGGAACAGCGTCGTGACCAGCCAGTAGAGCGGCACGATTCGCACCAGCCGCCGCCGCAGGAACTCCGCACGCGCGTTCCGTTGCCCGAACAGGCGGGCCGAGGCATGGACCATGATGAACCCGGACAGGATAAAGAACAGGTCCACCCCCGCCCCCCATGGCAGCAGCGTGGAGCGCGCGAAATAGCCGCCCGCCGCGGTCACAATTCCCGCCGCCGCGCTCTGGCCATGGCCGATCACCACCATCAGCGCTGCGGCCCCGCGCAACGCCTGGACGGTCCAGAGCGTACGCGTCGCCGGTGCCGCGCCGACGGGCCGAACCGCCGCCTTTATCGCTCCTACGCCGCCCTTTTCGATCATGCCGCATCCGACCACGGCAACGGCCCGCCAATCATGTCAAATGATGGGGTTGCCGACACTCGCCGTGGCTAGGCCACGGACATCACCGGCTTTTCGGAGAGGGCAGATGAGGATTCTTCACATCGCCGAATCCGCGCAGGGCGGCGTCGGCACCTATCTGACCGAAATTCTGTCGGATCAGGCACGACGCTATGGCGGCGACCGGGTCCGTGCGCTCGTCCCCGCACAACATGCCGCGCATTTGAGCGGAGTCGACCGGCGGCTGCTGATCCCCTGGCGACGAAAGCATCGCTCGGTACGTGGCATGATGTCGCTCGCCGGGGCGATCGCGCGCGCGGTGGACGACGTCAGGCCGACCATCGTCCATGCCCATTCCAGCTTTGCGGGGGCCGTGCTGCGGCTGATGTACGGGTCGTGGCGGCGCGCAACGTTCCGTATCGTCTATTGCCCGCATGGCTGGGCGTTCGATCGCCGCTCCTCAGCGTGGAAGCGGCGGCTGATCGAAGGGGTCGAGCGCCTCCTGGCGCCTGCCGCCGACCGCATCGTCCTGATCTCCGACCATGAACGGCGCGAAGGGGCGCGGATCGGTATCGATCCCGCCGCGCTGACCCTGGTATTGAACGGCATCACCGACCTGCACAGCGAACGCCCCGCCCGCTGGCAGGACGATCGGGTGCGGGTGCTGTTCGTCGGGCGGCTGGACACGCAAAAGGGGTTCGACACGCTGCTCGACGCGGTGGAGCCCATTCAGGACCATGTCGCGGTGCGTGTCATTGGCAAGGCGGTTGCCGGCCCCGCCACCACGCCGCGCAAACGCAGTCCGCAGATCGAATATCTCGGCTGGCGATCGCTGTCCGAGGTCGCGACCGAAATTGCCGCCGCCGATGTCGTCGTGGTCCCCTCGCGCTGGGAAGGCTTCGGCCTCGTCGCGCTGGAGGCGATGTGCGGCGGCTGCGCGGTCGTCGCGTCCGATGTGGGCGGGCTTCGCGAGATCGTGGTGGATGGAGAAACCGGCTATCTCGTCCCCCCCGATCGCCCCGAACGGCTGATGCATGCGCTTGCCCGCCACGACCGTGCCACCTGGCAGGCGATGGGGGCCGCCGGGCGGGCACGCTATGAGACCATGTTCACCGCGCAGCGGATGAATGCCGAATTGGCGGCGCTTTATGCCGAATTGTCTCCGGTCGCGCGGGAAGAGCGCATGGCGACACCGCTCGTCGCCCATGCGTAACGGCCGCATCGTCCTGCTGTCCGACTATATCGGCGGCGAGGGACCGGGCAGTGGCGGGGCGGGCCATGCCGCGCTCGACAGCTACCGCGCGCTGCGCGCGGCCGGGGCCGACGTCCATGCCATCGCCGGGTTTGGCGAACGCCCCGAGGTCGAGCCCGAACGCTTCCACGGCCTGGGCGGCGCGGACCTGCGCGGCGCAGGCACCGGCGCGATGCTGCGGGCGATCTACAATCCCGACGCCCAAGCGGCGGTGTCGCGGGAACTGGCGGGTCTGGACACCGATACGACGCTGATCGTCCTGCACCAATGGACCCGGTACCTGTCGCCCGCGGCCCTGCGCATCGCCAGCCGCTTTCCGACAATGATCTACATGCACGACTATTTCTGGGTTTGCCCGAACGGCATCTATTACGACTTCACAGCGGGCAAGCCGTGCGACCGGCGGCCGATGCGACGGCATTGCCTGACCAGCGACTGCGACCGCCAGGGCCGCTTGCCCAAGCTCGGCCGCCTCGCCCGGCATGCGGTGCGCCATGCCACCACCGCCAGCCGGCCGAGCCGCCGCCTGTTCCTGCACCTGTCCGAACATGCACAGCGGACCATCATGCCGCTGCTCCCCGATCAGCGGCATGCGGTGCTGCACAATCCCCTGTCGCTGCCCGAAGCCGAACCGCAACCTGCTCCGCCGCCAAGCTACGACATCGGCTATTTCGGGCGGCTGGAAGCGGACAAGGGCGTCGGGCTATTGGTCGAGGCGCTGCGGGAAACGGGGCGCACCGGGCTGTTCGTCGGCCAGGGGTCGCTCGAGCCGCTGCTCGCCGCGACGCCCGGCATTACCCACCGCCCCTGGGCGCCGCGCGAGGCGATGGCGGCGGCGATGCGATCCTGCGGCGTGGTCGTCCTGCCTTCGCTGTGGAACGAGACCTGGGGGCTGATCGTGCCGGAGGCGATGGCGGCGGGGGTGCCGGTGCTGGTGTCGTCGCGCGCCGGTTCGTCCGAACTGGTAGGGCGCTTCGGCGGGGGACATATCTTCGACCCGGGCCAGCCCGGCAGCCTGGCGACCATGCTCGCGCAGATGGCGGCGGAACCCCCTTCGCCGACGCGGCAACATGCCGCGCTGCGCCGGTTCCTGTCGCCCGAACGTCATGCCGCACGCATATTGGGGCTTGCGGAAAGCCATTTCGGGCTGACCATGCGCGACGGCGACCAGCCGGTCAGGGCGTCAGCACCTTGGTCAATATCCCGGCCAGCCTGACCCCCGCCGCCGCCCAGGTGAAATGGCCGCCACGGGCGCGACCTGCGGCGATCTTGGCCGCGCGCACCTGTCGGTCGCGCAGCTTCAGCACGGCGCCGACCCACTCGCCGATATTGTCCATCCCGGCATAGACGACCGCGTCGCGGCAGACCTCCGGAATCGCCCCGGCCGGGGCCGCGACCACCGGGCAGCCGCACAACATTGCCTCGACCGGCGGCAGACCGAAGCCTTCGGTCCGCGACGGATAGAGCAGGCAATGCGCCCCCTCATAGAGCGCGCGCAGGCCGCTATCATCGATCCCGCCCACGAATATCGCGCCCGGCGGCGGATGCAGACCCGCCGCCTCCAGCACCGTGCGCGGCGGGCCGACCACGACCAGCGGCATCGCGGCCAAACGCGGATCGGCAAAAGCGGCGAAGACGGCCGCGACGTTCTTATAGGCCGAGGTGGAACCGAAGATCAGCCCGTAGGACTCATTCGCCAGTCCATATTCGTCCAGCACGCTCCGGTCGGCGGGCACGTCCATGATATGGTCCGCACCGTTATGCACCACCTGCGTCTGCACGGGTGACGCGATGCCGAACGTTGCCAGGCTGTCGCGCGCATAGTCCGACACGGTCAGCACCACCCGGCTCGACCGCGCGCCCCGCGGCACGAGCAGGCGATAGCCCCAGCGCAATTTGGGCGAATAGCTTTCCGGCGACAGCAGGAACTGCGCGTCGTGCACCATCGTCACCTTGGCCGAATGCCAGCCGGGAGCGAGATTGGCGAAGCTGGCCAGCACCCCGCGCCGCGCCGCAAAAGGCAGGATCATCTGTTCCCAGAACTGGCTTGCGCCATATCGTTGCGGCATCGGCGTGATCGCGGCGAAGCGCGGCGCCCAGGTGGGGCGCGCGGGCAGCAGCAGCCGCATGTCCCATCCCGCCGGGGCCGCGCCCGCCACCGCCAGCGCATCCAGTTCGCGCAACAGCCGATCCGCGACCCGGTGCACGCCATTGGTCTTGCCCGCATAGAATTTGCCGTTGAGGAAAAGGCGGGGCCGCTCCGATCGCGAGCCGTGGCGAGAAAGCGCGTCGCGCGGAAGGCTGTGCAGGACCATCACCTCCGGCCTAGCCGCCTCGATCCCTGGCCGATGCATCATTCGACATATCGGGAAGCGGCGGACCGTTGGATGCTGCGGACGACCGGCTCGAACCGGCGGCATTGAGGGAAGGGGATACGACATGCGGTGCGAGCCAGAAACGACCGGCCATGTCGTGAACCGCGCCTGGTGCCCCCTGCCCGACATCGTCGCGCGCCACGCCTGGTGCGATCCCGACGCCCCTGCGGTCGAAGCGCGGGGCCAGCGGCGCAGCTATGGCGAGTTGGCGGCGCGGGTCGACCAGCTGGCGGCGCGGCTGGCCTCCATGCTGACCGACGATCACCCGCTGATCGGCGTCTGCCTGGCGCGCGATGTCGATCTGCCCGCCTGGCTGCTGGCGGTTCTCAAGATCGGCGCGGCCTATCTGCCGATCGATCCCTCGACGCCGCCGACCCGCCTGGCCCATATCATGGAGGATGCGGGGCCTGCGCTGATCGTTGCCAATCGCTGCTATGCCGAGGTCGTCGGCGGTCTGGGCGTGCCGGTGATGATCGCCGAGGACGATAGCGAGCCCGCGATGATGCTCCCCAGCCCGGCGATCACGCCCGCGACGCTGGCCTATGTCATCTTCACGTCCGGATCGACCGGCCGGCCCAAGGGTGTGGAGATCGAGCATAGCGCGCTAGTCGCGCTGCTGACGACCATGGCGGCAAGCCCGGGCTTTCGTGCGGGTGAAAAAATGCTGGGGCTCACGCGGCTCAGCTTCGACCTGTCGGTGCCGGACCTGTTCCTGCCCTTTTTCGTGGGCGGATCGCTGGCGCTGATCGATCTGGAGGATGCGGCCGATCCCGCACGGCTCGCCGCCGCCTTCGCCACGCATCGCCCCGATCTGGCGCAGGCCACGCCGTCCACCTGGCGCGCGCTCGTCGAACATGGTTGGAGCGGCCTGCCGGGCTTGCGCATCCTGGCGGGGGGCGAGGCGCTGACCCGCTCGCTCGCCGACCGGCTGCTGCTGCGATGTGGCGAACTCTGGAACATCTATGGTCCGACCGAAACCACCGTCTGGTCCACCGCCTGCCGCGTGACGCCCAGTCATGACGCCATACCGATCGGCTGGCCGATGAACGGGATCGCGGTGTACGTCACCGACAGCGATCTGACGCCCGTGCCACCGGGGAAAGTGGGCGAGATCGTGATCGGCGGATCGGGCGTCGCGCGTGGCTATCGCAACCGGCCCGAGTTGACCGCCGAGCGCTTCGTGCACATGGCGGACGGGTCGCGGGTGTACCGGACCGGCGATCTGGGCCGGTTCGACGAACGCGGTGCGCTTTATTGCCTGGGGCGGATCGACGATCAGGTGAAGGTCCGCGGGTTTCGCATCGAGCTGGGCGATGTCGAGGCCGCGCTGTCGCTGCATTCCGATGCCGCGTGGAGCGCGGTACGGTTATGGACCGATCCCTCGGGCGAGGCCTTGCTGGTCGGCTATGTCGTGCCGCGCGCCAAATGGCTCGGCCCCCGCGCGGTCAAGGCGTTCCTGGCCGACCACCTGCCCGCCTATATGATCCCCGACCGGATCGTGACGCTGTTGTCCATGCCACTGACTCCCAATGGCAAGATCGACCGCGCGGCCCTGCCCGACCCCTTCGCTGCGGCGCCGGCCGCCATTCCCGTGGAAGCGACCGATGCCATCGACCGGCAGCTGGCGGCGATCTGGAGCGAGTTGCTGAACATCGGTGCGATCGCGGCGGACGATGACTTCTTCGATCTGGGCGGCTATTCGCTGATGACCGTACGGCTGGCCCGCCGGATCGAGGCGGCGTTCGGCGTGCGCCTGGCGCTGATCGACCTGATGCGCCACTCCACCTTGTCCGCCATGGCGGCGCGCATCGCGCTGGGCGACCAGCCCGCCGATCGGGGGATGATGCTGCTCAATCCCGAGGGAACAAGACCGCCGCTCTACTGGCTCGACACCGGGCCGCTGATGCGCAACATCCTGCGCGGCTTGTCCGCCGAGCAGCCGGTGCTGACGCTCAACATCGATCCGCTTGATGAAGACGCGCTGGGCGCAGGGGCGCTGTCGATCCCGGCGGTGGCGGCACGGCTCAAGGAGCATCTCGTGTCGGTGCATCCCATCGGTCCGCTGAGTCTGGGCGGATGGTGCCGTTGGGGCATTGTCGCTTATGAACTGGCCCGGCAACTGGAGGAGGATGGTCGTGCGGTCGACCTGCTCGTCCTGCTCGATGCCGACCGGCCCCGGCGACGCCCGATTCAAAAGGTTCGCACGGGGTTGACCCGTTTGCTCCATGGCAAAGCGACGCCGCCGGGTGATGCGAGCTTCAGCCAAAGGGTCGAGCAGGCGACACACCGCTATGTCGCGGCGCCCTATTCCGGCCGGGTCCTGTCGCTCGAACCCACGGCCCGCCACAACGATACCGGCTGGGGTGCCGTCGTGACGGGAAAATTGACGGTCTGGACGATACCAGGCGACCATGAGTCGATGGTCCGGGGAAGCGCGGTGCCCATCCTGGCCGCTGCTCTGGACCAGGCCCTCGCCCCGCCATCCCGAAGCCCGGATGGCGCGTCCACCGCGCTGGTCATGCCCGTTCGCGACCCGATGGTCCCGGCGGCGCCGATCCTCCGGTCGCCTGCGATACGGGAAAGCGGCATACAAGCCGGAATGTCCCATCTGGTTGGTTCGACCGGGCCTCGGACGGGTGCGGCCGCCGGCGGCTCCAGGAGGCCAGCGGGCTGATGCGACAGGACGGCGCGACAGGCGCGGCCGGTGCTTTGCCATCGGCCACTTCATAGAGCGCGGCTCGCCCGTGCCGTTCGGATTGAGGGAAATTCCGGAACGGCCGATTTTTTGTGCCGATTACGGCACCGTCAGCTTTTTGCCGTCACCGGCACCGACGCTCGCGCGGTCGAAGGCGGCGCGGGGCCCACAGCCCGTGTGTCCGGCCCCAGATGCCGGGTGGCATAGAGACGCCGCAGAATGAGTGCGAGATCATCCTCCGTCAGTGCGGAAGCGGAATCGATCAGCGTGCCCTCAGGCAGGGCCTCCACCCATTTTGCCAGGCGGTTGCAGGCTGCGCCCAGGTCGGGATCGAAGCTGTCATCAAAAACGGCCATCGGATCAGCCTAACCCTTTCGGCACCGCCCGCAAGGTTCCTCGACACCGGACGACGAGGTCATTCGGAACGACCGTCTCCGGCGTTCGTCTGTCCCATATCATTCTTTTCGAGGCAGAAAGCGTGACCCGCACGACATCAGCCAAGCGCGTCGTCATTACCGGCGCCTCCAGCGGCATCGGCGCCGCCACCGCCATCGCCTTTGCCAAGCAGGGCGCGAGACTGGTCCTGGCCGCGCGGGGCAAGGCCGGGCTCGACGACATTGCCGAACGCTGCCGCGCGGCGGGCGGCGAAGCGCAGGTCCAGGTCGTCGACGTGACCGACGCTGGCGCCGTCGCCCGGCTCGCCGCGCGGGCCCGCGACGATCTGGGCGGGATCGACGTCTGGTTCAGCAATGTCGGCGTCGGCGTGGTGGGCAAATATCACGATGTGCCGATCGCCGATCATGCACAGGTGGTCGCCGCGAACCTGATCGGCCATATGAACGACGCCCATGCCGTCCTACCCATCTTCCTGGCGCAGGATCATGGCATCTTCATCAACATGATCTCAGTCGGTGGTTTCGTCGCCACCCCTTATGCCGCCGCCTATTCCGCAAGCAAATTCGGGCTGCGCGGCTTCAGCGAAGCGCTGCGTGGCGAATTGTCAAAACACCCGCGCATCCATGTCTGCGACGTCTATCCGACCTTCGTCGACACGCCGGGGATCGATCACGCCGCCAATTATACGGGCGCGGCGCTGTCGCTGCCGCCCGGGGCGCTTTCACCTGAGACGGTGGCCAGGGCCGTAGTGCGGCTCGCCGACCATCCCCGCAATACCATGGCTGTCGGGGCGCCGGCCATCGCCCTGAAGCTGAACCAGTTCTTCGTGCCCAACCTCGGCGCGGCGATGATGAACGGCTTCATGGATCATTGGACCCGAAAGGCCGATCCCGGCACGGATGGCAGCGGCGCGCTGCATGATCCCCCTCCTGCCCCCAGCGGCATCGATGGCGGCCGGCGCCGCCCGAACCAGCGCCGAAAGGCGGCGGCGGGCGCTGGCGTCGCCGCACTGGGGCTGGCGGCCCTGGGGGCGATGCTGTGGCGGCGCCGATAAGCCAGCCGCCGATCACGCCCGATGGCCGCTACATCGTCGTCCGGGGCCGGTTATGGCGCAGGAGCAACCCCGCTTTGGCGCCGGACGAGCGACAGGCGCTGGTTGACGCCTTGATGCAGGCCCGGCGGGCGGTGCGGACCGGAATGATGCGGAAGGACGAAGCGGGCCTAATCCGCGCGCGCGCGCAGGTTCAGAACGCCAAGGTCGCGCTGGGCGAACGCGGCCCGGTATGGTGGGACGACGGAGCGCCCGATCTCAACCGCCATATGGTCCGCAACACCGGCTATGCGGAGTGGTACGCGAACGGGGAGGATCGCACTTGAACGTCTTTCTCGACTTCGAGGCGTCCTCGCTGTCGGACCGGAGCTATCCGATCGAGATCGCCTGGGTGTTCGACGATGGCCGTTCGCAAAGCCATCTGATCGCGCCTGCGCCGGACTGGGACGACTGGAATGACGCCGCCGAGCAGATTCACGGCCTGTCGCGCGAAACAGTGGTCCGCGACGGCGTTCCCCATGACATCGTCGCCCGACAGATGGTCGAGGCGCTGACCGGCCATGCCCTGTTCGCCAGCGCGCCGTCCTGGGACGGCAAGTGGATGAGTGTGCTGCTGCGCGCGGCGGGATTTCCCCGCCACACGCTACGCTTGCAGGACACCGATATCGCGTTGCGCGACACCGCGACCCATATCCTGCGCGATGCCGTGCCGCCGGAGGAATTGGAGGCGCGGGTCCGCGATCTGGTAGCATGGGCCAACACGACCAAGGATAGCCCGCCCGCCCACCGCGCCCTGGCCGAAGCGACCGAGGAACGAGCGATCTGGCGGAGATTGCAGGACCGGGCGCAAGCGCTGGCGGCGGCTCCGTCGATGCAGCTCTAGTCGCGTCCCGTACGGCCGGGAAGGATCTCGCCAAGCAACTGCCGCGCCGTGTCGGCCAGGACCGCGCCGGCCCCCGAATCGCCCTTGGCCATGGCGGACATGAAGGCCTTGGCCTGTTCCAGCGTGATATGCGGCGGCAGCGGCGCGACTTCCGGATCGGTCCGCACCTCCAGGATGACCGGTCGGTCCGCCGCCAGCGCCCGGTCCCAGGCGGTGCCGAGTTGCTCGGGATCGTCGACATGGATGCCGGTCAGGCCGATCAACTCGGCGAATTGGGCATAAGGAACATCGGGCAGGTCCTGCGACGATTCGAAGCGCGGATTGCCCTCCATCACCCGCTGCTCCCACGTCACCTCATTGAGATCGCGATTGTTGAAGACGCAGACGATCAGCCGGGGATCGGCCCAGCGCCGCCAATATTTCTGCACCGTGATCATCTCGGCCAGATTGTTCATCTGCATCGCGCCATCCCCGACCAGTGCGACGACCGGCCGATCGGGATGGGCGAATTTGGCAGCGATCGCATAGGGCACCGCGGCCCCCATCGAGGCGAGCCCGCCCGACAGCGACGCCCGCTGCCCCTTTTTCACGCGATAGTCGCGTGCATACCAGTTGGCGCAGGACCCGGAATCGGAGGTGACGATCGCATCGTCGGGCAGGCGCGGCGACATTTCCCAGACGACGCGCTGCGGATTGACGGGGTTGGCGCTGGCCTTCGCGCGAGCGTCGATCGTCTCGTACCAGTCGCGCACGCCGTCGACGATGCCCGCCTGCCAGTCGCGATCCGTCTTATGGGTGACGAGGGGCAGGAGCGCGCGCAGCGTTTCGGCCGCATCGCCGTGGAGATTGACCTCCACCGGATAGCGAAGCCCCAGCATCGCCGGGTCGATATCGATCTGCACCGCCCGCGCCTGACCATCGGCAGGCAGATATTCGGCCCAGGGGAAACCCGTGCCGATCATCAGCAACGTGTCGCACTGCTCCATCATGTCCGAGGACGGCTTGGTGCCGAGCAGGCCGATCGCGCCGGTGACGAAGGGCAGGTCGTCGGGCAGCACATCCTTGCCCAGCAGCGCCTTGGCCACACCGCCGCCAAGCCGCTCGGCGATCGCGACCACCTCGTCCGCCGCGCCGCGCGCGCCTGCACCGATCAGGATCGCGACCTTGCGTCCGGCGTTCAGCACCGCCGCCGCCGCGGCAAGATCCGCCTCGTGAGGGATGACCCGCGGGCGGGTATAGCCGGGGCCACAACGGGTGAAGCCGTGCGCGCGGGCGGGCTCCTGCCATGTCTCGTCCTGTATGTCCTTGGGAAGGATCAGCGCGGTCACGCCGTTGCGTGCCTTGGCGATGCGCACGCCGCGGTCGACCAGATGGCGGACCTGCGCCGGGGCGGCCGCTTCCTGCACGAAATCGGCGACATCGGCGAACATGCGGTCGAGATTGATTTCCTGCTGATAGGTAGCACCGCGAATGGTCGCCTCGGCCTGCCCGACGATCGCCAGGACCGGCATATGGTCCAGCTTGGCATCGTAAAGCCCGGTGATGAGGTGGGTCGCCCCAGGCCCGCCGGTCGACAGGCAGACGCCCATCTCGCCGGTGAACTTGGCATGGGCGACCGCCATGAACGCCGCCATCTCCTCATGCCGGACCTGGATGAACTCGATCCCCTCACCCGCCCGCTCGGCCCGCTGGAGCGCGCCCAGAACGCCGTTGATGCCGTCGCCGGGATAGCCATAGATCCGGGTCACGCCCCAGGTCTTGAGCCGTTCGACGAAGAAATCGCTGGTGCGCTTGGCCATGTCGTTCATCCCATCGGTGATAGAAGGGGGACGATCGGTTCGGAGACCTGTTCCGTCCCCCACCGGGATTCGGCCCAAGAACGCCTCCACTCCGCCGATCGACCAAGGATCCCATGCGCGAGGACTTGATCATCCCCCGTGTTGGCGAACACGCTGGGTAGATACCTGATAGCCGAGTGCACGTTGTCGATTATGGCTCAATGGCCGCCACTGGCGTGTCGGTCGTGCAGGGCCGGAACCGGCGCCCCGCCAGCGCGCGGATATGATGCCCAACTCGGCCGCAATCTCGATCTGTGGTGGACCGCTCGTTTCCCACAGCGCCACACCCTCGCGCTTGAACTCGTCCGTGAAACGACGCGTCGTACGTGTGATCAAAACGCCTCCCGGCTCGGCAGAGCCTATCATCGGTGTGCGTCAAACCGAAGGATGATCACATTTTTGGCGAGCGGAAAGAGCGGCCCGATCGTCCGTCGAACGATTTCGACCGCGCCCCCGCCTATTCTGGCGCCCCTCCTTCGATCAGCCATTCCCGGCCGTGACCGTAGTCATAGAGTTATGCCTGCTGGGCAGAATGCAGCCGGTCGATATCCTGACGCGGCGGTGCGCCGAACAAGCGGCGATATTCCCGGCTGAATTGCGACGGACTATCATAGCCTACTGCGAAACCGGCCGTCCCGGCCGTAGCGCCGCCGACCAGCATCAAGCGCCGGGCTTCCTGGAGGCGCAACTGCTTCTGGTATTCAAGCGGCGTCATGCGGGTGATCGCCTTGAAATGCGCATATAGCGAGGAAGAGCTCATCCCTGCCTCGGCAGCGATCTCGTCGATGCGGATTGGCGTGTCGAAGCGGCGCCGGATCGCGGAAATCGCGCGGCTGACCTGGTTGAGGTGGCTGCCCGCTGTTGCAACGTGGCGGAGCATCGGGCCGTGCGGTCCAATCATCAGACGGTAGACGATTTCCCTTTCGATCAGCGGCGCCAGGACTCGAATCGTTTCCGGTCGATCGAGCAGTCCCACCAGACGGCACGCGGCGTCGATCAGATCGGGATCGCTGGGATAAACGCCGAGCACCGGCAGGTCGGCGCGCGGAACGGCACTGCCTTCGCCTACCATCAGATCGGCCAGCATCGCAGGGTCTAGATCGATCTTGCAACAGAGATAAGGGCGGTCGGGGCTCGCATCGATGACATGGCCGACGATTGGCAGGTCGAGCGAGACGAGGAGATAATGCGCTGCATCGTAGACGACGCTGTGATCGCCGATCGAGACGCGCTTCGAGCCTTGGGCGATCAGGCAAAGCGAAGCTTCATAAACGGCGGGCGTCGGGGCGCTCGCTTGGTCCGCGCGAATCAGAGAAACACGGGGTAACGCTGTCGTCCAAATGCCTGATCCGTTGACATGACGGTCGATAACGTCGGTAAGTTCGGCAATCCGGTCCATGCGATGGTCATTCATCAGCCGACCGGCAGGCGCAAGCGGATTGGGCCGCTTCTGGAGAATTGTGCAAAGCGTTCGGACGATCGCTCTACCGCTTACGGCCCCTGCGGCGCCATCTTTCCACCCGTCACTTTAAGGCAAGGAAAGCATCATGGCAGGAAGCATGGACAAAGTCGTCCTCATCACCGGCGCCTCCAGCGGGATCGGCGAGGCGACGGCGCGCGAACTGGCAGCGGCTGGCGCGCGGCTGTTCATCGGCGCGCGACGCGGCGACCGGTTGCAGGCGCTGGCCGACGAACTGGGCGAGACGGTCGCGTGGCGCATCCTCGACGTAACGGACGGCGCCGACTTTGACGCCTTCGTGGGCGCTGCCGAGGCACGGTTCGGGCGCATCGATGTATTGGTCAACAATGCCGGCGTCATGCCGCTTTCACCGCTCGTAGCGCTGAAACGCGATGAGTGGAAACGAATGGTCGACGTCAACATCCACGGCGTGCTCAATGGCATCGCTGCGGTTCTGCCACGGTTCGTGGCGCAGCAGGGCGGCCATATCGTCAATGTCGCCTCGGTCGCCGCGCACATGGTTATGCCGACCGCTGCCGTCTATTGCGCCACCAAACATGCGGTGCGCGCCATTACCGAAGGGCTGCGGCAGGAGCATGACGATATCCGTTCGACGCTGATCTCGCCGGGCGTCGTCGCCACCGAGCTCGGCCACGACATTACCGATCCGGCGGTGGCCACCGCGCTGACGGGGTGGCGGAAGAAAGCGCTGACCGCGGACGCGATCGCGCGGGCAGTTCGCTATGCCGTAGAGCAGCCCGAAGGCGTCGACATCAACGAGGTCATCGTTCGCCCGACCGCTGCAGACATGTAATGGCAGAAGCGTGCCAGCGGTAAACGCTGGCACGCCAAATTGTCGGTCCTTCACGCCGCCGACAAGCGGCGGACCAATTTGATTGCCACGACCGTCTCGAAGAGGGGCCGACCCGGCGGCTTACGCCGTCACACCGCCGTCAATATTGAGCGTGGTGCCGGTGATGTAGCTCGCATCCGGTCCAGCCAGGAATGCGACAGCGCCCGCAATCTCCTCGACTTTGCCGTAGCGGCCGAGCGGGATGGCCTGCAGCACCTGCCCCGCGAATTCGCTGTCGGCGGGATTCATATCGGTGTCGATCGGACCCGGTTGCACAGTGTTGACCAGGATGTTGCGCGGCGCAAGATCCTTGGCCCAGCCGCGCGCCAGCGCCGCCACCGCCGCCTTGGTTGCGCTGTAGATCGTGGTCGCAGGGAAGGCCATTTCGCCCGAGATGCTGCCGATCAGGATGATCCGCCCACCGTCGCGAAGATGCGGCAGGGCCGCGCGGGTGCCGACATGGAGGCCCTTCACGTTGACGCCAAACTGGCGGTCATATGTCTCATCGGTGTCCTCGGCGAGCGTAGAGAACTCGGCGACGCCGGCGTTGTGGACAAGGATGTCGATCCCACCCAAAGCAGCAGCAGCCTGTTCGACGCCGGTGCGCTGCGAAGCGGGATCGGCCGCATTGGCCTGGAAGGCGAAGGCGGTGCCGCCCGCGCTCTCGATTGCCGCCACGGTAGCGTCGGCTGCCGCCTTGTTACCGGCATAGGTGATCGCCACCGTCGCGCCATCGGCCGCCAGCCGCTTGGCGATGGCCGAGCCGATGCCGCGCGATCCGCCGGTAACGAGCGCTGTCTTTCCTGCAAGTGACATGTGCATTCTCCAAAAATCTGGCCCGCGATCACGGCGTCGTGCGCTGTCGGCAGGCAGGAAATTGGGTCGATGCGATAATAGTTCAATAATCCCGAACTATTAAATTTACGGTAGCACCCTATATCTGTCGCATGCCCCGCTTCACCCATCCCCGGCTGGAGGACGTTCCGCTCGATCTGGCGCTGCACGCGCTGGCCGATCCCAATCGGCTGGCTATGGTGGCGCGGCTCGCCGCGACGGAGCGGCTGAGTTGCGCCCATGCCGCGCCGTGCGAGTCCATCCCAAAGAGCACGCTGTCCAATCACCTCAAGCTGCTGCGCGCGGCGGGGTTGATCGAGACGACGCAGGCGGGGCGCGAAATGATCAACACGCTGCGGCGCGCCGAATTCGACCAGCGCTTTCCCGGTCTTCTCGACGCGGTGCTCGCCAACCGCCCGGCCTGATTACCGGCCGATCGCGTTGAGCTCGGCCACCGCATCCTCGGGCAGCGTCAACGAGGCTGCGGCGAGGTTCTCGTGGAGATGCGCGACCGACGAGGTGCCGGGGATCAGCAGGATATTGGGCGAGCGCTGGAGCAGCCAGGCGAGCGCCACCTGCATCGGCGTCGCCTCCAGCCGTGCCGCCACGTCGAACAGTGCCTCCGACTGGAGCGGGCTGAAGCCGCCGAGTGGGAAGAACGGCACATAGGCGACGCCCTGCGCTGCCAGCGCGTCGATGAAGGCATCGTCGTTGCGGTGCGCCAGGTTATACTGGTTCTGGACGCCGACGATTTCGGCGATCTCGCGCGCCTCTTCAAACTGTGTCGGCGTCACGTTGCTGAGGCCGATATGGCGTACCAGCCCCTGCCGTTGCAGATCCGCCACGGCCTTCAGCGGCGCGGCGAGCGATCCTTCCGCCGGTCCATGAACGTCGAACATCAGGCGCAGGTTGACGACATCGAGCGCCTCCAGCCCGAGGTTCTTGAGATTGTCCTCAACCGCGCGGACCAGTTCATCTCGTTCGAATGCGGGCAGCCATGAGGCATCGGCACCGCGCCGCGCGCCGATCTTGGTCACGATCAGCAGGTCGTCGGGATAGGGGGACAGCGCTTCGCGAATGAGCCGATTGGTCACGTGCGGGCCGTAGAAATCGCTGGTGTCGATGTGGTTGACCCCAGCCGCGACGGCGGCGCGCAGGACGGCAATTGCCGCATCATGGTCGCGCGGCGGACCGAACACGCCGGGACCTGCAAGCTGCATCGCGCCGTAGCCGAGCCGCTTCACGTCGCGGCCGGCCAAGGAATAGGTGCCTGCCTGATCGATTGTCATCGTCTTTCTCCTATGCTGGCACCGAGATACGGCTTGCAGATCATCGCGATAAGCCGGACTGATCCGCACGGGCTGTACGGAAAACCGAACGATGAAGGCCAACCTTGCCGATCTCAACGCATTCCTGGCGGTCGCGCAGGCGCGGGGCTTCCGCGATGCGGCCCGGACCGTCGGATCGAGCGCGTCGACGCTGAGCGAAGCGGTCCGGCGGCTGGAAGCGCGGCTGGGCGTCCGGCTGCTCCATCGCACGACCCGCAGCGTCGTGCCGACCGAGGCGGGGACGCGGCTGATCGAACGTCTGGCGCCCGCACTCGGCGAGGTGGAGGCGGCGCTCGACGTCGTGAACCTGTTCCGCGACCGGCCCGCAGGCACGCTCAAGCTTAATGTGCCGGTCAGCGCGGCCCGTCTGGTGCTGCCGTCGATCCTGCCCGGCTTTCTCGCCACCTATCCCGACATACAGGTCGAGATCGTCGCCGAGGACGGCTTTGTCGATATGGTGGCGTCGGGCTGTGATGCGGGCATCCGCTATGACGAGCGATTGGAGCAGGACATGATCGCGGTGCCGATCGGCCCGCGTGTCCAACGCTTCGCGACGGCGGCAGCCCCGGCCTATCTTGACGCACGCGGACGGCCGACCCATCCGCGCGAGTTGTTGGATCATGCCTGCCTGCGCGGCCGGTTCACCAGCGGTGCGCTCACCAGCCCGTGGGAATTCGAGCGCGACGGCGAGATCGTCCGGATTGAGCCGCAGGGGCCGTTAATCGCCAGCGTGTCCGGCGCGGCGGACCTGTTGGTCGATATTGCCGTCGCAGGCGGTGGGGTCATCCATCTGTTCGAGGACTGGCTCCGGCCGGTGCTGGCCAATGGCGCATTGGAAGCTGTGCTGCCGGACTGGTGGCAGTCCTTCTCCGGCCCGTTCCTTTATTATTCTGGTCGTCGTCTTGTACCGCCGCCCCTGCGCGCGTTTCTCGATTTTATTCACGGCTAGGACGCTTCGGCGGATTTTCGGCCATTGCATCGTTTGGCCAGCCGTCGGCTGGTATTCCCGAACTCGGGAGGGCTTCCACAATTGCGGTGCAGGTCGGTGACATGGATAACGCCCGATCGCGACGCTCTCTGCCATTTCAGCCCAACTGTGGCGGTATAGCGATACACCAGGCCGAAGTCTGGTGTACCTTCTCACATCAGAGATCATCATCGCGCCCCCCGTCACGGTGCTGGAGCGGCCGCTTGTTCGACGAGCCTTCCTCCCGCTGACCCGGGGCTGGATGCTGTGCGCTGCCGCTGAAGGGTTTCGCCTCATAGAAGCGAGCCAGAATGATCCGGCAGCCGCGCAACCGGCGTGCGTGGCCTGTACGCGCGAAGGGGCAAATCTGCGGAGCGTGGTCGGTAAGCCATTGGCCTGCCTCGTGCCGACCGGGCGCTGGGGCAGCTGTTCCACAGCTTTAAGTTTAAACTGCGCGAGATCGATATGGTCGGCCGCCTGACCGCGATCGACGCGGATGGTCAGCTCACCCAGAGGTCTTGGGCGATGTACTCCATCCGCCGCGGCATCTGCTATGCTCGCACGCGTTCGCCTGACCGGCGCTATGCGTACAGGATCGGGCGTTCGCTCGTCATATTGATTTTTCGCTTCCGAACGACGGACATTGGGGCTCGACGGTCCGGCTTCAGGATATAGCTGTCCTTTCTCAGCCGATGTCGCGAGCCATGTCGATCAGGGCCTTGAACGCGGCGGAAGGATTACGCCTGTTAGGATAATACAGGCTCAAGCGCCCCAGTGGCGGCGTCCAGTCTTGAAGAACCTGGACGAGCCGACCCTGTTCAATATCGTCGCGCACATCGGATTCCATGAAGTATCCGATGCCGATATGATCCAGAACCGAGATACGGGCGAGGCTCGCCTCGTCGAGCGTGATCGGACCAGTGACATCGACCTGAAGATGCTCTCCGTCTTTCTGGAACTGCCAGCGGTGCAATGCACCGTTTGGCAGTCGGATGCGCAGGCAGGCATGCCGCAGGAGATCGGGGGGCACGCGGGGCTCGCCATTGGCCTTAAAATAGGCCGGTGACCCGACCACCGCGAAGCGGCGTGGTGGGCCGATCGGGATGGCGATCATGTCGCTGGGCACGAGGTCGGCACTTCTCAGACCGAGATCAAAGCCGGCCTCGACAATGTCCACGATCCGCCCTTCGGTGACCAAGTCGAGGTGAACCTGAGGGTAGCGTCGCAGAAATTTGAGCAGAAGCGGGCTGAGAACCTCCCGCGCGCCCGTCGCAAACGCATTGATGCGAAGCGTTCCCGATGGCGTCTCAAGCTGCGCCCGCGCGACGCTCATCGCATCGTGCAACGCCCGGACGGCGGGCCTGATCTGGTCGACAAAGGTCTGCCCGGCGTCGGTGAGCGAGACGCTGCGGGTCGTGCGATTGAACAGCCGGACACCGACCCGCCGTTCGAGCTTGCCGATCAGATTGCTGAGCGCGGTCGTTGACAATCCCAGTTCCAGCGCCCCCGCCCGGAACGATCCCCGTCGCGCGATGGCGAGGACCGCGTCGAATTCGCTCAGACCATCTCCGGACATTGTCCCGCTTTCCGAAACGCCAGATGCCGTTTTGTGGCGATTATCATGGGCAATCATATCGCTAGATTGATCGCGTCCCGTCAAGGAGCCGAGCAATGACAATCAAACTGCCCAAGCCCATCGCCGATTATGTCGCGGCGAATGCCCGTTTGGATGTGGAGGGGATGATACAACCCTTCGCGCCCGACGCCGTCGTGTTCGATGCCGGTATCGGCAAGCGCTTCGAGGGCCACGCCGCGTTACGTACCCTGTTCGAGAAGGAGGTCGTTCCGGTGAAAGCGATCTTCACACCGGACACGGCGCGCCAGGAAAACGGCAATGTGGTGGTCGAAGGGCCAGCGCATGGCGACTTCCCCGGCAGTCCGCTCCGCTTCACCTATCGCTTCACGCTGGAGGACGATGCGATCAAGGCGCTGGAGATCACGCTGTGACCGCCGCGATCGACAAGGGGGAGTTCGCTGGCAAGCGCGTGCTTGTCAGCGGAGGCAGCAAGGGGCTGGGCCGTGCGACCGTGATGCGCTTTGCGCAAGGGGGAGCCCAGGTGATCACCGCTGCGCGAGGTGAGGCGGAGCCCATTGGCGACGCCATCTTCGTCCAGGCCGATCTGACGACCCCCACCGGCAGCGCGGCGCTCGCCGAAGCAGCGCTCGACAGAATGGGGGGAATCGACATCCTGGCCCATGTGGTCGGTGGTTCGGCGTCGCCCGCTGGCGGTTTCGCGGCGCTCACCGACGACCACTGGCTGGCCGAATTGAACCTGAACTTGCTGGCCGCCGTCCGTCTCGATCGCCTGCTCGTACCGCAGATGATCGATCGGGGTGCCGGCACGGTGATCCACGTCACCTCGATCCAGTCGATCCTGCCGCTGCCGGAATCGACCACTGCCTATGCCGCTGCGAAGGCCGCGCTCAGGACCTACAGCAAGTCCATCTCCAAGGAAGTTGGGCCGAAGGGCGTGCGGGTCAACGCCGTCTCGCCCGGCTGGATCATGACCGAGTCCACTTCCGAGTTTCTCGAGCGTCTGCGGGCGGCGACTGGTGGCACGATCGAGGAAGCGCGGCAAAAGGTGCTCGACGGCCTGGGTGGCATCCCGATTGGACGGGCGGCCGAGCCTCATGAGGTTGCCGATCTCATTGCGTATCTCGCGTCGGATCGCGCCGCGGCGATCCATGGGGCCGAGTTCATCATCGATGGCGGCACCGTACGAACCGTTTGAACGCTCATAATCGGGCATTCGCAGCGATTGGCGAGGATCACGGTCGTCATAACCGGACCCTCGCCAACCTGGCTTACGCAACGTCGACCAGAATGACCTCACTGTCCTCAATCGCGGTGACGCGCAGCGTCTCGGTCTGATCGATCGCGGCGCCGTCGCGCGCGCCGACCCGCTGCCCTTCGATCTCGACCGCGCCGGTGGCGGGGACGAGATAGCCGCGGCGGTTGGCGCCCAGCGGGTATTCCGCCGTCTCGCCCGCCTTGAGCGTCGCCGCCACGATCCGCGCATCGGTGCGGATCGTCAGTGCGTCCGCATCCTCGGCAAAGCCGGAGGCCAGCGTCACGAACTGCCCCGCCCGATCGCCCTTGGGAAAGGGCCGTGCACCCCAGCTGGGCTTGTCGCCCTTGGCGGTGGGCACGATCCAGATCTGGAAGATTTTGGTCGTCACATCCTCCAGATTATACTCCGAATGGGTGATGCCGGTGCCGGCGCTCATCACCTGGACATCGCCTGCCTCGGTGCGACCCTTGTTGCCCAGATTGTCCTGATGGGTGATCGCGCCTTCGCGGACATAGGTGATGATCTCCATGTCGCGGTGCGGATGCGGCGGAAAGCCGGTCTTCGGCGCGATGGTGTCATCGTTCCACACCCGCAGGCCACCCCAGTTCATCCGGGCAGGATCGTAATAGTCGGCGAAGCTGAAATGATGCTTGGCGTTCAGCCAACCATGATCGGCACCACCAAGACCAGCAAAGGGACGAACCTCGATCATCATCTATCTCCTTGAAACCGGGCGGATCAGCCCGTCTGTTGTCCCGGATATAGGCCTTGCCGACATGCCCGTTCAGTGAGATAAATCGGGCGCTAACGTTCGATGGAATTGAAATGGCCAACCCCGGCTTTCCGACTTTCGACCAGATCAAGATCTTTCTGGCGGTGGTCGATACGGGCAGCTTCGCGGGCGCGGGGCGTCGGTTGAACCGGGCGGTGTCGGTCATCAGCTACGGCATCGCCAATCTGGAGGCGCAGCTGGGCGTGCGGCTGTTCGACCGCGAGGGGACCAAAAAGCCGGTCCTGACGGTCGAGGGCCGCGCCGTGCTGGCCGAGGCGCGGGCGATCGGCGAGGGCGTGGACGGCCTGCGCGCCAAGGTGAAGGGGCTGCTGGAGGGGCTGGAGGCCGAGGTCAATCTGGCCGTCGACGTGATGCTGCCTGCGCCCCGGCTGGGCACGATCCTGCGGACCTTTCGCACCGAATTCCCGACCGTGTCGCTGCGCCTGCATGTGGAGGCGCTGGGCAGCGTGACCGCGATGGTGCTGGACCAGACGGCGGCGATCGGCATTTCCGGCCCCGTCGCGGCGGGGATCGAGGGCGTGGAGTGTATCGGCGCGGGAGCACTGCCGATGGTCCCGGTCGCCTCGCCCGATCATCCGCTCGCCCGGATGGAGCGCATCCCGCCGGGCGCGGGGCGCGATCATATCCAGCTTGTCCTGACCGACCGGTCGCGCTTTACCGAGGGGCGCGACTTTTCGGTGATGAGCCCGCGCACATGGCGGCTGGCCGATCTGGGGGCCAAGCATTCGCTGCTGCGCGAGGGGATCGGCTGGGGCAACATGCCCCTGTCGCTGATCGAGGCCGATCTGGCGACGGGCGCGCTGGTCCGGCTGCACATGCCCGACCATCCCGGTGGCATGTACCGCTTCGCGGGCGTCTGGCGCCGCGACCTGCCGCCCGGACCCGCCGCATCCTGGCTGCTCCAGCAGTTCGTCGAAGCGGGCGCGGCGGATCGCGACATGCCGGGGCTGGGCGAGATATGAACACCGGACGGCTGGAGGCCTTCACCGACGGAGTGATCGCGATCATCATCACGATCATGGTGCTGGAACTGAAAGTACCGGCGGGCGGCGAGCTGTCCGCGCTGTCGCAGGAGGCGCCGGTGCTGCTGGCCTATGTACTCAGCTTCATCAATGTCGGGCTGTACTGGAACAACCACCATCATCTGCTCCACGCGACCGAGCGGATCGACGGGCGGGTGCTGTGGGCGAACCTGTTCCTGCTGTTCTGGCTCAGCCTGGTGCCCTTCGTTATCCGCTGGCATGACGAAAGCCATTTCGCGGTGGGGGCGACGGCGGCCTACGGCGTCGTGCTGGGCATGGCGGCGGTCGGCTACAAGCTGACCGAGCGCGCCATCATCCTGTGCAACGGCGCGCAGTCCCGCGTGGCGAAGGCGATCGGGCGTGACTGGAAAGGGTGGGGCAGCATCCTCCTCTACGCGATCGCGGTGCCGCTCGCCTTTGTCAGCCGGGTCGCGGCGATCATCCTCTATGTCGGGGTTATCGCTTTGTGGTTGATCCCCGATCGCCGTATCGCGCGGGCGCTGGCGACCGAGGACACCCCCCTCACGCCTTGACGATGCCGTTCGCCGCAGGATGCGCGGTGCAGGCCAGCGTGCCGCCCAGTACCAGCGCTCCGGCCAGCGCGAGCGGTGCGGCAAGACCGACATGAAGCAGCAGCGCGGCGCCCACGCACGCCCCCACGAAGATCGCGACCACCGCCGCGATCCGGCGGGTCCAGTTCGGGTTGCCGCCCCCGGCGGCGGTGGAATCGGCGGCGAGACCCGTCAGGGTCAGCGTCAGGACGGTGGTGGTCAGGTCCGCGACCTTCATCTGGCGGATGGTCGCATTGCGGAAGCCCATGGCCAGCCCGGTCAGCGCGATGATGGCGAAGACGGGTGCGGACTCCGGGCTGTTGCGGCCCATGCCGATCGCCAGCACGGCGGCGATCCAGAGCAAGGCGGTCTCGATCGCCGCCTCCGTCAGCAGCCAGCGCCGCTCGGGTCGTCCGACATGCGCGCGCCCCGTCCGCCCGCCGATCAGCGCGCCGACCAGAAAGCTCAGCAGGGCCACGACGAACAGCGGCCAGGCAAAGCCCGGTGTCCCCGCCGCCGCGAAGCCCAGGAAGACGATGTTGCCGGTCATGTTGGCGGTGAACACCTTGCCCAGGCCCAGCACGCTGGCCGCATCGACCAGTCCGGTCGTCACGGACAGCACCAGCAACAGGGGCACGCGCGGGTCGAAACGGGGGGTGTCGGTCATGGTCATGCTCCTTAGAACCGGAAATTCGCCTCCAGCCCCCACAGGCCCGTGGTGCGGGCGGGGCCGGTCTGGCGGAGGAAGCCGCCCGGCACGAAGGCCGAGAGCGAGGTGGAGAGTTCGAGTTCGGGCGTCGCCTGCCACGCCAGCGCGACCTCGGCCTGTTTGCCGATGAAGCGGGCGGTCGCAGCGCCGGGCGCGCGGATCAGGTTGCCAGGAATGTCATAGACGCCGTCGCCGCGTGACTGCCGCCAATAGGCCATGGCGGCCACACTCGCCGAGACGCCACCGCCCAGCACGAAGCTGGCGCGCGGATTGACGTTGACGATATTGCTTGGCCCGATGGGCGACAGCTCGCCGAAATATTTGCCCTTGGGAAACAGGGCATTGAAGGTGCCCAGCCGCGCGTCCCCGGCATGAGCATCGCCGCTGACCATGTTGAACCGCAGGGCGAGGTCGGGTGACAAAGGGGCGGCGGGAAAGCGGTGGCCCAGCTCGGTCGCGACGGTCCAGGCGCGAATGGATTGATCGGCGAACCGCCCGAACTGCACCACCCCCTCGACATTCCAGTGCCAGGCGCCTGCCGCGCCATAATGACGGACGCCCAGGCTGTGGCGTCGCTCCGCCCCGGTGACCCCTCCGAACCGGGCGAGGCGATTGCGATAGCCGAGATAATAAAGGTCCAGCCCCGTTTGCCCCCATGGCATGGTGGCATAGGCGCCCCAGAGCGATTTTGTTGCCGAGCTGCGGTCGTCGAAGCTGTGCGCCCCCGGCTGGACCGGCCGCACCGCCAACAGGTCGATGCGCGCCCCGGGCAGCGAGACGATGGCGCGACCGCCGTCAAATGCCAGCGGGACGTTGGGGCCATAGCGCGTACCGATCAGCCGCTCGCTGCCGAAGGACAGCATCTGCCGCCCGGCGCGCAAGGTCACGCCCGGCGCATCGCTCGCGCCGGTTTCGGCAGGCCCCAGGCGCACGTCGGCGAAACCCTGCAACAGGTCGACGCGGGTCTGGTCGATCGGCCCGGCAGCGGGGGCGACGCCGATCGCATAGGCGGCGATCGGTTGGACGAAGCCCCGCACCCGGCCGACATGGAGGTCGGCATAGGGGAGCGCGCGCAGCCAGACATAGGCGTCATCGGGGGCCGCCGCATTGCCCAACAGATTGTCGCGAAACGCCTCGCGCCGCGCCCGTAGCTCCAGTCCGGTGGTCAGATAGGCGCCGTCATCGCCGATGGGGATGTATTTGAACCGCTCGGTCCAGTGATCGTCGCGCGCCTGGGGGGCGGCCAGTCGGTCCCAATGCTCGTCATAGCGCACGATGGTCAGCGTCGGGGCCTGCCACGCCTCTGTGCCGCTTTGCCCTGCGGCACCAGCATCGACCTGCGCTGCCGCAGCCGCCAGCAGGAGGGCCAGTTCAAGCACGGTCCCGCCCGGCCAGCATCGCGACCAGCACGAAGCCGCCGACCAGCCCGATATGCTCGAAAAAGCCGTTGGTCGCGGCGAAGCGCTCCGGCCCCGGCGGCATCGTCCAGAAGGCATTGGCGGTCAGCGCGGCAAGCGCGGTGAAAACCCCCAGCATCCCCGCCCCCAGCCAGACGAAACGCCCGGTCAGGATCAGCAGCGGCCCGACCAGTTCGACCGCGATGGTGATCGCGGCCCAGAGCGCAGGCGGCGTCATGCCGAAATGCGTCTGCTCCGCCACCGCCCCCGGCCAGTCGGTCAGCTTGATGACGCCGCCCAACATGTACGCACCGCACAGGGCCAGCCGGGCCGCAAACCATGCCGCACGGCTCTGCACGATCACTTCGACAAAGGGGGGATTGGCGGAGCCGCGCATGTCAGTAGATCACGGGCGAGTGGATTTCGGCGATATAGCCGCCGGGAAAGCGGACCATCGCCGATTGGCGGTCGCCCGCGACATGCGGGGACACCAAGGTCTCGACCCCGGCCGCGCTCGCTTTGGCCAGCGTCGCTTGCAGGTTCGTGACCTTATACCCCGTCACCTCGCGGCCATAGGGCCAGGGCAATTGCCCGTCCGAGACGATCACCATCATGTCGCCATAGCCCGAGGTCAGGCGCACCCGGCGATAGGTCTTGCCCGGCTGACCGATGTCCGCGCCGTCCGCCGCCTTGTCATCCGACAGCACCCGCGCATGGGCATAGCCGCCCCAGCTTTTCAGGAACGCACCGGCCGCATCGGCGGTCAGGTAGACGCGGTTCTCCGGCACGGTGGCCAGCGGCGCGTAATTCGGTTTGGTGGTGTGCCAATAGAGCTGCATGTTGATGCCGCCCGGCCATTGCACCACCACGTCGCGCCCGATCGGGTCGGGAAAGGTCGTGATGACCCGCACCGCGCCATGCTTCACCGCCGCCGCGACCGCCTTGTCCATGTCGGTGACGAGATAGCCGGTCCGCTCCTGTCCGAAGGGATAGGGGATGGGCGTCAGGAAACCGAAGGCCGAGACGCTGCCCGCGGGCGTCAGCGCCAGTTGCGACTTGGTCTTGCTGGGTGTGGGCGTAACCTGGAACTCGCCCTGCTTGCTCAGGCTGCCGCCGAAGGTGGCGACGAAGCTGTGCATGAACGCGTCATACTGGTCCTGGGGCACATAGACATGGGTCGTGTCGTACTGCGGGCCGACCGCAAAATCTGGGGTCTTCTGGGCGGTGACCGGCGTCGTGCCGAGCAGGACGACCGCCGCGAGGAACATGGTCTTCTTCATCGCAATTCTCCTTTGGTCAGGATGGATCAGACGGCCCAGCAGCCGCAGCCGAACGAGCCCCAGAAGCTCTGCACATCGGCGGCGGGTACATCCGCGCCGAGGGCGGCGGCATGGTCATGGCCGTGCACCGCGCAGCTGCTCGCACAGCCGCAGGCACTCGCCAGCTTGGCGCTGGTTTCGGGCGAGCGGTGATAGCCGCCAAAGGTCGCGACCGGCGACCAGTCGGGCATCGGGCGCGGCAGCGCAGGCGCGAGCGGAGCATAATCCCCCTCCCCCGACACGACCTTGCCGCCCAGGATGGTCAGGACCGAGCGCAGATGCGGGATGTCGCTTTCGGGCACCGCGAAATAATCGTCCGACAGGACCGCCAGATCGGCGAGCTGGCCGACCTTGATCTGCCCCTTCTTGCCCACCTCGTTGGAGAACCACGTGTTCTCATGCGTCCACATGCGCAGCGCCTTTTCGCGGCTGACGCGATTGACGCCCGGATAGAGCGACAGCCCGCCGACCGTTCTGCCCGTCACCAGCCAGTTGAGCGACACCCAGGGATTGTAGCTGGCGACGCGCGTCGCATCGGTGCCGGCACCCACGGGAATGCCCGCCGCGATCATCTTGCCGATCGGCGGTGTCCGTTCGGCGGCCTTCTGGCCATAGCGTTCGACGAAATATTCGCCCTGATAGGCCATGCGATGCTGCACCGCGATGCCGCCGCCCAGCGCCGCGATCCGGTCGATATTCCGGTCGCTGATCGTCTCGGCATGATCGAAGAACCAGTTGATGCCGGTCAGCGGGATGTCGCGGTGGACCGTCTCATAGACGTCGAGCGCGCGGCCGATCGTCTGGTCATAGGTGGCGTGCAACCGCCACGGCCAGCGATGCTCGGCGAGCAGGCGGATCACCGGCTCCAGATCGCCCTCCATGCTGGGCGGCATGTCGGGGCGCTCGACGCGGAAATCCTCGAAGTCCGCCGCCGAATAGACCAGCATCTCGCCCGCGCCGTTATGGCGATAGGTGTCGTCGCCCTGGCCCGGCGACACCTGCTTCACCCAGCCGGAGAAGTCGGCCAGCTCCTCTTTGGGCTTCTGGGTGAACAGATTGTAGCTGATACGGAGGGTCAGCTGGTCGTCGGCGTGCAGCTTCTCGATGATCTCATAATCGTCGGGGTAGTTCTGGAACCCGCCGCCCGCGTCGATCACGCCGGTCACACCCAGCCCGTTCATCTCACGCATGAAATGGCGCGTCGAATTGAGCTGATATTCGGGCGGCAGCTTCGGCCCCTTGGCCAGCGTCGAATAGAGGATCGTCGCATTGGGCTTGGCGAGCAGCAGGCCGGTCGGATTGCCCGCCGCATCGCGCACGATCTCGCCACCGGGCGGGTTGGGCGTGTCCTTCGTATAGCCGACGACGCGCAGCGCGGCGGCGTTGAGCAGCGCGCGGTCGTAGAGGTGCAGGATGAAGACCGGCGTGTCGGGCGCGACGGCGTTCAGCTCGGCGATGGTTGGCAGGCGCTTTTCGGCGAACTGATGCTCGGTGAAGCCGCCGACCACGCGCACCCATTGCGGCGCGGGCGTATTGTCGACCTGGCGCTTCAGCATCGCCATCGCATCGGCCAGCGTCGACACGCCGTCCCAGCGCAATTCCATGTTATAGTTCAGCCCGCCCCGGATGATGTGCATGTGGCTGTCGATCAGGCCGGGGATGATGCGGCGCCTGCCCGCATCGATCACCTGCGCGCGCGGGGCGGCGGCGCGGACTTCCTGCTCGGTGCCGACACACAGGAACTTGCCGTCGCGGATCGCGATCGCCTGCGCCTCGGGATTTTTGCTGTCGAGAGTCGTGACCTTGGCGTTGACGAGGATCAGGTCGGTCATGGCGGCATTCCTTCGGGCGGCGAACAGGGGAGAGGCGGCGGTGGCGGCAAGCCCGGCGAGCGTCTGGCGGCGGCTGGGCATCATGGCTTGCGCTCCGGGGACGGGTTCGAGGACAGGGCCGTGACCGTGCTGGCCGGGGTGCCGATCCAGTGCCGCGCCACCGGCACCGCCTGCTCGCCCAGCAGGATGCCGAACAATCCGACCAGCGCGATCACCGGCGGCGCAGGCGATTTGACGCCGAGGAGGCTGTAGACGATGCCGACCAGCAGACCGGCGCCCAGCGAGAGAAGATAGGGTTTCATCGGACAGCCTCCTCGGGTCGATCAGCCGCGCACGAAGGCGAGCAGATCGGGGTTGATGACGTCGGCGTTGACGGTCAGCATCCCGTGGCTGAAACCAGGATAGATTTTCAGCGTCGGGTTCGGCAGCAGCTTGGCCTGCAGCTCGGCGCCCTGATGATAAGGCACGACCTGATCGTCATCGCCCGCCAGGACGAGCGTCGGGACGGTCATCGCCTTCAGATCGTCGGTCTGGTCGGTTTCCGAAAAGGCCTTGATGCCCGCATAATGCGCCAGCGCGCTGCCCATCATGCCCTGCCGCCACCAATTGGCGATCACGCCCGGCTGCGCCGTGACGCCCTCACGGTTGAAGCCGTAGAACGGCCCGGCGGCGACATCCTGGAAGAACTGTGCGCGGTTGGCGGCGGTGCCGTCGCGGAAGCCGTCGAAGACGCTGATCGGCAGGCCGTTGGGATAGGCCTCGGTCTTTGCCATGATCGGCGGCACCGCGCTGACCAGCATCGCCTTGGCGACGCGGCCCTGCGGGATGCCATATTGCGCAACATAGCGGGCAACTTCGCCGCCGCCGGTCGAATGGCCGATATGCACCGCATTGGTCAGGTCGAGGTGGCGGGCGACCACATCGGCATCGCGGGCATAATGGTCCATGTCATGGCCGGTGCCAATCTGGCTGGAGCGGCCATGACCGCGCCGGTCGTGCGCGACGACCCGGTACCCCTCATTCAGGAAGAACAGCATCTGGGTGTCCCAGTCGTCCGACGACAGCGGCCAGCCATGGTGGAAGACGATCGGCTGCGCGTCCTTGGGACCCCAATCCTTGTAGAAGATTTCGGCGCCGTCCTGCGTGGTCACATAGGTCATAGGTAATTCCTTCGTCGTGAGAGGTGGGTTTGGGGGGATCAGGCGTGGCCGCCTTCGGAGGCACCGAACATCGACTTGGCGTAGGTGACGCCCAGGCCGTAGGCCCCGCCCCATTTCTTCGCGATGCCGGTGGTCGACTCGTAGGTTTCGGTGCGCGCCCAGTCGCGCTGCAGCTCGAGCAGATATTGCAGTGACGTCATCGGCTTGGCGCCGAGCTGGATCATCCGCTGCACCGCGCGCTCATGCGCCTCCTCGGAAATGTCGCCGCAGGCATCGGCGATGAAATAGACGTCGAAACCCTGGTCGATCGCCGAGGCGACGGGGCCGACGATACACACGCTGGTCCACAGTCCGGCGAACACGATCCGGTCCTTGCCGATCCGGTTGACCTCATCGATCACGGCGGCGTCTTCCCAGGTGTTCATGCTGGTGCGGTCGAGCATCGGCTGGCCGTCGAACGCCTCGACGATCTCGTCGAACATGGGACCGGAAAAGCTCTTTTCGGCGACCGTGGTCAGGATGGTCGGCACGCCGAACGACTTGGCGGCACGGCTGACCAGCGCGGCGTTGTTGCGCAGCAATTCCGGCGCGATCGACTTAGTCGCGAAGGCCATTTGCGACTGAAAATCGATCAGGACCAGGCTGTGGTCCGTCGGCGAGAGCAGCGAGGAACCGGGGGTCGGGGTAGCTTTTGGCATCGTGTCTTCCTTCCTGTTGTGAGCGACTTGGCTGGTGTTGAGAGGAGATTATGCAGGACCGGCTTGGCGGAATATCCCGATAGTTTCGGCCTCTGCGTTCGAGAAAATCGAATAGCTGTCGGCAGCGGTCACCGCGGGGTGGCGGGTGCCATCACGGCGCGCAGCACGATGGCGAGGCCGATCAGATAGAGGAACAACAGCATCGCCAGCGTCCCGTCCGGCCCCATGGCAAGGCAGGCGAGCCCCACCAGCAGCAGCCCGCCGCCGCCAATCAGGATACGGGGGAACAGCGCATCGCGGTCGGCGGTCGGCGGCGACAGGTCGTGCGGCATCAGCATGGGGAAAGCTCCTCGGAGGCGGGGGTGTGAAGATGATCGCGCAAGGCGGCGGCGGCGACGCGCATCGCGTCGATCGAACCGGCCGCGTCGCGCAACGGCGGCAGCCAGGTGAAGTCGTGGATCATGCCGATGACCCGTGCGGCGGACAGGTCGACGCCCTGGGCCATCAGGCGGCGGCCCAGCGCCTCGGCGGGTTCGGCAAAGGGGTCCGCCTCGGCGGTGAGCAGCAGGGTGCGGGGAAAGGCGAAGGGCTCGACCGTCAGCACGGCCGGGTCGAGGATCGCAGCGGCCTTTGCCGCCAGATGCACCGCCCGCTCGGCGTCCAGCCATTCCGTGCCCGGCACATTGGAGGGGCGCCCCAGCACCGGCGTCGCCAGCACGAGCAGCCGGATCGACCAATCGGCGGGTCGCGTCACGACCAGCGCCAGCGCCATGGCCGCGCCCAGGCCATCGCCGCCGATCGCGATCGGCCCCCGATCGGCCAGCGGCATCGCCGCGACCAGGGCGACAGCGCCGGACAGATCGTCATCGGCGATGCGGTAGCGCAGGATCGCCACCCCGGCTTCCTCGGCCAGCGCCCGAAGCGCGGGCAGCCGGTCCTCGTCACGATCGGAGGCGACCTCCAGATACAGGAACAGCGGCAGCGGCCGGTCGTCCCCCGCCGGGCGAAGCGTCACGAGCGACGGCGTGCCCACATCCTGCCGGCTGGCGCCTTCCTGCCAGCGGTCCAGGAACGACTGGACGACGGGATCGAGCACGGGATGCTCGGCGACCGTCGAAAGCCGCACGGCGCGGGGCGGGATGGCAGGGTTCGTGTCGTGAGGCACGGGGTTAAGTCCTTCAAATCGCGTGTCGATCACTGACCGACTGACAAGAAGGACTATGGCCGGTGCACCCGATCCCCGCGAGTGAAGCGTCGTGAAGAGTCGTTAAGCGCCTTCGCGCCGCCAGGGTACGTCATCCCCGCCGCCCGCTGCGACGGCATACATATGCGCCTGCATCCCGCTGACCCGATCGGGCGCGCGGGTGGCGGGGTCGAGCGCCTGCCCATAGCCCGCGACGAAGCTATGCCAGTGGTCCAGGCCGTGCCGGGTCGTGCGCCGCGCCAGCGCCGCGATCCATTCGGCGGCCAGCGTGTGCTGCTGCGCCGCGATCGCCACGGGAATGCAGCCGACCGCCAGCCCGTAGCAGACGGACAGCGCATGATCGATGCGCTCGGCGTCCTGCGCACAATCGCGTGCCAGGGCCATCGCGGTCGTCAGATCGCCCTCCGCCCAATGGAGCCGCATCAACAGGCTGAGCACCGCGATCCTGCCATCGACCTGGGCGTGATTGGCATGGTTGGCGCGTTCGGGGGCGGCGTCGCCCGCCATCACCACCTCCAACATGCGACGCGATCCGGCATGATCGCCTGAGAAATGCAGCGACAGCGCCAGCATGTGCGCTGCCGTCTGCCGATCCGCCAACGCGCCTTCCGCGCCGACCCGCGTATCGAAGCGCCGGGCGAAGACGAGGCTTTCCTCATAACGCCCGGCCAGGATGCTCTGCGCCCACACCCCCCATAGCGCGCGCAGGGCCAGCGGGGCCGAGCCGATCTCTTCGGCCAGCGCGAGCGCGCGGGCAAAGGCGTCGGCCATGGCGGGCACCGGCCCCTCGGTATGCCAGAGGCCATGGCCATAGGCGGTCAGCAGTTCGACCTGCCGCGCAGGCTCCACCTGCCCCTCGGCCATGTTCGCGATGACCGCCTCGGCGTAGCGCAGGAATTCGGCGGGCAGCGACAGGTGGAACCACAAGGGCGCGGCGGCGATGACCAGTTCGGCCGCCAGGCTGGCGTCCTTGCCTCCGCTCGCCCAGGCAATGGCGCTGCGGACATCGTCGATGCGCACGCTATATTCGGCCAGCCACTCCCGCGGCGCCTTGCCCTCCCAGGCGGCAGCGCTGTCGGCCAGCCCGCGCAGCAGCACATGCGCATGATCGCGGTGCGCCTGTTCGGCCATGCCGGTCGCGCGCAACCGCTCCTGCCCGTAATGGCGCGTGGTATCGAGCAGGCGATAGCGCATCGACCGGGGCGAAGGCGTCGCGACGACCAGCGACTTGGCGACGAGTTCGGCGAGCAGTTCATCGGCCGCGAACCGGCCGACGCCCGTGCCTGCTGCCATGGCCGCCGCATCGTCCGCATCGAAATGGCTGCGGAACAGCGCGAGCCGGTCGAGCAGCTGCTGAAGCGGCGGCGCGAGCAGGTCATAGCTCCAGTCGAGCGCGCCGCGCAGCGTCCGGTGGCGCGGCAAGGCCGTGCGCCGCCCGCGCGTCAGCAGGGCGAAACGGTCGTCCAGCGCATCGGCGATCGCCTGCGGCGTCATCGTATCGATCCGCGCGGCGGCCAGCTCGATCGCCAGCGGGATACCGTCCAGCTTGCGGCAGATGTCGACGACCACGGGCATGCTCTGCGCGTCTAGGCGGAAATCGCTATTGGCCGCGCGGGCGCGTTCGTCGAACAGGGCGGGCGCGGAGAGCTGGGCCACCTGCTCCAGACTGGGCGCGGCATGTTCGTCGGGCAGTTCGAGAGCCGCGAGCCGGTGGACCCATTCGCCCTGTGCGCGTAGCGGCTCATGGCTGGTGACGAGCAGCATCGCCTGCGGGGCACCGTGCAGCACATCTTCGGCAAGCGACGCGGCGGCATCGATGACATGCTCGCAATTGTCGAGCAGGATGAGGGCGGGACGGTCTCCCAGTCTTGCCGCGATCTTCTGCGGCAAATCGGCGCCCGAGGCGGGGAGTTCGAGTGTGGTGGCCAATGTCGCCGCCACCATCGCCGCATCCGTGACCGGCGCCAGATCGACAAACCACGCCTCGATCCCCATCGCCTGCACCAGCCGGTGGCCGATCGCGGTGGCGGCGGTGGTCTTCCCGATCCCGCCGGGGCCGACGATCGAGATGAAGCGCCGCTCGGCCAGTTCCCCGGCGATGGTCGCGATCACCGGCTCACGCCCGAAAATCCGTCCTATCGAGGCGGGTAGCCGGGACGCGCGACGCTCGGCCAAGGTGGGTATATCCCCACCGCCCAATCGCTCGACCGGCAAGGCCAGGCGATAGCCCCGCCCGGCATCCGCCACGATCGTCGCTTCGCCGTCCGGCATCGCCAGAGCCTTGCGCGCTGCGGACAGGTGGACACGGATCGCGCTGTCGTCGATGACCTGGTTGGGCCACACTCGATCGATCAGCGCATCGCGCGCTACCAACCGTCCCTCCGCCTCGACCAGCACCGCCAACAGGTTGAGCGCCCGGCCGCCCAGCTTCAATGGCACTCCGTCACGGGTCAACGCCAGTTGTGGAACGTCCATCTGAAAGGGGCCGAAACGATAGCGGGCGCCGGTCATGATGGAACCTTTTGCGGGTGATCGATCATGCTTCTGTAACCGCTGGACATTTCATTGAGAATATTCCGTTTTCGGCGCGGAGAGGAAGCTGCGTAGGCGCGGCACCAGAAAGTCCAGCACCGCGCGTGTCCGTTTCGGCACCCGCCGCCCGCCGAGGTACAGCGCTGCGACCTGTTCCTCGTCACCGACACCGTGATCGGCCAGCACCTCCACCAACCGACCGGCCGCCAGGTCTTCGCGGACATGATATTCCCCCAGCCGGGCAAGACCCGCGCCCGCCACCGCCAGTCGCCGAACCGTCTCGCCATTATTGGCGAGCAGGTTGCCGGTCACCATCCGGTCGATGATGCGACCGCCTGTCCGCATCGGCCAGACCGGCTGCGCGCGTTGAAAGTTGAAGCCCAGGCAGTTGTGCCGACGCAAATCGTCCACGCGGCGCGGCGTACCGGCGCGCGCAAGATAGGCGGGCGATGCGACGATCAGCCGCCGCGCGCGCCCGATCACGCGTGCCGTCAGCGAGGAATCACGCAGGCCCCCGACCCGGAATGCGATGTCGGTCCGCTCAAGATACGGGTCGGTCATCGCGTCCGACAGGGACAGGTCGATGACGATCGCCGGATGCGCGTCCCAGAAGGATGGCAGCAACGGTTCGATGGCGAGCGTTCCGAACGCCACCGAGGCATTGATCCGCACCGTCCCCCGCTCGCTGGCGCTCCCTGTCGCCAGATCCCGTTCGAGCGTGTCGAGATCGTGCAGCATCCGGGTGGCACGCTCATGATAGAGTCGCCCCTCTGCCGTCAGCGACAGGCGTCGCGTCGAGCGCTCGACCAGTTGCACGCCGAGCCGCTCTTCCAGCCGCGCGACCAGCTTCGATATGGTCGATGGCGTCATCATGAGGCGTCGGGCCGCCTCAGAGAAGCTGCCGGTTTCAGCGACGGCCACGAAGACCTGCATCTCGCCAGCGCGGTTGTCCATGCAATCTCACCTGTGACTTGAGTTCACAACTCAAATGGCCCTTGGCCTTGTTATCAATCGCTTGGGCCATCTCCAAATTCCTGAGCGACGGGCGTTGCGGCGCTCCTTGCAAATGGAAAGGCTATAGGATGGACCTCGACCTCACGGGAAAGACGGCACTGGTCACAGGCGCAACGGCCGGGATCGGCCTGGCGATCGCGCGTCGCCTGGCGGCGGAAGGCGCCGACGTCGTCATCAGCGGGCGCCAGGCCGCGAAGCTGGAGGCGGCCGCTACGGACATCGGCGCGCGCGGCATTCTGGCGGACCCTGCCACGGCGGAGGGCGCGGAGACGTTGGTCGCGGCGGTGCCGCAGGTCGACATTCTGGTCAACAATCTGGGCATCTATGAAGCCAAGCCGTTCGGCGACATCACCGATGCGGACTGGCGTCGCTTCTTCGAGATCAACGTGCTGTCCGGTGTGCGACTGGCGCGTGCCTATTTCCCCGGCATGATCGCGCGCAATCAGGGTCGGATCATCTTCATCGCCAGCGAGTCGGGCGTGATGGTGCCGCCCGACATGATCCATTACGGCATGACCAAGACCGCCCAGCTTGCGGTATCCCGTGGTCTCGCCGGACTGACCAAGGGCACGGCGGTGACGGTCAACACGGTGATGCCCGGCACGACCCGGTCGGAGGGGATCGTCGACTTCCTGAAGAGCGTGGCCGATGATCCGGATGCGCCGATCGACGAGATCGAAAGCGCCTTCTTCGCACGCGACCGCGCGACCTCGCTGATCCAGCGCATGATCGAGCCGGAGGAGATCGCCTCGATGGTCGCCTATCTCGCCAGCCCCTTGTCGGCGGCGACCAATGGTGCCGCCCTTCGCGTCGACGGAGGCATTACGCCGACGATCGTTTGAGCCAGTCCGTTGCAGCAGACGGCCATGATCGATAGCACCAAGGGCAAAAGGGAGCTTGGGCCATGGAATCGATCGGGCGTGATCTCAATGAGATGCAGCGGATTCCGCTTGCGCCCGCGCATATCGCGGCGATCCGTGCGGCGGGCGTCGAGAAATGCTATGCGGCGGGCGAATGGCTGGCGGAGATCGGCACGCCGGTCGACCGCTTCGTCTATGTCGAGGCAGGCGAGGTCGAAGTAGTGAACCCCTTCACGGGAGAACGGCTGCGGCCCTCGACGCTTGGCCCAAGCCAGTTCATGGCCGAGATCCCTCTCCTGTCGGGCGGAAATTGGTCGATGGCGATGCGCGCTGCCGTCGACACGCGGGTCGTGGAGGTGGCGCGCGACCGCATCCTGCACCTGATGTCGGCGATTCCCGAGATGTCGGACATCATCATCACCGTCCTGGCCGCACGCCGCAGACGTCAGCTGGAGTCCGGCGATGCCATGCTTGTTCTGGTCGGCGAGGAAAACGATCGCGCCATCCGCCGGATCGCCGAGTTTGCCGCACGCAACCGCATTCCCCATCGTTCCCATCCGCTGGGCAGCGCCGAGGCGGCGGAGGTGGCGGGGAGCTGCGGTATGCCGCACGATAGACCGATGGTGGTGTTCGGCCGCGATCTGGTCGTCACCGATCCGACGCTCGAAACCGTCGCGCGCCTCTTGGGGATTGAGCAGGACCTGCCCAACGATGCCGAATTCGACGTTTTGATCATCGGTGCCGGGCCGGCCGGTGTCTCCGCTGGCGTCTATGCGGGAGCGGAAGGACTGCAGGCGCTCGTCGTGGATGAAACCGCAATCGGGGGGCAGGCTGGCACATCAAGTCGGATCGAGAACTATATGGGTTTCCCGACCGGCATCTCGGGCGGCGACCTGGTCTGGCGTGGTGAGATTCAGGCGATGAAGTTCGGCACCCGTTTCGTCATGCCCAGACGCGTGGCATCGCTGGAGCAACTCGACGACGGCGACTTCTGCGCCCATTTTACGAACGGACAGCGGATTCGTGCCGCTGCCGTGGTCGTGGCGACCGGGGTGCAGTATCGCCGACTACCGCTCGACCGCCTGGCGGAAATGGAAGGCGCCGGCATTTATTACGCGGCGACGGAAAGCGAGGCGCGCTTCTGTCGCGATGCCGATGTCGTCGTCATCGGGGGCGGCAATTCGGCAGGTCAGGCGGCGATGTACCTCAGTCGGGTGGCCCGCCACGTACGTCTCTTGGTGCGCGGCGACACGCTGGCGACGTCGATGTCCCATTATCTGTCCAGTCGACTGGAAGCCGATCCCGCCATCACCATCGAATATGGCGCGAAGGTCACGGCGCTGCACGGCGAAACGGCGCTGGAGGCTGTGACGATCCGCAACGACGATGGTCTTCGCACCATGCCGACCTGCGCGATGTTCGTCATGGTCGGCGCGGTGCCGAACACCCATTGGCTGGCCGACCTCGTCCGCCTGGACGACAAGGGGTTCATCCTCACGGGCGAGGCCGCTGGCACCACATCATCTTACGCCACTTCGCGTCCCGGCATCTTCGCGGTCGGCGACGTCCGATCGGGCTCGGTCAAGCGCGTCGCCTCATCCGTCGGTGAGGGTTCCGTCGTCATCTCAAAGGTATGGGAGCATGTTCGAGCCTAACGCGTCGTCGACCGGATACCGGCGGGGAGCATATAGGGCGGGCAATAACGGTATTCGGTCGTCGGACCGCGGGTCTTGATACCGAAGGTGAGCGCATCGCGGATGCTGACCGTCTGGCGTTCGACGAAACGCGGTGCAGGCCCCGCTCCGGCGTCGATGCAGGACTGGCTGACCTCATAGCGGTCGCCGCGGCGAGACAGGATGCGTGCCCGGCATTCGCGTGTGTGCGGCGTACTGATGCCACGTCCGTCATATTGCCGGATTGCGGCATTTGGTGCCGAGGCGCAGGCGGTACCCTTCTGGACATAGATACCTGGCTTCAGCCGATAGACACCGCCGGGCTTCGGCGACGTATCGACGCTGGCCGTCGCTGCCGTGGTTCCCGTAAGCATGCCGATGGCAAGAATGATGGTCGATAGGCGCATGGTGTCGATCCCTGGCTAATGGCGATCCGTCTTTAGAAAAGTGAAGCTGAAGGAGAGGCGCAGGGCAGCGCCGATCCGTGCGAGGTTTTCCGCCATGGCATCCGCGCTTATGATCCTTCCTGCTTCAGCGACGCCGGCGTAGCTTGCGCGGTTCCAGCAGAATATCCGCTATAACCCGATGCCGGATGGCATCTTCACTGAGCCTCAGCGATGTCGATTCCGGCACTGTGGGGAACCTTGCCAAACGCCGGGTAGGCCGAGGGACTGCTGGACTTAGTCTACCCGCCGGATCCCGGCGAGTTGGATCAGCACGGCAGCGGCGGATAGGATCGCGCCCAAAATGACGACTGCGCCCCAACCGCCAGCCTGCCAAGCGACCGTCACACCGGCCGAACCCGCCGCGCCGCCCAGGAACATGGCCCCCATGAAGATCGTGTTCAGCCGCGCGCGGGCTTCGGGCCGCAGCGCGTAGACGATATGCTGGTTGGAGACGAGCGCGCTCTGCACGCCGAAGTCGAGCAGGATGACGCCGACGATCAGGCCCGCGATCGATCCGACCGCACCGAACACGCCCCAGGCTATTAGGCAGAGTGCCGCGCTGAATAGGATGACGCGATACGGTCCGCGACGATCGGCGATCCTCCCTGCGACAGGCGCAGCAAGCACCCCGACCGCTCCGACAATGCCGAAAAGCCCGGCCACGTCCGCGCCGAAGGAGAAGCGCGGTTCCTGAAGATGCAACGCAAGGATCGTCCAGAACGCACTGAAGCCGGCAAACAGCAATGCCTGCGTGAGTGCCGCTTCGCGCAGGGCAGCAAATTCCGACCAAAGACCGCCGAGCGATCGCAGCAGCGATCCATAGCTATGCGTCGTTTCCGGAGCGCTGTGGGGCAGCATCCATTGCATCAGCGCGCCGGCCCCGATTGCCATCGGCACGCCGAGCCAGAACATCTCGCGCCAACCGGCATATGTTGCGACGAAGCCGGCCAGAGTCCGGCTGAGCAGGATGCCGCAAAGCAACCCGGCCATGACCGTGCCTACCGTCGCGCCGCGCTTCTCCGGCGTTGCCAGATGCGCCGCAAGTGGCACGATCTGCTGTGCGACGGTCGACAGAATGCCGACGAGCAACGAAGCAAGGACCACCATCGCCGCACTTGGCGCGACCGCCGCGATCGCCAGCGCGGCGGCCAGCCCGCTGAACTGGATGACGATCAGGCGCCTGCGTTCGATCAGGTCGCCCAGCGGGACCAGTAGGAACAGCCCCGCCGCATAACCGAGCTGCGTCGCGGTCGGTACGAACCGGGTCAAGGAGCCGGGAAGATCCTTTTCCATGATCCCCAGCATCGGCTGATTGTAATAGATGTTGGCGACCGCGACGCCCGCCGCGACCGCCATCACGAAGTTCAGCCCTGGCCGAAGCTTCGTTGTCCATTCGATCTTATTGATGGGTGCGGTGGTCGTCATATGATCCTCCTGCATGTGCATTTGCCCATCTGGACCTTGTCGCGCACAAGCATAAGTAGCGCCATCGGATCAGCCGGTTTATCATACGGCGATATGCTGAATCTCGCTGACATTGCCGTACTGGTCGAAGCCGTCCAGCAGGGTAGCCTCTCTGCGGCAGGACGTCGGCTTGGCTTGACCCCGCTCATCGCGTCGCGCCGGTTATCGGCACTCGAGGCAGAGATCGGTGTCCGGCTCGTGCATCGGACGACCCGCTCCTTGTCGCTTACACCGGATGGCGAGGCATTCCTGCCTCATGCCAAGGCGATGCTCGCTCATGCCGAGGAGGCCCGGGCGGCGGTTGCCGGTGGAAGCACGGGCGCCGTTGGGTTGCTGCGAGTAGCGGCATCCGTTCCGTTCGGCCGAAAGGTCCTGACGCCGATGCTGGTCGGCTTTCTCGCTCGGAACCCGAGGGTCAAAGTAGAATTGCTGCTCAGCGATGCCGTGGCCGATATCGCCGCGCAGGGTGTCGATGTCGCGATCCGCTTCGGGGAGTTGCGTGACAGCAATCTGATTGCCCGCCGCCTGGCTGCCAATGCAAGGGGGCTTTACGCCGCCCCGGCCTATCTCGTGATGCACGGCACTCCGACCATGGTTGCAGACCTGCGCGATCACGAGTGTCTCGCCGTCGCTGGCGGCCAGCAATGGACATTCGAACGATTGGGCAAAACCGTTCGTCAGTCGATCAGCGGCCGTTTCGCCGCAGACAGCATCGAGGCGCTGCATGAGGCGAGTATCCGCGGCCTCGGCATCGTCCAACTTTCGGAATGGAATGCGCACGAAGACGTCGCTGCAGGGCGGCTTCAACACGTCACGCTGACCGATGGAGCCGTGCCCGATCAGGGCATATGGGCCGTGCTGCCGACCAAACGCCTTACTCCGCAGAAGGTGCACCTCTTCCTCGACGCACTTTCCCGCCATCTTTCGTGATCTCGACGCCCCGGCTGTTCCGTTGACGCGACTTAAGACTGGCCAGTCGCATTGACCCATCTGTGGACGCCCCTTCGGTCGCAAGCGGCATTTGGAAGTTCACACCCGCGGTCGGATGCTGCCATCCGCCCGGCCTGTAATGCAGCGTAAGCTGCTGACCCGTATGGGAGTTTGCGGAACGGGACCCCCTCACAATCGCGTGCTCTAGACACGATGGGTCTATGTGGTGGCTTCAACAGCACATTTCGGGTCGGGCCTTTCGCCGACCTTTTTTGTCGACCATTCAGAGGGCCTACCGGTCCAAGCCTTCCGAGAACATGGGACGTGAACCCGCCGAATGTAGGTTAAAGGTCAACGGGCGTCCAAGGTAACACCGGCAAGAAAAATGGTGACGGCACGTTCGATGAGACCCTGCAATCCGGTGTCGACGGGTGGGGGCGACAAGCCCAGTGCGGCGTCGCGCAGGACATCGGCTACGACCATCGAAACCAGCATCATCGCGGTGCCGTCCGGATCGTCAATGGTCATCCGCCCCACCGAGGCATAGGCGGCGAGTTGGTCAGCGAGCGGCCTGATTCCATAGGTCTTGACCGTCTCGATATAGATGCGGGCGACGTCGGGGAATTGCGCGCCTTCGCTCATCACGAGCCGGTAGGACGTTATGCCTTCGTCGGAGAAGGCGAGTTGGCAGAAAGCCGTCAGATATCCCGTCAGCCATTCCCTTGGCGGCGCATCGGGGGCGGGCGGTCCGGCCGCAGATGCCAGTTCGCCAACGACGGAGCGGATCACTGCGAACAGCAGCGCCTCCTTCGACGCCACATGGCGATAGATAGTCTTTTTCGACATCATCGCCGCCGCCGCGATCCGGCCGACATTGGCTTTGGCAAAACCATATCGGCCGAATTCCGCCCGCGCGCTTTCCAGAAGGCGCATTGGAAGACGGTCGGGAGCAAGCACTTCATCCATCATCGCCAGATAGGCCTATTCTGCCAGACAACGCACCATGGAAACCAATGGGTTTCCATTCCACTTTCTCATTCCTATATGGCGGATCAGGAGCAAACCGATGGTTCGTCGATCTGATCGTCCTGGCGCGGCTATTGCGGTGCCTCAGCTTGCCACCGGGTGTGAAATGCACGCCCGGTCGATCGTCGATGCCGCCATCATGATCTGGAGGCGCTGAATCATGGCCACCATTCCGCAACCCAAAGGCTATCCCCTGATCGGCAACATCGCCGAGCTCGATCCGAAGGCGCCGGTGCAAAGCCTGATGCGTCTGGCGCGCGAACATGGTCCGCTGTTCCGCATCGAGATGTTCGGACGCGGTCTGGTGATCGTAGGCAGCCAGGCCCTCACCGCCGAGTTGTGCGACGAGACGCGCTTCAAAAAGGCGCTGCACCGCCCCTTGCAGGAGGCGCGCTATGTCGGCGGAGATGGTCTGTTCACCGCGCATGACGAGGAGCCGAACTGGGGTAAGGCGCACCGCCTGCTGATGCCCGCTTTCGGCCCGCTCGGACTGCGTTCGATGTTCGACCGCATGTACGACATCGCGGAACAGATGATGGTGCGGTGGGACCGGTTCGGCGAGAATGCCACGATCGACGTGGCGGACAACATGACGCGGCTGACGCTCGACACGATCGCGCTGTGCGCCTTCGATTATCGCTTCAACAGCTTCTATCAGGACCAGATGCACCCCTTCGTTGCGGCGATGGTCGGCGCGCTCGAGGAGTCTGGGCGGCGGTCGCGGCTGCCGCCCGGCGCTGGCAAGCTGATGCTTCTGCGCAATCGCCGGTTCGAGGCCGATATCAAAATCCTGCGCAACGTCTCCAACCGGCTGATTGAGGAGCGCCATGGCGATCCCCGCCTGGGCGAACGCGGCGACCTGCTGGACCGGATGCTGACGGCCCGCGATCCCGAGACGGGCGAGATGCTGAGCCGCGAAAATATTGGCTATCAGATGATCACCTTCCTGGTGGCCGGGCATGAGACGACCAGCGGCCTGCTCAGCTTCGCCACATGGCTGCTGCTGACCCACCCGGAAGCGCTCGCCAAGGCGCAGGCCCATGTCGATGAAGTTCTAGGCGGCAACGTACCGACGGTCGACGATGTCGGGCGGCTTACCTATATCGAACAGATCTTGCAGGAGACGCTGCGGCTCTGGCCGACCGCGCCAGCATTCGGCGTTCATCCGCGCGAGGCCACGACGATCGGTGGCCGCTACTCTGTCACCCCGGAAGACACGCTGTTGATCCTGACGCCGGTCCTCCACCGGGACCCGACCGTCTGGGATGCGCCCGAGGCGTTCCGCCCCGAGCGGTTCGCACCGGAAACCGCCGCCAAGCTGCCGCCCCATGCGTGGAAGCCGTTCGGCAACGGCCAGCGTGCGTGCATCGGGCGCGGTTTTGCCATGCAGGAAGCCATTCTGGTCATGGCGCTGATGCTCCAGCGGTTCGACATCAGCCTTGCCGACCGCGACTATAAGCTGGTGGTGAGCGAGACGCTGACGCTGAAGCCCGCCAACCTCCATATCCACGCGCGTCGCCGGGATGGTCCGGTCGCACGGCCTCGAAGCACGACGCAAGCCGCTCCGACACGCCCGCTCGCCGCTCCGTCAGCGCCGAGCCTGGGGGACAACGGGCCGCTGCTGGTCCTTTACGGCAGCAACACCGGCACCAGCGAAGCCTTCGCCCAGCGGATCGGCGCCGATGCCGCCGCACAGGGCTATGCCGCGACCGTTGCGCCGTTGGACGATTACGCTTCCGGGCTGCCCGACAGCGTGCCCCTGATCGTCGCCACCGCGTCCTACGAAGGACGGCCGCCCGACAATGCCGCGCGCTTCGTCGCCTGGTTGGAGAGCCTGCCCGAACAGGCGCTGGCGGGTCGGCGCTATGCGGTGTTCGGGTGCGGCAATCGCCAATGGGCTCGCACTTGGCAGGCGATTCCCAAACGCGTCGATGCCGCGCTTGCCAAAGCCGGGGCGCAGCCATTCCTCGCCCGCGGCGAGGGCGACGCCGCCGGCGATCTGTTCGGCGCTTTCGAAAGCTGGTACGCCGATCTCTGGCCTTCGCTTGCGGCGTCGGAGGGGCGTGAACCGGCCGTCCAGGCTCAACCTCTGATCGATGTCGTAGTGCGACGCGGGACGCGCGAGCGCCTGCTCAATCTCGACGAATTGCAACGCGGTACGGTTCTGGCCAATCGCGAACTGGTCGACCTGCAAAAACCCGGCGCCCGTTCGAAACGGCATATCGAGATCGCCCTGCCCGCAGGCATGACCTATCGCGCCGGCGACTATCTGGCGGTGTTGCCCAGCAATCCACCCGAAACAGTGCGCCGCGTCCTGGCCCGCTTTGGCCTGGAGCCGGACGCGGAAGTGATCGTTCACGGCGCGCCCGGCGTGCCCTCTGTCTTGCCCGTCGACCGGCCCGTCACGGCCGAGACGCTGTTCAGTGACTATCTGGAGTTGCAACAGCCCGCGACGCGTGGGCAAATCACAGGGTTCGCCGCGACCATAGCCTGCCCGCCGGAGCGTCGGGAGGCCGAGCGGCTGGCGCAGGAGGACACCTATGCCGCCGAGATATTGGCACAGCGGGTGACGCTGCTCGACCTGATGGAGCGCTTCGCATCGGCCGACATGGCGCTGGGCGCCTTCATTGCCGCCCTTCCCCCGATGCGCGCCCGCCAATATTCGATCGCCTCGTCACCGCTCGTCGATCCAGGCCGGTGTGCGCTGACCGTGTCGGTGCTGGAGGTACCGGCGCTGGGGGCCGACCGGCTGCATCAGGGCGTTGCCTCGACCTTCCTCGCGCGACTGAAGGAAGGCGATACGCTCGGCGTGGCGGTACGGCCAAGCCAGGCGGGGTTCCATCTGCCCGCCGATCCGCTGACGCCCGTGATCATGGTCTGCGCCGGCAGCGGTATCGCGCCGTTCCGCGGCTTTCTTCAGGAACGTGCCGTGCGGAAGGAGGCTGGCGAGCCGCTCGGCCCGGCCCTGCTTTTCTTCGGCGTGCGCGATCCGGATACCGATTTCCTGTACCGCGACCAGCTGGAGCATTGGCAGGATGCGGGGATACTGAGCCTGAGGATGGCCTTTTCCGCGACGGGTCAGGGTGGCATCGTTCATGTCCAGGACGCCATCTGGCGGGATCGCGCGGAGATCGCTGCCCTGTTCCGCGCGGGGGCACGCATCCTGCTCTGCGGCGATGGTGAGCGCATGGCACCGGCCGTACGCGACACCTTTATCCGCATCTACGAGGCGGAAACTCAGGCCACTCACGCTGAAGCGCTTGCCTGGGCGGAGCGGATCGAGCGTGAGGGCGTGCGCTATGTCGCCGACATATATGCGTGATGTCCCGTCCAGCGCGCATCTTCGACAGACAAAAACCGCCTTCACATTCTGACGTTCGACGTGGATGCGACAGATATCTTTGATTTGCGCGGGCGCAGAAGGGTGGAAAGCTGACCGCGCGCGAATAGCGGCTTCAGCATAGGATCACCCGTGCAGGACAGGCAGGCTCGCGTCCCACTTGCGCAAAAACAGCGCTGAACATTCTACGTCCGACATATCCTGCCAGTAACACTCCCGGCTTACCCCCTCGACGACGTCGAGCAATATTCTCGCAACCGTCTCGGCCCACGGTTCAGGGTGCTCGACGGAGATAACCGCCGTGACGTATCGCCTATAGAAGGCGAAGTGTTTGTCTCGCCAGGAGCCGAGCCAGTGGCGCACGGCGGCATCTTCGAGTGCCTCCGCCATGAGGATCGTCATGCTTCGTTCGCGTACCCCGCCGTCCGGCTCGCACATGCGGCGGGACAACTCCTTCAGCGCAAGGAGGGGTTCGTCGGGCAGGTCTTGGCTTAGGTTGGAGTGAATCCTCGCCATCACCCGGTCCATAACGTCCATCAAAAGCTGGATCTTGCTCGACCAGCGGCGGTAGACGGCCTGCTTGCTGACGCCGACCGACTGGGCGATCTGCTCGATTGAAATATCCAGCCCCTGTTCGACAAAGGCGGTGATCGCCGCCTCGACGACCAGGTTGCCGATCTCCGCCGCCCGTTCGAGACTGGGGCGGCCGCGCGAGGCGATCGGCGTTGCGGGGCCGCCGTCGCGCGAGGGCAGGATGACGTTGTCGCCCATATGGCCTAGTTCAGCCCGCCGCCCAGCGAGCGGTACAGTTCCACCATGTTGCTCTCGCGATTGAGGCGTGTGGTGACGAGCAACTGCTGCGCGGAATAGGCGGTGCGTTGGGAATCGAGCGTCGTCAGGAAGGACTCGACGCCCGTCCGATACCGCGCGTCTGAAATCTTCAGGGCGACGTTCGCCGCCTCCACCCGCGCGGTTTGCGCTGCGATCTGCTCGTCGATGGTACCGCGCTGCGCCAGCGCGTCGGCGACTTCGCGGAAGGCGGTCTGGACGGTCTTCTCATAGGTCGAGACGGCCGCCTGCTGCTGCGCGCGCGCGACGTCGAGATTGCCGCGAAGCCGTCCGCCGTCGAACAGCGGCAGCGAAACCGACGGCGCACCCGTATAGGTGAAGCTGCCGCCTGCGAAGAGCCCGCTGAGCGCGGTGCTGATCGTCCCCAGCGTCGCGGTCAGCGAGATGCGCGGGAACATCGCCGCGCGCGCCGCGCCGATATTGGCGTTCTGCGCGATCAGCTGATGCTCGGCCTGCAACACGTCGGGGCGACGCAGCAGGATATCGGACGACAGGCCGGAGGGCAGCAGCGGCAGCGCTGCGCCGCCGTCGGCCAGGCCCTGCGGCAGCAGATCGGTCTGCACCGGGGTGCCGACCAGCAGGTCGAGCGCGTTCTTGTCCTGCGCCACCCGCGTCTTGAGCACGGCGATGTCGTTGCGCGCACCCTGATAAGTGGTCTCGGCCTGCCGCGCCTCGAGTTCGGAGGCGACACCGATCCGGAACTGCGCGCGCGTCAGCTCCAGCGATTGCGCGAACGACTTCAGCGACTCCTGCGAGATGCGAAGCTGGTCCTGGTCAGAGGCATAGGTCAACCACGCCGTCGCGATCTCGGCGATCAGACTGATCCGGGTCGCGCGCTGGGCTTCCTCGGTTGCGAAATACTGTTCCAGTGCGGCGCGGCTAAGGTTGCGGACGCGGCCGAACAGGTCGAGCTCAAAGGCCGAGAAACCGGCATTAACCGAATAGAATTCGAGATTGCGCGACGAGGAACCCACCCCGGTGCCGGTGCCGGTGCCACCGGTCCCTGCACCCGTACCCGTACCCGCACCGGTCCCGCCACCGGCCGCGCCGCCCAGCGCCCCTGCGGCGCCCTGGATGTTGTTGGTATAGGTGCCCGATCCCGACAGGTTGGTCGAGGGGACCAGATCGGCGCGCTGGATGCGATACTGAGCGCGCGCCTGCAACACATTGGCCGCCGCGATGCGCAGGTCCCGGTTATTCTCCAGCCCCAGCGCGATGGTGCGGCGCAGGCGGTCGTCGGTGAAAAACGACTGCCAGCCGATCCTGGTGACATCGGGGGCGTCCGACGCCGCGGCGGGATAGATGCCGTCCTGGGGCAGTGTCGCCGGGACGGCGCCCACCGGGCGGACATATTTGGGCGCGAGGTTGCACCCGGCGAGCATCGTGGCCGCCAGCAGGGCGAGCGTGGTTTTCGAACGGATCATGGATCAAACTCCCTGCGGCACGGACGGCGTGTCGGGGTGGCCATCGTCGTGCGGACGCGTATCGCCCTCGGCCTTGCGCGCCTTGCTGCGATCGAACAGCCGCATGACGACGACGAAGAACATCGGCACGAAGAAGATCGCCAGGATCGTCGCCGACAACATGCCGCCCACCACCGCGCGACCGATCGCGTTCTGCCCCCCTGCCCCTGCACCATTGGCGATGGCCAGCGGGAACACGCCGAACACGAAGGCCAGGCTGGTCATCAGGATCGGGCGCAGACGCAGCTTGGCGGCTTCGATCGCCGCGTCGAAAGCGCTCAGCCCTTCGCGCATCTTCTCCTCGGCGAATTCGACGATCAGGATCGCGTTCTTCGCCGACACGCCGATCGTGGTGATCAGGCCGACCTGCAGATAGATGTCGTTGTTCAGCCCCGTCAGCATCGCGGCGAGCAGCGCGCCGATGACGCCCAGCGGCACGACCAGCATGACCGAGATCGGCACCGACCAGCTTTCATACAGCGCGGCGAGGCACAGGAAGACGATCAGCAGCGACAGGCCATAGAGTGCGGGCGCCTGCCCCCCGGACAATTGCTCCTCATAGCTGAGGCCGGTCCAGTCGAGCCGGGTGCCGGGCGGCAGCTTGGCCTGCATCTCCTCCATCGCCTTGATCGCGGCGCCCGACGACACGCCCGGCGCGGCCTGGCCCAGAATTTCCATCGAAGGCTGTCCGTTATAGCGCGTCAGCTGCATCGGACCCTGATGCCAATCGACCGAGGAGAAGGCGGTGAACGGCGCCATCGTGCCCGTCGCCCCACGCACATAAAGGTCGCCGATATCCTCGGGCGCCATGCGATAGGCGGCGTCGGCCTGGATATAGACGCGCTTCACGCGGCCGCGATCGATGAAGTCGTTCACATAGGAACCACCCCAGGCGGTCGCGATGGTGCTGTTGACGGTCGACAGGTCGAGGCCGAGAGCGCGCGCCTTGTCCTGGTCGACATTGACCTTGAGCTGCGGCGCGTCGTCGAGCGCGTTGGGGCGAACGCCGACCAGCGACTTGTTCTGCGACGCCATGCCGAGCAACATGTTGCGCGCGGCGAGCAGTTTTTCATGCCCGATGCCGCCTTCGTCGACCAATTGCATGTCGAAGCCGGTGGCGTTGCCCAGTTCCTGGACGGCGGGCGGGATGACCGCAAAGATCAGGCCGTCATTGTAGCGCGCGAACGCCCCCATGGCGCGGCCGATGATCGCCTGCGCCTTGTTCTCGGCACCCGGACGGTCCTTCCACTCCTTCATCGGGATGAAGGCGATGCCGCTATTCTGGCCTTGGCCTGCGAAGCTGAAGCCGTTGATCGTGTAAACGCCGCGAATGGCGCTCCCTGCATCGCTCAGGAAATGGTCGCGGACGAGGTCGAGGCCCTTCTGGGTACGCGCCGTGGTCGCCCCCGGCGGACCCTGAACCAGCGCGATCATCACGCCCTGATCCTCGTCGGGCAGGAAGCCGCTCGGCAACCGCATGAAGAGGAAGGCCATGCCCGCGACGATCAGCGCATAGACGATCAGCGAGCGCCCCCAGCGCCGCGCGGTCGAGCGGACGCCCTTTTCATAGCGGTCGCGCCCGCGGTCGAACCGATCGTTGAACCAGCGGAAGAAGCGCGCCAGCGGACCATGGCCTTCGGCCTTGTCGGGGTCATGCGGCTTCAGGATGGTGGCGCAGAGTGCCGGCGTCAGGATCAGCGCGACCGCGACCGACAGTACCATCGCCGAGACGATCGTGATCGAGAACTGGCGATAGATGACGCCCGTCGACCCGCCGAAGAACGCCATCGGCAGGAACACCGCGGACAGCACCGCCGCGATGCCGATCAGCGCGCCGGTGATCTCGTCCATCGACTTCCGCGCCGCCTCGCGCGGCGACAGATGCTCGGTAGTGATCAGCCGCTCGACATTCTCGACGACGACGATCGCGTCGTCGACCAAGAGGCCTATGGCCAGCACCATGCCGAACAGGGTCAGCGTGTTGATCGAATAGCCGAACGCCGCCAGCACCGCGAACGTCCCCGTCAGCACGACCGGCACCGCGATCGTCGGGATCAGCGTGGCGCGGAAATTCTGGAGGAACAGGAACATCACGAGGAAGACGAGCACGACCGCCTCGACCAAAGTCTCGATCACCTGTTCGATCGACAGTCGGACGAAGGGCGAGGTGTCGTAGGGGAAGATGACCTTGACGTCGGAAGGGAATTCCTTGGCCAGCGCGTTGACCCGCTCCTTGACCGCGGTGACGGTGTCGAGCGCGTTGGCGCCGGGTGCCAGCTTGATGCCGATGCCCGAGGCGGGCTTGCCGTTCCACTGTGCCGAGAAGGCGTAATTCTCCGCGCCGATCGCGACGCGCGCGACGTCGCCCAGCCGGACGATCGAGCCGTCGGTATTGCTCTTCAGGCGGATCTTGGCGAACTGCTCGGGGGAAGTCAGCCGTGACGAGACCGAGACGGTCGCGTTGAGCATCTGTTCCTTGGGCGCGGGCTGCGCGCCGATCTGGCCCGCCGAGACCTGCGCGTTCTGCGCCGTGACCGCACTGGTCACGTCCGCCATCGTCAGCGCATAGTTGTTGAGCTTGATCGGATCGACCCAGATCCGCATCGCATATTGCGACCCGAAGATCTGCGTATCGCCGACGCCGGTGACGCGCGACAGCGGATCGGAAATCCGCGAGGCGACGATATCGGCCAGATCGTCGGCGTCATGCTTGCCGTTCTCGGAATAGAGACCGACGAACAGCAGGAAATTCTGCGTCGCCTTGGCGACGATGATGCCCTGGCGCTGGACCTCCTGCGGCAGAAGCGGGGTCGCCGCCTGCAGCTTGTTCTGGACCTGCACCTGCGCGATGTCGGGATCGGTCCCTTGTTCGAAGGTCAGCGTGATCGTCACGCTGCCCGCCGAGGATGAGGAGGACGAGAAGTAGCGAAGGTGGTCGATCCCCTTCATCTGCTGCTCGATGATCTGGGTGGTGGTATTTTCCAGAGTCTGGGCATCGGCGCCCGGATAATTGGCGGTGATCGACACCGCTGGCGGCGCAATTGCCGGGAACTGCGCGATCGGCAGCGAGCGCAGGGACAGGAGCCCCGCGATGACGACCATCACCGCCAACACATAGGCAAAGATCGGGCGATCGATGAAATAGCGTGACATGGCCGGTTACTTCGCCTGTGCCTGAGCCTTGCCCGCTTGCGGCTGCGCAGCCGCGGGCTTGGCGTTGGGGTTCCATGGCTTGCCCTGCACGGGCATGCCCGGACGCAGCATCATGCCGCCTTCCACGATGATCTTGTCCCCGGCCTTGAGGCCGCTGGTCACGATCCAGTTGTCGCCGACCGACCGGCCGGTCTGGAGCGTCCGCCCCTCGACCTTGTTGCCCGCGCCGATCACCATCACCGTCGCCTGCCCCTTTTCGTCGCGGCTGACGGCGCGCTGCGGCACCAGGAAGGCATTGGACTGCGTCCCCTCGACCAGCGACGCGCGCGCGAACATGCCGGGCAGCAACAGGCCGTTGGGGTTGGGAAACAGCGCCCGGATCACCTGCGATCCGGTGGTCGGGTCGACGGTGACGTCGGCGAAGCGCAGCGTGCCCTGCGGGCCATAATCGCTGCCGTCCTCGAGCTTCAACCTGACCCGGGCATTGCCGTCGCGGGTCAGTTGGCCGCTCATGATCTGCCGACGCAGCTTCAGCAGCTCCGCGCTCGGCTCCTGGATATCGACATAGATGGGGTCGAGCCGCTGGATGGTGGCGAGCGCGTCGGTCTGCGACGCCGACACCAGCGCGCCGGTCGTGAAAACCGACCGGCCGATCCGGCCGGTGATCGGCGCGCGGATCGTGGTGCGGGCCAGATCGATCTGCGCAGTGCGCAGCGCGGCCTGCTGCGCGGCGACGTCGGCGCGCGCCTGCGCGGCGCTGGTCTGCGCGTTCTCGAACTCCTGCCGGGCGATCGCGTTGATCTTGACCAGTTCGCCGTACCGGCGTGCCAGCGCGGCGCTCGACGCGATGCTCGCCTGGGCTCGGGTCAGCGCGGCGCGGGCACTGGCGACCTGCGCTTGGTAGGGCGCCGGATCGATATGGTATAGCGGCTGTCCCTGGCGGACCATGTCACCCTCGACGAACAGTCGCTGGGTGATCAGGCCGTTGACCTGGGGACGAACATCGGAGGTTTCGAATGCAGTGGTCCTGCCGGGCAATTCGGTCGTGAGGGTGACAGGCTGCTCGCTCGCCACCACATAACTGACTGGTGCCGGCCCCTGCGCCGCCTGCTGCTGCTGTTGCTTGCCACCGGCACCGCAAGCGGTCAGTGCGAGCACGGCGGCAGATGCCAACACACGACCCATAAGCCGATTGGAACCCACATTTCCCAAGTAAGGCGCTGATTTCGCTGTCCTGACCATTATATTTCCTATATAAAACATGGTGTTGAAGGCTGCGAGGGGCGCGTTTCATGGATCACCCAGAGGGTGCGGGCTTGCAACGGGCAGATCGGGTGGATTTCGACCCTCGCGTGCGGCTGGAATTTCGCGGCACGCAGCTCAGTTCCGACGGCGGCCTTCTGGTGATGCGCGAGCTTGATGACGCGCTCGGGTTGTCCGATTTGGCGTCAGCGGCGCTGCGCGATACTCGCTCTGGCAAGAACACGGTCCATCGGCTCGACGGCCTGTTCCGGCAATCAGTCTTTGGGCGGCTGGCCGGATACGAGGATGTCAACGACGCCAACCGTCTCGCCTGCGATCCGGTCATGCGCCAAGTTGTCGGCGGCAGAGCGGTCGATGCACAAGCGGCCTCGGCATCGCAGATGGGACGGTTCGAGACCGAGACGCTGGCTCTGGCCGGGAACCGTGCCGCGCTGGCCGACCTGAACGGGCAATGGATCGACCGGTTCCATGACCGTAACGGGCTGAAGTACATCGTTCTGGACATGGACAGCTCGGTCAGCCCGACCCATGGCGACCAGGAAGGGTCCGCCTGGAATGGCCATTTCGACTGTAGCTGCTATCACCCCAACTTTCTGTTCAACCAGTTCGGGATGCTGGAACGCTGCGCCCTGCGCCATGGCAACGTCCACAGCGCCGATGGCTGGCGTGATGTTCTCGACCCCGTCATTGCGCGCTACGCGGAGCGCGACCTTGGTGGCAGGTTCTTCCGGGCCGATGCTGCCTACGCGATCCCGGCGATCTATGAGCGATTGGAAGAAGCGCGGTTCTTCTACGCCATCCGGCTGCCCGCAAACGCGGTCCTCAAGGACAAGATCGCGCATCGGCTAACGCGCCCTGTCGGGCGGCCGTCACTGACCAAGGTCAAGCGGTTCTTCGAGGAATTCGAGTATCAGGCGGCGTCCTGGGACAAGGAACGCCGGGTGATCGCCAAGATCGAATGGCATCCGGGCGAACTGTTCCCGCGTGTCGGCTTCATCGTCACCAACCTGCCGATGGAGCCGGACTGGGTGGTGCGGTTCTACAACCAGCGCGGCACCGCCGAGCAGCACATCAAAGAGGGCAAATACGCCTTTCGCTGGACGCGGCTGTCGTGCCGGAAGTTCCGCGACAATGAGGTGCGGCTGCAACTGCACGCCCTGGCGTACAACCTGGCCACCTTCTTGCGCTGCATCGAGCTGCCCGAGGCCATGGCCGACTGGTCGTTGACCAGCCTGCAACTGAAGCTGATCAAGATCGGGGCACGTGTGGTCCGTCACGCCCGCACCATCACCTTCCAGCTGGCCGAGGTCGCTGTCACCGGCACGATGGTACGCGCCATCCTCGCCGCTATCCGCCGATTGCGAGCGCCACCGCTATGCGCATGATCGCGATCCACGCTCAAACTGAACGAAAGCGGCTGGACAGATCTGTCCGCTGCGCTGAAAAACGCCGCCCCTGGGCAAGGAAACAGCGGCTTCGCGGTCTGATCCGTCCAGATCCAGCAGTCTGCGCGACCGCAGGTGCCGCTTGCGGCAGAAAATCCTTGTCTAGCGCTCGGATACAGGCGATCTTCACCTCAAACGCCACGCCACTTGGGGAATGCAGGTTCAACCCCGCATTGTCCAGCATCGTGTCCGCCAGCAGCCGCTTCAGCTTGGCATTCTCGTCCTCGAGCGCACGCAGACGCTTCGCCTCCGATATCTCCAGCCCGCCATACTTCGCCTTCCACGCATAGTAGGTCGCGCTCGACATCCCATGCTTGCGGCACAACTCCGTCACCACCGCACCCGCTTCGGCCTCCTTCAGGATGCCGATGATCTGCTCTTCCGAAAATTGCTTCCGTCTCATTCCGTCCGTCCTCTGATGGCCGGACTCTAGCTCCAAATGGAGGAATTTTCGGGGGGCACGTCACGGCGCCGTTGTGATCCACCCGCGGCCGAACGGCGCATAGGCCGCGCCACCTTGCCGAAACGACATCGCGCAACCGCGCCAAGAAGGTCCGGGCACAAGAAACGGAAACCTCCAGCTTCGGGCGACGGACCGTCCGCAGGAAAGCGTCGGCTACCTTTTCGGCATAAAGCGGTGAATTGATGGAATCGAAATCGGGAGCGCCGGACACGGCTTGCGAATGCGTGATAGTCTTGCCGCCGACCGGATAGAGTATGCTTATCTGCACGCCGTGCGGCCGCAACTCGTCCCGAAGCGCGCTTATTGAAGTGCGCAAGCCCAATATCAACGCAGAATTGACAGCGTTCCCCGTTGACCCGTTAAAGCCGCCAGGAGGCGCGACGACGACGACGTGACCACGGCCCGCTATGGCCATTGCCCGAGCGACGGCAGTGAGGATGCACGCCGTGCTGACCAGGTTCATTTCGAGCTGTAGCCGGACATATTCCGGGTCCAGGGCGGATGGGGAATCGGGTGGGATCGCGCTGGCGTTGATGATGGCAACACCGGGAACTTTCGTGACGAAGATCGGCAAGTTCGTGAAAGCGTCGACATCCTCGCGATTGCGAGGGTCGAGAACATAGGTTCTGGCTTCGGGATAGAGGCGCGCCTGCCGGTCCAGACGGCGCGCATCCGCATCTACGAGCAGCAATCGATATCCCTGCCCCGCCAGGCGACGGGCAATCGCCGAGCCGATCGCACCGGTTGAACCCGTGATCATCGCGATCGCGCCGCGGGGGGAGCCCTTGGCGTTCAAGGGGGAATTCCGATGCCGCCGGGCCTTCATCGACTATTGAGCCCGGACCGGCTGAGAAGCGCCATGAGCGGCACGAGCCCGGACAGAAGCGCGATCAGGCCCGCTGCCAGATCGTCGGCGATGCTGCCGCGAAGCCAAAGGAACATGGCGAGCTGGAAGCCAATAACGAGCGCAATCGGGAAGGTGGTACGGCAGCGCATCAGGGCGATCCCATCTGTCGTGAAGGGGAGGCCGCCGCCCGATCGGGGGGCTAACGGGCGGCGGCGGGCAATTCCGGTCGGGGGGCTACCGGAACTGCACAAGGGGTCAGAAGCGGTAGGAGATGCCGGCCATCGCGCGGTTGCGCTTGTAGCGGTCGTTGAACGATACACGGTCGAACTCGCCACGCAGGCCTATGTGGTCGGTCAAGGCGTATTCGACGCCGCCGCCGAACAACACGCCATGTTCGGACGAACGATCGCGGACCAGCGCTCCGGCGGTCGTCACGTCCGTGGAAATCCGCTGGAACGCCCAGCCGGCCTTGCCGAACACCATGCTGCGTTCGGTCGGCTTGAACCCGACCCGCGCAACCGCGTCGAGCGACACCCGCGGCTGGATCGCATAGCGGTTGCCGGCATTGTTCGCCGCAACCGTATGGCCGCCGCTGGCGATGCCGACTTCACCACCGACGATCACCTTGTCGGTGAGGCCGAGATTATAGCCGGCGAACCCGCGCACCGCGACGCCGCCACGATCCGCATCGTTGCGGGCGCCGACGCCCGGCGCGTTGCGAAGCTGGGCCTCGGTCGCGGCGATCGACACGCCGGCATAGGGGCCGGTGAAGCTCGACTCGCCATCCTGGGCAAGCGCAGCGACCGGAGCGATCATGGCGGCGGCGAGTGCGAGGGGAAACAGCTTGATCACGGAAATGTCCTCTTACGGTTGCACGGAGGCGTACTTGCCTCGTGCAAACCAGATGGACCGTAACCGTCGGGCGAATCGCGACGCCGTGTGAAGAAACTGTGGAGACGGTGATTTTTCAGCGGCGAGGGAAGAGAATCTCGAATCGCGCGGGATCGGAGACGTAGCGGGCAGTACCGCCATGCGCCTGGGCAATGCCCCGCACCACCGCAAGCCCCAGCCCGCTGCCCTTTCGCGTCTTATCGGCGCGACGGAAGGGCTTGAAGGCTTGATCCACAAAATCGGGCGGCAAACCCGGTCCGGAATCGGCCACCGTGATCCGTACCATGTCGGCATCGAGCGCCATCGCGATACGGATCAGGCCCGGCGGTGCGTGGCGGCGCGCATTTTCGATCAGGGCCAGAAGCGCCTGCCGAACCCGCCCGGCATCGGCTTCGACAATACCGGCGTCGAGCCTGGCTTCGAGCGGGAATCCCTCTGCCAGCAGATCGGGGCGCAACAATTCGAGGAGCGCCGAAATTTCTTCGTTGAGCGCGACAGGTGCCGGGCGGCAATCCAGATGTCCGCTTTCCACCAGGCTCACCGTCCGCAGATCCTCGATCAGCCGGGCCAGCCCGTCCACCTGCGACAACAGATTGCGAAAGAGGGCCGGATCGGGTTCGAACACGCCGTCGGCAAGTCCCTGCAGTCGACCATGCAGGATCGTGACGGGGGTGCGCAGTTCGTGCGCGATCACGCTGTTCCAGCGGCTGATCTCCGACGATGCCGCTTCCAGCCGCTCGGCCATGACGTTGAAATTCTCGACCAGCCGCGACGCTTCGCCCATGTCGTACCGCGATACCCGCGCACGCGCGCTCAGATTGCCCGCGGCGATCCGGCGCGCGCCGGCCGCCACTGCGTTGAGCGGCACGACCAGCCGGCGCGCAAACCCCAGCGCGACCAGGCCCGACGCCAGTACCGCGATCGAGCAGATTGCCCCCATGGCACCCACTTCGATCCATTCCGGTCGCCACGGATCATGTTCGAGGAAATAATGGGGCTCATAGGTTATCAGCAGCCCATAGAAGATATAGGAGCCCGCCGCCGCCATCAGCACCGACGTGCTGGTGGCGAGCAGGGTCCGCCCGACGATCTGGCGACCCAGGCCTTCGCGACGGCGCCTCATTGCGGCACCCCCAGCCGATAGCCGACGCCGCGCACGTTGACGAGCAGATCCTCCGCACCCGCCTGCCCCAGCTTGCGGCGCAAGTTGCTGACATGGCTGTCCACCGTCCGGTCCAGCGCGTCGCTGCCGGGCATGCACGCATCGACGAGTTCGGACCGGGCGAAGACCCGCAAGGGATGCCGCGCCATATGCACCAGCAGTCGAAACTCGGTGAGCGTCAGCGTGGGCGAGACCGCACCGTCCGGGCCCTCCACCGTTGCCAGATGCGATTCGAGGTCGATCGCGATGCGCCCCACGCGCAACATCTTCGATTCCGCCGCGCCGGCGCCGCGCCGCAGAACCGCGCGAACGCGGGCGACGACTTCCAGCGCGTTGAACGGCTTCACCACATAATCGTCGGCACCGATCCGCAGCGCCTGCAGCTTGTCGAGATCCTGGTCGAGCGCGGTGAGCATGATCACCGGCGTGCCGCCCCGCCGCCGCAACTCGGCCAGCACATCCCAACCGTCCAAGATCGGCATCTGCACGTCCAGCAGCACCAGATCGGGCTTCAGCGAGAGATGCAGGTCGAGTGCGACGCGGCCGTTGGCGGCGTGCACCGTCCGAAATCCTTCCCGTTCCAGATAGGCGCGAAGGATGTCGGCGATTTCGCTTTCGTCCTCCGCAATCAAGATCAGCGCGTTCATCGGAATCCTCCAGCGGTCTTGCAGCTATTAGCCTGTCGGCTGCCGGAGCCAACCCCGCCTCCTGCCGCTCCACACTTCCTCCACAGTTGCTCAACCACCCGCCGGAAAAGCGGTGCGAAGACGCCCCCATGGAAAACATCGCCCCCCACAAGCGCACCGATCGCCGTCTGGACTGTCAGATGGCGCTCTCCCTCGTCTTCGGCTTCGTCGCGACGACGACGGCGATCGTCGCCTTCGCGACCGTCGGTTGACGCAGCCCCTTCCCGCCAGGAGCCTATCGATGCAATCCCGTATCACGCAGCTGACAACCAAACTGAAAAAGCGTCCGGCCGTCTATCTGGGCGGCGGGGCAGTCCTGCTGTCCGCCGTCGGCCTCGCGTCCGGCGTTTTTGCCAGCGAAGAGCCAGCGCCCGCCGCCGCGACGATCTATGTCACCGCAGAGCCGGTCCGCGCGGACACTTCCTCCGCAAATGGCGTCACGGGCATCGTCCAGTCGGTCACGCCGCTCCAGGCAAGCGCCGTCAATGGCGGCCGGATCGTCGCCATCAAGGCGCAGATCGGCGACCGGGTCGAGGCGGGACAGGTTCTGGCCGTGATCGACGGTCGCGCGGCTGCGCTGCGCGTGGTGCAGGCGGAAAGCGACGTCCGCCGCGCCGAAGCACTGGCTGGCGAACGCGCCACCGCCGCGAACCGCGCCGATACGCTGGTGGCAAGCGGTGCGATGGCCGAAGCAGAGCGGGACGCGGCACGCGCCGAAGCCCGATCCGCTGCAAATGCGCTCGCCGCCGCCCGCGCCGCAGCGGCGCTGGCACAGACCGACGCGGGCTTCAACGTGATCCGCGCGCCCGGTGCGGGCGTGGTCGCCAGCCGATCGGCAGAACTGGGCGGCGTCGTCACGCCGGGTCAGTTGCTTTTCGCGATCGAATCGCGCGCCGGCGGCATGATCATGGCGGCGGTGCCGGTGAAACTGGCCCCCTCCATCCGGCCCGGCATGCGGGTCCGCTATGAGGTCGATGGCATATCCGGCACCGCGCGCGTGGTGGGTGCATCGCCCCGCATCGAAGGGGGCGGCGTCGCGCCCGTCCGGCTGACGATCGAAAGCGGCGCCCCTGCCCCCGGCTCGATCGTTCGCGTCCAGTTCAGCGGCGCCGATGCCGATGCGCAGATGGTGCGCCTCCCCATCGCCGCGATCCAGACCGACGCGCGCGGCCAGCGCTTCGTCTACCGGATCGACGCGGGCCGGGCCACGCCGACCCCCATCACCGTCCGCGCGCTGAACGGCGCCGATGCCCGCGTATCTGCCGCGCTGCGCCCCGGCACGCCCATCGTCGCTGCCGGCGGTGCCTTCCTGCGTCCCGGACAGCACGTCCAGATCGCGAAGCCCGGCGTCTGAGCCCGGCCGCCACAGGAGATCCTTCGATGCCCCTCAACCGCTCGTCCCTGACGGGTGCGGCGCTCGCGCGCCCCCGTTTCGTCCTCGTCGCCGCCATCCTGACCTGCCTGGTCGGTCTGGCGGCACTGATGAACTTTCCCGCGACCGAAGAGCCCAGCGTCACACTGCGCACTGCCACGGTCGAAGCCTATCTTCCCGGCGAGTCCGCCGAACGGCTCGAAAAGATCCTCGCTCGCCCGATCGAGGAAGCCATTCGCGGCCAGAGCGAGGTGAAGACCGTCGATACCCAGGTCCGCCCCGGCGCGGTGCTGATCTATGTCTCGCTGCACGATAATGTCGATCGCGAAGCCACGGCGGCCACGTGGCAGAAGCTGCGCTCGCGCCTGGCGGATGTGCAACCCCAGTTGCCGGCAGGCACCGTCGGCCCGCGACTGAACGACGATTTCGGCCGGGTTGCGGTCCGCACGATCGCGATCACCGGCGATGGCTATGACGCCGCAAAGCTCGAACTCTGGGCCAAGCATGTGCGCAACCAGTTGCAGAGCGTGTCCGGCGTCGCCGCCATCTCGCTGCACGGCGTGCGTCGCGAAATGGCCTATGTCGACCTCAATCCAGAGGCGGTGCGCGCCGCCGGCACCAGCGTGGCCGCCGTCGCCAAGGCATTGCAGGAGCGCGACCAGCTATCCGCCACCGGCCAGCTGATCCAGGGTGGCACCTCGATCGCGGTGCAGACCGGCGATCGTCCGGGCCGCGTCAGCGATCTGGCCGCTTTCCCCGTCCCGGTCGGCAACGGCGCCGTGGTGCCGCTCGGCGCGCTCGGCACGATCCGCCAGGGGCCGCAGGATCCGCCCCAGGGCGGCGCATTCTTCAACGGCAAGCCCGCCGTGGTGCTGGGCGTCTCGATGCAGAACGGCCAGAGCGTGCTCGCCTTTGCCGACGCACTCAACGCACGGCAGGACGAGATTCGCCCCACCCTGCCCGCCGGCCTGCACGCCGACAACATCACCGACCAGGCGACCGTGGTCGAAAAGGAACTGAAGAAGGTCGGCCAGGTATTCGTCGAAACGGTCGTGATCGTGCTCGGCGTGGTGATGCTGTTCCTCGGCTGGCGCAGCGGCCTCGTCACGGGCACGATCGTGCCGATGACGGTGCTGGGCACGGCGCTGGTGATGAACTGGATGGGGATCGAACTCCACCAGATCTCGATCGCGGCGATCATCATCGCCCTGGGCATCTTCGTCGACAACGGCATCGTCGTGGTCGAGGATTACCAGCGCCGCATCTCCGAAGGTGAGGACGCCCCATCGGCTGCCCGCGCGGCCGGCGAGACGATGCTGATGCCGCTGCTGGTATCGTCGCTGGCGATTATCGTTGCCTTTGTCCCCCTGGTCGCCGGAGAAACCGAAACCGGCGAATATATGCGCAGCCTGGGCATCGTCCTTGCGATCACGCTGCTGCTGTCGCTGCTGCTCGCGCTCACCATCACGCCGCTGCTGGCGATGCGCTATATCCGCGTCGACGCGCACCATGACGAGGACGCCGGGTTCCTGGGCAAGGTGAAGCGCTTCTATGGCGGGCTGGTTGGAAAGATCCTGGCACGGCCGCTGGCGATCACCGGCGGCATGGTCGGGCTGCTCGCCACAGCGCTGGTGCTGATCCAGTTCGTGCCGCAGGAACTGCTAGCGCCGTCACAGCGCAAGCAGGTGCAGATGCCGATCGAACTGGCACCGGGCGCATCGGCCGAACAGACCATGGCGACGGCAAAGCGCATCTCGACGCTGCTGAACGACCGCACGCTGTTCCCCGAAGTGACCAGCCACATCACCTATGTGGCCGATGGCGGACCGCGCTTCATCCTGGGCCTGAACCCGCCGGCGCCGACGCTGAACCGCGCCTATGCCGTGATCAACCTGACCAAGGACGCAGACCTGGGCGAAACCATCGCGCGGCTGGACCGCACGCTGAAGCCCCGCTTCCCGGAGGCACGTTTCGATACCAAGCGCTTCTTCCTGGGCGCGGCGGAAACGGGCGTGGCAGTGTTCCGCTTCATCGGACCGGACCGCGCCGTCCTGCTCGATGCCGCGCGCAAGCTGGAAACCCGCCTGGAGGAAATGAACGGCATGGCGCGGGTCCGCAGCAACATGGAACAGCCGCTGATGCGCCTGACCGTCAGCATCGATCAGGCCAAGGTCGCCGCTGCCGGCCTGTCCAACGCCGCCATCTACGGCGCGGTCAATGCGATCCAGGACGGCACGCCCGCCACCATCATCCGTGACGGCGATACCGACATCCCGGTCGTCGTCCGCGGCGACCAGGGCGACCGGGCGACGATCGAGCGGCTGGCCTCGCTGCCGGTCGGTCCGCCGGAAACCGGCGTCTCGCTGGGCTCGGTGGCGACGATCCGGATCGCCGATCAGCCTTCGCTGCTCGCCCGCCGCAACCTGTTGCCGATGGTGGAAGTGACCGCGCGCCATCACACGCTCACCTCGCAGGCCGTGGTCGACAAGGTTCGCCCCCTGCTCGACGAACTTCGGCTGCCGCCGGGGCACGTGCTGAAGCTGGGCGGCGAAATCGAGGAGAGCGAAAAGGCCAATGCCGGTCTCAACACCTATGCGCCCTTCGCACTCGTCGGCATGCTCCTGCTGTTCCTCTGGCAGTTCGGCAGCCTGCGCAAGGCGCTGATCGTGATCGCCTCGATGCCCTTCGTGGTGATCGGCGCCACCCTGGGCCTGACCGTCACCGGCCAGCCGCTCAGCTTCAGCGCGACGATCGGGATCCTCGCCCTGATGGGGATCATCGTGAACAACGCGGTGCTGCTGCTGGGCCGCATCGCCGAGGATCGCGAGGCAGGCATGGAGCTGTTCCCCGCCATCGCCCACGCCGCCGAGATGCGCCTGCGCCCGATCGTGATGACGAAGCTGGTGTGCATTTCCGGCCTCGCCCCGCTCTTCCTGTTCGGCGGCGATCTGTGGCGGCCGATGGCGGCGGCGATGATGGGCGGGCTCGCACTGGGCACGCTGATCACGCTGGTGCTGATCCCCGCCCTCTACGCGCTCGCCTTCCGCCGCAAGCAGGACGACGTGGCGATCGCCGCCGCGTAACCCCAAGATCCGGAGTATCCTGAGATGAACGCAACCAAGCTGATGCTTTCCTCCGCCCTTGCGGTGCTCGTCGCCGCCTGTTCGGGGCCGCAGCTCACCCCGCCCAAGCCGCTGCCGGCCGCGCCGACGAGCTGGTCGGCGGAAACAAACGCCGATCAGGAGGCCGTGGTGCTCGACTGGTGGAAAGGGCTGAACGACCCGCAGCTCGACCGCCTTGTCGAAACCGCGCTAGCCCACAATGCCGATCTGCGCGCCGCCACCGCCAATTGGGAGGCGAGCCGGGCGCTGGTGCGCGAGGCACGGGCCGCGCGCCTCCCGATCGGGACGGTGGATGCCGGCCTGCAACGCACCCGCACCGCCGGTGCCGCGCTACAGCTCGACACGCTCGGCGGCCCCTCCGTCCTGCCCAGCCAGACGCTGATCGATGCGGGAACCTCCTTTTCCTGGGAAATCGACCTGTTCGGCCGAGTCAGCGGAGCAGTCCGCGAAACCCGCGCCGAGGCGGAGCGCAGCCTGTGGGCGCGACGCGGCACGGAGGCGGCGATTGCCGCTGCAGTGGTCCGCGCCTGGTCCGATCTGGCCGACGCCAATCTTCAGCTGGCGCTGCTCGACGAGCGACAGCCCCTGCTCACCAACGTGGTCGCCGGACTGGAACAGGCGCTCGCGGCCGGCGGTGTCCGACGCGACAAGGTGGAGGAAACCCGGCTGGTGCTGGCCGATGCCGAACAGCAGCGGCCACAGCTGGAAGCGGCACGCCGCAACGCCATCCGGCGGCTGTCGACATTGACCGGGGTTCCCGCACCCGAAGGCGTCCGCAGCATGGCCGGGCTCACCCCCGCCACGCTGCCGGTCCCCGCCTATGTCCGCGCCGGACGCCCCGAAGACCTGTTGCGACTGCGCCCCGATGTTGCGGCGGCCGAGCAGGATCTGCTCAAGGCGACCGCCCGTATCCAGGTGACCCGGGCCGACCTCTATCCCCGCCTCAGCCTCGGCGGCTCGGTCGGCGTGACGGCGGCACCGGGGGACGTGACCGACACCGGCGCGCTGCGGTTCGGCGTGGGGCCTGTGCTCAGCTGGGGTGTCTTCGATATGGGCCGAATCCGGGCCCGCATCCGCGCGGCCGGTTCGCAGGCAGAGGCCGCCGGCGCTGCCTGGGAGTCCGCCTTTCTGAAGGCGCTGGAGGAAACCGATGCCGCCCTCGATACGCTCGCCGCGCTGCGTCGTGTCGCCACGACGGCCGACCAGGCGGCAGCCACCGCCGCGACGCTGGCCGATCTGTCCGAAACCCGCCAGCGTGCCGGGCAGGACAGCCGCATCGCGGCCGCGCTCGCCCGCGAACAGGCACTGCGCACCCAAAGCCAGCAGGTTCGCGCCACCAGCGCGATGCGTTCGGCCTGGATCGACGTGCAGGTGGCGCTGGGCGCCGGCTGGCGCGATCAGGGGGTGCAGCGCTGAGCGGTACGACATGCACCAGGCGGAGGAGATGCCTCCCCTGGTGCCCCGCGCGTCACATCTCGTACACGCGGATCAGCACCAGGGGACGCGCCGGGCGAAGGCTCGTGAGGGTGCCCACGAAGATGCGACGGTTCAGCCAGCCATGCGGGCCCTGGGGTGCGGCGATGCGAACAACCGAACGCGCATAGCGCGGCTGTCCCGGCGGAACCATATTGTCGATCATCACCTGATTATGCACCGTCAGCAGGGTGCCGTCGTCGCCGCGCAGTTCATACAAGGCATCGAGTTCGCGGATTCCGTCGCCGCGCAGGCGCTGCCGATCGGCGCCGCCGGGTAGCACGATACCGCGCAGGGAGCGCGCCTGAAAACTGCCGCCCACGATCGGGACGATGCGGCGTGCGCCGTCGGGGCCCTCCCCCACCTCCATGGCGTCGCCGACGCGGGCGAGGATGCTGATCGCCCATCGTCCCGCCGGCGCGGGTTCCGGGTGGGTGGCGACGATCGCCTCGACGGACGCGTCATCCTGTGCCGCCAGCGCGGGGACGGCAAGGTTTGTGCCCAGCGCCCCCGCGAGCAGCGCCCGCCGTCCTATCGCCGCCCCGTCCGCCACCCTGTCCATCGCCTCAAAGCCGCGCCTTGAAGGCCAGGAACAGCGTGCGGCCGACCACATAATACACGCCGTTGTTCGTCACGCCCGCGGTCCCGCCGATGATCGGCGGCGCCTTGTCCGTCAGGTTGTTGACGCCACCGCGCAGTTCGAACCGATCGCTCACGCGCAGCGACGCCGAGAGATCGAAATAGTCGTAGCCGGGCGCGCCAGCGGTGCTCGACGCCGGATTGGTGACGACGCTGCTGTCGCGCATCGGGCTGGTGTGCCTCCAGCGGCCGGTGATGGCCAGTCCGCCCGACTGGATCGCCAGCGACTGGACATGTTTCCACCGCGGATAGCTGGTTCGTCGAACTGATCGTCCCGGCATTGTCCTGGAACGGGCTGTCCGGCAGCGTCTGGATTTCGAACTTGTCCGGATAGCTGACATAGCTGTTCAACGTAACCGCCCCCTGGCTACCCAGCGCGGATACCGGCACCCGCCAGTTGAGCTGGGCGTCGACACCCGCGGTGCGATAGCCGCCCAGGTTCAGATAGGGCTGCTGCACGGCGGTGAAGATGCCGTTCGGCGCACGCTGGAACAAGGTGCAGAAATAGTTGGTCGGATCGAAATTCGTGTTCGAGCCATCGCCGTTGAAGCATTTCTGCAGGGAAGTGAGTGCGCCCAGCGGCGCGATCGCGTCCTTGATGCGGATGCTGTAATAATCGACCGATAGGTTGATCCCCCGCAGGGCCGGCGCCTCGAAGGGCGAACTGAGGACCGCCCCGACCGTGAAGGTATCGGCGGTTTCCGGCTGTCAACCGGCGCGGGATGTTGACCCCCGATCGGCGCCCAACATTGACCCCGCTATGGCGAGCCTGATGATGGAGCCGAGGAACGTCGGCATGGGTGTGCGACGGCGGAGGGTGTAGCCCGGAGCCGACGCACACCCATGCCGATTGCATCTTTTCGCCGTCAGGCGGCTTCGCGGCTTTTGAACCGCCAGCTCTCGTTGCCAGTTTCGACGATGTCGCAGTGGTGGGTCAGCCGGTCGAGCAGCGCGGTGGTCATTTTCGCGTCGCCGAACACGCTGGGCCATTCTCCGAACGCGAGGTTGGTGGTGACCACGATCGAGGTCTGCTCGTAAAGGCGGCTGACCAGGTGGAACAGCAACTGCCCGCCCGACTGCGCGAACGGCAGATAGCCGAGCTCGTCGAGGATCACGAGATCGAGCCGCGAGAGATGTTCGGCGATCCGGCCGGCCCGACCGGCACGGCTTTCCGCTTCGAGCCGGTTCACCAGATCGATGGTGTTGTAGTATCTGACCCTGGCGCCGGTCCGCACACAGGAGCGCCCGATCGCGATGGCGAGGTGCGTCTTGCCCGTGCCGGTGCCGCCGACCAGAACGGCATTGCGCTGGCTGGCGAGGAACGCGCCGGTGGCAAGATCACGGACCAGGCCCTCGTTGATCGGCGTCGCAGTAAAATCGAACCCGGTAATGTCCTTTGCCAGCGGCAGCTTGGCGATCGTCATCTGGTATTTGATCGAGCGCGCCTGCTTCTCGTCGATCTCGGCTTTCAGCAGATCGCCTACCACGCGGCCGGGGGCATGCTGCCGCTTCACCGCGTCGGAGATCACCTCGTCATAGGCGTGCCGCATGCCGACAAGCTTCAGCGTCCCCATCATCTCCAGGATCTCGTGGCGTTCCATAAAATCTCCTCAGGCTGTCATATCGGGCGCAGTCGGCGATCGGCTCATGGACGAGCCGCAGCGCCTCGGGCGTGGCGATGGTCAGCGGCGGCATTGGCTCGCGCTGACGAGTCAGGATGTTGAGCACGACGTCGCGGCTGACCGTGCCGCCAGCGAGCGCCTCGGCACAGGCGGCCTCGACCGCATCCAGCCCATCGGTCGTCACCGCGCTCAGGATGCCGACCATCTGGCGATCGCCATCGGCATGGCCGCCGAGGCGTCGCCGTGTCCGCTCGATCGCGGGCGGAAGCGGCCAGTCCTTGAACGGCGCGCCGTTGCGCAACGCGCCAGGCTTTCTCGCCAGCACCGGCACGTAATGCCAGGGATCATAGATCGTCTGCTCGCGCCCGAACCGGCGGATATGCTCGCCGACGATCTCGCCGTCCTGGCGGATGACGATCCGGTCAGCATAGGCATGGATCTCGACCGGTCGCCCGGCGGCTGCAGCGTGCACCGAGTATTTGTTGTAATCGAACCGCACCAGCAGCGTCTTCGATACCGACGCCGGCAGCGCATGGAAGCCGTCGAACGGACCGCGATAGGCGATCAGCGCGGGGCGGTCGGCCGCCTCGAACACCTCCCAGACGGTGCGATCCTTCAACTCGGGATGCGCCGCCTGCTTCGACCGCGCGACGCAGCGATCCTCCAGCCAGGCGTTCATCTCGGCATAGCTTTTGAACCGCAGCCGCGGCGTGAAGAAGCGTTCACGCACCAGCCCGACCTGATTCTCGACCTGTCCCTTCTCCCAGCCCGACGCCGGCGTGCAAGCCACCGGCTCGACCAGATAATGGCCGCACATCTGCTCGAAGCGGCGGTTATATTTACGCTCCCGCCCGACGAAGATCGCATCGACCGCCGTCTTCATATTGTCATAGATACCGCGCTGGCAGGCGCCGCCAAAGAACGCGAACGCGCGGTCATGCGCGTCGAACACCATCTCCTGGCTCTCGCGCGGATACGCCCGCACGTAGAACATCCGGCTGTGGCAAAGCCGCATATGCGCCACCTTCACCGTCGTCGTGACGCCTGCGATCACGACGATCTCATGGCTCCAGTCGAACTGGTACGCCTCGCCTGGCGCGAAGCTCAGCGGCACATACGCAGCCGCTGTCGCGACCGATCGCTCGCGGTGCCACGCCGCCGCATAGCGCCGGACCGCGTCGTAACCGCCGCCATAGCCGAGCCCCTGCAACTCCTCGAACACGCGGATCATCGTCAGGCGCTCGCGCCGCGCCTTCCGATCGTTCGTCTCCAGCAGCCGATCCAGATCGGCCGTCCATGGCCCCAGCTTCGGCAGCGGCTGCACGCTGCGCTCGTAAGCGAACGCCGTCTCCCCCGAGCGCAGCACCTTCCTGACCGTGTTCCGCGACACGCCTAGGTCGCGCACGATCTCCTTGATCGACTTGCCCTTGACGAAAAACTCGCGCCGGATGCGCGCCACTGTCTCCACGACCAGCATCTCCCACCCGCCCCCGCCGCAAAACGACGAGGCGTGAACCGCATCCGTTCAGGGGGTCAATTTTGGAAGCCGATCAGCCCCGAACGGGGTCAATATTGCAGGCCGATTCACAGCCATTCGCGCGCTACGCGACCTGACGTCTCCCGATCCACTGCAGCACCAGTGTCGCTATCAGTGTAACCCCGAGAACCAGCGCCATCGCGTCGACGCCGGTCTGTCGCCCGAGCACCCACAGGAGCGCGAGCGCGGTGAGGAACATCGGCAGGGCGAGGATGCGGCGCAGCGAGGCCATCCAGGGGCCAGGGCTGGGGAGCCGGTCGCGGAGCGCGGGGATGTATCCGATGGCAAGGAAGGGCAGTGCGATCCCGAGCCCGAACCCGGCGAACACAAGGAGCGCGGCGGGAGCGGGGAGCATGATCGCGGCGCCGAGGGCCGCGCCCATGAACGGCCCCGAACAGGGGGTGGCGACGAACGCGGCGAGCGCGCCGGTCGCGAATGCGCCGACATGACCGGCGCGGCCGGCGAAAGCCGGGGTGGGCAATTCGTAGAGACCGGCGAGGTTGAAGGCGAGCGCGGCGAACAGGACGGCCAGGGCGCCCACGACGACCGGGTTCTGAAGCTGGAACGCCCATCCGAAGGCAGCGCCGGAGGCGCGCAGCGCGATCAGGGCGGCGCCGAGCGCGAGGCAGACGGTGACGACGCCGGCGGTATAGGCGAGCGCCTCGCGCCGCGCCGCTGCGGGCGAGGTTCCGGTGCGGGCGAGTCCGAGGGCTTTCAAGGACAGGATGGGAAACACGCAGGGCATGACGTTGAGGATCAGGCCGCCCAGCACCGCGCCGAGGAAAGCGAGCAGCGTCGTCACGCAGACCGGCCCGTCACAGCGTTACTCCGATCACGACCATGAGGAGGGCGTAGACGGCCCCGGCGATCTTCGCGCCGCCCATGAGGCGAGCGGATCGGCCATCGCGCCTGCGGTGCCATGTCCTGTCGATCCCGGTTCGCAGCGAGAGGATGCCGTCGACGGCAAGGACGGAGCCCATAGCGAAGATGAGGAGGGTCAGCCATTTGCTGAAGCGCAGCGGGCTCATCGAGGTCAGGACGAAGGCGCTTATCAGCACCATCATGAGGATGCCGGTGACAGCGCCGGCAAGGTCGAAGAGGCCGCGCACCCGGCCGGGATCGAGCCGACCGGCAGGCGGGCGCAGCAGCACCATGGGTCGCCGGCAGCTTCGGCACGGCTCGATGCGGGAGCCGGCGGGGAAGGGCGGCAGATCGGCTTTGCAGCATTCGCACGAGGCGCGGGCACGGCCCATCATGTTCACGCCGCGATCGCCTCGACATGCCATACCTCGATCGCGCCTTGCGGAGTGCGCACCCCGGCGATCCGAACCGTTCCGGTAAGGTAAGGCCGCACGTCGGCCGAGCAGTCGAGCCGCCACCACATGCCGTCGCGGTCGCGCAGAAGCAGTCCGCGGGGGGCATGTTCGACGGTGCCTTCGAGGCCGTGGGGGAGGGTGGCGTTCATGGCGATATCCTGTCGGCGCCTTCGTCCGGCTCGAGGTCGCCTCGTGCGTCGGAGGTCCCGCGGAAACATTCCGCGACACAGTGAAGCAGCTCGCCGCCACGGTGAAGAAAGGGGCGGCCGTTCATGCAGACGGTCTCGTGGGCGAGACGGCGGCAGGGTTTGCCTGAGCGATCGACGAACCCGCACGGCACCGCGAGCGGGGCAGGCGGCGCCTGGGGCGCGACACTGGCCACATCGTCATCGTCGGTAGCCGGGTCGGGTTCGCGGAAGAAGTCATGCTGGCGGTCCATTGGCGGGTCATCCGGGTGAGGGGGACAGGGACGGACCGAAGTCCGTCCCCGCCGCTCTCCCTCTTCTCTCCCGTCAGTTGCGGGCCGACGCGACCACGGGCGCGGGGGTGACAGGCGCACCGGACGCAGCGGCGGGTGTGACCGGCTGCCCGACGCCCGGGGCAGGCGCTGGAGCAGCGACGGCGATACGGGCCTGCGCCGAAGTCGTGAGCTTGCGGAAGGCATCGAGGAGCGCAAGGCTGGTGACCTTGCCGATGTCGGTCGAGGTGTAGCTGCCGCCGAGTGCACCGATACCGGCATTGGCAAGGATGCCCCCGCCCAGGATCGAGAGATCCTTCTTGCGCGCCGAGCCGGTCGCGATGGCCTGCTGGAGCCCGGTCTTGACCTCCACCAGCGTCAGCATGGTCTGGCTTTCCATCTTCTTGGTGCGAAGGCCGAGACCGCCTGGCAGGAGCCCGCCGACCAAACCGCCGGCGCCGCCCGCGTTGTTGTCGCTGTAGATGACCTTGGCGGTCAGCATGTAATCGGCCGCGCGCAGCGAGGCGGTGTTGCGCGCGCCCGCGACCGAACCGCCGGCGGCAAGCTCGCGCTCGCGCTGGAGCGCGTCGAACCCTTCGCCGCGATCGACGACGTAGAAGCAGCCCGACTGTGCGACGAGCAGCTTGAGGAGCGGCAGCGGATCGACGCGCGCGCTGCCCCCGCCGTTCTGTGCCTCGGCCAGACGCATGAAGGCCCGCATGGTGGGCGGCAGGTCGTCGGCGGGTGCCGCGGCACTGCGCTCCTCGACCAGCGCGACGGTGCCGAGCGGGGCGGCGCAACGCGGCACCTCGGATGCCTCGTCGACGCCGGTGCCGCCCTTCCCGAGCTTCTGGGCGGTCGCGGGAGCGGTGAGGACGGCCAGGAGGCCGAGAGCGGATATGAGGGTTCGCATGGTGTCAGTCTCCTTCATCGGGTCATGGGGGTCGCGAGCGTGACGCCCGGAGGCGCGAGGAGCGCGGCGACACGGTCACGCACCTCGGAAAATGTCGGCTGGACGGAGCCGGGGATGCGGATGGTGGCGTAGCCGGCACCGGCGGTCATCGCGTCGCGGCGGGCATCGCGGATGGGATTGTGGGTCCGGTCATCGACCTCGATCAGCGCGAGGATGTTGCCCGTGGCGCGGTCCTGCGCGACGAAATCGACGATCTTCTGCGAGAAGGCGTTGCGGTCGCCGATGTGGCGCTTGCGGCCGGGGAGCGCGGGGACGGCGAGCAGCGCGCCCATCGCGACCTGCGCGTGGATGCGGCAATGCGGCAGCGCGCGTTCGAGCGCGTCGAGCATCGCCGCCTCGCGGGACGTGAGGAAGCGCCTGGCGACCGGGCGAAGCGGACCGAACCGGCGTCCGCCGCGAGCGAGGCCGAAGGCGATCCGGGCGAGCAGCACCAGCGCGCCGATCGCGACGTAGAGGGCGATGATCTTTCCCATCGGCTCAACCCCCCGGTGTTGCCGCGTTCGCCGCGCCAGTAGCCCCCCCGGGCTCCGACGCAGGCGCAGTCTGCCATGTTTGGCGCTGCATGTCTTGTCTCTCGATCCCTGGGGTGATGGCGGCGTCGTCGATGGCGGAAAGCCGATCCTCGGCCTTTGCCATCCACTCCGTTTCGAGGCGGAGCCGTTCGGGCGAGTTGGTCGGCTCATCGAAGACGATCCAGCCCAGGCCGGCGATCGCGGCGACACCCGCGACTATGAAACCGCGCTGGATGCGGCGGTGTCGCCGATCGCCATGATCTGCATCGAGCCCTGCGGGCGTCTCATCGACCGGGTAGTAAGTCGGCCGGGCTTCGAGGGCGGCGATGCGCTCGGTGAGCGCGCGCAGAGCCTCGTCCCCGCCGGGGGCAGGTAGCGCAGCGAGTTCGCGCGCCCGCCGCGGGCTTGCGAACAGTTCGTCGTCGAGGCTGGTGTCGACGGGGCCGGCAGGCTCGGTTTCACGGATGGCTTCGGCCTGCTCCTCGTCGTGGGGCCTATCGTCGTCCTGCGCGGTGCCCGACCGCGCGAAGGCAACGATCTCGGCGGGCGGACGGGATGTCGGCGCCTCGTCTACCCCGATCCCGTCGAAATCGATGGTGAGCGTGAGGTTCGGGTTTTCCGGCAGCGGCAGGGCGAGCTGGTGACGGGCGTCGTCGTCGAGACCGTCGGCGTGCTCCAGGAAGAGCATTTCTCCGACGCTGTGCCAGTGCAGCGTCCGTCCGGTCAGACGTGCGTGGAGAGCGCGGGCGAGGACGTTGTACGAGCCGTAGCGCGACACGAACAGAACCGAGTCGGCCTCGAGGTCCAGCCATCGGCGCACCGACATGAACCGGCAATGGTCGGGGGCGACGATCAGGTCGTCGGCCAGTTCGCGCAACACTTTGAGGACCGACCAGGTCAGCGTCGCGGCTGCGCTCTCGTCGCCGGGAATGTTCCTTAGCCGGGAACGCGCCTCGGAGTGGCCAAGCGTGCGCAGCGCGTCGGCCGCGTTATCGAGCCAACCGTGGCTGAAAAGCGTATCGGCCAGGATCGGGCGTGCTGCCAGTTGCACCGGGTCGCACATGAGGGCGGGCAGCATGGCTCGCGCGGCCGCCTCGCAATCGTCCCGCGAGCCATGATCGGCCTGGAAGTCGTAGTTGCCGAGCGCGAGATCGATATGGGTGTCGCCTTTGGCGAAGAAGCGCTTCGCGATGGCGTCGCCGCGATCGAGGATGACGAGGCGGTTGCCGCGTCGGGCATGACGGACATGCGCCGCGAGCAGGTCGGAGGGGATCGAACTTGCGTCGCCGTCGAGAACGGTGATGCCGGTGAGCGCGCTCATGCTCCCCTCCGATGTGCCGGATCGTTTCGGGGCTGGTCAACGGGCGCCGGGAGCCGTCGCACCGACAGGTTGCTGTCGGGTCCCAGACGCAGGTCCAGGACGTGTCCACGCCCGGGCGTGAAGGCCATGGTGCCGACAACCTCGTCGCGCACCGTGCCCTTGCCGAACAGGGCGGCATCGCCGGTCCATCGAGGTCCATGAATGAAATGGATGCGGTAGCGCCCGACGGGTGCCGGAACGGTGACCCGCTCGTGCGCCCGGATGTGGACCGACAGGCGATGCTCGCCCGTGCCGGCATCGATCATCTGAACCACGCTATCGTTCCCCGAGCCTTGAAGCGTCAGGCTGCTGTTCACGCGTTTGAGGTCGAGCGACGGCGAGACGCTGACCGAGCCCGACGCCGGAAAGGCGGGGCGCGTCCACTTCGCGGCGATCGCGGCCGCATGGTTGCCAAGCCATTCGCGATTGATGACGCCTAGTACCGCGGTCGAACCGAGCATGACGCTGGCGAGAAGGACGGCGATCGTGCGGTCCGGCTTTGCGCGCGCAGGTCGCCAGCGGCCGCGCTGATAGTCGTGCCCGCGATTGATTTCCTCGAACCAGGAAGGCTTGCTGGTGCCCGAGATCCAGCTGGCGCTGCCAAGCGGCACGGATTTCCTGAACCCGAACCGAAACAGTTCGAGCCGTCCTTTGCGGTCGTTCCACGTCGTACCACCGGGATCGAGCCCCTGACGCTTGCGATAGCGCTCGCGCATGTAGTCGCGGTCATCGATCCCCATGGGTGATCTCCGTGACGGTGTATGGTGTGCCGGGCGGGGAAGGTCGCAGTTCCTTGATGGCTGCGATCCCGAGCGTGACGGCGGAGACAAGGCCGAGCAGCAGGAGGAGCAAGTGCCCCACTCCGAGCAGTTGGGTCAGCAGCGACGACCTGTCGTCCGGTGGTGGGGGTGAGGCGGCTATCCGGCCGCAAACGATGTCGTCATAGATTTGCGCAGTCGCTTCGAACCCGTCGGCGAGTTCCTCGTGACCGTCCGCCAGATCGGTCAATATGCGCCTGACATGATCGAGAGTGGCGAGTTCGTCGTCCTCTGTCTGGTCACGTCGCACCAGCATATTGGAGGCTGCGCGCAGGTCGACCAACATGGTGCGCAGGCCCGCCGCCAGTTCGCGAAAGTGAGGAGGAAGCTCGACAACCTCGGGATCGAGATCGGCCTGATAGATCATCGCACCGCACCGGCTTGAACCGGGTCGTTGAAACCGAGCACATGCTGGCGAGCCACCCGGATGACATAGGCTGACAGGACGACTGCGGCTGCGATGCCGAGCGTCAGCAGAACCGTATGGAGAAGGTCCACAAGGGAGAAGCCTTTGACAGGCCCCGTCGGTAGCGGATCGGACTCTCGCGCTGGGCCGGCGTGGAACGCTGCATTGTCCTGATAGGATATGGCAAGCCGATCGAGGTCGCGGGCAGTGGTTTCATGCTCTGCGATCCAGCTATCGAGCACCGATCGCAACGTCGGGATCGCGCTGTTAGGGTCGTAGGCGCGTCCATCGTAAAGCGCGAAGGCATGAGCAAGCGGGCGCAAATCGGCAGCCGATCGGCGTAACCGCTCGGCATGGTCCCGCGAGAGGCGGGCGCTTTCGAGATCGCCGTGGTGCAGGTGGACATAGTCACTCATCGTACGGTCATCCCAACGGCGTGAGCCGTCTCGTCCTCGCAGCGCAGGCGGGCGAGCATCGCGTGGTCGGCCAGCGAGGCGCGGATCGCATCCGTCTCGCGGGTCGGGGTATCGGGGACGGCGACGAACAGGATGGTGGCGGCGGGAGCGCCGAGCCAGCACGCGATCGAAACCCGGGGAAGGCGCGGATCGTGATCGGCGATCGGGTGGGTCGCCTGCCGTGCGCCGGCGAGTACGGTCATGCCCCAGCGTAAGGCGTGACCATTAGCCGGGTCGTGGCCGGCCACTTCGGCGACGACTTCGGGCGGCAGCGCGCGGATCAGGTCGCGTGCAACGGCAAGGCTGGCGCCGGGCCGTTCGGCGGCATGTTCGAGCGCGCGCAGCAACACGTAGCGCGAGGCGCCGGTGTAGCTTGAACAGATCTTCGGATCGTCGGGCAGGAACGCCTCGACAGCGCCGCTTCGGGCATAGGCGCTGACGTGATCGGCGAAGAAGTCCCAATTGCCGCGCGCCAGGTCGATCAGAAGATCGCGGTCCGGGTCGGCCAGACCCCCAATCGTGGCGATGCCCCCGAAGACGGCGAGACGATCGCCGTGGCCGGTGCGGACAGCCGACAGCACAGGGGCAGGATCGACGGCGTCGTCGTCGGCGTCGAGAAAGAGAAGCCGGGGCATGTCGGGTTCGGGCTCGCGGCGGAAGCGGAACGGGTGGACGGTTCCCATGATCGGTCCTTTGCTCACAGGTCGAGCCCGAGGCGTTTCTCGGGCAGCGGCAGGTCGGGGTCGCGCGGCGGCATCGGCGGCAGCGAGGAAAGATCGTCGCGCTCTTCCGACGGATGGCCGAGATCGTCGCCGCGCATGTCGTCACGCCGGTCGCTGGCGTCGCCGTCGCGCGCGTCATCGAGCGCGAGGTCATCGAGCGGTTCGTCGCGACCGGGGGCTTCCATGCCCGTCTTCGACCAGTCGGTGTCGGATGCGGGGAAGGGCGGTGGAAGACATATCATTTCCCGCTTGAAAAATTGTTTGAGAGCGATCACTCACAAACAGCGGAGTTAGACCCGCCGATCGAGCGCGTCAACCGATTAGAAGAGGCCTTAAAGTGACGAATATCGATTGCGCTGCCCCCACCCGCGCGGAGCTACGCCGGAACACCATCAAGGAGGTCGCTCGACGCTTGTTCGTTGAAAACGGCTTCCATGCCACGGGGATTGCCGCGATCGCCAAGGAGTCCGGCGTCGCCGTGCAGCAGCTGTACCGCGACTTCCCCTCGAAGGAGGACATCATTGCCGCGATCGTCGCGGCCGACTGCGAACGGCTCGCGGACCAGAACACGCTCAATACGGCGCTGACCAACCGGGATCGCGCGGGGATCATCAGCTGGCTGGTCTCGACGCCGTGCCGAAAGGACGAATGCGGCGACCGGCTTTTTCTGGAGATCGCGGCGGAGGCGACGCGTAACGAGCGGATCAGGGCGATCTTCCTTGAAGTCCGCGCCGAAGCCTTTGAGAATATCAGCCGCGCCTTTGCCGGGTTGATGGGCAGCGACGTGGTGGAGGCCGAGCACCGCACCTTGGCTCAGGCGTTCATGATCATCTCGCTCGGTTCGGTCTGCGCACGAACACTTCATCAGGAGGCGGTGAAGCCCGCCAGCGACAAGCTGATCGAGTGTCTGATTGAAGGGGCGAAATAGTATCAGCGTATCCGCCGGCCGGGTCGCGGGCAGGACCGGTTGCGCTTACTCCCTGTACCGCCAGCCCGGCATGGCGTCTGTCCTTCCCCAATATGCCGCGCGGGAATAAGGGGCGACCAGGCGGAAACCGCCGAGGCGTTTGTGGCAAGCAAGACCTAATCTCCGCCGTTCAGCAGCAGCTGCCTGGATGCTCCGGGAATGCGGCTGTGCCGCTGCCTTGGCGGCTGCGAGCGATTTGCTCTTGCGGTTGCTCTTGGCAACATCCGGCTTAGCGTCCTACGCAGCCTTGGGGCTTTGTTGCGGCTTGCCGTCGATCATCGGGATGATGTGATCGCGTGACGCCAGCGACTTTCGCGCGGTCACGGCTGCAACGTATTCTGTCGGTGCCTCGACATCCGCTGCCTGGGTCGCGCGCCCCAGCAGTGCAGACAGCATCTCATGCATCGTACGCAAAAATGCGGGCACTTCGTCAGCGGGCGAGTGCGTATTGGGGTGTGCCAACCACGCGACGGTCAGGTCCGTCGCAAACGGCGCATCACGGTCGCCTCCTCCCGGCCGACATCCAGAGCCGTGGGGACCGCGTCACCGACGGCGCCCCTGCCTCCACACGATGCCGTCGACCGGCGATCGGCCGCCGTCGATCGCCGCCAGCAGATGCGCAGTGTTGACGAGGGCGAAATGCGTGAAGGCTTGTGGGAAGTTGCCGAGCAGACGTCGGCTGCCGGGGTCGTATTCCTCCGCGAACAGGCCCAGATCATTGCCGTACGTCAGCAGGCGTTCAAACAAGGCTACCGCCTCCCCCCTCCGACCGTCGAGCAGCCACGCATCCACCAGCCAGAAGCTGCACGCCAGAAAAGCCCCCTCGTCGCCTGGCAGTCCATCCGCCTCCTCGCTGTCCGTGAGATATCGATACACCACCCCATCGCGGAGGAGATCGGCCTCGACACGCGCTACGGTTCCACGGACCCGAGGATCGTCGGCGGGCAGGAACCCGAGCAGGGGGATCTGGAGCAGCGCCGCGTCCACCCGGTCGGCGCCATAGTACTGCACGAAGCTGTTGCTCGCGGTGTCGAACCCCTTCTCACAGATCTCGGCATGGATGGTGTTGCGCTCCGCGCGCCACCGCTCGACGGGGCCGTCCAGACCGAATTCCTCTGCACTGGCGATCAGGCGGTCGAACGCAAGCCAGCACATCATCTTGGAATAGACGAAATGGCGCGGCGGCCCGCGCACTTCCCACAGACCCGAATCCGGTTCGCGCCACCGCTCGAGCAGGCAGTCGGCGATCGCGCATTCGAACGACCACGCCTTGTCCATGTCGGCGATGCCTGCACGGCGGGCGGCGTTGAAGGCACCTAGAAGCGATCCATAGATGTCGAGTTGCAGTTGGTCATGCGCGCCGTTGCCCAACCGTACCGGTCGGCTGTTCTCGTACCCGGGCAGATGGTCCAGTTCCGTCTCGATCAGACGGCGTTCGCCATGTAGACCGTACATGATCTGCACGTCGGCCGGCGCACCCGCGGTTGCGCGCATCAGCCACCAGCGCCAATCGCTCGCCTCCTGACGATATCCAGATTGGGCGAACGCGTGGATCGTCCAGATGGCATCGCGCAGCCAGCAGTAGCGGTAATCCCAGTTGCGCACCCCGCCCGGGTGCTCCGGCAGCGAGGTCGTCGGCGCCGCGACGATGCCGCCGGTCGGCGCGTAGGTCAGCCCCTTGAGCGTGAGCAGCGATCGTCGCACTGCATCGACATGCGGCCCGTCATAGGTGCACTCCTCCATCCAACGCCGCCATTCCGCCTCGTTATGACGCAGCAGCGCGAATGGGTCGCGTGGGAGCGGCGGCGTCTCGTGCGAAGGAAACCAGTCCAGCGTCGCCGCGATCTCCTGCCCTTCGACGATCTCGAACTCGGCCGATTGCGACAGGTGATCGACGCTCAGTGGCACGCTGGTGCTCAGACGCAGGCCGTTGCTCCCCGCGATGAAGAACAACGCGCCCTCGCGCTCCTCCACCCACGGCGTGCTCTCACCATAGTTGAAGCGGACGCGCAGGTCGGTCATCATCGAGACGCGTCCCTTCATGCCGCGGATGATCCGCACCACTTCGTGCACGCCGTCGCGCGCGGGCGGAGGCATGAAGTCGATCACCACGGCCGTGCCGGTGTTGGTCTCCACCGTGGTCTCAAGTATCAGTGTATCAGGAAGGTAGCGGCGCGACACACGCGCATCCTCATCGGTAGCGCCCAGCCGCCAGCCGCCATGGTCGGAGGTCCCAAGCAGAGATACGAAGATGCCGTCGGAGTCGAACCGGGGCAGGCAAAGCCACTCGATTGCACCCGATCGATGCACCAGCGCGGCGCTGTGGGTCGAGCCGATCATGGCGTAGTCCTCGATCAGGCGCACGGGCGCGGCGGCAATCGCGGCGGTCACGCCTTGTCCTCCACGCGGTCCACTATGGCATGCCAGCGCCGCCCATCGCGCTCCAGAAGTCGCTCCGCACCCCGAGGCCCCGCGGTGCCCGGCGCATACGGCTCGGGACCGGTCGCGTCGTCTTCGGCCCAGGCATCCAGGAACGGCTGTACCGCCCGCCAACCGGCCTCGATCGCGTCGGCACGCTGGAACAATGACTGATCCCCGCGCAGCACGTCGTGGAACAACGACTCGTATCCGGTCAGATCCGCCAGCTCGGCCTTGTCGTAACGATAGGACAGCGTAGCCTGCTCGGTGGCGATCTCCAGCCCCGGCCGCTTGATGAGGATGCCCATGTCGATCCCCTCGTCGGGTTGGATCTGGAAGATCATCTGGTTGGGGGGAAGATCAGCGTTTCGGGTCGACGGGAAACTGGCGAACGGTACGTCGCGGAAGGTGACGACCACCTCGGTGTCGCGTACGCCCAGAGCCTTACCGGTGCGCAGGTAGAAGGGCACGCCCGCCCAGCGCCACGTATCCACCAGCAGCTTCAGCGCGACATACGTTTCCGTGCTGCTGTCTGCGGCGACGTCGGCGGTGTCGCGATAGGCGGCGATCTCCCGCCCCGCGACACGCCCCGCCTCATATTGGCCGCGCACACTGTTCTCGATCGCCTCATGTCGGTCGTAGGTACGGATCGCGCCCAGCACCTTGGCCTTCTCATCGCGCACGGATTCCGCGTCGAAGTTGGCGGGAGCCTCCATCGTGATCGTGGCGAGTATTTGGAAAAGGTGATTGGGCACCATGTCGCGCAATGCGCCCGTGGCGTCGTAGAAGGCCCCCCGCGTGCCGACGTCCACCGTCTCCGCGGCGGTGATCTCCACCGACTGGATGCAGTCGTTGTTCCAAAGCTTTTCGACGATCGTGTTGGCGAAGCGTGCAGCGACGATGTTCTGCACCGTTTCCTTGCCGAGGAAGTGGTCGATCCGGTAGATCTGGGTTTCCGGCACCCGCGAAAGGATCTTCGCGTTCAGCGCCTTGGCGCTTGCGAGATCATGGCCGAACGGCTTCTCGACGACAACCCGCCGATAGGCGTCATCCTCTTCCGTCGTCAGGCCGTTATCCGCCAGCTTCTCGACAATCGTGCCGAAGAAGCGCGGCGGAACGGCCAGATAGAAGACGACGCTGCCCGCAAGGCGCTCCGACAATGTCGCGTACAGCCGGTCGTCGGCGAAATCTCCGGCGAGATAGTCAAGGCCCTGTGCAAGCTCATCCCACGCCTGGCCCTTTTCGCCGTCCCCCTCGCCGCCCTTGCCGGGGTCGAAAGAACCCAGTTTGTCGCGGAGCATTTTTCCATCGCCTTCCTCATGGCCAATGCCGAGAATCTTGAAGCGATTGTCCAGGTATCCGCCACGGCGCAGAGTGATCAGGGCAGGCATCAGCAGGCGGGCAGCCAGGTCGCCGGTAGCGCCGAAGATAACCAGCGTCGCGGTCGGCAGGGCAGTCGTGTTGACATCCCCCACATCAGCGTTTGGCGTCGTCATAGATATGGTCTTTCATGTCCGATGCGTCGGCTGGAGCCGATCGAACAGCTCCCCGGCTGGTCCCCGCCTTGGAACGAGGAGGTAAGATGGGCCAAGGCGACCCTTGCTCAGGCCGCGATCGCCAGGGCAGCCGTGCGCCGGCGTTCCCGCCACGCCCGAAGAAGCTCCACTTGAGCCCGATCGGTCGCATCCGCAGTCACGGGCGGGACTTCCGTCGACGCGGCGTCCAGCGACTGCTGGACATCACATTCATGCGGGATCGCCCCCTCATCGGTGGGGCGGAGTTCACCATTCAACAGCGCGATGAGGGTATACCGGGCGCGCGTGACCCGGCTCTTCATCGTCCCGAGCGGCACCTCGTCGATCGCGGCAGCGGCCTCATAGCTGTGGCCCTCCATCCCCACGAGGGCTAGCGATCGCTGCTGATCAATTGTCAGTCGTCCCCAGTTCCGAACCACTTCCTGCAATTCGAGCGCAACCTCCTGATCCGGTGCGACCGGAACCTCCGGCAGATCATACCCACGGCTCTCCGTGCGGGCGACCTTCTGACGACGGACTTGGGTGAGGAAGCAGTTCCGCAGGATGCGGTAGCACCACGCATTGAAGTTGGTGCCGATCTCGAACCTCTCGCGGGCAGCCCAAGCCCTCAGCGCCACCTCCTGCACTAGATCCTGCGCCACGTCCTGGTCCCGAGCTAGCGAGTTGGCGTATTTCCTGAGGGTCGGCTGCACCGCTCGGAAGTTCCTCTCGAACTCCACGCTGTCGAGGGTTCCCGTCACCGATGCAGGGCTCGCGCTTGATTTCGTAGACACCGCCGGGACGCTCCTTGTGTAACCGGGCATTAAGTCACTTAGTACACCTTTAAGTGTACTAAGTGACTTAAATACGGCCAGATCGCGTCGTTGTTCCAACGGTCTGCCGCATCCGGGCATGACAAAGGAGGCTCGACGTCCGTGTCAGGACATGGCTGCGAGCACCTTATCGAGTGACGCCGTCGCGAATGCCGTGTACTGGTCGGCCACCGCATAGGGCAGCATCAGCGTCCGATCGTGGACGATACCGCCGCAGCTGTAGACGACGTTGGGAACGTAGCCACCGCGCTCGTCTGCTCGAGGGCTCAGGATCGGTTCGGCCGTTCGCGCCAGCACGCGGCTTGGATTGTCCCTGTCCAGCAGCACCGCGCCAATGGCGTAGCTGCGCACCATGCCGACGCCGTGCGTCAGCACCAGCCAGCCCTGGTCGATCTCGATCGGCGAACCGCAATTGCCGATCTGGATGATCTCCCAATCGTGTTCCGGTTCGATCAGAAGGTCCGCGGCGTCCCAGTGGTAGGGATCGTCCGATTGCATGAAATACAGATTCTCGTTGTCGAGCCGTCCCAACATGGCGAAACGACCGTCGATTTTGCGGGGGAAGAGGGCCATGCCCTTGTTCTGCGCGCATCGCCCGGTCAGCGGACGTAAGGTGAAGCTGGTATGTTTCGTCATCTCCAGCATCTCTGAGCGGGCGTGGCTGCCGCTGAAGGCGGTATAGGTGGCGAACAGACGCGACGATCCGTCGTCGTCCGTGAACGTGACCATCCGAAGGTCCTCGATCCCCTGCCTTTGGCTGGGTAGGACAGGAAAGAGGACGGCATCGGAAGGCGACATGTCGCCGGGCCATGAGAATGTGACGATGTCATCCGCCTCGCATTCGATCGTCGGCATCACCGCGCGGGCATTCACCGCCTCCAGGACAGGCTCGCCCCCGGGCTTCCACCGCAGGATCCGGAACGTCGCGGACGATATGTGCCCTTCCCCGATGCCACGCAGCGACATGATCAGTCGCACCTCGCGAGGCTCCAGACCAGTCTGATCGGGATGCAGCACCAAACTGGGATTGAAAAGCGCCGCCGACTCGAACGCATACTCCTGGCTGAAAAACGCACCCGCAACGATGGCTCGCGCGGGATCCATCGGCGCGAGCCCATGCCGCGTCCGCAACCGTTCGTAATGCTGCGCCAGGTGCAGTTCGGGTTCCTCGATACGCTCGGCCAATGGCTGGGCCAACAGCGATCTGAACCGCTCGACCTTGTCACTAGGTATGGCTGCGATGCGGTCGGCGATGCGTTGCGGGCGAGATCGAGACTTGCTCACGCCATCCGGATCGCCGGGCACGAAGGGCCGGATCACCGTGCGCGTGGGATCGGGTCGCAACTTGAAATTCATGATATCGAAGATGTCGCCGGCGGGCATGGTGCAAAGATCCTATGGAATGGACAAGCGCGGCGTATCAGGCTCTACCGAGCCCCGCCCGCCGATGCGGCGCTCGGCGTTCCAGCGGCCGCCGGCAGGCGCCAACCCAGGCCCATGCTCTTGGCTATGGCGACATAACCGCTCGCCAACTGAGCATATGCCTGTGCCAGCTGCTGCTCCGCGCTGACCCGCTGGCGCTCGCTGTCGAGCAGGTCGATCAGGCTCGCGGCCCCGCGCGTCTGACGCTGCCGGACCATTTCGGCCGCGATTGTGGCGGCACGCGCCCCCTCGATCCGTGATTGCAGGGCGCCACGCTGGCCACGGAACTGCGCCAGCGAGTCCTCCGCGTCCTGCAAGGCTTGGAGAACGCTCTGCTGATACTGCGCCAGCGCCTCATCACGCCCGGCCTCGGCCTGACGAATCTGCGCGCGGACCCGCCCGAAGTTGAGGAAGTTCCAGCGCAGCATAGGCGAGCCGACCGCGGTATAGTTGTCGAAGCTGAGGTCTCCCAGCGACGGACCTCCAAGGCCGATCAATCCCAGCAGCGACACGGTGGGGAAAAGCTGCGCGGTGCTGACGCCGATTTGCGCGGACTTGGCCGCGATCTGGCGCTCCGCGGCACGGATATCGGGACGGCGACGCAGCATCGCGGCGGGATCGTCCACCGGCACGCGCGCGGGCACGATGGGCACCGGCGCGGGCTTGGCAAGATCGGCGTCGACGAAGCCCGGTTCGCGACCGATCAGCACCGCCAGCCGGTTGAGCGACTGCTCGACCTGTGCGGAGATCCGCGTTTCCTGCGACTTGGTCTGCGTGTACTGCGTCCGCAGCCGTTCGACATCCTCTCTCGATGCCGCGCCCTGGCGAAACTGCTGCTCGGTCAAGGCCAGCGAGCGTTGCTCGAGAACGCTGGAGCGCTGCGACAGGATCAGGCTCTGCTGATGGTCGCGAAGGTCGATATAGGCCTGCGAGACCTCCGCGGCGAGACTGACCTGCGCGTCGGCGAGTTGCGCTTCCGCCGCCTCGGCCTGCGCGCGGGATGCGTCGCGCTGACGCCGGCGGCCGCCGAACAGGTCGATCTCCCAAGTGGCGTCGAAGCCAGCCGACCAGAGGCCGCCGCTGGCGTCGTCGGGCAGGGAAGCGGCTTGCCCCGGGGTGCCACCGTTGTTGCCGATCGCCTGGCCGATATCGCCTATGCCCGAAAGTGGCAGGCGATACCTGAGATAGCTGGCCGAAACCCCGGCAGACGGCAGCAGATTGGCCTCGTTCTGGCGCACCATGGCGCGCGAGCGACGCAGCCGCGCTTCCGCAATCGCGATGCTGGGGCTCGTCTTGAGTGCCTGGTCGATCAGGCGGTCGAGCATGGGATCACCGAACGCCTGCCACCAGGCGGCGTCCGCCGCAAGCGGCTGCGTCGGCAGATTTCCGATCCGGCTAAAGGGCGCGCCGCCTTCCGCTCCGGTCGCCACTGTCGGCGGTCCCGCATAGTTCGGTCCTACCATGCAGCCGGCGAGCATCGCTGCCGACGCCAGAGCCGACGCGCCTCGGATCATGTTGTTGAGTAAAAGCATCAGTGTGCGGCCATCGGTTTACTGGTGTCGAGGGGCCTCAGCAGCAGGCACACGGGTGCCAGCACGCAGGTGAGGACGGCGAAGATGAAAAACAGGTCGTTGTAGGTCATCACGGTGGCCTGCTGGGTAATCTGCTGGCTCAGAACCCGCAGCGTGCGCGTCATAGCGTCGGCCATGTCGGACCGCCCTGCCGTGCCTGCGCGGATATAGTCTTGCACTCGCTCCGACGTCCTAGACAGGGTCTCCTCCAAGCGTCGCTCGTGCAGGAAGGTCCGCTTCTCCTGCATGATCGTCACCATGGCGAGCGCGAACGACCCGCCAAGATTGCGAGCGGCATTGAACAGTCCCGACGCGTCACTCGCATCATCGGCCGACACCGAACTAACCGCCGCCTGGTTCAGGAATAGAAGCGCCAGCATCTGCCCGAAGCCGCGCGTGATCTGTCCGATGTAAAAGGCCTCGCCTGCAGAATCGGGGTTGAGATTCGTATCGACGAAACAGCCGGCACCCATGATGAGCATGCCCGCGCCGACGGCGATTCGTACGTCAACCGTTTTGATGAGGAGGGGTAGAAGCGGCATCAACAACAACATCGGCACGCCATTTATGAGCACGATCTGCCCCGCCTGGAACGCGTTGTATCCGGCCACGCTCGATAGATATTGCGGGATGAGGTAGCTGATGCCGAACAGTATGGCGCCCACCGCCAGCGCGCCCGCGAAGACGGCCGCAAAGCTTCGGTCGAGCAGCAGGGCCAGCTTGATGACAGGCTTTTCCGAAAGAAGCTGACCGAGGAACAGCAGAACGAACCCAACCGCCGACACGCCGGCGAGGCTGCGAATCATCGGCGATTCGAACCAGAGTTCGCGTTGCCCGTCCTCCAGTACCACCGTGAGACCACCAAGGCCCATGGCCAGCCCCGCGATGCCCAGCCAGTCCGCCTGCCTTAGCAAATCGAACCTCTTCTTGCTGGCAGGCAGGCCGATCGTCAGTAGCGCCAGCGACAACACGCCAATCGGCAGGTTGATGAAGAAGGCATAGTGCCAGGTATAGGTTTCGGTCAGCCAGCCACCAAGGAGCGGCCCGGCCACAGGTCCCAGCACCGCCGTCGCGCCGAACATAGCGGTGCCGATCGGCTGCTTATCGGGCGGCAGACGAGTGGCGATGATCGTCATTGCGGTAGGGATCAACATGCCTCCGAAGAAGCCCTGACCCACGCGCGCGGCGATCAGCATCGGCAGCGTCGTGGAGATGCCGCCCAGGACCGAGAAGCCGACAAAGGCGATGTTGGCGATCACCAGCAGCAGCCGGAGGCCGAACAGGCGTTCCAGCCAGCCGGTCAGCGGGATCGCGACGATCTCCGCCACCAAATAGGCGGTGGCGATCCAGGTGCCCTCCGATCCGCTGGCACCGACCTCACCCTGAATGGTCGGCAGCGCGGCGTTGACGATCGAGATGTCGAGCGTCGCCATCAGCGCCCCGATCGTCCCCGCCATCACCGCGAGCCAGGCGGACGCATCCCCCCGACCGCCACCCAACTTCGCGCCGTCAGCCATCAGTCGTTCGCCTTGACCTGGCGTTCGATCATTTCCTTGCGGTGATCGATCACCTGCTTCTGCCGCTCCGCCTCATCCTCGACCTGGTGCGTGAAGTTCTGCGCGCCGCGCGTATCCACTGAAACCTCGACGGACAGTCCGGACAGCAGCACCCGCCGCGCCTCCCTGCCCGCCTGGACACGGATGCGGACCGGCACGCGCTGGACGATCTTGGTAAAATTGCCCGTCGCATTCTCCGGCGGCAGCAGCGAGAAGCGTGCGCCGGTCGCCGGAGATACGCTTTCCACCACACCAGGGATTTCGGCTCCCGGTAGGGCATCGACGTGGAGCGTGGCGGGCTGGCCCGGACGCATCAACGTGATCTGCGTTTCTTTGAAGTTCGCCTGGAGGTACAGTGCGGTCAGCGGCACCACCGTCATCAGTTCGGTGCCGGCTTGGACGTAGCGCCCGACGCGGACGTTCTTGTTGCCGACGATGCCATCGATCGGTGCGCGCAGCACCGTGGAACCGAGGTCCACCGCAACCGAACGCACCTGCGCTTTGGAAGCTTCCGCCTGGGCCAGCGCCTGATCGACCGATGCCTGCAACTGTCCGATGCGCCGCTGCTGGGCAACCACCGCCGCCCGTTTCGAGCGCACCGTATCGGCCGCCTGATCGCGCTGGCCGACAAGCTGCGACAGCCGTTCGGGTGCCGATGCGCCGGTCTGCGCGAGCGGGGTGTAGCGATCGACCTCGCGCTGCGCATGCGCGAGCTGGTCGCGCGCGGCGGCGAGATCCGCATCTGCCTGGGCGATCTGTGCGCGTTGCTGGCGGATCTGCGCCTCGGCCGAGCGCGCCTGCGCGTAGGAGACCGCGACCTGCGCCTCGGCCTGGGCCACATCCGCCTGCGACTGACGCGGGTCAATCTCGACCAGCGGCTGGCCGGCGCGCACCGCCTGGTTGTCGGCGACCAGCACGCGCATCACGTAGCCCGACACCTTCGGGCTGATCGTCACGTCGTCCGCCTCCAGATAGGCGTTGTTGGTGCTCTGCTGGAATTGACCGTAGTTGCGGTAGTTTACGTAGTAAATCACACCGCCCACTATGAGAAGAACGACTATCGCGCCCAGTAGTATCCTGAACCAGGTGCGCGACAGCAGCGACGGCTTGTCGGACTCCTTGCCCTCATCGCCATCATCATTGGAGTCCTTCTTCCCGTCGCCCGACCTCTTCTCGGCATCATCCTCGCCGCCGTCGTGCCTACTCGCCTCCTCGTTACGGGAGTGTTCGTCGCGATGTTCGTCGTCTCGCTTGCCGTCGTCTTGATCGTTCATGGTCACCAAAGTTCCGTCGAATAGTTGGAATGAGGAGACGGGTCGGCCTACATGCCGGCGGCCGTCGCATGCGGCGGCCCGGCATGTGACAGGTGGGTCATGATCCATACCGAACCGAACACCACCAGCAGGCATACGAAGGTCCCGAACGCCACCGTCACCGCGTTCGAGCTATTGTCCGGGCCGGACGTGAGGTGCAGGAAGAACACCAGGTGGACGCCCATTTGTGCCACCGCCAGCGTGACGATGGCGGCCGGTACCGCCGGACCCCAGACAAGGTCGGTCATGACGACCGCGAACGAGGCGGCCGTCAGCAGCAGTGCGATTCCAAAACCGATCAGATATGCAGCGATGCCCCTGCCCCGATCCTCCCTGCCGTTCCGCTCGGCGGGTTCCTCCAAGGCGAGCGCACCGGGCTCCGTCGTCCCACTCATGTGATGCTTCCCCAGATGTAGACGATGGAGAACAACCCGACCCAGACGATATCGAGCGCGTGCCAGTAGAGCATGAAGGCGGACAACCGCCGCTGGACGTAAGCCTTGGGACCGCGCACGGCGACCTGAGCCATCATCGTGCCCAACCACAAAATTCCGGCAACAACGTGCACGCCGTGGCAGCCGACCAGCATGAAGAAGCCCGACAGGAAGGCGCTGCGCTGGGGCGTCGCCCCCCTCTCGATCAGGTGACTGAACTCGCGGATCTCAAGCGCCAGAAAAATCACGCCGAGCAAGCCGGTGGCCAGCAGCCATAACTGCGTCCATGCCATGCGACGACGTTCCGCCATCACACCGGCCAGTGCGCAGGTCAGCGTGGAGGTCAGCAGACACAGCGTCTGCACGGCGACGTTCGGGAGCTCGATAATGTCCGCAGGCCCCGGGCCGCCCGCCCTGCCGCCAGCGAGCACCGCATAGCCCGCGAAGAACGACGCGAACATGATAACGTCGCCGATCAGGAACATCCAGAAGCCGTAGGCGGTGACGATATCCTTGGCCGGTGGTCCGGCCCATTCCGAACGACGCGGCGTGGGTACCGCGCTCATGTCCGCCCCTCCTTCACAAGTCGCGCAAGCGCCGCGGCGCGGGGCGCGCGCGCGGCCTGGTCGGCGCGCCGGACTTCATCCACTGACACGTCGCGTTCGTGCACGTCGCGCCAGGCATAGCCCACGAATGCCAGGTAGACGCCAGCACCGCTCACCATCACCAGCCACCAGATGTGCCAGATGCAGGCGAAACCGATCAGAGTGGAGAAGAAGGCGACGAAGATCCCGGTCGGCGTCGGCCGCGGCATCTCGATCATGTCATAATCCGGTTCCTCGGGCAGTTCGCCCTGTTCGATCGCCTTCCGCTTGATGCTCCAATAGGCTTCCTCACCGGATACGTCGGGCAGCTGCGCGAAGTTGAAGAAGGGAGGAGGCGACGGCAGTCCCCATTCCAGCGTGCGTCCATCCCAAGGATCACCAAGATCATCGCGCAGCCGCTCGTCGCGACGATCGCGGATCGAAACCGCCAACTGCATGATCAGCGCCGCCGTGCCGGCCACGCTGGCGAGCACGCCAGCCGCCATGACGTAAAGGAACGGCGTCCAACCGGCATCGTAGACGTGCTGAAGCCGCCGGGTCATGCCCTCTAGCCCCAGCCAGTACATCGGCACGAACACAGCGGTGAAGCCGATCATGTGGAACCAGAAGGCGATCTTCCCCCAGCGCTCATCCAGTCGAAAGCCGAACGCCTTGGGGAACCAGTAAGTGTAGCCTGCGATGACGCCGAAGACGACACCTCCGACGATGACGTTGTGGAAGTGCGCCACCAGGAACATCGAATTGTGAAGCACGAAGTCAGCGGGCGGCACCGCCAGCAACACCCCCGTCATTCCTCCGACCACGAACGTGATCAGGAAGGCCATGCTCCACAGCATCGGCGTCTCGAAGCGCACGCTGCCGCCGTACATGGTGAAGATCCAGTTGAAGATCTTGACGCCGGTACCCACCGCGATGATCGACGTGGCGATGCCGAAGGCGGCGTTGACGTCGGCACCCGCTCCCATCGTAAAGAAGTGGTGCAGCCAGACGGTGAAGGACACGACGACGATGAACATGGTCGCCGCCACCATCGAGCGGTATCCGAACAGCGGCTTGCCCGAGAAGGTGGAAAAAATTTCCGAGAAGATGCCGAACGCGGGAAGGATCAGGATGTAGACCTCCGGATGACCCCAAGCCCAGATCATGTTGACGAACATCATCGGGTTGCCGCCGGCTTCGTTGGTGAAGAAGTGGAAACCGAGATAGCGGTCGAACGTCAGCATCGTGACAGTCGCGGTCAGAATCGGAAACGCGGCGACGATCAGCAGGTTCGCGCCCAAAGACGTCCAGCAGAACATTGGCAGGCGCAACATGGTCATGCCGGGCGCGCGCAGCTTGACGATGGTGGTCACGAGATTGACGCCGCTCAGAAGCGTGCCGACACCGGCGATCTGGATCGCCCAGAGATAATAATCGACGCCGACCCCAGGAGAATAGCTCGTCTCGCTGAGCGGGGCGTAGGGCAGCCAGCCGGTGCGGGCGAACTCGCCGATCACCAGACTGACGTTCACCAGCAGCGCGCCGGACGCCGTCAGCCAGAAGCTCGCCGCGTTGAGCGTCGGAAAGGCCACGTCGCGCGCGCCGATCTGCAGCGGCACCGCGAAGTTCATCAGCCCCACGATGAAAGGCATCGCACCGAAGAAGATCATGATCGTCCCGTGCGCGGAGAAGATCTGGTCGTAGTGATCGGGTGGAAGGTAGCCCTGCGCGTCTCCGACCGCGACAGCCTGATGCGTGCGCATCATCACGGCATCGACAAGACCGCGGATCAGCATCAGAAGCGCCAGAATGCAATAGAGTACGCCGATGCGCTTATGGTCGACGCTGGTGATCCACTCGCGCCACAGATAGCCCCAATGACCCCGCTTCGTGATCCAGAACAGAGATGCCGCGACCGCCAGGCCGACGCCTCCCGCCGCTGCCAGGGGCAGGGGTTCGTGGAGGGGGATCGCGCTCCAGTCGAGCCGCCCCAGCATCACTTCTCCTCCGCATCGGTCGCGGACCGGACGGCGGGCGGTCCGCCCGCCGGGGCGAGCCGCTGGGCGACGATCGCGTCGAACAGGCCGGGCTGCGCGGAGCGGAAGACATATTCCCCGCGATCGCGGCTCTGACGCCGCAGGATCGCGTAATTGCCTGCGCCGAGCGACGGTGTGGCCGATCGCGCCACCTGCTCCGCCCAAAGATCGAACGCCCGCTGAGGCACCGCATGGGTGATGAAACGCATGTCGGAGAATCCTTCGCCGCTGTAGTGAGCGGACATGCCAGCATACCGGCCGGGCTTCGCGGCGAGCAGATTCAGCTCCGTCGCCATGCCGTTCATCGCATAGATCATGCTGCCGAGCCGGGGCACGAAGAACGCGTTCATCACGCTTGCGGAGGTCAGCCTGAACCGCAGCGGCCGCCCGACGGGCACGACCAGCCGATTGACGGTGGCGATACCCTGCTCCGGGTAGATGAACAGCCAGCGCCAGTCGAGCGAGACGACCTCGACCGTCAGGGGCCGGATGCCCGGGGACGCCTGCACGGGACGGCTTGGGTCTAGCCGGTGAGAGCCGATCCAGATGATGCCGCCCAGGAACAGGATGACGAGCAGCGGTATCGACCAGACAACCAGCTCGACCCGCCCCGAATAGACGAAACCTTCGTTCCGCGTGGCCTTCGCGTTGCCAGCTCGGAACCACCACGCGACGATGATCGCCGCGATGATGGTGGGCACAGCCACCACGATCATCACGGCTAGCGCGTTGAGAAGGATGTCACGGTTCGCGGCCGCCACCACACCCGCAGGCCGCAGCACGGACGCACTATGCGCCGCCCTCATTCCGGACAGATCCAACGCTCACTGCATGAAATGCATCGGGCCGAGCCCTGATTGGGCCGTCGAACGTCAAAAGACATGACATTAACCCCGATCGCCGATGGTCCGCGCGCCGGGATCAGACGCCGACGGACCATTTAAGTACACCACTAGGGTTTGTTTGCAAGAAGGATTCCGCGCAGGCTCACGTACCTATGCCGGCGCGATGTTCGATGGTGCAGCAGGAGCGGGGTTGGACTATGCAGCTTGAGGCGGCATCGATGTAAGATGCCGTGCAAAAGGAGCTAAAAGTTGATCGCGGATACGCCTGCACGCCGAACGGGGCGTCCGACGCTGGATGAGGCCGCCGCGCTGCAGCAGAAAATCCTAGACGAGACCCTGAGCATGGTTGCCTCCTCGGGATCGGAAGGTTTTTCGGTTGATCAGCTCGCCGACAAAATTGCGGTCACCAAGAGAACCGTCTATCGCCATCACAAGAACAAGAACGGCCTTATACTGGCAGCTGTAAAATGCGAGATCGATCGTCTATTGGAACGATCCGATCCGGTTAGCATTGAAGCAAGCCAAAACCCCATCGTTCAACTGCGAGCGTGGATTAAAGCTCTCTTTGACTACCTATGCACTCCAAGAGCTTCCATATTCATTAACTTCATGGTGTTCGAATCCTCATCCAATGAGGATATCAACCAGCAATTCCTCAAGTGGCACGACCACGTGCTGGAACGTGCATGCGAACTAATCCGTCAGGCGCAAGACTTAGGTCTCGCAAGACCGGGAAACCCGCGCCGCTTCTCGCTTCTTCTCTTCGACCTTATCACCAGCATACAAGGCCGCACGAGAATTGGTACCGATATGAAGGCCATCTTCGGCGATGATGATCCGGAGCAGTACTTCGAATTTCGCTGGATGGCATTCCTTTCTCTCGTGAGCGATCATCCATGGGCCAGGTTTGTCAGCCTCGCTTGACATGACGTTCAACCACCATAGGTGGTGATCATCCATCGCGGTGGTCGACACGCAACTTGCGAGGCGTTGCACATCACTTCGATATGCTCGATCGTCGCTCAGCGCTGACAAATGCCGAGACGATATCCGTCGCACCGCTCAGCGGGTGACGTAAGTTTACGCATAGCGATCGCGAGGCACTTTCAGTCGCGAACGACCCTGCGTGCAAACGACCATCGATCAGCCCCAACATCGTTGTCTGATCCAGAAGATCTGATTGAGGGCACTTACACTACCAAGTGCCTGACATCGCCGCACAGCATTGCCGGGTGATGCCTTGAACGTCTAGGCGGCGCGTCTTTAGAGTTTTTCTGACGAGCGTTCGTGCCCGACTTGGTCTGCTCGGCACCCCTCACCTGACCCGACGTCAACTTCAACATTGCGGAAGGACGGTGGGCCGAATCCCCTCATCCCGTCCGCCGCTTCCCCATCAACGCTACGTTGCCGCGAACCGCCTGCTCGGAAGGGCTCCGGTCCGGCTGAAGCGGACTGGAGCGCGAGAAGGTAGCTGGCATGAGTCCCTTGCCCCCTGATAGCGATGCTCGATCACAGGGACATAGGCCGTGGCGACCTGCCGGAGAGTTGGATCCGTGCCGTCCTGCGCGTAGCCCTTGTTCTGCGCCCACATGGCAGGCGCGGTGTCCGACACCTGCTGGAGGTAGAGCGTGTCGAACGATGCACGCGGGGCCTTGCGCAGGAGGTCGATCGACGCCTGCCGCTGCGAAGAGAGGCGCTCAGCTGCGATCCTGTAGTTGAGCGCATCCGCGCTCATCGTGACGTAGTCGGCCGCAGCCACCCTGCTGACGGGGACGACGCCGAACACGGCCGTCGTCACGGCACCGTCGGGCGCGTTGGACACGGAATACCCGCTCTGAGCCACCGCGGGGATGGCGATCGTGGAAACCATGGCGGCAATCAGGAGGTGACGCATTCAGACTTCGCCTATGAAAAAACTGGACAGGAGCGATCGTATTGGATACTGATCGGTGTCCTTATTCCAACTTGGTCGGTTGGGTTCCGCGCGCGGTGGTTTTTATGGTCGCTGCCAAACCTCCCGCCTCCATTGCGGAGTGCGCGGACCCGGCCTACTGCGGCGAGCGGAACGTGGCGACGTCATCCAGCGAAGGAGCTATTCAATGACCATTCCAGCGGCGGCGATGTTGTTCCTGATTCTCTCGCCGCTGCCGGTCGACGCGCAGGGGGCGGAAGGCAAGCCCAACATCTATCTCGCGTGCCGAGGTTCCGGCGAGCGCACGGTTACCAACCACGGTGGCTCCGTGCGGGCAACCGGAAGCAAGGTCGCAGGCTTATCCGGAGGGGCCGGTTCGGTCGAGGTGGGCACGATGACCAGCAGGAAGGACTTCTCGGAGCAGATGGACGTCTCGATCTCCGGGCGAAAGGGGCGCGTGCGACTTCCGCGCCGGTTCCTGCCGTTCTTCAACAACAATCGGAATGGATGGGTGGGCGTCAAGAACCTGAAGGTGAAAAACGACGAGATCACCGGCAACATCGACGTCAACCTGACCAACAGCCCCAGGCTCCGGATCGACAGACTCGCCGGCTCGATCACGATGGATGGCAAGGTCGGCGCCTTCTACGGACAATGCCAGCTCCTCGATCCCTCGAATCCGGCGTTCTGAACCGACAGCCTCCGCTGCCGAAGTGCTAATGTCGGTGAGCGGTGGCGGGTAGCTGGATGTTGTCGGGAAAGGATATGGGGTGGACGAGAACGCCGCGGGCTCGACCGAAACATGCCCGGAGACCCCCGTAAAGGATCCTTAAAAGTCTACTTAGGGTCAGGACTCGTTGATCAAAGCCAGAAGATGATGGTGGCAGCGAGGGCGACGGCGGAGAAGAAGGCGGTTGGGCACCGATCGTAGCGGGTG
>NZ_JACIFA010000007.1 GCF_014197135.1 Sphingomonas zeae
ATGGATCGAGGACTACAACGACAACCACCCCCATTCAGGGCTCAAAATGCGTTCACCGCGCGAGCATCGCGCACTGGTTTCTGCAACCGCTTGAACCCGTCCGGTGAAACGGGGGCCAGATCAATGCACGCGCCCCATTTTCATCCGCTGGGCGGGGATCGTCCACAATGCTGCTTCAAGGTCGAGCTCCGACCAAGTCGCCCCCCGGATTTCGCCCGACCGCGCCGCCGCCAGGATGAGCGCTTCCAGCGCAACGCGGCCAACGGTCGCCCGCTCGCCCAGCTTCTCGAGGAATTTTGGCACGGATGCATAAGGCAGGGCCGCAAAATGGCTTTCCTTCTTGGGCTGACGAGGCAGCCCCTTGGAAAGCGACCGCATCGGCGCTTCGGTCGCGCGGAACCCGCGTGCGTAGGACCAGTCAAGAACGGTACCGATGCGTTGCCGAACGCGGCGCGCCGTTTCTGGCTTCGTCAGCCAGATGGGAGCCAATACGTCCCGTATTAGGGGGTCTTCGATTTCGCTGACCAAACGATCGCCCATTTTGGGGAAAGCGCAGGTCTTCAGCGTCGCTATCCACTGATCCTGATGCTTGCCGTTCTTCCAAGCTTCCTTGTGTTCCTCATGGACCATCTCAGCGGCCCTGCGGAACGTCGGAATCACCTGCCGCTCCTGCTTCCGCTCCGCGACAGGGTCGATGCCTTGTGCGATCTTCTGGCGCGTGAGGAACGCAGCCTACCTGGCGTCTTTGAGAGAAACTGCTTTTAGTGAGCCCAGCCCGATATCCTGGCGTTTTCCCTTATTCTGAACGCGAAGGACCCAGCTGGCTGCCCCTTTTACCGTTGATTTCGAGAAACACGCCGTCCCCGTCCGAATAGCGCCCGGGCTCGATCAGCGATCGGATCTTGAGCGCAGTGAGCTTTCCCATGCCACCTCACCTCAGTTTTTCCCCAAACTCTTCCCCACACTTCACGTGGGATTGCGTCGGATCGAGTGAAACGCAGCGACACCAAAAAACCGCTGATTTCTGGGCTCTTATGGCAGGTTTTTGGGAGTTTCGCGAGCCCCACAGGGCATGAAAATGGCGGAGCGGGAGGGATTCGAACCCTCGATACGGTTTTGCCGTATACTCACTTTCCAGGCGAGCGCCTTCGACCACTCGGCCACCGCTCCGCATGAGTCCATGCCTGGAAGACGCGCCCCTAATGCGCTTCCACGCCCCGCGCAAGCAATTGCGTGTGCCGCTTTGCTGGGGCAGTCTGCTCGGCGATGACGATCGCGCTCTTGTTCGCCGCGCTTCTGGCGCAGGCTTCGCCCTCCCCCGCTCCCGCCGCACAGGCGGGTGATCCCTTGCCTGGCGACTGGATCGCGGTGCCCGATGACGAGTTGCTGGTCTTCACGCTGGCCAATGGGCGGACGGTGACGGTGCGGCTGGCGCCGGGGCGGGCGCCGGTCCATGTCGCCAATATCCGGGCATTGGCGCGCGCCCATTGGTGGGATGCGGGGACCAGCGTCTATCGCGTGCAAGAGAATTACGTCGCGCAATGGGGCGACGCGACCGAAAAGAAGTCGCTGCCCGTCGGCATCGTCGCCAATCCCCCGGCCGAATATGTCCGCAGCGGCAACAGCGCGACTGCCCGGTTGAGCAAGCCCGACCCCTATGCAGCCTGGGCGGGCTATAGCCTTGACGGCTGGCCGCTGGCGGGGGACGCCACCAGCGAGTGGGTGCCGCATTGTTATGGCATGGTCGGGGTCGCCCGCGACCTGGCGCCCAGCACGGGGAGCGGCGCCGAGCTCTATACGATCATCGGCCACTCGCCGCGTGGGCTGGACCGCAATATCGCGGTGGTCGGCCGGGTGGTCGACGGGATGGATGCGCTTTCCACCCTGCCGCGCGGGACGGGCGACCTGGGGTTCTACAAGGACGAAGGGCAACGGCTGGCCATCGTCTCGGCGCGACTGGCGAGCGATCTGCCCGCCGCCCAGCGCCCGCATTTCCAGTATCGCGAGACCGCCTCGCCGCGCTTTGCCGCGTGGATCAAGGGACGGGAGAATCGGAACAACGACTTCTTCACCGTGCCTGCGGGGGGTGTGGATATTTGCGCAGCTTTGCCGCCGGTTCGGAAAGCCCCTTGATTCGATCGGGCGTGGCCTCTGAATTCGCTCAGGGTGAACGGGGCGAGCGAATGCAGATCGCCTCCAACAGCCGTTCAACCTGAGCGGAAACGGGGCCGCTTCACCGAAGCAGCCCCGCCCCAAATCAAGCCGCCTTCTTCCCCGACCCGATTCGATTGGCGACCAGATGGTCCACCACCGCCGGATCGGCCAGGGTCGAGGTATCACCCAGCGCGTCGACCTGATTCTCGGCGATCTTGCGCAGGATACGGCGCATGATCTTTCCCGAGCGGGTCTTGGGAAGCGCGGGCGCGAATTGCAGCGCGTCCGGCGTGGCGATCGGGCCGATCTCGCGGCGCACCCACTGAACCAGTTCGGCGCGTAAGGCCTCGTCTTCTTCGACACCCGCGTTCAACGTGACGAAGGCGTAAATGCCCTGCCCCTTCACGTCATGCGGCATACCGACCACGGCGGCCTCGGCAACCTTGGCATGGGCAACCAGCGCGGATTCGACCTCGGCGGTGCCCATGCGGTGGCCCGAGACGTTGATGACATCGTCGACCCGGCCAGTGATCCAGTAATAATCGTCCTCGTCGCGGCGGCATCCGTCGCCGGTGAAATATTTGCCGGGATAGGTGGTGAAATAGGTCTGGAAAAAGCGGTCATGATCGCCCCAGACGGTGCGCATCTGCCCCGGCCAGCTGTCGGCGATGACCAGATTGCCCTCGACCGCACCCTCCAGCACCCTGCCCTCGGCATCGACAATCTCGGGCAGGATGCCGGGCAGCGGAAGGGTGGCCGAACCCGGCTTGAGCGCCACCGCGCCCGGGATCGGCGCGATCATATGACCGCCGGTCTCGGTCTGCCACCAGGTATCGACGATCGGGCAGCGGCCCTCGCCCACCACATGATAATACCATTCCCAGGCTTCGGGATTGATCGGCTCGCCCACCGAACCCAGCACGCGAAGCGAGGAGCGGTCGGTCTTCTTGACCCATCCGTCGCCCTCACGCATCAGCGCGCGCAAGGCCGTCGGCGCGGCATAGAAGGTCGCGACCTTGTACTTGTCGACGATCTGCCAGAAGCGGCTGTGATCGGGGTAATTGGGAACCCCTTCATACATCAGCGTCGTCGCGCCGTTGGCGAGCGCGCCATAGACGATATAGCTGTGCCCCGTGACCCAGCCGACATCGGCGGCACACCAGAAGACCTCGCCGTCGCGATAATCAAAGACGTGCTGGTGGGTATAGGATGCCCAGAGCAGATAGCCGCCGCTGGTGTGGAGCACGCCCTTGGGCTTGCCGGTCGAACCGCTGGTATAAAGGATGAACAGCGGGTCCTCCGCCCCCATCGGCTCTGCCGGGCAATGGGTGGAGGCAGCATCGACCAGATCGCCGTACCAAAGGTCGCGGCCTTCCTGCATCGTCACCTCGGCGCCACTGTGGCGGACGACGACGACATGGTCGACCGTAACGCCGTCATGCTTCAGCGCGGCATCGACATTGGCCTTGAGCGGCACGGCCTTGCCCCCGCGACAGCCGCCATCGGCGGTGATGACGATGCGCGAGTCGCAATCAACGATGCGGTTGGCGAGGCTTTCGGGGGAGAAGCCGCCGAACACGATCGAATGGATCGCCCCGATCCGCGCGCAGGCGAGCATCGCGAAGGCCGCCTCGGGGATCATCGGCAGATAGAGGGTGACGCGGTCCCCCTTGGCGACGCCCAGCCCCTTGAGCGCATTGGCCAGGCGACAGACCTGTTCGTGAAGTTCGCAATAGGTGATGCGGCGATCGGTGCCGGGCGTATCGCCCTCCCACAGGATCGCGACCTGATCGGCCCGGGTTTCCAGATGACGGTCGATACAGTTGGCCGCGACGTTGAGCTGTCCGTCCGCGAACCAGTTGATGCGGAAATCCGCCTCGTCGAAGCTGGTGTCCTTCACGCGCGTGAACGGTACGATCCAGTCAAGCCGCTCGGCCTGCTGGCGCCAGAAGCCGTCCGCGTCGGTCCTTGCGGCGTCATAGGCGCGGGCATAGCCCTCGGCATCCATGGACGCGCTATCGGCCCATTCGGGAACGGGGTGAACATGGACGCTCATGCCTGTCTCTCCTTTATGTTTTGCGAAGCTTTAGCAGTCGAACATCACAATTGCCTATCGGCTCCGTGACAAAGCGTGTCATGTGAAGCGCTATGCATGGCCGATCAAAATGTCGTCGCCGTGGCGACTGATCGGCATAATGGCTGGCCGGCTCTATCAAGACAAGAGTGGCACTGCTGCCACATTTCCATCCATCCAGAGCAAGATGCCGCCCGGTCCCTCTATTCCTGCCGTAAAAGCAACGCTACAGCGATAAGGGCGCCGGGTTTCGAGGGGAGACGGACCGAGCATGATCGCGACTGCCCACGACCCTGCCGACATCCCCGCCGGTTTTGCCGCTGTTCTGGCGCGCAGTGGCGAGATCGGTCGGCTGATCGCGGGCCATGACTGGGCCGCGACCCCGCTGGGACCGATTTCTCAGTGGCCGCAAAGCCGGCTGACCGCGATCGCCATCGCGCTCGCCTCCTCGATTCCGATCGCCACCATCTGGGGGCCGGAGGGCATCCTGATCTACAATGCGGGCTATGCCGAGTTTTCGGGCGACCGGCATCCGGCGATGCTGGGCGCGCCGCTGGTCGGGATATGGCCCGAGGCGGCGCCCTTCAACGCGCAGGTCATCGTAGAGGGGCTGGCAGGCCGCACGCTCGCCTATCGGGATCAGGCGATGCTGCTCGATCGCGACGGCCGGCCCGAGCAGCATTGGCTGGACCTGGACTATACCCCCATCGCCGACGAAACCGGCCGCCCGGCGGGGATCATGGCGACGGTGATCGACAGCAGCGCCCGGATGCGCGATCGGCAGGATCGCGAGATCGCGCTGTCCGCCGCGCGTGAGAGCGAGGCCCGGTTCCGCAACGTCGCCGACCATGCCCCGATCATCATGTGGGTGACCGATGCCGATGGGCATTGCACCTATATCAACCGCGCCTGGAGCGTGCAGACTGGGCAGAGCGTCGACCAGGGCATGGGCTTCGGCTGGATCAAGACGGTCCATGCCGAAGATCGTCAGACGGTCGAACAGGCCTTCCGCTCCGCCATCGCCGAAACGCGCGCATTCCAGACCGAATTCCGCCTCGCCCAGGCGACGGGCGGCTATCACTGGACGATGGTGACCGCCATCCCGCGCTTCGATGACGATGGCGCCTATCTCGGCATGATCGGCTCGGTGATCGACATTGACGAGCGCCGCCGGGCCGAGGCGACGCTGCGCGATGTCAATGCGGTGCTGGAGCGCCGGGTGATGGAGGCGCTGGCGGAGCGCAAGCTGTTCGCCGACATCATCGATTCGGCCGGTACGATGGTGCAGGTCCTGGGCTTCGACCATCGCTATCTGGCGATCAATCGCGCCGCCGCCGAGGATTTCGAACGCATTTTCGGCCTCCGCCCACAGATCGGGCAGCACAAGAGCGAGGCGATGGCCCGCCGGCCCGAGATCCTGTCGATCATGCGCGACTATTGGACCCGCGCGCTGGCGGGCGAGGAATTCTCGGTCATCCAGGCGATGGACGACCAGAGCGGCGAGCGGCGGCATTATGAATTGCGCTTCAGCCCGCTGGTCTCCGCCGAGGGGACCCCGATCGGCGCCTATCAATTCGCGACCGATGTCTCGGATTGGCTGGCACAGCAGGAGCGCCTGTCGGACATGGAGGCGCAGCTGCGCCAGAGCCAGAAGATGGAAGCGGTCGGTCAGTTGACCGGCGGCATCGCGCACGATTTCAACAATCTGCTCCAGGTCGTGGTCGGCAATCTGGAGATGCTCGACCGTTTCCTGCCGGCCGACGAACATCCGCGCGCCAGGCGGGCCGCGACCAATGCGATGACCGGCGCACGCCGCGCCGCGACGTTGACCCAGCGACTGCTGGCTTTTTCCCGACGGCAACCGCTGGCGCCGCAATCGGTCGATGCCCGGCGGCTGGTCGACGGCCTGTCGGATCTTCTGACCCGCACGCTGGGCGAGCAGGTCAGCCTGGCGGTCGAATCCGCCCCCGACCTCTGGGCCGTGGAGGCCGATCCCAACCAGCTGGAAAGCGCGATCCTGAACCTCGCGGTCAATGCGCGCGACGCCATGCCGCATGGCGGCACCTTGTCGATCACCATGCGCAACGCGACGCTCGACGGGCTGGCGACGATGGCGGCGGGGCCGGTCCCCTATCCCACCGATCCGGGCGATTATGTCGCGATCGACGTCAGCGACACCGGCATCGGCATGGACCGCGCGACACTGGGCCGGGTGTTCGAGCCGTTCTTCACCACCAAGGAGGTCGGCAAGGGCACGGGCCTGGGCCTGTCGATGGTCTATGGCTTCGCGAAACAGTCGGGCGGCCAGGTGCAGATCGACTCGCATCCCGGCGAGGGAACCTGCGTATCCCTGTTCCTGCCGCGCTTCATGGGCCAGGAACACGCGCCGGGGGAGCCCCCTCAACCCGCATCGCACCCCACCCGCGGGTCGGAGACGATCCTGGTGGTCGAGGACGATGCCGATGTGCGCAACTATTCGACCGAAGCCTTGCGCGAACTGGGCTATGATGTGGTCGAGGCCGAGGACGGCGCCTCGGCGCTGGCGCTGCTCGATGCACCCGATGCGTCGCGCATCGCGCTGCTCTTTTCAGACGTGGTGCTGCCCGGCGGGATGACGGGGGCCGACCTGGCCTCCGCCGCGCGGTCGTTGCATCCTGAACTGAAAGTGCTGTTCACCACCGGCTATGCCCGCGACGTGATCGTCCATGGCGGACGGCTGGACGCCGGGGTCGCACTCATTACCAAGCCGTTCGACTTTGCCGACCTGGCGGCGCGCATTCGGGCCATGCTCGACGGTTGAGCCGCCGAACCGGCCCAGGACGTCCGGGCATTCCACGACCTCCTGAGGCTCCAGTCCGCCGGCTTTGATATAGAGTTACGGCGATCCGCGCGCCTCCGTCGGCGCCACGCACCCGAGATGGCGATTTGCGCGTTCAACGCGGCGCACAGAGAGGACAGGGATGGCATCACGGTTTCGGCAATTCTGGAGCGAGGAGGAATGGTCCTTCGCCCCCCATGAACGGCCGACCATTCCCGGCTCGCCGGGCAATTTCGATCACCCCCACAGGCGGCGTATCGCCTATGGCGTGATAGCGGTGCTGATCGGGCTGACCGGCGGGCTCGGCAACGCGCTGGTCCAGGTCAATACGGTACAGTTGCAGGGCGCGCTCGGGCTCGACCCGACCGAGATCGCATGGCTGCCCATCGCCTATGTGATGACCAACGCGTCGATCAACCTGCTGCTCATCAAGTTTCGCCAACAATTCGGCCTGCGCCCCTTCGCGCTGCTGTTCTCGGGCCTTTATACGATCCTGGCCTTCGCGCATCTGTTCGTGCGCGATTTCACGACCGCCATTGCGGTGCGCGGGGCCAGCGGCATGGCCGCCGCCGCGCTGTCGTCGCTGGGCCTTTATTACATGATGCAGGCGCTGCCCGCGAAATGGCGGTTGAAGGCGATCGTGCTGGGCATCGGCGTGCCGCAATGCGCGACACCGCTGGCGCGGCTATTCTCGCCCGATCTGCTGGCCATGTCGCAGTGGCGCACGCTGTATCTGTTCGAGTTCGGACTGGCCGCGATCAGCCTGGCCGCGATCATCGCGCTACGCCTGCCCCCGACGCAGCGGCTCAAGGCGTTCGAACCGCTCGATTTCCTGACCTTTGCCCTTTACGCGCCCGCGATCGGACTGTTCTGCGCGGTGCTGGGCCAGGGGCGGCTGGTCTGGTGGACGCAGGCGGCATGGATCGGCTGGGCGCTGGTCATCGCCATCCCGCTGCTCGCGCTGGCCCTGTGGATCGAGCATTACCGCGCCAATCCGCTGCTCAACACCCGCTGGCTGGGGTCGATCGACATCGTGCGCTTCGCCATCGTCACGCTGATGGCGCGCATCGTGCTGTCGGAACAGAATTTCGGGGCGGTGGGCCTGCTGACCGTGCTGGGCCAGAATAATGACCAGTTCGGGACGCTTTTCACCATCGCGTTCCTCGCCTCGGTGGCCGGCGTCATCATGAGCGCAGTGACGCTGGACGTGACGCGGCTGACCCATCCCGTGATGTTCGCGATCGGCCTGGTTGCGGTCGCCGCCTATGCCGACAGTTTCTCGACCAATCTGACCCGCGCGCCCGAGCTTTATGTGACGCAGGCGGTGATCGCCTTTTCGACCACCTTTTTCCTCGGCCCGTCGCTGTTGTTCGGCATGACCCGCGCGCTGCAACAGGGGGCGGGGCATGTCATCAGCTTCATCGCGCTGTTCGGGATGCTCAACTCGGTGGGCGGCCTGGGCGGCACCGCGCTGCTCGGCACCTATCAGGTGATGCGCGAAAAGACCCACAGCGCCGCCATCGTCCAGAATATCGACCCTACCGACCCGCAGGTGACCCAGCGTATTCAGGCGGGCGGCGCGCGGGTGTCGGGCGTGATCGGCGACCCCGCGCTCTCCCGCGCCGAGGGGGCCGCGCTGCTGTCGCAAGCCGCCACGCGCGAGGCGAATATCCGCGCCTATAACGACGTCTTTCGACTGGTCGCAGCGCTGGCGGCGGCCGTCACCCTTTTCCTCGCGCTGCTGACCTGGCGGCGCGCGCATCGCGCCCGCGCGGCCAAGGTGCAGCCATGACCGACACCCGATCGCCCGTCTCCCCCACGCCGATGACCGAGCAGGCCGCCGCCGAAGCGGGCGTACCCCCGCCCGCCCCCGCGCCGACGCCGCCGCCCGCACCCGCGCTGGCCTCCGGCTGGCGCCCGCCCTCGGGTGGCTGGCGTTCGCTGGCACTGATCGCACTGCTGGTCGTCGGCGGCATCGCGGCGGTTCTGGCGGCATGGCGGCTGCCGCCCTTTTCCACCGACCGCCAGTCGACCGACAATGCCTATGTGCGTGGCCGGACGACGGTGATCGCACCGCAGGTCAGCGGCTATGTCACCGCCGTGCTGGTCAAGGATTTCGAGACGGTGCGCGCAGGCCAGCCGCTGGTGAAGATCGACGACCGCATCTATCGCCAGCGCGTCGACCAGGCGAGCGCACAGGTCGCGGCGCAGGCAGCGACGCTCGCCAACAGCCGCCAGGCGCAGGCCTCGCGCACCGCTAGCCTGGCCGCGCAGGACGCCGCGGTCAGCAATGCCGAGGCACAGTTGATGCGCGCGCAGGCCGACATGGCGCGGGTCAACGACCTCGTTACCGACGGCTCTGTGTCCCTGCGCGAACGCGACCAGACGCTCGCCTCGCTCCGCCAGGCGCAGGCGGCGCTGCGTCAGGCCCGGGCGGCGCGCGAGATCGCCCGGCAGGACGTCCGCACCGTCCAGGTCGGGCGCGGCGGGCAGCAGGCAGGCGTGTCGGGTGCCGAAGCGGCCCGGCGGCTGGCGCAGATCGACCTCGCCAACACCATCATCCGTGCGCCGGAGGATGGCCGCCTGTCCGAAGTCGGCGTGCGGCTGGGGCAATATGTCACGGCGGGATCGCAACTCATGTTCCTGGTGCCGCCCGAAACCTGGATCATCGCCAATTTCAAGGAAGCCCAGACCGCCCGCATGGCGGTGGGACAGCCCGCCAGCTTCACTGTCGACGGCTTGAGCAATGCGCGGCTGAAAGGTCATGTCGAGCGGATCTCGCCCGCCGCCGGTTCCGAATTCGCGGTGCTCAAGTCGGATAACGCCACCGGCAATTTCACCAAGGTGCCGCAGCGTATCGCGGTGCGCATCCGCGTCGATCCGGGCCAGCCATTAGCGGCACGCCTGCGTCCCGGCATGTCGGTGCAGGCGAGCGTCGACACGGCGGGTGGGCCGAAGGTGCGATGAGGAACGCCGCCCTTCCCCTCACCGCCGCGCTGCTGCTCGCCGGGTGCATCGGCCCGCGTCCCGCAGCGCCCACCGCCAGCGCCGTCGTGCCGCCGCCCGCCTGGCGCACCATGCTGGGGCCGGGCAGCCCGATCGCGGCCGATTGGTGGCAGGCGTTCGGCGATCCGCAACTGACGGCGCTCGTCGCCCGCGCCCTGGCCGACAGCCCCGATCTGGGCAGCGCGGCGGCGCGGATCGAGGAGGCGCGCGCGCAGGAACGGCTGGCGCGGGCGCAGCTTTCGCCCAACGTCACGGCGGGTCTGCCACTGACCGAGGGGCGCACCGTCAGCGCGTTCGGCACCGGGCTGGATCAGTTCGGAGCGCAGCCTGTGGTCCAGGCAAGCTATGATTTCGATCTGTTCGGACGGTTGCGCAACGCTCGCGCCGCCGCCCGTGCGCAGTTGCTGGCGACCGAGGCGGCGCGCGACACCGTCCGCCTCGCGCTCGCCGCCGGGGTGGCGAGCGGCTATGTCACCCTGCGCGCGCTCGACCACCGGCTGCACATCGCCGAGCAGACGCTGGCCGCCCGCGCCGACGCGCTGCGCATTGCCCGGCGGCGGGCGGACACGGGCTATACCTCCCATCTCGAACTGCGACAGGCGGAGGCCGAATATCACGCGACCGAACAGCTGGTCGCCGCCGCCAGACTGGCCGTCACCCGGCAGGAAAATGGCTTGAGCGTCCTGATCGGCGGTGCGCCCGGCCCGATCCCGCGCGGCCTGTCGATCGACCGGCTGGTCCGCCCCGCCATCCCCGACGGCCTGCCCGCCGACCTGTTGCGTCGCCGTCCCGACCTGTTCCAGGCCGAACAGGCGCTGGTCGCCGCCGACCGTTCGCTCGATAGCGCGCGGGCAGCGATGCTGCCCAGCCTGGGACTGACCGGATCGGCAGGCGTGGCCTTGTCCAATGCCCTCGACAATCCGATCACCCTCTTCTCGATCGGCGGCAGCGTACTCGCCCCCCTGTTCGACGCGGGGCGGCTGCGCGCCCAGGCCGATGCCAGTGCGGCGCGGCGGGACCAGGCGGCCTTCGCCTATCGCCGCACCGCGCTCACTGCCTTTCGCGAGGTGGACGACAGCCTCGCCTCGGTCCGCCGATCCGGCGAGCAGGCCGCGGCGCTGGCCGGGCAGCGCGCGGCGCAGGCCGACGCGCTGCGTATCGCGTCCAACCGTTACCGCGCGGGCTATTCCTCCTATCTGGAACAGCTCGATGCGCAGCGGGGTCTGCTGAACGCCGAACTGGCGCTGGCGGAGGCGCAGGCCAATCAGCTGACCGCCTATATCGCGCTCTATCAGGCTATGGGCGGCGGCTGGTCCCCTGACGCGATCCAGGCGACAGGCCGATAGCGATCGAGGCGACAGATCGCGATTCCGGCGGCGACCACCGCAATCGCTTGGACGGTCCGGATCGGCCGATGGAACGCGGGGGTGGGCTTGCGCGCTGAGCCCCGCGAACCGACAATGCTGAGTGTCTCACCAGAGGGAGATCCGATATGGGCGTGAATGTGATCTACAAGACCAAGGCGACGGCGACCGGCGGTCGCGACGGCGCGGCGCGGTCGGAGGACGGCTCGGTCGACGTCAAGCTCGTCGTTCCGAAGGAAATGGGCGGTCCCGGCGGCGATGGCGCCAACCCGGAAAAGCTGTTCGCCGCGGGCTATTCCGCCTGTTTCCTGGGCGCGATGAAGGCGGTTTCCGGCAAGGAAGGCGTGAAGGTGCCGCAGGATGCCACCGTCACCGCCGAGGTCGGCTTCGGCCCGCGCGAGGAGGGCGGATATGGCATCACCGTCGACCTGCTGGCGACTTTGCCGGGCGTCGATCGCTCCGATGGCGAGCGGCTGATGCACGCCGCGCATCAGGTCTGCCCCTATTCCAACGCGACCCGCAACAATGTGGATGTCGGCCTGACGCTCGCCTGAGCGCCGCCCCTTCCCGATCCGAGGCCCTTCGCCCCCGCGGCGGAGGGCCTTGCCGTTTTCAAGGACCCGAATGATGACGACCCGTCCCGCCGGAACCGAGAGCTTCACGCTCAACCAGACGATGCTGCGCATCCGTGATCCCAAGCCGTCGCTCGCCTTTTACCAGGACGTGCTGGGCATGACACTGCTTCAGAAGCTGGATTTCGAGGAGATGCGCTTCTCCCTCTATTTCCTCGCTTATCTGACAGAGGGAGAGACGATCCCCAAAGACCCCGTCGAGCGCGCCCGGTTCATCTTCAACCGGGAAACGACATTGGAGCTGACCCATAATTGGGGGACCGAATCGGACCCTGATTTCCAGGGGTATCACCACGGCAACAACGAACCGCGTGGCTTTGGCCATATCGGAATCAGCGTCGACGATGTCGCCGCCGCCTGTTCGCGATTCGAAAGCCTGGGCGTTACCTTCAAGAAGCGCCCCCAGGACGGGACGATGAAGGACATCGCCTTCATCACCGATCCGGATGGCTATTGGATAGAGATATTGTCGGCGAACGGCATGGCACAAAGCCTCGCGGCGAACGCGTAAATCCGGCTTGCTCCCCGGCGTTGTGACGAAATCGAAACGGGATATTTACCGTTACTGCCCATTATGGTCACACACGCCGGAGGGATTGGTGACCGCCCGCATCCCCCGCCGCGCCAGGCGAGTGCTCCCGCTCGCCTAGAGGTATTGGAGGGTATGCCGCTATGTTGTCCTGGTTCGCTAAGACGGCACCGATTCGTACAAAGTTCGACGTATTGACCCTTGTCTATGGCGGCATCGCTGCCATCGGCCTGGGAGCGACCATCGCCGCCAGCGGTGGACTGACGCTGACCGCGCCGGTCATCGCGGCGGCGCTCGCATTGCTGGCCGCGATCGTCGTGACCCGCGTCAGCCGCAAGCTGATCTGCGATCCCTATGTCGGCTCGGTCATCGCGATGGAGGCGCTCGCTGCGGGCGAAGCCGATCGCGAGATTCTGTACACCGATTACCAAGATTGTATCGGGCGGATCGCCAAGGCGATTCACGTCTTCCAGCGCAACGCCAAGGATGTCCGCAACGCCGCGCAGGCGCAGCAGATCGTCGTCACCGCGTTGGGCAAGGGCCTGGGCGAACTGGCCGCAGGCAACCTGACCGAGACAATCCCCACCCCCTTCCCCGCCGAATATGAAAAGCTGCGCAGCGACTTCAACCGGGCGATGGAATCGATGGGCCGCGCCATGAGCGCCGTCTCGGTCGCCACGCACGGCATCAATGCGGGCGCCAGCGATATCCGCCAGGCCTCCGACGACCTGTCACAGCGCACCGAACAGCAGGCCGCCAGCCTGGAGGAAACCGCCGCCGCGATGGACGAGATCACCTCGACCGTCCGCCAGACCGCCGAGGGCGCCAACCGCGCCAACCACGCCGTCGCCGATGCCCGGATCGAAGCCGAGCAGTCGGGCCAGGTCGTACGCCGCGCGGTCGACGCCATGGCCGGGATCGAACGCGCGTCGAGCGAAATCTCCGAGATCATCAGCGTGATCGACGGCATCGCCTTCCAGACCAATCTGCTCGCGCTCAACGCGGGCGTCGAAGCGGCCCGCGCCGGTGACGCGGGCAAGGGCTTCGCGGTGGTCGCCTCCGAGGTCCGTGCGCTCGCCCAGCGTTCGGCCGACGCCGCCAAGGATGTGAAGTCGCGGATCCTCGCCAGTTCCGAACAGGTCGAATCGGGCGTCACCCTGGTCAGCGAGACCGGCAAGGCGCTGGAGCGGATCATCGGCCAGATCGCCGAGATCAGCACGCTGGTCGAAAACATCGCCAGCTCGGCCGAGAAGCAGGCGATCGGGCTTCAGGAGGTCAACACCGCCGTGTCCGCGATGGACGGCGTAACCCAGCAGAATGCCGCGATGGTCGAACAAGCCACCGCCGCGGCCCGCTCGCTGGCGATTGAGGCCGATGGCCTGGCGCGCGAAATCTCGCGCTTCCGCGTCGAGAATCAGCCGGGCCACGTCCCCACACCCGCCCAGCCGGTCCACCAGTTGCAGCAGCGCGCCGCCGCCGCGGGACGGCGAATCGTTCAGAGCGCGCGTCCCGCCGCCGCCCCGGTCCAGGCCGTTCCGCAGACGATGGGCAATACCGCGCTGGCGGTCAGCGATGACGACTGGACGGAATTCTGATCGGCCTGCCCCCGGCGCCGGCGCGATAAACCGCTTCGGCCCGGGGGAAATTCGTAAAAATCGGTTAACCCACGCTTTTTTAACGACCTTCGCGCCATGCTGCGCACCGAAACCCGCGACTGGAGTCTCGCCTTGACCGCTCTGTCCCTTACCTCCGTGCTCGACACCGCCGCCGCCGTTCCGCTGCGTCAGGCGTTGCTCGACCTGATCGCGTCGGGCGACCCGATCACGCTCGACGGATCGCAGGTGACGCAGGCAGGCCAGGCCTGCCTCCAGGTGCTGGCCAGCGCGCAGGCGATGGCCGCGTCGATCCCGACCGATTTCGAACTGAACAGCCCATCCGAGCCGCTGGCTTCGATGATCGCGCTGGCGGGGCTCGACAGCCTCGTCGCCGCTGCCTGAAAGGCCTGACCCGATGAACCTCGACGAGATTCAGCAGATTTTCTTCCAGGAATGCGAAGAAGGTCTCGGCACCCTGGAAACCGCCTTTGCCGACCTGAAGCGTGGCCGCCAGGACGACGAGACCATCAACACCGTCTTCCGGTCGGTCCATTCGATCAAGGGCGGCGCGGGTGCGTTCGGGCACGAGCGGCTTCAGCATTTCTCGCACCATTACGAAACCGTGCTCGACCTGATCCGCAACGGCACGCTGCCGCTCAGCGAGCCGCTGATCGACCTAATCGTCGCGGCGTTCGACACGCTGGCCGACCATGTCGCGGCCGCGCGGGGCGAAGGCGCGACGCCTGCCGATCAGGCGATGCTCGATCGGCTGGCCGCCGCCGCCGAAGGCGATGTCGGCACCAGCGCGTCCGAGCCCGAGCCCGAAGCTGTCGCCCAGCCCGCCCCCACGTCCGAAGCCGCCGCCGCCGCGCTCGATGATTTCGATGCGCTGTTCGCGATGCTCGAAGATCCGGCCCCCGCTGCTGAGCCGACCGGCCCGGCCGAATGGATCGTGACCATTCATCCCGGCCCGCGTGCCTTCGACCATGGCGCCGAACCGATGCTGGCGTTGCGCGAATTGTCGCGCATGGGCGGCCGGACGCTGTCCGCCGATCTGTCCGAGCTGCCGCTGCTCGACGTCCTGGACGCCGAGCGCGCCTATATCGGCGTGACCATGGCGATGCCCGGCACGCTGGACGAGGACGATATTCGCGCGGTCTTCGACTTTGCCGATCCGCAATGCCGCCTGACCGTCACGCGGGCCGAAACCGCCACCGCCGTCGCCCAGCCCGAGGTCGAAGCCGAAGCCGCGGTCGAACCGGCAGTCGCCCAGCCGATGGCCGAGGTGATCCCGCTGCCGGTCGCGCCGGCCGAGGCGCCCGCCGCCGTGCCGGTCGCCGCGCCCGCCCCTGCTCCGGTCGTCGCGGCCGCGCCGCCGCCTGTGATCGCCCCCGCTCCGGCCGCCGCCACGTCCGCCCCGGCCGTGTCGGTCGTCGAGGCGGCGAGCAGCCCGCGGGTCGCCGCCGCCGCCGCGCAGACGATCCGTGTCGACCTCGACAAGCTGGACCGGCTGGTCAACCTGGTTGGCGAGTTGGTCATCACCCAGGCGATGCTGGCGCAGCGCCTGTCGGAAAATGAGATGGGCTCGATCCCCGAGCTGTCCGACCTCGACCATCTGACGCGCGAGCTTCAGGATTCGACCATGGCGATCCGCGCGCAGCCGATGAAGACGGTCTTCAGCCGCGTGCCGCGTATCATCCGCGAATTGGAGGTAGAGACCGGCAAGCGCGTCCGCCTGGAAGTCGAGGGCGAGATGACCGAGGTCGACAAGACCGTGGTCGAACGCATCGGCGAGCCGCTGACCCACCTGATCCGCAACGCCGTCGATCATGGCCTGGAAACCCCCGCCGATCGCAAGGCGGCGGGCAAGGACAGCGAGGGCGTCGTTACCCTGTCGGCCGCGCACCAGTCGGGCCGGATCGTCATCACCGTCGCCGATGACGGGCGCGGCATCGACCGTGCGCGCGTCAAGGCCAAGGCGATCGAACGCGGCATCATCGCACCCGATGCGCAGCTGTCCGAGGAAGAGATCGACAATCTGATCTTCGCCCCCGGCTTCTCGACCGCCGCCGTCGTCTCCAACATTTCGGGTCGCGGCGTCGGCATGGACGTGGTGCGCAAGAACATCCAGGCGCTGGGCGGCCGCATCGGCATCCAGTCCGAACTGGGCAAGGGGTCCAGCTTCTCGCTCAGCCTGCCGCTGACGCTCGCCGTGCTCGACGGCATGATCGTCACGGTCGGCGACCAGACCTTCGTCATCCCGCTGACCCATATCGTCGAGAGCCTGCGCCCGGGCATCGATGAGGTGCATGTGGTGGGCGGGCAGTCGCCGCTGCTCGACGTGCGCGGTACCTATGTCCCGGTGCACCGGGTCGGGGAACAGCTGGGCGTGACCGGCGCGATCGCCAAGCCCGAAAATGCGGTGCTGATCGTGGTCGAAAGCGACCAGGGCCAGGCCGTCCTGATGGTCGATTCGATCCAGGACCAGCGGCAGGTGGTCGTGAAGAGCCTGGAGGCCAATTACCGGGCCATTCATGGCCTTGCCGGGGCCACCATCCTGGGCGACGGCCGGGTCGCACTGATCCTCGACGTCGATGCGCTGATCGGGCGCTGGCGCCGTGATGGTCGCGGACCAAGCCCCTTCATTGAGGATATGGCTGCGTGAACGCAATCGCCGCCCTGTCGTCACGCGAGACCGAACGGGAGTTGGAATTCGCCTTCTCGGCGTCCGACCACCGCGCGATCGCCGACCTCATCTACGCCGAATCGGGCATTTTGCTGCCCGAAAGCAAGGCGAAGCTCATCTATGGACGGCTGGCACGGCGGCTGCGCGCGTGCGGCCTCAACAACTTTCCCGATTATCTGGCGCTCATCAAGAATGATGCGGCCGAGCGCGCCCGCGCGGTCGACTCGCTGACCACCAACCACACCTCCTTCTTTCGCGAAAACCATCATTTCGAGCATTTCCGCGACCAGCTCTGGCCTGGCTTCTCGCAGCGTCTGGCGAGCGGCGGGCGGGTGCGGATCTGGTCCGCGGCCTGCTCCAGCGGCGAGGAACCCTATTCGCTGATGATGACGATCGCGGGCCAGGACACCCGCGCCGCCGAGAAGCTGGCGACCCAGGATTTCCGATTGCTGGCGACCGACCTGTCGCCCAGCGTGATCGCGACCGCGCGTGCGGGCCGCTATCCGCTGGAGACCACCCGCGCCATGCCCGCGGCCATGCGTTCGACCTGGTGTCGCCGGGTCGGCGACATGGACGAACTGTCGCCCGCGCTCCGTCAAGCCATCACGTTTCGCGAACTCAACCTGCTTCGCAACTGGCCGATGCGGCGGCCCTTCGATGTCATCTTTTGCCGTAACGTCATGATCTACTTCGACGAACCGACCAAGGCCCAATTGCTCGCCCGCTTTGCAGACCAATTGGTCGACGGCGGCATCCTTTATATTGGTCACGCCGAACGCATCCCGCCGGAAGTATCGGCGCGCTTTCACTGCATCGGTCGCACCGCTTTCCAGAAAGTATCCTGATGGCCGTACGTACACTGATTGTCGACGACTCTCCCACGATGCGCGCGCTGATCGCGGGGATGCTCAGTCGCGACCCCGAAATCGAAGTGGTCGGTGCCGCCAACGGTCCACACCAGGCGCGTGAGATGATCAAGGCGCTCGACCCCGACGTCATCACCCTGGACGTCGAAATGCCCGACATGAACGGCCTCGACTTCCTGGAGCGCGTCATGCGGCTGCGCCCGATGCCGGTCGTCATGCTGTCGACGCTGACCCAGGCGGGCGCGGACACGACGATCCGCGCGCTGGAACTGGGCGCGGTCGAATGCTGCGCCAAGCCCGCAACCAATTGCGTCGACCCCCGCATCGCCGAAAGCGTCAAGGCCGCCGCCAGCAGCCGTCGCATCCGCGTCCGCGACATGGCGCCCGCGGCCCCCGTGCCGATGGCCGATTTCAAGCCGATCCCAGGTTCGCTGATCGCGATCGGCGCATCCACCGGCGGGGTGGAGGCGCTGATCCAGCTGCTGAGCGTCTTTCCGGCGAACTGTCCGCCGACCGTCATCGTCCAGCATATGCCCGCGACCTTCACGACCAGTTTCGCCGCGCGGCTCGACCGGCTGTCCAAGCCGACCGTGGCCGAGGCACGGCATGGCCAGCCACTGGTGGCGGGCCATGTCTATCTGGCACCCGGCGGCACCCATCATATGGAGGTCAGCGGCAGCGACGGCCAGTATCGCGCTCGGCTGATCCCCGACGATCCGATGAGCGGTCATCGTCCATCGGTCGACCGCATGTTCCACAGCGTCGCCAAGACGGTCGGAGCCAAGGCAGTGGGCGCCATCCTGACCGGCATGGGCCGCGACGGGGCCGACGGCCTGCTCGCGATGCGCGACAAGGGCTGCTTTACCGTCGGCCAGGACCGCGACAGCTGCGTCGTCTATGGCATGCCCGGCGTCGCCCAGGACATTGGGGCAGTGACCAAGCAGTTGACGCTGACCCGGATCGCGCCCGCGCTGATCGACCGGTGCCGGGCGTGATCCCCGTCATGACCCAGCAATCCCCGCCGCCCTTCACCCCGCCGCCCCTGACCCGGCTGGCACACCGCGACGGCCTGCGCCGAATCAACGTCATCCAGGGCGAGACGCGGGTCAGCCAGGACAAGGACGTCGTGCTGACCACCGTGCTGGGCAGCTGCATTTCGGCCTGTCTTTACGATCCGATCGCCGGAATCGGCGGATTGAATCACTTTTTGCTCGCCGAACCGGGTGTCGCGGAAACCGATCCTAAATCCATGCAGCGCTATGGCGTGTATGCGATGGAAGTTCTGATCAACGCGATGATGGCGCTCGGGGCGCAGCGGCACAGCCTGAAGGCCAGGCTGTTCGGCGGCGCGATGATGCGCGACGGCTTTCGCGACATCGGCTCGGCCAATGCGCAGTTCGCGCGCCGCTTCCTGGCGGACGAACGGATCGCGCTGGTCGGCGAGGATGTTGGCGGAGTCAGCGCGCGCCGGGTCGAGTTTCGTCCGGCGCTGGGCCTGGCCCGTTGCCGCCACGTCACCGATACCGCGCTGCCACCCCCGCCGCGCGCCGCCCGCCCCGCCCCGCCGCCGCCACCCGCCGCCACCGGCGATGTGGAGTTTTTCTAATGTCTCTCGATCCTTACCGGAAAGGCCAGTTCGTGTCCCAACTCATCATGACCGTGGACGATTCGCCCAGCATGAGAATGCTTCTGCGCGCCGCGCTCACCGATATGGGATATCGCGTGCTGGAGGCCGAGGACGGCGTTCATGCGCTCGATACGCTGGAGGGGGTGACGGCCGACACCGTGCCGGACCTGGTCATCACCGACATCAACATGCCCCGCATGGATGGCTTCGGCCTGATCGAGGCCCTGCGTCGTCAGCCCGACCGCCGCAACCTGCCCATCCTGGTGCTGACCACCGAGAGTTCCGACGAGAAGAAGGCGCGCGCGCGTGAGGCGGGCGCGACCGGTTGGATCGTCAAGCCCTTCAATCCCGAAAAGCTCGCCGCGGCCATCCGCCGCGTGCTGCACTGATCCACTCTTCCAGAGGAATCCGACCATGTCGCGTCAGCTCATCACGTTCCAGCTCGGCGACCAGATCCTGGGCGTCGACATCATGGCCATCCGCGAGATCCGCGCCTGGTCGCCAGCTACCCCGCTGCCCAATGTGCCCGCCCATGTTCGCGGCGTCGTGAACCTGCGCGGCGTCGTCCTGCCGGTGCTCGACCTGCGCCACCGGCTGGGCTGGGGTGTGACCGATCCCAGCGCGCGCCACGTCATCATCGTGGTTCGGATCGGCGAGCAGCTGCAGGGTCTGATCGTCGATGCGGTCAACGACATCGTGACCGTCCCGCCCGAAGCGATGCAGCCGCTGCCCGACATGGGCGACGCAACGGCAGCGCATTATCTGGAGGGGCTGGCCACCATCGAACAGCGGCTGATCCTGATCCTGGCGCTTGATCGCCTGACCGATAGCGTGACATTGACGGCCGAAGCCGCGTAATCCCATGTTTTTCAAGACGTAACGGCGTTTCCGTTGGAAGGTATTGAGTAATGGCGGACGTTAAGGTTCTGGTCGTGGACGACTCGCTGACGATGCGGGTTCTCATCTCGGGCGCGCTCGAACGCATCAAGGGCGTCCAGGTCGTGGGCGCCGCCGACGGAGCGGCCGAAGCGCGCAAGATGGTCGACCAGTATCGGCCAGAGGTGATGACGCTGGACGTCGAGATGCCGGGCATGAGCGGGCTGGAATATCTGGCCGAGATCATGGAGGAGCGGCCGATGCCGGTCATCATGTTCTCGACCCGGACCGCCGCGGGCGCCGCCGAGTCGGTCGAGGCGTTGCGACTGGGCGCGATCGACTGTTTCCCCAAGCCCAAGGTGGCGGTTCAAGCCGAACTGGACGCGATCATCGGCAAGCTGGGCAAGCGGATCAAGTCGGCGCGCAACGCCGATCTGAAGCGCGCCATGGCGGGCAAAGCGGCGGCGGCGCGCAAGCTGCCCACGCCCGACATCAACTGGAACGGCCGCCTGCTCGCGATCGGCGCGGATGCCGCCAATACCCAGGCGCTGTTCGAGCTGTTCCAGAGCTTCCCCGCCAACTGCCCGCCGACCCTGGTCGTGCAGCAAATGTCGCCCGGCCTGCTGACACCGATGATCGAGCAGTTGCGCGAGCAGATCGCGCCCAAGATCGTCGAGGCGACCGACGGGATGAAGGTGGAACAGGGCACCATCTATTTCGCGCCGCAGGGCGAAACGCACATGGTCGTCGACAGCTGGCCCGAAGGCACGCTCCGCCTGCTCGCGCGCGAGCCGGTGGCGGGCGAGCGGCCGTCCATCTCGCTGCTCTTCGCGTCGGTCGCCAAGGCGGCGGGCAGCAACAGCCTGGGCGTATTGCTGGCGCTGGACGACGAGGACGGCTCAGCGGGCTTGCGCGCCATGCTGGCAGGGGGCGCCTATGCCATCGGTCGCAACGGTACCGACTTCACGCTGAACAAGGGCGCGGTATCGCAGCCGGTGGCGGGGGATGCGATCTTCGCCAACATCATGAAGCTGTGCAGCAAATGACGGCCTCGGGCATGGACCCGGTCCTCGCCCGGGCACTGGCGGACGAACTGGTCGACCTGACCCGTTCGCTCGCCGACCTAGCCTATGAGCTGGGCAGCGATCCCGACACGCTGCGCCGCCACATGGTCAGCATCCAGGACGTCGACCGGATCACCCAGTCGCAACTGGCGATCGCGGACATCCTGCGCTCCGACGCGCCCGCGTCGGCGCGGATCGACGGCGTGACGCTGGAGACGCTCGCCGACCGGCTACGCACGCGGATGGCCAAGGCGGCTTAGCGCCGAGCGGGGGGCGTCAGGCGGCGGGCTTCTTCTTCGTGACGGCACTGGGCGCCGCGATCCGCTCGACCAACGGACGCAGCCCCTCCAGCCATTGCCGAACCGAAACGCGCGCCTCGTCGCTCAGGCTCAGCAACCCCAGCCGACGATCGGTCGGATGGGGGGTGCTTTGGAACATGCCCATCGACACCAGCATGTTGATCCAGCGGACGGCGGTGGTGCGCGGCACGCCCGACGCGCGGTAGCAGGCGCTGGTTTCCACGCTGCGCCCCGCTTCCTCTTCCAGAAAGACGAACAGCAGCATATCAAACGCCGGATCGGCGAACAGGTCCCCGCCAAAGAAACCCCCGATCCCCTCGCGCGCGGCGCGGATGATCGCGCCGATATCGACGGGGCTGATCCGCTTTTCATTCTCTTCGCGGACCATGGATTCCAATATGGCGAGTTCGTCGCGAATTCGACGAATTCGATCGTTGATTCCGTCCGTCATGCCCTCATCCCGGCCGCCATAGCGGTCGCTCATGACATCTCCGCCCAATTCCTGTTTCTTCCGCCACTGACGCGAGACGACGCGCCTTTGCCCAACCTATCCTGTTTCCGCCTCCGCGCCGCAATTCCAGAAGTGAAGGGAAGACGAAAAAACTAGACCAGGTTAATGAAAATCTGGTCGGACTGGCCTATTGAAACCGGTTCGGACATGATTTTTGTAAACGATTACGTCCCATCTCGCGCCCGGCATCAGAAGAAGAGCTTGCGGATCGACAGCCGGACGGTCCGGCCGAGCGGATCGAGATAGCCGGGCTGATAGCCGATCGGCACGGTGCCGTTGGCATCGGTCACGCGCTGGCGCTGGTTGAACAGATTGTCGAACGACAGGCTGACCCGCGTGCCGCGCAGCCAGGGATGGGCCTTGAGCAGATCCAGCCGCTGGCCCAGATCGGCGAACAGCCGAAGATCAACCGTCGCCAGGCTGCCGAAGTCGAGCGCCTGGGGATTGGCCGGGGTGCCGCCATTGACCCGCGTTGCGCTCTGCCAGTTGCCCGACAGGCGCACGCCGACGCCATTGTTGGAATAGCCTGCCTGCGCCTGCACCTGATGGCGCGAGGTGCCGCCGCTCGACCCGATCGCATCGCCGCGCAGCAGGTCGAGCACCGGGCCGCCATTCGCCACCGTCACCCGATCCGCAAAGGTCCAGGTGTGATAAAGCGCGAACTGCACGCGCCCGCCGCCACCGCCCCGACCACCACCAAAGCCGCCGCCCCGGAAGCCGCCGCCGCCCGGTCCACCACCGGGACCGCCTGCACCGGGGCCACCAGGACCACCAGGACCACCAGCGCCCTGCCCACCGGGGCCGCCCTGCCCTTCGCGACGCGGGCCTTCCCCGTTGCCACCACGACGACCGGGGAAGTTCAGCCCGGCGAACGGATTGGGGCCGGTCCCGGCGCGGAACGCCTCCAGCTCCTTCTGGATTTTCGACTTGATCGGCTTGGAGAAGTTGAAGCCCCAGCGCAGCTGCGACCGCTCGGTCCGGGCGAAGTTGATCGGGCGCGAATCGACGCTCAGCAGATTGCCCGCCGCGTCGCGGGTGAAGCGCCCCGGAAAGGCCGCCTCGATCGCGGCGGTCGGCGTCGGGAAGGACGCGATCGGATCGTCGGTGTTGATCCGGTAATAGTTGGCGGTCAGGTTGATGTCGCGGGCACGCCAGGGCTTCACCGTCAGGCCCAGCTTCATGACGTGCCGGTTGTCCGCGACCAGGTTCGGATTGCCGCCCGTGATCGCGGTGATCGTCGCGGTGGTGCCGCGCACATAATCGAACAGGCGGACATTGGGCGTGGTGATCGTCGGATTGCCCAGTTGCTGCGCGGTCGGTGCATCCTCCTGATCGGTCCAGGAGGCGATGACCCGCACGCCCTCCAGCGGCGACCAGTTGGCGCCATAGCCGACCGTGGTCAGCGTGCCGAAATCCGACAGGTGATTGGCCCCGGCATTGAAGTTCAGCGACAGGTCGCCGATCGCGCCCAGCACCTGGCGGTCGCGATTGGCGATCGGCAGGTCCAGATTGACCTGACCGTTGACGATGTCGCGCGACACGTCACCCGACTGGAAGATGCCGAACCGGGTCGAACTGCTGGAGAAGTCGCTGGTCTGGCCGCCGACCTTGACGCTGGCCTGCACATCGCCCGCAGGCAGCGCGAAGACTCGACCGTTGAGCAGCGCATCGACCTGCCCGGTGGAGGAGGTCGAACGCGCGAAATTGCGCGCCGCCAGACTTAAGCCGTCGAGCGGCCCGTAAGGATTGGCGGTCGGATCGCCCGCATTGAGCCTGGCCTGGAACCCGGCGAGGTCCAGCCCGGTATCGGTCGCCACCCGGCTCTCCGCCCGGTCATAGGCTCCCGTCACCGACCAGCGCCATTTGCCCAGATCGCCGTTGAACACCGTGCCGAAATGCGCGGTCAGCCCGGTATTGTTCTGGACCAGCGGGCCATAGGCATCGGTCAGGCGGCTGACCGTCGCGCTGGTCCCGAACGGCGAATAGGGATTGCCCGCAGGCAGCACCAGATTGGCCGAGGGCAGGCCGTTCCAGCTGTTGCTCTGCGTCGTCTGGATCTCCGCATTGAACGAGGCGGCCACCTTGTCGAAGATGTTGCGCGCATAGACGATATTGGCGTCCCATTGCCGCTGGGCCGATTGCAGCGTGCGATAGGGGGTGACGTCGGTGCTGGTCGCCGGGCTGCCCGCCAGTTGCGCAAGGCTGGGTGCGGCGGTCAGGCCCGCAGGCACGCCGACGACGCTGGGGCTGGTCCCGGTCAGGGCGGTCAGTCCAGGATCGGCGGTGACGATATTGCCGCCCAGCGAGGCGTTGGAGGTCGGCGCGATGATGCCGCGCTCCGCCTCGGTCAGGCGCGAATTTTCGGAATAATCGGTGTGGATGCTCAGCCGCTTGTCGCGGCGGATCTGCAACCAGTCGAGCTTCCCCTGCCCGGTCGCCGAACCACCCTGCGTCGGCACCGTGCCGATCGCCTCGGCCGCCAGCGAGCGGAAGCGCGGGCGCAGGACGAAGTTCACGACCTTCTGGTCGGCGCTATAGCCATATTTCAGCGCGACCTCTTCGGGGAAGATGTCGACGCGCAGGATAGCCTCGGTCGGCAGGTCGCGGATTTCCTGGAAGCCCGCGATGCGGCGGCCATTGAGCAGGATGACCGGCGATCCGCCGCGCCCGCTGGTCGTCTGCGGCGCGAGCTCGGTGAGCAGGTCGGAGACGCTCGACACGCCATAGGAGCGGACATCGGCGGGGCTGAGCTGCTGGTCGGGCGGGATGTCGCCGATCACCTTGCCCGGTTCGCGGCGCGCGGTGACGACGACATCGGGCTCGGCCTCTTCGCCTTCGTCCTCGGCCTCGGGCGGGGTCTGGACCGGGGAGCGAGCGGCACCGCTCGCCTGTCCCTGCGGCGCCGCGGTCGCGGCCGTCGCCGGTGCGGAAGCGGTCGCCGGGGGCTGTTGCGCGGGAGCTTGCGGTGCAGGCTCCGACGTCACCTGCGCCTGTGCGATCGCCGGCATCGCGCTCGCCAGCATCAAACCCGCCAAAAGCCGCATGTCCGTCCCTTTTCCCTTATCCGAGGGTTCGGGCGTTAGGACGCAAATGTCGCACAAATGTGCCGCCCGCACCGACAAATGTCGCGGGGTAAATGCACATTCCTCCCCGGCACGGGGAGGTGGCAGGCCGAAGGCCTGACGGAGGGGGGCTTCCGCGCAGGATGGCCTTGGCGGATAGCCCCCTCCACCATGCTTCGCTGGTCCCCCTCCCCTTGCAGGGGAGGAAAGGATCAGCCCGCGAACGCCTTTTCGATCACATAGGCGCCCGGCTGCGCGTTCGAGCCTTCGGGGAAGCCCATTTCCTCGAACTTGGCGCCCAGCGACTTGATCATCTCCATGCTGCCGCACATCATGATCCGGTCGGTTTCCGGGTTGAAGCCGTGCGCGCTGGGCAGCCCGGCGAACAACCGGCCATCGTCGATCAGTGCGTCGATGCGGCCCGAGGTGTGGAACGGCTCGCGCGTGACGGTCGGGACATAGTGGAACTTCTCCGCCGCGACGTCCCCGACCAAAGGATCATCGGCCAGCTTGCCCGCCAGTTCGTCGTGGAAGGCCAGGTCGCTGACCCGGCGGACCGAGTGGACGATCACCACCTCGTCGAACATGTCGTAAATGTCCGGGTCACGCGCGACCGACAGGAACGGCGCCAGGCCCGTGCCGGTCGACAGCATGAACAACCGCTTGCCGGGCAGCAGCGCGTCGGCGACCAGCGTGCCGGTGGGCTTGCGACCCAGATAGATCTGGTCGCCCGGCTGCACCTTTTGGAGCTTGCTGGTCAGCGGCCCGTCCTGGACCTTGATCGACAGGAAATCGAGCTTCTCGTCATAGGAGGGGCTCGCCACGGAATAGGCGCGCAGCAGCGGCTTGCCGTTGTCGCCCTGCAGCCCGATCATCACGAACTCGCCCGAGCGGAAGCGGAAGCTGTCGGGGCGCGACACCGAGAAGGAAAAGAGATGCTCGTTCCAGTGATGGACGCTCTGAACCGTCTCGACGCTGAGCGCCGTGGTCGGGGTCAGTTCGGGCAGGACAGTATCGGTCGACAAACCTCAAAACTCCTTTGCGCCCCCGCCCGCCGATCGTCCGGCGGAGGGGGCGAACATGGTCGTGTTCGAATGAATCGGATGCGCCCTTACCAAGAATAGCGCAGGCTGCCTACAAAGGTCCGCGATGCCCCGTAATAGCAGCCATTGTTGAAGAAACAGCTGGTGATGTGGCGCTTGTCGAACAGATTGGCGACATTGGCGGTCAGGCTCAACCCCTCCATCGCCGGGCTGACCCGGCCGAGATCGTAACCCAGCATCAGGTCGGCCAGCCAGTAATCGGGCGATTGGAAGCGGCGGACGACGGTGCGGCCCGAAGCCACCGTGGTCGCGGTCCCGTCCGATTCGCCGACATAGCGTACGCCCGCGCCCAGGCTGAGGCCGCCCAGCGCGCTGCCGACACCCGCCTTGCCCAGGTCATAGGACAGGAAGCTCGACGCGCTCCATTGCGGCACGCCCAGCGGACGCGTGCCGGTGACGCCGCTCAACTGGTCGCCGGTGCCGACCACGGGCGTCCCCTGCCGGACATAGGGATCGTTATAGGTGGCGGCGACGACCACGTCGAAGCCGGGCGCCACCGTCCCACGCCCGTCCAGTTCGATGCCCCGGATCGACACCTCGCCGATCTGCACCTGCGAGTTGCTGGGGATATTGCCAGTGCCCGCGCGCGGATCGGCGACCGGCACGTTGCGGCGGCGCAGGTCGAAGGCGGACAGGGTGAACAGGGCGGTCGTGCCACGCGGCTGGTATTTCAGCCCCGCCTCATATTGGCGGCCGGTGACGGGAATGAAGTTGCTGCCGTCCCAGGTGCTGCCCGCCTGCGGCTCGAAACTCTCCGAATAGCTGACAAAGGGCGAGAGGCCGATCTTCGTCTCGTACAGCGCGCCCAACCGGGTGGTGAACGCCGTCTGGTTCAGGCGGGAGACGGCATTCGTGTTCAAATTCTGCGTGGTCTGGCTGTACGTATCCCAGCGCCCGCTGGCGATCAGTTGCAGCCCACCGATCGCGATCTGATCCTGCAGATAGACGCCGACCTGATCGCGCTTGGTGTAATTGTGCGTCTGGGCGATCGGGAAGCTCGGCAACGGCACGCCGTAAACCGGCGCGAACAGGCTGAGATCGGGGATGTTGAACACCGGATTGGGGTTCGTACCGGTGAAGAAGGCCTGGTAATTTTCGCCGCGATTATGCTGCCAGTCGACGCCGCCCAGGATGGTGTGGCGGACCGGGCCGGTGTCGAGCTTGCCGACCAGATGATTGTCGACGGTGAAGGTCTGGAACGCCTCGTCCGACCCGCCGCCGCCGCGTTGCAGGGTTGAAAAGTCGCTATTTGCATTCGCACCCGTGCCGCGGGTCACATAGCCCGATCCGTAGATCTGCCGATAATGCAGTCCGATCGCGAGGTAGCGTGCGTTCGTGGTCCAGCTCAGCCGGTCGTTCAGGTCGTGGCGGAACAGGATCGTCGCCGATTTCTGCGTCCGGTCGAACGCCTCGTACGCAGGCTCGGACGTGTTGAAATCGACCGGCAGCACCCCGAACGGATTGGGCAGCGCCGAGCCATAGACCGGCACGCCGCTATAGGAGCCCGATTCGGGATCGCGCTGATAATTCAGGATCAGCGTCACGCTGGTCGCCTTGTCGGGGGCGAAGGTGAGCATGGGACGCGCATAATAGCGGCGATTGGCGGTGTATTTGATGAAGCCGTCCGACTCCTCGGCCCCCGCAATCATGCGGAAGAGCCAGCGATCGTTCGCATCCAGCGGCTGATTCACGTCGATGCTGGAACGCAGCAGCGCATAATTGCCCGCCGCCAGCTCGATCCGCCCGCCCGACCCCGCATAGGGCAGCTTGCTGGTCAGGTTGATAAGCCCGCCCGGCGTGCCCGAGCCATAGGTGACGCCCGCCGGCCCCTTCACGACATCGACCGACTCGACGAGGTGAAAGTCGACCTGCGGGCTGGCATAGACGCCACCGAGCAGCCGCATCCCGTCCATGAAAATGCCCGGCGCGAAGCCGCGCAGGAACAGCTGGTCGTAACGCGTCGCGACATTGCCGCGCTGATTGGGCGCGACGCCCGCGACATAGCCGAGCGCCTGGTTGATCGACAGCGCGTTGCGCCGGGTCAGCTCCTCCTGGTCGATCACCGCGATGCTCTGCGGTGTCGCGATCAGTGGCACATCGGTCTTGGTGCCGGACGATGCGCTCTTCTTTTCGCGCTGTCCCTCGACCACGATGTCCTCGTTGCGCAGCCGCTGGGGATCGTCGTCCGACACGGTCAGCGCATGAGCGGGAAGCGCACTCCCCAGCATCGTTCCCGCCGCACAGGCGGCCAGCAGCGCCCCGCGAAAGCTGCGCATAAATTTACTCCCTGCTATTGATAGTGACTCTCAAATGCTGCTAAAGCCGCGGCATCGGGATGACAAGGGGAAAGCGCAGGTGGCATCGGGCCAGACCATTGACGGACAAGCCGGACGCCGGTGGCGCGGCGGCATCGCCATGGCGTGGCGATGGATCACCGCGATTCTGGGCGGTTATGGTTTTACGGTCGCCGCCGCGATGCTGTCCGCGCGCATATTGCCCGCGCCCGATGCGTCGGCCCGGATCGAAGCGACCGGTTGGCCGATGCTGCTGTCCTTCCTGCTTTATGCCGGAATCGGGCTCTGGGCGCTGCACGAGGTTCGGCTGGGCCGGATCAGCATGGTGATCTGGGGCGGGGCGCTGGTGATGGCGATCCTGCTCAAGCTGCTGGGCGTACGGGCATGAACGGTACCGGCATGAACGATACGGGGGCGCAGCGCGGCTGGCGACAAACCATGGCCTGGGCGCATGGCTGGCTGGGGCTGATCGCCGGCTGGATCCTCTTTACCATGTTCCTGACCGGCACTTCGGCCTATTTCCGACCCGAGATCACCCGGTGGATGCAGCCCGAAATCCATGCCCAGGCCGCCTCCCCGACACAGGCGGCGAATTCGGCAATCCGTTATCTGTCGCGGGTCGGACCCGACGACCTGCAATGGTATATCTATCTGCCCGACGAGCGGACGGTCGCGACCCGTGTGTTCCGCGCGCCCGCCAAGCCCGATCCCAGGCATCGCAAGGCCGAGCTGGACCTCGATCCGGTCAGCGGAACGCCCCTGACCGCGCGCGAGACGCGGGGCGGCGAGCAATTTTATCGCTTCCATTTCCAGCTTCAGCTGCCGCATCCCTGGGGACGCTGGCTGGCCGGGCTGTGCGCGATGGCGATGCTGGGCGCGATCATCTCCGGCGTCATCACCCATAAGCGCATCTTCGCCGACTTTTTCACGCTGCGCTGGAACAAGGGGCAGCGCAGCTGGCTCGACGCGCACAACGTCTCGGCGGTGCTCGGCCTGCCCTATCATGCGATGATTACCTATACCGGGCTCATCACGCTGATCACCATGTACATGCCCTGGCCGGTGCTGATGAACTATGCCAAGCCCGCCCAGTTCATGCAGACCGCGTACGGCACCCCGGCGGACGTCTCCGCCAGCGGCGTGCGCCAGCCGCTGGTCGCGATCGCGCCGCTGATCCGCGATGCCGAACGCCGGCTGGGCGGCCCCGCGACCCGCGTCATCATCCAGCATCCCGGCGATGCGGCGGCGCGTATCGCCATCGCCCAGGCCAAGCGTGGCGCAATCAGTTCGCGCACCCCCGTCGCGACCTATGACGGCGCGACCGGCCGCTTCGTCAGCCGTAGCGGCGATCCCGCTGTGGCGATCAATACGGCCGGCGTGATGCTGGGCCTGCACCTCGCCACCTTCGCGGGCATCGCGCTGCGCTGGGCCTATTTCGTGATGGGACTGACCGGCGCCGCGATGGTCGGCACCGGCCTGCTGCTGTGGACCGCCAAGCGGCGCAAGCCGGGTGCGGCACCCTTTTTCGGGCTGAAACTGGCCGAGCGACTGAACATCGCGGTCATCGCCGCCTTCCCGGCGGGCATGGCCGCCTATCTGCTCGCCAACCGGCTGATCCCCGCCGCCATGGAGGGTCGCGCCGACATGGAAGTGTCGGCAATGTTCTGGACCTGGGGCCTGCTCGCGCTCGTCCAACTCGGCCTGCCCGCCCGGCGCGCCTGGACGGCGCTGTTCGGCATCGCCGCCGCCTTCTGGGCCGCCATTCCGGTGGCCAACGCGCTGACCACCTCGCGCTGGCTGGTCCCCTCGCTGCTAGACGGCGACCGGCTGTTCGTCGCCTTCGACCTGTCTTGCCTCGCCATCGGTATCGGCTTTGCCGTCGCCGCCCGCGTCAGTGCCCGCCCCGCCCCCAAAACGCCCGGCCGTTCGCGCCGGTCCATGGAGCCTGCTCATGCTTGATACGATCGTCCTTTGCTTCGTCGGCTTCTGGCTGCTCGCGGCCGGATCCTATCGCCATGCCAAGGAGGCGGGGACGCACCATGATGCGCGGCTGCGCATGGGCCTGAAGCTGCTCGGCGGTGCGGTGCTGCTGCTGGCGCTGTCGTCCTGTGGCACGGCGGTCACGGGCGAGCGGGTCGTGCGCATGTTCGGTGCGGCCTCGATCGCCGGGGTTGCGCTCAACCTGATCCTGTCGGTGCGGGGGCGCGCGGCCTTTGCCCCCTTGCGCGCGGTCAACCGGCTTGTGGGTCGAACACGGACCAGCCCGTCCGCTGCACCAGCCGTTCGAGCGCCAGCGTACCAAGCTGCGAATTCCCGCGCGCGTTGAGGCCGGGCGACCAGACGGCGATCGAGGCCCGGCCGGGCACGATCGCCAGGATGCCGCCACCCACCCCCGACTTGCCCGGCAGGCCGACGCGAAAGGCGAACTCGCCCGACCCGTCATAATGGCCGCAGCTCATCATCAGCGCGTTGATGCGCCGCGCCCGCTGCGGTGACACGACCGAGCGGCCCGTGCCCGGATGGAGGCCCCGCGCCATCAGGTAACGCCCCGCGAGCGCCAGCTGCCGACAGCTCATGGCGAGCGCGCAGAAGTGGAAATAGACGCCCAGCACCCGCTCGACGGGGTGATGCAAATTGCCGAAGGCGCGCATGTAATGGGCCAGCGCCTGGTTGCGGTGGCCCGTCTCCATCTCGGCTTGCGCTACGGCGGCATCGATGACGATGTCGTCCTCCCCCGCCAGCGCACGGACGAAGCGCAGCATTTCGCCGATCGCCTCGCGCGGCTCGTATCCGCCGAGCAGCACGTCGGCGACCACGATCGCGCCCGCATTGATGAACGGATTGCGCGGGATGCCCTGTTCGGTCTCCAGCTGCACGATCGAGTTGAACGCGGTTCCCGACGGCTCGCGCCCCACCCGCCGCCACAGCTGGTCGCCGACCGCACCCAGCGCCAGGGTCAGCGCGAAGACCTTGGAGATGCTCTGGATCGAAAAACTGTCCTCGGCATCGCCCGCCAGATGGCACTGGCCGTCCGCCTCGACGATGGCGATGCCGAAGCGACGCGGGTCGATGCCCGCCAGTGCGGGGATATAATCGGCCGGTGTGCCCCGGTCGGGCGCCTCGGCCATCTCGGCGGCGATATCGGCCACGATCGCGGACAGGTCCATGACGCTCGTCGTGCCGCGCCGGCCCTGCTTTGTCGAGCCGCCGCGAACCCGTCACAAAATGCCGCTAGGGAGCCTTCGCTTCCTCCCAAAGCATCCAAACGGACCAACAGCATCATCATGCGCGACAGGGATACCGCCCCGCCCGCCCCCGGGTTCTGGACGCTCGCCAGCGTCGAGGGCTGGGAGAGATTCGCGATTCAGGGCGCGAAATCGTTGCTGACGCTGTTCCTCGTGACCGATTTGCTGACCCGGGGCGGGGGCACGGTGCTGGGCATGGCGCGGCTGCGTGCCGCGATCGAGGGCGTTACCGGCGCACATGGCGACATCGCCTTCGCCTCGCAGCTCTATGGGCTGTACGGCGCACTAACCTATCTGGTCCTGCCGCTCGGCGGATGGATCGCGGATCGCAGCGGGCAGCGACGGCGCGCCATGTATGTCGGGGCCGCGTTGATGACGTTGGGGCTGCTGGCGCTGGCCAGCCGCAGCTGGGCGCTGCCGGGTCTGGCATTCCTGATCGGCGGCATCGGCCTGCTCAAGGGCAATCTGGCCGCCGAAGTGGGCGCCTTGCGGGGCGGTTCGGGCGGCGAGCGCCTCTATGCCGCCTATCTGGCCTTCCTCAATGGCGGCGCGCTATTGGGGCCGCTGATCGGCGGATGGCTGGCGCTTCGGGTCGGTTTTGCCGCCGCCTTTGTCGCAATGGCGGGCAGCATGATCGCGGCGATCCTGATCCTGCGCACGGCGCAGCCCGTCCGCCTCGTCGACGTTCCCGTGACGGACCGCCATGGCACCGACTGGCCGCGCGTCATTCTGGCCATTGTCGCCGTGACCCTATGCTTTTGTGCCTATGAGCAGTTGACCAATATGGTGCTGCTCTGGGCGGAGGAGCGCGTCGACCTGACCATCGCCGGGCTGACCGTCCCGCCCAGCTGGCTGGCGGCGATGGACGGGCTGTTCACCATCGCGCTGGCGATGATCGCCTATCGGGTCTGGCCGCGCCTGCCCCATGAGCCCGATCCTGCGCTCAAGCTGGTCGCCGGGGGGATGGCGATCGCGCTGGCCTATGGCCTGTTGGCATGGCTGTCGGGTGCGGCGGGGGCGATCGGGCTGGGTGGGCCGATCTGTGTCGCCGCGCTGCTCTCGCTCGGCGTCGTGCTGTCCTGGCCCTCGGCGCTGGCGATCGTCGCCGCCGCCGCACCGCCGTCACGGCGCGGGCTGATGACCGGGCTGTTCTATCTCCATGGCTTCGTCGCGCACCTCGTCGTGGGCGAGCTGGGCGCACTCTATCCCCGCATGGCGCAACCGCATTTCTGGGCCATTCACGCCGCATTCGCGCTGGCGGGCGCGGCCGTCGCCCTCATGATCCCGCGCGGTCAGGCGACCACCACCTCCACCCCGGCCAGCGCCCCGGCATAAGCGGGCGACAGGGGCGCGTCGGTCACCAGCATCGCCACCGCGTCGAGCGCGGCGACCTGGATCGTGCCGGGGCGATCGAACTTACTCTGGTCGGCGGCGATCAGGGTGCGGCGCGCCCGGGCGATCATCATCCGGCACACCGCCGCCTCGCCCGCGTGATAGTCGGCGAAACCATGGTCGAGATTGACCGATTCCACCGACAATATGGCCAGCGCAGGCGTGAACATGCTCAGGAAATCGCGCGCGGTGGCGTCGAAACAGGCCCGATATTCATAATCCATCTCGCCGCCCGCCAGCATGATGCGGTTGTCGTTGCGGCCGCCCAGTTCGGCCGCGACGCCCACCGCATTGGTCACGACGGTCAGCCCCTGATGATCGCGAAGCGCGCGCGACACATAATGACCGGTGGTACTGGCATCGATATAGATGGTTTGCCCGTCGGCCACGAGCTGCGCGACGGCGGCGGCGATCCGCTGCTTGGCCTCGGCATGGCGCTGCAGCCGGGTGGCGAAGGAACCCTCCGTCTCGACCTTGGCGATCCGCACCGCGCCGTGCGCCCGCACCACCGTTCCGGACGCCTCCAGGACGCGCAGCTCGCGCCGCACCGTCTCTTCGGACACCGACAGCGCCTCGGCCAGCTCGCCGATGCCGCGAAACCCGCCTTCCCCAAGTAACGCCACGATCTCATGCTGGCGGCGCTGGCGTTTCATCATGTCTTGCGGATCCTCTCGTTCCGGCCATGCTAGCGTGCGACCATTCGGTCAGGAACCCCACACAAAACCGCCGACGGCGCGAGCGAACGCACCGTCGGCGCAGGAGCGGTCCGGCACCCATGGGGGCGGGCGCCGGATCGGGGAGGGGTAAGGTCAGAAGGCGTAGGTCAGGTTGAGCATGTAGATGCGCCCCGTCTCGACATAGCCGCCCTTGCGGTCGTTCGAGAGGTACGCCTTGCGCTCGCTGGTCGTCGCCCAATAGCTGTGTTCGTCGAACAGGTTCTGCACCGACGCGCCGACCGTCAGGCCCGACGGCAGGACATAGTTGACGATCAGGTTCGAGATGGTCGTCGGCTGGATATAGGTGTCCGGGCGGCTGGAACGCAGATCGTACAGCCGGTCGCCGGTGTAGTTGTAGTTCCACTCCGCCGACAACGGGCCATGGGCATAGAACAGCGCGGCGTTGTACATGATCTTGGGCGCCTGGGTCATGCGCTGGTCGCGCATCTGACCGTTGACGAACACCCGCGCCGTGGCGCGCTGCACCGTCACATTGGCTTGCAGCCCCAGCCCGTCGAGCAGCCCCGGCAGACCTTTGAGCGAATAACGCCCGAACAGTTCGACGCCATAGATCTTGCCGGTCGCATTGGTGGTCAGGCTCGACACCTCGACCCCGCCCTGCTGTTCCGACTGCGGATTGCCCCAGATATTATAGTCGCCGGTCGCGTTGGTGGTTCCGGTCGCGAACAGGACGTGATTCAGATCCTTGTAGAAGGGGCTGATCGAGAAGAAGTCGGTGCCCTGCCCCTTATACTCCACCGAAGCGTCGTAATTCCACGAGGTCTGCGCGTTCAGATTGGGGTTGGGAATAAAGACCCCCGTCACCTCGCCCAGATCGTTGCGTGACACCTGCGTCGGGCCGAGCAACAGGTCGAAGGCCGGCCGCGAATAGCTTTTGCGGATCGAGGCGCGGACCACCATGTCGTCATTGGGGCGGTAATTGGCGATGACACTGGGCAGCCACATGTCATAGTTGCGGCTGGAGGTGGCGAACCGACCGGTGTCGTTGCCCTGGTCCTGCCAATAGGTGCCCTTGAAGCGGTTATATTCGTAGCGCACGCCAGGTACGACCTGAAGGTCGCCGAACTGCATCGTCGCCATCACATAGCCCGACAACCGGTTCTCCCGCCCGTCGAGGCGGTTTTCCTTCAGCTTGACCGGATCGAGCCCGGCAATCTTGGGGGTCGACAGGCGCGCGACCTGATCCTCGATGAAGCGGGTATCGATCAGGAAGATCGGCACCTGTGCCGCGCCGTTCATAAACCCGCCGAGCATCCGGCCGGGCAGCGTCATCAGACCCGGACCCGTCGCGGCATAGCGCGGCGAGGCCGAACCATCGGCGTTGGGGAAGGTATATTGCAGCGCGCCGTCATCACCCAGGGCATTGGCATAACGCTTGGCATCCTCGACCTTGGCCCCCGCCGAGATCGACACCAGGCCCTGGTCGGCATGGTGCCAGGTCGTGTCGAACTGCCCCTCCAGGCGGCGCTCCCAGGTGTTCTCGAACTGCTGGGTGACGTACCACTGCTTCAGCTTGGTCAGGTCGGTCAGATAGGCGCGCGCCGCGTCGGTCAGCACGACCTGCGGGAAGGTCCGCTGGCCGATCGAAGTGACCATCCGGTAGTTGGCGACGCCCATATTGTTGGCGGTGCCGATATAGGGCGCGCCGGCAAAGCCCGACTGGATCCGCAAGGGATAATCCTGGGTGCCCCGCGAATAGGCGCCGTGATAGTCGAAGGTGAAGTCGCCCGAGCGGGTCTGGCCGCCGATCTTGCTCGTCACCAGCGTCTGATTGCTATGCTCGGTGCGGAAATAATCGGTCGCGGTCAGGCCGTAATCGGCGCGGTAGCCGGCGGCATCATACGAGCCGTTATTGGGGTTCGGATTGATCTGAGAGGGCGCGAGGCTGGTCTGGCGCAGCGCGGTCTGGTCCATCCAGCTCTTGAGATTGTACTGGCCATAGGTCGAGTGCCAGTAAAGGTCGGTCGTCTCCCCCTTCCAGTCGAGGTTCAACGTGCCGCCCAGCCGCTGGATACGGTTGCGGAATGCCTGCCACTGGACACCGCGCGCAAACAGATTGTCCAGATTGTCGCGGATCATGCCGGGAATATTGTTGTTATACTTTTCCCAGTCATGCTGGACCGCAGTGGATTCGCCCAGCACATGCTTCAGCCCGTAATAGGCTGAGGCATAGACGCCGAAATCCCCTAAGCGCTGCGCCGTCTCGACCTGGGCGACACCGCCCCAGGGGTCCTCGCCCCGCGCCGCCGCACGGCCCGCGACCTGGCCCTGAAGGCGGATCTGGCTGCGATGATTGGGCAGGTCGAAGGCGGTGATCGGCACCATGTCGATGATGCCCGCGATCGCGTCACCGTCATATCGGGCGGTCGGCGCCTTGTCGACGCGCACCGTCTGGAGCGAGAAGGGCGAGAGCAGGTTCATCGAGATGGCGCGCGTGCGCGCATCGGTCTGTGCCAGCCGCACGCCGTCGAACGAATAGGCGTTGTACGAGGTGTCGAGACCGCGGATCGAGACATATTGCGCCTCGCCCGTGGCGGCCGCGTTGCGCGACTGGTCGACCGAGGCGCTGATCCCCGGCAGCCGCGTCAGCAGGTCCGCCAGATTCTGCTGCGGCTGAAGGCGCAGTTCCTCACCCGACACGACCGTAGCGAGCGACTGGCTACGCAGCTGTTCGTCCTGCGCGTCGACCACCGCCTGACGATGGCCCTTGACGACCACATCCTCGCCAACCTGCGGATCGGCCGAAGCGATCGCCGGTTCGTCGCCGGCCACGACCGGATCGGCGGCGAATGCGGGTGCGGCGACAAGCAAAGTGGCGGCGGTGCTGCACAACAGGCGCACGACATGCGCCCGCTTGGACGAAGCGGTCATGATATTCCCCCTGGGTCAATTCTGATGGCGACGCCCCCCGGGCGCCTTCGACGGCTCCGCTAGGGATGCCCTGTGACAATCCGATGACTTATTGACCGACTTTTGATGACTTTGGAAATTTCTTGGCTTCCCAACTCACGACGCAGATGGGATCGGCGAGCAATGTCACAGTCCTGACCCGAAATCGGTCCAAAGCCGCGCGATGATCGCTCTCCCCCGCCACCTGCGCGCGCCGCTCGCCCTGTTTGTCCTTGCCATGCTGGCGGTGCCGGTCACCGCGCAGAGGGCTCCTGCGCCCAAGGGTCTGATTCTCGACCGGGTGGTGGTGCTGATGCGACACGGCGTCCGTGCGCCGCTGGATGGCGAAGTTCCGCACGGCACCCGCACCGCCAAGCCCTGGCCGACCTGGACCACGCCGGAAAGCGAGTTGACCCCGCACGGCGCCGAAGCGCTCGCGGCCGAGGCACGCGCAGACCGCGCCGACTGGATCGCGCGCGGCCTGTTGTCGCAGGGCTGCCCCGCCCCCGGCAGCATCCGCATCTGGACCAACAGTTCCTCGCGCACCATCGCGAGCGGCGAGGCCTATGCCCGGGGTCTTGCCCCCGGTTGCGCGGTGCCGGTCGATCACAAGCCGCTAGGCCAGGCCGATCCGCTGTTCGAGCCGCTGCGCGCCCGTGCCACGCATTTCGATGCAAAGGTGGCGGTGGCGGATATCGACCGCTTTACCGGCGGCATGGACGCGCTGGTCGCGCGCCACCGCCCTGCCCTGCAATTGCTGAATCAGGTGCTGGGCTGCGACGATCCCAAGGGCTGCGATCCGGCAGGACCGGCACGGCTGACGCCTTCGGCGGATGGGCATGGCATCGACCTCACCGGGCCGATCCGCACCGCCTCGGGCACCGCGCAGGTGCTGTTGCTGCAATATGCCGAAGGGCTGTCGCCCTCGGTCGGCGGGCTGCCGGTCGATAGCGCCGTGCTGGCGCGGCTGGGCACGGTCCATGCCGCGCTGTTCGACGTCTATTCGCGCTCGCCCTATATGGCCGCGCACCAGTCGGCGGCGTTCGGGCGGCACATGATCGACGCCCTGACGCGGCGGGACGGCACGACGCTCGACATGCTGGTCGGGCACGACACCAACGTCACCGCGCTCGCCGCCCTGCTCGGCTTCGATCTGGTGGCGCCGGGCTATGCGACCAATGACGCAGCACCCGGCGGGGCGATCATGATCGAACGCTGGCATGACGCGAAGGGCCGCGCCTTCGTCACCGTCCGCTATCGCACCCAGTCGCCTGAACACATCCGCGCCCATGCCGCCGCCGTCTCGATCCGGCCGGTGCAGGTGCGGGGTTGCCCGGTCGATGCGCCCTGTCCGCTCGACGCGTTCGTCCGGCTGTTCCGTGAAAGGCTGGCCCCGCTGGCGGAGTAGGACTTGCCACCGCGCTTTTGCCCGGTAGGGCGAATGCGATCACGGTTTGGAAAATATCGATGAGCCTGCACCTGCTTCTGGTCGAGGACGACGCCACCTACGCCCATGGGCTCGCCGCCGACCTGATCGGGCTGGGCCACCGGGTTGAACACGTCTTCGACGGGCGCTTGGCCCTCGCCGCGATCGACCGAGAGCAGTATGACGCGGTGATCCTGGACCGGATGATGCCGCGCCTGGACGGACTGTCGGTGGTCGAGATGCTGCGCGCCAGCGGCATCACCGTGCCGATCGTCATGCTGACCGCTCTATCCATGGCCTCAGACAAGGTCGACGGGCTGGAGGCCGGCGCGGACGATTATGTCGTCAAACCGGTCGATCCGCACGAACTGATCGCGCGCGTCCAGGCGGTGATCCGGGGGCGCCGCTGGACGGCGAGCGAAAGCGACACGATCCGCGCAGGCGACATCGTGGTCAGCCCGACCAGCTTTCGCGCCTGGCGCGCTGGCCAGCCGATCACGCTGGCCAATCTGGAACTGAAGCTGCTCGCCGAACTGGCGCGCCATGCGGGCGAGGTGTTGACCCGCGCGATGCTGATCGAGCGGGTCTGGGGCTATGATTTCGAGCCCGAGACCAACATCGTCGACGTCTATATCCGGCGGTTGCGAATGAAGCTGACCGAACAGGGCGGCGCCGATCCGATCGAAACGGTGCGCGGGATCGGCTATTCGCTGAAACCATGATCGGGGCCGCGATCCGCCGTCTGTCGCTGCGCGGGCTGACCGTCGGTGTCCTGGCCCTGTTCCTGATCGCGACGGTGGCCACCGGCATCTCGATCCTGACCGCCAACCGGGTCACGGTCGCGCGCGCGGTCGACCGCCGGATCGCGGTCGTCGCCGATCTGGTGCTGGAGCGCGATGCAGGCGAGACGCGACTCCCTACCCCCTTGCTGCTCACGCGGATCGCGGCCCTGTCGGGCCAGCGCGACACCGGCGATATCGGGCTGTTGCTGCTGGGGGCGGACAACCAGCGGCTCGGCGGCAATATCGCGCCGCGCTTCACCCTGCCGATGGGCTGGTCCGACCTGCGCCGGCGCGACGGGATCATCGGCCTGTCGCATGGGCGTGCGCTGGTCCGCGACGCGGGCGAAGGACGGCGGCTGGCGGTGGTGGCCGAAACCGAGCCGTTCGACAGCTATCGCGCGGCACGGACGCGCATCTACCTGATCGGGTTCGGCTCGATCATCCTGATCGTCATCGGTGGGGTCGTCGCCTTTTCGATGCTGGTCGGCCGCCGGATCGGCGACCAGCGCGCCACGGTCGAGGCGATCATCGCCGGGGATATTCGCCACCGCGTCCCCGTGAGCGGATCCGACGACGAGTTCGACCGCCAGGCCGCCGCCTTCAACCGGATGCTCGACCGTATCGCCGAGTTGATGGAGGCGATGCGCGGCCAGTCCAACGACATCGCGCATGACCTGCGTACGCCCTTGTCGCGGCTGCGGGGACAATTGGCGCACATGGTCGCGGACGCCCGGGATCCCGTTCAGGCCGAGCGCGCCAGCGCCGCGCTGGCCCAATGCGACGCGCTGCTCGCCATGTTCGCCGCGCTGCTGCGCATCGCCGAGATCGAAACGCGCCAGCGCCAGGCGGGGTTCGCGCGCTTCGACCTGTCCACACTCGTCCGCGACACCGCATCGATGATGATCCCGGTCGCCGAGGATGCAGGGCGTCGTCTGGGCGTGGACGTGAATATCGTGGTCCCGGATTTCACCGGCGACCGGCAGTTGCTGCCCCAGGCGCTGGTCAACCTGATCGGCAATGCAATCAAATATGGCGGCGACACAATCACCGTATCACTCGACGCCAGCGAAGAGGGCGTGAGCTTGCACGTCGTCGATAACGGCCCCGGCATCGCGCCCGAGGATCGCTCCCAAGCGCTGCGCCGCTTCGGGCGGCTGGATACCGCGCGGGAAGCGGTGGGAGGACATGGCCTGGGCCTGCCGCTGGTCGAGGCGATCGCGCGATTGCATCGCGGACGCCTGACGCTGGGCGATGCCGCGCCGGGCTTGGTGGTGTCGCTGATCCTGCCAAGGCGATAGGGCGGAGCGGCATGAGATGAATTCGCCCACCCCCCCTCAGGGGAGGGGCTTGCATCAAGCCGATGCCATGGCATCACAATCCACAGCAGAGCGACATTCCTTCCTTCCGAAAGCTCCAAACAAAATGGGCCGCCCGAAGGGGGCGGCCCGAGTTGGGGTATCCTGTCAGGATCAGAAGCGGACCGTGCCCTCCAGGCCGATGGTGCGCGGCGGGTTCAAGTTGCCGTAATCGCCCAGCGTCGTCGCATTGGCCGCCGAGCGGCGATAGATGAAGGTGTTGTTGAGCAGGTTGCGGCTCCACAGCGACAGCGTCATCTTCGTTCCGCCCTCGGTCAGCGGTAGATCGGCGAGCGCGATGCGGCCGTTCATGACGAAGGTCTTGTCGGTGCGCGTCGTCTCGTTCTGGAAGCTGTACGACGGGTCGGCATAGTTGGCGTCCAGGTGGAAACGCACCTTGGCCTCGGAGCCCGCCAGCGGCACTTCATAGTCGGCATAGGCCGAGGCGGCGTTGCGCGGCGTATAGACCACGAACACCTGGGTCAGCGCGTTGCCCAGGAACGGGTTCGGGGTCAGCGGCACATTGGTATAGGTGTAGGCATAGGATGCGCCGACCGTCATCCCCTCGACCGGGTTGGTCGTGATGTCCGCCTCGATCCCGCGAATCTTGGACGTGCCCGGCGCGTTGCGGGTTTCCTCGGTATGCAGATTATAGGTCGGGCTCGCCGGGTTGGTGTCGACATTGTCGAAGTCGATCTGGGTCCCGGTGCGGTCCATGATATAGCCCGCCAGGTTCAGGCGGACGCGGTGCTCAAACAGGTCCATCTTCGACCCGATCTCATAGGACTTGACCGCTTCGGGACCAAAGGCGGCGAAGGTCTGCGACCGGTCATTGGCGCCGCCCGCACGATAGCCGGTCGAATATTTGGCATAGAGATGGATCGTGTCGGTCGCGTCGAATGCCGCCGTCACCATCGGATCGAACCGGTTGTTGTCGAAGGTGAAGGGGAAGTTGGTCGACTTGCCCTGCACCAGATACAGCGTGCCGTTGCGCTTGTCGTGGGTGTAGCGACCGCCCAGCGTCAGGTGGAAGGCATCGAAGCCCGCCGGGGTATAAGTGGCCTGCGCGAAGGCGGCATAGCTATAGGCGCGTGCGAAGCTGCCCCGCTGGAGGAAGAACGACCCCGGCGCCCAGCCCTGGTTGCCCGAACCGATGGCCCCCAGCGCAGTCTGCGACACGATGGTGTAGCCGGTGCCGTCCGCATTCCACTGGTTGGTCGACGGCGTCGCGGCCACTTCGCGGGCGTTTTCGGTGAAGTAGAACAGGCCCGCCACGTAATCGAGCTGCGGCAGGCTGCCCACCGCCTGGAACTCCTGGCTGAACTGGTGCTGCTGCATGAAGGACAGGCTGTAGCGGCTGAACTTGCTGTTCGGCAGGAATACGGTGCGGTGTGCGCCGCCCGAATTGTCCCATTGGTCGGTCGATACGCCGCGCCATGCGGTGATCGAGCGCAGTTCGAGCCCCGGCGCGACGTCATAGTTCAGCTTGGCCGAGAAGCCGTGGGTGCGATCGACGCTATATTGCTGCGGCACGCCGATATCGGCGGTCTTCATGCGGTCGTCGCCCGACACGACGACCAGCGGCGACAAGGGGGCGATGGTCCCGGCGGGCAGCTTGCCGCCATTGGCGTTGATCTGCGCGATCGTCGCGACGGGAAGGCCGCGCGGGTTGTAGTTGATCAGCTGGCTGTAGAACGGCGTGTTCTCGTCCTTGGCCTGGTCATAGGACAGCTCGGCCGAGAAACCGTCCACCGGCTTCCAGACGGCGGCGACATGGCCACCCGCACGGTTGTATGCGCCCCAGCCCACGCTGCCCGGCAGCGGGTTCTTCACGAACGGATCCTGGTGCTGGATCACGCCGTCCAGCTTGACCGAGATATTGTTGAACTCGGGCAGGTTGACGTGCGCCGACGTGTTGTAGGCGCCGTAATTGCCAAAGCCCGCGGTCAGCGAGCCGCCGAACTTGCCGGTCGGCTTGGCGGTGACGATCGACAGCGCGCCGCCCTCGGTGTTGCGGCCGAACAGCGTGCCCTGCGGGCCGCGCAGCACTTCCACGCGCTCGATGTCGAACAGCGCGGCGTTCAGGCCCTGCGAACGCCCCAGATACACGCCGTCGAAATAGACGCCGACGCCGGTGTCGCGCGCCGTCTGGTTCTGGTCGAACGGCACGATGCCGCGGATACCCACGGTCAGCGCCGACTGGCGCGCCTCGAAGGTCGCGACGCGCAAGCTGGGCACGGTGCCATCGGCCAGGTCGAGCAGGCTCTGGACGTGGCGGTCCTTCAGGACGGTCGGATCGATGACCGAAATCGCGATCGGCGTCTTTTGAAGGCTGGTCTCGCGCTTGGTCGCGGTGACGACGATGTCCTTCAGTTCACCGGAATCGGTGGCGGGATCGGCCGCCGCCGGGGCCGCCGGGGCCGGATCGGCGGCAGGCTTGGTGTCGGCCGCAAATGCCGGCGTGGCAGAAAGCGCCAGAAGCGCGGAACCGCCCAGCAGCGCGGCGCGAACGAAATTGGTGTTCATGGTGGTTATTATCCCTATCCCCCGATCGACCTTCCGGTCGTCGCTGGCCGCGCGGATAGGGGCGCTCCAAGAAGCTGGTGTTACCTTTCCATGACCGGTCCGGACTTGTTCATTTCATCTCGGTTTCATCTTTGGCGGGTGCAGGCTGCGCCGTCGTTCCGCCCTGACGCACCAGCTCCATCTTCTGCGGCACGGTTCCGATCTCGATCCCCCGCTGGCGCAAGGTGGACAGGAGCGCCAGCAGCACCGCGCTGCGTGCGCCATAGGCCGCACGCGGGCTGGCGACATGGGCGAAGCAGTTGAACCGGATGCGCCCGTCGGCGATCGAGTCGATGAAGGCGGCGGGGGCCGGATCGGCCAGCACCGTGTCCTCGGCGGTGAAACAGCTCAAGACGATGCCACGCACCACCTCGGCATCCTCCTCGATCGGGATCGAGAACTGGATCTGGATGCGCCCCAGCGGCCCCGCCAGCGTCTTGTTGAGCACCGATTTGGTGATGAGTTCGGAATTGGGGACGATCAGCGTCGAATGGTCGGGCAACTCGATCTCGGTCGAGCGGACGCTGATCCGCTTCACATCGCCCTCGTCGGTGCCGACCCGGATCAGGTCGCCGATCTTGATCGGTCGCTCGGCCAACAGGATCAGGCCGGAGACGAAATTCTGGGTGATCGCCTGAAGACCGAAACCGATGCCGACCGACAAAGCGGACAGTAGGAGCGCGATCCGCTCGACCCCGATCCCCAGCGACGCCAGCGCCCAGATGACCGCCAGGGCGATACCGATATAGCGCGCGACCAGACTGACCGAGTTGCGCCCCGACCCGTCAAGGTCGGTGGCAGGCAGATAGCGTTGCTCCAGCCAGCGCATGAAGGCGCGTACCAGCGCCAGTCCGACGAACAGCACCACCAAGCCGCGCAGGATCGCGCCGGGCGAGATCCAGACATTGCCGACCTTGATCCCGTCGGCGACGCTGGCGATCTGGTCGAAGATGGCGCCCGGATCGCCGCTCGCGCCGAAGGGCTTGAGCAGCACGCCCAGCGCCAGCAGGACGAGCGCCAGCCTTATCATGCCCGACAGGACCAGCCCGAACTGATCGATCATGCTGCCGCGCACGCCCAGCGCACCGGTCAAGGTCACGCCGACCTTGCTGTCACGCACGAAGATGCTGGTAGCGATATCGTCGGCGGCGACCAGCATCAGATAGAGCGCCGATCCGAGCAACACCGTCCATCCGATCATCAGCGAGACGAACCAGCTGAACCAGATATAGCCGACCAGCAGCGCCAGCCCCGCGACCCCGACCGCGATCCAGGCGATGAGCGTCGCGATGCTCAGCCCTGCGCTGACCCCGACATGGGTCGCCTCCCCCGCTTGCGCGGCGCGGCGTGCGCGCAACTGGCCGAGCACCACCAGCGTCGCGACGATCAGCAGCAGGTGGAGCAGCGCCTCGACCGCTTGGGTGGCGATCACCGCGCTGCGGCTGCTACCGATCGCGCCCTCGAAATATCCGACCATCGCGGTCGTGAAGGTCAGCAGCGTCAGCACCCAGGACAAGGGGCGCAGGCGCTGAGCGGTTTCGTCTTCGAGCGGCGCGATCCGCCACGAGGGCTGGCTGCGCATCAGGACGGCGCCCGTTACCGCCGCCGTGAACCCCGCCACGCCCGAGGCGAAGACGAAGCCGTCGAGGAAACTCGTCCAGCGTTGCGGCAGTAGTCCCGCCCAGCGCAGCCCCTGGACCAGGATGAAGGCGGCGGCGAGCGGGCAGAGCGTGCCTACCGCCACCCGCCAGAAGGTATAGGCCGACCGCCGCACCCGGCTGGGCGGCGCCTCGGCGATCAGGCGGCGCTGCGCCAGTCGGTGCGCGCCCACCCGCACCGGGCCGATCAGGACGATCGCCAATGCCAAGCCCAGTAGCGCCTGCCACGGGATGCCGCCGCGCCATTGCGCCGCGATCTGCTCGCCGCCTTGTTTCAGGAACAGCCCCACCCGGCGCCCGTCGCGCGGCGCCTGTTCCAGAACGATGCTCCAAAAGGCCGGACTGAGCGGCGATGGCGTCTTGGTCGACAGTTTTTCATTGAACTGCGCGGCCTGGCTCTGGTCGATCTCGTCGATCAGCTGCCCCGCCTCGACCCCCGCCAGTCGCCCGCGCTTGATCGCGGCGTCGAGCGTGGCGCGCAGCGTCGCCAGGGCCTTGCGCTGCGCGACCAACTCGGGCGCCTCGACCTCGCCCGGCGTCGGCGTACCCAGCCCGGTGATCCGGGCGTTGACCAGCGCCAGCTGTGCGGACAGGTCGGATACCGCCTGATCGGTCGCGTCCTTGGCACCCTGCGCCCGGTCGCGCAGCCCCCGCCGGTCTTCGTCATCGACCCGCGCGTCGAGCGCCCGGTCGACGGCGCGCACCTCCACCTCGGCCTGAGCAATGCGGGTGGCGGAGGCGGCCGCCGGATTGCTTTGCGCCGACACCGCCCCGCCAGTCGCGACCAGCCCGATCATGGCGCATGACAGCAGGATCAGACGCATGATGGCGCGCGGGAACGAAAAGGATGCGGACATGGACCGGGCCGTTGTTGCAGATAGGTGGGTCATAGCCCCGCTCCGCCCGTCAGGCGAGAGCCGCACAGGGCGGCGCGGCGCTCGATCCATCCGCCGCATTTGCCAGTTGGTCCGAAATCGTGTGTATCGGGGAGCCCGCACCGGCCGGGATCGTTGATGACGATCGGACAGTTTCGCGCATGACTGAACTCACTTCCCTCCAGGGACAAACGCCCCTGTCCGCCCCCCCGCTGGGGCCGCTGCCGCATGATTCGCATGTGCTGGCGGGGATCAACCGGATCCTTCAGGAGGCCCTGCGCGCCTCGACCGAGGAGGAGCTGGGGCAGCTGTGCCTGGCGGTGGCCGAGGACCTGACCGGCGCGGCGTTCAGCTTTTTCGGCGAGCGGGGCGGTTCGGACGACCGGCTGGACCATATCGCGATCAGCGAGCGCGGCTGGGCCGCCTATACCGGTAACGATCCTCATTTCGTCAAGCGCGAGCTACCCGGCGGCATGAAGATTCACGGAATTTTCGGCCAGGTGATCCTTCAGGATCGCAGCATGATCGTCAACGATCCCGCCAACCATCCCGACCGGGTGGGCACGCCGGACGGGCATCCGGCCTTGCGCAACTTCCTGGGCGTGCCGCTGCGCCGCGATGGAGAGACCTTCGCGATGTTCGCGCTGGGCAACCATCCGACCGGCTTTACCGAGCGGGAGCGCGCCATTGCCGAGGAACTGGCCCCCGCCATCGTCCAGGCGCTGCTGCGCAAGCGGGCCGAGGTCGCCTCGCGCGCGAGCCAGCGGCGGCTGCTGAGCCTGATCGAGGGAATACCCCAGCTCGTCTGGACCGCGACGCAGGGCGGCCATTGGACCTGGGCCAGCCCGCAATGGGTGGAGATGACGGGGCTGAACGTCGAACAAAGCCTGGGCCATGGCTGGCTGGCCGCGGTCCATCCCGATGATCGCGACGCGGCACGGCGATTCTGGGAGGGAGCGGGCGAGCGCGGCAATCTCGCGATGGAGGGACGGCTGCGTCATGTACAGACCGGCCGCTATCGGTGGTTCAAGACGCGTGCGACCCCGGTACGCGACGATCATGGTACGATCGTCGAATGGTTCGGCACCTCGACCGACATCGACGCGCTGCGCCGGCTGCGCGAACGGCAGGAAACCCTGGTCGCCGAACTGCAGCACCGGGTCCGCAACATCCTGACCATCATCCGCTCCATCTTCACCCGTACGGTCGACAGCGGCGGACCGATCGACGAAATTGCGGATCATTTTCGCGGACGGCTCGACTCGCTGGCCCGCACCCAGCTCGTCGCGACCCAGAGCCGATCAGGCCGGGTCGACCTGGAAAATCTGATCCGGGACGAGCTTCTGGGCGTCGGCGCCATCGAGGATGACCGGCTTTCGATTCAGGGGCCGGACGTCTCTTTGCCCGCGGATACGGCCGAAACCATGGGCCTGGCGATCCACGAATTGACCACCAACGCGCTCAAATATGGGGCATTGCGCCACCCTGCCGGACGGTTGTCCATCGCCTGGGCGATTGAACTTAAATCAAATAGCAAATGCGAACTGATTGTAAAATGGGACGAAACAGGTGTACCAGCGATGCCGGTCCCGCCTGTTCGTCATGGATTCGGGACCGAGCTGATCCGCGAGGCCCTTCCTTATGGTCTGGGCGCACGGACCAGATTGGAATTTCGCGGTGGCGGCGTCCTGTGCGTGATAACGATACCATGGATCGCAGATGATGCCGCGCCGCTGAACCGGAGCACCGAGGGATGAACCGCCGATCGCCGCTGGCCGACAAGCGTATCCTTGTGGTTGAGGACGAGTATTTCATCGCCCGCGACCTGGAACGGGCGCTGCAGGCGGCTGATGCGATCGTGGTCGGCCCCGTCGCCACACTGGAACAGGGCCTGGACCTGGCCGAGAGCCAGACGCTCGACGCGGCGGTGCTCGACGTCGATCTGGCGGGCGAGCGCGCCTTCGAGATCGCCGACCGGCTATCGGCACGCGACGTGCCCTGGGCGTTCCTGACCGGCTATGACGAGTGGGCGCTCCCCGCGCCCTATCGATCCGCGTCGATCGTCGCCAAGCCGTTCCAGCCCGACCGCATCATCCGCGCGATCGGCGCCCTGATACCCGACAAAGGATGCGCATGACTTCTTTCCCCGCCGCCCTGTCGCCTTCCTCCTCGTCGTCCCCGGCTCGGGGGGGGATCGCCGCTGCCGCGATCCGTCGGCTGACCGCGTTGACCCCGCTGGATGATGCCGACCTGCGCCTGCTCGACACCGCAGCCGATCGCGCGCTGACCTATCCCTTGCGTCACGCCTTTCAGACGATCGGTCGCCCCATGGCCGATCCGCTGCTGGTGCTGCAGGGCTGGGCCGCACGGGTGCGCATCCTGCCCGACGGGCGGCGGCAGTTCATGAGCTTCTACCTGCCCGGCGACATTATCGGCCCGGCGCATCACGAGCAGCCCATCGCCACCGCGACGGTGGTGGCGCTGACGGAATGTCTCGCCTGCCCCGCCCCCACCGGCCCTGCCGGATCGGGTCTGGCCCAGGCCTATGCCGTCAGCGAGGCGCTGGACGAGGCCTATCTGCTGGGCCGTGTCGTCCAACTCGGCCGGTTGAACGCGCAGGAACGGATCGGCGACTTCCTGCTCGAAATCTATGAGCGGCTCTCGCTGGCCGGGCTGACCGTGGGCGGCAGTTTCGAGATGCCGCTGACCCAGGAAATGCTGGCCGACGCGCTGGGGCTGACGCCGGTGCACGTCAACCGCATGATCCAGCAGGCGCGGCGCGACGGCGACCTGATGTGGAAGTCTGGCCGCGTCCTGCTCCGCGATCCCGAGCGTACCGCGCGCACGATCGGGCGGGTGAGTCCGCAAGTGACCGGCACCCAGACCATGGCACAGGCGAGCGCAGGCTAATGTGGTATTTTCCTCCCCTCACAGGGGAGGAAATACTGGGTACGAATAGCCACCACTTCTTCACCGTTTTGATGGCTTTTTGACCTATTTGGCTCATTTCACACAGCCGTCATCAATTCTTCGTCAATCTGACACCTGCCGATCCTAACGCCCCCGCCGAACCGGCAAGAGAGCCGATGGGGGATCAATGACATGTTGACGTTTCGCAGCCTGCTGAAGGCATCGGTTTCGCTTATCCTGGTAACCGGGCCGCTCATCGCCCACGCGCAGGAAGGCACCACCACCACCGCCGCCGCCGCTGGACCGCAGGCAAGTGATGCGGGCACCGAGGGCGAGGATATTGTCGTCAACGGCACCTATGCCCGCAGCCTCGCGGCCGGGATCGAAACCAAACGCCGCGCCGCTTACGGCGTCGATTCGATCAGCTCGACCGATATCGGCAAGTTCCCGACACAGAACGTCGCCGAAGCGCTCCAGCTCGTCCCCGGCGTGGCCATCACCCGCCCGCGCGGCGAAGGGCTGTATGTCAGCGTGCGCGGCTTGGGGCCGCAGTTCCAGAATACGTTGATGAACGGCCGCACCATCGCGCTGAACGACCTGATCGAGAATGGCGGCGCGGCCGGACGTCAGTTCCGCTTCGAAATGCTGCCCGCCGAGTTCACCTCCAGCATCGACGTGGTCAAGACCCCGACCGCCGACATGAGCGAGGGCGCGCTGGGCGGCAATATCGACGTCAAGACCTTCCGCCCGCTGGAAGTCGGCAACAAGACGACCGTCAACATGCGCGGCACCTATACGACGCAGACCAAGGACGTGCGCCCCAACGTCACCGTGCTGACCAGCGCGAAGAATAGCGACGGCACCTTCGGCATTCTGGCGGGTGCGCAATATTGGGGCAAGACGGTTCGCAATGACCGCTTCATGAATTTCGGCTGGCTGCTCAACCGCTATACCTCGGCGGCGACAGGCGGCATTCCGAGCGGCCTTTATTCGCCGACCCGGACCCGCCCCACCGTGGAAACCGAAGACCGCAAGCGCATCTCGGGCATCGTTTCGGCGCAGTGGCAGCCGACGCCCGAGCTTCAGACGACGCTGGACGTCGTCGCGACGCGCCTCGACGTCGCGTATGACGAGTTCGGCCTCGACATCTATCCCGACGACGGCGGCACGGCGGGCGGCCCTCCGGCCCAGATCCAGCCCGGCTATACGGTCGTCGGCGACACCATCACCAAGGCGACGATCAACAATGTCCGCTTCATGGGCACGCGCGAATATAGCCTTAACCGCCACGACCTGCTGACCATCGGCCTGAAGCAGGCCTGGAATCCGGACCGCTGGCACGTCACCGCCAACGTCAACTGGTCGGCGGCGCACAGCTATCATCCCGATTACCGCACCGGCACGGTACGCAGCCGCGCCTATTTCGTCGCGCCGCTGACCTATGACGCCAGCGGCGGCTATCAGACGATGCCGACCTTCACCACGCCGGTCGACGTCACCAACCCGGCCAATTACAAGCTGTTCCAGTTCAACATCGCGCCCAAGGACAGCAAGGACTGGGATTTCTATTCGCGCCTCGACGTCGCGCATGATTTCGACGGCTTCCTGTCGAAGCTGGCGGTGGGCGGCGAATATCACTGGCGCAAGCGCGACTATTTCCGTCGCGATTACCTGATCGACACCGCGACCAACCAGCCACTGACCAACCTGGGCGCGGGGGCCTATCAGCAGCTGCCCTATGACGACTTCCTGAAGGGGGTCGGCGGCAATGGCTTCCGCAACTGGCTGGTGCCCGTCACCCAGGCCTATGTCGGCGACTTCTTCACGCCGGCCATTCAGGCGCAGCCGATCAACAACGCCGATCGCCGTTCGTCCTTCGTCGTGTCGGAAAAGATCGCGGCGGCTTATTTGCGCGCCGATTACCAGTTCGATGCGGGTAGCGTGCCCGTGACCGGCAATCTGGGCGTCCGCTATGTCCATACCGATCAGGTGGCGAGCGGCACGCTGACCAGCGGCAATACCGCGACCCCGGTCAGCTATCCGAAGACGTTCAACAACGTCCTGCCCAGCTTCAACCTGCGCGCCGACCTGTCGCAAAAGCTCGTCGGTCGTCTCGCCGCCAGCCGGGTGCTGACCCGCCCCAACGTCACCGACACCGCGCCGCGCATCACCGTGTCGACCGACGCGCCGACCGCCAGCGGCGGCAACCCGCAGCTGGTGCCGTTCCTGGCGACGCAGTTCGACGGCTCGCTGGAATGGTATTTCGCGCCGTCGGGGATGCTGTCGGGCGCGGTCTTCTACAAGGCGATGGACGATTACATCACCCAGTCGAATACCGAGATCACTATTCCGGGTCGCGGCATCGTCCGCCTCTCCAGCTCGGTAAACGGCGGCAACGCCAAGGTGTACGGCGCGGAAGCCGCCTATAGCCAGGTCTTCACCTTCCTGCCGAAGCCCTTTGACGGCTTCGGCGTGCAGGGGTCTTACACGCACACCGAGGTGAAGGCCGACTACATGGCCGGATCGCGCAGCATCAAGGACCAGCTGATCGGCCTGTCGAAGAACAGCTTCAACCTGGTCGGCTTCTACGACAAGGGGCCGCTGTCGGCGCGACTGTCCTATGTCTGGCGCGACAAATATCTGTCGAGCACGGGCAGCACGGTGCAGGCGCCTACGTACGTCGCGGCCTTCGGGTCGCTCGATGGCCAGCTATCGGTGCGCGCCGCCGAGAACCTGACGCTCAGCCTGGAGGGCATCAACATCGCGGGGGCGCGTCAGAACACCTATAACGACAGCAATCTGCGCTTCGGCGAGATCAACTATTATGGCCGGACGATCCTGTTCGGCGTGCGGGCGGAGTTCTGATGAAGGTCTTACTCACCCTGGCGGCGGTCCTCGCGACCGCCGCCGCCCCGGCGCCGCAGGCCCCCTTGCGCATGAACGACATCCAGGTCGTCGGCTCGCACAACAGCTACAAGAAGCGGATCGCGCCCGCCGTCTTCGCCGAACTGGAACGCCGCGACCCCAAACTCGCCGCCGCGCTGGATTACGACCATCTGACGCTGGCGCAGCAGCTAGACCGGGGCCTGCGCCAGTTGGAGATCGACATCTTCGCCGACCCGCAAGGGGGGCGTTTCGCGCATCCGATGGGTGAGACGTTGGCTAAGGCCGAAGGCGAACAGACCGGCTTCGACGCACCCACGATGATGAAGCCTGGCTTCAAGGTCTTCCACATCCCGGAAGTCGATTATCGCTCCTGTGGTACCTTCAAACAGTGCATCGGCCAGATCGACACCTGGTCGCGCGCGCATCCGCGCCATCTGCCGATCATGGTGACGATCAACGCGGCCGACCGGCCGATCAACAAGCCCGGCGTCACCGATCCCTTGCCGCTGACCGCGCCGCTGCTCGATGCGCTGGACGCGGAAATCCGTGACGTGCTGAAACCGAGCCGGATCATCACCCCCGATGACGTGCGCGGGAACGCCGCCACCCTTCGCGAAGCGGTTACGACAAAGGGCTGGCCGACGCTGGAAAGCGCGCGGGGCAAGATCTGGTTCGTGCTGGATACGCCTGCGGACGTGTCCGATCGCTACCGCGCCGGGCATCCCTCGCTCAAAGGTCGTCCGATCTTCGGCTGGTACGATACCGACCAGCCCGAAGCCTCGGTCGAGATCGTCGGCGATCCGCGCACCGATGGCGCCAAGATCAAGGCGTGGGTGAAACAGGGGTTCATCGTCCGCACCCGCAGCGACGCCGACACCCGGGAAGCGCGCGAGAACGACTACGCCCGCCAACAGGCCGCGATCGACAGCGGTGCGCAGGCCGTGTCGACCGACTATTATCCCGGCGCACCGACGCGGGGCTGGAGCAAGGGCTTCACCGTGACCCTGCCCGACGGGGTGATGGAACGCTGCAACCCGGTGACGCAAGCCGCAGGGTGCAAGCTGCCGAAATAGATGTCGTTCCTCCCCTGTAAGGGGAGGTGGCAGGCGCAGCCTGACGGAGGGGTGTCGCGCTCTCGATAGGGTGACACCCCTCCACCAGCTTCGCTGGTCCCCCTCCCCTTGCAGGAGAGGAAAAGGTGGAGGGCCGCTGACGCCCTTTTCATGTCCGGGCAAGCCGGGGTTCAGCCTCCCCACGGCACATTAGCCTCCGAAGAAGCCTGCGCCCAACCCGTTGGCGGCAGGCGGAAATGGAGAGCGAGGCATGGCGCGGATCGCTTCCTGGATATGCTTGTCGGCGCTGATCGCCCCAATTCCGGCCTATGCCGCCGACCCCGCGCGTGACGCGGCCTGGGCGGAGCGGCTGGGCTGGGGACCGTCCGCCGCGCCCGGCACCGGCCCCGCGCCGGGCAGCGACGCTTGGCTGCGGCACCAGCTCGACGACCGCCCCGATCCCCTGCCCCCGGCGGTGCAGGCGCAGATCGACGCCATGCGCATCTCGCAGGAACGCGTCGCCGCGCTGGTGGTCGAAACCGACGCGATGCAGCGCGACCTGAAGGCGATCACCGACCCGGAGCAGAAAAAGGCCGCGCGCGAGGCCTATCAGAAGGCGATGAACGGGCTGGCCGACGAGGCTCGGCGACGCTTCGTCCTACGCGCGCTCTATTCCCCCGACCAGCTGCGCGAGCGGATGACCTGGTTCTGGTTCAACCATTTCAACGTCCAGGCGGGCAAGCGCGACATTCGCGCGATGGTCGGCGATTATGAAGAGACGATCCGCGCCCATGCGTTGGGCCGGTATCGCGACCTGCTGGAGGCGACGCTGCGCCACCCGGCGATGCTGCGCTATCTGGACAATGACCAGAACGCGAAGGGCAAGATCAACGAGAATTACGCGCGCGAGATCATGGAGCTGCACTCGATGGGCGTCGGCTCGGGCTATAGCCAAGCGGACGTGCAGGAGCTGGCGCGCATCCTGACCGGCGTCGGCGTCGACCAGAAACCCGATGCGCCCAGGCTGAAGCCCGAGCTTCAGCCGCTCTACATCCGGGCGGGACTGTTCGAATTCAATCCGGCGCGCCACGATTTCGGCACCAAGCATTTCCTCGGCCACACCATCCAGGGATCGGGCTTCGGCGAGGTCGAGCAGGCGCTGGACCTGATCGCCGACAGCCCGGCGACCGCGCATCACGTCTCGCTCAAGCTGGCGACCTATTTCATGGGCGACAAGCCGCCGTCCGCTCTGGTCGACCGAATGGCGGCGAAGTTCCGCCAGAGTCACGGCGACATCGCGGAGGTGCTGAAGACCATGATCCGCTCGCGCGAATTTTCCGGTTCGCTGGGCAGCGGGTTCAAGGACCCGGTTGGCTATACATTGTCGACGGTGCGTCTGGCCTATGGCGACCGGGCGATCACCAACCCGCAGCCGGTGGTCGGCTGGATCCGCCAGATGGGCGAAGGGCTGTACGATCACGAAACGCCCGACGGCTATGACCTGTCGAGCGCCGCCTGGTCCGCGCCGGGGCAGATGGCGACGCGGTTCGACATCGCGCGCCAGCTGGGCAACGGCGCGGCCCGGTTGTTCCAGCCCGCCGACGCCGCGCCGGGCACCCCGCCGCCGCCCGCCCAGGTGCCGGTGCTGAAGGATTCCCCCATCATCGCCGCGCGGATGCCGATGCTGGGCAAGCCGACGCTCGCCGCGCTGGGCCAGGCGCGCTCCCCCGCCGAGTGGAACGCGCTCTATTTCTCCTCACCCGAATTCATGCACCGATAGGAGGATCGCATGAGAATCCCTCATGTCCACCGCCGTGACCTGCTGCTGGGCGCCGCCGCGCTCGCCCCCATGGTGATGGCCGGCCGCGCCTTTGCCGCGCCCCAGGCGGGCAGCCGTTTGCTGGTCGTCTTCCTGCGCGGCGCCTATGACGCAGTGAACATCGTCGTGCCCAGCGGCAGCGATTTCTATCACCAGTCGCGCCCCACCATCGCGCTGCCCAAGCCCGATCCAGCGAACCCGAACGCGCCGCTCCCGCTCGACGCCGACTGGGCGCTGCACCCCGCGCTGAAGGACTCGATCCTGCCGCTATGGCAGGCCAAGCAGATCGCCTTCATACCCTTTGCGGGCACCGACGATATGAGCCGCAGCCATTTCGAGACGCAGGACACGATCGAACTGGGCCAGCCGGTCGGCGGCCACCGCGACTATGGCTCGGGCTTCATGGCGCGGCTGGCGGGCATATTGGGCACGGGTGACAAGCCGATCGCCTTTACCGACCAGCTGCCGCTGTGCTTTCGCGGCGGTGAGGACCCGATCCCCAACCTCGCGCTCGCCAATGTCGGCAAGCCGATCGACCAGCGCCAGGCATCCCTGATCCAAAGCATGTATGCCGGGCACCCCGACCTCGCCCGCTCGGTCAGCGAGGGCTTCAATGTGCGCGACACGGTGTACAAGACGCTGGATCAGGAGATGAAGGCCGCTAGCCGGGGTGCCGTCTCTGCCAAGGGCTTTGCGCTATCGGCGCAGCGGATCGGCACGCTGATGCGTGATCGGTTCAACCTGGCGTTCGTCGATGTCGGCGGCTGGGACACGCACGTCAATCAGGGCGGCGCCACCGGCTATCTCGCCGACCGGATGGGCGATCTGGGGCGCGGCCTCGCCAGCTTTGCCCAGGCGATCGGGCCGGATGCGTGGCGATCCACCACCGTCGTCGTCGTGTCCGAGTTCGGCCGCACCTTCCGCGAGAATGGCGATCGGGGCACCGATCACGGCCATGGCAGCATCTATTGGGTGATGGGCGGCGGCGTGTCGGGCGGACGCATGGCGGGCGAGCAGGTCGCCCTGTCCGCCGCCACGCTCAACCAGAATCGCGACCTGCCGGTGCTGACCGATTACCGCACGCTGATCGGCGGGCTGGTCCAGCGCCAATTCGGCCTGTCAGGCGACCGCCTGGCGACGCTCTTTCCCGACACGCGGCCGGTCGACCTGCAGCTCGTCTAGCCCGATCCCGGCACGCGCGCGGATATCCCCCAGCACATCGTCCAGCGTCAGCCCGGCCAGCTTGTCCTCCAGCGCCTCGCGCACCGGGGTCAGGATCGATTCCAGGCTGGGGGTGATGTGCCGGTCGATCATCCCCTCGCCCTCGGGCGGCTGGCGGTGGAAGGCGAAGAAGTTTCGGTCCTCGACCGCCTGGTACACATCGACCAGCCGGATGTCGGATGAGGGCTTGGCGAGCATCGCGCCGCCGCGATTGCCCAGTTGCGACCGGGTCAACCCCGCCGCCGCCAGCCGCAGCAACAGCGCGCGCACCACCGCCGCGTTGGAATTGACGCTGACCGCGATATCTTCGGAGCGCAGCGGCGTGTTGCCATGCTCCGCCATCAGCGCAAGCATGTGGAGCGAGACGACAAAACGAGTACTGGTCGGCAAGAAACGGCGCTCCTTATCCACCTGCCCCGCGCCAGCCGACCCACCGGGCCGCGACGCGGGATTTCATCATGATCGGTTCATGACGGCGTTACACACTATAATCCATGTTATGTTTCTATAAATATACTGCGTTAACGCGCCAGTCCTTCCTGGTATCCCGATCCTTGGCATGGAGGCTGTGGGAATGCGGCCACGCAACGGGCCAGTGAAACGAGCCTGTGCCAGCCTGGATGACAGGGCGAGGCACCGCGACGCGGCAGCGCGGCAATATGGTGGCCATGGTCCGTTGCCATGGTCGCCCATCGCTTGGGTCCGACCTCGTGCCCAGGGGCCGGGCATCGGGCTGACGGGCCATCGCCCGACCGGGATCAGCGCGCCGTCTTGGCCAGTCGTATCTCGAACAGCTCGGGCCAGTTCTTGCCGGTCACGAAGATGCGGTGCTTTGCCCGGTCATAGGCGATGCCGTTGGCGACCGAATCCCGATCGGTCAACCCGACCCGCGCGACCAGATCGCTGAGGTCGACCACACCCGCCACCACGCCGGTCTTGGGATCGATCCGCACGATATAGGGGGTCATCCAGACATTGGCCCAGACCTGTCCGTCGATATATTCCAGCTCGTTCAGGTTCTTGAGCGGCCGCCCGTTGACCGTCACGTCCAGCGTGCGGACCACCTTCATCGTCGCGGGGTCCAAGAAGCGCAGGCGCGGCGTGCCGTCCGACAGGATGATGTGATGCCCATCATCGGTCATCGCCCAGCCTTCGCCGTCATAGCGCCATTCACCTAGCTTCTTCAGCGCCGGGCGGCTCCAGCGGAAACCCCGGCCGCCATGCCAGGTGACGCTGCGCAGCTCCGGCCCCCAGGCGACGATACCCTCGCCGAACAGGCCGTCAGGCACGGTCGCGCGGCGCAGCGTCTTGCCGGTCGTCATGTCGACCTGACGGATGAAGCTCTCCCCCTCGCGCCCGGTGCTTTCGTAAAGCGCGCCGTCGGCGATCAGCAGGCCTTCGGTGAAGGCGGTGGGGTCGTGCGGGAAGGCGTGGACCATCACGGGCTTTTCGATCGGCGGCGGGGCCGGGATTGCGGCGACGGGCGCGGCCTGCTGCTGCGCGGCGGCGGGCAGCGCGAGGGCCAGGACCAGCGGCAGAATCGCGCGGATCATAGCGTGCGCACCAGCCGCGCCACCCGCGCGATCCAGGCGGGTGCGGACACCGTCACCCCCGCCGCCCCCGGCTCCAGCGGCAACAGGTGCAGCGCGTCGGGCATCACACCCGCCAGCCGGGCAAAGACATAGCCACCGGCGGAGCGGGGCACGAGGATATCGCGATTCATGGCATCGGCGAACCTATCGGGCGCCAGCGGCTCGCACCAGAGCTCATCGCCCGCACGATAATCACCGACCGCGCCGCTCACCGTCACCGCCAGCATTCCCGGCGTCGCGCAGGGCGGCGATATCGAGCGCGCGCTGCGCGGTGCCACCGCCCCGCGCGGGCCAAGCAGCGCCGCGACCGGCAAGGTTTCGCGGATCGGCAGCGTCACCAGATCGGCGGGCGTGCAACCCAAAGCGGCGGCAATGCGATTCAGCCAGGGCAGTGATACGGTGCGCGTGCCCATCTCCAACCGTCCGATCGTCTGCGGGGTGGTGGGTGGGCAACAGGCGCGGGCGACATCGTCCAAGGTCATCCCCTTGGCCCGCCGCACCTCGCGGATCGCGGTAATCATCCCTCCTTTTCCCTTTCCGTCTGTCCAGCGATGAAGGCCGGTTCCGCGCATCTGGCGAAGCCGGTTCGGCTGGGCTAAGCGCCCCTTCCTATCCTGTCGGAGTTATCGCCATGCGGTTCGGACTCGTCAAATGCCATGGATCGGGCAATGATTTCCCGATGATCGACGCCCGCGACCTGTCGCTGTCCGAGGGCGAATGGGCGGGCGTGGCGCGCGCGCTGGCCGACCGGCACGGGCCGGTCGGGGGCGACGGTCTGCTCCTGCTGGTGCCCGGCGACGACCGTGCCGCCTTCGGCATGGTGATGCGCAACAGCGACGGCAGCGAGGCGGAAACCTGCCTCAACGGCGTGCGCTGTGTCGCGCGGGCGGGGTTCGAGGCGATGGGGATCGAGGCGGCGACGGTGCGGCTGAAGACCTCGCACGCCGACGCGGTCCACGACGTCGATCTCGCGCCCGGCGTCTATACGGTGCGCGAAACCGCCGGCCCGGCCGGTCTGTCGACCGCCGCCTGGCCGATCCACGGCGCGCACGATCGGCTGGTCGAGGCAGTGCTGCCGATGCTCGACGCGGACAAGCGCTTCACCGCCGTTACCATGCCCAACCCGCATCTGGTCCATTTCGTCGAGACGGTGGACGAAGCCGAACTCGTCCGCCTGGGCGAAATCTGCGAAGCCGCGCCCGACTGGCTCCCCAACCGGGCCAACGTGTCCTTTGTCGAGCTGCGTGGGGACGCGCTGTTCGTGCGAACCTTCGAGCGCGGGGTCGGCCTGACCGACAGCTGCGGCAGCGCGATGGCGGCGTCGACCTATGCGGCGTGCCTGACCGGGCGGATCGCCTGGGACGTACCGACCGTGGTGTTCAATCGCGGCGGACTGGTCCGCGCCTTTGCGGGTGAAGACGGGATGGTCACGCTGTCGGGCAATGCGACCTATGAATGGGCCGGCTCGGTCACGGTCGACCTGGCGACCGAGACGGCGAGCGATCTTGTCGTGGAGCGGCGCTTCCCCGAGGAGATCGCCGCCTGGGATGCCGTCAAGCGGGGGTGAGCGGCGGGCAGAGACGGGGCTATCCGCTCGCCCCCCACTCCGTTCAGCCTGAGCGAACGCTGGGACCGAGAAGTCCAACCCGACGCAACACCCCGCCCCGCGGCGCGTTCTCACCGCATGCTACCCGTCCGCCGCCAGATCGCCGACCAGATACGCGACGTGGTCGGCAGCCGCGACCTCGACCTGACTCGGCCACCGGGCGATGACGGGTTGTTCGGCCCGGGCTCCGCCACCTGGCTCGTACATGGCGACTTCACCGCGATGATGGCGGGCGGGATCGCCTCGCTGCTGATCCAGATGCTGCATCCCGCCGCGCTGGCAGGGGTGTGGGACCATAGCGATTTTCGCCGCGACATGGCCGGGCGGCTGCGGCGGACGGCGGGGTTCATCTCCGTCACCACCTATGGCGCCACGCACGCAGCCGAACGGATGATCGCCCGGGTGCGGGCCGTCCATGACCGGGTCAGCGGCACGCTGCCGGACGGCACGCCCTATGATGCAAACGACCCGCATCTGTTGACCTTCGTCCATGCCGCCGAGGTCGACAGCTTTCTGCGCGCGCACCGAACCTATCGCAATCCCGACTTCCCGGATGCCGAGGCCGACCGCTATCTGGCCGAGATGGCGACGATCGCCCGGCGGCTGGGGGCCGAAGACGTGCCCGAGAACCGGCGGGAACTGGCGCAGTTCCTGGCTTCGATCCGCCCCGAACTTCGCGTCGATGCGCGCACCCGGGCGGTCGCCCGCACATTGCTCAACCAACCGGCACCCAGCCCCGCCCTGGCTCCGGTCAGCAGCTGGCTGACCCAGGCGGGGATCGCGTTGCTGCCCGATTGGGCGGCGCGGCTCCACGGGCTGGATGGCTATGGCGCGGTAAAACCGGCCATCCGGGCGGGTACGCGCGGGCTGGGCGGCGCGATCCGCTGGGCGCTGGCGGGATAGGATTACAGGCGTCCCAGCCCGTGCAGCGCGTTCAGATAGCCCCGCATCCCTTCCAGCGCGCGCTCGGTCAAGATCATGAAGGCGCGGCGGCGATCGACGGGATCGGGTTGGCGTGCGAAGAGCCCCACCTCGGTCAGCTTTCCGATCCAGCGTAGCGCGGTGGTCGGCGCGACGGCGGCGGCGATGCACAGGCTCGACACCGACACCCGCACCCCTTCGAGATGCGCGGCATAAAGATCGAGCAGCATGTCCCAGGCCGGTTCCTCGAACAGCCCACCCTGGAAAAACCTGTCCCGCAACCGCCGGGCGCGGATCATCCGGCGGACCATTTCGGCATCGCCCGGCTGGGCGCGGGGCGGGGCGGCGTGGAAGCTCTGATGCCGGTCGCCGACACCGCCGCCCCGGTTCTCATCCTCCTGCACCGACAATCTGGCCAGCGCCTCGGCGATGCGCGCCACCTCGGCGTTCAGCTTGCGCAGCCGTTCGGACTCGCCCTCGCGGACATGGCTGTGGAGCATGGTCGCCCCGCCATTGCTGGCCCCTGCCACCGCCAGCGCGGCGACCAGTTCGAGCGGGCTGGCATCGCACAGCATGGCGACACGCGGGCCAAGCAGCATCGCGGCGACCAGATCGATGTCATCCGTCGCCATACTGACCACGATGGGCAGGTCGAGCGCGGTGGCGACCGCGTCGATTCGGGCCAGTGCGATCTCGATCGTTGCCGCCTCGGCACCGTGTGTGTCGACCAGCAGCAGCGGCCGCCCCGCCTGTTGCCCGATCTCCTCCGCCACCGCAGGCCAGGCGACGTTGCGCAACACCCGGCCGCCTGCCTGCCGCACCAGATCACCCGCCGCCTGGGCCAGCGCGGGCGCGCCGATCACCACGACCGCAAAGCCGGTGCCGTAAATATCCTGATCGTCCATGCCGCTCCCCGCTACCCGCCATGCGGCGGGCCTTCGTCATGGTCGCAAGGCGGCGAAAGGCGCGAGGCCCCGCCCCTTTGCCCATGCCAGCGATGCGACCCCAACCGACGTCCGGGAGTCGACGTCAGTTACGAATCCGACACTCAGCCGAGTGCCTTGACGATCTCTTCGACCATCTTCTTGGCATCCGCCAGCAGCATCATGGTGTTGTCGCGATAAAATAGCTCGTTATCGACACCCGCATAGCCGACGCCGCCCATCGAGCGCTTGATGAACAGCACCGTCTTGGCCTTTTCCACGTCGAGCACCGGCATGCCGTAGATGGGCGAGGACTTGTCGGTCTTGGCCGCCGGATTGGTCACGTCGTTCGCGCCGATGACGAAGGCGACGTCGGTCTGCGCGAACTCGGCGTTGATGTCCTCCAGCTCGAACACCTCGTCATAGGGCACGTTCGCCTCGGCCAGCAGAACGTTCATATGGCCGGGCATCCGGCCGGCGACCGGATGGATGGCGTATTTGACGCGCACGCCTTCCTTCTTGAGCAGATCGGCCATCTCGCGCAGGACATGCTGGGCTTGGGCCACCGCCATGCCGTAACCGGGGACGATCACGACCTGTTCGGCCTGGCTCATCAGGAAGGCCGCATCCTCGGCGCTGCCGCGCTTCCACGGCCGGTCGACCGCAGCGCCGCCGCCGCTACCCCCCGCATCGCTGCTGCCGAAGCCGCCCGCGATCACGCTGATGAAGCTGCGGTTCATCGCCCGGCACATGATATAGGACAGGATCGCGCCCGACGAACCGACCAGCGCGCCGGTGATGATCATCGCGCTGTTGTGCAGCGTGAAACCCATCGCGGCCGCCGCCCAGCCCGAATAGCTGTTCAGCATCGACACCACGACCGGCATGTCGGCGCCGCCGATGGGGATGATCAGCAGGAAGCCGATGACGAAGGACAGGACGGTGATCGTCCAGAAGATCCACGGCGCCTGATCGCGGGTGAACATCGCCACCAGGATGACGATCGCGCCCAATATGCCGAGGTTCAGCGCATGGCGGCCCGGGAGCATGATCGGCTTGCCGCCCATATTGCCGTTGAGCTTCAGGAAGGCGATGACCGAGCCGGAGAAGGTGATCGCGCCGATCGCCACGCCGAGCGCCATCTCGACCCGGCTGACGACATGGATGCTGGCAAAGGGCTGTCCGATCATCGGCACCACCATGTCGGCAATGTCGAAGGCGACCGGGTTCAGGAAGGCCGCGCAGGCGACCGCCACGGCGGCGAGCCCGACCAGCGAGTGGAACGCCGCGACCAGCTGCGGCATCGCGGTCATCGCGATGCGGCGGGCGGTGACGATACCGATTACCGCGCCCAAGCCGATGGCGGCGAGGATTTCGAAGGCCGCCGTCCAGTCGATCATCAGATCATGGGGATTGCCTGGAGGTAGGGCGTCGGCTCGTAGGGGCACATGCGTCACCAGCGTCGTCACGACCGCGATCGCCATGCCGATCATGCCGAAGCGATTGCCTCGCTGGCTGGTCGTCGGGCTGGACAGCCCGCGCAGCGCCAGAATGAAGCATACCCCCGCCACCAGATAGGCGAGCGAAACCCAGGGGTTCGCGGCAACGGCTTCGACCGCCGGGGCAAGCGGCGCGGGCGGCACGGGGGCGATCACGAGCGCTTCTCCTTCTTGCGGTACATGGCGAGCATCCGCTGCGTCACCGCAAAGCCGCCGAAGATGTTGATGCTGGCCAGCACCACCGCGCCTAGCCCCAGCCATTTGGCGACGCCCGATCCGGTCGCCCCCGACGTCGCGGCCGCCGCGATCAGCGCGCCGACGATGATGACCGAGGAAATGGCGTTGGTCACCGCCATCAACGGCGTGTGCAGCGCGGGCGTCACCGACCAGACGACGTAATAGCCGACGAAACACGCCAGCACGAAGATCGACAGGATCGCTATGAAGTCCATGATATATCCTCCCCGGCACGGGGAGGGGGACCGCTCGCCGCAGGCGAGTGGTGGAGGAGGGCCGCCGCCAGCGAGACGATCGAGGCGGCAACCGCCTCGGCATCGCGCAGGATATCGGCGGCCCCGATCCGCATGACCCTGTACCCGTTTTCGTTCAAATATTGATCGCGCGCGACGTCGCGGCTGGGCCGCGCTTCAACGCCATGTATGGCACCGTCGACTTCGACCATCGGGCGCGCTTTTGAGCAATAAAAATCGGCAATGTAGCATCCGACCGGATGCTGTCGCCGGAATCGTAAACCGCCGGGCGAGCCGCGAAGCTGTTGCCAAAGAAGCACTTCAGGCAGCGTCATCGTCCGTCGCAATTTACGCGCCAGCGATACTTCGGGCCGAGGCATTTGCCGGACGCCCCCTCCACCGGCTTCGCCGGTCCCCCTCCCCGTTACGGGGAGGATCGTCACGACTGCAACCTTGGGTTCACCACCTGCCCGCCTCGGGTCAGCCGGATCGCGTCGCCGATCTCGGCGTCGAGCACCGGCCGCCCGGCGTCCTTGTCCCAGAACGCCGCCAGGAAATTGTGCAGGTTGCGCGCGAACAGCGCGGAGGCGTCTGCCGCCAGTCGGCTGGGCATGTTGCGGTGGCCGATGATCTTTACGCCGTGCCGCTCGATCACTTCGCCCGCAATCGCACCCTCGACATTGCCGCCCGCCTCGACCGCCAGGTCGACGATGACGCTGCCGGCGCGCATCGTCGCGATCTGTGCATCGGTGACGAGGCGCGGCGCGGCGCGGCCGGGGATCAGCGCGGTGGTGATGACGATGTCCTGCTTGGCGATATGCCCCGCGACCAGTTCGGCTTGCGCCGCGCGATATTCCTCGCTCGTCTCGCCCGCATAGCCGCCGGTGCCCTCGCCTTCGATGCCCGCCACGCCCTCGACGAAGATCGGCTTGGCGCCGAGCGACTGGATCTGCTCCTTGGTGGCCGAACGCACATCGGTCGCCGAGACCTGCGCGCCCAGCCGCCGGGCGGTCGCGATCGCCTGCAGCCCCGCAACGCCCACCCCCATGACGAAGACGCGCGCCGCAGGGATCGTCCCCGCCGCCGTCATCATCATCGGAAAGGCACGACCATAGGTGCCCGCCGCCTCCAGCACCGCCTTGTAACCCGCGAGATTCGACTGGGACGACAAGATGTCCATCGACTGGGCGCGGGTGATTCGCGGCATCCAGTCCATCGCCAGCGCCTCCAGCCCCGCCGCCGCATAGGCCGAAACCGTCGCCTGCCTGCGGAAGGGATCGAACGCCGCGATTACCCAGGCGTCGGGCGCGGTTCCGGCCAGGGTCGCGGGCTCGGGCGCCTGGACGGCCAGCACGATCGCCGCGCCCGCCAGCACCTGCGCGCGTTCGCCGACCTCGGCGCCCGCCTGTTCGTAATCGCTGTCGGCGATACCCGCCGCTGTCCCCGCGCCCCGCTCCACCGCCAGCGTGGCGCCCAGCGCGGTCAGCTTCTTGACGGTTTCCGGCGTGGCGGCGACCCGCGCCTCGTCGGGCGCGGTTTCGCGCAGGACCGCGATGCGCAGACCCATCGGATCAGGCGATCAGCCAGAGGACGATGCCCACCAGGATGGCGGCAACGACCGCGCCCCATTTGAGCATTCCGATCATCAGGTCATAAGTGGCGACATGCGCCTTCATGCCGCCGGGGCCGTCCTTGATGCCGGTCTCATTGCCCGCCATGATCCTCACCTCCGCTATCGGCCTGCCGCCGTCGACCGCGCCGCATGATCCAGGTCGAAGCTTATTCACCAGCGCACCGGGATCAACCCCGAAACGACCGGGCAGGATCCCGGCAACACCCGGCGTGACGCCGGCCAGTCTCAAAAGCAGTTCGGGACCCGGCGGGCGTGCAAGAGGGATTGTCCCGAATTAACGCAGATTTTAACAAAGTTGCGCTATAAAGTCGCAAAAGGGGTCAACAGGACACATTATGACGCGCAACGGCCAACGTTTGCTGCTGCTGATCGATGACGAGCCTGCGCAGCAACGCCTGATCGCGGCGCTGGCGCAGCGCGGCGGTTGGCGCACCCTGTTCGCGACGGACGCCGACATGGCGGCCTCGGTCCTGGGATCGGCGCAGGGGCGCGAACTCGACGCGGTGCTGATCGACCATTGGGCGCCGGGTGCCGATGCCACGTCCTTGATCGCCGATTGCCACGCGCTTCGCCCCGAACTGCCCATCCTGATGCTGACCGCCAACGATTCGGTGGCGCAGGCGGTGGCGGCGATGCGTGCGGGCGCGACCGATTTCCTGGTCAAGCCGCTGGCCCCCGAACGGCTGCTCGCCGCGCTGGAGGCCTGTGTCGCGGGTCAGACGAGCGGCGAGCTTCGCCCGCTGACCGAAAAAATTCCCGCGCTCCTCGCCTTTGACGAGATTGTGGGCGACGCGCCCGATTTCCGCGCCGCGCTCGCCATCGCGTCCAAGGCCGCGCACACCCGTGCCGCCGTCCTGATCGAAGGCGAGGGCGGCGTCGGCAAGGAATCGCTGGCCAAGGCGATCCACGTCGCCTCTTCCCGTGGCGAACGGCCGATGATCCGCGTCAACTGCGCGACGGTCGCCACCAATCTGCTCGACAGCGTCATCTTCGGCCATGAGGAAGGTGCCTTTGCGGGCGCGTTCGAGCGCCGCATCGGCAAGATGGTGGAGGCGCACGGTTCGACATTGTTCCTGGACGAGGTGTCGGGAATGCCCCCCGAAACCCAGGCGCGGCTGCTCGACATGCTCCAGACCGGCGCGATCCTGCCGCTGGGCGCCCGCCATGCGCGCGAAGTCGATGTCCGGATCATCGCCGCCAGCGACGTCCGGCTGATCGAGGCCGTCGAGGCGGGGCGTTTCCGCGAGGACCTGTATTACAAACTGAACGTCGTCCATGTCGCGGTGCCGCCGCTGCGCGACCGGGCCGACGACATATCCGCGCTGACCCATCATCTGCTCGAACGCATCGCGCAGCAGCCGGGCCTGCGCCATCTCGACATCACCGACGATGCGCTCGCGCTGCTGCGCCGCTATGACTGGCCGGGCAATGTCCGCCAGTTGCAAAACGCGCTCTTCCGCGCCGCGGTGCTGTGCGAGGGCGATGCGCTGACCACCGACGATTTCCCGCAGATCGCCTCGCTCGGGGATCGTTCTTCGGTTACGGCGGGACCCTCGGCGAGCGGCCCGAATGGCGGGGTCAGCCTGTTCCGTCCCGATGGCCATCTGCGCCCGCTGGAGGATATCGAGGCCGATGTCATACGCCTGGCCATCGGCCATTATCGCGGCCGCATGACCGAAGTGGCCCGGCGGCTGGGGATCGGCCGGTCGACGCTGTATCGCAAGCTGAGCGAACTGGGCATCGACAACGCGGCCTGACATCATCCTCCCCGTGCCGGGGAGAAGTATTTTCTTACCAAAGCACCCCGTCGACCGGCTTCATCGGCTCCGGCGCGGGATCACCGATCGCCTGGAGCAGGTCGATCTCGATCGTCCGGCACATCGCGCTGAGCGGCAGGTCGTGGACCGTGTCGGAGAAGGGATCAACCAGGTCGTCGCCGATCTGTAGCGCCGCCAGGAACATCAACCCCGCGATCGACGAACCCACCGGGGTCGCGAACCCCAAAGTCTCGACCAGCCCGATCGGCAGCAGCACGCAGAACAGCCGAGTGAAGAAGGCCGGGATGAAGCGATACTGGTTGGGCAGCGGCGTATTCTTCAACCGTTCCATGCCGCCTTGCGAATTGGCGATGTCGACCAGGACCGATTCCATCTGGGTCTGCTGGATGGTGTCGATCCAGCCTTTGCGGCGTGCATCGTCGATCCTACGGCCCGTGCCGTCGAGCAGGCCGTTGGCGGTATTGGTCCGCTGGAGCGCAGGCTCCGCCTCGCCGCGCGACAGGAAGCGCAGCACTTCGCCATCGACCGGTTGCTTGCGCAACTGGCAGCGCAGCGCGTTCACATAGGCGATCTGGCGCAGCACGATCGACCGCTTCAGGTCGTGCGCATCCGGATCGGGCAGGAAGTTGCGCGCGCTGCGGGCAATGTTGCGCGAGGCGTTGATCATCAGGCCCCAGAGCTGCCGCCCCTCCCACCAGCGCTGATAGGCCGAATTGGTACGGAACCCCAGGAACAGCGCCAGCGCGGTGCCGAACAGGGTCAGCGGCAGCGAGGGCGCCTTGAACGGCAGGACGTAATAAGCGACCGTGACGATCACGTCCCAGACGAACAGCGCCACCAAAGGACGCCAGACCTCCGCAATGATGATGCGGGTGCGGGGTACGGCATCGACGATCAAATTCGGTCTCCCTTACGCGGTCACCCAGACGGTGTTCCAAGGCGCAGCAACGCGACAGCCGCTGGTTGGATGCGCGCCGAAATAATGGGGTGGTACGGCGAGGAAAGAGCCTGGCCTGGACGGGCAACGAAACGTTACGAAGCCGCCATCGACTTGCCACATCGGAAGCCAGGCCGTCAGACACTCAAGTCGTTGATCGCTTTACTTTTCCCAAGGGATGGGCGACGGCCGGCCGATGATCGGCCACCGTTCGGCTTGCCCCTACCCGGTCGAAAAGGCATGGCAGAAATAATATGACCGTGCCGACCCCATCCCGCATCCTCATCGTCGCCGGCTCCGATTCCGGAGGGGGGGCGGGCATACAGGCCGACATCAAGACGGTCGCGATGCTCGGCGGCCATCCGATGACCGCGATTACCGCGATCACCGCGCAGAACACCCTGGGGGTACAAGCGGTGCACCCGGTCCCCACCGACATGGTGATGGCGCAGATCGACAGCGTGCTGTCCGACATCGGCGCCGACGCGGTGAAGATCGGCATGATCGGATCGGCCGAGACCGCGCACGCGCTCGCCGACCGGCTGGAGACGCTGGAATTGCCGGTGGTGTTCGATCCCGTCATGATCGCGACCAGCGGATCGGTGTTGGCGGACGCGGACGTGATCGCGGCCTTTCGCCGCTTCCTGGCCCTCGCCGCGCTGACCACCCCCAATCTGCCCGAACTGGCGGCGCTGGGCGGCGAGGCGGTGGTGCGGCACCAGACCCGAGCGTTGCTGGTCAAGGGCGGGCATGGCGAAGGCCCGGTGATCGAGGACCGGCTCGTCGAGCCGGGCGGCGAACAGCGCTGGCAGCATCCCCGGCTGGATACGAACTCGACCCACGGTACCGGGTGCACGCTCGCCAGCGCGATCGCCACCGGGCTAGGGCAGGGCCTGCCGCTGGCGGATTCGGTCGACCGCGCCATCGCCTTCGTCCAGGCCGCGCTTGCCGCCGCGCCGGGACTGGGCCAGGGGCATGGGCCGATGGGGCATGGGCTGGGCATGGTGCCCTTCTACCATCTGCTCGCCGCGATCAGCCGCGAAGGCTGGAATGCAGCGGCCTTTGCCGCGCGTTGGGGGTAAAGCTGACCCTCTCCGCGCCGGGGAGGATACCTTGTGGACCTTTCTCCTCCACGATAAAGCGCCCTCATGGTCGATACCGGTTTTCCCATGCCCCTATGCGGCGTGGACGAGGCGGGGCGCGGGCCGCTGGCGGGGCCGGTGGTCGCGGCCGCCGTCATCCTTCCCGAGCGGGACTGCCCCGGCGGCATCAATGATTCCAAGAAGCTGACCGAAAAGACGCGCGCGCGGCTCTGCGCCGAAATCCGCGCCTGCGCGATCGTGGGGGTCGGAGTGGTCGAACCGGCGGAGATCGACCGGCTCAACATCTATTGGGCAACGATGAAGGCGATGACGCTGGCGGTCGATGCGGTGGTCGAGGCGCTGGGGTGCCATCCGGCGCATGTGCTGGTCGACGGTAACCGCCTGCCCAAATGGGGCTATAGCGCGACCGCGATCGTCGGCGGCGATGCCAAGTCGCTGGCGATCGGCGCTGCCTCGATCGTCGCCAAGCATGTCCGCGACGAGATGATGATCGCCGCCGCCGAGGCATGGCCCGCTTATGGCTGGCATTCCAACAAGGGTTATGGCTCCGCGACGCATTTGGCGGCTCTCCGCGAACATGGGCCGACGCCACTCCACCGCCGCAGCTTCGCGCCCGTGGCGCAATGTTATCTGGACCTCTGAATTCCTTTCCATCGTCCGATGGGGGGATTTAACGGCGAATTGAGTCGCAATCGCCACACCCCACTCCCTTGGGGGCAGAGTTATCCACAGCCCCCATATCTGCCACGAAATCGCAACACGTCGTCGAATCTGGCGGATTCCCGCGAGTCGCCAAGGCGAATCGCCTCTTGACGACGGACTCGTTCCGGGTGGATGCGAAGGTTCGAGGGTAGAAGGGACGGTGAGCATGGGGGTGATCCAGACGGTGGGAAGGCCGATCGGGACGCGGCCGGTAGCGGCACACCGCGAAAGCGACCTGCCGCTCGACCAGATCCTGATGGGCGACTGTATCGCGGCGCTCCGCTCGCTGCCCGACAAGTCGGTCGACATGGTCTTTGCCGACCCGCCCTATAACCTTCAGCTCGGCGGCGAGTTGTTCCGGCCCGATGGCAGTCATGTCGACGCCGTCACCGATGCCTGGGACAAGTTCGACACCTTCGCCGCCTATGACGCCTTCACCCGCACCTGGCTGGCCGAATGCTATCGCGTACTCAAGGACAATGGCTCGCTCTGGGTCATCGGCAGCTATCACAACATCTTCCGCGTCGGGACCGCGGTGCAGGATCTGGGCTTCTGGATCCTCAACGACATCATCTGGCGCAAGTCCAACCCCATGCCCAATTTCAAGGGCACCCGCTTCACCAACGCGCATGAAACGCTGATCTGGGCATCGAAGGGCGAGAAGGCGAAATACACCTTCAACTATCGTTCGATGAAGACGCTGAACGACGAGATCCAGATGCGATCGGATTGGGAATTCCCGATCTGCGGCGGGCAGGAAAGGCTGAAGAAGGACGGGCACAAGGTCCACCCGACCCAGAAGCCCGAGGCCCTGCTCTATCGCATCCTGCTGGCCTGCACCCGGCCGGGCGACGTGATCGCCGACCCGTTCTTCGGCACCGGCACCACCGGCGCGGTCGCCAGGCGGCTCGGCCGCCGCTGGATCGGGATCGAGCGCGAGCCGACCTATTGCGCCGCCGCGATCGAGCGGATCGAGGCCGCCCTGCCGCTCGACGAAAGCGCGCTGGCAACGATGCAGAGCCCCAAGGCGCAGCCCAAGGTCGCCTTCGGGACGTTGGTCGAAAATGGCTATCTGCTGCCGGGGATGCCGTTGATGGATGCCAAGCGCAAATGGCGCGCGACGGTGCGCGCGGACGGGTCGCTCCTGTCCGAATGCGGGCAGGCGGGATCGATCCACCGGCTGGGGTCGCTGCTGCAGAACCGGCCGACCTGCAATGGCTGGACCTTCTGGCATTATGAGCTGGAAGGTGCGCTGAAGCCGATCGACGCGATGCGCCAGACCTGGCTGCTGGCGACGCAGCCGTAACCTGATCCTCCCCGGCACGGGGAGGTGGCAGGCGCAGGCCTGACGGAGGGGGGCTTCCACAAAGGACTTGCCTAGCGGCACGCCCCCTCCACCACCGCTTCGCGCTGGTCCCCCTCCCCATACCGGAGAGGATTTTAGGAACACGACCATGCACCTGCGCCCCGTCCAATTCGTCGACACCCCCGTCGGGCTGGAGGAGGGCAGCGTCGCACGGCTGGCGGGCGGGATGCAGTGGTTCGCGGCCTATGAGGTCCGCGAGGGTATCAGCCGCCGTATTGTCCCCATCGCGCGGTTTGCGCAGGAACTGGGCGGTTCGCCCCGGGCCGAGACGCTGCACACCGCCTTCACCACCCCCCGTACCCCCTGGGTGATGGACGCCCGCACCCTGCGCTTCGACCAGCCGCAGGTCGCCGCCATCCTGAACGTCACCCCCGACAGCTTCTCCGACGGCGGCCAGCATATCGGCGATCCGGCGGCGGCGGCCGACAGCGGCATGGCGATGGCGGCGCAAGGTGCGGCGGTGATCGACCTGGGCGGCGAATCCACCCGCCCCGGCGCGGCGCCCGTCTGGGAAGGCGACGAGATCGCCCGCACCGCCCCCGTCATCGAGCGGCTGGCACGCGGCGGCGCACTGGTGTCGATCGACACGCGCAAGGCCGCCGTGATGGAGGCGGCGCTGGCATCGGGCGCAGGCATCGTCAACGATGTCGCGGCGCTGCTCTGGGACGACCGCGCGCTGGAGGTGGTGGCCAGGGCGGGCTGCCCGGTCATCCTGATGCACTCGCCCGATCCGGCCAAGGGCGGGCACGGCCGTATCGGTTATGCGGACGTGCTGACGGACGTGTTCGACTGGCTGGAGACACGGATCGCGGCGGTCGAGGCAGCGGGCGTTTCCCGCTCGCGCATCATGGTCGATCCGGGGATCGGCTTCGGCAAGTCGCTGGCCGACAATCTGGCCCTTATCAATGGGCTGGCGATCTTCCACGGCCTTGGCTGCCCGATCATGCTGGGCGCCAGCCGCAAGCGGATGATCGGCGCGCTGTCGAACGAGGCGCCCGTCGATGCGCGGCTCGGCGGTTCCCTCGCACTCGCGCTGAAAGGGGCGGAGGCGGGGGTGCAGCTGATCCGCGTCCATGACGTGGCGGAAACGGTACAGGCGCTGCATGTCTGGCGCGGGCTGCGCGACCGCGCCCTGCTGGGATAACCCTGGAACAAGGCCCCTCGCTTTTCGCGGGCCAAACGCCCACATAGAGGCGATGCAACGCCCGCAGCCCCAGATTATCCGCGTCATCGACCTGGAGACGACCGGACAGGCCCCACCCACCCATGGCGTCTGCGAGATCGGCTGGCAGGATGTGGCGCTGGGCAAGGACGGGCGCTGGGAGCTGGAGGGCGAAGGCGGCAGCATCCTGGTCAATCCAGGTCGACCCATCCCGCCGATCACCCAGGCGATCCACCATATCCTGGACGAGCAGGTCGCCGACGCGCCCTGGTGGCATGACGTCGCGCGCCGCGTGCTCGACCCCTGGCCGCGCCGCTTGGCGCTGGCGGCGCACCGCGCGGATTTCGAGCAGCAATTCTGCACCCCCGCCATGACCCGGTCGGCCGACTGGATCTGCACCTGGAAATGCGCGCTGCGGCTCTGGCCCGACAGCCCCAGCTTTTCCAACCAGGTGCTGCGATACTGGCGCAAACCCGAGGGGCTGGAGCATGAGCGCGGCTTGCCCATCCACCGCGCCTTTCCCGACGCCTATGTGACCGCGCATCACCTGCGCGATCAGCTGAACGAGGCGAGCCTGGCGCAGCTGCTGGAATGGTCGCGCAGCCCCGGCCTGCTGCCGCGCGTCCGCTATGGCCCCGATCGCGGCAAGGACTGGCGCGAGATCGACGAGGACTCGCTGATCGGCTTCCTCGGCGACCGCGACCCCGATGTCCGCTTCACCGCCGAGACCGAGATGGCCAGGCGGCGGGGCGGCGGGCATGTCGGCCGCCCCAGCCCGCAGGAACTTCTGCTTTAATCGTCATGATAACCATGACGTAACCGCTCTGGCGTCGTCGCTTCTCCTTCGATAAGGCATGATCCATGCAAGGGTTGGCTCGTACGCCTTTTGGCGGGATACCCGTCGGTCGGGTCCTGATCGCTGCCATGGCGACGGGCTTTCTGGCGTTGCTCGCGGCGGCAGTGGCGGCCGGCTATGCCATCCGTCAGGAAAACCGGCACAGCGACTGGGTCATCCATACCTATCACGTCGAAACCGTTCTGATCGAAGCGCGGCGGCTGGTCGAGCAGAAGGAGACGGCGCGCCGGGGCTATATGCTGGCGGGGACGCCAGCCTTTCTCGACAGTTTCGAGCGCGCCCACGCCGCGCTGGTCCCGCAGATCGTCGAACTCCGCCGGCTGACCGCCGACAATGTGCACCAGCGCGCGCCGCTGGCCATGGTCGTCCGGCGACTGGCCGAACTCGATGCCGCGCAGCGCGCGACCAACGAACTGGTTCGGCAGGGACGCGGAGCAGAGGCGCTGCGCCTGTTCCACGCGGACAGCGGGCTGCTGCGGATGCAGAAGCTGCGCGCCGTCTTCGACCTCATGGCGCGCGAGGAACGCCGCCTGCTGGCGCTGCGCGATGCCGAACAGACCGCCAGCCGCCACCGTTTCTCGATCGTGGCGGCAGTTTCGATCCTGTTGTTCCTTCTGGTATCGATTCTCTCGTTCCTGACCGTGCGCCGCTATACCCGCGACCTTCAGCGTTCGCGCGTGGCGCTGGCCGACCTCAACGCGACGCTGGAGGAACAGGTCAAGGAACGCACCGCCGATCTGGCGCTGGCGAATGAGGAAATCCAGCGCTTCGCCTATATCGTCAGCCACGATCTACGTTCGCCGCTGGTCAACGTCATGGGCTTCACCGCCGAGCTGTCGGCCGCGACCGGGCCGCTGGCCGAACTGATCGACCGCGCCGAGGCGGAGGCGCCGCATATCGTGACCGAGGAAGCCCGTCTTGCCGCGCGGGAGGATCTGCCCGAGGCGATCGGCTTCATCCGCACCTCGACCGCCAAGATGGACCGGCTCATCAACGCCATCCTGAAGCTGAGCCGCGAGGGGCGGCGGGTTCTTGCGCCCGAAATGATCGCGCTGGACCAGCTGGTCGAACAGATCACCGATTCGATCCGCCACGTCATCGACGATCGTGGCGTCACCGTCACCATCGAGCGTCCCATGCCGGTCGTCGTCAGCGACCGGATCGCGCTGGAACAGATTCTTTCCAACCTGATCGAGAACGCCACCAAATATCGCCATCCCGCGCGCGCCGCCGAGGTGCACGTCTCCGCGCAGGCGACGCCCGGCCGGGTGATCGTGGCGGTGCGCGACAATGGCCGCGGTATCGATCCGCGCGACCATCAGCGCGTTTTCGACCTGTTCCGCCGGTCGGGGCAGCAGGACCAGCCGGGCGAAGGCATCGGCCTCGCCCATGTCCGCGCCCTCGCCTATCGTCTGGGCGGCACGATTTCCGTCGAATCCCAACTGGGTGAGGGCGCAACCTTCTTCCTGTCGCTACCCCCCACCCTTGCCATCGAAAGTGCTTGAATGAACGACCATCGCTCCGTTGGCATCGTCATGATCGAGGATGACGAGGGCCATGCCCGCCTGATCGAGAAGAATATCCGCCGGGCGGGCATCCTGAACGACATCCGCCACTTCACCGACGGCACGACCGCGCTCGACTATCTGTTCAACGCGCCCGACGGTCCGGCCAAGAGCGGCCCGGCGATGGTCCTGCTCGACCTGAACCTGCCCGACATGAGCGGCACCGACATCCTGGCGAAGATCAAGGACGAGAGCAGCCCGCTGCGCCGCGCGCCGGTCGTCGTGCTGACCACCACCGACGACAAGGTGGAGATCCAGCGCTGCTACGATCTGGGCTGCAACGTCTACATCACCAAGCCGGTGAATTACGAAAATTTCGCCCAGGCGATCCGCCAGCTCGGCCTGTTCCTGTCGGTGATCCAGGTGCCCGAGGTCGAGGGCTGAACGCCCCGCCATGACGAGCGGCGCCGCCCCCCGCATCCTCTATATCGATGACGACGACGCGCTGCGGCGACTGGTGTCGCGCGCGCTGAGGCGGCACGGTTATGAGGTGGCATGCGCCGCCTCGGGGACCCAGGGTGTCGCAATGGCGGCGGATGGCGGGTTCGATCTGGTTGCGGTCGACCATTATATGCCCGGCATGGACGGGCTGGAGACGCTGGCTGCGATCACCGCGCTGCCGGAGTCGCCGCCTGTCGTCTATGTCACCGGGTCGGACGAGGGGCGTATCGCCGTCGCCGCGCTGAAGGCGGGAGCCGCCGATTATGTGGTGAAGACGGTCGGCGAGGATTTCTTCGACCTGCTGTCCGCCACCTTTGCGCAGGTGCTCGACCGCGCGCGGCTGGAACGGGGCAAGGCCTCTGCAGAGGCCGAGTTGCGCGCCACCAACGCTCGTCTGGAGGCGATGCTGAGCGAGGTGAACCACCGTGTCGCCAACTCGCTGCAACTCGTCTCGGCAATGATCGGGTTGCAGAAGGGGGTGTTGACCGACACCCGCGCCCGCGATGCGCTGGAGGATACGCAGCGTCGCATCCGCGCCATCGCGCAGGTGCACCGCCGGCTCTACACCGCCAATGACGTCGAGCAGGTCGACCTGCGCGACTATTTGGGCGCGCTGATCGAGGAACTGGGCGAAAGCTGGTCGAGCGACGCGCTGCCCCGCACCCTGACCCTGTCGGCCGAGCCGATCCGTGTAAAGACGGACCGTGCAGTGTCGATCGGGGTGATCGTTACCGAACTCGTGACCAATGCCTGCAAATATGCCTATCCCGATGGCGGTGGCGAGGTGCGGATTCTGGTGACGCGCGCCGACGAGCATTGCGTATTGGCGGTCGAGGATGACGGTTGCGGCATGGCGGCGGACCAGAAGCCGCAAGGCACCGGGCTGGGCGCAAAACTGATCCGGGCGATGGCGCAGAGCCTGCAGACCGCGGTGGAATATGATCCCGCGCATTCCGGGGTCCGGGCGGTGTTGCGGGTGCCGGTTTAGGATTTGCGGCTGCTAGCGAGGCGTGGCCTTCGACTTCGCTCAGGCTGAACGGGCCTCGGTACTGAACCCCGTTCAGCCGAAGGCCACGCCCTACCCTCAACTCTGGCCGCTCCCCTCCCGCAGGCGGGAGGGGGATGGGGGAGGGCAAGATGTCTCACCGAGACTGCCCCCCGCCACCTTCCCCAATCAAGGCTTGCGGAATTTATAAACGAACTGGTCCGTCCGCCCGCGAATGGCGGGATCGAACACATTCTTCGAATGATCGTCCTCAGCGTTACGCAGCACCTTGCTCTCGCCGACGAAGCGGAAGCCGACCGACTGGACCTGGCGCTTGACGGCATCCGGGTCGATCCGGTGCGTCGTATTGGTGTTGGCCAGCCCCTTGCCCACCGTGTCCGCATGATCGATGATGACATAGGTGCCGCCCGACTTGAGCAGCTTGAACACCGCCTGGTCGAAGGCGCGCAGCGCCGGTTCGCCCGCATTATTGGCAACGTCATGATAATTCTGGACGGTCCAGAACAGGTCGACCGGCTTGTCGGAGGCGGGCAGGTTCACCGCCTGCACCTGCGCGGTTGCGTTGGGCAGCTTCCAGCCCTGGATCATGGGCAGCGACTTCTCGGCATATTTCTGCCCGGCGGCGGGCCAATAGGCATAGACATGCCCCTTGGGGCCGACGATGCCGGAGAAAATGCGGGTCCAATAGCCCTTGCCCGGCAGGTAATCGATCACCGTGTCGCCGGGCTTCACCCCGGAAAAGGCAAGGACCGCCGCCGCCTGGCGCCGTTCGTCGTCGCCCGCCTGGTCGGCGCGCGCCGGATCGGCCAGCGCGGCGGCGATAGCGGCGGGGACTTTCGCCGGAGCGGCAGGCTTTTGCTGCGCCACCGCGACGGTCGTGCCCGCCGCCAGCATCAGTCCCAGTGCGATCGCCTTCATGCCTGCTCTCTCCTTGACCAATATTTCCCCGCGGGCGGGATGTTGGCTTACACGTCCAGATTCGCGACGTTCAGCGCATTGTCCTGGATGAACTCGCGGCGCGGTTCGACGACTTCACCCATCAACCGGCTGAACACCTCGTCCGCCGCCGCGACATCGTCCGACGTCACGCGCAGCATCGAGCGGACCGCCGGGTCCAGCGTGGTTTCCCACAGCTGTTCGGCATTCATCTCGCCCAAGCCTTTGTAGCGCTGGATCGCCAGCCCCTTGCGGCCGGCGGTCAGGATCGCCTCGAGCAACTGGCTCGGCCGCGCCACGCGGGTTTCGCCGCGCGCCAGGGTCGTCATGTTGCCCTCCTCATCGGTCGGCACGACATCGGTCGAGGGCTCGGTCGCGGCGCTGCGCAGCGGCACCAGCTTGGCGGCGTGGGTGAAGCTCTCCGCCTGTTCGGCGGCCAGCGAGTGCAGCTTGCGCGCTTCTGCCGAAGCGATGAAGCTGGCCTCGACGATGTGGTGATCGGTCACGCCGCGCCACAGTCGCTCGAAATGCACGCCGCCATCCTCGGTCAGCCGCGCCGACCAGCGCGCCTCGTGATCGCCCGACTCCAACCGCCGCGTGGTTTCGACCACCGTCGCCATCCGCTGCTCGCGGGTCAGCACAGGGTCTAGCGCGCCAGCCAGCGCCAGCACTTCGATGATCGAGGCGTCGTAGCGCCGGGGCACATAGCGCATCAGCGTGCGCATCCGCCGCGCATGGTCGACCAGCGTCTTGAGGTCGTTGCCCGAACGCGCACCGCCCGCGCCCTCCAGCACCATGGTGGAAACACCCGCCTCGACCAGATATTCGTCGAGCGCGGTGTCGTCCTTGAGGTACACTTCCGACCGCCCCTTGGTCGCTTTGTAGAGCGGCGGCTGGGCGATGTAGAGGTGCCCGCGCTCGATCAGCTCGGGCATCTGGCGGTAGAAGAAGGTCAGCAGCAGCGTGCGGATATGCGCGCCGTCGACGTCTGCGTCGGTCATGATGACGATCTTGTGGTAACGCAGTTTGTCCGCGTTGAAATCGTCGCGGCCGATGCCGGTCCCCATCGCCTGGATCAGCGTGCCGATTTCCTTGGACGAGATCATGCGGTCGAACCGCGCACGCTCGGTGTTCAGGATTTTGCCGCGCAAGGGGAGGATCGCCTGGAAATGGCGGTTGCGCCCCTGCTTGGCCGACCCACCGGCCGAGTCACCCTCGACCAGGAACAGTTCGGACTTGGCGGGATCGCGCTCCTGGCAATCGGCGAGCTTGCCGGGCAGCGAGGCGATGTCCATCACGCCCTTGCGCCGCGTCAGCTCGCGGGCGCGCTTGGCGGCCTCACGCGCGGCGGCGGCGTCGATCACCTTCGCGATGATGGCGCGCGCGTTCTGCGGATTTTCCTCCAACCAGTCGGCCAGCTTGTCGGCGATTAGCGATTCCAGCGGCTGGCGCACCTCGGAGGAGACCAGCTTGTCCTTGGTCTGGCTGCTGAACTTCGGATCGGGCAGCTTGACCGAGACGATCGCGGTCAGCCCTTCACGCATGTCGTCGCCGGTCAGCGTCACCTTCTCCTTCTTCAGAAGACCCGACTTGTCGGCATAATTGTTGAGCGTGCGGGTCAGCGCGGCGCGGAAGGCCGCGATATGCGTGCCGCCGTCGCGCTGGGGTATGTTGTTGGTGAACGCCAGGACGTTCTCGTAATAGCTGTCATTCCACTCCAGCGCGACGTCCATGCCGATCGCATCGCGCTGGCCATGGATGGCGATGGGTTCGGGGAAGAGCGGCGACTTGGACCGGTCCAGCCACTTCACGAAGGCGGCGATGCCGCCCTCATAATAGAGCTCGATCGTCTTGGGCTCTTCGTGCCGCGCATCGGTCAGGAACAGGCGCACGCCCGAGTTCAGGAAGGCGAGCTCGCGATAGCGATGCTCGAGCTTCGCAAAGTCGAACTCGACGATCTTGAAGGTCGCGGGGCTGGGCAGGAAGGTGACGCGGGTGCCCTTCTGCCCCGGCTCGGCCTTGCCGACGACCTTCAGCGGCGCGACCGCATCGCCGTGCGCGAAGCGCATATAATGCTCCTCGCCGTCGCGCCAGATGGTCAGGTCCAGGAACTCGGACAGCGCGTTCACCACCGACACGCCGACGCCGTGCAGACCGCCCGACACCTTATAGGCGTTGTCGTCGCTGGTATTCTCGAATTTACCGCCCGCGTGCAGCTGGGTCATGATGACCTCGGCCGCCGACACGCCCTCTTCGGGGTGGATGCCGGTCGGGATGCCGCGCCCATTGTCGGTCACGCTGACCGAGCCGTCGGCGTTCAGCTGGATGTCGATGCGGTCGCAATGCCCCGCCAGCGCTTCGTCGATCGCATTGTCCGACACCTCGAACACCATATGGTGAAGGCCCGAACCGTCGTCGGTGTCGCCGATATACATGCCCGGCCGCTTGCGCACCGCGTCGAGGCCCTTCAGCACCTTGATCGAGGAGGCGCCGTACTCATTCGTCTGGGGGGTATCTGCCATAGCGAGTATATAGGAATTCCCGCTGTTAAGGGGAAGCAAAATGGAAGGCGACGCGGCCCTTTCATGTCCTCTTGCAACGGGGGCGCTTTCATGGCGTTTGAACGGCCATGACCGACAGCTTCGCCACTCCCGCATTACCCGACAGCGCACAGATCCAGTCGCTGTTCTTCGACGCGGTGCGCATCGGCGATGACCAAGCGGTGGGCGCGCTGCTGCGGGCGGGCGCGGATATCGAGGGGGCGGATGCGCGCGGTTATACCGCGCTGGTGCTGTCCAGCTATAACGGCCATCTGTCGACCACCGCGCTGCTGCTCGATGCCGGTGCGCGGCCCGAAGGCGCGACCGATGCGCAGGGCAATTCGGCGCTGATGGGCGTGGCGTTCAAGGGCTATCCGGATATCGCCCGGCTGCTGATCGACCGGGGAGCGGACGTGAACTATCAGAACCGGGCCGGGCAGACCGCCGCGATGATGGCGACCCTGTTCAACCAGGCCGCCATTCTCGACCTGCTGATCGAGCGCGGCGCAGACCTTGGCATCGCGGACGCAGCGGGCAATACGGCACAGCGGCTGGCGCTGATGCAGGGGAATGCCGCGCTGGCCGCGCGGCTTTCCTGACACCGAATTCACCCGCCGGACCGGGCCGTTCATGAACCTTATGCGTATGCCTGTGTACCCAATCGGTCGGGAGATATGCTTGTGATCGGCCAATCCTTGATTCTTGCCACCGCGCTGCTCTCGCTGGGCGTCAGCCAGGCGTCGGCGCAATCGACTTCGGTGCGGCGCGACTATCCCAGTTGCAATCTGGCGCAGCAGCACCGCGTCCGCGGCCAGACCGGCGGCTCGATCCGCGACATCCGCCAGGCGCATATCTCGATGCGCGCCAATATCCTGGAGGCGGACATCGGCAACGCCCGCAAGGCCCGCCGCCTGGCCCAGCCCCAAGCGCAAAAGTTGTGGCAGCGTGTCGAGCAGGTCCGCCGCGACACCGATGCGGCCGTGGCGAAACAAGGCTTCCTGAGCGCGGGCGAAGTCGCCAGTTATGACCGTGCCTTGGATATGGTAGCGACGGCAATTTGCCGCTGATCGATGCCCTGGGTGGTGAGCGACGGGATCAGAATTCTATCCGCGTCGCGTCCCCCGGTACGTCGGTGAACAACGCGGCCTCGGTTCCGGTCATCCAGACCTGGCCCCGGCCGGCGAGCCGCTCGAACAGCGCCGCGCGGCGTGCGGGGTCGAGATGCGCCGCCACCTCGTCGAGCAGCAGCACCGGCGGCACTCCGCGCTGTTCGGTGACGAGATCGGCATGGGCCAGCACGATGCCCAGCAACAATGCCTTTTGCTCGCCGGTCGAACACAGCGCCGCCGCCTGTCCCTTCGCCACATGGACCACGGACAGGTCGGCACGATGCGGCCCCACCAGCGTCCGCCCCGCCGCCGCATCGCGCCTGCGCCCCATGGCCAGCGCATGGGCGAACGCCGCCGGATCGACCGCCTCGCCCTCCAGGGCAAGCGCGGCGCGCGCGAACACGCTGTCGGGAGCCTCGGCGAGCCGCTGGTCGAGCGCCGCGACCGCCGCAACGCGGGCGGCATCGACCGCCACGCCATGCTCGACCATCCGCGCCTCCAGCGCGCTCAGCCAGTCGGGATCGACCGGGCCTTCGCTGGCCAACAGCCGGTTGCGCTCGCGCATGGCTGCTTCATAGCGGGTCGCGTGCATCCCGTGCGCCGGAGCGAGCGCCAGCACCAACCGGTCGAGAAATCGCCGCCGCTCGGACGCAGGCTCGACGAACAGCCGGTCCATCGCCGGGGTCAGCCACAGCACCGACAGCCAGTCGGCCAGCGCGTTGGCGCTCGCCCCCGCCCCCTGAACCCTGACCACGCGCCGCTCGGGCGCGGACGGCAGCGCGCCGGTCGCGATCTCGACATCACCGTCCAGCGTCGCGGCGACCCCGAACCCACCCTTGCCCTCCTGCCGCGCCATCGCCGACAGCGCCGCGCGGCGCAGCCCTCGGCCGGGGGCGAGTAGCGATACCGCCTCCAGGACGTTGGTTTTCCCCGCGCCATTCTGGCCGGTCAGCACGACGAACCCTGCGCTGGGGGTCAGCGTGAGGTCGGCATGATTGCGGAAATCGGTCAGGACAAGGCGGGTGAGCATTATGACCGCCTTAGAACATCCTCCCCGGCACGGGGAGGGGGACCACCGCAAAGCGGTGGTGGAGGGGGATCTCCGGACAGGTCATCCTGTGCCAAAGCCCCCTCCGTCAGGCTTTCAGCCTGCCACCTCCCCGTACCGGGGAGGATTCAATCACACCCGCATCGGCATCAGCACGTAGAGCGCCGGCGCCTTGTCATTCTCGCGGATCAGGGTCGGCGCGGCGGCGTCGGCGAGATGGACCTCGACCAGGTCACTGTCGATCTGGCCGAGAATGTCGAGCAGATAGCGGCTGTTGAAACCGATCTCGAAGCCCAGCGACGTGTATTCGCCCGGCACTTCTTCGGACGCGGTGCCGTTTTCGGGGCTTGTCACCGACAGGGTGATCCGGTCGCGGTCCAGCGCCATCTTCACCGCGCGGGTCTTTTCCGTCGCGATGGTCGACACGCGGTCGACGCCCTGCATGAACGCCTTGGGGTCCAGCTTCAGGATCTTGTCGTTCGCGGTCGGGATGACGCGGCTATAGTCGGGGAAGGTGCCGTCGATCAGCTTGGAGGTCAGGATCGCCTGGCCCAGGTCGAAGCGGATCTTGGTGCCCGACAGCGACACGCCGACCGAGCCGTCCACCTCGTCGAGCAGCTTGCGCAGCTCGCCCACGCACTTCCGCGGCACGATCACGTCGGGCATCCCCTCGGCGCCATTGGGGCGCTCGATGGTGACGCGCGCCAGACGGTGACCATCGGTGGCGGCGGCCTTCAGCACCGGCGCGCCGTTATCCTCGGCGACGTGCAGGAAGATGCCGTTGAGATAATAGCGGGTCTCTTCGGTCGAGATGGCGAAGCGCGTCTTGTCGATGATCTGCTTGAGGAGTTCGACCGGCAGCTCGAACTGGGTCGGCAGCTCGCCCTCGGCAATGACGGGGAAGTCGTCGCGCGGCAGGGTGCCGAGCGAGAAGCGCGCGCGGCCCGCCACGATGGTCATGCGCCCCTCGGCCGCGGTCAGCTGGACCTGCGCGCCCTCGGGCAGCTTGCGCGCAATGTCGAACAGCGTGTGCGCCGACACGGTGGTCGATCCTGGCTGGTCGACGGCGGCGGCGACGCTGTCGTTGATCTGCAGGTCCAGGTCGGTCGCCATCATGCGCAGCTGGCCTTCGGCGGTGGCTTCCAGCAGCACGTTGGAGAGGATCGGAATCGTGTTCCGCCGCTCCACCACCGACTGGACATGGCTCAAACCCTTGAGCAGCGTTGCGCGTTCGATCGTCGCCTTCATTTCCTGATCCCCCGCCGGAACGACCGCATGGTCCCCGAGTCCGAATGATAAATGGCCTTGGTTCCTACCCGCTAAGAAGGGGCCGGAGCAAGGCTCCGACCCCTCTTACATTGGGAGTAAAACCACCGTTAATGTGGAAAAGAATCCCGATTTAGAAGCGCAGGCCCAGACCCGCCATCAGCTGGTGACGGTTCGGGTTGATGCCAACGCCGTCCAGCTCGTCATAGTGCGAATAGCGATATTCACCCTTTACGAAGGTGTTGGGGCTGATCGCATATTCGAGCCCTGCGCCCAGGCGATAGCCGCCGACTTCCTGCTCGTTGGACGTCGTGACACCCGCCGTGGTGTAGCGCGCATCGAACTTGGCGTTGGTGTAACCGCCCTTCAGATAGCCCATCGCGACCGGCGAAATGATATAGCCGACGCGCGCACCGGCATAGAGGTCGCGTCCCGCGCCCAGGCGGAACTCGTCGCCGGGCACGCGGATGCCGTTGCTGCGCGTGTCCGAGCTGCTGCCCGAAATCTCGCCCTCGGCGCCCAGCACCACTGGGCCTGCCGGAATGTCGTAACCGATCGCGGCGCCATAGAGCACGCCGTCGCTCGAACTCTTGTCCTGACCCTGACGATCGTTGAGGCTGTCATAGCCGATCAGGCCCTCGACCCGGAAACCCGTGAAGGGCTGCGCGGTCTGCGCGGCGGCGGGGGCCGCAGCGGCGATGGCTGCCGAGGTCGCCAGGGCGGCGAGCATGAGCTTACGCATACACTATACTCCATTACTGTACCGGCCGCCCTTACATTCGGCGGTTGCCGCACCAATGGCGCGAAAGCGCGGTCGTTGCATGAACCTCAGCTAAACAGGAAAAAGCGTTGCATAGACGCAACAGCCGCGACAGGGATGACGGGTCATGACCACCCGCCCCGCCCCGTTCGCCCGGAAAGGCCGCGATTATGTCGCCCGCCATGGCGAGACGGTCTTCAACCGGATCGGACGCATCCAGGGCGACCGGGTCGAGCTGCACACACCGCTGACCCGGCAGGGATTCGCACAAGCCGAGGCGATCGGCGAAGCCCTGCGCGAGCGGCTGGGCACGATGCCCGCGCTGACCCTCTGGTCCTCGCCGACAGGGCGCGCGCTCCAGACCTTGGCGGTGATCGCCGAGCATCTGACGCTCGACTGGCACGAAACGCGGCAGGACCTCCGGCTGATCGAGCTGGGTTTCGGCAGCTGGGGCGGACAGGATTTCGCCGCGCTGACTGCGATTCACGGCCCCATCGTCCATCCGCACGGCATGGCGGTGGGCGCGCCCGATGGCGAAAGCTATGCGGCGATGGCGGCCCGGCTGTCGGCCTGGTCGGACGACACGGCCGAGCATGACGGCGACCGGCTGATCCTGATGCATGGCCTGTCCAGCCGGGTGCTGCGCGGGCTGCTGTTGGGGTTGCCCGACGACGCGCTGTGCGGCGTTCCGGTGGCGGAGCGCCTGCCACAGGGATCGATCGTGATGATCGAGGGCGGGGTCGAGACGATGATCCACCGGGCTGGCCCATGAAGCGGCTGGACCATGATGACATCCCATTGAACCATTATGAGCCCCTCCCCTTCAGGGGAGGGGTTGGGGTGAGGGGTCGCCCCGAACCGCACGCTTGCGGGTCCGCCCCGCCCCCGGCCCCTCCCCTGAAGGGGAGGGGTAGGCCCATCTCATGTCATCTTGCCCTAGGTCTGTGTCTGGCGCTGATCGCCGCGCCCGTCCTCGCCCGCGAGACGATCGGCATCTACAAGGGCTGGGGCGCATTCCGCGATCCCGACCGCTGCTATGCCATTGCCAAGCCTGTGCTGGCGAACGGACGCGTCGGCGGATTCGCCAGCGTCGGCACCTGGCCCGCCAAGCGGCTGCGCGAATCTTTCCACGCGCATCTGAGCCTCCCCCGCGACCGCGCCGCAGCCGTCACGCTGGCGATCGGCGAGCGCCGCTTTCCGCTGGTCGGCACCCCCCAGGACGTCTGGGCACCCGACGCCGCCACCGACCACGCGCTGGTCATGGCGATGCGCTCCGGCCGCAGCATGAGCATCTCCGCCGTCGATCCACGCCACCGCCCCTTCGCCGACACCTATGCGCTGGCGGGGGCGGCGGCGGCGATCGATGCGGCGACCTTGGCGTGTGTGGGGTAACGCTTATTCCTCCCCGGCAAGGGGAGGGGGACCATGCGCAGCATGGTGGAGGGGGATCACCACATAGGACACCCGGTGGGGAAGCCCCCTCCGTCAGCGCTACGCGCTGCCATCTCCCCTTGCAGGGGAGGATGGAAATCCCCCCGATTTTGCGCTATGGCTGCGCGATGCAGACAGTTTCGGCCGCCCTCATGCCCATTCCGGGGCACATCGATCCCGTGCCCGTGCCGCGCGGGGTGCAACCGCGTCCCGATGGTCGCGTCGACCTGATCGGCCTGACCAAGGACCAGCTTCGCGAGGCGCTGCTGTCTGGCGGCATGGAGCTGAAGCAGGCCAAGCTGCGCTCCAAGCAGATCTGGCACTGGCTCTATAATCGCGGCGCGACCCGTTTCGCCGACATGACCGACATCGCCAAGGCGCAGCATCCCTGGCTGGAGGAGCGCTTCGTCATCGGCCGCCCCGAAGTGGTCGAGGCGCAGGTGTCGAACGACGGCACGCGCAAGTGGCTGCTGCGTTCGGCCGACGGGCAGGATTATGAGATGGTGTTCATCCCCGACGCCGATCGGGGAACGCTATGCGTGTCGAGCCAGGTCGGCTGCACGCTCAACTGCCGCTTCTGCCACACCGGCACGATGCGCCTTGTCCGCAACCTGACCGCGGGCGAGATCGTCGGGCAGGTCATGCTGGCGCGCGACTCGCTTGGCGAATGGCCCAGCCAGCCCGAGGGGCGGATGCTGACCAACATCGTCATGATGGGCATGGGCGAGCCGCTCTATAATTTCGATGCGGTGCGCGACGCGCTGAAGCTGGTGATGGACGGCGATGGCCTGGCGCTGTCCAAGCGTCGCATCACCCTGTCGACCAGCGGCGTCGTGCCGATGATGGCGCGCGCGGGCGCGGAGATCGGCGTGAACCTGGCCGTGTCGCTCCATGCCGTCACCAAGGACGTGCGCGACGAGCTGGTGCCGCTCAACAAGAAATACGGCATCGAGGAATTGCTGCAGGCCTGCGCCGACTATCCGGGTGCCAACAACGCGCGGCGCATCACCTTTGAATATGTGATGCTGAAGGACAAGAACGACTCGGACGCCGATGCGCACGAACTGGTCCGGCTGCTGCGCCATTACGACCTGCCCGCCAAGGTGAACCTGATTCCGTTCAATCCCTGGCCCGGCGCCGATTACGAATGCTCGACGCCGGAGCGGATTCGCCGGTTCTCCGACATCGTGTTCGAGGGCGGCATCTCCGCCCCCGTCCGCACGCCGCGCGGCCGCGACATCGATGCGGCCTGTGGCCAGCTGAAGACCGCCGCCGAGAAGAAGAGCCGCGCGCAGCTCGACCGCGAGGCGGAAGAGAAGTTCGCGGCTTTGGGGTAAGGCAATCCTCCCCGGCACGGGGAGGTGGCAGCGCGGCGCGCTGACGGAGGGGGGCTTCCACTAAGGGTGTCCTTTGCGGCGAACCCCCTCCACCATGCTTCGCATGGTCCCCCTCCCCGCTTGCGGGGAGGATTTTAGTCCCGCAGCGCGCGCTCGCCTTCGAACATATAATCCCGCGTTACCGGCACCGAGAGCCGCCCGCGCGTTAGCTGCACCTGATAGTTGCACAGCCCGCCATTGCGGAACGCCGCGCCCGCGCCCGCCAGATAGAACAGCCACATCCGATAGAAACGCTCGTCATACAGCTCGACGATGCGGTCCTTCGCCGCCACGGTGCGATCGTACCAGATGTCGAGCGTCCAGCCATAATGGCAGCGCAGCACCTCGACATCGGTCAGGAACATGCGCAAGCCTTCCTGCGCACGCACGATCTCCGACAGCGCAGGGTTATAGCCGCCGGGGAAGATATATTTGGTCGTCCAGTCGTCGGTGACGCCCGGCCCGTTCAGCCGCCCGATCGTATGGAGCAGCATCACGCCGTCCTCGGTCAGCAGGTCGCGGCACTTGCGGAAGAAGGTGCGATATTGCGGCGGGCCGACATGCTCGAACATGCCGACCGAGACGATGCGGTCGAACTGGCCCTCCACGCGGCGATAGTCGATCAGCTCGAACTTCACCTTGTCCGACACGCCCAGCGCCTCGGCCCGCGCGCGCGCGACCTTGAGCTGTTCCTCGGACAGGGTGACGCCCAGCACTTCCGCGCCGCATTTCTGGTGCAGGTACAGCGCCATGCCGCCCCAGCCACAGCCGATGTCGAGGACCTTCATCCCCGGCTCGATCGCCAGCTTGGCGGCGATATGCGCCTTCTTGTCGCGTTGCGCGCGTTCCAGATCATTCTGCGGGTCGGTGAAATAGGCGCAGCTATATTGCTTGTCGGTGTCGAGAAAGAGTTCGTACAATGTGCCCGACAGGTCGTAATGGTGCGCGACGTTCTTCTTCGACCGGCGCTCCATGTTGATCCGGTCGATGCGATGCTTGATCGCGCCCACCGTGCGGACCAGTCGCGAGGGGTTCAGGTTTGCGCGGCCCGCTTCCCACTTGTCGTTGGCGGTCAGCAGTTCGACCAGGTCGCGGACATCGCCCTTCTCGACGACCAGGCGGCCGTCCATGAAGCATTCGCCCGCCGCCAGCGCAGGATTACGGACGATCTGCCCGGCGACGCGGCCGTCGGTGAAGCGGATCGCAACATCCGGATAACCGGGCTCGGGCGAGCCGAACTCGCGGACCGTGCCGTCATGATGGGTAAGGGACAGGCGGCCCTTGCGGACCGCGCGCGACAGAAAGAGATCGATCAGCGCCATATGGCACGCCCTAGTGCCTTAAATTCCGGCGTACCAGTCATAATCGACGTGATCTTCCCAGTATCCGCCCTTGCCCAAACCTATGTTATCCAGACTTTGCACGGCATCGATCCGCATCAGATATTTGGCGTGCTTGTAGCCCAGTTGCCGCTCGACCCGCAGTCGCAAGGGCGCGCCGTGGCCGATGTCCAGCATCCGCCCGTTCATGCCCCAGGCCAGGATCGTCTGGGGATGGAAGGCATCGATCAGGTCGATGGACTCGTAATAGGGCTGCCCGCCATAGAGGTCGGCACAGGTGAAGACGACATAGCGCGCCCGCGTGCTGATATCGGCGGCCTTCAGGATATTGCCCAGCATCGGCCCCATCCACTCGCCGATCGCGCTCCATCCCTCGACACAGTCGTGGCGGGTGATCTGGCGACGCGCCGGGAACTCGCCGATCTGGCGCAGCGAGAGCGACAGCGGCTTGCCGACCAGCCCGCCGACCGTCAGCCGCCAGTCCTGAAAACGGTTGGCGGCGAGCGCGGCATATTCGGGCGTGCCCGGATTGCGGGTGCCGTTGGTGCGGAAGATCGGTGACATCTGGTCGCGACGATATTCAGGCGCGAGTGCCCCGCGATCCATCAGCGCGCGTTGCAGCCCCTTTTGCATGTCCTCGCCCGCGAACAGGATCTTGCGCGCGGTCGGCTGCTGGATGACCCTGTCGCAGCCTGCCAGAAGCAGCCCAGCGCCGCCGGTGAGGATGGTACGCCGCCTGATCATTCCGGAACCCTCCAGCGGCCGGTAATCATCGACCGCATTTCGTTGAGCGGCCCGGCCAGGATGACCAGCACCAGATGGACGATGGTGAACAGCGCGAGCAATGTCGCGGTGATGAAGTGGATCGACCGCGCCGATTGTCGCCCGCCCAGCAGCTCCAGCACCCAGGGCCAGGCGGCGTTCATGCCGGGCGACAGCGCGATGCCGGTCAGGATGGCGAGCGGCAGGGCGACGAACAACACGGCCACATAGCTCAGCTTCTGGAACAGATTGTAGCGCCTCGGATCGCGCTCGTCATGAAAGCGGAATACCAGATGCCGCCGGAAATCCGCCCATATGGCAGCAGGGCGAAGCTCCCGCCCCCGGATGCGCAGGTCGCGCTGGAAATGCCGCGTGACCAGCCCGCCGATCATATAGGCGAGCAGGCCGAAGCCCAGCACCAGCGCGAAAAACAGATGCCAACGCCGCGAGATCGCCAGATTGTAGCGCGCCGGGATGGTCAGCCAGGCCGGGAAATGCGGCAGGCTCGCCCAGGCGTGATCGAAATTGGCGCCGTAACGCCCCCAATATAGCCGGGGATGCGCATTGGAGATGCCCAGCCCCGATCCCAGCAGGATCAGCACCGCCACCGCATTGACCCAATGCCAGATGCGCGTCACCCAGCCATGGCGGGGGATGACGGCGCCTGGTGCCTCCGGGGCTCTTTCCGGCTCGGTCGGCGTTCCGGCTTCCATCCACACTCCCTTTCGGTGACCATCCATGATCGACAACTGGCATTTCTACGAACCCGTCAACGGTCATGGACTGGCGCATGATCCCTTGAACGCGATCGTGGCCCCCCGCCCGATCGGCTGGATCGGCAGCCGGTCGGGGGCGGGCGTCAATAATCTGGCACCCTACAGCTTTTTCAACGTCTTCAACTACCGTCCGCCGCTGATCGGCTTTTCGTCGCAAGGATGGAAGGACTCGGTCGCCAATATCGCCGAGACCAAGGTGTTCACCTGGAACCTCGCCACCATGACGCTGGCCGAGGCGATGAACGCCAGCGCGACGAGCGTGGCCGCGGACGTGGACGAGTTCGCCCTGGCCGGGGTGACAGCCGAGGAAGGCAAGCTGGTCGCGGCGCCACGCGTGGCGGAAAGCCCGGTGTCGTTCGAATGCCGCCTGACCCAGTTGATCCGGCTGGAGACCAAGGAGGGCCACGAACTCGACCAGTGGCTGGTCATCGGCGAGGCGGTGGGCATCCATATCGCCGCCGACCTGATCGAAAACGGCATCTACCAGACCGCCAGCGCCCGCCCGATCCTGCGCGGCGGCGGACCGGTCGATTATTTCGAGGTGACGGAGGCGGCCCGGTTCGAAATGCGGCGCCCGGGTTGATCCCAAGCGGTTGCAGGCTTCGCCTTGCTGGATACCGTGACATGCCAGCGGAAATCGGTAGAGTCGGCGGCGGCCGATCGGGAGCATGGCATGGGGGTAGAGGTAGAACGCCACGGGGAAACTCCCGTGATCCTGTTGCGGGGACAGTTCAGTCCCCAGCTTCGCCTCTATTTCCTGGCCTATTGGACGGTGACGGTCGTCGCGTCCATCGTGGGCATCCTTCTCTTGCCGATCTGGCTGGTGATCGGTCCGCCCTGGATCCGACGCTATCACGCCGCGTTGCGATGCGATCTGACGGAACGCAGCGTGGTCATCGCCAAGGGACTGATCTTTCGTCGCGAACTGACCATCCCGCTGGACAAGATTCAGGACATATCGATCCGTGAGGGGCCGCTGCTCAAGAAATTCGGCCTTTTGCAGTTGCGCGTGGAAACGGCCGGGCAAAGCCAATCGGCGTCGGGCAAGTCCGACGCCGACCTGATCGGCCTGGTCGACGCCCGCGCGGTGCGGGATCGGATCCTGGAACAGCGCGACCGGCTGGCTTTGACGGACAGCTCCGGCACCGCGCCGTCATCGGATCGACAGGTTCTGATCGACATCCGCGACAGCCTGTTGCGTCTGGAGCAGGCGATCGGCGGGCGGGCGGCCGGTTCGTCGCCGCCGTCCGATCAGGAATAGCCGCGCCAGAAAAAGACGAGAGTCGTCACCGTCGTAAGCAACAGGGTCCAGCCCCGGATCAAACCGGCGGGCAGTTTGCGCCCGATGATCGCGCCGCTCCACCCGCCCAGGACGCCGCCCGCCAGCATGGGCAGGCATTGAGCCCAGGCAACCATGCCGGTGACGACGAACACGAGCGTCGCGGCGGCATTGGCCGTGGCCAGCATCAGGGTGCGGGGCGCGGCAAGCTGGGCCGGGTTGCGTCCGGACAACAGGCCCCATGCCGCCGTCAACATCATGCCGATGCCACCGCCGAAATAGCCGCCATAGATGCCCAACACCGCCTGCGCCCCCATCAGCGCGCGCGGTCCCGGTCGGGCGATACGGGCCAGCCAGTCCGAGGCGTGCCGCCCGCCCGCGATCGCGAGCGTCGCGGTCAGGAGCAGCCAGGGCACGATCAGGTCGAAGGCGCGTGGTGGCGTCAGGAACAACAGGATGCTGCCCAGCAGCGCAAATACGAAGGTCAGCGCCGCCATCCGCCGCATCGACACGCCCATTACGGGCTCCAGCCCGTGCCGATAGGCCCAGACGCTCGCCATGGCGGCGGGCTGCAGCGCGACATTGGAGGTGGCATTGGCAATGGTGGAGGGCAATCCCAGCGCGATCAGCGTCGGCATGGTCGAAAAGCTGCCGCCCCCCGCCAGCGCATTCATCGCGCCGCCGACAAAGCCGCCAACGGCCGCCAGCGCAAGAAAGGTCCAGTCGATCATCGGGGACGGTAACGCGTAATGGGGGAAGTTTGTCCCTCCACCATCGCTGGCACGATGGTCCCCTTCCGTAAGCACCACCTGGGGACGGACAGGGCTGCAAAATCCTCCCTAAGCGGCGCTTGGAGAAGGAGACCGCCCGGCCCGGCCGGGTGGTGGAAAGGCATTCCCCCCGCAGTCATCGCGGGGCCAGCCGCCGGATGTCGAGCACGTCCACCCCGGCCAGCATCACCGGCCCGAAGCGCCCTTCGACCTCGGCGACGATGCCCTTGGTGGTCGAGCGCACGCGCGCCCAGGGAATTTCGCGTACCACCATGCGGCGGCCGTGCAGCTTGACCGCCGCGACCCGGCCATCGGTCGCCACCGCCAGCGCACCCTGCCCATCGGCACCGACCACGGCTCCGGCCACGGTAAAACCCGTCAACGCCGACTCGGCGGCGGCCGCCACATCCTCGGGCGAGCCGATGCGGCGGTCGCGGCGGCGGGTGCACAGCCAGGCGACACCGGCACCGCCGAGCCCCACGCCGACGCCCAGCCCGGCCAGCGCCCAGGGCGTCACCGCACCGGCGAGCGGCAGGATCATCCGGCGTTGCCCGCCAGCGCATCCAGGGTCGGCCGCAGGCCGGACAGGTCATAACCTGCCCCTTCGGCCTGCATCACGATCAGGGTCGGATTGCGCCCCGCCTTGGCCGCCGCCAGCGCCCACAGGTTGCAGCTGCGCGTACCGGACCGGCAATAGGCCAGCACTGGCCCCTTGGCCTCGACCAGCGCCTGGGTCATCTGATCGACCATCTCATGGCTGAACCCACCGGGCGTCACGGGAATGGCGGTATAGGCCAGACCATGGTCCTCGGCCGCCGCGCGAATCGAGTCGCCGGTCGGCTGGCCCGGTTCCTCGCCGTCGGGACGGTTGTTGACGATGGCGGAATAGCCCGCCGCCTTGATCGCGGCGACATCCTCGGGCCGGATCTGGGGAGCGACGGCGACGCTTTCATTGATTGGGCGGATCATGCGGTTCACCTATTCAATGGGCCGTTTCACCGCAACCGGTGCCAGCCCCGCTTTGCCGGAAAAGACGCATCAGTGGCGCATCGGGTCCGGCCACCGACGGAACATACCGCCCCGCGCCACGTCTGGTTGCCGTCCCTCATTGTCCAGGAGCTGGCCCCATGCCGCCGATCGATCGCCGACAGGGCCTTTGGAGCCTCGCCGCCCTGGGTTTGGCCTCCACCCTGCCACTTGCCTGGGCGCGCCGGGCGCAGGCGGTGCCGCGCGGCGGCGTGCTGGCCGTGGTCGAAAAGGGCGAAGGTCGCGTCGCCTTCTACCGGCTGCCCGATGGCGAGCGGCTGGGCCAGGTGCCGCTGGGCGTCCAGCCGCACGAGATGGTCGCCGATGCGGCGGGCCGTTTCGCCTATATCGGCGGATATGGCGTCAAGGGCTGGCAGTTCGGCGGCGAGGGCGGGCACCAGCTATGGGTGATCGATCTGGAGGCGCGCAAGCTCGCCCGCACCATCGACCTGTCGCCGCACCGGCGCTGGCACGGGATGCGGATGGACGCCAAGGGCCGCCTTTACGCGCTGTCCGAGACCGACAGCCTGCTGGCCCGCTTCGACAAGCCCGCCACGGCGGACAGTCCCGACCGGATGATCCCGGTCGGCGGCGCGCGCAGCCATTATTTCGTGGTGAAGGGCAACGGCAGCCGCGCCTATGTCGCCGATACGATGAGCGGCATGGTCATCATGGTGAACCCCGACGATGCCAGCTTCGCGCCGGTCAAACAGCATATCGGCATCGCGCCCGAGGGCCTGGCGCTCAGCCCAGACGAGCGGACGCTCTATGTCGTCGACCGCCCGGCAGGCATCCTCCACGCGCTCGACGCGGTGACGCTGCGTCCCCGCGCCCGTAAGACCCTGCGCGGCGAGGCGGTGCGGGTGATCGTGCAGCCGGACGGCCGTCTGATCGTGTCGAACACCGCCGACAAGAGCCTGACCCGCCATTCGCCCGCGACGCTGGCCGAGGAAGCACGGCTGCCCCTGCCCGCCGCCGCGCCGGGGTTGAATCTGCCTGTCGGGGGCTCGATCCTCTATGCCGCGCTGGAGAATAACCGGATCGCCATCGTCGATCTGGCAGGCTGGAAGATCACCGGCGGCTTCGCGACCGGCGACGCGCCCGACACCGCCGTCCTTCTGTAATGGCACCGGCCCTTTGCCTTGGCCCCGCTTTACGGTAGCGGTAAGCCGATGGCTGCCAAAATCTCCTGCGATGTCGCGATCATTGGTGCAGGCCTGGCCGGGGGCCTGATCGCGCTCGCGCTGAAAGCGCGGCACCCCTCGCTCGATGTGCGGCTGGTCGACGCGGGCGAGACGATCGGCGGCAACCACCTCTGGTCCTTTTTCGGCAGCGACGTGGCCAAGCGCGATCGCTGGATCGTCGAGCGGCTCGTCGCGCATGGCTGGCGCGGCTATGACGTCGCCTTTCCGGCGCATTCGCGCACCATCAACCAGACCTATTATTCGATCGAGAGCCACCGCCTCGACGCCGAGGTCCGCAGGGTGCTGCCGCCCGAAGCCCTGGTCCTGGGCCGCAAGGTGCTGGCGGTATCGGCCACCGCCGCGGTCTTCGCCGATGGCGACCGGGTGGAGGCGACGGGCGTCATCGACGCGCGCGGGGCGGGCGACCTGTCCTCTTTGTCCTGCGGCTGGCAGAAATTCGTCGGTCAGGAACTGCGCCTCGCGCGCCCGCACGGGGTCGAGCGGCCGGTGGTGATGGACGCGACCGTCAAGCAGATCGACGGCTATCGCTTCGTCTATACCCTGCCCTTCGCCGAGGACCGGATCTTCGTCGAGGACACCTATTACTCGACTTCGGCCGAGTTGAACCGCCGTGCCATCGTCCAGCGGATCGAGCGCTACGCCGACAGTCGCCACTGGATCACGACCGAAGTGGTGCGCGAGGAGGCGGGCGTGCTGCCGGTCGCGATGGGCGGCGATTTCGACGGCTACTGGCGCAGCGGCGGGGCCAAGACGCCCAAGGCCGGAATGCGCGCCGGGCTGTTCCACCCGACCACCGGCTATTCGCTGCCCGATGCGATCCGCATGGCGGCGATGCTGGCCGAGCGGCGCGATTTTGCAGGCGCCGATCTGCACGACGCGACCTATCGCATGGCGCGCGACGCCTGGGACGCACGCGGCTTTTACCGTATGCTCGACACGATGTTGTTCAAGGCGGCGGAGCCCGATGAGCGATACCGCGTTCTCGAGCGTTTCTATCGACTTCCGCCCGACCTGATCGGGCGATTTTATGCGGGGCAATCGACCATGGCCGACAAGGCACGAGTTTTGACCGGACGGCCGCCGGTGCCGATCCTGCGCGCGATCGCGGCGCTCAGGGGTCGCGCATGAAGAGCGCGGTCGTCATCGGATCGGGTTTTGGCGGGCTGGCGCTGGCCATCCGCCTGCAATCGGCGGGCGTGCAGACGACGATCGTCGAAGCGCGCGACAAGCCGGGCGGGCGTGCCTATTATTGGGAGCGCGACGGCTTCACCTTCGACGCAGGTCCTACGGTCATCACCGACCCGGCCTGTCTGGAGGAACTCTGGGCGCTGACCGGGCGGTCGATGTCCGAGGATGTGACGCTTGATCCGGTCCACCCCTTTTACCGGCTCAACTGGGTCGACGGCACCAATTTCGATTACAGCAACGACGACACCCAGTTGCGTTCCGAAATCGCCAAGCTGAACCCCGACGACATCGCTGGCTATGGCAAGTTCCTCGACTATGCCGAGGGCGTGTACCGCGAAGGCTATGAGAAGCTCGGCCATGTCGCGTTTCTCGACTTCGCCTCGATGGTGAAGGCCGCGCCCGCGCTGGCGAAGTACCAGGCATGGAACTCGGTCTATGCCATGGTGTCGAAATTCGTGAAGTCGGAGAAGCTCCGCGAGGCCTTGTCCTTCCACACCCTTCTCGTCGGCGGCAATCCGATGACGACCAGCGCCATCTATGCGCTGATCCACAAGCTGGAGCGTGACGGCGGCGTCTGGTTCGCGCGCGGCGGCACCAATCGCCTCGTGGCGGGCATGGTCGCGCAGTTCGAGCGGATCGGCGGCGTCCTCCGGCTGGGCGATCCCGTGACCCGGATCGAGACGCTGGGCGACCGCGCAACGGGCGTCGTGACCAAGAGCGGCCTGACCATCCCGGCCGATGCGGTCGCGACCAATGCCGATATCATGCACAGCTATCGCGATCTGCTGGCCGACAATCGTTCGGCACGGCGCACGGTCAACCGGCTGGAGCGCAAGCGCTATTCGCCGTCGCTGTTCGTCGTCCATTTCGGCATCAAGGGCGCATGGCCGGGCATCCCGCACCACATGATCCTGTTCGGCCCGCGCTATAAGGGCCTGCTGACCGATATCTACGACACCGGCGTGCTGTCGGAGGATTTCTCGCTCTACCTCCACCACCCGACCGTCACCGACCCCAGCCTGGCGCCCGAGGGGCATTCGACCTTCTATGCGCTCGCGCCCGTGCCGCACATGGGCAAGTTCCCGATGAACTGGGACGAGGTCGGGCCGATCCTGGAAAAGCGCATCCTGGACGAGATCGGCCGCCGTCTGATCCCCGACATACACGAGCGGATCGTCACCAAGTTCCATTATGCCCCGGCGGACTTCGCAACCGATCTGAACGCGCATATGGGCTCGGCCTTCTCGCTGGAGCCGATCCTGACCCAAAGCGCCTATTTCCGGGTCCACAACCGCGACGATTCGATCCCGAACCTGTATTTCGTCGGCGCGGGCACCCATCCGGGCGCAGGCATTCCGGGCGTGGTCGGCAGCGCCAAGGCGACCGCCGCGCTGATGCAGGAGCGGCAGTAACGGCGCACCCACCCTCCGTTCAGGCTGAACGGAGGTAAGTTTTGGTCTTCAAACAGAGGTAGGTCATGCCGTTCGTCACGCTGCTCGCCGCTCTGATCACCGCCGCCATGCCGATCGCGGACCGGGACATCGCCGCCCCCGGCCCACAGGGGCCGCTGAAAGGCAGCTGGACCGGGCCGGAAAGTGCAAAGGTGCCGGTGGTTCTGATGATCCCCGGATCGGGGCCGACCGACCGGGACGGCAACAGTCCGCACGGGCTGAAGGCCGCCTCGCTGCGCCTGCTGGCCGAAGGACTGGCGGCCAAGGGCATTGCCAGCGTACGCATCGACAAGCGCGGCATGTTCGCCAGCGCGGGCGCGATTCCCGACGCCAATCGCGTCACGATCGACGATTATGTCACGGACGTCCGCGCCTGGGTCGCCGCGATCCGCGCGAAGACGGGCGCGCCCTGCGTCTGGGTGCTGGGCCATAGCGAGGGCGCGCTGGTCGCGCTGGCCACCGCCGCCGCCGACGCCAGGGCATTGTGCGGCGTCATCACCGTCTCCGCCCCCGGACGGCCGCTGGGCGAGGTGATGAGGGCACAGTTCCACGCCAATCCCGCAAATGCGCCCTTCCTGGCCGATGCCGACCGCGTGATCGACACGCTGGCGGCGGGGCGCACCATTCCGGCAGCCAGCCTGACCCCGCCCCTGCCGAGGATCTTCGCCGACGCGGTCCAGCCCTTTCTCGTCAACGCCTTTGCCAAGAACCCAGCCAGGCTAGCCGCCGCCGTCACCCGGCCGATGCTTATCGTGCAGGGCGAGGCCGATCTGCAGGTGACGGTCGAGGACGCCCAGGCTCTGAAGGCCGGTCAACCCAAGGCGACCTTGGTGCTGCTGCCCAAGGTCAGTCATGTGTTGAAGACGGTGGAAGGCGACAGCCGCGGCGCGAACCTGGCGACCTATGCCGATCCCAACCTCCCGATCGCGCCCGGCGTGGTGACGGCGGTGGCGGATTTCATTCAAGACCACCCAACACGATAAAATCCGCTTCGGCCAAAAAGCTGGCGCATGATGCGCCGTCTGGCTTGATGGGCGGAGCGGCCCGAATGGTGCCCGCAGCGATCAACGGCGTTACCGGAAAGGCTCACGCCAGCAGCGCGTCTTCCTCCAACTGCTCGACCTCGGCGGCCTGCCTTGCCCACATCTCGGCATAAAGCCCACCCTTGGCCAGCAACTCGCCATGCGTGCCGCGTTCGGCCACCCGGCCGCCGTCCAGCACGACGATCTGGTCGGCATGGACCACGGTCGACAGCCGATGCGCGATGACCAGCGTAGTGCGACCGCGCTCGATCGCCTGGAGCGTGGCCAGGATATCCGCCTCGGTCCGGCTGTCGAGCGCGCTGGTCGCCTCGTCGAGGATCAGGATGGGCGGGTTCTTGAGCAAGGTCCGCGCGATGGCGACTCGCTGCTTTTCGCCGCCCGACAGTTTCAGCCCCCGCTCGCCGACCCGCGTGGCGTAGCCGTGCGGCTGACGCTCAATGAAGTCGGCAATGGCCGCGCCCTTCGCCGCGCGCTCGACATCGTCCTCTCCTGCGCCCTCACGGCCATAGGCGATATTGTAGCCGATCGTTTCGTTGAACAGCACCGTGTCCTGCGGCACGATCCCGATCGCGGCACGAAGCGAGTCCTGCGCGACCACCGAGACCGGCTGGCCGTCGATGGTGATCGCGCCCTGATTCACGTCGTAAAAGCGATAGAGCAGCCGCGCGAGCGTCGATTTGCCCGCGCCCGACGGTCCCACCACCGCACAGGTCGTGCCCGCGGGCACATCGAGCGTCAGCCCCTTCAATATGGTGCGTTCGGGATCATAGCCGAAGACGACATTGTCGAACCGGACATGCCCGCCCGTCACCACCAGCGGCGGCGCGCCCGGCGTGTCGACCACTTCGGCGGGCGTGTCGATCAGGTCGAACATCGCGCCCATGTCGATCACCCCCTGCCGAATGGTGCGATAGACCATGCCGAGCAGGTCGAGCGGCCGGAACAGCTGCGACAGCAAGGTCGACACCAGCACCACGTCACCCGCCGACGCCGCCCCCCGGCTCCATTCGCGCACCACCCAGGCCATGGCGAAGCCCAGCATCAGGCTGGTAATCAAAGCCTGCCCGACGTTCAGCCAGGCGAGCGAATTTTCCGACTTGGTGGCGGCCCGCGCATAGGCGGCGACGCCGGTCTCATAGCGCTTGGCCTCGCGCTCCTCGGCGTTGAAATATTTGACCGTCTCGAAATTCAGCAGCGAGTCGACGGCATGGGCCACCGCCCCGGTATCCAGATCGTTCATCTGGTTGCGCAAGGCGTTGCGCCAATCGGTCACCTTGCGGGTGAAGCCGATGTAAAGGACGACCATCGCGATCGTCGTGACGACCAGCACCGGCCCGAAGCTGCGTCCGAAGATGGTCAGCACCAGCGCCAGCTCCAGTACCGTCGGCGCGATGTTGAAAAGAAGGAAATAGAGCATCGTGTCAATGCTTTTGGTCCCCCGCTCGACGACCTTGGTGACGGCGCCCGTCCGCCGCTCCAGATGGAAACGCAGCGACAGGCGGTGGAGATGGCGGAACACGTCCGCCGAGAGCCGCCGGGTCGCATCCTGCCCGACCATCTCGAACACCGCATTGCGCAAATTGTCGAACAGCGTCGTGCCGAACCGCGCGGCCGCATAGCCGACGACAAGCAGGATCACGAGCGTCACTGCTCCCCGGTCGCCACCCGCCATCCGGTCGACCGCATATTTGAAGGTATAGGCAGCGCCCAGCACCTGGACGAGCTTCGACAGGATGACGAGCGCCATCGCCGCCACGATCCGCACGCGTAAGCCGGGCTCTCCGGCGGGCCAGAGATAAGGGAGGAAGCGGCGGAGCGTCGGGATCAGCGGCCGGTCGGCCGTCCCGGCGGTGGGGTCGAGTGGGGGCATGTGGGCATCATGTCGGACCAGGCGCGGCCAACTTCAATGGCCGCAAATGCAAGAGGAGCCACCAGCGGTCGTCGGAAGCCCGGAACCACTCACCGCTTACCCACGTTTTACCTTTAACTGGAGGCGGTTAGATGGAACCGATTTTCTATGTGATGGCAATATTGGGCTGCGGCGACGCCAGCGTCGACTGCACCGAGGCACGGGTCGTGCCAGCCCGGTACCAGACCATGGCGCAATGCCGGGCCGACCTGGCCAACCGGATCGCCGCCAATACCGATGTCCCCTATCCCGTGATCGGCGCCGACTGCCGCCGCATGGGCGCACAGATGGCCAAGGCGGAGCGCAAGCCCAGCAGGGGCTGACCCGATCGCCGCTCCGTTCGGCCCGAGCGGCCCATGGGCGTAGGCCAGGACTTTAGCGCGGCCGCGTCCACAGCGCCGCGTCGCGTGGTGCGATCCGCATCGTGTTACGCCGCGCCGCCTGCACGCTTGCGCGGGTCATGAAGCCCAGCTTTTCCAGCTTGCCCGTGCCAACCCGGCTATCCCAGGCCCGGCGCCCCCGCTTGGCGACCTTGCGCCCGATCGCGCCATAGATCGCCGCGGCCGACAGCACGGCCCAGGCCGAGCGATAGGACAAGGCGGGCGTGCCCATCCGCGCGCTCGCCTCGAACATCGCCGCGCGTTCGGTCAGCCGCCGCGCCAGCGCGCTCAGGCCGGGCCGGTGCGAGGGGGACATGATCGCATCGGCCGCGATGCTCTTTTCCGCCAGCCACTGGCGCGGCAGGTAATGCCGTCCCGCGCCCGCATCCTCGGCGATGTCGCGCGCGATATTGGCAAGCTGAAACGCCATGCCCAGATCGCAGGCCCGATCCAGGGTCGCTTCGTCATCGGGCGCGACGCCCATGGTCACCGCCATCATGCAGCCGACCACGCCCGCGACATGATAGCAATAACGGTAGAGATCCTCCTCGGTCTCGGGCCGCCAGTCCCGCGCGTCCAGCGCGAACCCGGCGATCAGATCGCGCGGCCAGCGATGCGGCATCCCCGTCTCCGCCACCACGACGCGCAGCGCATCGAAGGCCGGGTCGCCGACCACCTGCCCCGCCAGCGCCGCCTCGGTCTTGGCGGTCAGCTCGGCCAGCCGCGCGGGCGCGTCGGCGACGGGGGTCATGCCATGGCCATGATCCTGCCCGTCGGCGATATCGTCGCAGCGGCGGCACCAGGCATAAAGCAGCCAGGCCCGCGCGCGCGTTTCGGGATCGAACAACAGGCTGGCCGCCGCGAAACTCTTAGAGCCCCTAGCGATCGAGGCCCGCGCCGCCGCCACCAGCGCGTCGCGCTCGGTGGGAGCGGCGACGCTGCTCACAGGTCGTCCGCGTTCATGCGTACAATGGGTTGGGTCGGCACATGCGCACCCATCCGGTCGAGCAGCCCGTCGAGCGTGCTGTCGACGATCAGCAACTCGCGGTGCTGCGGCCGCAGGAAACCGACTTCGCCCATCTTGTCCCAGAAGGCGACGAGATGGTCGTAATAGCCGCCCGTATTGAGCAGCCCGACCGGATCGGCGTGATAGCCGAGTTGCGCCCAGCTCAGCGCTTCCCACAACTCGTCCATCGTGCCGGTGCCGCCCGCGATGGTGATGAAACCGTCGGACAGATCGGTGAACGCCTTTTTGCGCTCGTGCATCCCGGGTACGACATGGAGTTCGGTCAGGCCACGATGCGCGACCTCGGCATCGACCAGCGCCTGGGGGATGATGCCGATCACCTCACCGCCCGCCGCCAGCGCCGCATCGGCCACCGCGCCCATCAGGCCCAGTCGCCCGCCGCCATAGACGACGCCGATCCCCCGCTCCGCCAAGCCGCGCCCCACGTCGCGCGCCGTCTCGATATATTGCGGGTCGGAGGGGGTCGCCGACCCACAGTAGATGGCCAATCGCTTCATGGGAAAACCGCTAGGCGATGGGGCCGGGTGGGGCAAGCGGGGTTGCGGTCGGTTCGCCAGGGTTCACGCCGGAAAGGCGTGCCGTTCGGCGGGCGCAGCGGGAAGCCCGGGGTGGATGCCCCCTTCTGCTGCGACCCTCAGATGCCCGATACGCTGCATTGCCGATGGGCAGACGGTCATCGAACGGCACGCTTAGCCGATCGGGCGGCTCGAATGACCATGGGCGGCGCGGACGGAAAAGCCGCCCCCTTGCCGCCCATGTTCACGGCTTACTTGCCGCGCAGCGTGTTGATGAGCGCCAGGCCCAGCACGCCGCCCAGCGCCGCCGAGGCAAAGGGACGATCGCGGACGAACTGACGCGCCTGATCGAACAGCGGGCGAACCGCCTGATCGACGCTGTCCTTGGCGTCGCCGAATACCTTCTGGGTCTTGCCGCTCAGCTGCTCGCCCTTGCCTTCGGCCTGCATGGTCTTGTCGTTCATCGCGACTCCCAGGCCTTCCTTGACCTTGCCGCCGAAATCCGTGGCCGTGCCATTGATCGTGTCGGTATTCATGAAAACCTCCTCTTGGGAAACCAGGGGTGACGGAGCGTGGAAACCCCGCAAACCGCCGATGTTTCCCGGGCGGGATCGCAGGAAAGCGATCGGGAACCGGCTATCCGGTCGTCACGACAATCGGATCGCTGCCCTTTCCCCGCCCCCATGCGCTCGCTACATGCAGCCCCGATGGTCGCCGACCCCCTTGCCAAGCTCCACGAAGTTTTCGGGTACAGCCAGTTCCGCGGGGTGCAGGAACAGGTGGTAGACCGCGTGCTCGCCCGGCAGCGCACTCTGGCCGTCATGCCGACCGGCGCTGGCAAGTCGCTCTGCTACCAGCTTCCCGCCGTGATGATGGACGGCTGTTGCGTCGTGGTCAGCCCGCTGATCGCGCTGATGCACGACCAGTTGCGCGCGGCCGAGGCGGTCGGCATCCGTGCCGCCACGCTGACCAGCGTCGACCAGAACCGGGCCGAAACGGTCGCGCGATTCCGCGACGGACAGCTCGACCTGCTCTATGTCGCGCCCGAACGCGCCTCCTCGGGGCATTTCCGCGAACTCCTCGCCTCCGCGCCACTCAGCCTGTTCGCGATCGACGAAGCCCACTGCGTCAGCGAATGGGGGCATGACTTCCGCCCCGATTACCGGCTGCTCGAACCGCTAATGGACGCCTTTCCCGAGGTGCCCCGGCTCGCGCTGACCGCGACCGCCGACGCGCATACCCGCGCCGATATCGCCAAACAGCTGGGCATCCCCACCGAGGGGATGATCGTCTCGGGCTTCGATCGGCCCAATATCCGCTACGCGATTAGTCCCAAGTCGAATGTGAACCTTCAGATCGCGCGGGTGGTCGCAGAGACGCCCGGCCCCGGCATCGTCTATGCCCAGACGCGCGCGGCGACCGAAAAACTGGCCGAGGCGCTCGCGCGGACCGGCCGTCCGGTGCGCGCCTATCACGCCGGGCTCGATCCGGCGGTGCGCGCGAAGAACCAGGCCGATTTCGTGGCGAGCGAGGACATGGTGATCTGCGCCACCGTCGCCTTCGGCATGGGCATCGACAAACCCGATGTCCGCTTCGTCGCCCATGCCGGGCTGCCCAAGTCGATCGAGGCCTATTATCAGGAGACGGGGCGCGCGGGGCGCGACGGCGATCCGTCGGTCGCGCATCTGTTCTGGGGCGCGGACGACTTCGCCCGCGCGCGCCAGCGCATGGCCGAGGTCGAACCCGAACGGCAGGCTGGCGAGCGGGCGCGGCTGTCGGCGCTGGGCGCGCTGGTCGAGACGGGCGGGTGCCGCCGCCGCATTCTGCTGCGCCATTTCGGCGAGGATTTGCCTGAGGATTGCGGCAATTGCGACAATTGCCTGGGATCACCCGATGCGGTCGACGCGACGACCACCGCGCAGAAATTCCTGTCCGCCGTGTTCCGCACCGGGCAGATGTTCGGCGCGGGCTATATCGAACAAGTGCTGACCGGCCAGTCGAGCGAGCGCAGCCTGATGAACGGGCATGAGGCGCTGTCGGTATGGAATATCGTGGAGGGCGAAGAGGTGGCGCTGCTCAAGCCCGTCCACCGCGCACTGTTGCTACGCGACGCGCTGCGCACCAATCATCATGGCGGACTGGAGTTCGGTCCCGCCGCCCGCGCGCTCATCAAGGGCGAGGCACGGCTGTCGCTGGTCCTGCCGCCCAAGCGCGAGCGAAAAGGGCGTCGTGCGGCCCCCGCCGCCGCCAATCCGGCGGACAATCCGCTGTTCGAGGCGCTACGCGCCAAGCGCCGCGAGCTGGCGCAGGAGGCGGGCGTGCCGCCTTATGTCATTTTCCACGACTCGGTCTTGCGCGACATGGCGGCGCAGCGCCCGGCCAGCCGGGCCGCGCTGTCGCTACTGTCCGGCATCGGCGCGCGCAAGCTGGATGCTTATGGCGAGGCGTTTCTGGCGGTGATCCGCGACGCAGGCTAAGTTGCCGGGCATGAGTGCCCCTACCCTGACCACAGACCGGCTGACCCTGCGTGGCCATCGGCCCGACGATCTGGACGCGCTGACGGCCATGTGGGCCGATCCGGCGGTGTATGGGATGATCGGCGGCAAGCCTCGACCTCGGGAAGAGGTTTGGATTCGGCTGCTCCGCTCGGTCGGGCAGTGGAGCGTGTTCGGCTATGGTGCCTGGGTCGTGTGCGACCGTGAGACCGGCGAGGTGTTGGGTGACATCGGCCTGCTCGAATCGCGGCGCGCGATCGTACCCGAACTGACCGTGCCGGAGGTGGGGTGGACGCTGTCCCCGGCGGCGCATGGCAAGGGCTATGCCGGCGAGGCGATGCGCGCGGTACTCGGTTGGGCGGAGGCGCAGGGGATCAGCCGGACATGCTGCATCATCGATCCGGGTAACGCCGCGTCGATCCGACTGGCGGAGAAGCTGGGTTACGCCGCGCCGGTCGAGGGGGTTTATCACGACCGGGTCATTTTGGTTTTTCACCGGGGGTGACAAGCCTCAGTGACCCGATCAACGTTCAGTTTACTCCTCCTTGATTAACGCTATCCAAAAAAGAACGAGGCTAGCTGATGCCTATGGTCATGCAATGGAGGTCGTCCGGCATATGGGCGCGCAGAGCAACAGTTCGATGATGTAAAAGCTATTGCCGAATTGTGCGATGGGTGGCGACGTCCTGGCCTACCGAACCAATTGCTTTGATTGCGGTGGCAGCAGGGTAATTTTCTTCGCCGCGAATTGCGATGATTAGCGTAGCTATTGCTAACACCACTGCAGCAGTTCCGAAGAGTGCCCATCTAACTACAGCAGCGACATCCCAATGAATGGTCGTTGAGCAAGTCTGCCCAGCAGAAAATGTTGACTTCGCCCCGGCCGTCTTGCCAGCAGCCTTCGATCGCCGACTCGGAGGAGTAGCGTTGTTTTCTGCGGCGAGATCGAGGCGGGAAGCCATCAGCTGATCATGATCCAAAAGTCTCCTGTGCTTGCGCCACGAAGGCTAGAGGCATGTCAGCCGCTAGACGTTTTGCGAGATTGTCGAACGCAAACACACGTTTGCCGTCTGTCAGTTTGTCACGTTCGATCAATCCTGCCTTCACCATCTTGTGAGTGGCGCGCTGGACGGTGCGAAGGTCGACGCCCATCCGCTTGGCGATCGTGGTCGAGCGAGGAAATACGGGCTTCTTAGGATCCCACCAGTGCGCAAGCAGGTTGATCAGGACCAGCATGTCGGTCGGATTTAGCTGATACTTCGACTGGAGCCGTAGCAGCGACATCGGGACAGCGACAAAGCCGGATCCTTCGTTGACCGCGCCCTGCCACTTTTCCTTCACGGTGATCTTCGCTTCTTCAAGCGTCTCATGGTCACTTAGAGAGCCCATCGTTGAAGGGGAAACCGGATCAATCATGTGGCCCATCTATGCATTGAGTTAATAGTTTAACAGGGGGTCTATCTAATAGGTGACATTGATGTCGCTTTTTTTGAGCAATGAAACTTTTTGGGGGGCATAGGTTTCGATTTCGCTCCGCCTCACCGACGTCGGGTAGCGTTCGCTCAAACAAAAGCCCGGAGCCAAGACGTTCGCGGTTCAAGCCCCGCCCCCGATAGGGTACAAGACCCCCGTGACGCTTGCCCTGATCCTGTCCGCCATCGCCATGACTCTGATCGTCGGCGTGCGCTATCTGCTCGCATCCGGGGCGTTCGCGCTGGCGACCAGGGCGCGGCATCCGAATCTCTATACCGGGCTCGATCCGCAGATCCGGCGGGAGATCGGCTGGAGCCTCGCCTCCGCCGCCATTTACGGTGTGCCGGCAGGCATCGTCGCCTGGGGCTGGCAAAATCGCGGATGGACACGGATTTACGCCGACGTCCACGCCTATCCGCTCTGGTACTGGCCGGTATCGGTCCTGCTTTATCTGGTCGCACACGATACCTGGTTCTACTGGACGCATCGCTGGATGCATCGGCCCGCCGTCTTCAAGGCCGCGCACGCCGTCCATCATGCCAGCCGCCCGCCGACCGCCTGGGCCGCGATGGCCTTCCACCCGATCGAGGCGGTGACCGGCGCTGTGGTAATTCCGCTACTCGTCTTTCTGATTCCGATTCATATCGGCGCGCTCGGCTTGGTGCTGACCGTCATGACCGTTATGGGCGTGACCAACCACATGGGTTGGGAGATCTTTCCGCGATTCCTGTGGCAGGGGCACCTGGGGGGGTGGCTCATCACGGCCAGTCATCATCAGCGGCATCATGAGCAATATGGGTGCAATTATGGACTCTATTTCCGGTTCTGGGATCGACTGTGCGGGACGGACCACGGACTCGGCGATTTCGGACGCGCCCATGCGCAGGCCGCGCGCCGTGTGGCGGGGCTTAGCGCTGATGCTGGCCGCCCTGCCGCTGGTGAGCGCCGCGCCGGTCAGCCGTTTGGACATCGGGATCGACCAGTTGCGCTCGGCCAAGGGGATGATCCGGCTGTGCCTGACCGCCGACCCGGATAACTTCCCGCAATGCGTCGACGATGCCCGCGCGCTGACCCGGTCGGTCCCCGCCGGCCAGCGGAGTATCGGTCTGGATGGCCTGCCGCATGGCACCTATGCCGCCGCCGTCATCCATGATGAGAACAACAACGCCAAGCTCGACACGCTGGCAGGCATCCCGCGCGAGGGTTTCGGATTTTCGCGCAATCCGGTGATCCGTTTCGGCCCGCCGCGCTTTTCGGCGGCGCGGTTCACGCTCGATTCTGTTGCCGAAACACAACAGATCAGGATGCGGTACATCTTCTGACACAATTGCCGGAGCAAAATCGTCACCGTAACGTTGCATTTCGGATAACCGAATTCAGGGAGTTTTCCGTCTTGCGCCAATTTCCGCGCGTCTCCGCTACGCTGATCGCTCTGGGCGTGCTGTCCCTGTCGGCGCCCGCCCTTGCGCAGGACGCCTCGTCCTCCAGCAATCCGGCCGCCACCGAAATGGCGGGCCAGCTGGGCAAGAACACCGTCACCGTCGGCTTGGGCGCGGCCTATCTGCCGTCCTATGAGGGGTCGAAGGATTACCAGTTCAGCCCCGCGCCCGCCGCGCTCGCCTATATCGACGGGCATACCATCACCTATATCGGCAACCGCCTGTCGGTCGACCTGATCGGCGACAAGGCCAATCGCGACTGGGATATCCAGGCCGGGCCGATCGGCGTCGTCAATCTCGACCGCACGACCACCTCGGGGATCGATGATCCCCGCGTCCGCGCGCTGGGCAAGATCGGCGCGGCGGTCGAGCTGGGCGGCTATGTCGGCATTGGCAAGATCGGCGTCGTCACCAGCCCCTATGACCGGCTCTCCGTCTCGGTCAGCTATCGCCATGACGTGACCGGCGTACATGACAGCGGCATCTGGCAGCCTTCGGTCAATTACTTCACCCCGCTGTCGACCAAGGCGGCGGTCGGCCTGTTCGCCACCGCCGAGCATGTCGGCCGTGGCTATGCCCGCCGCTATTTCTCGATCACGCCGGACCAGAGCGCAGCAAGCGGCCTGCCCGTCTACAACGCCCGGTCCGGGTGGAAGGACTGGTCGGTCGGCGGGCTCGCCACCTATTCGATCACCGGCAACCTGTTGAAGGGATGGAAGGTCGTCGGCGGCCTGACCTATGGCCGGATGGTGAACGATTTCGGGGACAGCCCCATCGTATCGCAGGCCGGATCGCGCAGCCAGTGGCTGAGCGCGCTGGGGCTGGCGTACACGTTCTGAGTTTCGATCCTCCCCTGCAAGGGGAGGTGGCAGGCCGAAGGCCTGACGGAGGGGGGCTTACCACATAGGACGTCCCTTGGCGGCGATCCCCCCTCCACCACCGCTTCGCGGTGGTCCCCCTCCCCGTGCCGGGGAGGATTGTCACGCCTGCGGGCATTCCCCCGGCTGGGTCACCGGCGCGCCGCCCATATACCAGTGGCTGCGGTCGCCCATCGTCTCGCGGTCATGGTAGCAGACCCGCGCCTTGGACGTCTTCAAGTCCAGCTCGACCGTCCAGTTATTGTCGGCGCAGTCATGCGGGGTGCAGCCATGCGCGGCGATCCCCTGTTCGCCCTGGCGGAAGATCGGCACCGTCACCGCGCCGCGCGACATCATCCGCTGGACCAGCTTCTGATCGCCGACCGCATCGTGCAGCGCGGTCGCCACCTCGGTCCGGTCGAAGAAGCTGACCCCGTCCACCGCGTCTCCGGGATAATGGCCGATATAGGCGGTCAGCGGATTGACCTGCGCCACGCCCGGCAGTGGGGTCGGCCGCGCGGTGCCCGGCGGGGTGAAGTTGCCGGGTGCGACATCCGAGTCGGTATCCTCACCCCGACCGCCGCACGCCGACAATGCGAGCAGAGCCAAGGGGGCAAGGATGGCGAAACGGCGCATGTCTCTCTCCTGACGAATCTCTTATAGGCGGGAACGCTTTGAGGGGGCGGCCGGTTGCCCGTTCATGACATCCCCGCCTGCCCATGATGCCGCACTGGTCCGCTTTGTCGAGGCCCAGGCGAACAGTTTCGCCACCGCCCTCGCCGAATTGCGCGCGGGCCGGAAGCAAAGCCATTGGATGTGGTACATATTCCCGCAGATCGCCGGGCTTGGCCGCAGCCCCACCGCGATATTCTATGCGATCGCCGATGCCGAGGAAGCGCGGGCCTATCTGGCGCATCCGGTGCTGGGGCCGCGTCTGCATCAGGTCGTGGCCGCCGCCGTGGCAGCGCCTGGTTCGGCCGAGGCGGTATTCGGCGCGATCGACGCGATGAAGCTGCGATCGTCGCTGACCCTGTTTGCCGCCGTCGCGGATGACCCCGCGCCGTTTCGCCAGGGGCTCGAGCGCTTCTTCGACGGGCAGGACGATCCGGCAACCCTGACGAGGCTCGACCATCACCGGCGGTGACGGTCGAGCCTCTGTCCGGTTCACTTCTTGATGGTTACGGGGCCTGGGCCGGTGACGCTCGCCGACTGGTCTGCGGTCAGCACGATCGTCCATTGGGTTTTATCGTCGCACACCGCATCCCAAGTCGGATTGCCGTTGGTAGGCGCGGCCTCCTTCATGGCCGTCACCGACTGGCAGCTCGACCCGTTCGGCCCCGCATCGCGGATCGCACGGAACAGGACGCCGCGACGCTGGCCCTCGGGCAGCGCACGAACCTTGGCGCCCAGCGTATCGGCGCTCATTTCCGTGCCATTGCTGGTGGCAGCGGCGGCGCTGTTATTGGCTGGTTCAGTCGAGGACCCGCACGCCGCCAGCGGCAGCGCGGCGGCCATTACGGCCAGGAGAATCGTGGAACGCTGCATGATCCAGTTCCTTTCCCTAAGTGGCGGCCGCGGGAGAGCGACCGTATCGCCTGCATAACGATCATCGGCGTCGCCAGTTGCGCGCATCCGCCGCGAACGGCAAGACATCTCGATGAGCGACGTTCGATTGCACGAAAGCTGGCTGTCGGTGCTGCGGCCCGAATTCGACGAGCCCTATATGAAGGCATTGAAGACCTTCCTCGCCGAAGAGCGCGAGGGCGGCCAGCGCATCTTCCCTCGCCCGTCCGAATGGTTTCGCGCGCTCGACCTGACGCCGCTCGACCAGGTGCGGGTCGTGATCCTGGGGCAGGACCCCTATCATGGCGAGGGGCAGGCGCATGGCCTGGCCTTCTCGGTCCAGCCGGGCGTCCGCCCGCCGCCCAGCCTGGTCAATATCTACAAGGAGATGGCGAGTGATCTGGGCATCGCCCCGCCCTCCCACGGCCTGCTCGATCACTGGGCGCGGCAGGGGGTGCTCTTGCTCAACTCCGTGCTGACCGTGCGGATGGGACAGGCCGCCTCGCATCAGGGGCGCGGGTGGGAGCGGTTCACCGACGCCGTGATCCGCGCCGTGGCCGCCAGGCCCGAGCCGGTGGTCTTCATCCTGTGGGGCGCCTATGCCCAGAAAAAGGCGGGCTTCGTTCGTGAGATGGGCGCGGGGCGGCACTGTGTCCTGACCTCGGTCCACCCCTCGCCTTTGTCGGCGCGGGGCGGCTTTTTCGGCTCGAAGCCCTTTTCGCGCGCCAATGACTTTCTGGTCGAGCACGGCCAGCCGCCGATCGACTGGGCGCTGCCGCCGCTGTCCTGATCCCGATCTGTAATCACACTGGCATCATTTGGTGCAAGCGCGCATAGCGCCCGCCATTCCACCGATAGAATAAGGACCACCGGCGATGGCCGACGACGAATATGTCTATGACGAAGCGACCGGCGAATGGATCAGCGCCGCCGACGCTGCTGCCAAGGGTGCCGCGGCCAGCGACGACGATGCGGTCGTGGTGCGCGACTCGGTCGGCAATGTGCTGAGCGACGGCGACCAGGTGACGCTGATCAAGGACCTGACCGTCAAGGGCGCAGGCCAGACGCTGAAGCGCGGCACCCTCATCAAGTCGATCCGCCTGACCGGCGACGCGCAGGAAATCGACTGCAAGTTTGACGGGATCAAGGGGTTGGTGTTGAGGGCGGAGTTTGTGCGGAAGCGGTGAGGTTGACGTTCGGCGTGTCGTGGGAGAGCATGGCCCTATGCAGGCAGTCTCCTACGATGAAGCAGCCGAAAATCTGGAGGCGATGATCGACAAGGTCGTCGCCGACCGCGCGCCCCTCGCGATCACGCTTGAACGGGGCGAAGGCGCCGTGCTGATCTCGGCCAGCGAATGGGCGTCGATCGAGGAGGCCTTACATCCTCCCGGGGGCTAAAGAACGTGACCCATTTGCATTGGGGAGCGAACCCCGAGCGTCGTGTTTTCACAGCCTGAACAAATTGACTGAACCGCTATGCTTCGATATTGACCCCGACATATTTTTATGAAAAGTTTGTAAAGTCGAAGCACAAGCCTCTCCCGCGCCCGCGGGAATGGCCCACGCTAGGCTTCGATGCACGGTTGTGCGGGCACGATTCCCCCGCACGAGCGGGGACATTTTTACGCCGTCAAAGACGCCAATGCCAATGCTCTCGTGGGTTAGGCATGGGCCGATTTGACAGCCGAACGAAATCAGGGCCGCCGCGCCAACGACGGCCCTGATGGAGGCAGGCATCCCACCTCATGCTTCACAAAGCGTATGAGACTTTAGTGGGCCTCCGATTGCAAAGCAACCCGCCCTTGGTGCCGGAGCGGTAAGACTCAGAGGCTAAAATGGCATACTACAAGTATGATCAGTATTTGCAAAAATCTAATAGCGACGCCTACGACCTGACCTATGGACCCGGGGCCACTGTGCCGCATTCGGGCATTTATAGGTGCCAAGGCTGTGGTCGTGAGATTGCGTCTAACAAAGGCGACCCCTTCCCCCCTCAAAATCATCATCAACATGCCACGAGCCAACCCATAAAATGGCGGCTTGCGGTCTATGCGGACCCTAGCCTTAAGTGATGTAAGACCGGCCAGCGTAAAGCTGGCCGGCTATCACTCCGCCGGAAGATAAACCTCCCCGCCCTTCTCGCGGAATTTCTCGCTCATCTGCTGCATCCCCGCCTCGGCGTCCTCGGCCGCGACGAAGGTTTCGACCGGCGCGTTCTGCTTGGCCGCGAATTCCCGAACTTCCTGCGTGATCTTCATCGAACAGAATTTCGGGCCGCACATCGAACAAAAATGTGCGGTCTTGGCGCCCTCCGCTGGCAAGGTCTGGTCGTGGTACGACTCCGCCGTGTCGGGGTCGAGCGACAGGTTGAACTGGTCGCGCCAGCGGAACTCGAAGCGGGCGCGGCTGAGCGCATCGTCGCGCATCTTGGCGGCGGGGTGCCCCTTGGCCAGGTCGGCGGCGTGGGCGGCCAGCTTGTAGGTGACGACGCCGACCTTCACGTCGTCGCGGTCGGGCAAGCCCAGATGCTCCTTGGGCGTAACATAACAGAGCATCGCCGTACCGTACCAACCGATCATCGCCGCACCGATGCCGCTGGTGATATGGTCGTACCCCGGTGCGATATCGGTGGTCAGCGGCCCGAGCGTGTAGAAGGGCGCCTCGCCGCACGCCTCCAGCTGCTTGTCCATATTCTGCTTGATCTTGTGCATCGGCACATGGCCGGGGCCTTCGATCATCACCTGCACGTCCTGCGCCCAGGCGCGCTTGGTCAGTTCGCCCAGCGTGTAGAGCTCGGCGAACTGCGCCTCGTCATTGGCGTCGGCGATCGCACCGGGACGCAGGCCGTCGCCCAGCGAATAGGCGATGTCATACGCCTTCATGATCTCGGTGATCTCGTCGAAGCGCTCGTAGAGGAACGACTCCTTGTGATGCGCCAGGCACCATTTCGCCATGATCGAGCCGCCGCGCGACACGATGCCGGTCACGCGCTTGGCGGTCAGCGGAATGTACGGCAGGCGCACGCCCGCATGGATGGTGAAATAGTCGACGCCCTGCTCGGCCTGTTCGATCAGCGTGTCGCGGAAAATCTCCCAGGTGAGATCCTCGGCGATGCCGCCGACCTTTTCCAGCGCCTGATAGATGGGCACCGTGCCGATCGGCACCGGCGAGTTGCGGATGATCCACTCGCGCGTGTCGTGGATGTTGCGCCCCGTCGACAGGTCCATGACCGTATCCGCGCCCCAGCGGATCGACCAGACCAGCTTGTCGACCTCGGTGGCGACGTTGCTGGCGACCGCCGAATTGCCGATATTGGCGTTGATCTTGACCAGGAAGTTGCGGCCGATCGCCATCGGCTCGGATTCGGGGTGATTGATATTGTTGGGGATGATCGCCCGACCGCGTGCCACTTCGTCGCGGACGAATTCGGGCGTGACGTAATCGGGAATGGCCGCGCCGAAACTCTCGCCGTCGCGGACATAGTCTTTCAGCATCTCGCGGCCCAGATTCTCGCGGGTCGCGACATATTCCATTTCCGGCGTGATGATGCCTTGGCGGGCATAGTGCATCTGGCTGACGTTCATGCCGGGCTTGGCCCGCAAGGGGCGGTTGAGGCCGGTGCGCGGGAATTGCGGCACGCCGCCCGAGCGGTCGGGGCCGAGCTGGCCATTATCCTCGGGGCGGATGGCGCGGCCGTCATAGGCCTCGACATCGCCACGCCCCTCGATCCAGTCACGGCGGATTTGCGGCAGGCCCGCCATGATGTCGATGCGCGCGGTCGGATCGGTATAGGGACCGCTGGTGTCATAGACGCGCAAGGGAGGCTCGCCCGAGGACGGATCGAGATGGATTTCGCGCATCGCGACGCCCAATGGGCCGACATGGATCTTCTTCGAGCCACGAATGGGGCCGGTCGTCACGCCGATTTCGGCCTTTGCGGGGATATCTGCCATAGTCCACTCCATGCGGAGGAAACGGACCGTGAGAGGCGGGGCCGCTCCCTCCCTACGCCGGTGTCAGCCGGATCAGGTTCAGCGGGTCGGGGGCTCCTGCCCCCCTCTCAAGCGCAGGCCAGCGCTCCCCCGGGGATGGACCCTGCATAGGCGGAATTGCGGCGGATAAGAAGGGGTTTCGCGCCAGCACGCCTCCACATCCCGACGAAAGACAAAAAAGCCCCGATCGGCCAGGGGACTAGGGACCGACCGGGGCCAAGGAGCCCTTGGGAGGGAGAGGGTTATCCGCTGGCGGCGCTGGTGCGGACGGTGCCGTTCAGGCCGCCGGGGAAGAAGCCCCCGCCCGTCACCGCTGCCTTGTTTAGATAGACGACGTTCAACACCTGGCCCGGCGTGCGGACAAAGGCGATGGCGTTGGAATCGGCGGGCACGATGTTCGCCACCTGCTGGCCGTTGACGGTCGCCACGATGCCCTGATCGAGATCAGTCGACCCGTCGAGGCTGTCACGCGCGTCCGAAATCTTGCCCGCATTGGTGATGAGCGCCGCGTTGCTCAGCCCCTTGCGGTACAAGGTCGTGCGGACCAGACCGGCATGATAGGCCTCGGCCGCGTGGATGCCCGCCGCCGCCTCGATGAAGGTCTTGTTGGTCAGCAGGGTGACGCCGCCCATATAGGCGGTGACGCCGACATCCTCGAACAGAAAGGCGCCGAGCAGGAAATTCTCGTCCGAGGCGTAAGGGTCGAAGGTCGAGCCGCTCGTGATGACACCCGCCGCGACCGCCGCCGCGGTAAAGGCGCCGCTGGCGTCGCCCGACAGGTTGATCGCGGGCTGCGCCACCGCCGCGCTGCCCAGCGCGGTGCGCAGGAAGTTGACATGGGCGATCTCGTCATAGGCGATCTCGCGCGCATATTGCGCAACGATCGGGTCCTGGAACCGGACCTGGCGGGGCTGCCCGGCGCCATCGGTCGCGCTGGCGTTGATCGCAACCGCCCCTTGCGTGCCGGTGCCGCCGAGCAGCGACGAGGACAGGCCTGCACCGAACGCGGCATAGCTATAGAATTGCGCTTCCAGATATTCGAGCTGGAGCGCGAAGTTCAGCACGTCGGCGTCCGTGACCGAACCGGTCGGAACGGTGGTCGGGGTGGGCGTGGGCACGACGATGACATCGTCGCCGTCGTCACCGCAGGCGCCCAGCATCGCCAGGCCGCCGACCGCACCCGCCCCGGCGGCCATGCGCATGAAACGGCGACGATCGGACCGGCGCTTGGCGGAAGCCTCTTCGATGACGTCGAGAATGAAGCGTTCTTCGCTCATGATTAAAATCCTCTCCAGAGGAGGAAAAAGGGGATCAGTTCGCCACGCTGGCGCGCAGGGTGCCGTTGACGCCGGCCGGGAAGAACCCGCCGAGCGTGGCAGCCGCCTTGTTCAGGTACACGATGTTGAGCACCTGACCCGGCGAGCGGCTGAACGCGATGCCGTTCGAATCGAGCGGCACGATGTTGGACACCGGCTGCCCGTTGACGCTGGTCTGCGCGATCCCCTGGTCGAGGTCCGTCGCGCCGTCCAGGCTGTCGCGCGCATCCGAAATCTGGCCTGCGGCGGTAATCAGCGAGGATTGCGGGTTCGTGGCGGCATAGCCGCGCGCATAGAGTGTCGTGCGCACGATCGCGGCATGATAGGCCTCGACCGCCAATATGCCCGCCGCCGCCTGGAGGAAGGTCTTGTTGCTGATCAGCGGCGACGCACCCTTATAGGCGGTCACGCCGACATCTTCGAAGATATACGCGCCGAGCAGAAAGGCCGTCGGCGAGCTATAGGGATTGAAGGTGCCGCTGGTGATGACGCCCGCCGCCAGCGCCGCCGCGGTGAACGGGCCATTGGCATCGCCCGAAATGTTGATCGCCGGCTGCGCCACCGCCGCGCTGCCCAGCGCGGTACGCAGGAAGGCGACATGCGCCGCTTCGTCCGCCGCGATCTCGCGCGCATATTGGCCCACGATCGCATCGTCGGCGATGCCGGTGGCGAAATTGACCTGCTGGCCGCCCGTCACCGCGCCTTGCGTACCCGTGCCGGTCAACTGATTGGCGGCCAGCCCCGTGCCATTGGCGGCATAGGCATAGAATTGCGCTTCGAGATATTCGAGATTCAACGCGAAATTCAAAATGTCGGTGTCGGTGATCGTCGCCTGTGCCCCGGCCTTGCTGGCCAGGCTGAACGCCGTCACGCCCGCCGCAGCCGCCCCCATCGCCGTTTTGAAGAATTCGCGCCGCAGGTTGCGGCGCTCGACTCGCGCGTCGAACGCGTCGAGCAGTTGTGCGCTTTCGGTCATCATGCTCCTCCCGATCAGGAACCGACGAAGAGTTATTCTGTTATAGTGAAACGATCAGAATTACTTTTCGCGGGGCCGGACCGAGAGATCGCCTGACAGCGAAATCTTGGTCAAACCGGGGTGGTAACGTGATGACCCCGCAAAAAGACCCATGAATTTAACAAAAATTACGTTCCGATCTTGAAATCGCGCCCAACTGGTCAAGGCGCAAGCCGAACCGATTGCGCCTCGGCCAGATACACGGCGAAAAGATCGTCCGGGTCGCTCCACTGTGCGATCGGCGTCCAGCCGCCTGCGCGCAGCAGGATCTTTGCGTCGCGGGGGCCATATTTGTGGCTGTTCTCGGTGTGGATGGTTTCGCCCGCCGCTATGCTGAAGCGACGGCCCTCGATCGTGAAGTCGACATCGCGGGTCGCGGCGAGATGCATCTCGATCCGCGAGCGGTCGTCGTTCCAGATCGCCCGGTGGCAAAAGGCATCGACCGGGATGGTGCCATCCAGCTCGCGGTTGATCCGGTCGAGCAGGTTGCGGTTGAACGCCGCCGTCACCCCTTGCGCATCGTCATAGGCGGGAACCAGCAGGTCGCTGGGCTTGGTCCGGTCCATGCCGATCAGCAGCATCGCCCCCTCGCCCAGCGATCCGCGCATCGCGCGCAGCAGGTCAGTGGCCATGGCGGGCGTCATGTTGCCGATGGTCGAGCCGGGGAAGAACCCCAGCTTGGGCGCGTCCGCCACCATCGCGGGCAGCGTCAGCGGGCGCATGAAATCGCCCTCCAGCGGATGGATGGGCAGGTCGGGAAAGGCCTGTTGCAGCCCGCGCGCGGATTCGCGCAGGAAGTCGCCCGAAATATCGATCGGCACATAGGCCGACGGTTCGACGCAGCGCAGCAGCACGGGCGTCTTGGTCGACGAGCCCGAACCGAACTCGACGACCGCCCGGCCCCGGCCGACATGCGCGATGAGTTCGGGGCACAGGGTCTTCAGGATCGCGGTTTCGGTGCGGGTGGGATAATATTCGGGCAGATCGGTAATCGCCTCGAACAGCTCCGAGCCGCGGCGGTCATAGAACCAGCGCGCGGGGATGGCGCGCGGGCGACGCTCCAGCCCGGCCAGGACATCGGCGCGAAAGGCAGGGTCGGCGAGCGACATCTGGCCGTCCTCGATCTCGGGCTTCAGCATGATGACAGGTCCTTTGCCAGACGGACGCCGGTGAATTGCCAGCGCTGATGGGGGTAGAAGAAGTTGCGATAGGAGGCGCGCGCGTGGCCGCGCGGCGTCGCGCAGCTTCCGCCGCGCAGCACGAACTGCCCGTTCATGAACTTCCCGTTATACTCGCCGACCGCGCCCTCGATCGCGTGGAAGCCGGGATAGGGGCGGTACGCGCTGCCGGTCCATTCCCAGACATCGCCGAAAAAGGCCGGACCGCCGGATGAGGGGCGCGGCTCGATCGCGCCCGCCCCGTCGAGCTGATTGCCGCCCGCCGCGTCATGTGCCGCGGCCGCCGCCTCCCATTCGAACTCGGTCGGCAGGCGCGCGCCCGCCCAAGTGGCGAAGGCGTCCGCCTCGTAAAAGCTGACATGCGTGACCGGCGCGGCGGGGTCGATCGCGCGCCGCCCGTCCAGCCCGAACCGGGTCCAGCCGCCGTCGCGTTCTTCCCAATAGAGCGGCGCGGCGATCCCCTCGCCCTTCACCCAGGCCCAACCGTCCGACAGCCAGAGCCGCGCGTCGCGATAACCGCCATCGTCGATGAACTGCATCCATTCGGCATTGGTGACGGTGCGGTCGGCGATGGCATGGCGCTGAAGCAGGGCCTGATGACGCGGCCCCTCGCAGTCGAACGCAAAGCCCTGCCCGTCATGGCCGATCTCGACGATCCCGGCCTTGCCCTCGATCCAGCCGACCGGGCCGGGCATCGCAACCGGCGCCTTGGGCTGGGGCACATAGAGCGCGGGTTCGAGCGGGTTTTCGGAGAAGAGGTGGAGGATGTCGGTGACGAACAGCTCCTGATGCTGTTCCTCATGATGGCACCCCAGCGCCACCAGCTCGCGCGCGACCTGCGGAAGCTCGGGCAGCGCCACCAGCAGCGCGGTGTCGACATGGGCGCGATAGGCGCGCACCTCGTCCAGCGTCGGCCGGGTAATCATCCCGCGACGGTGGCGCGCGTGGCGCTTGCCTTCCGCCTCGTAATAGCTGTTGAACAGGAAGGGAAAGCGCGGGTCGTGAAGCGCATAGCCGGGCACATGGTCGCGCAGCACGAAGGTTTCGAAGAACCAGGTCGTATGCGCCATGTGCCATTTGGCGGGCGAAGCGTCCGGCATCGACTGGACGGTCGCGTCGGCATCGGAAAGCGGCTCGGCCAGCGCCAAAGTCAGGCCACGCACCGCGCGGTAACGTGACGCGAGATCATCGGCAGGCGTGGGAGCCGTCGCGGAGGACGGGACGAGGGTCGGCATTGGGGCTCCCCAGACTATGGGGAGGCCGGTCGGCCCTTTACCGTACCATGCGCGCCCCTCCTGGAACCCAAAGAACGTCCGATGCGCCGCTTTGGTTCATCGTGCGGGCGGCAACAAAGAGCCAATCGGACAATCGGTTGAGGTAAGCGAGCGCGGACGGGTTGATCGCTTCCTGATCGCCGAGCGCCACGGTCGCGCGCTCGGCCCGCCGGGTGATCGCGCGCGCCAGATGCAGATGTGCGGAAGCCGGACTACCGCCCGGCAGGATGAAGCTGGTGAGCGGCGACAGCGCGGCGTTCATCGCGTCGATCTCCGCCTCCAGCCGTGCGACCTGTCCGGGCAGGATGCGCAGCGCCCCCTCGATCTCACCGGGCGTCGCCAGGTCCGCACCCAGATCGAACAGGTCGTTCTGGATCATGGTCAACCGCCCGGCAAGCGGCCCTTCGACCGAGAGCAACGCCACGCCGATCGCGCTGTTCGCCTCGTCCACCTCGCCGATCGCGACCATGCGGGGTTCGGCCTTGGAGCGGCGCGATCCGTCGACCAGCCCGGTCATGCCCTCGTCGCCGGTGCGGGTGTAGATTTTCGTCAGCTTGACCAAGGGATCAGGTCCGCCCCGCCATGAACAGCAACAGCACGACGACGGTGATCGCCAGCGCCTGGAAGAAGATGCGCTGCTGCATCATCCGGTTGGATTTCAGCTGCGACGCGGTCGGCCCCTCGCCCTTCGCCTCGGCCGTGGCTTCCTGGAGGAAGGTGATGATGCCGCGCACCAGCGCGACGACGGTGGCGAGCATCGCCGCGATCAACAGGATCACGAGAAAAGTGGTCATGAGGCGGAGCTTACGCCTCCCCCAGCCGAAATCCAGCGGGAAGCATATTGCGCCGCAGCGCATCCGCCAGCGCGCGGCCGTCTCCACCGCCCTCGCGCATGACCGCCAGCGCGGGCGCGCCGTGCCGCTTGGCCAGTCGCTCCCCATCCGCCCCGACGATCAGCGGATGATGGTGGTAGAGCGGCGTCTTCAGTCCGAGCAGCGCCTGGAGCAGCCGGTGGACATGAGTCGCCTCGAACAGATCGGCCCCGCGCACCACATGCGTGACGCCCTGCGCGGCATCGTCCACCGTCACCGCCAGATGATAGCTTGACGGCGCATCCTTGCGCGCCAGGATCACGTCGCCCTGGGCGAGCGGGTCGGCGGCGACCTCCCCCGCATATTCGTCCCGCCACGTCAGCGGCCCGGCTCGCTCGACCGCCAGCGCCATGTCCAGCCGCCAGCCATGCGGCTCCCCCATCCGCGCGGCGCGCGTCGCGGGCGACAAATGACGGCACGTCCCGGGATAAAGCGGCGTGGCCCCATGCGGCGCAGACAGGCTGGCGGCGATCTCCGCGCGGGTGCAGAAACACGGGTAGAGCAGATCGGCCAGCCGTCCTTGCGCCGCCGCATAGAGATCCAGCCGCTCCGACTGGAAGGACAGCTCGTCCCATTCCAGCCCCAGCCATTCCAGATCGCGCAAGATGGCGTCGACATGCTCGGGCCGACTGCGCGTGCCGTCGATATCCTCGATCCTGAGCAGGAAGCGCCCGCCGCCCGCCCGCGCCAGATCATGGGCGCGAACCGCCGACAGCGCATGGCCCAGATGCAGCCGCCCGGTCGGGCTGGGCGCGAACCGGGTCACGGGCTGCGCCGTCCGGCTCTCACCACTCATCGCCCGCCCTCTTGACCGCGATTCCAATCCCATGCTGTCATAGCGCTCAGTGTCATAGCCATGTCACGCGCTTGCGCGAATAGCGTCGGCGTACCACGAAGGGAGGAGCTGTGTTTCATCCCGACTTGATCCGACACCCGGACTCGTGTCCGGCTCTTGTGCTGAACGCCGATTATACGCCGCTGTCTTATTATCCGCTGTCGGTCTGGCCTTGGCAGACCGCCGTGAAGGCCGTGTTCCTCGACCGGGTGGATATCGTCGCCCATTACGAACGCGAGGTGCGCAGCCCGACCGCCAAGGTCAAGCTGCCCTCGGTCATCGCGCTCAAGCAGTTCGTGAAGCCGTCGCAATTCCCGGCCTTCACCCGCTTCAACCTGTTCCTGCGCGACCGCTTCTCCTGCCAATATTGCGGATCGCACCGCGACCTGACCTTCGACCATGTCATCCCGCGCGCCCAAGGCGGCCGCACGACCTGGGAGAATGTCGTCACTGCCTGCGCGCCATGCAACTTGAAAAAGGGCGGGCGCACGCCGCGCCAGGCGGCGATGCCGCTGCATATCGAGCCGATCCGCCCGACCAACTGGCATTTGCAGGAACATGGCCGCAGCTTCCCGCCCAATTATCTGCATGAAACATGGCACGACTGGCTGTATTGGGACGTTGAGCTGGAAGCGTAACGAAGCCGGGAGTGTCGAATGCGTGGATGGGCCAGGAGCCTGACGAGCCTGGGGTTGATGGCGCTGGCCGCCACCACCACCGCCTGTGGCAAGAAGGAAGAAAACCGCGCCGAGGCCGACCGTGCCGCCGCCAAGGCGGGCTTCGTACCGCCCTCCGTCACCTCCCGCGTCGACTTCGGCAGCATGATGGCGCGCCGCTTTCGCGAACTGGACCGCGACGGCAACGACATCATCACCCGTGACGAAATGCCCACCACCAATTCGCGCCTGTGGGAACTCGACCGCAACAAGGACGGCGAAATCACCGAAAGCGAATTCTTCGAGGGGATGCTGGCGCGTTTCGACCGGATGGACCTGAACCGCGACGGCACCGTGACGTCGGAAGAGCGGGAAGCTTCGCGCACCGAACGGCCTGCCGCACCGAGCAACCCGGTCGCGACGGGGGCAAATACGACCATGCCGGGGAACGCCAACTGAGGCGCTGGCATCGTCCGCAAGGATGCGGCCATGGCCGGGCAAACACTCGGTTGGGACTAAGCAATATAACAAGCCAAGTCGCAAAAATATTATACCAAAATTGCCCCATTCAATCGGTTGACGCGCTTCCTATTGCGTTGCAGCAATAGCGCCCATGACCAGCCTCCCCCCCATCGCCAACAATGCCGACATCCGCTTCCTGGGCGCGCAGCTCGGCGACGTGATCCGCCGTTATGGCGGCGACGCGCTGTTCGAGGCGACCGAGGCGATCCGCCGGGCCTCGGTCGATCGCTATCGTGGGCTGGGGGAAGACGGGTCGGTCGACCTGCAACTGGAAAAGCTGGCGCTGGACGAGACGCTGGATTTCGTGCGCGGCTTCATGCTGTTTTCGATGCTCGCCAATCTGGCCGAGGACCGGCAGGGTATCGCGCGCGAGCCCGCCGCGGACATCGCGGATGTGCTGACGACACTGTCCGAAAAGGGGATCGATCGCGACGCGGCCATGGAGTTGCTGGCGCAGTCGCTCGTCGTGCCGGTGCTGACCGCGCACCCGACCGAGGTGCGCCGCAAGAGCATGATCGATCATCGCAACCGCATCGCCGAATTGCTGGCGATGCGCGATGCGGGCCGTGACGTGACGCCCGATGGCGATGATGTGGACGCCGCGATCGGCCGCCAGATCGCGCTGTTGTGGCAGACGCGGGTGCTGCGTCGCGAACGTCTCTATGTCACCGACGAGGTGGAGACGGCGCTGTCATACCTGCGCGACGTGTTCCTCCCGGTGCTGCCCGCGCTCTATCAGCGCTGGGACAAGGCGTTCGGCGCGCGCGTACCTGCCTTCCTGCGGCCGGGCTCGTGGATCGGCGGCGATCGCGACGGCAACCCCTTCGTCACCGCCGAATCGCTGACCACCGCGCTCGCCCAAGCCGCCGATGCGGTGCTCACCCATTATTGCGAGGCGGTGCACGCGCTGGGTGCCGAACTGTCCATCTCGACCGGCCATGCGCAGGTGGACGAGGCCGTGCTGGCGCTGGCAGACGCCAGCGGTGATGACGCGCTCAGCCGTTCGGACGAGCCCTATCGCCGCGCGCTCTCGGGCATCTATGCGCGGCTGGCCGCCACCCACCAGAAGCTCACCGGAAAAACCCCGCCCCGCCCCGGCAAGCTGATCGGCGAACCCTATCCCGATCCCAAGGCGCTGCGCACCGACCTCGTCGCCATCGCACGCGGGCTGGCGGCACAGGGCGACGGCGCGCTGGCGAGCGGCGGAGCCCTTGGGCGGCTGATCCGCGCGGTCGAAACCTTTGGCTTCCACCTCGCCACGCTCGACCTGCGCCAGAATTCGGCGGTGCATGAGCGCGTCGTCGCGGAGTTGCTGAAGGTCGCAGGGGTCGAGGCGGACTATCTCGCGCTGGACGAGGAGGCGCGCGTGGCGCTGCTTCGCCGCGAACTCGCCAATGCCCGGCCGCTGTTCAGCCATTATGCCGATTATTCGGACGAGACTCGCTCCGAGCTGGCGATCGTTCAGGCCGCCGCCGATGCACACGCCCAATATGGTCCGAAGTGCATCACCAATTACATCGTCTCGATGGGCAAATCGGTGTCCGATCTGCTCGAAATCAACCTGATGCTGAAGGAATTCGGCCTTTATCGCCCCGGCGAGCCCGCCACCGCCGCGATCATGGCGGTGCCGCTGTTCGAGACGATTGAGGATCTGGAGGCCGGGCCGGAGATCATGCGCGCCTATTTCGCGCTGCCGGAGATCGCCGCGATCGTCCGGGCGCGCGGTCATCAGGAGGTGATGATCGGCTATTCGGACTCGAACAAGGATGGCGGCTACCTGACCTCCACCTGGTCGCTGTCCAAGGCATCGAGCGCGTTCCGCCCGGTGTTCGACGAACGGGGCGTCAGGATGCAGCTGTTCCACGGGCGCGGCGGCGCGGTCGGGCGCGGCGGCGGCAGCGCCTTTGCCGCGATCCGCGCCCAGCCGCATGGCACGGTCCAGGGCCGCATCCGCATCACCGAACAGGGCGAGGTGATCGCGGGCAAATATGGCACGCGCGACTCGGCACTGACCAATTTGGAAGCCATGGCCTCCGCCACGCTGCTCGCCAGCCTAGAGCCGGACCGGCTGTCGGCGGCGGACACCGCGCGCTTTACCGCGGCGATGGAGGAATTGTCGGCCACCGCCTTCACCACCTATCGCGACCTTGTGTACGGAACCGAGGGCTTCCGCACCTTCTTCCGCCAGATGACGCCGATCGCCGAGATTGCGGGCCTCAAGATCGGCAGCCGTCCGGCCAGCCGCAAAAAGTCCGACGCGATCGAGGATCTGCGCGCCATTCCCTGGGTGTTCAGCTGGGCGCAGGCGCGCGTCATGCTGCCCGGCTGGTTCGGCGTCGGCACTGCGATCGCGCGGTTCGAGGACAAGGCGCTGCTGGCCGAGATGGCGAAGAACTGGCCGTTCTTTGCCGCCACGCTGGCGAATATGGAGATGGTGCTGGCCAAATCCGACATCGGCATTGCGCGGCGCTATGCCGGGCTGGTCGAGGACGAGAATCTGCGGGACTCGATCTTCGGGCGCATCCATGACGGCTGGCACCGCGCGCGCGACGGCCTGCTGGGCGTGACCGGCCAAGCGCGGCTGCTGTCCGACAACCCGGCGCTGGAGGCGTCGATCCGCCTGCGCCTGCCCTATATCGAGCCGCTCAACCTGCTCCAGATCGAACTGATGAAACGCCACCGCGCCGGTGAAGACGATCCACGTATCGGCGAAGGCATCCTGTTGTCGATCAATGGCATTGCGACTGCGCTCAGGAATAGCGGGTAAGCGCCGCCGCGCCGCCTGTGGATCAGTTCGACCAATCGCGCTCCGCGTTCGCCATCACCGCGGCCATCGCCCGGTCGGCCGGATCAGGCGAGACGGCCAGCCCGGCGATCACGCCGCGCCGGTTGGACTCGGGATGGTGCTGCGCGATCTTCCACACGCCCTCCAGCCGCGTGACGTGCAGGGTCAGGCCGACGATGCCGCGCAACAGCCCAGCAATGAAATCCGCAGGTGCATCGTCCATCGACCAGGGTTCCGGCCGTCCCGCTTCCTTCACGTCCGTCAGTCGCGCCAGATGCACCGCCAGCCAGTCTGGATCACGCGTGACGGATAGCGTTCCATGCACCTGCACCACCACATAATTCCAGGTCGGCACGACCTTCCCATGCTCGCGCTTGGTCGGATACCAGCCGGGATGGACATAGGCGTGCGGCCCCTGGAATATGGCCAGCGCCGCGCAGCCGCTTTCGGCGAGCCGCCACAGCGGGTTGGCAAGCGCGACATGCCCCTCCAGCACCAGCGCCTCGCCATCGCGCGTCGCGACCATCGGCAGCGACACCGCCTCGGGCACACCGCCCTGCACCACGACCAGCGAGGCGAGGCCGATCTCCGCCACCGCGTCGAGCAGCACATCCTCGCGCGTCTCGCGGAAAGCGCGTGGCGGATAGCTCATGCCAGCGCCAGTATCGGCTCGCCGCATTCATGGGCGAGCAGCCATCGCTTGACCGCCAGCCCGCCCGCAAAGCCGGTCAGCGTGCCGTTGGCACCGATGACCCGGTGGCACGGCGTCACGATCGACAGCGGGTTGCGCCCGTTCGCCGCTCCCACCGCCCGCGACGCACCCGGCCGTCCGATCGCGGTGGCGAGCGCCGCATAACTGCGCGTCTCACCGTATGGAATGGCCTTAAGGCCCGTCCACACGACCTTCTGAAACGCGGTGCCGACGGGGTCGAGCGGCAGGTCGAACGCGCGGCGCTCCCCCGCGAAATACTGCGACAGTTGGCGAACCGCCTCGGCTAGTATCGCATGGGCCGGATCGTCGCGCCGTTCGGGCAGTTTCACCCGCCCGGCCCGTTCCTCGGCCCACAGGACCGCGCGCAGCCCCTGCTCGCTCGCCACGAGGGTCAGCTCGCCCACCGGCGAGGCCATGGTGCATTCGCTCAACATGGGGAGGAGCCTAGCGCAAGGACGCAGGCGTTGCGTCCCACTTCTTGCGCTCAAAGCCGAAAGAAGGGCGCGGCGATCTCGGGCGTGACGCGCAGCAGGCGGCCGGTGGCACGGTCGATCAGCGCCCAGGTCGTCACCGCCTCCACCTTCACCCGGCGATCGACATCCAGAAAGCGGACATGCCGGTCGAAGCGCGCACCCTTGGGCGGATCGGGCACCCAGGTCTCGGCCGTCACCGTCTCCCCCGCCACGACATTGCCGCGATAGTCGATCTCGTGCCGCGTCACGACCCACACATGGGCGGCGGCATGTTCGGGGGGCACGACGGCCTCCCAATGCGCACCCGCGATCGCCTGAATCCACTGGACCCAGACGGCGTTGTTCACATGGCCCAGCTCGTCGATATGTTCGGGCTGGGCGGTGAAGCTCATGGTGAAACGGCTCATGCCTGTTCGTCCGGCTCCTTGTATCGCAACCACAGCGCGCGCACGCCCCAGCCGATCGCGGCGGCGGCCATGACCAGCCCGGCCGCCATCAGGATGTGCAGCAGGCTGGGCCGATAGCGCGCGGCGAGTTCTTGAAACGCCTCGCCGAACAGATAACCGATGCCGGTGAAGATCGCTGCCCAGCACACGGCGGATGCCGCATTGACCGCGACGAACAGCCGGGTCGACACATGGCTGGTGCCCAGCGCCACCGGGCTGATCGTGCGCAGGCCGTAAAGGAAGCGGAAGGCGAAGATGAAGCCGACCGGATAACGCTCCATCATCTTGGTCACGCGGGCAAAGACGCGCCGCTTGCGCAAGCTTCGCACCCAGCGCCCGTCCCGCGCACGGCGGCCGATGGTGAAGAAGATCTGGTCCGCCAGGAACGACCCGATCGCCGCCGCGATGAAGGCGGCGGGCCAGGCGACCAGACCCTGATGCGCCAATATGCCGCCCGTGACGACCGCCGTCTCACCCTCCAGCCCGGCGCCGAGCGCGATGGCCGCGACGCCGTAGCGCGCGACGATCGCCTCTATGCTCAGGATTCGACTCCCAGCTGCCACAGGATGAAGGCGTGCTCCTCCGCACCCTCACGCAGGGACTCGAACCGGCCCGACTTGCCGCCATGCCCGGCGCCCATATTGGTCTTGAGCAGCAGCAAATTGTTATCGGTCTTGGTCGCGCGCAACTTGGCGGCCCATTTGGCGGGCTCCCAATAGGTGACGCGCGGATCGTTCAGCCCGCCCGAGATGAACATCGGCGGATAGGGCTGCGCCCGGACATTGTCATAGGGGCTGTAGCTGCGGATCAGCTCGAACGCCGCCTTGTCCTCGATCGGATTGCCCCATTCGGGCCATTCGCCCGGCGTCAGCGGCAGCTCGGCGTCCATCATCGTGTTGAGCACGTCGACGAACGGCACATCGGCGATCACCGCACCCCACAGCTCGGGATCGGAATTGACCACCGCACCCATCAGCTCGCCACCCGCCGAACGGCCCGCGATGGCGATCTGGCCCGCCTTGGTCCAGCCGCCCTCGATCAGCCCCTTCGCCACGTCGACGAAGTCGTGGAAGGTGTTGGTCCGCTTTTCCAGCTTGCCGTCCAGATACCATTGCTGGCCCAGATCGTCGCCGCCGCGAATATGCGCGATGGCATAGGCGAAACCGCGATCAAGCAGGCTCATCCGGCCCGTCGAGAAGCCCGGCGGGATCGCATAACCGTATGCGCCATAGGCGTAGAGGAACAGCTTGCCCGATCCGTCGCGCGGAAAATCCTTGGGGTAGACGATCGATACCGGCACCATAGTCCCGTCGCGCGCAGGAATCTTCAGGCGCTCGGTCCGGTATTTGTCCGCGTCATAGCCCGACGGGATTTCCTGCACCTTCAGCATGGTCAACCCGCCGGTCGCCACGTCATAGTCATAGACGGTGCCCGGCGTGACCATCGACTCATAGCCGAGCCGCAAGACCGACACGTCATATTCGGGATTGTCGCCCAGCCCCGCCGTATAGCTGGCCTCGGGAAACGCGATCCGCTGGGGCACGGTCGGCGTGTCATAGCGGTGGATGGCGATGCGGTCCAAGCCGTCCTCGCGCCCCTCGACCACGAAGAAGTCCTTATAACACTCCACCCCGGTCATGTAGAAATGCGGGTCCGGCCCGATCAGTTCGTGCCAGTCGCCCGGCGCGTCGATCGACGCGGTGCACAGGCGGAACTGCGGGTCCACATCATTGGTGTGGATGAACAGCGTGCCGTCATGCTCGTCCACGTCATACTCGCGCCCCTCCTTGCGGGGTGCGACCAGGATCGGCTCGGCAAAGACATTGTCAGCCGGGAGCAGCCGCACCTCGCTGGTGACATGATCGCCGGTCGCGATGACGATCCAGTTGCGCGCGGAGGTCTCGGCGACGGCGACGCGGTAGCCCTCGTCATCCTCGTGGAACAGCTCGACATCGTCGGCGACGGGCGTGCCCAGCCGGTGGAAGCGCGCATTGTCGGTCCGCCACTGGGCATTGGCCACGCCGTAGAGGAAACCGCTATCGTCCGCCGTCCAGACGATCTCCGACAACATGCCGGGAATCACCTCGGGCAGATGCTCAGCCGTCGTCAGGTCCTTGACCCGCACCTCGAACCGTTCCGAGCCATTGTCGTCGATCGCATAGGCCAGATAGCGGCCATTGTTGCTGATCGAAAACGCGCCCAGCCGGAAATATTCCTTGCCCTCGGCCAGCGCCGGCTCATCGAGCAGCAGCTCGTCGGGGCCGCCGGTCACCGGCTTGCGCCACCATTTGCGATACTGGCCGCCGGTCTCGAACCCGGTCCAGTAAAGCCAGTCGCCATCCTTTTGGGGCACGGAGGATTCGTCCTCCTTGATCCGGCCCTTCATCTCCTCATACAGCCGGTCGATCAGCTTCTGGCGCGGGGCCATGACCGCCTCGAAATACGCATTCTCCGCCTCGACATAGGCCAGGACCTGGCTGTCGGTGACTTCGGGATAGGCGGGGTCCTTCAACCAGGCATAGGGATCTTCGATGGTGATGCCATGGGCCGTGAAGCTGTGGGCACGGGTTTGGGCAATGGGCGGCGTCGGCGCGGCGGGTTCGGTCATCGCCCGGATGTAGCCAGGCTTGCGTCCCACCGAAAGGGGTGGGGATTGCGCTATTTCCTTCAGAACCGTTCAGCCCCGGGCGTGCTGGGCCTAGGGTAGAGGAGCGGCGGCCGCGCGCGCCGCCGTCGAGCGGATGCGGTGCCGGACGTCCAAATTCTCCGGCTTTGTCTTGGGCCGAGATCAGGCCATTGGGTTCTAGGGCGCTGATCACCGCGTCGGCGGCCGTGATGCAGGCCTTGATCGCGTTGCGGTTCTTCAGGTCGCTGACGACGATGTCGATCCACTCGAAAAAGACCGCGAGCTTTGCGGGGTCGCGGGTGTAAACCGACAAGGTTTAGCCGCGACCCAGAGCCTCTTCGATGATGCGGCGCCCGGTCGGGCCGGTACGTCCAAGCAGGCGATCTTCTTCGCATCCTCCTTTCGTTGCCCGTACTTCAGGCGGCCTTTTCCAGCACGGCGTGAAGGTAGGCTTCGGTGGCGGCGATCGCGGCTTGAGCCGCCTCGGGTCCGAAGACGGTGCCCTCCACCCGGACGATTTCAACGTCGCTCAGACCGATGAAGCCCAACAGGTGGCGCAGATAGCCGGTCTGGAAATCAAAGGCAGCCCATTCGCCTTGCGAAAAGACGCCGCCAGCGGCGGTAACCAAATAAACCTTCTTGCCGCTCAGCAGGCCGCGCGGGCCAGCCTCGTCGTAGCCGAAAGTGACGCCCGGCCAGGTGATATGATCGAACCACGCCTTGAGCTGCGACGGCGGGCCGAAATTGATCATGCCCGAACCTAGGACGATGATGTCGGCGGCTTTCACCTCGTCAACCAGCGCCTGGGCCAGGCCGACTGCCTCGACTTGATCGGATGTGCGTGCCTCGGCTGCCGCGACCCGGCCGTCGATATAGGCCCGGGTGATATGCGGCGGCGGATTGGCGGCGAGATCGCGAGTAATCAGCGTTGCACCAGAACGTGCCTTGAGGCGCTCCGCGGTCTCGCTGGCAAAGCGGCTGGACAAGCTTGCGGTGCCGCGGGGGCTCGAGGTTACGAGCAGGATATTGGTCATGGTTGCTCCAAGGGTAACGAGGCGGTAACTAATTGTTACCGACGCTATTAAAGTGACCATTCAGCCCCTCGCAAGAAGGCACTCTCATGACACTTGGTGACATGGATTTTCCTACCCCCGGCCCCGGACACGACTGCCGCATGGTGCGGGAGATCCTGGATCTCGTCGGGGACAAGTGGAGCCTCTACATCATCGCGTCGCTCAAGGACGGGCCGGTGCGCTTCAACGAACTACGTCGTCGTATCGATGGCATCTCGCAGCGCATGCTGACGATCACGCTGCGGGGACTCGAACGCAATGGACTGGTGAGCCGGACCTTGTTTCCCACAATCCCGCCGCGGGTAGAGTATGAGTTGACGGATGTCGGGCGGTCATTGCTCGAACCGGTCATGGCGCTCACCCTTTGGGCAAATGCCAATCAGCTCAATATCCAGCACGCTCGCGCCCGATATGATGCGAGCTGAGCCACGACCGGTATTGGGAAGGGAACCATCGCCACCATGAGCTCGAACGGCAGGGATACCATAGGTAGCGGAAAGGATGGTGTTGGCCTCATCACGGGTGAAGTCCCGTTCCCGCAGCTTGGCCTTACGAGGCACCCGAACAGCAACGGTCAAGGAAGCGACCGTCAAACGCTTCCACTATGAGAGCCACGACCAGCTCCGGACGCACCTCGCTGACTTCATGGCCGCCTACAACTTCGCCCGCAGGCTCAAGACCCTCAGCGGTCTCACCCCCTACGAATACATCGCCAAGATCTGGACTCACAGCCAGACCGGTTCATCATCGATCCGATCCACCAGAGGCCGGGACTGAACACCTAATGAAATTGCTGTGAGGGAACGGGCAGGGCAGCGCTCCGCCAACGGGGAGGGCTAAATCTCTATAAAAACAGATTTTTTATGGAGAGAGATGGTGCCGCTTACAGGACTCGAACCTGTGACCCCCGCATTACGAATGCGATGCTCTACCAGCTGAGCTAAAGCGGCCCGTATCGTGAACCGGCTGGTGTCCGGTCAGGTGGGCGCGCTTAACAGTTCGGGTGGGGGCTGGCAAGCGGCTTATGAACGGGTCAGGCGATCTTTACGGGTGATTAACTATGTCCGGGCATGACAGGGCATGGCCAGGAAGACCGTCATGAACCGCGAACCCCAGCATCCGCCCCCCCTTCCCCCGGAGCATCCAGCGGGTGAGCGATCCGCCGAGCACGGACGCCCCGGGGCAGCGGAGGATGCGCTGTTGCGGCTGGGCGGGGTGGAGCGGCGGCTCCATGCGCGCGCCTATCACCATTGGGTCTCGCTATCGGGGGCGGCGCGGTTTCCCTCGATCCGGGCGCTGGACACCGAGGCGATCGGGGATTTCGCGGCCAATTCGGTGCTGTTGGATTTTCGGGGCGACCGGATCGATCCCGCGATCGCCTATCTTGGTCAGGCGCTGCGGGACGAGTGCGGCACGGTGGCGCGGCCGACGCGGATCGGGGAGTTGCCCGAGGCGTCGCTGCTGGGGCGGCTGACTCGGCATTTCGACCATGTGCTGGCCGATCAGGTGCCGACCGGGTTCGAGGCGGAGTTCGTCAACGCGCGCGGACGGATGACGCTGTATCGCGGCATCCTGCTGCCCTATTCGTCCGACGGGCTGATGATCGACTTCATCCACGGTGTCCTGAGCTGGAAGGAACTGGCCGATCCGCTGTTACAGGCGTCGCTCGATTCGGAACTGATCGATTCGGCCGCAGTGGCCACTCAGGTGCCGCCGCCCGGCTCCGCCGCTGCCCTGTGGAATCAGCCGGACTTCGAAAGCGACGCAGCCCCAGAGGCTATCGCTCACATCGCCTGGCCCACCCATGCGCGGCCGGGTACGCCGATCGTGTTGGTCGGGCGCGTGGCCGAAGATGGTAGCGTTGCCATCACCGGATCGGTGGTCGGCGATGCACGATTGGCCGACAGGGTATTGCGCACTTCGCAATGAAAATTGCGCTGCGGCGCAACATCTTTTCTCGCGCCGCAGAGGGTTGAGCGGCGCGAAAGCCCGGCCTAGGACTTGCCGCTATGGCACCGAATATGTCGCATCCGATGGCCGACGCGATTGCCGCGCGGCTGACCCAGGGCGCCCTTCCGGCGGAGTTGCAGGGGTTCGGCCCCGCGGAGGTGGCTGCGGCAGCGGCCTTCGTTGCGGGGGTGGCCCAGCAGCGCGCGCTGGGCGAGCCGTCGATCGCGCTGGAGCCGATGTCGGGCGACGACACGCACCGCCGGATGCGCCTGGCCATCGTCAATGACGACATGCCCTTCCTGGTCGATTCGATCGCGGCAATGGTCGGCGCAGACGGCATCGCGATTGACCGCGTCATCCACCCCGTCCTGCCCGTCACCCGCGATGCCGAGGGACAGCTTCAGGCGATCGGCGCGAGCGGAAAGTCCGAATCCTTCATCTATCTGGAAATGGAACGCGCCGATGCGCGCGACCGGCGCGGCCTGATCGACGATCTGCGTGCAGTCTTGGCCGATGTGCGCGCCGCCGTGGTCGACTGGTCGGGGTTGCAGGACGCGCTGGCCGCCGACGCCACTACGCTGGGCGAGAAGAATGGCGAGGGTGCGGCGCTCCTTTTGTGGTTCCTGAACGGCAAGCTGACGCTGCTCGGCCATGAGAAATGGTTCGAGGATGGCCGCGCCGCGCCCGCGTTGGGCATTGCGCGCACGCCGCACAAGGTGCCGCTGCTCGCCGATATCTCGCGCCAGCGCGCGCTCGACTATTTTGTCGAGGGCGGTGCCGCGCCGCTCTTGCTCAAGTCCAACGCGATCTCGACCGTCCATCGCTCGGTGCCGCTCGACCTGGTGCTGGTGCCCGTGATCGAGCAGGGCCGCGTCGTCGGCCTGTCGATCCATGCGGGGCTGTGGACCAGCGCCGCGCTCGCCAGCCCGCCGCATGAGGTGCCGGTGCTGCGCACGCGGCTCGCCGCGCTGCAGGCCAAGTTCGGATTCGATCCGCGCGGCCATACCGGCAAGGCGCTGACCCATGCGCTGACCGCGCTACCGCATGATCTGGTGACGGCTTTCCCGGCCGAGGCGCTGGAGCAGCTGGCGCTGACCGCCATGTCGCTGGCCGATCGTCCGCGCCCCGAGCTGGTGCTGATCCGATCGGTGTTGCAGCGGCATCTCTTCGCCTTTGTCTGGCTGCCGCGCGATGAGCTGACCACCGCGCGTCGCGTCGCGATCGGCGACATGCTGGGCGAGGCCGCTAATGGCTCGCTGCTCAACTGGTCGATCGCGCTGGAGGACGGCGTCGTCGCGCTGATCCGCTATACGATCGACCTGCGGCAGGACGGCCGCCTGCCCGATACGGCGGCGCTGTCCGAGCGGCTGCGCAAGATGGTGCGCGGCTGGATGCCCGATGTCGAGGCGGCGCTGGCCGAGCAGGTGCCCGCGCCCCGTGCGGCGCGCCTTGCGCTGCGCTGGGCCAATGGCTTCCCGACCAATTACCGCAATGTCAGCGATGCGGCCGAAGCCGCCGCCGACATTCTGCGCCTGTCCGCGCTGGAGGACGAGAATAGCCGTTCGGTCCGCCTGTTCCCGGTGCAGGCAGGGCAGGACCGCCAGCTGAAGATCTACAAGCTGAACGGCGCGTTGCCCTTGTCGGATGCGGTGCCGGTGCTGGAGAATTTCGGCTTTCGCGTGATCGGCGAGTTGCCGACGCGGCTGCGCGACGATGCCGATCCCTTCGTCCACGACTTCATCGTCGAGACCGAGGCGACGACCGAGCCCAAGGGCGCAGCGGTGCTGGAGGGCGCGATCGCGGCCGTGCTGGAGGGCGCGGCGGAGAATGACGCGTTCAACCGCCTGATCGTCGATGTTGGGCTCAGCCCGCAGGCGGTGGTGCTGTTCCGCGCCTGGTTCCGCTATCTGCGCCAGGCGGGGCTGCCTTATGGCCTGACCACCGTGGTCGACGCGCTGCGCCGGGCGCCCAAGCTGGCGACCGCGCTGATCGAGCGGTTCACCGCCGCGCATGACCCGAAGGCGAAGGGCGATATCGCCGCCGCCGATGCGGCCATCGCGGCGGGGCTGGATGCCGTGTCGGCGATCGACGACGACCGTATCCTGCGCAGCTTCCGCGACATGATCGCGGCGACCCTGCGCACCAACGCCTTTGCCGAGGCGGGCAAGGAGGCGCTGGCGTTCAAGCTGGACAGCCACAAAATTCCGGGGCTCCCCGCACCGCTGCCGTGGCGCGAGGTCTGGGTCTATTCCCCCCGCGTCGAGGGTATTCACCTGCGCGCCGGACCCGTCGCGCGGGGCGGTCTGCGCTGGTCGGATCGTCGCGATGACTTCCGCACCGAAATCCTGGGCCTGATGAAGGCGCAGCGGGTGAAGAACGCGGTCATCGTGCCGACCGGCGCGAAGGGTGGTTTCTACCCGAAGCAGCTGCCCTCGCCCGTCACCGACCGTGACGGCTGGGCCGCCGAGGGCAAGGAAAGCTACCGCGTGTTCATCCGCGCTTTGCTGTCGATCACCGACAATATCGTCGAGGGTGCGGTGGTGCACCCGGACGGCGTGCGGGTGCTGGACGGCGAGGACCCCTATTTCGTGGTCGCCGCCGATAAGGGCACCGCGACCTTTTCCGACGTGGCCAATGCGCTGGCGCTGGAGCGCGGCTTCTGGCTGGGCGACGCCTTCGCCTCCGGGGGCAGCCAGGGTTACGACCACAAGGCGATGGGCATCACCGCCAAGGGTGCCTGGGTGTCGGTGCAGCGCCACTTCGCCGAGCGCGGTGTGGACGTGCAGACGCAGTCCATCCGCGTCGTCGGCTGTGGCGACATGTCGGGCGACGTGTTCGGCAACGGGATGCTGTTGTCCAAGGCGATCAAGCTGGTCGCGGCGTTCGACCATCGCCACATCTTCTTGGACCCCAATCCCGATCCCGCGACCAGCTGGGATGAGCGCGCGCGCATGTTCGCGCTCCCCCGGTCGAGCTGGGCGGATTACGACACCAGCCTCATCTCACCCGGCGGCGGCGTCTTCCCGCGTTCGGCCAAGACGATCCCGCTATCGGACGAAATCCGCGAGGCGCTGGGCATCACCGCCACTTCGCTGGAGCCGACCGCGCTGATCTCGGCGATCCTGAAGGCCCCGGCCGACCTGCTCTGGTTCGGCGGTATCGGGACCTACATCAAGGCGGCGGCGGAGAATAACGTCCAGGTCGGTGATCCGGCGAACGACCGCCTGCGTGTCGATGCCGAGGATCTGCGCGTCACCGCCATCGGCGAGGGCGCCAATCTGGGCGTGACCCAAGCCGCGCGCATCGCCTTTGCCGAGCGCGGCGGGCGGATCAACACCGACTTCATCGACAATTCGGCGGGCGTCGACTGCTCGGATAACGAGGTCAACATCAAGATCGCGCTCAACCGCGAGATGATCGAGGGCCGTCTGGCGGAGGGCGATCGCAACACGCTGCTCGCCTCGATGACCGATGACGTGGCGCATATCGTGCTGGAGGATAACCGCCTCCAGACGCTGGGCCTGTCGATCGCCGAGGCGGACGGCGCGGGCGCGATGCCGAGCTATGTCCGCGTCATCGAAATCTTCGAGAGCGCCGGGCGGCTCGACCGCGCGGTCGAGGGGCTGGGCAGCAACGACGTGCTGCTGCGGCGCGGGCAGGACGGCATCGCGCTGACCCGACCCGAGCTGGCGGTGCTGCTGGCGACGGCCAAGCTGACCTTGCAGGACGCGATCGAGAACAGCGCGCTGGCGCTGGACGACGAATTGCGCCCCGATCTGCACGCCGCCTTCCCGCCCGCGATGCGAGAAGCATTCGGCGAGGCGATCGACCAGCATCGCCTGCGCGGCGAGATCGTCGCGACCAAGCTCGCCAACCGGATCGTCAACCGGATGGGCATCCTCCATCCGTTCGAACTGGCGGAGGAGGAAGGCGCGGCGATGGCCGATATCGCGGCGATGTTCGTCGTGGTCGAGCGACTGTTCGACCTGCCCGCGCTGTGGACCGCGATCGAGACAGCGGCGATGCCGGAAGCGGCGCGCATCGCGCTGTTCGACGAGGTGGCGCGCGCGACTCGCTCGCAGATCGCCGATCTGTTGCGCGCCATGCCGGCGGGCACGGCCCCGGGCGCAGCGCTGGAGCGGTTGCAGCCGGGCATCGAGCGGCTGGCGGCGGAAACGCCCGCGCTGCTGCGCGACGAGGCCAAAGCGCAGAGCGCACGCGTCGTCGCCACGCTGGAGGAAGCCGGAGCTCCGGCCGATCTGGCGGCACAGGTGGTGCGCGTGTCCGAACTCGACGGTGCGGTGGGGCTGGCCGATCTGGGCCAGCGGCTGTCGCTGGACGAGACGCGGCTGACCCATGCCTTTACCCGTCTGGGTCAGGCGCTGGGCCTCGACTGGGCGCAGGGACAGGCGGCGCGGATCAACCCCAGCGATCCGTGGGAACGCCTGCTGATCGCCGGCCTCGCGCGCGATTTCCAGCAGCAGCGGCTCGACTTCCTCGGCCGGGCAGGCGCGACCGATCCTGAAGCGGCGGTCGAGGCGTGGCTGGAGCGCAATGCCGCACGGGTCGGCCAGTTCAAGGCGGTGATCGACCGCGCGCGCTTGGCCGCCCAGCCCAACGCCGCGATGCTGGCCCAGATCGCGGGGCAGGCGCGAGTGCTGCTGGGGCGGTAAGGGGGCAATCCCTCTTCTGTTCCCCGGCGAAGGCCGGGGTCCAGTTCCTGTTTCGTTGAAAGCGCGAGACGCCGCGTGGGAGGCTCCTTCCGCGCGGCGTTTCTTGTTCACGCGAAGCCGCGATGACGCGAAGATTGATTTCGCGCGGAGACGCGGAGGCGCGGAGAAGAATTGTTCGCGCAGAGGCGCGGAGGACGCAGAGAGGTTTAGAGCAGGATGACATTGACTTGAATCGGCGCAAGCCCCTCCCCTTCAGGGGAGGGGTTGGGGTGGGGCCTCACAACAGGCCGCACGCTGGCGGAAGCGCCCCACCCCCGGCCCCTCCCCTGAAGGGGAGGGGGAGTTCATCTCATGTCGTCCTGCTATAAAGCCGCGCGCAGCGCCCTCTATTCCTCAGCGCCCGAGATAAGAGGGCCGCTGGCGCGGCGGGCGAGACACCTCCGCGCCTCCGCGCCTCCGCGCGAACCACCCTTCCTTCTTCTTCGCGTCCTCGCGGCTTCGCGTGAACCAAAAATCAGATCGCCGCACACTTCTCCAGCAACCAGTCCCGATCCGCACCCTCCAGCTCCGACGCCAGAACCTCTGCAACCCGCGTATGATACGCATTCAGCCAGTCCCGTTCCTCGACTGTCAGCAGGTCCGCCACGATCAGCGTCCGCTCGATTGGGCACAGGGTCAGCGTCTCGAAGCCCAGCATGTCGCGGTCCGCGCCCGCGATCTCGCGCGATTCGACCAGTACCAGATTCTCGATGCGGATGCCGTACTCGCCCGCCTTGTAATAACCCGGCTCGTTGGACAGCATCATCCCTGCGCGCAGCGGCTCCATTGCCGCCCCGCCGGGATAGTTGGGCGCGGCTATACGCTGCGGCCCCTCATGCACCGACAGATACGCGCCGACGCCGTGGCCGGTGCCGTGCGCGTAATCCAGCCCGACCTCCCAGAGCGGCCGCCGTGCCAGCGAATCCAGATGCCCGCCGAGCGTCCCGTCCGGGAAGACGGCGGTGGCCAGGCCGATATGCCCCTTCAGAACGCGGGTGAAGCGATCGCGCATCTCGTCCGTCGGCGCACCGATCGGCATGACGCGGGTGATGTCGGTGGTGCCATCCTGATACTGCCCGCCGGAATCAATTAGGAACAGCTGACCCAATTCGATCGCTGCGTTCGACTCCTCGGTGACGTGATAATGCGGGCTGGCGCCATGTGCGCCGGTGGCCGAAATGGTCGAGAAGCTGGTATCCTTGAGCAACCCGGTCGCCTCGCGGCACGCCAGCAATTGCGCGGCGGCGGACAGCTCGGTCTGGCCGCCCTTGGGGCACTCCAGTTCGACCCAGCGGAGGAAGCGCACCATCGCCGCGCCGTCACGGACCGAGGCGGCGCGGTGACCGGCGACCTCGGCAGGGTTCTTGATCGCCTTGGTCAGCACAACCGGATCGCGAAGCGCCAGCACCTTGGCCCCGCCCGCCTCCAGTCCTAGCGCGATGGCAGCGACCGCACGCTCGGGGTCCGCGACCACCCGCTTGCCCGCAAAGCCGGTCAGATAGCCCGCGAACGCTGCGCGCTCGTGTAGCCGCACCGCATTGCCCAGATGCGCGCGGACCTCCGGCGTGATCTTCTCCGGCGCGATGAACAGGTCGGTCTCGCCATCCGCATGGACGATCGCATAGGACAGCGCGACCGGCGTATGCGCGACATCGGTGCCGCGCACGTTAAGCGTCCAGGCGATCGAATCCAGGGCCGACAGCACCACCGCGTCGGCACGTTGCTCGGTCAGCCATTCGCCGATCCGCGCACGCTTGGCCGCCGAGCTTTCGCCCGCCACCGCCTCATCCTGCACCGTCAACACGGCGGCCGAGGGGGCGGGACGGTCGGTCCAGATCGCGTCGATCGGATTGGCCGTGACGGCGACCAGTTCGGCCTCGCGATCGGCCAGCGCGGCCGCCATATCGGCGACCTGCTGGCGCGTGTGCAGCCACGGGTCATAGCCGATCCGCTGCCCCGCCGCCGTCTCGCGGCCCAGCCAGGCGGCCACGCTGTCCTGCGGCACGGGGATATAGGCATAGTCGTCGCCCGACACCTGCTCGCGCACCTGCAGCGTATAGCGTCCGTCGGTGAAGATCGCCGCCTTGTCGCGAAGCACCACCGCCGACCCCGCCGACCCGCCAAACCCGGTCAGCCAGCCCAGCCGCTGCGCATAGTCGCCGACATATTCGCTCATATGCTCGTCGGTCAGCGGCACGACGAAACCGTCGAGCCCTTGCGCGGCCAGTTCGGCACGGAGAGCGGTGAGGCGGGCGGAATAGGACATGGTACGGCCTGACAGAAATGGAAACGGGGCCGGTCTAGCCCCCCGCCAGCACAGCGTCGAGCCCGTCGGGCCTTGCCGAATTTGTCAGACGATATACGGTCGGAGCCATGGCAGCGAGCGAGGTTTCCGTGACGATCGATCGGCGAAGCATCCTGTTGGGGGCAAGCGCGGCGGCGCTGATCGGTGGCATGGCGCGCGCTGCCCAGCCCGACGCCTTTGACCCCGGCGAGGTGTGGAACGATGTCAGCGGCGTCGCGATCAATGCGCATGGCGGCGGCCTGCTGCGTCATGGCGGACGCTGGTGGTGGCATGGCGAGCACAAGACGGCAGGCGAGGCGGGCAATACCGCGCTGGTCGGCGTCCATGCCTATAGCTCGGCCGATCTGGTGAACTGGCGCGACGAGGGCATCGCGCTGCCCGTATCGGACGATCCGGCAAGCCCGATCACGCGCGGCTGCATCCTGGAGCGGCCCAAGGTCGTCTATAACCGCCGCACCCGCCAATTCGTGATGTGGTTCCATCTGGAGCTGAAGGGGCGCGGGTACGGCGCGGCGCAGGCGGGCGTCGCGGTTGCCGATCGACCGCAGGGGCCGTTCCGTTTCCTGCACGCTGGCCGCGTCAATCCGGGCATCTGGCCCGCCAATGCGACGGCCGAGGACAAGGCGCCGGACACCACCCTGGCCCGCGACTTTTCGGGCGGGCAGATGGCGCGTGACATGACGATCTTCGTCGATGGCGACACCGCCTGGCATATCTATGCCTCGGAGGAGAATGCGACGCTCCAGATCGCGCGGCTTGCGCCCGACTGGACCCGACATGACGGCTATTATGTCCGCGCGTTGCCCGATGGCGGCAACGAGGCCCCAGCGCTCTTCAAGACCAAGGGGCGCTATTACATGTTCGCCTCCGGCCTGACGGGATGGCGGCCCAATCCGGGGCGGGTCTATGTCGCGGACAAGGTGACGGGGCCGTGGCGCCCGCTGGGAAATCCGGTGCGCGGAAGCGAGGAGGACCGGAAGACGACCTTCCATTCGCAGTCCACCTTCGTCCTGCCGCTGCCGCCGGAGCGACCGGGAGCGGAACCACGCTTCATCTTCATGGCCGATCGCTGGCGGCCGGAAATTGCGATCGACGGACGCTATGTCTGGCTGCCGGTGGAATGGGAGGGCGAGACCCCGGTGCTGCGCTGGCGCGATCGCTGGACGCTGGTGGATGGCTGGAAGGCCTGACGTCCGCACGCGCTGAACGACGTTGAGCGCACGCACCGAGGGTGCGGCACCGGCCCCCTGATACGGCTTTGCGGGATCGGCCTTCAGCCCCGGCCAAATCGGGGGACCGGCACTGACGCACCACCTCACGCATCCGGCATAACGTCGCGGCATCGAGACCAAGGCCCTTCAGCCAGCGCCCGCTCCTATGCTCCTCGCCGAGTTCGCCCAGGTCGGCAACGGCGTGGCCGATCGTCATCCGGTTGGCCGGCCCCCCTACGCCCGGCGACAAGGAGAGGCGCCGCTTTGACTCATCATTCTGTCCGCGTCATCGGATCAGGAGCGCGGGGGCTTAGCGGGAAGGACGGGACTTCACCAATGCGATGATCGAGAGGGAGCAGGCGGCGATAGCGAGCACGAACCCGCCCAATGCCGCCCATAGGCCGACCGTCAGGCCGCCCAGCCAGCCGCCGATCACCAGACCGATCAACGGCAGGATGAACAGCAACAGGCATCCGATCACGACCATGACGGGGTCAACTGTGCCGCGCCGCGCCCGGTTCCGCGCGGAATCAGCAACGAAACCCGCGTCACGCGATCGGCGACGGGGCGAAGAAACCGGCCATGTCAGGAAAATCTGGATGCCCCGTGAGGATTCGAACCTCAATTAACGGAGTCAGAGTCCGTGGTCTTACCTTTAGACGACGGGGCATCGAACAGGGGCGTGCCTCTAGGCGGGCGAATCAACGGTGTCAACCCGATTTCCGCAATGGTGCCCGTCGCGCGTCTTGTCGCGGCGGTGCCGACTCGCTACCTTGATGCTCAAGCACCGGCGAACACTCATGTTCGTGACGGATAGAACAGAATAAAGCGAGATACGGCGATGGGGGATGTTCCCACCCGAAGGCCGTACCGGCAGGCCAAGCCCCCTGCCCGTCCGGCACCCCCCCGGCCCCAGCGTGGCCGGTGGTCGGATGCGCAGGCCTATGCCGCGCTCGACCTTGGTACCAACAATTGCCGGCTGCTGATCGCGCGGCCGCAGGGCGGCGGCTTTGCGGTCGTCGACGCCTTTTCGCGGATCGTCCGGCTGGGCGAGGGGCTGGCGACGACCGGCCGCCTGTCCGACGCCGCGATCGACCGCACCATCGCCGCGCTGCGCGTCTGCGCCGACAAGCTGAAGCGCCGCAACGTCACTTTGTCGCGCGCCGTCGCGACCGAAGCGTGTCGCCGCGCCGCCAACGGCCCCGCCTTCATCGCGCGCGCGCTGGCCGAGACGGGGATCCATCTGGACATCATCTCGGCCGAGGAAGAGGCGCGGCTGGCGGTGCTCGGCTGTCATGCGCTGATCGAGCCGGGCGAGGACCCCGCGCTGATCTTCGACATTGGCGGCGGCTCGACCGAGCTGGTGCTGGTCGACACGCATGGACCTGCCCCGCGCATCCTCGACTGGCATTCGGCGCCCTGGGGCGTCGTGTCGCTGACCGAAAGCGCGGGCGGTGGCGAGGGCGAGGCCGGGCGGTTGGCCGCCTATGCCCGGATGCGCGACATCGTCGCGGACAGCTTCGCCGACTTCGCCGCGCGCCTGCCGAGGAACCTCAAGCGCCCCCGGCTGCTCGGCACCAGCGGCACGGTGACGACTTTGGGCAGTGTCCATCTGGGGCTCAGCCATTATGACCGCAACGCCGTCGACGGGCTGATCGTGCCCACGGCCGCGATGCGCGCGATCAGCGCCGATCTGTCGCGCAAGAGCCTGTCCGCGCGCGGCAAGGTGGCGTGCATCGGTCCTGAACGCGCCGATCTGGTGGTGGCGGGCTGCGCCATCCTGGAGACGATATTGGACCTCTGGCCCGCCGAGCGGCTAGGGATCGCCGACCGCGGGATTCGCGAGGGAATCCTGCGCCGTTTGATGGGAATCGCCAGACCGTGAGCAGAGGCAATGCAGGGCTGCACCAGCGCGTGCGCACCGCCCGGAAGCGCACCGCCCAATCGACCCGCTGGCTCGAGCGCCAGCTGAACGACCCTTATGTCCGCCGCGCCAAGGCGGAGGGGTATCGCAGCCGCGCCGCGTACAAGCTGATCGAGCTGGACGAGCGCTTCGGCTTCCTGCGCGGCAAGAAGCGGATCATCGACCTCGGACTGGCACCGGGCGGCTGGAGCCAGGTGGTACGGCGGCAGGTGCCGAACGCCAGCGTGGTCGGCATCGACCTGTTGCCGGTCGATCCGATCGACGGCGTCACCATCTTCGAGATGGACTTCATGGACGACGCCGCGCCCGATCGCCTGATGGAGGCGCTGGGCGGCGCACCGGACCTGGTGATGTCGGACATGGCGGCCAACACCGTCGGCCATCCGCAGACCGATGCGCTGCGCACCATGGCGCTGGTCGAAACCGCCTTCGCCTTCGCCTGCGACGTGCTGTCGCCCGGCGGCGTGTTCGTGTCGAAGGTCTTTGCGGGCGGCGCCGATTCGCAACTGGTCGCCGAGATGAAGCGCCACTTCGCCACCGTGAAACACGCCAAGCCGCCGTCGAGCCGCAAGGGTTCGGTGGAATGGTTCGTGGTGGCGCAGGGGTTCAAGGGGCGCAAGGCGACGGTGGTGGAGGATGATTCAGAAGCCTGAGGGTGGGGCGGCGGGGTCCGCTGTCGCGCCATTGCGGACACAGCGTTTCCATGATCAAAAGCCTGATGCCCGACGCGCCAATCAAGACGGATATTGATCAACGTCCCTTCCAAAGTCGCCGGATCAGCGGCCCGTTAATGCTTGGCCTGTTGACCGTGCCGTTAGTGTTCGGGTGGTTCCTGGCTCGGCGAGGATATGGGAACAGCACGAGAATAATCGTTTCCGTCTATGCCTCGCTGGGGCTGGCTGGCTCGATCTTGTCTTCTTTGGGATAGCTGCGTTGTCAGATTCCCATCCGGGCAGACCGCCTGTTCCCACCCCCCGTTCAGCCTGAGCGCAGTCGAAGGCCACGGGATAACGCGTGCCGCATAGGTCCGGGACGTGCACTTCGACTTCGCTCTGTGCGAACGGAGGGAAGCACCCTTCACAACAACCCGTTCACCGCCTCCATGAACCGCATCAGGCTGATCGGCTTGGACACGTAGGAATCCGCCCCCGCTGCGCGGATCCGCTCCTCGTCGTCGCGGCCCGCATAGGCGGTCACCGCCATCACCGGGATGCGGCGCAACTCCTCGTCGGCCTTCATCTCCAGGATCAGCTCATAGCCGGTGACATGCGGCATCTGGATGTCCATGATGATGAGGTCGGGCTGCACCTCGCGCGCGCGCGCCACCGCTTCGCGCCCGTCGCGCACCGGCTCGGCGATGAAGCCGTGCACGCGCAACAGGTCGCAGAAGAGTTTCAGATTGAGTTCGTTGTCCTCGACAACGAGCACCTTTCTTGTCACGCGGTCTCCACCATTACGACGGACACGATAGGCAATGCCCGGACCGGATACAATCGAACCCGCAATGGCCCTGGCGCTGCGGGCGCTCATATGGACGCTGCAAAGCCCGTCGCGCGCCGAACGGCTGCTCGCGCTGACCGGCCTGTCGGTCGAGGAACTGCGCGGCGGGGCGGGCGAGCCGGGCGTGCTGGCGGCGATCCTGTCGTTCCTGGAGGGCCATGAGGCGGACCTGATCGCCTGCGCCGAGGATTTGGACGTTCGCCCCGAGGCGCTGGTTGCCGCCCGCCGGACGTTGGAGACCGCATGAAGCCTTTATTGATCTGTGACTGTGACGAGGTGCTCGTCCACATGGTGCGCCACTTCCGCAACTGGCTGGACGAGTCGCACGACATCGACTTCGCGATCGATCGCCACGATTTCTTCGGCGCGATGACGCGGCGGAACGGCGGCCCCGCCTTGAGCCAGGCCGAGGCCTGGGATCTGCTGCACGGTTTCTTCCCCAGCGAGATGGACCGCCAGACGCTGGTGCCCCACGCCGCCGAGGCGCTAGCCGCCCTGGGCCAACACGCCGACATCGTCATCCTGACCAATTTGATCGAGGAATGCCGCACGCCGCGAATCGAGCAGCTGGCGCGCTTTGGCATCCATCACCGGGTCCAATGCAACAATGGCGGCAAGGGCGAGCCGGTGGCCCGACTCGTCGCCGAGCATGGCAACCCCGTCACCGTCTTCGTCGACGATCTGCCGCAACATCACGCCTCGGTCGCCGACCATGCGCCGCAGGTCCACCGGCTGCACATGGTCTCGGAGCCGGAAATGGCCCCGCATGTACCGCCCGCCCCGCACGCCCATGCGCGGATCGACGACTGGCGCAAGGCGGAAGGCTGGATCGCCGCGCGCTTCGCCGAGGGGCGCCCCGCCACGGCTTGACGAAAACGGGGCGAGCGCGCCATGTCTCGCCCCATGACTACGCATATCGATCGCGCGCTCGAGCAGCTCGGCCTCACCCTGCCGGAGGCTGCCGCCCCCGTCGCCGCCTATGTCCCCGTCGTCGAGGCGGGCGGGCTTCTCCACATTTCGGGCCAGTTGCCCTTTGTAGACGGTCAGCTCGTCACCGGACGACTGGGCGATGGCGTCTCGCTGGAGGACGGGCAGAAGGCGGCGCAGGCGTGCGGCCTGATGCTGGTCGCGCAGATCAAGAAGCATCTCGGTGGCGACCTGAGCCGCGTGAAGCGGATCGTGAAGCTGGGCGTGTTCGTGAACTCGGCCGGTGACTTCACCGACCAGCCCAAGGTCGCCAATGGCGCGTCCGAACTGATGGTGTCGCTGTTCGGCGAAGCGGCCGGGCGTCATGCCCGCTCGGCGGTCGGCGTGCCGGTGCTGCCGCTGGGGGCGGCGGTCGAGGTGGACGCGATCGTCGAATTGGCGTAACTGGGAAAGTCCGTGAGTACGTAGCTTGCGGCCTTCCCTCCCCCATCCCCTCCCGCCTGCGGGAGGGGCGCGTTGTTTGGCCAGTTTTGGGATTCCTCGCTAACCTCTGGCCGCTCCCCTCCCGCAAGCGGGAGGGGATGGGGGAGGGCCTTCGCCACCAGCCACCCACTCGCCCCCTTGTTCCACCCCATCCCACACCGCATATCCACCCGCGATGACCACCGCCGTCGCGCGTATCCTCTCCGGCGTCGCCGCCCTGTCCCCCGACCAGTGGGACGCCTGCGCGGGCACGGCAAACCCGTTCGTCTCCCACGCCTTCCTGACCGCCTTGGAGGAGTCGCACAGCGTCGGCGGCCGCTCCGGCTGGACGCCTGCTCCCATCGTGATCGACGGCCCCGACGGACACCCCGCCGCCATCGCCCCCGCCTATCTGAAGGCGCATAGCCAGGGCGAATATGTCTTCGACCATGGCTGGGCCGACGCCTGGGAGCGCGCGGGCGGGCGCTATTACCCCAAGCTCCAGATCGCCGCGCCTTTCTCGCCGGTGCCCGGCCCCCGACTGCTGATGCGCGATCCCGCCTTCGCGCCCGCGCTGATCGCGGCGATCGAGGCGGTGACCGACCAGAGCGAGCTGTCCTCGGCGCATGTGACGTTCGTCGCCCCCGACCAGCTGCCGCATTTCGAGGCGGCGGACTGGCTGATCCGCGAGGGGGTGCAGTTCCACTGGCGCAATGACGGCTATCGCAACTTCGACGACTTCCTGGACGCGCTCGCCAGCCGCAAGCGCAAGGCGATCCGCAAGGAACGCGCCGCCGCCGTCGAGGGACTAACCATCCGCCATCTGTCGGGTGACCAAATCCGCCCCGAGCATTGGGACGCCTTCTGGGTCTTCTATCAGGACACGGGCAGCCGCAAATGGGGCCAGCCCTATCTGACCCGTGCCGCCTTCGACCGGATCGGCGAGCGGCTGGGCGACAAGGTGCTGCTGATCCTGGCCGAGCGCGACGGGATACCGATCGCGGGCGCGCTCAACCTGATCGGGGAAGACACGCTCTATGGCCGCTATTGGGGCGCGGTCGAGGAGGTGCCCTTCCTCCATTTCGAGCTCTGCTATTATCAGGCGATCGACGCCGCCATTGCGCGCGGGCTGGCGACCGTCGAGGCGGGCGCGCAGGGCGAGCACAAGCTGGCGCGCGGCTATGTGCCCGTGCCAACCTGGTCGGCGCATTATATCCCCCACCCCGCCTTCCGCCGCGCCGTCGCCGAGTTCGTGACCCGCGAGCGTCAGGCGATCGAGGCAGAGAGCGAGTATCTGGGCGAGCTGACCCCATTCCGCCGGGGCTGAGGCGCAGAGCGGGATCAGATCGCCTTGGAGTAATACGAGCCCCTCCCCTTCAGGGGAGGGGTTGGGGTGGGGCCTTTCCACAAAGGCCGCGCATGCGGGTACGCCCCACCCCCCGGCCCCTCCCCTGAAGGGGGGGGGTGGGTTTATCTCAGATCACCCTGCCTTAATTGTCGTCCTGGTCTGCCGTGGCCTTGCGCCGGGCGGGCGCTCGCTTTTCTTCCTCGGGCAGCGGGCGGCTGAGCAGTTCATAGGCCGCCGGGTCGATGATCGGACGGCGATCGTCGATCCTGTAAAGCACGTCGCGCCCCGACCGCCAGATCGGCGTCAGCCCACGCGTCAGCGCCTCGTCATAGCGCGGCGCATGGACTAGCCAGACATAGTCGAACGCATCGCGCGGCAGCAGCTTCAGCGCGGTATCGACCGGCCGCCACCATTGCCCGCGACAACGCCGCTGGGTGACGATTTCGGACGGGTCATGCGCGAACCGCTTGGCGGGGGCGTAGCGCACCGTCAGCAGCTGTCCGCCCGCCATCGACCATTGGTCATTGGCATAGGCCAGCTTGCGCTCCAGCGCGAGACCCGCGACATGCTCCAGCCGGCTCGACGGCCAGACATCGGCGCAATATTGGCGGCCGACAAAGGTCAGCAACCGCGCACGCGGCGGTACATGATCGAGCGCGGTGAGCACCCGGTCATAGTCGTTGCTGTACATCACATAGCTGACCGTGGTCGCCGCGATCCGCACCCCGAAGAACGCCAGACCCACGACCGCCAGCGTCGACGCGCCGCGCAACGACAACCCACGCCGGGGACGCAGCGCGATCAACGCGATGGCCAGGACATAGGGGGCGAGGCGCATATCGGCATAGGCCGAGCCGAAGACGACGCGCGGCAGCAGCAGATAGACGACGAACAGGAACGCCGCCGACAGCACCAGATTGCGCGAATATTCGACCCGCTCGTCGCGCACGCCCTTGAGCAGAACGAGGAACAGCACCGTCACCGAGGCGAGGTCGAACGCCATCCAGCGATCGCGCAGCACCATCGTGATCCAGTTGATCTTCCAGCGCCAGTTGAACCAGTCGCCAGTCTTGCCGGTCACATCCGCACCCGAACGCCACAGCACCATCAGCACCATGGGCAGTGCCAGCGGGATACAGCCCAGCCCGGCATGGAAGGCCGACTCGGCCCAGCCCTTGAGTCCCTGCGCACCCTTGGCACGGCGGATGTCATGCTGGCGGATCAGCTCGGCCGAAAAGGCCAGCACGCCCAGCACGCCCCAGCCAAAGGTATGCGCGACCCACAGGATGCACGACAACGGCACGAAGAGGAGCGCCCGCAGCTTTACGGCGCCCAGCCGCCCCATGCGCAGCCACAGCGCGAACAGGTTCAGCGCCAGCGCCATCGCCAGCGCGAAGTTCACGAAACCGAACTGGACGGGATAGCTATAGGCCAGCGGCAGCGCGAACAGCGCGGTCGCCGGGATGCGCCCCTGCACCTCGCGCGCGATCCACAACAGGCCGGTCACGGTCAGCACCGGAATGGCGATCACGATCAGCTTGACCGCGAGTTCCAGGCCGAAGATCGGCGCCAGCGGCTCGATCAGCAGGTCGATGCCCAGATTGCCGATCATCTGCCATTCGAAGCGGTACCAGTGCGCCAGCCAGGGCTGATGCGCATATTCCAGCTGGACGCGGTAGCGCCCCATATGCCCCGGCAGGTCGACCAGCGGCGGCACGGTGGGCCAGATGAGCGGCACGGCGGCGAGCAGCGCCATCGCCGCCACGAACCACCGCGTCTGCCACCAGTTGAGCTTTCCCCCATTCATGCCGGTCGCCTAGCGGATCGAAGGGGCGTCCGACAAGCATCGGCCGCGACGAACGCGATAGACGGCGGATTTGCCCTGCGCCCACACCGGGGTCAGATCGGGCGACCGGGCACGCCCATCGGGAAAACCAATCGTCCAAACGGCGTCGAAGGTGCATCGGTCGAAGTCGCGGATCGCATCCTCGAAGTCGGTCGGTCCTCCGCCGCTGTCGGGAGGAAAGACCAGCGAGGACGGATCGCGGTCGAACCGCCCGGCACCGGGCAGACGGGGCTGGATCAGATGCTGGCCGGGCACCGTCCACTGGCCGTTGGTGAACACGCCCATACGCACGACCGCGACACCCCCGATATGGGTCAGCCGGGGCGCATCCCAGCGCGACTCGGCGCTTACATTGGTCAGGACCAGCACCGTGCCGCCCGGCGGCAACGCCGCGATGGCCCGCCATTCGCGATCCTGCCCCTGCGCCAGTTCCGCAAAGGCGATGGTCGTGCCCGCCAGCCTTGCGACGAAAAAGATGGTCGCGACGATCGCCAGTCCGCGCCCCATCCGTTCCGTACTCACCTGGACCGAGAGCAGCGCCAGCATCACCGCGGGGGCCAACATCCGCATGTCGAGATACGCCCCGCCGCGGAACAGATAGGGCAGGACGAAGAAGACGAGAAAACCGACCGCGGCGGGCACACCCAGCACCGGCCGGATCGATAGGGCGCGCGACCGGACCACGACATAGGCGAAGAACGACAAGCCTATCACCGCCGCCAGATCCCACGCCATCCAGCGCTCCTGGAACAGCGTCATGATCCAACGCAGCTTGTACCACAGGAACCAGCGCCCGGTTTCTCCCGCGACCTGATCCCCGCCCGACCGGATCATCCACAAGGCGGGCAGCGCCATCGGTGCGACCGCTGCCCCGGCACGCAGGACGGCAGCGGGCCAGCGCCGCCCCTGTTCGACCAGCCGCCCGGCCTCCATGCCGAAGACATAGGCGACCAGCAGCGCCCAACCGAGCGCATGGACCAGCCACAAAAGCGGCGCCAGCAGCGCGAACAGGATGAGCCGCCCCGCTGCGCCGTCGGTGCGCGCCATCCGCAACCACAGCGCCATGGCCAGGAACAGCAATCCCTGCGCCAGACAGAAGTTGACGAAGCCCATTTGGAAGGCCGGGCCATAGGCCAGCGGAAAGGCCAGGATCGTACTGGCGGGCATCCGGCCATGGGCGGCACGCGCCAGCGCGATCACGCCCGCCACGGTCAGCGGTGGAATGGCCGTGACTACGAGCTTGCCGGCTGGCTCCACGCCCATGGCGAAGGCGTGGTGCAGCGCGAGCACGATCGCCTCGACGCCAAGATTGCCCACCGCTGCCCAATGCACCGCGTAATAGCGGGCCAATGGCCCCTGCCCCGCCTCGGCAAGGATGCGATAGCTCGCGAGATGGTCGCCCATATCGCCCAGTGGCGGCACTACGGGCCAGACCAGCGGGATCGCCGAGGCTAGCACGCACAGCAACAAGAAGGGGCGGGACTGCCACCACAGCCCCGCCCCCTGGCTAGTCGTTCCGTCCCGTTCGCAATCCATGACGATGGCTCCCAGCGGGACGAAGGATCGGATCAGTCGCGGTCGCGGCGGCCGAGCAGGCGCAGGCGCAGCGCGTTCAGCTTGATGAAGCCCGCCGCGTCGCGCTGGTCATAGGCGCCCTGATCGTCCTCGAAGGTGACGACCTTTTCCGAATAGAGGCTGTAGGGCGACTTACGGCCCGTGACGTTGCAGCTGCCCTTGTACAGCTTCAGGCGAACGGTGCCGGTCACCTTTTCCTGGCTGTAGTTGACGGCGGCCTGCAGCATCTCGCGCTCGGGGCTGAACCAGAAGCCGTTATAGACCAGCTCGGCATAGCGCGGCGCCAGTTCGTCCTTCAAATGCGCGGCGCCCCGGTCGAGCGTGATCTGCTCGATGCCGCGATGCGCCAGCGCATAGATGGTGCCGCCCGGCGTCTCGTACATGCCGCGGCTCTTCATGCCGACGAAGCGGTTCTCGACCAGATCGAGGCGGCCGATGCCGTGGCGACGGCCCAGCTCGTTCAGCTTGGTCAGCAGCGTGGCGGGCGAGCAAGCCTCGCCGTTCAGCGCGACGCCGTCGCCCCGCTCGAAATCGATGGTGATGACCTCGGGCACGTCGGGCGCGTCTTCCGGGTTGACGGTGCGCGAATAGACATAATCGGGGACCTCATCCCACGGATCCTCCAGCACCTTGCCCTCGGACGATGTGTGCAGCAGGTTGGCGTCGGTCGAGAAGGGTGCTTCGCCACGCTTGTCCTTCGACACCGGGATCTGGTGCGCCTCGGCGAACTCGATCAGCTTGGTGCGGCTGGTCAGGTCCCATTCGCGCCACGGTGCGATGACCTTGATGTCAGGGTTGAGCGCGTAATAGCCCAGCTCGAAGCGGACCTGGTCGTTGCCCTTGCCGGTCGCGCCGTGGCTCACCGCGTCGGCGCCCACCATCTTGGCGATCTCGATCTGGCGCTTGGCGATCAGTGGCCGCGCGATCGAGGTGCCGAGCAGGTACAGCCCCTCGTACAGCGCATTGGCGCGCATCATCGGGAAGACGTAATCCTTGACGAACTCCTCGCGCAGATCGTCGATGAAGATATGTTCGGGCTTCACGCCCGCCATCTCCGCCTTCTTGCGCGCGGGCTCCAGCTCTTCGCCCTGGCCCAGATCGGCGGTGAAGGTCACGACCTCACAGCCATAATGCTGCTGCAGCCACTTGAGGATGACGCTGGTGTCGAGGCCGCCCGAATAGGCGAGGACGACGCGCTTGATATCTTCGCTCACGGCAAAGTCCTTCAGGATGGGGATGGATTTGCCCCGCGCCCTATGCGCTGCGGCCCCTCCACGCAACCTTAGCTTAGCCTCGTTCCCCCTCTCGTTCATTGCGCCGACAGCCAAAGGCCGTCAGGAGCGGCCATGATGTCCCGTTCAGGAGTCTCGTTGATGACCCGTTTCCTCGTCGCCGGCCTGATCGCCGCCACGCTGACCGCGCCCGCCATGGCGCAGGACACCCGCGCGTCCGCCGCCGCCAAATTCTCGCGCGAGTTCAAGGCGCGCGACACCAATCATGACGGCGTGCTGACCAAGGCCGAGGTGAAGGCCGCGATCATGAAGATGGGCAACGGCAAGAAGCAGATCGATGCCGTCCATGCCCAGCGGCTGACCGACCTGTGGTTCGGCAAGGCCGATGCCAACAAGGACGGAAAGGTGACCGAAGCCGAAGCCCAGGCACTGCTGTCGCGTACGTTCGACGAGTATGAAGCGGCCAGGGCGGCACAGGCGCAACAGGCGGGGCCGAAGGGTCGGTAAGGGACGGCACTACCCCCTTAGCCTGTCCCCCAACTCCGTTCAGCCTGAGCGAAGAAGGCCACTCCCTGCCCTCTCGGCAACCGCGTCCCGTGCACTTCGACTTCGCTCAGTTCGAACGGAGGTTGGGCCTTCCTCTCCCCACACACAAAAAAGGCCCGGTGCGTTGCCGCACCGGGCTTAGGTCGTCCGCAGGAGGAACGTCGTGGGGTGCGGGGGTTCTTGTCGCCCCCGCTCCCGATCAGTTGTAGGCGCGCTCGCCGTGCTCGCCGAGGTCGAGGCCTTCCTGCTCGACTTCCTTCGAGACACGCAGGCCGGTCAGAGCCTTGGCGACATACATGGCGATGACGGTGCCGATGGTGGCCCAGACGATCGTGGTGGCGACCGCGCCGAGCTGGACCAGCAGCTTCGAGCTCATGACATAGTCGGCCGCACCCGGACCGCCGAGCGAGGGCGCATAGACCACGGCGGTACCGATCGCGCCGATCATGCCGCCGATGCCGTGCACCCCGAAGGCGTCGAGTGCGTCGTCATAGCCCAGCTTGGGCTTCAGGACCGACACCGCGTAGAAGCAGACGACGCTGGCGATGGCGCCCAGCACGATCGCGCCGAACGGACCCGAATTGCCCGCCGCCGGAGTGACCGCGACCAGACCGGCCACGATTCCCGAGCAGAAGCCCAGCGCCGAGCCCTTATGCCCCGCCAGACGCTCGGCGAGCATCCAGAACAGGCCGCCGCTGGCGGTCGCGACGAAGGTGTTGATCATCGCCAGACCCGCCGAGCCATTGGCCTCCAGCGCCGAGCCGGCATTGAACCCGAACCAGCCCACCCAGAGCAAACCCGTACCCACGCCGGTCAGCGTCAGCGAGTGCGGGGGCATCGGCGTGGTCGGATAGCCGATGCGCTTGCCCAGGATCAGCGAGGCGACCAGTGCCGAGACACCGGCGTTGATGTGGACCACGGTGCCGCCCGCAAAGTCGAGCGCGCCCGCCTTGAAGAACAGGCCCGACGACGCCCAGACCATATGTGCGATGGGGAAATACACGATGGTCAGCCACACCGCGACGAACGCCATGACCGCCGAGAACTTCATCCGCTCGACCACCGAGCCCAGCACCAGCGCGGCGGTGATCGCGGCGAAGGTCATCTGGAAACAGATGAAGACATATTCGGGGATCTCGACGCCGGCTGTGAAGGTCGCCGACTTGCTGGCGGGCGTGACGCCCCTCAGGAACGCCTTGCCGAGCCCGGAGATGAAGTTGGACGCGCCCCCCGACACGTCCGGCCCGAAAGCCAGGCTATAGCCGTACATCACCCAGATCAGCATCGCGAGACATGCGGCCGCGCCGATCTGGGTCATGGTGGACAGCATGTTCTTGGCGCGGGTCAGGCCGCCATAGAACAGCGCCAGGCCGGGCAGGATCATCATCATGACCAGCACGGTCGAGGTGAGCATCCAGGCGGTGTCGCCCTTGTTCACCGTCGCCGCCGGAGCGGCGCTGGCGGGCGACTGGAGCGCGGCGGCATCCTGCGCCCAGGCGGGCAACGCGACGAACAGCGTCAGGCCAAGGCCCGCTGCGCCGGTCGCCAATTTGGTGACATGCTTCATCGAAATCCCCCCTTGCTCAGAGTGCCGATTCATCGGTTTCGCCGGTGCGGATGCGCACGGCCTGGCCGACATCGAGCATGAAGATCTTGCCGTCGCCGATCGCGCCGGTGTTCGCGGCGGACTGGATCGATTCGACGACGCGGTCGGCGATCTCGGACGCGCAGACGACTTCGACCTTGATCTTGGGCACCATGTTGGTGCTGTATTCGGCCCCGCGATAGATTTCGGTCTGGCCCTTCTGCCGCCCGAACCCCTTCACTTCGGTCACCGTCATGCCCGCCACGCCCAAGGTGGTCAGTGCCTCGCGCACCTCGTCGAGCTTGAACGGCTTGATGATAGCGATGATCAGCTTCACCCGCGCCCCCTTTGCGTTACCCGTAGACGAGCTACGCAAGGGGTGTGCCAGTTTACGTTTCTGTGACTTTTACTGGGGTAGCAAAGTCGGGCGCGGCAGAAACTGCGCACGGACCCGCATCAGTTTTTAGGCATTCGCCCCGAGCTGCCCGATTTTTGGGCAATTCTCATTCCTCCCCTGCAAGGGGAGGTGGCAGTACGCAGTGCTGACGGAGGGGTATCACGGCCAGCGGGGACACCCCTCCACCATGCTTCGCATGGTTCCCCTCCCCTCGCAGGGGGGGGGAATCTCGGTTACGCTGCCAGCGCGGTGCCGCCGACGGTCAGCCCTTCGACCAGCAAGGTCGGCTGACCCACGCCCGCAGGCACGCTTTGCCCACCCTTGCCGCACACGCCCACGCCTTCATCCAGCGCGAAGTCGTTGCCGATGCCCTTGACCTTCGTCAGCACGCTCGGCCCGTCGCCGATCAGCGTTGCGCCCTTGATCGGCGCGCCCAAGCGGCCGTTCTCGATGCGGTAGGCCTCGGTGCAGGAGAAGACGAACTTGCCCGACACGATATCGACCTGCCCACCGCCGAAGGACTTGGCGAAAATGCCGTTCTTGACCCGCGACAGCAACTCGGCGGGATCGTCCTGGCCACCCTTCATGAAGGTGTTGGTCATGCGTGGCATGGGCGCATGGGCAAAGCTCTCGCGCCGGCCGTTGCCGGTGGGCGCGACGCCCATCAGCCGCGCGTTGAGCCGGTCCTGCATATAGCCCTTCAGGATGCCGTCCTCGATCAGCACGACCTCGCGCGTCGGCGTGCCCTCGTCATCGATCGACAGCGAGCCGCGCCGGTCGGCGAGGCTGCCGTCATCCACCACGGTGACGCCGGGGGCCGCAACCCGCTCGCCGATGCGGCCCGAAAAGGCCGAGGTGCCCTTGCGGTTGAAGTCGCCCTCCAGTCCGTGCCCGATCGCCTCGTGCAGCAGCACGCCGGGCCAGCCTGGCCCGAGCAGCACCGTCATCTCGCCCGCGGGAGCGGCAACCGAGTCCAGATTGACCAGCGCCTGCGCCAACGCGACGTCGATGCCGCGCTCCCAGGTTTCGCGCGCGACCAGCCGGTCGTAAAGATAACGTCCGCCGATCCCGAAGCTGCCCGTTTCGCGCCGCCCATTCTGCTCGACCACGACCGAGATGTTGAGCCGCACCAGCGGCCGGACATCGGTGGCGACGAAGCCATCGGCGCGGACGATCTCGACCACGCTCCAGCTGCCCGACAGGCCGACCGACACCTGCACGACGCGGGGGTCGCGCGCACGGGCGGCGGCGTCGATCGTCTGGCACAGCGACACCTTCTCGGCGAATGGGATCAGGTCGAGCGGATCGGTGGCGGTATAGAGATGCCGGTTCGTCCCCTGCGGCGGGGCTGCGGCGGCCCCCTTGGCCGGGTCGATCAGCGCCATGGTCTGCGCGGCGCGCTGGATCGCGGCTTCGGAGAGCTCGTTGGCGTGGGCGAAGGCGGTCATCTCGCCCGACACAGCGCGCAGGCCGAAACCGGAATGCGTGTCGTAACTGGCCGTCTTCAGCCGCCCATCGTCGAAGCCGAACGCCTCCGACCGCTTATATTGCAGATACAGCTCGCCATCGTCCGCGCGCGACAGGGCATTGGCGGTGAGGCGCAGCGCGGCGTCCGGGTCCAGCGTGTCGCGGTACAGGAACGAGCGGGGATCGGTGGCGGTCATTCTCGGGATATAGGATGCCCGGCCGAGGTTTGAAATCGCCCGACGGCATTTCCTTCTTCCCCCCTCCCGCAGGCGGGAGGGGTCGGGGGAGGGCATGGAGTCTCACCGAGCCTGTCGCCCGTGGCTTTCCCTCCCCCATCCCCTCCCGTCTACGGGAGAGGCGTGAGTCTCAATTAGCGCCCGGCGCCGTCGCCGTGATCCGGCAGGCTCGCCTGGTCCGCACCATCGGCCGCGCCGCCGATCAGCACGAAGCGGCGGTCGCAGTACCCGCAATCGACATAGCCGGTCTCGTCAATCTGCAACCACACGCGCGGATGGCCGAGCGCAGCGCCGCCCGGAATATCGGTGGCACCGTCGCAAGCGACGCGGGTCTGGGTGACGCGGGTGGTTTCGGGCGGCGGCAACATAGGCTCGCGCGATAGCAAGGCGCGCGCGCGCGTGCAATTGCCCAAAACAGGGCAAAACCGGCTTGGCCTGTCCGCCGCACGCGCCTATCGCTGGCGGCATGACCGCCTCCACAGAAGCCGCCATCTCGATCCAGGGCATCGCCAAGACCTATCGGGGCGGCAAGCGCGCGCTCGATGGGGTCAGCTTCGACGTGCCGAGGGGGCAGATTTTCGGGCTGCTCGGACCGAACGGCGCGGGCAAGTCGACGCTCATCAACATCCTGGCGGGCCTGGTCATGAAGACCGAAGGCTCGGCGTCGATCTGGGGCTTCGACATCGACCAGCATCCGCGCAACGCCAAGGCGTCGATCGGCATCGTCAACCAGGAAATCCTGTTCGACCCCTTCTTCACGCCGCTGGAGACGCTGGAGATTCAAGGCGGCCTCTATGGCGTGCCCAAGGCGCAGCGCCGCTCGATGGAATTGCTGCGCGCGGTGCATCTGGAGGACAAGGCGAACGCCTATTCGCGCACCTTGTCGGGCGGCATGAAGCGCCGCCTGATGGTCGCCAAGGCGATGGTCCACTCGCCGCCCGTGCTGGTGCTCGACGAGCCGACAGCGGGCGTCGACATCGAACTCCGCCAGCAGCTCTGGGCCTATGTCCGGCAGTTGAACGAGCAAGGCGTGACGGTGGTGCTGACCACCCATTACCTCGAGGAAGCCGAGGAGCTGTGCGACCGGATCGCGATCATCAACCATGGCCGCCTGGTCGCCAACGAGCCGACCCGCGAGCTGGTCGGCAAGGCGCAGGAAAAGATCGTCGCGGTAACGGTCGACCGCGACGTCGCGGCGGTGCCGGACCATGCCAGCTTCGGCAAGATCGTCCTCAAGGGCAGCCGCACGCTGGAAATCACCTATGCCAAGGACAAGGTGAATGCCGGACAGGTGCTCGCGGCGGTGCAGGCGGACGGCTACGGGATCGTCGATGTCTCGACCAAGGAAGCCGATCTGGAAGACGTGTTTCTGTCGCTGACGCGGAGTGTGGGCGTCTGAGGATTACTCCTCCCCGGTACGGGGAGGTGGCAGCGCGAAGCGCTGACGGAGGGGGGCCTCCACAACGGACACCCCTTGAGGCGATCCCCCTCCACCATCCTGCGGATGGTCCCCCTCCCCGTGCCGGGGAGGAATTTGAGGCTCACCCCGCCCGCGCAAGTTCCGGAAAACCCGCCCTGAAGCCCGCGACCTTGGGTTTGTCCCAGCGGACGATGTACGGATAGGTCGGATTGCGGTCGTAGAAATTCTGATGCTCGGCCTCGGCCGGGAAGAAATTGCCCTGCTCGATCCGGGTCGTGATCGGCTTGGGGAAGGCATGGGCGCGGGTCAGCTGCGCGATATAGTCGCGCGCCACCTTCGCCTGTTCGGCTGATTGTGGAAAGATCGCCGAGCGATAGCTGGGGCCGCGATCGGGGCCCTGGCCGCCGACCTGGGTCGGATCATGCGCGATCGCGAAATAGACGCGTAGAAGCGTCGCATAGGACACCTTCGCCGGGTCATAGGTGATGCGAATCGCCTCGGCATGGCCGGTCCGCTCGGTCGAGACGGCGGAATAATTCGCATCCTCGCGGCGTCCGCCCGCATAGCCCGCCGTCACCGAGCGCACGCCCTTCACCCGCTCAAACACCGCCTCCATGCCCCAGAAACAGCCGCCCGCGAGGACCGCCACCTGCGGACGCGGCGACGCGGGCACATCGACCACCGCCTTGGGCAGCGGCACGGCGCGCTCGGCGCTGGCGGGGAGGGAGGACAGGGCGACCGCTCCGAATGCGGTCGCGGCCATGGCGATGCAGAGGGTATTGCGCATCGCTGGGATATGGGGCGTTTTCGGGGTTCGGCTAGTGGCTGAGGTCGCGTGGGCTTCGTCGCTATGCGCCGAATTTATCCTGAGCGACTGGCTTGCCAGCCAGCCAAGGGGCTCAGCCTGAACGGTGGTTCGTTCACGGGACTATTTCCCCACCCCCGTTCCGCCTCAGCGAAGTCGAAGGCCGACCCTTAGCGAACCGCCGCGACCGGAGCCGAATTGTAGCGGCTGGGCGCTTCCCCAGGGTGCAGGACCACGAGACCCAAGGCGCCAAGCGCAAATCCGCCGGCGAACTGCCACACGAAGCTGGACTTGAAGAGGGCACGCATTTGTCTTCACCTGTCGTTGCGGGTCACCGCCCGGATGGGCCGGCGATCGTTACGGGGCCATCTGGTCGATCGACGCCGTTCCGACAATGGCGTTTATAGAAACACAGCATTAACGGCACGTGATCGTGTCGTTCATGCCACAGTTAAGCCACATTGCCGCAGCGCATATAGGCTCATGAAAAAGCCAGCCAATCCGGCGTCTTGGCCGGACCGACTGGCTTTCGCAGCGCAGCAGCGGGAATTATTTCAGGGCGGCGCAGGCCGTCTGGATGCGGGTGCAGGCCTCGCGAAGCAGTGCGTCCGAGGTCGCATAGCTGATTCGCATCGCGGGCGAGAGGCCGAACGCCGCACCCTGCACCGCCGCGACCTTCGCATCATCGAGCAGATAGCCGACAAACGCCTCGTCGCTGTCGATCAACCGGCCCGAGGGCGTCGACTTGCCGATCAGCGGCGCGAAGGACGGATAGACATAGAAGGCGCCCTCGGGCGTCGGGCAGGTCATGCCGTCGATTGCGTTCAGCATCGCCACCACCATGTCGCGCCGCGCCTGGAACGCCTGGTTCCGCTCGGCGAGGAAGCTCTGGTCGCCGGTCAGCGCGGCGGTCGCCGCCGCCTGTGCCACCGAACAGGGGTTGGAGGTCGACTGCGACTGCAGCTTGGCGATCGCCTTGATCAGCCAGGGCGCGCCGCCCGCATAGCCGATGCGCCAGCCGGTCATCGCATAGGCCTTGGAACAGCCGTTCACCGTCAGCGTGCGCTCGTACAGTTCGGGGCAGACCTGCGCGATGGTGGCGAAGCGAAAGCCATCATAGACGATATGCTCGTACATATCGTCGGCGAACACCCAGACATGCGGGTGGCGAAGGATCACCTCGCCCAGCGCCTTCAGCTCGTCGGCGGTATAGCCCGCACCGGTCGGGTTGGAGGGGGAGTTGAGGATGACCCACTTGGTCTTGGGCGTGATCGCGGCATCGAGCGCTTCGGGGGTCAGCTTATAGCCCTGTTCCGGTCCCGCCTTCACGATCACCGGCACGCCGCCCGCGAACTGGACGACGTCGGGGTAGCTGACCCAGTAGGGCGCGGGAATCACCACCTCGTCGCCCGCGTCGATCGTCGCGACCATCGCGTTGAACAGGGTGTGCTTGCCGCCGACATTCACGCTGATCTGGTCGGCCTTGTAGGTCAGGCCGTTGTCGCGCGCGAACTTCTGCGCGATCGCCGCCTTCAGTTCGGGCGTGCCGTCGACGTTCGTATATTTGGTCTTGCCGTCGCGGATCGCCTGGATCGCAGCCTCTTTGACGAAATCGGGCGTGTCGAAATCGGGTTCGCCCGCGCCCAGCCCGATCACGTCGACACCGGCGCGCTTCAATTCCATCACGCGGCTGGTGATGGCGAGCGTGGGGGACGGGCTGATACGGCCGAGCGCGGCGGAGGGCTGCATGGAACGGAACCTTTACGACAGGAAATGCGGGGGCGCTTTAGACGCCTCGCCCCTCAATCTGCAACCACCTCCGCACGAAACAATCCGCGAAGCGCATTGCCAAGCAAGAATCCGTCGCACAGGTCGGCACGCGTGAGCGCCCCTTCGACCGCGCGGCCCGTTTCGAGGAGATGGCCGCGCAGCACGCCGGGCAGCAGGCCCTGCTCCAGCGGCGGCGTAACCAGAAGGTCGCCGCGGGGCACGAACAACGAGGTATAGCTGCCCTCGGTCAGCAGGCCCTCGGGCGTCTCGAACACCACCTCCGCCGTCCCCGCCGCCTGACGGGCCGCATCGTAAAAGCCGCGCGCACTGGTCTTGTGGCGCAAGCGCAGGTCGAACGGCGAGACGGGCAACGGCACGACCCGCACCGGCACCACCCCGTCAAATGGGGCCGGCGCGGGGCCGATCTCGACCACCAGAGTCCCGCTGCGCGCTAGCAGCAACCGGATTCGCCGTGCGTCGCGCAGGCGGAAGGTCGCCGCCTGCAATTCATTACGCGCATCATGCCGGTCGAAGGTGAAGCCCAGTGCGCCCGCGCTAGCCTTCATCCGGGCCAGATGCGCTTCCAGATGCTGGATACCCTCGACAGGATCGAAGGCCATGGTTTCGATCAGGTCCAGACCGGGACGCCCCCCGGCCAGGAACGCCGCCTTGGCCAGGCATTCTTCCCATTCGTCCGCCGCGACCGAGTCGGCCACCACCCCCGATCCGATGCCCAGCGTCGCATGGGTGTGTCCCTCGGGCCAGGTCAGGGTGCGGATCGCGACGTTGAACATCGCATCGCCATTCGCATCCAGCCGCCCGATCGCGCCGGTATAGAGACCGCGCGGCGAATCCTCGATCTCGGCGATCGCCTGCATCGCCCGGATCTTGGGTGCGCCGGTGATCGAGCCGCAGGGGAAAAGCGCCGCCAGCACGTCAAGCGCGTCGCGCCCCTCGGCCAGATCGGCAGTGACGGTCGACACCATCTGATGCACCGTCGGATAGGGTTCGACCGCAAAGAGTTCGGGCACCGCGACGCTACCCGCCCGCGCGACCCGTGACAGGTCGTTGCGCATCAGGTCGACGATCATCAGATTCTCGGCGCATTGCTTGGGATCGTCGCGCAAGGCGCGGGCCGCCCGCGCATCGGCCGCCGGATCATCCTCGCGCCGCGCGGTGCCCTTCATCGGTCGGGCGGTCAGCCGTCCGCCTTCAAATGCGAAGAACAATTCGGGCGACAGCGACAGGATCACCGCCTCGCCGGTGGCGACCACCGCGCCCCAACCCGCCCGCGACCGTGCGCGCAGCCCGGCGTAAAGCGCCAGCGGATCGCCGAGCACCGGCGCGGTCGCGCGAAACGTCTGGTTGACCTGATACAGGTCGCCCGCCTCGATCAGCGCCTGGACGGCGGCGAATTGCTCGGCATGACGGGTGGCGTCCAGTTCGGGCACCATCTCGCCGATCCAGCCGCCCGCTGGATCGGGGAGCATGGCCTCCGGCTCGACGGTTTCATATCCCTCGAACAGGCCGAACCATAAAAGCGGGCCATCGATCGCGCGGGGCGGCACGCCGGCCTCGAACGCCGCCCCGGCCTCATAGGCCAGATACCCCACCGCATCGAGCCCGCGCGCCTTTGCCTCGCGCAAGGCGTCCAGCGCCGCCGGAACCTGCTCGATCCGGTGCGCGGTGATGATCTCGACCGGCTGCGTATAAAGACGCGCCGCCGCTCCCCCGTCACGGGCATCGTCTAGCAGGACGAAAGGAGGGATGGGGCGCAGCATGAGTGACGATCCATGCACAGCCCTTGGGGGCAGTTGCAAGTATCGATTGGCCTAAGCTGTTCAAGCTCTTATCCCCGCATCATGACTAACGCTGCTCAGAACCCGCCCCTGCGGGCCGCGATCATTCCCGTCACCCCGCTGCAGCAGAATTGCTCGATCCTGTGGTGCACCGCGACGATGAAGGCGGCGGTGGTCGATCCCGGCGGCGACCTGCCGCGTATCCACGACGCCATCGCCAAGACCGGCGTGACGGTGGAGAAGATTCTGCTGACCCATGGCCATATCGACCATGCGGGCGGGGCCAAGGCGCTGTCCGACGCGCTGTCCGTCCCCGTCGAAGGACCGCAGGAAGAGGATCGCTTCTGGCTCGCGCGGCTGGACGAGGATGGCCAGGCCTATGGCATTCCCGCGCAGGTGCTGGAGCCGACCCGCTGGCTGTCCGAGGGCGATACGGTAACGATCGGCGACCTGACCCTCGATGTCTATGAGACGCCGGGGCATACGCGCGGGCATGTCATCTTCCACCACGCGCCCTCGAAATTCGCGCTGGTCGGCGACGTGCTGTTCCAGGGATCGGTCGGGCGCTCGGACCTGCCGGGCGGGGATCATGACACGCTGATCCGCTCGATCGTCGAGAAGCTGTGGCCGCTGGGGAACGAGACCGCCTTCATCCCGGGGCATGGCCAGCCCAGCACCTTCGGGCATGAGCGGCAGAGCAATGCGTTTGTCGCGGACCGGGTCTTGGGATTGGGGTGAGGGTTGCGCGGGGGCTTCGACTGCGCTCAGCCTGAACGGGGTTTGAGGGTAAGCCCCATTCCACCCGTCCGTTCAGCCTGAGCGCAGTCGAAGGCCAAGGGAATCAGCGCCGTTCCGCAGCACTCTCGTTGCGAATCGCCTTGAACTCGGACCCGCTGCGCCACTCGGGCCAATCCCGCCCATCGGCCAGATCGTGCCCGATTCGGTAGAACAATCCGACATCCGCCGCCGCGCCGCGCAAGTCCCATCTCGCGTCCCACGCGTCACAGCTCTGGTGGTAGCAGCGCATATAATCGTCCAGCCACGTCTGCCCGGCAGGCCGCCCGCCCTCGACCAGATCGGGCGCGCCGCTGATCGCCATCAGCAAGAGCGTCGGCACGCCGCGCCGCGCGACCGAGAAATGATCGGCGCGATAGAACAGCCCACGCTCGGGCAGCGCCTCGGGCGTCACCGTGCGGCCCTGCGTGGCGGCGGCGGCCTTTAGCCGGTCCTCCAGGTCGTTCTGCCCGTCGCCGACCAGCATCACGTCCCGCGCCGGTCCCGCCGTCTGGAGAATGTCGAGCGTCAGGTTCGCGACCGTCTTCGACAGGGGATAGACCGGCTTCACCGCATAGGTCTCCGACCCCAGCAGCCCACGCTCCTCGCCGGTCCACAGCGCGAAGACGAGGCTGCGATCGGTCTGCGGCGCGGCCTTGAACGCGCGTGCCAGCTCCAGCACGCCCGCCACGCCCAGCGCATCGTCATTGGCGCCGGGCCGGATCGTGCGGCCCTGGGCGTCCGGTGCCCCCTTGCCATAGGCGTCCCAATGCGCGCCGAACATCACGACCTCATCGGGGTGTGTCTTGCCGGGCAGCTTGGCCAGCACGTTGCGGCTTTCGGCGCGCACCGTCGTCACCGGCAGCTCGGCAGAAAAACGCTGCCCCTTCAATTCCACCGGCCGGAAATCTGCCCGGCGCGCCGCCTTGCGCTGATCCGCCAGATTCAGTCCGGCGGCGGCGAACAGCTTGGTCGCCGACTCGCCCGATAGCCAGCCCTGGAGCAGGACACGCGATGCCGGATCGCTGCGGACGATGTCGTAATTCTCGCCCGCCGGTGCCGTCACTGTCGCCCAGCCATAGCCCGCGCCCGGCGTGTCATGGACGATCAGCGCGCCCACCGCGCCTTGCCGTGCGGCTTCCTCGAACTTGTAGGTCCAGCGGCCATAATAGGTCATGCGCCGGTCGCCGAATTTGCCCTTGGCGGCGTCACCTTCGGCCGCCTCGAAATCGGGATCGTTGACCAGGAAGACGGCGATCTTGCCCTTCAGGTCGATGCCCTTGAAATCGTCCCAGCCGCGCTCGGGTGCATCGACGCCGTAGCCGACAAAGACCATCGGCGCGTTCCGGATCGCCACCCGGTCGACGGGACGCACGGTCGAGACATAGATGCCCTGCCCCTGGACCAGCGGCATCGCACCCGCGCGCATCGTCCCCTGCCCGATCTGGGTACGGATCAACGGCACGGCTTGGGTCCACTGGCCGTCTGGTCCGCCGGGTTGCAGCCCCATCGCCCGGAACTGGGCGACCAGCCAGTCGATAGTCTTCGTCTCGCCGGGCGTACCCGGGGCGCGGCCCTCAAAGGAGTCGGAGGCCAGCGTCTTCACATCGGCCGACAGCCGTTGTGGTGAAATAGGATCGGGCGCGGCAGCGGTCAGCGCAACGGCAGCAAGGCCGATCAGGGGCAAGCGAATCTTCAACGATCGATCCTCACAAGGGTTGTGGTCTGTGCAGGAACGGCCCGCCCCGTATAGACGATCCCGATGCCCCATCCGGCCAGCAGCGCCAGGATCGCCCAGGTGCCCATCGCGCCAACCGCCCGACCGATATTGGGTGCAGGGCGCATCATGCCCCAACCATGGCCGATCCGCACCAGGATGAACGCAGCCCCCAGCCCCCATAGCCAGAAGGACGAGCCCCCGCCCAGTTCAATAAGCCCCATCAGGATCAGGACGAACGGTGCATATTCGACGAAATTGGCATGCGCCCGCATTCCTGCCGCGAGGCGCGAATCGCCGCCGTCGCCCATCATCACCTTGCCCCGCAATCGTCCCAAGACGATTCGCATGGCGAGCCATAGATTGACGATGGCGGCCGCCGCCGCGATGCTGAGCGTAACCGGCAGGATCATAAGCCTCTCTTTTCCCCTCTGCGTAGCCTGTCCGAGCGGTGCCATCATGCGCCAATGCTTGCAACATCGGCAAAACTCGCTATAGGCGCGGGGCTTCGCGATGCGTCCGGCTGGGTGCTCACGCGGCCGGGTCCTTGATCCGGGCGCGCAATGGGTGCTGATCGTGGCGTATTCCACCCATTGTTCGAATTGATAAGGTGCCGCAATGGCCGTCCCCAAGAGAAAGACTTCGCCCTCCAAGCGCGGCATGCGCCGTGGCCACGACTCGCTGACGGTCGCGGCATTCCAGGAATGCCCGAACTGCGGCGAACTGAAGCGCCCGCACAATCTGTGCACCGCCTGCGGCCATTATAACGGCCGTGAGGTCGTGTCGGTCGAGGGCTGATCCCTCTACCCTCACCTGAACGACCGTTAGAGGACACGCATGGCCGATAACGCCTGGATCGCCGTCGATGCGATGGGCGGCGACGACGGGCTGGCCGTGATGCTCGCCGGTGTCGCCAGAGCGCGACGCCGTTTCGAGGGCATGCGGTTCTTCCTGGTCGGCGACGAGGCGCAGATTGCGGAGGGGCTGAAGACCCATCCCAATCTGTCGGCCGCGTCTGAAATCGTTCACGCGCCCGAGATCGTCGGCTCGAATGAAAAGCCGAGCCAGGCGATTCGGCGCGCGCGCACGACATCGATGGGTATCGCCATCGATCTGGTGAAGCAGCGCCGCGCCGCCGCCGCCGTCTCGTCGGGCAATACCGGCGCGCTGATGGCGATGGCCAAACTGAGCCTGCGCACCCTGCCCGGCATCGACCGGCCGGCATTGGCCGCCCCCCTTCCGACGCTGGGCGACAATGATGTCGTCATGCTCGACCTGGGCGCCAATACCGAGTGCGATGCGCGCAATCTCGTCCAGTTTGCGGTGATGGGCGCAGCCTATGCCCGCATCCTGCTCGAGCTCGACAATCCGCGCGTCGCGCTGCTCAACATCGGGTCCGAGGATCAGAAGGGCACCGACGAGATTCGCGACGCCGCCGCGGTCCTGCGCGGCCAGAATCACCTGCCGCTCAACTTCACCGGCTTTATCGAGGGCAACCAGCTCGCCCGCGGTGAGGTTGACGTGATCGTGTGCGACGGTTTCGCCGGGAATATCGCGCTCAAGACCGCCGAGGGCACGGCGCGTTTCGTCGGCGACCTGTTAAAGCGCGCCTTCCGTTCGTCGACCCGGTCGAAGATCGGCTTCCTGATCTCGCGCCCGGCGACGCAGCTGCTGCGCGATCACCTCGACCCCAACAACCACAATGGCGCGGTCTTTCTGGGCCTGAACGGCGTGGTGGTGAAGAGCCATGGCAGCGCCAACGAACTGGGCGTCGCCACCGCGATCGGCAATGCGGCCAAGATGGTGCGTGCCGACCTGACCCGGCGTATTGCCGAGGATCTCCTGAATTTCGAGGACGCCGCATGATTCGTTCGATCGTCACGGGTACGGGTTCGGCACTTCCAACCCGGCGGGTGTCGAACGAAGAACTGGCGCAGGAGGTCGACACGTCCGACGAGTGGATCGTCGAGCGTACCGGCATCCGGTTCCGCCACATCGCAGGGCCGGAGGAGACGACCGCGACATTGGCCGCCGACGCCGCCAAGGCCGCGATCGCCGCCGCCGGGCTGTCGGCGCAGGATATCGACCTGATCGTCCTGGCGACCGCCACGCCGGATCAAACCTTTCCGGCGACCGCCACCAAGGTTCAGGCGATGCTGGGCATCAACGACTGCGTCGCGTTCGACGTGGCGGCGGTGTGCTCGGGTTTCCTCTATGCCGTGCAGGTCGCCGATGCGATGCTGCGCTCGGGCGTGCAGCGCCGCGCGCTGGTGATCGGTGCCGAAACCTTCAGCCGCATTCTCGACTGGGAGGATCGCACCACCTGCGTCCTGTTCGGCGACGGCGCGGGTGCGATGGTGCTGGAAGCGCGCGAGAGCGACGATGAGGGCGGACGCGGCATCCTGGCGACCCGGCTCCACGCCGACGGCCGCCACAACGGCCTTCTCTATGTCGATGGCGGCCCGTCCACCACCGGCACCGTCGGCAAGCTGCGGATGAAGGGACGCGAGGTCTTCCGTCACGCCGTCGTCAACCTGGCGCAGGTGATGGAGGAGTCGCTGGGCGTGGCGGGCCTGACGTCGGCCGATGTCGACTGGGTCGTGCCGCATCAGGCCAATGCCCGCATTCTCGACGCAACCGCGCGCAAACTGAACCTGCCGCCCGAAAAGGTCGTCGTCACCGTCGATCGCCATGCCAACACCTCGGCGGCATCGGTCCCGCTGGCGCTCGACACCGCGGTTCGCGACGGCCGCATCCGCGAAAACGACATCATCGTGCTGGAAGCCATGGGCGGTGGCTTCACCTGGGGCGCGGCAGTGATCCGGTTCTGAACAATCGATTGACATTAACCGAGATAAATCCCTTTCGGTCCCATCAAACGGTGTGATAATCGTTTCACCAGACACCATTGGGGGATGGCCATGACGAACACCGGAACGTTAACCCGCGCCGATCTGGCGGAATCACTTCATCAGGAAGTGGGCTTGTCCCGCTCCGACTCGGCCGACGTGGTCGAGCAGATTCTCGTCGAGATGTGCGACGCCCTGTCGCGGGGGGAGAATGTCAAGATTTCGGGGTTCGGAACCTTTGTGCTGCGTGACAAGGGCGAGCGGGTCGGCCGCAACCCCAAGACCGGGGTCGAGGTGCCAATCGCACCGCGCCGCGTGCTGACCTTCCGCGCCAGCCAGATGATGCGCGATCGCATTGTCGCGGCGGGATAGACCCGAGCGGCCCTCGGATGGCGGCAAAACCGATGGTGCCCTTCGCACCATCGGGGAAGTGTCGCGCGAGACGGGGGTGGCACCGCATGTCCTGCGCTATTGGGAAGGTCGCTTCCCACAGCTTCGCCCGGTGCAGCGCGCCGGGAATCGGCGCTATTACCGTCCTGACGACATAGCGCTGATCCGACGGATCGACCAGTTGCTCAACCGGCAGGGCTATACGATGCGCGGTGTGCAGCAGCTCTTGGAGGCCGAGTCGCGGGGGAAGGACGATCCTGCGGCGATGCTGCGCGCCATTCGAGACTCGCTGGCCGAAGGGTTGGCCTGGGACGACCGGGCCGAGCGGTAGAGGGGCGACACGGGCTTCGACTTCGGCGCGTCGAAGCCCACGCCTCAATCCCCAATCAGGCAGGCTGAACCACTCCGCCCTGCTCACCCAACAGCAAATCCCGACACGCCCGGTTATAGGCGTGCGCCTTCCACCAGAACCAGCCGCCATTGCCGACGCCCCAGGCCGCGACGCCCAGCGCCACCCAGGGCAGCCCACGGGCCGCACGCCCGCCACGAGCCGCGACTCGGCCCGCCGCCAGACCGCCCTTGCCGATCTTGCGCGCGGTTCCGGCCAGACGCCCTGCGGCCTTGGCCTGCGACAACAGGCCCGACCCGCCACGCAGGTCGCGCAGCAGCGCGGCGGGGCCGACAAAGCCCTTGAGCTTGCCCACTGCCTCCTGCGCCTCGATCGCCATGCCCGGTTCCAGCTGGCGGCGTTGCGAACCCGTCAGGCCATAGGCGTCGGCGATCGCATCGATCGTGTCCGCCAGGCTCTCGGTACCGATGGTCAGCGCCTTGGCCCCGGCCTTCAGCGCGCGGCGGCGGATCAGCTTCTCATTGGCCTCGAAGGTCGCTTCGATCGCACTGCGGTCCATAAGGGGTCCCTGTTCGTTCATAAGCCGTTGAAGCCGCGAAACGGCCCCTCGGTTCCGCATCAACGCTCGCGCGTGGCGAGGAAGCGGACTTTGGGATAGCGGTCGGCAACATAGCCCACTTCCCAGGCGCTTTTGGCCAGGAAGACGGGGTTGTCATCGCGATCCTTGGCCATGGCGGACCGGTTAAGGTCCATGAACGCCTTGAGGTCGGCGGGGTCCTCGGCCGTGATCCAGCGCGCGGTGTCGAACGGCGCGGGTTCCAGCCCGGCGGCGACCTTATATTCCGCATCGAGCCGCGACAGCAGCACGTCGAGCTGCAACTGCCCGACCACACCGATGATCCAGTTCGAACCGATCTCAGGGTAGAAGACCTGGGTCACGCCCTCCTCGGCCATGTCGTCCAAGGCTTTCCGCAACTGCTTGGTCTTGGTCGGGTCCTTCAACGCCACGCGGCGCAGGATCTCGGGCGCGAAATTGGGCAGCCCGGTGAAGCGGACATCCGCCCGCTCCGACAGCGTGTCCCCGACGCGCAACGTGCCGTGGTTGGGAATGCCGATGATGTCGCCCGGAAACGCCTCGTCCGCAACTTCGCGGTTCTGCGCGAAGAACAGGATCGGCGAGTGAACCGCGATCGGCTTGCCATGGCCCGTCGGCGTCAGCTTCATGCCGCGCTTGAAGGTGCCCGAGCAGAGCCGCATGAACGCGATCCGGTCGCGATGCTGCGGGTCCATGTTCGCCTGCACCTTGAAGACGAAGCCGGTGACTTCCTTGTTCTCAGGCGACACGGGCGCGGGTTCGGCGGGCTGGGGGCGCGGCGGCGGCGCGTGGCGGCTGAGCGCGTCGATCAGTTCGGCGACCCCGAAATCCTTGAGCGCGGAGCCGAAATAGACCGGCGTCAGATCGCCATTGCGATAGGCCTCGCCATCGAACTGGGCATAGCCGGCCTGCGCCAGCTCGACCTCTTCGGCCACTTCGGGCGGCAGGGTCGGCGCATCGTCCACCTTGCCCAGAAAGGCGCGGCTGTCGCCCTCGGGGCGGCTGACCTTGCCCGTGGTCAGGTCCAGCACCCCCTCGAACAACCCGCCCATACCGACCGGCCAGCTCATCGGCGCGACGTCGAGCGCCAGGATGTCGGCGATCTCATCGAGCAGTTCGAACGCGGGGCGGCCTTCGCGGTCGACCTTGTTGACGAAGGTGATGATCGGCACCGACCGCAGGCGGCAGACCTCGAACAATTTGCGCGTCTGCGCCTCGATACCGCGCGCCGCGTCGATGACCATGACCGCCGAGTCGACCGCGGTCAGGGTGCGATAGGTATCCTCGGAGAAATCCTCGTGCCCCGGCGTGTCGAGCAGGTTGAAGGTCACGCCGTCCTTCTCGAACGTCATGACCGAGGAGGTGACCGAAATGCCGCGCTGCTGCTCGATCTTCATCCAGTCCGACCGCGCGCGCCGGTTCTGGCCGCGTGCCTTTACCTCGCCCGCCAAGTGAATCGCGCCGCCGAAATAGAGCAGCTTTTCGGTCAGCGTGGTCTTGCCGGCGTCAGGGTGCGAGATGATCGCGAAGGTACGGCGGGGGGAGGTCATGGGCGGCTCTGTCGAATAGGGAAATGGCGCGTCCGAGCGCCCGAGATGATGCGCCTGTTACAGCAAATTGTGGCACAAGACAGGCCCCCACAAATCTCCCCTCCCCTTTAGGGGAGGGGCCGGGGGCGGGGCGTTTCCGCAAGCGCGAGGTTTGGGGCAAGGCCCCACCCCAAACCAGCATCAGGTCGATCAGGCTCCCAGCCTGATCTAAACCGCGTGGGACGCGGTTTACCTGATGCTCCTGAAGGGGAGGGGCTACAGAGGTGTCACCCCGCCAGCGTCACCGTCATCTGCATGACCTTCTCACCGCCGACCGGCACGACGAACACGCCCGGCTTGTCGGTAAATTCGCCGCCAAACCCTTCCGGGTCGGCGATGCCGTGCCAGGGTTCGACACAGACATAGGCCGCGCCGGGCTTGGTCCAGATGCCGAGCTTGTCGGTATCGGGAAAGGCGATGCGCAGTTGCGGCGCGCCGTCCGCGCCATAGGTGACGTGGCGGCTTTCGACCGGATCCCAGACCAGTGCATCGTTGGTGAACAGCTCGTCCGCCAGATGCAGCACGCGGCCGTCGAGCGGGCTGTCGCGGCGCGCCTCGGCGATCAGTCCGTCGGGGGCGATCTCACGCAGACGGGCGGGCTCGTCCTTTTCGAAGACGATACGATGCTCGGCGCGGGCCTTGCCGTAGGGCAGCGGCCAGGCGAAGGCGGGGTGGAAGCCGAAGCTGGCGGGCATCGGCACCTCGCCCCGGTTGAGGACGCGGACTTCCATCAACAGCGTCGCCCCCTCCAGCCGGAACTCCGCCTCCAGCCGGAAGGCGAAGGGATAGGAGGTGCGCGTCGCCTCGCTGTCGCCCAGCGAGAAGACGGCGCGGGTGGCGTCGTGCGTCACCAGCTCGAAGGTCGAGTGGCGGGCAAAGCCGTGCTTGGCCATCGGATAATGCTGGCCGTTCAGGCGGATGCCGTCGCGGGTCACCCCGATCACCGGGAACAGCAGCGGCGCGCGGCCGGTCCAGAAGGCCGGGTCCGCGTTCGTCATCAACTCGCGGCCTTCGGCGTCCTTCAGCGAGGACAGCTCGGCGCCGAACGGATTGATCGCCGCCAACAGATGGTCGTTGCCGATGCGGACCCAGTTCTGCTCATCAGCCACGGAGTTGCGCTCCCTGCTTGGCGGCCGCCGCGACGATTCGATCGGCGATGGCCTTGAGTTCCTCGTCGGTGAAGCTCTTCTGCGACGGTTGCAGCAGCACCTCGACCGCGACCGACTTGTGCCCCTCGGGCACACCCTGCCCGGCGAACACGTCGAAGACGCGCGCGGCGGTGATCGCGGCCTTGTCCGCCCCGCGTACCGCGCGGATCAAGGAGTCGGCCGCCAGATCGGTGGGCACCAGGAAGGCAAAGTCACGACGGACCGACTGTAGTGCGGGCGGCGTGTAGGCCGGACGCATGAAGCCCGTCGCCCGCTTGGGCGGAATGGCATCGAGATAAAGCTCGACCGCCGCCACCGCGCCGTCGAGGTCGAACGCCTTCAGCACGGAGGGGTGGACCATGCCGAACGCCGCCAGCACGGTCTTCGGCCCGAGCCGCAAGGTGCCCGACTGGCCGGGATGCCAGGCATCGCCCGCCTCGCCCATCACCTGCAGGTTATCGACAGGCGCACCGGCCTGCGCGAGGAGCGCAATCGCCTCGGCCTTGGCGTCATAGGCGTCGTAGCCTTGCGCCTTGCCCGAGCGCCAGTTGCGCTGGAGTTTGTCGCCCGCGAGGACCACGCCCAGCGTCGGCCGCTCGGCGTCTTGCAGATAGCGACGGCCGATCTCGAACAGGCGGACCGACGTGGCGCCCCGCTTGATGTTGCGCTCGGTCGCGGCGAGCAGGCCGGGGAGCAGCGAAGGCCGCATGACCTTCAGATCCTCGCTGATCGGATTGGCGAGCGTGAAGGCCCCACCACCGAAGGGCGCAGCCTGCGCCTCGCTGATGAAGCTCCACGTCACCGCCTCGTCCAGGCCACGCGCGGCGGCGGCGCGGCGGGCGCGTCGCTCCAGCTTCTGCTGCGGGGTGGCGGTCGGACGCGCGACGCCGGGGGCGCGGGGGAGCGCGACCGGGGGAACATGGTCGATCCCCTCGATGCGGATCACTTCTTCGACCAGATCGGCGGGGCCGTCCACGTCGCGACGCCAGCTCGGCGCCGTGACCTGCCAATCGGCGGTCACGGTGAAGCCGAGCGATTCGAGGATCGTCTTTTGCCGGTCAGGTGCAACGGCGAGGCCGCCCAGCGTCTCCGCCAGATTCGGATCATAACCGATCGTCTTGGCCGTCACCGGCGGCTGGCCCACGCGTGTCACGCTGCTCGCCTTGCCGCCGCAGATATGCTGGACCAGGAAGGTCGCGATGGCGAGCCCGTCGTCGAGGAACGCCGGGTCCACGCCACGCTCAAACCGCTGACGCGCGTCGCTGGTCAGCGCCAGCTTTTGGCCGGTGCGCGCGATCGCCTCGGGGGTGAAATAGGCGCATTCGATGATGACGTCGGTGGTCGTCTCCGATACGCCCGAATGCTCGCCGCCCATGATGCCGCCGATATCGTGCACGCCCGCATCGTCGGCGATGACGGTCATACCTTCCGACAGGGTATAGGTCTTGCCGTTCAGCGCCTCGACCGTCTCGCCCTCGCGCGCCTTTCGCGCGACCAGACCGCCGGTCAGCTTGGCCTTGTCATACACATGCAGCGGGCGGCCGAGATCGACCGTCATGTAATTGGTGATGTCGACCAAGGCCGAGATCGGCTTCTGCCCGATCGCGGTGAGGCGCTGGCGCATCCATTCGGGGGCCTCGCCATTGGTCAGGCCGGAGACGGCTTGCGCGTAGAAGGCGGGGCAGCCTTCCGCGTCCTCGATACGGATATCGGGACCGGCACCCTCGCCCGCCACCTCAGGCACGGTCGGTGCGATCAGCGTGCCGAGACCGGCGGCGGCGAGATCGCGCGCGATGCCATGGACGCCCATACAGTCCTGGCGGTTGGGCGTGATCGACACGTCGATGACCGGATCGTTCAGCCCAGCATAGTCCGGGAAGGACGTGCCGATGATCGCATCCTCGGGCAGTTCGATGATGCCGTCATGGCCCTCGCCGATCTGCAACTCGCGCGCCGAGCACATCATGCCGTTCGACTCGACGCCGCGGATCGCCGCGACCTTCAGCGTCACGTCGAGGCCGGGGACATAGGCCCCCGGCGCACCGAACACGCCGACCAGCCCCGCGCGGGCATTGGGTGCGCCGCATACGACCTGCATCGGGCCATCGCCCGCGTCGACCGACAGGACCTGCAGCTTGTCCGCCTGTGGATGCCGCTCCGCCGACAGGATGCGCGCGACGCGGAAAGGCGCCAGCGCCTCGCCCGGATTGTGCACGCCCTCGACCTCCAGGCCGATACGGGTCAGCCCCTCGACGATGGTGTCGAGATCGGCATCGGTGTCCAGATGGCTCTTCAGCCAGCCCAGGGTGAACTTCATGCGCCGACTCCTCCCGACAGCGTGGGTACGTCGAGGCTCGCGAACCCGTAATGCTTCAACCAGCGGATATCGCCGTCGAAAAAGGCGCGCAGATCGTCCATCCCGTATTTCAGCATGGCGAGGCGATCGATGCCGCAGCCGAAGGCGAAACCCTGCCACTCGTTCGGATCAAGCCCGCATGCCTCGATGACCTTGGGGTGGACCATGCCGGAGCCCAGCACCTCCATCCAGCCGCCGCCAGACCCCCCGATGACGCGCTTGCCCTTCTCGATCGTGTAGCCGACATCGACCTCGGCCGAGGGTTCGGTGAAGGGGAAATAGCTGGGGCGCAGGCGCAGCACGATGTCGTCGCGCTCGAAGAACGCCTTCAGGAATGTCTCCAGCGTCCATTTCAGATGGCCGAGCGTGATCCCCTTGTCGATCACCAGCCCCTCGACCTGATGGAACATCGGCGTGTGGGTCGCGTCCGAGTCGGAGCGATAGGTGCGGCCCGGCGCGATGATGCGGATCGGCGGCTTCTGGTCGAGCATGGTGCGGATCTGCACCGGTGAGGTGTGGGTGCGCAGCACGCGGCGCACGGTACGCTCGTCGCCGCCCGGCTCGACGCCCGCCAGATAGAAGGTGTCGTGCATCGCGCGCGCCGGGTGCGTCTCCGGAATGTTGAGCGCGGTGAAGTTATGCCAGTCGGTCTCGACCTCCGGACCGGTGGCGACGGCGAAACCAAGGTCGGCGAAGATCTCGGCCAGCTCGTCCATCACCTGGCTGACGGGGTGGACGGTACCGAAGCCGGTGGTGTCGACCGGCAGGGTCATGTCCAGTCGTTCCGACGACAGCCTGGCGTCGAGCGCCGCCTGCTCCAGCGCCGCCTTGCGCGCCGCCAGCGCCTCGGTCACCGCCTCGCGCAGGGAATGGATGCGCGGTCCTTCGACCTGGCGTTCCTCGGGGCTCATCTTGCCCAGCGTCTTCAGCAGCTGGGTGATGCGGCCCTGCTTGCCCAGCGCATCGACGCGCACCGTCTCCAGCGCATCCAGCGCGGGCGCCGCGGCGATGGCGGCGAGCAGATGCTCGCGCATATGGTCTGTTTCGTTGCTCACTCTTCACTCCGTCGGCCGCTTCGCGCCCCTGACAAGGAGGAGCCCGGCCTGTTGCGCGTCTGAAGCCCGCCGTAGCGGCTAGGGACGCCCCGGATCAATCCTAGAGACGCAAAGGGGACGGCCATGGACGCGGTTCAAGGACCCTGGGTCCATTTGCGATCAGATTGATACAACCCCGTAACTTATAATATATCAAGGCGATTCGCACCGGTCCGGGGGGACCGCCGGCAATGCGGGGCTGCAACCATGACACTTGATATCGCCAGCCTACAGGTGGTGGCCGCATTGGGCAGCACCCTGTCGGGACTGCTGCATTTCTTCCCGGGTATCGCCAGCCGTGAGCCCGGCCGCTGGCCCTATTGGTGGGGCACGGGCAAGATCGTCATCGGCGTGACCAATGGCGCCGGGCTCTGTTTTGACGGTACCCGGCTTTCCGCCGCGGAGCGGATCACCGATGTGGTGCTGCTGGTCGGCCTGTGCCTGTGCATCCATGCGGTGTCGATCTTCGCGCGGCGACGCCCACCGACCCTGATCCTGGTCTTGCTGGCGGGGACGGTCACACTGACCGTGCCGTTCATCCTGTTCGGCGATCAGGACATGCGGTTATTGGTCATGATGTTGGGCGGCACGCGGACGCTGTTCAGCTTCACCGCCGCATGGATGCTGATCCATATCGCTCGGACGGAGAATATCCGAACCGCCTGGGTCATGGGCCTGTTGTTTGCCGCCTCTACACCGGTATTCCTGACTCGCGCCACGCTGCTGCTGGTGGCGTGGGGGGATCCGGTCTGGGAGGCCACGGCCCAGATCGTCGCCGACTGGAGCGTCGGCATCGCGATCATCCTCGGCTCGCTCAGCCATCTGGCGCTGCTGCTGATCGATGCCGAGCGCGTCCAGCGCGCCCTGTCCGAACAGGTCAGCCGCGACTGCCTGACAGGCGCGCTCAACCGTTTCGGATTGAAAGGGTTGGAGCCGGGCCTCCAGGGTCCGGTCACGCTGCTGCTGATCGATATCGACCGGTTCAAGTCGTTGAACGACGACCAGGGTCACGGCGCCGGCGATACCGTATTGCGGCTGCTCGCCGACCTGGCGCAGCGCGAGATCGGCGAGCAGGGAACGCTGGTCCGGATCGGCGGCGACGAATTTCTGTGCGTGCTGCCCGATTGCGACGAGAGGGCGGCGCGGGCGATCGCCACGGCCCTGTCGGATCGGTTCGACCGCGCGGTTGCGGCGCTGGTCGACGGGCCATGCTATCCCGCGCTCAGCATCGGCATGGCGCAAGGGCCGGTCGCGGGGTCGCTCGATGCGCTGATCGCCCAGGCGGACGGCGCGATGTACGTGGTCAAGCGCCAGCGTCAGTCCCGGGAAAAGACCACGCGGGCGGCGTGACGGAGCCTGCCGGGAAGCGACACCGTGATAGGTCGCATCCTCTGTCCCGGTCTCCGGATGCGATGGACGGGGTCCACCGCATCCCGGTCCTCACACCGCCTTGGCCGATCCCGGCGTGTTGACGCCCATCGACTGAAGATAGCGCTTGATGTTGCGCGCCGCCTGACGGAGCCGCTGTTCGTTCTCGACCATGGCGATACGAACGAAGCCCTCACCATTCTCGCCATAGCCGACACCCGGCGCCACCGCGACCTTGGCTTCCGTCAGCAGCTGCTTGGAAAATTCCAGGCTGCCCAGATGCGCCAGCGCCGGGGGCAGCGGTGCCCAGGCGAACATCGAGGCCTTGGGCGAGGGAATATCCCAACCCGCCCGGCCGAAGCTCTCGACCAGCACGTCGCGGCGCTTGTGATAGAGCTGGCGGTTCCGCTCGACGATATCCTGCGGCCCGTTGAGCGCGGCGCAGGCCGCCGCCTGGATCGGGGTGAAGGCCCCGTAATCGAGATAGGACTTCACCCGCGTCATGGCGGCGATCAGCTTCCTGTTGCCGACCGCGAAACCGATCCGCCAGCCCGCCATCGAATAGGTCTTGGACAGCGAGGTAAACTCGACCGCGACGTCCTTGCCGCCCTTGACCTGCAGGATCGAGGGCGTCGGGTTGCCGTCATAATAAAGCTCGGAATAAGCGAGGTCGCTGAGCACCCACAGCTCATGTTTCTTCGCAAAGGCGACCAGCCGTTCGTAAAAGGCCAGGTCGACCGTCTCGGCGGTCGGGTTGGACGGGTAATTCACGACCAGCACCGAGGGGCGCGGCACGGTGAAATGCATCGCCCGCTCCAGGCTCTCGAAATAGGCCTCGTCGGGCGTCGTCGGGACCGCGCGGATCGTCGCGCCGGCGATGATGAAACCGAAAGTGTGGATCGGATAGGAGGGGTTGGGCGCCAGGATCACATCGCCCGGCGCGGTGATCGCGGTTGCCAGCGACGCCAGCCCTTCCTTCGACCCCATGGTGACAACCACCTCGGTTTCCGGGTCCAGGTCGACGCCGAAGCGGCGGCCATAATAATTCGCCTGGGCACGGCGGAGCCCCGGAATGCCCTTGGACTGGGAATAGCCGTGCGCGTCGGGCTTCTTGGCCACCTCGACCAGCTTGTCGAGCACATGGTCCGGCGGCGGCAGGTCGGGATTGCCCATGCCCAGATCGATGATGTCCTCGCCGCCCGCGCGCGCCGCCGCCCGCATCGCGTTGACTTCGGCGATGACATAGGGCGGCAGGCGCTTGATGCGGTAGAACTCTTCGGACATGGGTCCCTCGGTCGAAACAAGTGGGACCCGATGCTTAGCGCCTTTCGTTGAACAACGCGACCCGACATGACGGCGCAATATCCTGACGCTAAGACCGGGTTAGACGAACGAGAGGATGCGATGACGGCCGCCCCCGCGACAGCCCCCACCCTTCCCACGCTGGAAGAGTTGCAACACTGGACCTGGGTGATGGGCCGGGCGCAGCAGATGATGATGGAAGCCGCACTGACCCCGCCGCCCGAGGGCATGCCGGTGGTGCCGGGCTTCAACGACCCCGCCACCATGGGTCGGGTGCGCGACTTCTGGTCCGATTCGATGGCGCTGTGGCAGCGCTTCGTCGACCCCGCCGCCGAACCGAGCCAGCCGCCCAAGCCCGACCGCCGGTTCAAGGCCGAACAGTGGCAGTCTCCGCTCTTCGACTGGATCCGGCAAAGCTATCAGATGATCTCCGACCATATGCTGCGCGGCGTCGACGCGCTGGAGGGGGTCGACCCCAAGCAGAAGGAACAGATCCGCTTCGCCGCGCGCGCCTTTGTCGATGCGATGAGCCCGACCAACTTCCCCGCGACCAACCCGGAAGTGCTCGACAAGATCGTCGAGACGCGCGGTGAGAATCTGCTCAAGGGTCTGCAGAACATGCTCGCCGATATCGGGCGTGGGCAGCTGACCCACAGCGATTCGACCGCGTTCGAAGTGGGTCGCAACCTGGCCGCCACGCCGGGCAAGGTGGTGAAGCGCACGCCGCTCTACGAACTGATCCAGTACACGCCCACCACCGAGCAGGTGGCGGCGGTGCCGATCCTGATCTTTCCGCCCTGGATCAACCGTTTCTACATCCTCGACCTCGCGCCCGAGAAAAGCCTCATCAAATGGCTGGTCGATCAGGGGTTCAGCGTCTTCCTGGTATCGTGGAAGTCCGCCGACGCCACGATGAAGGATGTGATCTGGGACGATTATGTCACCGCGCAAGTCGACGCGATCGACACGGTGCGCGAGTTGCTGGATGTCGAGGCAGTGCATAGCGTCGGCTATTGCGTGGCAGGCACGACGCTGGCGGCGACGCTCGCCTATCTTTCCGCCAAGCAAGAGGCGGATAAGGTCGCCAGCGCCACCTTCTTCACCGCGCAGGTCGATTTCGCGCAGGCGGGCGAGCTGCTCCACTTCGTCGACGACGAGCAGTTGAAGATGATCGGCACGCTCTCGCCCGAGGGATTTCTCGACGGGCGCTATCTGGCGGCGACCTTCAACCTGCTGCGCGGGCGCGACCTGATCTGGAATTACGTCACCAACAACTATCTGCTGGGGCGGGATTATGTGCCGTTCGACCTGCTTCACTGGAATGGCGACGTCACCAACCTGCCGGCCAAATGGCATCTCGCCTATCTGACCGACCTGTACCGCGACAATCGGTTGATGACGCCCGGCGCGATGAGCGTCGGCGGCGTGGCGCTCGACCTGACCAAGGTCGCGACCCCGGCCTATGTCCAGGCCGGGCGCGAGGATCATATCGCCCCGCCTGAAAGCGTGTGGAAGATCACCGACGCCTTTACCGGGCCTCTGCGTTTCGCGCTGGCCGGGTCGGGCCATATCGCGGGCGTGGTGAACCCGCCGGCGGCGGGCAAATATCAATATTGGACCAATGACCAGCCCGCAAAAACGCTGGCGGAGTTCGTCGCGGGCGCCACGGAGACCAGGGGAAGCTGGTGGCCCGACTGGGCCGCATGGCTGCATCAGCGCGACTCTGCGACCGTCGCGGTGACGGGCGCGCGGGTGCCGGGCGAAGGCGCGCTTCCTGCACTCGACGAAGCGCCCGGACGCTACGTCAGACAGCGCTGACGGCGATTTGCTGCACTGCACAACGGGCTTGATTTTGTTCGCGCGAATCGCTATTGTGCAGCGCAACAAATCGGGAGAGTGCTGTTGGACACGAACAAGCCGACCGTTCCTGCCGCCAAGCCGGCGGCCAAGCCTCGTCGCAATGCCAAACCGATCGCGGCGAAGACGTTGCCCGGTCTCCCCTCCGATCCCAAGCCAGCGGCCACGCCGCCCGCGATTAGCGCGGCCGCGCCCGCTGCGCCGGCAAGCCCTGGCCTGCCGCTGACCGCGGCGGCCAGCACCACCGAGACACCGATCGCTGCGGTGGCGGTTCCGGTCACCACCAAGACCGCGAAGCCCGCTCCGGCGCCCAAGGCTCCGGCCGAGCCGGTGGTTGCGGCCCCTGTGCTGGAGGCGAAGCCGGTCGAGACGGCCAAGCCCGCGCCGATGGTCGCCGAGACGGCGAAGCCCGACATTTCTTCCCCGACCGCCGCGGTTTCGGCGGACTCAAAGCCCAAGGACACGATCATGGACGCCACGAGCACCATCGAGAACGCCACCGCCAAGACCCAGGCCTTTTTCGGCGACGCCCAGGCCCGCACCCAGGCTACCATGGAAAAGAGCGCCAAGCTGTTCGAAGACATGGTCGCCTTCAACAAGGACAACCTCGAAGCGGTCGTCGAATCGTCGAAGATCGCCGCCAAGGGCGCCGAAACGCTGGGACAGGGCGCGGCGGACTATGCCAAGCGCTCGTTCGAGCACGCGACCCAGGTCATGCAGACCCTGTCGTCGGTCAAGTCGCCGACCGAGTTCATGAAGCTCCAGTCGGGCTTCGCCCGCTCGGCGTTCGACTCGATGGTCGCGCAGACCTCGCGTTCGACCGAGCACATGATGAAGCTGGCCGGCGAGATCGCCCAGCCGCTGAGCAACCGCGTCGCGGTCGCCGCCGAGAAGATGAAGACCGTCGCGTAATTCGCTGACGGTTTCCTTTGCGGACATGAAGGGGCGGTCGCGATGCGGCCGCCCTTTTCGTGTTGAGGAGCGTTCTTCGGAAACGCATCGCCTAGAGCCTGCCCTCCCCCATCCCCTCCCGCTTGCGGGAGGGGCGTGCCAAGAACCGCGTTCACGGATTGATCGAACCCTCTGTTCTTGCCGCTCCCCTCCCGCAGGCGAGTTTCAGGTCGGTCATGCCCCCGGCATGACCTAAACGATGCGGGGTATCGTTTACCTGAAACTGGAATGGGGGAGGGAAAGGGTCTCACCGAGACCAACAGCCCACTAGCGCCCCAAGCCCACACCCCCTATCTTCCCCCCATGTCGTTCTTCGGCCGCTTTTCCCCCGTCCGCGCGATCCGCGATCTGCGATTCTTTCTGTCGCAGCGCCAGCCCTACGAGCTGGTGTTCCTGATGATCGCGGTCGGGATCACCGGCTTCTTCATCTATGCCTTTGCGCGCGACGATTATGTGCCTGTGCCGTACAAGCCCAACATCATCTATGTCGAACAATGGCCCGCCGACCGCACCGATGTGCAGATCCGCGCGCAGCAGAAGATCGACTATGTGAAGAAGAAGGAACGGCTGGCCGAGGAGAAGGCCGCCCAGGATCAGCGGCGGGCCGAGTTCAAGAAGGTCGACGACGCGCTGACCAAGTGGGGCTTCTGACCGACCATCGCTGGATGGGGGCGGCGCTGGCGCTGGCGGATCGCGGCGTCGGGCGAACCGCGCCCAATCCCAATGTCGGCTGCCTGATCGTCCGGGATGGCCGGGTGGTCGGACGCGGCTGGACGCAACCCGGTGGCCGTCCCCATGCCGAGGCGATGGCACTAGCGCAAGCGGGCGAGGCGGCAAAGGGCGCGACCGCCTATGTCACGCTGGAGCCCTGCGCGCATGTCTCGACCCGCGGTCCGGCCTGCACCGACCTGCTGATCGCCGCCCGAGTCGCACGCATCGTCGCCGCGATGGGCGATCCCGATCCGCGCACGAACGGCGAAGGTTTCGCTCGCGCCCGCGCCGCCGGGATTGCGGTGACGACCGGCGTTCGCGAAGCGGAGGCGCGGGCGATGATCGCGGGCTTCCTGACCCGCCGGGCCAAGAGCCGCCCTTTCGTCACGCTAAAGCTCGCCACCTCGCTCGACGGCCGGATCGCGCGGCCTGATGGCGAAAGTCGCTGGATCACCGGCCCTCAGGCGCGCGCGCATACCCATTTGGAGCGCAGCCGCCATGAGGCGATCCTGATCGGGCGCGGCACGCTGGAGGCGGATGCCCCCCGGCTCGATGTCCGCCTGCCGGGGCTGGAAAGCCGCTCGCCCCGACGCATCCTGCTGTCCCGCACGCCGGAGCCGGGCTGGGAAACGATCGCCTCCCCCGCCGCCATCGGCGATCTGGCAGGTGTCGACCGGCTGATGGTCGAGGGCGGGGCGAAGACCGCCTCCGCTTTCCTCGCGGCCGGTCTGGTCGATCGGCTGCTGCTTTACCGCGCGCCGATCCTGATCGGCGATGGGCGTGCAGCCCTTAGCGACATTGGCCTCGCCCGCCTTTCCGATGCGCATGGCCGCTGGCGACTGACCGACTCGCGGATGCTTGGCAGCGACCGGTTGGAGGTCTACGAGCGCGGCTGATATGTTTACCGGGATCGTCACCGACATCGGCTCCGTCACCGCCGTGGAAACACGCGGCGACACGCGAGTCGTCATCGCCACCGCCTATGATACGGCCAGCATCGACCTGGGCGCATCGATCGCCTGTTCGGGCGTCTGCCTGACCGTGGTCGAGAAAGGCGCCGACTGGTTCGCCGTCGACGTCTCGGCCGAGACGATCGGGCGCACCGCCGACCAGTGGCATCAGGGCCGCCCCCTGAACCTGGAACGCGCGATGAAGCTGGGCGACGAGCTGGGCGGGCATATCGTCACCGGCCATGTCGACGGCGTCGGCCATGTCGTGTCGGTCACCGAGGAAGGCGGATCGCACCGCGTCTTCGTGACCGTTCCCGCCGACCTCGCCCCTTTCATGGCGACCAAGGGTTCGGTGACGGTCGATGGCGTCTCATTGACAGTCAACAGCGTCGAGGACGGGCCGGATGGCACCGTCATCGGCCTGAACATCATTCCCCACACCGCCGCCGTCACCACGCTGGGTGGCATCACCCAAGGCCAGCGCGTCAATATCGAGATCGACGTGCTCGCCCGTTATCTACAGCGCATGGAGCATTATCGTGGCCGCTGATCCCGACGCGCTTTCCGGTCTGCGGCGCGGTTTCCTGTCCAGCCCCGAAGAGATCATCGACGAGGCGCGCAACGGCCGCATGTTCATCCTGGTCGATGATGAGGATCGCGAAAATGAAGGCGATCTGGTCATCCCCGCGCAGATGGCAACGCCGGAGAAGGTCAACTTCATGGCGCGGCACGGGCGCGGGCTGATCTGCCTGGCGATGACGCGCGAACGGGTCGACACGCTCGGCCTGCCGCTGATGAGCCCCAAGAACGGCACCCGGCACGAAACCGCCTTCACCATCTCGATCGAGGCGAAGGAAGGCGTGACCACCGGCATCTCGGCGGCCGACCGCGCACGGACCATCGCGGTGGCGATCGATTCGGGCCACGGCGCCGACTCGCTGGTCACGCCGGGCCATGTCTTCCCGCTGGTCGCGCGCGACGGCGGCGTGCTGGTGCGCGCCGGCCACACCGAGGCGGCGGTGGATGTCGCGCGGCTGGCGGGCCTGAACCCCTCGGGCGTGATCTGCGAGATCATGAACGAAGATGGGACCATGGCGCGGATGGATGACCTCGTCTCCTTTGCGCAGCTCCATAACCTGAAGATCGGCACGATCCGCGACCTGATCGCCTATCGCCGCCGCTACGACCATCTGGTCGAGTTGCAGTCCGAAGCCACGTTCGAGAGCGAATGGGGCGGCACCTGGACCGCGCGTGCCTATCGCAACAAGGCGACGGGCACCGAGCAGGTCGCGCTGGTCAAGGGCAAGCTCGACACCGCGCAGCCCGTGCTGGTGCGGATGCACGCGCTGTCGCCCTTCGCCGATGTCTTCGGCGAGGCGGGCGCACGCGGCGCGCTTCTCGCCAAGTCGATGCGGATGATCGCCGAGGAAGGCTCGGGCGTGATCGTCGTCATCAACCGCCCGCGCACCGACGCCTTCACCACCGCCGTGCGGCTGAAGGCGGGCGAGGAAGTGCAGATCGATATGGAGGAACTGCGCGATTACGGCGTCGGCGCGATGATCCTGGCCGAACTGGGCGTGCAGGACATGGTGCTGCTGACCAACACCCATCACACGCTGATCGGGCTCGACGGCTATGGCCTGTCGATCGTCGGCGAACGTCGCATCGAGAATTTTGAGGGAGACGCCTGATGGCGCATGTGTTGATCGTCGAGGCGCGCTTCTACGAGCATCTGAACGACCTGCTGCTGGCGGGCGCGCGTACCGCGATCGAGGAAGCGGGCCACAGCCATGAGACGATCACCGTCCCGGGTGCGCTGGAAATCCCGGGCGCGGTCGCGATGGCGGCGGATACCGGCCGCTACGACGCCTTCGTCGCGATCGGCGTGGTCATCCGCGGCGAGACCTATCATTTCGAGATCGTCTCGAACGAGAGCGCGCGCGGGCTGATGGCGCTGACCATGGACGGCCTGCCCATCGGCAACGGCATCATCACCACCGAGAACGAGGCGCAGGCGCTGACCCGCGCCAAGCCCGACGAGAAGAACAAGGGCGGCGAAGCGGCCAAGGCGGCGCTTGCCATGCTGGCGCTCAAAGGCCGGTTCGGGTGACACACCCCGTCCTCCAGACCGAGCGGTTGACCTTGCGGCTTCCCTCGGCGGAGGATTTCGAGGCATGGGCGGCCTTCCATGCCGAAGAGGATACGATGCGCTTCCTCGGCGGCGTTCAGGCGCGCGGGGCAGCGTGGCGATCGCTCTGCACCATGGTCGGTGCGTGGAGCGTGCGCGGTTTCGCCATGTTTTCGGTCATCGAGCGCGACACCGGCCGCTGGGTCGGTCGCATCGGCCCCTGGCAGCCCGAGGGCTGGCCGGGCCGCGAGATCGGCTGGGGCGTGGCGCGCGAATTCGCCGGACGCGGCTATGCCCATGAGGCGGCGTGCGCAGCGATGGACTATGCGGTCGATGTGCTGGGCTGGCATCATATCATCCATACCATCGACCCGGAAAATGCGGGCTCGATCCGGCTGGCGCAGCGGCTGGGCGCGGTGAACGAGGGGCCGGTCAGCCTGCCCGCGCCACTGGAGAGTTTCCGCGTCGATGCCTGGGGCCAGAGCGCCGACCAGTGGCGCGCGCGGCGAGGAGATCGCCCGTCATGACCGAGATACCGCCCAGCCGCTTTCGCGTCGTCGAACGGGGTCGGCGGCTGGAGGTGATCGATACGCAGGCGGGCAAGATGGCGCCTGCGCGCCGGATCGAGGCGCCGCGACCGACGGACGGCAAGACGTCTCGGCTCAAACTCCCCGAAAAACTCCGATTCGATGGCGGCGGCTCGTGGACCACCGACGGTTTTTATGACGCCAAGGGACCGCGTACGGTGACGCTGGACGCGGGCGCGATGCAGAGGCTGCGCTATGCGGGTGCCGGATTGGTCGCAGTGGTGATCGTCTGGGCGCTGCTGGCCTTTGCGATCCCGATCGTTTGGGGCGCGCCGATGCTGCTGCTCAATCCGAAGGTCCGCGAAACGGTGCGGGAGCAGGTGACGGGCTTCATCGACGGGTTGGATAGGGTCGGATAGCCCTACCTCCGTTCACGCTGAACGAAGTCGAAGCGCACGTTCCGCGATGGACGCGAGGGTTTCCCGTGGCCTTCAACTTCGCTCAGGCTGAACGGAAGTTGGGGGGAAGGAATGCGCTCCCCAAGAATGCCACCCCGGCGGAGGCCGGGGTCCAGGTGCCACCAAGCCTGTTGCGCAACGCGGCCCGTGCCTTCGTCAGCGCATCGTAACTGGACCCCGGCCTTCGCCGGGGTGGTAAGGGCGGGGAGAACCCCCCGCCCCTTTCTCCTCACGCCGCCCGCGCGGCTTCGTCGAGCGTGGGATAGTCGATATACCCCTCCGGCCCCTGGCTGTACCAGGTCTTCATGTCGCTCTGGTTGAGCGGCGCACCGGTGCGGAGGCGTTCGGGCAGGTCCGGGTTCGCCAGGAAGGTCCGGCCGAACGCGATCCCGTCCGCGACACCCGAATCAAGCGCGGCCTGCGCCTTTTCCCGATTGTCGAAATCGCTGTTCAGGATCAGCGGTCCCTGGAACACCTCACGGATTTGCGGCGACAATTTGGGCACGTTGGTGCTGCCATAGCTTCCGTCCGGACCAATCTCGCGCAGTTCGAGGAACGCGATACCCAGCTCCGACAGCATCTTCGCGGCGGGGACGAAAACCGAGGCCGGATCACTGTCGTCGACGCCCTGGCTGTCGCCATTGGGCGACAGGCGGACGGCGACCCGCTCCTTGCCCGCGACCGCGATCACCCGCTCGGTGATCTCGCGGAGCAGGCGGATGCGGTTCTCCGGCGAGCCGCCATATTCATCCTCGCGGAAATTGGCGTTGTCGCGCAGGAATTCGTCGATCAAATAGCCGTTGGCGGCATGGATTTGCACACCGTCGAACCCGGCCGCCAGCGCATTGCGGGTGGCGAGTTCATAATCATCGAGCAGACGCGGGATTTCCGACAATTCGAGCGGGCGGGCCGTCTCGAAATCCTTCTTGCCCTCGAAGGTGTGCGCCTGCCCCTCGGTCCGGGTGGCCGAGGACGACACCGGCTGCATTCCCGTGACCGAACTGTGCACCTGGCGACCCATATGCCAAAGCTGGGCGACGATCCGGCCGCCCGCCTTATGCACGGCGTCGGTCACCGGCTTCCAATGCTCGACCTGCTCGTCGGTCCACAGTCCCGGCGCATAGGGCCAGCCCAGCCCTTCGCGGCTGATTCCCGTGGCCTCCGAAATGATGAGGCCCGCGCTGGCGCGCTGCGCGTAATATTGCGCCATGATCGGCGTCGGCACCGCCTCGCGTGTCGCGCGGCCGCGGGTCAGCGGGGCCATGAGGATACGGTTGGGGGCACGAATTGCGCCCAAGTCGATGGGATCGAACAACGTTGGCATCAAAATGCAATCCTTTTGCGGCCTTTCGGCCTGACGCAACGCAGATAGGGCGTTATGGGAGCCCATGCCCGTGTCCCGCCCCCCAAGAAAAACTGAACGGCCTGAAAGCGATCGTCTTTCGGACCGGGGCGGAACCAACCCCACGCCGCCGCTCGCCTTCGCCGCCGTCATCCTCGCCAATGTCGCACTGGCCTTCGGACCGCTTCTGGTTCGCATGGCGGATACCGGGCCGGTCGCGGCGGCCTTTTGGCGGATCACGCTGGCCGCGCCCGTGCTGGCGCTCGTCATGCTCGTCGGGCCTGCGCGGCCGCGTATGCCGGGCAGGGGGCAGGCGGGGCTCTGGGCGCTGCTGCTGATCGGCGGGGTCGCCTTTGCCGGCGATCTGGGCACATGGCATATCGGCATTCGCCAGACGACGATGGCCAACGCCACGCTGTTCGGCAATTCGGCGACCTTCATCTTTCCACTCTACGGCTTTCTGGTCGCGCGGGCCTGGCCTTCGCGGAGCCAGGGCATCGCGCTGATCCTGGCGGCGATCGGGGCCGGGCTGTTGATGGGGCGCAGCTATCAGGTCGATCCGCGCCATCTGGTCGGCGATCTGCTCTGCATACTCGCCGGGCTGCTCTACGCGGTCTATTTCATCCTGATGTCGCGGGTGCGCGTCGCCATGCCGCCGATCCCGGCGCTGGCCTGGTCGACCATGGCCAGCGTCGTGCCGCTGTTCGTCTTTGCCGCGTTGCTGGGCGAGCGGGTGTGGCCCGACCATTGGAGCGCGCTGATCCTGCTCGCGCTGGGAAGCCAGATTGTCGGCCAGGGGTTGATGATCTATGCGCTGGGGCTGCTGAGCCCGCTCGTCGTCGGCCTTGCGCTGCTGGTCCAGCCGATGGTGGCGACGGCGATCGGGTGGATCGTCTATGGCGAGACGCTGGCGCTGCCCGATCTGGTCGGCGTCGCGATGGTCGCCATCGCACTGGTGATGGTGCGGCGCGGATCGACCAGGACGGTTGCCACGCCGCACGACAGGGACAACGAGTGAGCATATGACCGAGGCTGCCATGACCGATGTTCAGGACCTGACTCTCGACGAAGTGCGCGCGGCTCTGGCGGACGGCATCGCGTCCAACGCCGCGTTCGATGGCTGGGGCGAGCAAGCGCGCGACATGGCGGCGGATGCGGCGGGCGTCGACCGCGACATCGCGCGCCTCGCGTTCAAGGACGGACCGGTCGCGATGATCGACGCCTGGTTCGCCCGGATCGATCAGGCGATGGTCGAGGCGGTGCCCGCCGACCAGGCGGCCGCGATGAAGATTCGCCAGCGGATCACCGCGCTGGTCGAGGCGCGGCTGGCCGCCGCCGCTCCCAATCGCGAGGCGCTGCGCCGCGCCCTGGCGATCCTCGCCATGCCGCAAAACGCCGCGAGCGGAGCGCGACTCGGCTGGCGTACGGTCGATGCGATCTGGGCGCAGGCGGGCGATACCGCGACCGATTACAACCATTATACCAAGCGCGCGACGCTGTTCGCGGTCTATGCCTCGACCATCGCGGTGTTCCTGAACGACGAGAGCGAGGAATACGCCGACACCCGTGCCTTTCTGGCGCGCCGGATCGAAGGCATCATGCGGTTCGAAAAGTGGAAGGCCGGGGTGGTCAAGCGGGGCGAGAACATGCCCAGCCTGTCGCGGTTCGTGGGGCGGTTGCGCTATCCGGCGGTTTGAGTCCCTGGCCTTCCCACGCTCCTACCCCCAACCAAACCCGACATCCATTTCATCAACGGGTAATTGATAATCAATCGCACCGGCGTTATGTAGACCGCATGGTGATGCTGAGCAGTCTCGAAACCCTTCCCCGGCGGCAACCGGCGACCGTGGCCGCGATCGACTGGACCCAGCTGGCGCTTCCCGAGGCGCGGCGTCTGCGCGAACTGGGGTTCGATGAAGGGGTCGGGGTCGAGGTGCTTCACCGTGCGACGCTGGGTGGCGGGCCGATCGCCTGCCGGATCGGCCGGATGACCGTGGCGCTGCGTCGCCGGGTCGCGGCCTCGATCCGCGTCGCACCGGGCGTTTGAGGCCCCGCCAGCTATAATGAACGCCGCACCGCTGGTTGCGCTCGTCGGCAATCCCAATGCCGGCAAAAGCGCCCTGTTCAACGCCCTCACCGGCGCGCGGCAGAAGGTCGGCAATTATCCCGGCGTCACCGTTGAGCGCCATTCGGGCCGACTCGTACTGGACGATGGTCGCCCGGTTGAGCTGGTCGACCTACCCGGCGCCTATAGCCTCGATCCCGGCAGCCTGGATGAACAGGTCACGCGCAACGTCGTGATGGGATCGCAGGCGGGCGAGCGGCGCCCCGACGTGCTGGTCGTCGTCGTCGACGCTGCCAATCTCGACAATCATCTGCGCTTCACGCTCCAGCTGATCGCGCTGGGCCTGCCGGTGGTCGTCGCGCTCAACATGGTCGATCTGGCCGAGCGCGATGGCCTCACGCTCGACGCCGACATCCTGGCGCGCGAGCTGGGGGTGACCGTCATCCCCACCGTCGCGGTGCGCCGTCGCGGGCTCGACACGCTGAAGGCCGAGATCGACCGGCTGGTCACGGAAGGACGCGGGCAGCCCGTGTCCGCCGCCGACCGCATCGACGACATCGTCACGCTGCAACGCCGCGCGCGCCAGATCGCATCGACCGCGACCGTGGCCGAGACGCCGACCCGCCGCTGGACGCACATGCTCGACTCGGTCGCGCTGCACCCCATTGCCGGGCCGATCCTGCTGGTCGGGCTGCTCTTCATCATGTTCCAGGCGGTCTTCGCCTGGTCCGAGGCCCCCATAAGCTGGATCGAGCAGGGTTTCGTCTGGCTGGAGGCGCAGGTCGGCGCCACCTTGCCCGAGGGCTGGTTTCGCAGCCTCATCACCGATGGCCTGATCGCCGGCGTCGGCGCGGTCATCGTCTTCCTGCCGCAGATCCTGATCCTGTTCCTGTTCATCCTGATACTGGAGGCGACCGGCTATATGGTGCGCGCCGCCTTCCTGATGGACCGGCTGATGGCGCAGGTGGGGTTGTCCGGGCGCGCCTTCATCCCGCTGCTGTCGTCCTTCGCCTGCGCGGTACCGGGCATCATGGCGACGCGCACGATCGATGACGAGAAGGACAGGCTGACCACGATCCTGATCGCGCCGCTGATGACCTGCTCGGCGCGGTTGCCCGTCTACACCATCATCATCGGCGCGTTTATCCCGGACCGCCAGGTGCTGCCCTTTGTCGGATTGCAGGGGCTGGTGCTGCTCGGCCTGTATCTGATGGGCATCGTAGGCGCGTTCGTCGCCGCGCTGCTGCTCCGCCGTACCGTTACCAAGGGCGCGTCGTCGGGCTTCATGATGGAGATGCCCAAATATCAGTGGCCGCATATCCGCGACGTACTGCTGGGGCTGTGGAGCCGCGCGCTGATCTTCCTGAAGCGCGCCGGGACCACCATCGCGCTGACCACCGTGATCCTCTGGGCGCTGCTGTCCTTCCCCAAGCCGCCGGAAGGCTCAGGCATCTCGCCGGTCAATTATTCGATCGCGGGCCGGATCGCGAGCGGGATCGAGGTCGTGGTCCGCCCGATCGGCTTCAACCGCGACATCGCGCTCGCCCTCGTCCCCGCCATGGCCGCGCGTGAAGTCGCGGTCGCGGCGATCGGCACCGTCTATGCCATCGACGATACCGAGCATGAGGGCGGCCAGAAGGCGATGACCGACAAGCTGAAGCGCAACTGGTCGCTGCCCACCGCGCTAGCCTTCCTGATGTGGTTCGTCTTCGCGCCGCAATGCATTTCCACGATCGCGGTGACACGTAGGGAAACCAATGGCTGGAAGTGGCCAGCCTTCATGGTAGGGTATCTCTTCGTGACCGCCTATGTCATGGCGGGCATCACATACTGGCTGGCCGTATTCGCCGGCCTCTAGGCAAGATACAGGACTGATACATGGCGGGCAGCGTCAACAAGGTGATTCTCGTCGGCAATCTGGGACGCGATCCCGAGAGCCGCTCCTTCCAGAATGGCGGCAAGGTGGTCGAACTGCGCATCGCCACGTCCGAATCGTGGAAGGACCGCAACAGCGGCGAGCGTAAGGAAAAGACCGAGTGGCACACGGTCAAGATCTTCAACGAAGGTCTGGCCAATGTCGCCGAGCGCTTCCTGCGGAAAGGCTCCAAGGTTTACATCGAGGGCGCGCTGACCACCCGCAAATGGCAGGACCAGCAGGGTAACGACCGTTACTCGACCGAGGTGACGCTGCAGGGCTTCAATTCGGTGTTGACCATGCTCGACGGTCCCGGTGGCGGCCAGGGCGGCGGCGGTCGCGGCGGCAGCGACTTTGGCGGCGGCGACGATTTCGGCGGCGGCGACTTTGGCGGTGGGTCGAGCGGCTATGGCGGCGGTTCGTCGCGCGGTGGCAATTCGGGCGGCGCAAGCGCGGGCGGGAACGGCGGCAACCGTGGCGGGTTCGGACAGGGCGGCGGCTTCGCCGATGATCTGGATGACGACGTCCCCTTCTGATCGGGGGGCTTTTTCCCCGAGGGGCGAAGATGGACAAGACGCTGGAAGACCATGCGACGGCCAGTCATGGCATGAGTATGGCGGCCCCCGCCCCCGCTTCCACGACCGAGGACGATCGCGCCGCCATTATCCGCGCCTATGATCTGGCCGGCTATCGTGACAGCGGTGAACTCGACGATCTGGCCGCCTTCGCCGCCGAGCTATGCGGCACCCCGATCGCCCTGGTCAGCGTGGTCGAGGAGGAAACCCAGCAATTTCTCGCGACCGTCGGCGTCGATGTGGCGCATACGCCGCGCGACACGTCCTTCTGCGCGCATGTGATGGTCGGGCGCGCCGAGACGATGGTGGTCCCCGACGCGCGCAGCGATGTGCGCTTTGCCGACTATTCTCTGGTGAAGGGGCCGCCGCATATCCGCTTCTATGCCGGGGCGCGGCTGCTCTCGCGCGAAGGCGTGCCACTGGGGGCGATCTGCGTCATCTCGCCCGAACCTCGGCCCCAGGGGCTGACTGCGTTTCAGCAGCGCGGGCTGGAGGTCCTGGCCACCGCCGTCATGGGCCGATTGCAGGATCGCCGCGCCCGGCTGGAGCATGAACGCGCGGTCGAGGCATCCGAGGCGCGCGTCGCCGACAGCGAACGGCGGTTCCGCATCCTGGCCGATGCCATGCCGCAAATGGTGTGGTCGACACTGCCCGACGGCTTTCACGACTATTACAACGCCCGCTGGTACGAATTCACCGGGATGCCCGACGGTTCGACCGATGGCGAAGGCTGGAACGGGATGTTCCACGCCGACGACCAGGATCGGGCCTGGGCGCTCTGGCGGCACAGCCTGACCACCGGCGATCCCTATCAGATCGAATATCGGCTGCGACACCGCGACGGCACCTATCGCTGGGTGCTGGGCCGCGCGATGCCGATCCGTGACGCCGAAGGGAACATCACCCGCTGGTTCGGCACCTGCACCGACATCCATGAGCAGAAACTGACGCTGGAAGAGCGCGAGATCGTCAGCCAGGAGTTGAGCCACCGGATCAAGAACATCTTCGCGGTGATCTCTGGCCTGATCGCGTTCGCCGCGCGCAGCCACCCCGGATTTGCGGGAGTCGCCAGCGATCTGCGCGACCGGATCACCGCCCTTGGCCGAGCGCATGATTTCGTTCGCCCGCACAGTCCGCAGTCAAAGCCCAAGGCACGGCAGGATTCGCTTCACGGCCTGCTCGGCGATCTGTTCGAGCCCTATCGCGGGGACGAGGATAGGCCGCGCATCGTTGTCACCGGCCATGATGTGCCCGTCGACGACCGATCGGCGACGCCGCTGGCCCTGCTGTTTCACGAACTGGCGACCAATGCCGCCAAATATGGCGCGCTGTCGGTCCTGACCGGACAAGTTGCGCTGACCGTCCGGCGCGACGGGGATATGGTAACGCTCCACTGGCAGGAATCGGGTGGGCCTGAGCTCAACGCCTTGCCCGATCGCACCGGATTCGGCTCGCAACTGGTCGAGCTGTCGGCAGTGCGCCAATTGGGGGGTGCGGTCCGGCGCGATTGGCAGCGGGACGGCCTGGTCGTGACAATCGAGGTCCCTTTGGCGGCGTTCAGCCGCGCGCCGGGCGCGGGTCCCTATCGCTGAGCCCGTCGGCGGTACCGGCGCAGCTACGCCGGCGGACGGTCACATCGCGATGTTCAAAGGGATGACGTCTTCCGGTTCGGCCTGCGCCGCTCCGGTCGCCAGCGCGGCCGCAGCCAGGATCGCGCGTTCGCTGAACGGCTTGCGGATATAGCCGAGCGCCTCGACCCCGGTACCGATCTGCGCCGGGTTGGCGGTCACGAATACGATCTTCACGCCATGATCCTCGGCGATCCGGCGTGCAATCTCCGGACCCGTCGCACCGTCGCGCAAATTGACGTCGACAAAGGCAAAGGTGCAGCCCGGCGCGCATTCGATGGCGGTGCGGCTATCCGCCGCGATTCCCGCTACATGGTAGCCGGCATCGGTCAGAATGCGCTCCAGATCGAGGGCAACGAAGATTTCGTCTTCCACGATCAGGGCAGTTTGGCTCATGTCAAATTCCCGTCACTTTCGGGCTCAACAATCTTGATCCAGATAAAGTTCCACAAATGTCGCCGTTTTAGCGACGTAATAAAAATACCGCGTGCTCCGCGCGGAAATTCGCCGCCGCCGCGCTGGTCGGGCGGCCACGCGATAGGAACCAGCTGCCCTCCACGGTGATCCGCCGCTGGCGAACAAAGGCCCGGAAGTCGTCGATCGTCACATGGTGGATATTGGGCGTGTCATACCATTGTTCGGGCAGCAGCCCCGTCACCGGCATCCGCCCACCCCACAGCAACGACAGCCGCACCCGCCAATGCGCGAAATTGGGGAAGGACACGAAGGCGCGGTGCCCGATGCGCAGCAGATGGTCGAGAACCTGGTCGGGTGCGCGGGCCGTCTGGAGCGTCTGGCTGAGGATCGCATAGTCGAACCCCTTGTCCGGATAGCCCGCCAGATCGACATCGGCATCGCCCTGCACCACCGCCAACCCGCGCGCGACCGCCGAGGCGACATTGGCCGCATCGATCTCCAGCCCGCGCGCATCCACGCCCGCTTCCTCGCGCAGCGCCGCCATCAACTGTCCGTCGCCGCAGCCGACATCCAGCACGCGGGACCCGCGCGCGACATGCCGCGCGATGATCGCCAGATCGGGGCGCAGCGCCTCGCTCATGGCTCGGCCCGCAGGAAGCCGTCGATCACACGGTTCATCTCGGGCGCTTCCAGCAGGAAGGCGTCATGGCCATAGGGGCTGGACAGCTCGACGAAGCTCGCCGCCGCACCCGCCGCGTTCAGCGCCTGGACCACGGCGCGCGACTCGGAAGTGGGGTAGAGCCAATCGGTATCGAAGCTGACGATGCAGAAGCGCGTGGCCGTCCTTCGGAACGCATTGGCGAGCAGCCCACCATGCTCCTCGGCCAGATCGAAATAATCGAGCGCGCGGGTGATATAGAGATAGGAGTTGGCGTCGAACCGATCGACGAAGCTCAACCCCTGATGGCGCAAATAGCTCTCGACCTGGAAATCGGCGTCGAAGCCGAAGCTCTTGGCACCGTCCGGCCGGTCGGGCCGTGCTTGCAGCCGCCGTCCGAACTTCTCGGTAAGCCCGGCCTCCGACAGATAGGTGATGTGCGCCGCCATCCGCGCCACCGCCAGCCCTGCGGCGGGGGGATCGTTCGACTCATAATAAGCGCCGCCGCGCCATTTCGGGTCGGCCATGATCGCCTGTCGCCCGACCTCGTGAAAGGCGATATTCTGCGCCGAGTGCCGCGCCGTCGAGGCGACCATGACGCAGGCGCGCACCCGTTCGGGGAAGGTGGCGGCCCAGCTCAGCGCCTGCATCCCCCCCATCGATCCGCCAACCACCGCCTTCAACTGGCCGACGCCCAGATGGTCGAGCAACATGGCCTGCGCACGCACCATGTCGCGGATGGTGATGACCGGGAAGCGCATCGCCCAGGGTTCGGCGGTTGAGGGGTCGATGGTCGCCGGCCCCGACGATCCCATGCAGCTGCCGATCACGTTCGAGCAGATGACGAAATGCCGCGCGGGATCGATCGGCTTGCCCTCGCCCACCAGGCGGGTCCACCAGCCGGGCTTGCCGGTGCGGGGATGGGGGCTGGCGACATGCTGGTCGCCGGTCAGCGCATGACAGATCAGGATGGCGTTCGAGCCATCGGCGTTCAGCGTGCCATAGGTCTCGTACCCGATCTCGACGGGGGACAAGAGGCCGCCGCCGTCGAGCCGGAGTGGACCCGGCAGCACGACATGCCGCGACAGACCGAAACGCTGGTCGTCGCCATGAGATAGAGCGGAAACGGAAGCGGCCATGGAGCAATACCCGCTAGGCCGCGATGCTTGGCAACGCAAGGGCATGGCCGCTATGGCGGATGCCATGACCGAGCTTACCGCCCCCGAACCCATATCCTGGGTCAAGGCCATCGCGCCTTATGTTCCCGGCCGCGCGACGACCGATGACGGGCGCAAGGTCGCCAAATTGTCGTCCAACGAGAATCCGCTGGGCACCAGCGAAAAGGCGCGCGCCGCCTTTGCCGCCGCTGCTGCTAATCTGGAACGCTATCCCGATGCGGGGGCGACCGCGCTGCGCGAGGCGATCGGCGAGGTGCACGGGCTGGACCCGGCGCGGATCATCTATGGCACCGGTTCGGACGAGATCCTGCATCTGGCGGCGGGGGCCTTCGCGGGGCCGGGGGATGAGATCATCCATGTCCGCTACGGCTTTGCGGTCTATGAGATCGCGACCCGGCGCGTCGGCGCGGAGCCCGTGGTGGTCGCCGATCACGACTATGCCACCGATGTCGACGCGATCCTGGCGGCGGTGACGCCGAAGACCAAGGTCGTCTTCGTCGCCAATCCCAACAACCCGACCGGCACCTATGCGGGGGCGGGCGAGATCGCGCGGCTCCATGCCGGCCTTCCGCCTCATGTCCTGCTGGTCCTGGACCAGGCCTATGCCGAATATCTGGACGCGGGGGAGGATGATGGCGGGCTGGCGCTGGCCGGAAAGGCTGCCAATGTGCTGGTCTCGCGCACTTTCTCCAAGATCCATGGCCTGGCGGCCGAGCGGATCGGCTGGGGCTATGCCGCCGCCCCTATCATCGACGCGCTGCACCGCATCCGCGCCCCGTTCAATGTGACCATCGCAGGGCAGAACGCCGCGATCGAGGCGATCCGCGACCGCAGCTTCGTCGAGGCGTCGCGCGCCCACAATGCGAAGTGGCTGGCCTGGTTCGAGGCGCAGATCGCAAGCCTCGGCAATGCGGGGCTGCGCTGCGTGCCGTCCAAGGCGAATTTCTCGCTCGTCCTGTTCCAGGGCGACCTCACCGCCGAGCGCGCTTATCACGGGCTGATGGACGCCGGGTATATCGTCCGCTGGCTGCCCGGCCAGGGGCTGGGCCATGGCCTGCGGATCACCATCGGCACGGAAGACGAGGTGAAGGGCGTCGTCGCGGCGCTGCGCCAGATGGTGTCGGCGAACTGATGCTCCCCTTCGCGCGGATCACCATCATCGGGCTGGGCCTGATCGGCTCGTCGGTCGCGCGGGCGACGCGCAAGGCGATGCCGACCGCGCGGATCACCGCCTATGACGCAGACCCGCAGGTCCGCGAGACGGTGCGCGCGCTCGATCTGGCCGACGATGTCGCGGATACGGCGGGCGCCAGCGTGATCGATGCCGATCTGGTGATCCTGTGCGTGCCGGTTGGCGCCATGGGCGCGGTCGCCGCCGAGTTCGCCGACGACCTGCCCGAGGAGGCGATTGTCTCCGACGTGGGTAGCTGCAAGGGATCGGTGCTGGCCGCGCTGACCGAGGCGCTGCCCGGCGCGACGATCATTCCCGCCCACCCGGTCGCGGGCACAGAACGCAGCGGACCCGAGGCGGGCTTCGCCACGCTGTTCCAGAAACGCTGGTGCATCGTCACGCCCCCCGAAGGCGCCGACGCGCTCAGCGTCGAGCGGGTGGCCGAATTCTGGCGGCGGCTGGGCGCCGATGTCGAATTGATGGCCCCCGATCATCACGACCGGGTGCTCGCCATCACCAGCCATTTGCCGCACCTGATCGCCTATACGATCGTCGGTACCGCCAGCGATCTGGAGGAAGTGACTCAGTCCGAGGTCATCAAATATTCCGCCGGTGGCTTTCGCGACTTCACCCGCATCGCCGCGTCGGACCCGACCATGTGGCGCGACGTGTTCCTGACCAATCGCGAGGCGGTGCTGGAAATGCTCCAGCGCTTCTCGGAAGACCTCAGCCAGCTGCAACGCGCGATCCGCTGGGGCAAGGGCGACGAGCTGTTCGACCTGTTCAGCCGCACGCGTGCCATCCGCCGCTCGATCATCGACCAGGGCCAGGACGATGCGCGCGAGGATTTCGGGCGGAGTCACGACGAATAAACGTCCGCCGCGAAACCGTGGCAGAGGGGAAGGGCGGCAAAAGGACGTGTCTCGCGGCACACCCCTCCACCACGGCCTAGGGGCGCGGTCCCCCTCCCCGTGCCGGGGAGGATTCCAGTGCATTCATCGCTGCGTGCACCTTCGCCTCCGCTTCCGCCCGCGGCAGGCCGGGCGGGATCATCTCGCCGAAGCGCAACGTCACCACCCCCGGCCGCTTCAGGCCCTTGCGCGGCCAGACCAGCCCCGAATCGGTCGCTACCGGCACCACCGGCAGGTTCAGCATCCGGTAGAGCCCCGCAAAGCCAGGCTTGAGCGGCGGCGTCTCGCCGGGCTTTACCCGCGTGCCTTCGGGGAAGATCATGATCGCCCGCCCCTCGTTCACCGCGACCTGCGCGTCGCGCATCATGCCGCGCATCGCCTTGGCCGACGCATTGCGGTCCACCACGATCGCGCCATATTTGCGCACCGCCCAGCCCCAGAGCGGGATGTTGGCGAGTTCGCGCTTCAGCACCATGGCGGGCGCACCCAGTATCCGTTGCAGCTCCATCGTCTCGAACATCGCCTGATGCTTGGCGGGGTAGAGCGCGGGCGTGGTCGGCCGCGTCCCCTCCACCACCACCCGGATGCCGAGCAGCCAGCGCGTGCAGAGCCGGTGGAACCGCGTCCAGCACGTCGCCCAGTGAATGACCGCCTGTCGCCCGCCCAACGCGATCACCGGTGACAAGAGCGCCATCACCGCCGATACCGGATAGAAGACCAGCACAAAGATGATGTTGCGAAGAAGAATCACGCACCAATCCCCGTCCAAAGCGCGACCCTGCGCAGGATCAGCTTGTTATATTCATTGACCAACGTACCGATGCGCGGCTCGGACGGCACGCCGTCGCCCAGTACCAGCACCTCTTTGCCCAAAGCGGCGGTCAGTTCCATGCGCGCGCGCGGCAGATGCCAGTCGGACGTGACGAGCCGCACCGTGCGATAGCCATGTTCGCGCACCCAGGCCGCCGTCTCCTCGGCATTGGAACGGGTGTCGACCGCCTCGCCGCCCAAGTCGATGCAGCAGGCGAACAGCGCGGGCGATGTGCGATAGGTGCGGGCCAGATCGATCGGCCGCACGCCGGGTGCGACACCGGTGACGAGCATCCGCTTGGCCTGATGCGCTTTCAAAAGCGCGATGCCGCGATCGATCCGCCCCGGCCCGCCGGTCGGCACCACGATCGCATCGGTCGTATTGTTATCCAGCGGGTGCGGCAGGGTCAGCATGAAGGCCGCGAACCCCAGGCACCAGGCGAGTGCCGCCAATCCCAACAAGCGCAGCATCCTAGAGCATCCGCCGCATCTGGCGCAGCACCGCCAGGCGCGCCGCGACCACAGCAAGCAGGACAAAGCCGAAGGGCAGCGCGACCAGCGCGCCCATATCCACCGGCCCCAGCCGCATCCCGCCCAACAATTCCGAATCGAGCGCCCCGACCTGTCCCGCGATCAGCAGGATGGCGCCCCCGGCCAGCACGCCACCCGCCACCGCGCCAATCCCGGCGTCGAGCGCGATCCGCCGCTGGAACAGGCGCGCGACCTGCCGGTCGGTCGCGCCGAGCATGTGGATGACCTCGATCGTGCCGCGATGCGCCTCCAGCCCCGCGCGGGCCGCCAGCATGACCACCGCCGTGGTCGCCGCCAGCATCAACAGGATGATCGCACCCGCAAGCCAGGCCGCCGTGTCGAGCAACCGCCCCACCGGCCCCAGCCAGGTGGCGTGCGCGTCGACCCGCGCGGCCGGGCTGGCCCGCGTCACCGCGCTGCGCACGCGGGCGATGGCGGCGCTGTCGTCGCTGGTCAGGTCGACATCGATCAACGCCGGCACCGGCAGGCCCGCCGCCTCTGCATCATCGCCCAGCCAGGGTTGCAGCATCCGCGCCAGATCGGCCTGTGCGACCGGCGTCGCGCGGGCGACATCGGACTGGGTCCGCAACACCGCCAGTACCTGCGCGGCGGCGGCGTCACGGCGCTGCGCCTCGCCCTCGACGATCTGGACGGTCAGCCGCCCTGCCATCTGCCGGTCGAGCGCGCCCGCCGCGCGCGCGGTCGCGAGGCCCGCCGCCCCGGCCAACAGGGTCAGGAACAGCATGATCGCGATCACCCAGCTCATGACATGAGCGCCACCGCCATCGTCCAGCGCGCGTGCCTCCGCGCCCGTCTCGCGGACCTTGGCGCCGCGCGTCACAGCCCGCTCCGAACGATCGTCGAGGCGCGCGCCTCTGCAGGGGGCGGCATGGGCGGATCGGGATCGACCAGCCGCCCGTGCTCGAGATGCAGGTGATGCGCGCCCGGCACCCGTTCGATCAGGTGCCAGTCATGCGTCGCCATGACGACCGTGGTGCCCAGCCGGTGGAGCGACTGGAACAGATGCAGCAGCCGCTCCGCCATCGCCGGGTCGACATTGCCCGTCGGTTCGTCGGCGACCAGCAGCTCGGGCCGCGCGATGACGGCCCGCGCGATCGCCACCCGTTGCTGCTCGCCGCCGGACAGGGTGGCGGGCCGTGCGCCTGCCCGCTCGGCAAGGCCGATCCAGTTCAGCATCTCGCGCACCGCGCGCGCAATCTCCGATTCGGCCATGCCCGCCACCCGCAGCGGCAGCGCGATATTGTCGGCGGCCGACAGATGCGGGATCAGCCGGAAATCCTGGAACACCACCCCGATCCGCCGCCGGAAACCCGGCAGGCGACCGCGCGGCAGGATCACCGCATCCTCGCCGAACAGCCGGATGATGCCCCGGCTGGGCCGCTGCGACAGGTAGAGCAGGCGGAGCAACGAGGTCTTGCCCGCGCCGCTGGCCCCGGTCAGGAAATAAAATTGCCCCGACCGCAACGTGAAGCTGACGTCGCACAAGGTCTCTTCCCCGACGCCGTAGCGCAGGCCGACATTCTCGAACTGGACGATGTTCGCCATGCCTTCATGGCCTTGGCATGGCCCGGCCCGCGCTTCAAGTTCCGCGCTTCACGCTTGCCACGCCTAGGGGCGGCGTGCTTACTGGATCATCAAAGGGGCCTGACTGATAGGGATGGCCCTGTCCGTCCGTCGAACCGTCCTGTCCTGAAGTGCCCCACCGCATGATCCTCGAATGCCCTGAGTGCCGCACCCGCTATCTGGTGCCCGACAGCGCGATCGGGCCGGAGGGGCGGACCGTGCGCTGCGCCAATTGCCGGCACAGCTGGTTCCAGGCGCCGCCGGAGCTTGAGCCCGAACCCGAACTGCCGCTGCCCCCGGTCGCGTCCGCGACGGAGGACAGCGAGGCCCTGGCCGAGCCGCCGCCCGCGCCACCCGTCATCGTACCGCCGCCCGCACCACCGATCCTGGCCCAGGAGGATGCGGGCTTCGACGCCTTCGCGCACCGGCCGCCTTTCCGCGCGCGGCGCAATCCGGTGCGCCGCTGGACCATCGGCGCGGTGCTCGCGGGGCTGTTGATGCTGGTCGCGACCGGCGCGATCCTGTGGACCGGAATGCCGGGCATCGGCGGATGGTTCGGGCTGGGCAGCACGGAATCGGCGCTTGAGCTGCGCTCCAACCCGATCGAGCGGCGCGAGCTGGAAAACGGGTCGGAGCTGTTCGCCATTTCGGGCCAGATCATCAACCCCTCCGCCACCGCGCAGCGAGTGCCCGACCTTCGCGCCGAGCTGAAGGACGCGCAGGGTCGCGTGGTCTTCTCCTGGGCCATCGCGCCGCAACAGCGAACGCTGGGGCCGGGCGCGTCGATGGACTTCAATTCCGCCAAGCTCGACGTGCCGCCCAGCTCCAAGCGACTGGACCTGAGCTTTGCGGGAGAGGGTAGCGCGAACTGACGCTTTGGGGCGCAGGCTTGGCTCCGCTCAGCCTGAGCGAAGCCAAGCCCATATTACGCCCGCAACCGCCGCGCGATGACCACGAATCGCGCGCCGTGCAGAATCGCGGCCACCAGCATCCCCATGCCCGAGGCCCAGGCCAGCGCAGGTGCGCCCCACCCGGTCGCGACCAGCCACCAGCCGACACCGCCGGTGACGAGGAAATAGGCGATGATGCTGTTGATCCCCGCCGCTACCTGATCGCCCAGCGAGCGTAGCGCATAGACCAGGGCCACCTGCACCCCGTCGAACAGGATGAACGGCGCCCAGATCATCAGCATGGCGACCGCCGCCGCGCGCGCCTCGGGCAAGGCGGGGAACAGGGCGACGACCGCCTGAGGAAGGGTCCACAGCGCCAGGCTGCACGCGCCCATGGTCAATGCGACCATTGCGACCGCCAGCACCGTACGCGACACCGCCGCCGACGCCATTCCCTCTCCCACAGCATTGCCCGCACGCACCCCCGCCGCCGATCCCAGCCCGATCGCCAGCGCGAAGGTGACGTTGTGGACCGAAAAGACGATCTGGAACCCATGCGCGGTCGCATCTCCCAGCCGGGTCGATAGCGCGATCAGGATGGCGAATCCGGCCAGCTCCAGTCCCGAGGCGATGGCGGGTACCAGGCCGAATCGCGCCAGTCCGGCCGCGCCAGCCAGCGTCGGCACCCAAGCGGCGCGGTCCATCCGCCGCACGCCCCGCTGCCCCCCGCGCGGCAGGCGCATCGCGCTGGCCACCATCGCCACCGCGCCCAGGGCGGAGGCGATTACCGTCGCCAGCGCCGCACCGACAGCCCCCAACGCAGGAAATCCCATCTCGCCCCCCGCCAGCGCCCAGGCAAGCAGGGCATTGATCGGCAGGATCGAGAGGTTGACCACCGTCACCCGGCGCGGACGGCTGATCCCTTCCAGGAAGAAGCTGGCGGCGATCAGGACCATCTGGAACGGATAGCCCAGCGCCATCACCGCCACGACACGCGCGCCTGGCTCGACCAGTGATGGCGCGACCCCGATTCCGGCGAGCAGGGCCGCGCCGCCCAGCCCCAGGATCAGCATCGCCGCCACGCCGAGTATCAGCCCCAACACCATCCCGTCGCGCAGCGCCTGGCCCGTCGCGGGCAGATCGCCCGCCCCGTCCGCGCGCGAGGCGCGGACCAGCACGCCCGACAGCCACGCCAGCCCGGTGACGATCGCGATATAGGTCAGCGAACGGCTGGCAGAGAGCGCCGCGACCTCATGCTCGCCGACCCGGCCGACCACGATCACATCGGTGACGTGCAGGATCGTCCAGTTGAGACTGGTCAACATCACGGGCCATGCCAGGCTCAACAGGCGGCGCGCCTCGGCACGGTCGGGGCGGAGAGAAAGCGTCATGCCCTGTCCCTAATGCCTGGGACGCGCAGAAAGAACCGTCGGTCGATCCAACAAATTCCCATCACCGACGAAAGGCATTGCGCTGCCCGTATCGCTTTGCTAGGGGCACCCGCCTACCAGCCCTCCGGCTTGCCGGTGGTGACTATCGAGTGCGGTCGTGGCGGAATTGGTAGACGCGCAACGTTGAGGTCGTTGTGGCCGAAAGGCCGTGGAAGTTCGAGTCTTCTCGACCGCACCAGATTTTTCGAAAAACCCATCAAACGGTCCTGGGCATCATCCCGCCCGGCGGGACCTTGCGCTTATCGAAAGCCGACGATCGCGGCGAGCGTGTCCATCGCCAGCGGCGAGACGAAGCGAAAGCCGAAATGGCCGTCCTTGACCCAGCAGACCGTCCCCGAGACCACCGTCCCGATCGGACGAACGATGATATGTCCCGCCAGACCCGGCTGGATCGGTCCTTCGGCGACCAGCTTGGCGCCACCGGCCGACACGTCGAGCATCGCCGAGGTGAATTTATGCGTTCCCAGCCGGACATCGGCGGACAGCGTGACGGGAAAACGGGGAGGACGCGGAACCGAGCCATCCTCATTTTCATGCAGGAAGATGCGCTCATAGGGCTGGGGCGAATCGAACTGCACGCCCGCCTTGCGACCGTTCACCCAGCGGACCACGCCCGATACGGGCGGCAGCCCGCGCACCTCGATGCACACCGGATCCCCAACCGCCGGAACCTGGACGAACCGGGCCATCAGGCCGGAGGCGGAGATATTATGGACCAGGCATACGCCAGGCACATCGCCGCAGACTTTGCCGAGCAGAAGGACGGCCGAATGCCGCTTGCCCGCGCGGCGCTCCGCCGACGTGCTCTGCTGCTGTTCGACCTCTTCCATCCCTGCCCCTTCCGCCCATTTCGACACCTTAGGCGATATCCCCAATTCGGCATTCGGCTTCTGTAATAACCGATCCCATATAAAAAACTAATAACATCCGCCCTGCCGCGACGCCGTGGTTCAGCGCAGCGCAATCCGCGGCGCGGCATCGGCCGCTTGTGGTCATCTCCAAAGCCCTGTAATTCGCGAGCCGTCCCATGCCTCGCGCGTCGTCTTCCCGGTCGTCCCGGCCCCGCTCCTCCAAGCCCCGCTCTCCCTGGCGGCGCCGGATCGTCGTAACCCTGCAGGTCCTGATCGGGCTGGCCGTGCTGGCGGTCGGTGCGCTGGTCATCGCGGTCTTCGTGGCCAAGTCGCAGCTGCCGAGCTTCGAGGAGCTGAAATCCTCGCCCAACGGCCAGATGATCCGCGTCCATGCCGCCGACGGCACGGTGATCGTCTCGCTCGGGCCGAGCTATGGCGAATGGCTGTCCTATGATCGAATTCCGATCGTCATGCGTGACGCGACGATCGCGGTCGAGGATCGCCGGTTTCGCCAGCATCCCGGCGTCGACCCGATCGGCATCGCCCGCTCGGTCGCGGTCCGCCTGGAAAAGGGTCGCTGGAAACAGGGCGGCTCGACCATCACCCAGCAGATCACCCGCACCATCTTCCTGAACAACCAGAAGAAGTTCGGCCGTAAGTTCCGCGAGGCGATCCTGGCGCTGGCGATGGAGCTGAAATTCTCGAAGAACCAGATCCTCGAACTGTATCTGAACAAGGTCTATTATGGCGGCGGCGCCTATGGCATCGACGCGGCGGCCCGCAAGTTCTTCGGGCACGGCGCCGAGCATCTGAGCCTGTCGGAAGCCGCCGTGATCGCCGGGCTGGTCAAGGCGCCGTCCAACTATTCGCCGACCGCCGATGCCGAGGCCGCCGTCGGCCGCGCGGGCGTGGTCATCCGGCAGATGGAGCGCAACGGCTTCATCACGCCCGATCAGGCCGCCAATGCCGACCCGCAGGCGCTCAAGCTCGCCCCCGAGCCCAAGCAGAATTCGGTCCGCTATTTCACCGACTGGGCGCTGCCTCAGCTCGACACGCTGATCGACGAGCAGAGCGCGCCGCTCGACGTATGGACGACGCTCGACCTCAATATGCAGCGCGCCGCCGATGCCGCGATTCGCAAGGACGCGCCGCCGGGGACGCAAGGCGCGCTGGTCAGCCTGGACCGCGACGGCGGGGTGCGCGCGATGGTCGGCGGCCTCGATTACGTGTCCACCAATTACAACCGCGCGACGACGGCGGTTCGCCAGCCGGGATCGGCGTTCAAGCTGTTCGTCTATCTCGCCGCGCTGGAGGCGGGCCACAAGCCCGAGGACCAGGTGGTCGATGAGCCCGTCACCATCGACGGCTGGAGCCCGCGCAACGATTCGCGCCGCAATTCGGGCAGCGTCTCGCTTCGCACCGCCTTCGCCTATTCGCTGAACACGGTGGCGGCGAAGCTGGGCCAGGAGGTCGGGTTCCAGACGGTCGCCGACATGGCGCGCCGCTTCGGCATCACCACCCCGGTCAACACCCATCCCTCGATGGTGCTCGGCACGTCGGAGGTCCATGTGATCGACATGGTCGCCGCCTTTGCCAGCATCTCCAACAAGGGGGTGAAGGTGACGCCCTATGGCATCACCAAGGTCGTGGCGAACGGCCAGACCATCTACACGCATGAGGTGGACCGCAGCCATGTGCTGGTCGCGCCCTATGTCGCGGCCGAAATGACCGACCTGCTGCAGACCGCGGTCAATACCGGCACCGGTCGTGCCGCCCAGATCGGGCGGCCGGTCGCGGGCAAGACGGGGACGACGACCAGTTCCAAGGATGGCTGGTTCCTGGGCTTCTCCAGCGGGATTACCACGGGCGTCTGGATGGGCCGCGACAATGGCAAGCCGGTTGCCGGGCTGCACGGCGGCACCGCGCCCGCCAGGGCCTTTGCCGATTACATGCGCGTCGCGGTCGCCAACCGCCCGATCGAGCAGTTCGACACCCAGGTCACGCTGCCCGAATGGCAGCTGGAGCCCGATGAGGAGAGCTATTTCGGCCAGCCCGACAATGGCGTTGCGGCGGTCGATGCCGATGGCAACCCGCTGCCCCCGCCCAGCGCGGGCGCGGCCGAGGATGGCAGCGAGGCGGTCGAGATTCCGACTCACCGCGAGCCGGGCGCCCCCGTGCCGATCCAGCAGCCGCAGCCGGGCGCCCCGCCCCAGCAGCAACAGCCTGCTCAGGCCCCTGTGCCGCCGCAGCGGCTGGATCAGGCGTGGATCGACCGGGTGACCGGCCGCGGCGCGGGCGGAGCGTCACGCGATCCGCGCACCCCCGCCAACGGCCAACGCGGCTTACCCCGCGAGCGTCAGGACGACCGACCGAACCAGTGAAGCCCCGCGCCATGCTGCCGCAACCAGGCGGTGGCGGGGCCTGGGTCCGCGCCCAACAGCTCGCCGACGAGCGCGTGGAAGGCGGGGGCGTGGTTCATATGGACGCGGTGCGCGACTTCGTGCGCCACGGTCGCGCGGCGGACATAGTCCGGCGCCAGGATCAGCCGCCAGCTATAGCGGATCGCGCCGGTCGAGGCGCAGCTTCCCCAGCGCGCCTTGGGATCGGCGACGCTGACCTTGGATACGGTGACCCCTGCCGCCCGCGCGACTTCCGCCGTTTCGCGCGCCAGCGTTTCCAGCGCCTGTCGCTTCAGCCACGCCTCGACCCGGCGTCCCAACGTCTCGACCGGGCCGGAGGCGATCAGACGGTCGCCGTCACGCTGGATGACGCGGGCGCGACCTTCTTCCCATTCCAGCGTCAGCACGGTGTCGCCGAACGGGATCGACGCCCCCGGCACGAAGGGGCGGGGATGCGGCAGGCGCGCACGCTGGGCGGCGATCCAGTCCTTCTTGTCCTTGGCCCAGGCGAGCGCCTTTTTCAGCCCCGCCCGCCTGGGCACGACCAGCCGCGCGGTGCCGGTCGCGGGATCGACGCTCAGGCGGATGGTCTTGGCCGTGGGGTGCCGCACGACTTCGTCGATCACAATTCCCGGTCCACGATATGGTTCTCGAAATCGCCCGCATCATCCTCGCTGATCGTCCAGCCGCGCACCGACTGCCCGGCGCGGTGCACCGCCTCACGATCACCGCAGATCAGGTAATGCCAGTCGGGCAACGGCTCGTTCGCCGCGCGCAGGCGATAGGCGCAGGTGGTGGGCAGCCAGTCGATCGACCGGACATTGCCCATGGTCAGCCGCACGCATTCGCTGACAAAGGCGCGGCGGTGGCGATAGTTGGAGCATTGCCCGCTGCGCCGGTCGAGCAGGCGGCAGGCGACGTTGGTCGGCACCAGCTCGCCCGTCTCCTCATCCTCCAGCTTGTGGATGCAGCATTTGCCGCAGCCGTCGCACAGCGCCTCCCACTGCGCGCGGTCGAGGCTTTCGATCGGCTTTTCCCAGAAACGCTCCATCAACGCACCCACTGGTCGAGCGTCTTGGCCACCGCCTCCGGCCCCTCATCGGTCGGGACCAGCGCCAGCGGCTTGTTCGACGGGTCCATCAGATAGACCTGCCGGCTGTGGTTGACGAGATAGCCGCCACCGGGCGACGGATCGCCCTTGGCCGACCACACGGCATAGGCCTTTTTCACCGCCTCGACCTGGGCAGGCGTGCCGGTCAGCCCGACGATGCGCGGGTCGAAGGCGGCGGCGAAGCGGCCGACCACGGCGGGCGTGTCGCGTTCGGGGTCGACAGTGATGAAGATGGGGGCAATCTTCTTCGCCTTGGCGGGCGCGCTCTTGTCGAGCAGCTTCAGGCCCGCCGCGATCGCCTGCATATCAGTGGGGCAGACATCGGGGCAGAAGCTATAGCCGAAATACATGACGCGGTAGCGCCCGGCAAACTCGCGGTCGGTGACGGTCTTGCCTTTCGCGTCGGTCAGCTGGAACGGCCCGCCGATTTTCGCACCCGCCAACGGGGCCTGCGCCTCGGGCTGGGAGGGGCCGCAACCGGCCAGAGAGAGTGCCAGCGGGGCCAGAGCAGACAGGAACAATCGGGTCATGACGCCGACAGCCTTGCTGTGATAAATCGCTCGGCGCAAGCCATGCTCCATTGCTCAGGATCTCGTTTCATGTCCCTTCGCCCCTTGGTCGCCGCCGCGCTGCTCGGCGCCTTCGCCACGCCGGTCACGGCCCAGATGATGCAGTCGGAAAGCTACAAATTCCTTCAGGCGGTGCGCGAGGCGAAGGGCAACGACGTGACCAACATGCTGGACCGGCCGGGCGCCAGCATCATCAACACCCGCGACGTGACGAGCGGCGAGGGCGCATTGCACATCGTCATCAAGCGTGGCGACGAGACATATCTGCGCTTCCTGCTTCAGAAGGGCGCCGATCCCAACCTGCGGGACGGGCGGGGCAACACGCCGATGCTGCTCGCGGTGTCGGGCGGGCAACCCGACATGATCCGCATCCTGGCGGCCGCCAAGGCGAACCCGAACATCGCCAATGCCTCGGGCGAAACCCCGCTGATCCGCGCGGTGCAGCGCCATGACATCGGCATGGTCCGCGAGTTGCTGGCGGCCGGGGCGGACCCCGACATGGCGGACAGTGTCGCCGGGCTCTCGGCTCGCGATTACGCGTCGCAGGACGCCCGCAATACCGCGATCGCCAAGCTGTTCGCCGACACGCCGAAAAAGACCCGCGCGGCCGTGGCCGGTCCGAAATTCTGACCTGCACAACTCCTCCCCAAGCCGTGCTTGGGGGGGCCATCGCGAATGCGATGGTGGAGGGGCCTCGCCGAAGGCGAGGAATGCCTATCCCCTTAAATCAGTCCCAGCTCCACCAGCTTACCCACCAGCACCGGTGGCATCCCATCGATCCCCGACGCCGACCCGCCCAGATCGGGCGGCGCATCCGCCGCCTCCAGATAGCGCCATCCCTGATGCGCGCGCCGGGGCAGCGCCTGGACCAGCACCAGCGCGGGATCGATATGGATCGCGCAGCGCCCACCCTCGGCCTCGCCGAAGGACAGGATCGGCGAGCGCGCGATCAGTTGATGCTTGAGGATCCAGAACAGCGAACCCTGCCCTGCCACTTCCTCATGCCGTTTGGGCAGATAGCGCGTGGTGAGGAACACCGGCCCTTCCTGCGCCCGTAACTTCAGTCGTTCGGCCAGATGATCGATACTGGCCGCCCCGAACGCGACCTTGGTCAGATGAAGCGCCATGTCGCAGAGATATGTGGGGGCGGCTAGGCAGGATGGCTAGGGAGTGCGAAAGTCGCCGGACCAAGACAATTTCTCGTTCATACGCTTGAAGGCGGGAACGATCATGCCATCCGCTCTTACGTCACGCGATCGGAGATGGATTGGAGCCATGGACGTAACGCCAGCCAGTGATTGGCTCCGGCTTCGATCAAGACCGTCTTACCCGGTCCGACATGTGCCTGCAGAACCGCGATGAGCCGTCGGTTGCGTTCGGCCGTCTCGAACGCCACGATGCTGGCGCCGATACCAGTCCCGCAGGGGGTGCCGTTTGCGTCATCGAACGAGTCGCCATAGTGGCGTCGATACCAAGCGGCATAATCGAAACCCTCTATGCCATGGACCGTGCGCGCGTCGCGCAACTCCGAATCGAGCGCACCGCCATCTGCCCCCGCGAACGGATTCACGTGGCGCCGGATCAGATGGGCACCGATGACATCGTCCAAGGTGAACCCCTGCGCGACGCTTGCGGCATAATCCTCCGCCGCGCTCATGTCCCACCCCCCGAAGCTCGCCCCGGCATCGGATGCCAGCTTGATCGTCGTCGCCAGTTCGTCGGGATGGCCGGATGCCGTCCGTCTTTGGGCATAACCCACCATTCGCTCCTGATAGCGGGGATCCATGCTCCGGCTCGCGGCAAAGCCCTCGACCAGTGCGTCGGTTGGTTTGTCGCGCGCAAAAGCATCCTGAAGCAGCGCGCGGGTCGCCGGGTCATCACCATGCCGGACCGCCACGAAGACCAGCGTGCCGCCGCCCTTGAGGTGATAGACTTTGGTCAAAGGCGGCCGGAAATCGGTCGACGGGGCGCAGGGATCGGCCAGAACCGGTCGCGGTGGGGATGAGGTTGAGGCTGCCAGCGAAGCGGCAGGACTCAGGGCGAGCAACATCGAGCCGAACACCATCCGCATCGCGCTATCCTTCCATCGCTGGGCAAGGATCGCGCGCCATCTTGGCAGCAATGAGGCAGTATCGATGTGCACTGGATCGGCCAGCGCCGATGCAGGACCAAAGAAAAAGGCGCCGGTGGAACCCCACCGACGCCTTTCCTGATTTCCGGCGCTTAACCGTCAGTCGCTGTTCAAGCGGCCTGCGGCAGAGCGGCCTTCGCCTGGGCGACGATCGCCTTGAAGGCCTCGCCCTCGTGCATGGCGATGTCGGCCAGGACCTTCCGGTCCAGTTCGACGCCCGCCAGCTTCAGGCCGTGCATGAACTGCGAATAGGTCAGGCCCTCGGCCCGGACACCGGCGTTGATGCGCTGGATCCACAGACCACGGAAGGTCCGCTTCTTAACCTTGCGGTCGCGATACGCATATTGACCGGCCTTTTCGACGGCCTGGCGAGCGATGCGGATGGTGTTCTTGCGACGGCCATAATAGCCCTTCGCCTGTTCCAAAATCCGCTTATGCTTCGCCTTGGTGGTCGTGCCCCGCTTGACGCGTGCCATATCTTTCTACCCTTCCAGAAATCAGTTCAGGCCGTAAGGCGCCCAGGCCTTCACGGTCTTGGTGTCGGCATCGGACAGGACCGAGGTGCCGCGGTTCTGGCGGATATACTTGCCGTTATGGCTGATCAGGCGGTGGCGCTTGCCGGCGACGCCGTGCTTGAGCTTGCCGGTCGCGGTGAGCTTGAAGCGCTTCTTGACGCCGCTCTTGGTCTTGAGCTTGGGCATTTTTTTCCTTTCGCTAGAGCTAAGGCAGAAACGGCCGCGGCAGCCCTGATGGCCGGGCCGTTCGTGACACCTCGCTCGGGAAGCGGGCCGCTTAGACGAAGCCGCGCCGGAATGCAACCGATCAACCCCATGGAACCGCCGCTTCGCTCGGGCGCTTGGGGTTTCCATGGATCAGGCGCCTGCGGCCGACAATCCCGCGATTCCTTCCGCTGCCCGGCCTGGGTGGCGCCGCTGGGCGATCCGCATCGCTATCGGCCTGCTCACCGTCATCGCCGCGATCTGGCTGGTGCTCTTCGTCACCAAGGGGCGGTTCCTGCGCCACCCCTTCGAATCGATCGTCGGCAAGCTGACCCACCGGACGGTGACGGTCGGCGGCGACTTCCAGCTCTATTTCGCGCCGTGGCGGATCAAGTTCGTCGCCGAGAAGATCGCGGTTTCCAACCCCGGCTGGGCGACGCGGCCCAATCTGTTCACCGCCGACCGAGTCGATTCGCGAATCGCGCCGCTGTCGCTGTTGTTCGGCAAGCGGCGCTTCACCTGGCTGGAACTGACCAACGGCGCGGTCGACCTGGAATGGACGCCCGACCACCGCACCAACACATGGACCTTCAGCGACAAGAAGGGCGGCAAGCGGCTCGAGTTTCCGCGCATCGACGTGGCCGTGGTGAAGGGCACGACGGTGCGCTATCGCGATCCCCGGATGCGGGTGACGGCGGACCTGGCGCTGGCCGATTTCCAATCGCAGGACGCGCGCATCGGCCGTGCGGTCGGCGTGCGCGGCAAGGGGGTGATCCGCGAGACGCCCTTCACGCTCACCGCACAGCTTCTCTCGCCCGACGCCACCGCCAATCGCGGGAAGAACGAGCTGGTCGCCCGGATGCGCGCGGCGGGCAATATCGTCGATGTGACGGGCACCCTGCCCTCGATCGCCGATGTCGAGAATGTGCCGTTGCGTACCCGCGCGCGGGGCAAGGACCTGTCCACCCTGCTCGAGGTGATCGGCGTCGTCATCCCGCGTACCCGCACCTATGACCTTCATGCGCAGCTGGTGAAGGACGGCGACGTCTATCGCTTCACCAAGATGAAGGGGACGTTCGGCGACAGCGATCTGGCGGGCAAGCTGACCGTCACGCATGGCGAGCGGCTGCACCTCGATTCGACGCTGGCGACCGAAAAGCTCGACATCATCGATGCAGCCCCCTTCATCGGCTATAATCCCGATATCGTCGCGACCAAGGGCGCGGAGGCCGCCGCCGCCGCGACGGGTGCAGGGTCGCAGCGGGTGCTGCCCGACGCCGCGCTGCCGATCGCGACGATGCAGCGGTTCGATGCCGATCTGAAATGGACGATCCGTACCGTGCGGTCGCGGAGGGTGCCGATCTCGAACGTCGACCTGACGCTGGCGCTGGATCGCGGCAAATTGACCCTGTCGCCGCTGCGCTTCGCCATGGCGCGCGGGGACGTGTCGTCCGACCTGATATTCGACACGCGCGAGCGGCCCAGCCTGGTCCGTTACGACATTCGCCTGTCGCCCACCCCGCTCGGCCGGTTGCTGGCAGGATGGGGCGTCGCGGAGGCGGGGACGACCGGCACGGTCAAGGGCCGCGTCCAGCTGACCGGGCGCGGCGACACCATCCATGATTCGCTGGCCAGCGCGAACGGGCGGATGGCGTTCATCCTACCCGCCGGATCACTCTGGACGGGCAATGCGCAGCTGGCCGAGCTCGATATCGGCACCTTCGTCCAGAAGATGTTCGAAAAGGAATTGAAGGAGCCGGTTCGCATCAACTGCGGCCTGATCGCCTTCACCGTACGCGGCGGCGTGGCGGCGGCGGACCCGATCCTGATCGACACGACCAAGAACGTCATCACCGGACGTGGCGGCTTCAGCTTCCGCAACGAGGCGCTCGACCTGGCGATCCGCGCCGATGCCAAGACCTTCAGCCTGTTCTCCGGCCAGTCGCCGGTCGGGATCACCGGCAATTTCGCGCATCCAAAGATCGATCCGATCAGCGGCGACCTGCTGGCGCGCGCGGGCACCGGGCTGGGGCTGGCGGTGGTCGCGACGCCGCTGGCCGGGGTGCTGGCGTTCGTCGATGTCGGTGACGCAAAGGCGGCGGCGTGCGGTCCCGTCCTGTCGGGCGCACGGGCAAATGCCCAGCGCACCACCAAGGGCGACAAGCGCGACGATGTCGGGCGCGGCACCACCGCCAAGGCGGAAGATGGAAAGGGCAATCCGGGCGAGGCCAAGGCGCAGCGGAAGAAGTTTCTTGGCATTTTCTGATCCTCCCCGTGCCGGGGAGGATCGAAATTCCCTCTCGATCAAAACTATGGCGGTCGTGCCGCACCTTGCTTATGATCGGCTCCCGCGCAGCCGGGGGGCCGCGTCGTTTCCACCACCCGCCCCAAGCGGCCCAGTTAAGCAGCGCGCATGAATCGTTTCGCCATCGGTATCGCGGGTATCCTTGTCATTCTGGGCATCGCGGTCGCCCTGTCCACCGATCGCCGGGCCATCCGCCTGCGCGTCGTCGGCGCCGCCTTCGCGCTCCAGGCGGGGATCGCGATCCTCGTCCTCTATGTCCCCTGGGGCAAGCGGGTGCTGCAATGGCTGTCCGGCGGCGTGGCGGGCCTGCTCGGCTATGCGAACGAGGGGACCAAGTTCCTGTTCGGCGCGCTGGCGTCCGATCCGCTGGGCCGCAACTTCGCGATCCAGGCGCTGCCCGTCATCATCTTCTTCGCCGCGCTCGTCTCGATCCTCTATTATCTGGGGATCATGCAGCTGGTCGTGCGCTGGCTGGGCGGCGCGATCGAGAAGGTCATCGGCGTGTCGAAGGTCGAATCGCTCTGTGCGGCGGCCAACGTCTTTGTCGGCCAGTCCGAATCGCCGCTGGTCATCCGCCCCTATCTGGCGGGGCTGACCCCGGCGCAGCTGTTCACCGTGATGACCAGCGGCATGGCGGGCGTGGCGGGCACCATCCTGGCCGCCTATGCCTCGATGGGGATTTCGATCGAATATCTGCTGGCGGCCAGCTTCATGGCGGCGCCCGGCGGCATCCTGATGGCCAAGATCATCATGCCCGACCGGATCGAGCCGCCCGCGGGCCAGTTGCCGCTGGGCGACGTGATCGAGGACGAGAAGATCGCACTGGCCGAGGCCACGCATGACGAGGAAAAGCCCGCCAACATCATCATGGCGGCCGCCCAAGGCGCGCAGACCGGCGTGAAGCTGGCCGTGGCGGTCGGCGCAATGGTGCTGGCCTTCGTCGCGCTGGTCGCGCTGGCCAACGGGTTGCTGGGCGGACTGGGCAATCTGGTCGGCGTGCCGGGGCTCAGCTTCCAGGCGCTGCTGGGCTATGTCTTCCAGCCGATCATGGCGCTGCTCAACGTGCCGTGGAACGAGGCGGGGATCGCAGGCGGCCTGTTCGGCGAGAAGATCGTGCTCAACGAGTTCGTCGCCTATATCGATCTGGGCAAGCAGGCGGCGCAATTGTCACCGCGCACCGTCGCGGTCGTCACCTTCGCGCTGTGCGGCTTCGCCAATTTCTCGTCGATCGCGATCCAGATGGCCGTGACCGGCAGCCTGGCGCCCAACCAGCGCCCGACCATCGCGCGTCTGGGCATCCGCGCGCTGGTCGCGGGGAGCCTGGCCAATCTGATGTCGGCCGCGCTGGCAGGCCTGCTGATCGCTTGAATTTTCAATCCTCCCCGGCACGGGGAGGTGGCAGCGCATAGCGCTGACGGAGGGGGGCTTCCACACAGGTCGCCCTTTGCGGCGAGCCCCCTTCACCAGCCTCCGGCTGGTCCCCCTCCCCGGTCCGGGGAGGAATTTGGGGTTGATCCCCATCGCAAGCGCGCTATTGGCGCCCCGTCGGCCGCAACCGTGGCCGACCCACACACAGGAACACAATGCCCCGATCTAGTCCCTTGTCCGGCGACGAGGACAGTAGACGCTTCGGCGTCCACGTTCTTGCCGACCGTCTGACGGGCCTGACGGGGTCGCCGATGACGGCCCGCTAGAGCCGTTCCTCGCCGACCTTCCGCCGGGCTCGACCACACGAACCCGAAGGAGGTCTGCCATGACCCGTACCCTGTTCCGCGCGCATGTCCGCGCCCAGTCCCTTGCCATCGTGATGGCGAGCGTCCCCCGTGAACGCGCGCGCCTGCTGCGCCTGCTGTCGACCACCCGGCCCCAGGCGATGCGCCGCACCCGCCCGTCGGCCTGATCCGGGAATAGCATCATGATCCGTATTGTTTCGCGGGCTGCGCTGTGCGGCCTGTTCCTCGTCGCGCGCACCGCGTTCGCGCAGGACACCCAGCCGCAGGATTTCGCGATCCACGGCCAGGCGACGCTGGTCGCGCAGGGCGTGGGCGGCTTTTCCTCGCCCTATACCGGCACCAACAGCCTGACCCCGCGCCAGCTGAAGGAGACGACCGACGTCACCGCCTTTATCGGCGTACGTCCCTGGAGCGGGGGCGAGCTGTGGGTGAATCCGGAGATCGACCAGGGCTTCGGCCTGTCCAACACGCTGGGCGTCGCCGGTTTCCCCAGTGCCGAGGCCTATAAGGTCGGCAAGGCCGAACCCTATTTCCGGCTGCAACGCGCCTTTTTCCGCCAGACCTTCGGCCTGGGCGGTGCGCGCGAGTCGGTAGCGGGAGTCGCCAACCAGCTGGGCGGATCGCGATCGGTCGACCGGATCGTGCTGACCATCGGCAAGTTCGGCGTCGGTGATATCTTCGACACCAACCCTTATGCCCATGATCCGCGCGGCGATTTCCTCAACTGGTCGGCGATCGATACCGGCAGCTTCGACTACGCTGCCGATGCCTGGGGCTATACCACCGGGCTAGCCGCCGAACTCTATCGCGGCGACTGGACGTGGCGTGCCGGACTGTTCAACCTGTCGACCGTGCCCAACGGCGAACGGCTGGAACATGGTTTCGGCCAGTATCAGATCGATGCCGAGGTCGAGCATCGCCACCAGGTCGCGGGGCGGCCCGGATCGGTGCGCGTCGGCCTGTTCCGCAATCGCGGCAATTTCAGCCGCTTCGACGAGGCGCTGGCCTATGCCGCCGCGAGCCGAAGCGCGGTCGATCCGTCCTTCACCCGGCGGCGAATGACGCGGATGGGCGGCTATATGAATATGGACCAGGCGCTGACCGACACGCTGGGCCTGTTCGCCCGGATCGGGGTCAGCGATGGATCGATCGAGCCTTATGACTTCACCGATATCGACCGGACGGCGCAGATCGGCGGATCGCTCGGTGGCAAGGGCTGGGGTCGGGCGCAGGACCGGGTCGGTCTGGCGCTGATCGCCAACGGGATTTCGGCCGAACATCGCCGCTATCTGGCGGCGGGCGGTCTGGGCGTGCTGGTCGGCGACGGCAAGCTGCCCAACGCAGGCGCGGAGGAGATCGCCGAAGTCTATTATGACGTGTCGCTGTCCCGCGCGCTGGCGGTGACGCTGGACGCGCAATATGTGGAGAACCCGGGATACAACCGCGATCGCGGGCCTGCCGAGGTGTTTGCGCTGCGCGTCCACGGGGCGTTCTAAAATCCTCCCCGCTAGCGGGGAGGTGGCAGGCCGAAGGCCTGACGGAGGGGGGCTTCCATACAGGTTGTCGCTATCGGCGGTCCCCCCTCCACCATGCTGCGCATGGTCCCCCTCCCCGTGCCGGGGAGGATTTGGGAGTTACCGCGTCGGTACGGGCTCGGCGCCGGTATAATCGTAAAAGCCGCGCTTGCTCTTGCGGCCATACCAGCCCGCCTCGACATATTTGATCAGCAGCGGCGCAGGCCGGAACTTGGGGTCGCCAGTCCCCTCGAACAGGACGCGGGTGATCTCCAGGCAGGTGTCCAGCCCGATGAAATCGGCGAGCGTCAGCGGCCCCATCGGGTGGTTGAGGCCCAGCTGGCAGGCCGCGTCGATGTCGGGGATCGTCGCCACGCCCTCGCCCAGCGCGAAGATCGCCTCGTTGATCATCGGCATCAGCACGCGGTTGACGATGAAGCCCGGCGCGTCATTGGCATGGACCACGCGCTTGCCCAGCTCCTGCGCGAAGCTCTCGACCCTGGCGACCGTTTCGTCGGAGGTCGCGAGGCCGCGGATCAGCTCGATCAGGCCCATGACCGGCACGGGGTTGAAGAAATGCACGCCGACGAAGCGCGCCGCATCGGGCGCGGCCTGCGCCAGCCGGGTGATCGGGATGGACGAGGTGTTGGTCGCCAGGATCGCGGTGTCGGACATCACCTTGCCGACCTCCTCGAAGATCGCGCGCTTTACGCCCTCACGCTCGGTCGCGGCCTCGATCACCAATTCGCAATCCGCCATGGCGGACAGGTCACCAACCGGCTCGATCCGCGAGAGCAGCACATCGGCCTCTTCGCGCGTCGTCTTTTCCTTCGTCACCAGCCGGTCGAGCGCCTTGGCGATGCCCGCCTTGCCGGCCTCGGCCCGCTCGGCCGAGACATCGGCCAGCTTCACCGCATAGCCCGCCGCCGCCGCGACCTGCGCGATGCCCGCACCCATCTGGCCGGCTCCGATCACACCCACTGACTTCATCGACACTCTCCTGTCTTCCGGCCCGTATCTCTGCCACAAAGCCTGTTGCAACGCGCCCTATCCGGTTCGGAACGGGATCGCCAGCAAAGGGGTTGATCGGGTATGATTCGCATGAGCCTCGCCGTGAGCGTCGCGCTCGTCGCCACCGCGGCGACCGCCGCCACGCCGGACACGCCCCGGCCGGGCAAGCTCAAGCTGTTCCGCGACTGGATCGTGGCCTGCGACAATGGCCGGGCCTGCGCGGCGGCCTCGCTGGCCCCGGGCGATTCGATGCTGCAGGATGTCGGGCTGATCGTGGCGCGGGACGGCGGCGGCCGGGTGACGGTGCGAATCCGCGACATGACCGGCAAGGCCAGGACGGCGAGCGTTCGGGTCGACGGCCGGACCATCGCCTCGACCCCGCTGGACCGGGACGGCGAGGGCGAATGGCAGGGCGCGTCCGCCAGCGCGCTCGTTGCCGCCATCGCCAGGGGCAAGCGCGCCGTGCTGCTGACTCCGACCGCGCACCCGGTCGCGCTGGCGGGCGCGGCGGCGGCCTTTCGTTATATCGACGATCGACAGGGGCGTGCGGGTACCACCTCGGCGCTGATCGCACGCGGGACGAAACGCTATCGTGGCACGGCACCCGCCCTTCCGGTGGTGCAGGTCGTCACCCCGCCCTCCGGCCCCCCGCCCGCCATTCCCGCCAGCGCGATCAGCGAAGCCCGGCGACGCTATGGCTGCGTGATCGACGATGGCAGTCCGTTCAGTGCCGACGCCCACCGGCTCGACCGGCGCAGCGCGCTGGTGCTGATGTCGTGCGGCGCGGGGGCGTATAACTATCTGGTAAAGCCGTTGATCTGGCGCGACGGCCGGTTGAGCCCCGCCGCCTTCGACTTCGCCTATCATTTCGGCGAGACCCCCGATCCCGGCCAGCCCGAGATCCTGGTCAATGTCGAATGGTCCCGTGACGGCCGACTGTCGAGCTGGGGCAAGGGCCGGGGGCTGGGCGATTGCGGCGATGCGCAGCAATTCGGCTGGGACGGCACCCGCTTCCGCCTGCTCTACGCCGGGCAGATGACCGAATGCCGCGGTGCGATCGACACGCTGACCGTCTGGCGCGCGCGGGTCGTCCCCGTCGCACCGCGATAAAGGAGAAGAGGATGCTCGAACATCTGCCCGCCTGGCTGGGCAAGGCAATGAGCGGCTGGCGCGCCGGGGTCGATTCGATCGCGGTGGTCCGCCCCGAACTGGCGCCGCCCGCCGCGATGCCGCTGAGCAGCCCGGCCTTTGGCGACATGGCGCGGCTTCCCGAACGCTTTACCGCCGATGGCGCGGGGGTATCGCCGCCGCTCTTTTGGGGCGAACCGCCCGAGGGCACGGCGATGCTGGCCCTGATCGTCGAGGATGCAGATGCACCAACGCCGCAGCCTTTGGTCCACGCCATCGTCTGGGGTCTTCCGGCGGGCAGCGGCGAACTGGCCGAGGGTGCGATCATGGCCGACGGCACGGGCACGCCCGAAGGCGGCGATGTCGGGCGCAACTCCTATCTGGGCGAGGGATGGCTGCCACCCGATCCGCCGCGCGGGCATGGCGAGCATCGTTATGTCTTCCAGCTGTTCGCGCTGGATGCGGTGGTCGAGATCGGCGGGCAGACGCCAGGTCGCGGAGCGCTGGTCGCGGCGATGGCGGGGCATGTGCTCGCCGCGGGAATATTGACGGGCACCTATTCGCGCGAAGAGGTGGCGCCGGTCGGGCCGGTGGGCGCAGGCGCCGTCGCCTGACCGGGGGAAGAGGGGCAGCCGGGTATCAGGAGAGGAGCACCCGGCCGCCCGAGTGGTGGAACTTGGTCACGCTCAGGCGATCGGAAAAATCGGTGCGGCGGTGGTGATGGCAAGCCCGGCGAAGACGAGGGCGCCGACGACCGAGACGAGGATCTGGCGAGCCTGGAACGAAGCGAACATGGTGAAACTCCCTGAGTGATCCGCCGGTCGGACCATCCGAGCGGCGATGCCAGGGACTTTGCAGAGACCGTGCCAATTTTCGAAATGGCTGTTTTCCGCGCCTTTTTGAACGGCGTCCGAAGAATTTGGGAAATCCCGCCAGCAACGGGCGGGATTTCCCGCCATCCCGTGGCGAAAAATCAGCTATCGCTATAGGCCCGGTCGCGGCCTTCCTTTTTCGCGCGGTAGAGCAGCGCATCGGCGCGCGCGAACAGCGTCTCCTGCGTGTCCTCGGGACACAGGGCGGTGATCCCGGCGGAGAAGGTGATCTCGCCCACCGGCTCGCCCGTCTCGCGCACCCGCATACGGCGGTTGCGGACCGCATCGCGAGCGCGTTCGACCAGCGCCGCGGCCTGGTCCGCCGCCAATCCCGTCATCAGGATCGTGAATTCCTCGCCGCCGTGACGGCAGACAAGATGCCCCTGGCATTCCTCGGCCAGGATCTTGCCGATCGAATGCAGCACCCGGTCGCCGGTGGCATGGCCCAGATCGTCGTTGATCCGCTTGAACCGATCGACGTCGCACAGCGCCAGATGGCAGCTTTCCGACGCCTGGAAACACTGGCCGAGCGCTTCGGAAAAGGCGAGGCGGTTGGCCAGCCCGGTCAGCGGATCGCGCCGCGCCGTCGCCCGCGCCTCAGCCAGCTTTTCACGCAGCGTGTCGGCTTCCGCCGTGGCCTGCTCCAGCCGCCGCTCGGTCGCACTGATCCGCTCCAGCATCTCGCCGGTCAGTGTCGCGAGCGTCGGCAGGTCGATCCCACCGCCGCGCTTCATCTCCGCCACGTTGCGCGCCAGATCGGCGCCAAAGGCCGAAGTATCCGCCTGGACCGTGCGAATCACCGTCATGAACGCCGCGACTTGATCCTCGGTCTGTTCGGCCAGTTCATCGGACCGCGCCTCCGCCTGCGGCAGTGCGATCCGCTCGGCGGGTTCGCGGACGGCCTGGGGCTCGGACACCGGCTCCGGGGCGGGCGGCGATGCCATGGTCGGGCCACCCAGCCGGGCGATATCGTCCTGATGCAGGCGCACGCCGCCATCGACCAGCAAGGCGACCGCGCGCGCCAGAGTGCCGTCCGGCTCGGACAGGATGGCATGGACGAAGGCGTAATGCGCGGGATCGGGCGAGAGCCGATGATCTTCCAGAAACTGGCCGATACGCTTGTACAAACTACCAGACGTCGTCATGGCTCGTGCCGGCTCCGCCTCCGCCATATCCCCCCATCCCCCGTAAAGCCCCATGACATGCGCCGATCAACGACGGCTTTGCAGGTCGCGAACCGCCGCCAGGGTCGTGGCGACATGCTCGGCCGGGTTCATGTTGTCATGGACGAAGGCAATGCGGCCGTCGCGGCCGATGACATAGCTGGTACGAGAGGTGATGTCGCGCCCCTCGATCTGACGACCCAGCGCGACGTCATAGCCCTTGACGATCGCAGGCCCCGCGCTGGCGACGGGGAACTTGCCCGCGCATTCGGCCTTGGAAAAGGCGGCAAGCTTGTCGACCGGGTCGGCCGACATGCCGATCACCCGCGCACCCGCAGCGCGAAAGGCGTCGATCTTCTCGGCAAAGGCCCGCGCCTCGGCACTGCATCCGCTGGTGAACGCGGCGGGGAAGAAATAGAGGACGACGGGGCCGTGGCGCAGCTGTTCCTTGAGATGCAGCGTAAAGACCTTGCCCGCCACCGCGCCGCGCGTGGTAAAGTCGGGGGCGGCCGCACCGGGACGCAAGGCCGCCACAGCGGGTACCGCCGCCGCCATTGCCAGGAGAACGCCCAACACTGCCCTCATCGCCACATTTCCCTACATCAAGATAGTTAACGCCTATCCTGTCACGATCATGGCGTCCATTGCTGATCGTGCAGTCCTATCCTATCCGGGTTAATATGTCCGTACACGCCGACGATATTCGACTGGCCCTTCAACTTGCAGATGCGGCCGGAGCCGCCATCCGCCCCTATTTCCGTCGCGAAATGGGGCTGGAGATCAAGGAGGACCGCTCGCCCGTGACGCTTGCCGATCGCGAGGCGGAGGCGGCGATGCGGCGTATCCTGGAGGCGGAACGCTCGGGCGACGGCATCCATGGCGAGGAATATGGCGTCAAGGACGGCGTGACCGGGCGCCAATGGGTGCTCGACCCGATCGACGGCACGCGCAGCTTCACCGTCGGGCGGCCGATCTTCGGCACGCTGATCGCGCTCGTCGACAATGGCTGGCCGGTGCTGGGCATCATCGACCAGCCGATCGCGCGCGAGCGCTGGCTGGGCGTCGCGGGGCGGCCGACCCTGTTCAACGGACAGCCGACGCGCACCCGGACCTGCCGCGACCTGGACGGCGCGACGATCGCGACCACCAGCCCGCATCTGTTCGATGACGAAGACGTGCCCCATTTCATGGCGCTGGTGGCGGCGGTCAGCGGCAACAGTCCGCGTCAGGGTCCGGTCTATGGCGGTGACTGCTATAATTACGGGCTGCTCGCGAGCGGTCATATCGACATCGTCTGCGAATCGGGGCTGAAGCTCTACGACTTCGCCGCGCTGGTCCCGGTGGTCGAGGGCGCGGGGGGCCGGATGTGCGACTGGAATGGCGATCCGCTGACCGCCGACAGCGCGGGCCACGTACTGGCGATCGGCGATCCCGCCCGCACCGACGAGGTGCTGGAGGCGCTGCGCAACGTGCCGCACGGGCATGACCATGGGCACGACCACTGATCTGAAATTCCTCCCCTGCAAGGGGAGGGGTGTCACCGCTGGCGATGACGGTCTTTCCTCTCCGACCGTGACACCCCTCCGTCAGGGCCTCGCCCTGCCACCTCCCCTTGCAGGGGAGGAATAGCTTATCCGGTGAGGCCCGACGCCGTCGCCAAGCCCAGGAACGCCAGGAATCCGATCGAATCGGTCGTCATCGTCACGAACACCGACGACGCCACCGCCGGGTCGGCATCGAACCGGTCCAGCGTCACCGGCACCAGCACCCCCGCCAGTCCGGCGACCAGGATGTTCGTCATCATCGCTGCCGCGATCACCATCCCCAGCGCCGGATTGCCGAAGACCAGGCTCACCCCCACCCCGATCACCGCCGCGACGGTGATGCCGTTCATCATCGCCACGCGAATTTCACGCATGATCGCGCGCGCGGTGTTCGACTGGGTCAGCTGGTTGGTCGCCAGCGCGCGGACCGTCACCGCCAGCGTCTGCGTCCCCGCATTGCCGCCGACGCCCGCGACGATCGGCATCAGGGTGGCGAGCGCCACCATCCGTGCGATCGTCCCCTCGAACGCCGCGATCACCGACGAGGCGACCATTGCGGTGACGAGATTGGCGAGCAGCCAGCGCACGCGGCTCTTATAGCTGTCGAAGATCGGCTCGTTGATGTCGCCCTCGCCCGCACCCGACAGGCGCAGCACGTCCTCGCCCGCCTCCTGCTGGATGATGTGGACGATATCGTCGACGGTGATCATGCCGACCAGCCGCCCGCTGGCATCGACAACGGCGGCGGAGATCAAGGCATATTTCTGGAAGCGCAGCGCGACCTCTTCCTGGTCCATGTCGACCGGGATCAGCGTCTGTTCGCGCTTCATCACGTCGCCGATGACGATCTGCCCCGGCGCGCGCAGAATCCAGGAAAGCTGGCACGTCCCGATCGGGCGGTGGCCGGGATCGACGACGAAGATTTCCCAGAAGTCGGTGGTCAGTTCCTCGTCGTCGCGCAGGAACTCGATCGTCTCGGCCACCGTCCAATGTTCGGGCACCGCGATCAGCTCGCGCTGCATCAGGCGTCCGGCGGACTCCTCGGGGAAGGACAGCGCCTCCTCGATCGCGGCGCGGTCGTCGGGGTCGAGCGCGCGCAGCACCGCGCGCTGCTCGTCCTCGTCCATGTCCTCGATGATCGCGACCGCGTCGTCGGTGTCGAGCTCGGAAGCGATATCGGCGACTTCATGCGGTTCGAGCGCCTGGATCAGCTGCTCGCGCACATAGTCGTTCATCTCGGCGAAGACGTCGCCGTTCAGCAGGTCCGCGACCGCGCGCGCCAGGGCCACGCGCTCTTCGTCGCCGACCAGCTCGAACAGGTCGGCGATGTCGGCGGGGTGAAGCGGCTCGACCAGCGCGCGCGCACCTTCGTCGTCCCCCGCCGCAAGCGCGTCGAGCACGCTGCGCACATATTCGGGCTTCAGCCGGTCATCCTCGTCCAGCTGGGTCTCGGGCGCCAGGTTTTCCGAAAATTGGGTCTCGGCTTCGAGCTCGGGGAGTTCGGTGTCGCTGATCTCGGCCTCCCTCGATCGATCATGAACGTGCCGTCATGCCTCTATCGCGCGGCAGAGCCATTTGCCAGCGGGCGCATGAATCCCTACCTGCGGGGCATCAACCAAGGAAGACCCCTTATGGCCGAGACTTTTTCCAAGCTGACCCTGACGCTCGAGAGCGGCGATGTCGTCATCACGCTGCGCCCCGACCTGGCGCCCGAGCATGTCGCGCGCATCGGTGGCCTCGCCAATGAAGGCTTTTACGACGGCGTCGTGTTCCACCGCGTGATCCCGGGCTTCATGGCACAGGGCGGCGACCCCACCGGCACCGGCATGTCGGGTTCGGACAAGCCGAACTTGAAGCAGGAGTTCAACGCCGAGCCGCATGTGCGCGGCACCTGCTCGATGGCACGGACCAACGATCCGAACTCGGCCAATTCGCAGTTCTTCATCTGCTTCGACGATGCGCGCTTCCTCGACCGCCAGTACACGGTCTGGGGCCAGGTCGAGAGCGGCATGGAACATGTCGACGCGCTGCCCAAGGGCGAGCCGCCCCGCAATCCGGGCAAGATTTTGAAGGCGACCGCCGAGTAATTTCCGAACGCCGGATGGAAGGGGGGAGTCTCGCGAGAGGCTCCCCCTTTTTGTTGGGCTCTACCTTTCCCACGCAGCACGCCCCTCCCGCAGGCGGGAGGGGATGGGGGAGGGCAACGCCCCAAGAGCGATACACTCTGTGAGACTCCCTGCCCTCCCCAACCCCTCCCGCCTGCGGGAGGGGCTATTGTTTGGGGAGAGGGAACGGCTCCCCTCAGACGTCGCGAAACACCGGCCGCCGCCGCGCCATGTTCGCCTGCACCGCCTCGCGGAAGTTAGCCCCCTGCATCAGCGTCACCTGCTCGGCGCTCTCCATCGCCAGAACGACCTCGGGCGCACTTCCCATCGCCCCGAACAGCCGCTTGGCGCTGCGCACCGCATCGGGGCTGCGCTCGGCGATCCTGGCGGCGAGCATCAGCGCCTCGGCGCGCGGGTCCTCGACCAGTCGGGTGACGAACCCCGCCGCCTGCGCCTCGGCCGCATCGAACTCGCGCGCGGTATAGACCCATTCGCGCAACACATCCTCTCGCACCCCGCGCCAAAGCGCAAAGCCGCCCATATCGGGCACGATGCCCCAATGCACCTCGCGAATCGCGAAGCGGGTGGCGGGTTGCGCCAGCCTTATGTCCGCGCCCGCCATGATCTGGGTCGCGCCGCCAAACACTACGCCATGGACGGCGGCGATCACCGGCACCGGCAGCGTCCGCCAGCCCCAGGCCACCTGCTGGACCCGATTGGCCGGCCCATGGCTGCGCGCTGTCAGGTCCAGCCCCGCCAGATCGCCCCCCGCCATCGCCGCCATGTCGAGGCCCGAACAGAACCCGTCGCCCTCCCCCGACAGCACCACGGCGCGCACGTCTGACCGCGCCGCCAAGCTGTCGATCGCCTCCGCCAGCGCATCGAACATCTTGCCGTCGATGGCGTTCAGCTTCTCCCCGCGCGCCAGCCGGACATCGGCGACGCCGTCCGTCACCGTCATGGTCACCCGGTCCTGCATGTCGCTCTCCTTTTGCGCTTCTCGCCACCTCGTGTAGACCATCAGCTTATGGGGTTCGATATGGAACGCTTCGTCGCGATGGGCGGCCTGGGTGGCGGGCATGGTCAGCAGCTGGGCATCGCGTATCGCGCGCATGGCGAGGATTGGGCCGAGCTGGCGCTGCCCTATGATGCGCGGCTGATCGGCGATCCGGTGAGCGGGGTGATCGCCTCCGGGCCGATCGTCGCGATGATGGACATGGCGACCAGCGTGGCGGTCTGGCTGAAGCGCGGGGCTTTCGAGGCGCATGTGACGCTGGACCTGCGGGTCGATTATCTGCGTCCCGCCGTGCCCGAGCGGACGGTGATCGGGCGCGGCGAATGTTACCGGCTGACGCGCAGCATCGCCTTTGTCCGGGGGATCGCACATGACGGCGACCCCGACGATCCGGTCGCGCATGTCGCGGGGACCTTCATCGGAATGGCCGCATGAGCGCGCCGCGCACCGCGATCGGGCAGGCGATGGAACTGCCGCCTTATGCCGAATGGCTCGGCTGTTCGATCGACTGGGTCGAGGACGCTCCGCAACTCGTCATGCCGTTCGGGGAGCATGTGATGGGCTGGCCGGGGCTGCTTCAGGGTGGCGCGATCGCCGGGCTGCTCGAGGTCGCGGGGATCGCCGCGCTCACCCACCGGCTGGCGGGCGAAGGCACGGCCCGGATCAAGCCGGTGACGATCACCACCAATTATCTTCGCACCGGGCGCGACCAGCATCCGACGCGCGCGGTCGGCGTCATCCTGCGCCTCGGCCAGCGGACCGCCAATGTCGAGGCGGTCGCCTGGCAGGAGGATCGCGATCAACCGATCGCGACCGCCCGGCTGAACTACCGCATCCTGCGCGGCTGAGGCTTGGCCTGGGCCTGCTTGATCGCGGCATCGGCGACCGGCGCCATCGCCGCATAGCCCGCCGCGTTGGGATGCACCCCGTCGGTGCCAAAGGCGGGGTTCAGCGCGTCGCCGACATGCAGGACCGACCAGTAATCGGCATAGGTCGCGCCGACCTTCCCGGCATAGCCCTTCAACCATGCATTCATCGCGGCGATGCGGGGAGCGGGTTTCAGCCCCGGCTTCCATTCGAAATGATCGGCGGGCGGGATTGAGGCCAGGATCACGCGGATGCCATTGGCCTGCGCCAGCTCGACCATCGACATGATATTGCCTTCGACCTGCGCATCGGTCGTGGGGCCGGTATTGCCGGCAATGTCGTTGGTGCCCGCCATGATCTGCACCACCGCCGGATGCAGGTCGATCACGTCCTGCCGAAAGCGCAGCAGCATCTGCGCCGTCGTCTGCCCGCTGATCCCGCGCCCGATCCGGCCGGGGGTAAAGAATTGCGGCATCTTGCCGACCCAGCCCTCGGTGATCGAATCGCCCATGAAGACCACGCGCGGCTGCCCCGGCACAGGCGCGGCGAGCCTGGCATTGTCGTCGCGATAGCGCGCCAGATAAGCGAAGTCGTTGTGCAACCGCTCCTCCCATTCGCGGGTCCAGCGCTGAGAATCGGTTTCCTTCGGCGCGGTTTGCGCAACGGCGGGCGCGGCAAGGGTCAGCGCCATCAGCGCGGTGAGGACGACCCGGCTCACGGGCGCAGGTCCGTGGCGGTCGCGGTGACGTTCCAGCCGCGCAAGGCGACCATCGGCTTGTCCGCCTTGGCCGTGGGATAGCGAATCTCGATCACGCGGGTCTCTCCGGGCATCAGGGTGACGTAATTGTCGCTGAAATAGGCGGGCAGCACCTGCGTGCCATCGGCGTTCATCACGGTCAGCTTGGTTTCGATCGCGGGCACCGATCCACCATTGGTCAGGGTGACGCTGGCGATCGTCTCGTCACCCTGCGCTTGCGTCGTCGCGGTCGCGGTGACGGGGGCCGCCGCCATGCCGGTCAGCGCGCGATAGCCCGCATCGTCCGGCGCTTCCCAATAGCTGTTGGTCGAAAGGACCTGCCCGCCCGCATCGGTCGCCTCCAGCCGGACCAGCACCGGCCCCCGCTTCATCGCGGGCGCGAGGTCGAGGGTCAGCACGGGCGTCACCCCCTCGGCATTCGCGACGATCTTGGCCTCCTGCTCACCCTCACTGCGACCGTCGAGCCCGACGATCTTCGCACGCACCTGCACGCCCTTCAGCGCGTCGCGCGTGTTGTTGACCAGGACGACGCGGTGGTCGGGCAGGTTCATCTGGACATGGATCGGCTCGGCGGCCTTCTTTACCCCGTAAAAGGCGGCATGGGTGTCATAGTCGGACGAGAAGATCTGCCACGCCGAGGACGGCCAGGCGGGTTGCGTCATCCACAGCATCCGCCCCGAATTCTCGGTCCAGAGGCCCGCATTCATCCCTTCGAAGATGGCGCGATAGGATTCATACTCCATCATCTGCGCCTTGCGCTCGAAATCCTCGAGGCCCGTCGCGGGGCCGAAGCGGCGTTCGAGCACGTCCATATAGGACTTCACCGCGCCGTTCCCGGTCTGGTGCCAGTCATGATAGGCCCAGACATCGCCGATCGGCCAGCGATCCGCCTCGGCCGGGATGGCCCGTTTCCAGGATTCGAGCGTCGGCAGCGAGGGGGTGCCGACCTCGACCGAGAAGCCCTTGGCGTGGGTGGTGAAATACTCGACCGGCGGCCGCCAGTTATAGGGGCCGGAGCCTTGCAGGTTCACCGCATTGGACGAGGGCATATAGAGCCGCGTCCCGTCCTCGGCGCGCAGGAGCGTATCGAGCCCGGTGTTGAGGATCGGCTGCGGCACGCCCTCGTTCCGCCCGAACCAGGCGACGATCGAGGGATGGTTGCGATAACGGCGCACCACGTCGGTCGCATTGGCGAGGAAGAGTTGCGGGTCCTCGGCCTCCATATTGTAATCCTGGGTCGACTCCCAGAAGTCGGACAGGACCATCAGGCCATATTCGTCGGCCAGGTCGAAGAAGCTCTCCTCGGTATTCTGGCCCACCCAGTTGCGGATGATGTTGAGGTGCGCGTCGCGGTGCAGGCGGAAGAACGGCTCCAGATGGGCGCGGTCGACGCGCTTCATGAAATCGTCCATGCCGATATTACCGCCGCGCGCCGCGATCCGCACGCCGTTGACCCGCAGGACGAGATAGGGGGCGAGGCGCGGATCGTCGGTCAGCTTGGCGACCGCCGCCGACTGATCGCCACCGGGGGTGAAGCTCATCGCCCAGCCGTTCGCCGTCTTGCGGATACCCTTGTGACTGGTGTCCACCACCTTCGGCCCGCCACGCACGCGGTTGAGGTCGAGCGTCACCCGCTCCAGATCGCCGTCATCGTCGAACAGCGACAGGTCATAGGTCACCTGCCGCATGCCGAAGCGAAGCGCCTTGCTGTCGGACAACGCCCCGTCGACCGCCGCCGTCAGCGCCAGATCGTGCAACGCGGGATCGCCATAGCCATTGGGCCACCAGAGGCGCGGATTTTTGACCGACAGCTGCGGGAATTCGCTGGGCGACAGGACGGCGCGGATCGTCTGGCCCGGCGCCACCGTCACCGGCTTTTCGACCACCACATCGTCGAACACCGCGCGCACCGTCGTCGTCACCGGCGCCTGGCCGTTATTGGTGACGGGCACCGCGATCTCGACATCGGCGACCGAGTTGTCGGGCTTGGGCAGCGTCGTCACCACCTGCGGGTCGCCGATCACCGCCGGACCGGTCGCGGCCAGAGTCACGCCCTGCCACAGCCCGGTATTGCGATCCCGGACGGAGGGAATCCAGTCCCAGCCCTCGGTCGCGACGAAAGTCGGGCCGTCCATCATCTGGATGCCGCCATTCTCGCCGACGCCCGCCGTCATCGATTCCTCATGCGCGATGCCGGGGTGCGGCGGCGGCGAGACACGCACCGCGACGGCATTGCGTCCGGCGGCCAGCGTGACCGGGAAACGACCCCGGATGAAGGCGCCCTTCATCGTGCCCATCATCCGGCCATTGACCCAGACCTCGGCGGAATAGTTCACGCCGTTGAAGGTCAGCCACATCGTCCGCCCGGCGGCCTCGGCGGGCGTGTCGAACTCGGTGCGGTACCAGTAATCCTGCCGCGCCAGCGTCTCCGGGATGGACAGGTTGTTCAGCCCGACCGCGGGATCGGGATAGACACCGCGATCGACCAGCGTGGTCAGCACCGTACCTGGCACGGTCGCCGCATACCATTTGCTCGCGTCGAAATTGCCCTGCGACAGGTCCGCGCCGCCGGGACCGACCTTGGCCGCCTCGATCAGCCGCCAGCCGTTCACCGCCCATTGGCCGGTCGCGGTGGAGACGAGCGCGGGTTCCTTGGATTCGGGCTTGGCCGTACCGCTGGTCGGGATCGGGGCCTTGGACTGGGGCAGCGTCCAGGCGTCCTGCGGTGCCGTCTGCCCCTGCATCTGGCGGGTTTGATAGGGCCAGGTCGGGCTGCCGGTCTGGAGCGCGATCTTCGCGGGATCAGGGGCACGACGCGCGGCGACGCGGATGGTCAGCGGATCGACCGCCTCGCGCACCATGCGGAAGTCGGTGATCTTGCCCGCAAAGACCGGCTGGTAACTGCGTGGCGCCAGCGTCGCGACGCCGGTGACGGGCTCCAGCGACAGGCCGCGCTGTACCACCTGGCGGCCGCCCACGAACAGCCGCACGATCTTTCCGTCATAACTGGCGGCAATATAGGTCCATTTGTTGCGATCGGCAGTGCCACCCCCCTGCACCACGCCCGCCTCGGTGACGAGCGCGGGCTGGCCGTCGACCAGCGCGAGATAGCGGCGCGGGCCGGAGGCGGGATCGCCGAAGCCGCCGATCAGCATCGTCGTGCCCTTGCCCGCGACGCTGCGCGGCTGAACCCAGGCGGACAGGGTCCAGTTGGGCGCGGCGACCGGGGCCGTCACGATGGCCCGGCGATAGGAATCGCCGCCGGGGGGCAGATCGGCGTTGATCGGCCCGAGCGGCGTGGCCGAGGGCGTCGCAGGAGCCGTCTGCGCCGAGCCGGCCAGACTCCAGACCAGCGCCGTCACTGATGCCAGAGCCCCCATCGCTCTTGCCGCCGCCACGCTCATGCCTACTCCTTTTTGATCGCCGCGGGATAAAGCAAATGAAAAGCCCTAAAGTCAAAGGGCGTGACCCTAACGCCCGAAGCGGTCGATCGCCTCGCTGATGCCGGTCCAGACTTTACCGAGCTGTTCCGGGGTAATCGAATAGGGCGGCATCACATAGACGGTGTTGCCCATCGGCCGGACGAGCAGGTCGCGCTCGCGGAAATGTGCCAGCAATCGGGGGGCGAGGTCGGAGAGGTAATCCTGCCCCGCGCCCAGCTCGAAGGCGGCGATGGTGCCCAGCGAACGAGGATTGCGGACCGCTGGCCGACTCGAAACCGTCACCAGATGCGCGCGCTGCCGCTCGGCCAGCGCGTCGATGCGCGCCTGCACCGGCTCGTCGCGCCAGATCGCCAGATTGGCCGCCGCCGCCGCGCAGGCGATGGGGTTGGCGGTGTAGCTGGACGAGTGGAAGAACTGCTTCGACCGATCGGTCTCGGACCAATGCGCCTGGAAGATCGGCTCGGTCGCGAGCGTCACCGCCAAGGGCACCGCGCCGCCGGTCAGCCCCTTGGACAGACATAGGATGTCGGGCACGACGCCTGCCTGCTCGCAGGCGAGCAGCGTGCCGGTACGCCCCCAGCCGGTCATGATCTCGTCGGCGATGAACAGGACGCCGTGCGCGGCGCAGATCTCGCGCATCGCGGCCAGCGTCTCGGGCGCGTAGAACAGCATTCCGCCAGCCCCCAGCGCCAAAGGCTCGACGATGAACGCCGCCGCGCCCGCCCGGCACTCCGCCTCCAGTGCGTCGAACGTGGCCTGCACGTCATGGGGAAAGGGGATCGTGCCGACATCGAAGAGCAGCGGCGCATAGGCCTGGTTATAGACGCCGCGCGCACCCACCGACATCGCGCCGATCGTATCGCCATGATAGCTGTGTTCGAGGACGAGGATGCGGTGGCGCGGCTCGCCCCGGTGGAGCCAATAGCCCAGCGCCATCTTCAGCGCGACCTCGACCGCCGTCGAACCGGAGTCGGAGAAGAACACCCGCGTCAGCTCGGGCGGGATGATCCGCACCAGTTCGGCCGCCACCTCCTCGGCGGGTTCGTGGGTCCAGCCCGCAAAGATGATCTGGTCGAGCTTGCCCGCTTGGGTAGCGATGGCGGCGCTGATGCGCGGATGGTTGTGGCCGTGCGTCGTCACCCACCAGCTGGAGATGGCATCGATCACCTCACGCCCATCGACGGTGGTCAGTACCGCGCCGCTGGCGGTGGCGATCTTGGGAATCGGCTCGCCCAGGCCATGCTGGGTGAAGGGATGCCAGACGGGCGAGGTCATCGGAAATCCTCGATTTCGAAGTGCGCGGCAAAGGCCTGCGCCAACGTCTCGCGATTCAGGTCCGCCAAACGCGGCAGGCGACCGAGCCGCTTGACCCCGCCGATCGCGGCGATGGTGGCCTCGCTGTCCTCGACAGCCTCGCCGACAAAGGCGATGCCCAGGATCGGCACCCCGCGCGACCGTAACGCCTCGATCGACAACAGGCTGTGGTTGATCGTGCCCAGCGCCGTCCGCGCGACCAGCACCACCGGTCGGCCCCAATGCGCGAACAGATCGGCGAACAGCATCTGGCGGGTGACGGGCACCAACACGCCGCCCGCCCCTTCCGCCACCAGCGGGCCGTCGACCTGCGGCAGCGCCAGCCGCTCGCGGTCGATCGTCACCCCATCGATCTCGGCGGCGCGATGCGGCGAGCAGGGGGTCTTCAGACGATAGGCGGAGGGCAGGACCGGACGGCCGCTGAGCCGCGCGACCGTCTCGGCATCGCCATGCCCTTCGTCATCGGTGCCCGCCTGGACCGGCTTCCAATAGCTTGCCCCGAGCGCACCGGTCAGCGCGGCGGAAAAGACGGTCTTGCCGATTTCGGTATCCGTGCCGGTGACGATGACGGTGCTCATGCCAGAACCTCTTGGAGTGCTTCGGCGAGGGCGCGGATGTCCGCCTCCTCGACATTGAGGGTGATCGACAGCCGCAGCCGCGCCGCGCCCACCGGCACGGTCGGCGGGCGGATGCCGCGAATGTCGAAGCCGCGCGCCTGCAAAGTCTCGGCGGCGCGCATCGTGCGGCCATTGTCGTGCAGGATCAGCGGCATGATCGGCGTGCCGTTCGCCAGCGCGCCATGGGGCGCCAGCCGCTCACCCGCCAGCGCGATCCGCTCGTGCAGCGCAGCCCGGCGCTCGGGCTCGTCGGCCAGGATCCGCAAGCCCTCGCGCGCCCCACGCGCCATCAGCGGTGAGGGGGCGGTCGAGAAGATGAAGCCCCGCCCGCGATTGACCAGATAATCGCGCACTATACGCGGCCCGGCGACCAGCGCGCCCTCGCACCCCATCGCCTTGCCGCAGGTGTGGAGGGTGACGACCCGCTCGCTGGGCGTGGCGAGGCCCTGCCCCCGGTCGCCGAAGACGCCGGTGGCGTGCGCCTCGTCGATAATCAGCATCGCATCATGCCGCTCGGCCACCGCCGCCAGCTCGGCGAGCGGCGCGGTGTCGCCGTCCATCGAATAAAGGCTCTCGACCGCGATCCAGACCGTCCCCTTGCCGCCCTGCGCGCGCCATGCGGCGATGGCATCCTCGAACGCCGCCGGATCATTGTGCGCCGCCGCCACGCTCTGGGCGCGGGACAGCTTCATCCCCTCATGCACGCTGGCATGGACCAGCGCGTCATGGACGATCAGGTCGCCCCGCTGCGGCAGCGTCGCCAGCAGCGTGGCGTTGGCGGTATAGCCGGAGGAGAAATACAGGCTCGCCTCCGCCCCGAAGAATGTGGCGGCCTCCGCTTCCAGTGCCTCATGTTCCGGGTGATTGCCACGCAGCAGCCGCGATCCGCCCGAGCCGACGGGGACGCCCTCTGCCACGGCGTCCGCGATGGCGACGGCGAGGCGCGGGTGGCTCGCCAGCCCGAGATAGTCGTTGGAGGCGAAGTCCTTGCCCCTTTGCGGGGCCAGCCCTCGCAATCGGTCCCGCGCGGCCAGTCGGGCCAGATCGGCGCGATGAAAGTCCAGCATAGCCGCCTCCCTAATGGGACGGACGGTGCAGCGGAACCCGGAAAGGACAGGCCTTCCCCGACCCAGTCTGGCGTCAGGCGGGCTCCGCCAACGTCACGATCGACACCCCCGGCGTCATCGGCGCGCGCCCCACCAGATGCCGCTCAATCCGGAAAATCGCCTCGAACGCCTTGTTCAGCGGCGCGGGCGGGGGCGAATCGTCGCTGTCGTCGCGCCCGGTGATCCGCCCCGCAATCCGCGCCGCCGCGGCCAGCGGGAAGAGCAGCGAGTTGAAATAGGTCAGCTTGCGGGGTTTCAGTCCCGCCTTCTCGATCGCCGACACCAGCGTCCCCTTGGAATAGCGGCGATGGTGGTGGTTCACCACGTCATGCGCCGACCACATCCATTGGTGTGCAGGCACCGCGATCAGGATCTTGCCGCCGGGCTTCAGGCAGGATTTCATCGCGGCGAGCGCGGCGACGTCGTCCTCGATATGCTCGACCACGTCTAGCACCGCGATCAGGTCATAGGCGCCTCGCTCGATCCCCGGCAGTTCGGGCAGCGGCGCGGCCTGAACCGGCTTGCCCAGTCGCTGCGAGGCGATCTCGCGCGCCGCCGGATCGATCTCGATCGCGTCGACCGTTCCGAAGCTCGCCAGCATCGGCAGATTGTGCCCGGTGCCGCAGCCGATCTCCAGGATGCGCGCATCGGCAGGCAGCTTGCCATAGCGGGTCAGGTAATCCGCCAGGATGTCGCGGCGCGCGCGATACCACCAATGGGTGGAGTCATGCGCGGCCATGCGGTCGTAAACGATACGGTCCATGAACTTATCCGAAGACCCATTGGCGGTTGAGCGCGAAGGTCGCGATCGGCGTGATCGTGACCACCGGGATCAGCGCGACCCAGGGTTGTTGATGCAAAAGCCCCGTCACGATCCAGGTGAACAGCGCATTGAGCGCCAGGCCGAAGCCCTGGACGACGAGGAATTTCAAATGCTGCTTGCCGCTGGAGTCGCGGGTGCCATGCCCGCGAAAACTCCATGCGCTGTGCAGGAAAAAGCCGACGATCACCGCGACCAGAAAGGCTGGCGGCACCGCCAGCACCGCCTTGTCATGCGGCAGCACCCAGGACGTCAGCGGCAGATAGACCGCCGAATAGACGACCGTCGACAATCCGCCCGCAATGCCGAAGCGGATGATCTGCCCCAGCATCCCGCTGGACCGCCATCGATCGATCTGGTGCTGAAGAGTCGCCATACCCCGACCTTGCCCCCAACCTTGCCCTTTGCGCCGCCCACGATAGAGCGTCCCGAAGTCCTGCGCCTTAGGCTGCGGGCGGGTATGAGGGAAGCGTCTTTGGAACGTCTGCAGCGTGAGATCGACCGCAACTGGCAACGCTGGGTGCTGGTGGCGTGGGCCGCGATCACCGCCTGGTACATATATGACCGCTGGGGCCAGATACGCTGGTGGTCGCTGGGCGATACCGACGACAATATGCGGCTGATGCAGGTGCGCGCCTGGATGGCGGGGCAGGGCTGGTATGACCTGCGCCAGTATCGGATGAACCCGCCGGTCGGCTTCGACATCCATTGGAGCCGCATCGTCGACCTGCCCATCGCAGGGCTGATCCTGTTCTTCCGCCTGTTCACCACCCCCGCCTGGGCCGAGCGTCTCGCCTGCGGCCTGGCGCCGCTGATCCCGCTGTCGATCACCATGACCGCGCTGGCGGTAACGCTGCGCCGCCTGATCGGAGTACTGAGCTGGCCGTTGGGGATGGCGCTGCTGCTGTGCGCCCATGCCACGCTGCTGATGTATATGCCGATGCGGATCGACCATCATGGGTGGCAGCTGGCCATGCTGGCGGTCACGGTCGCGGGTTTGTGCGATCCGCAAGCCAGGCGCGGCGGTGCGCTGGTCGGTCTGGCGAGCGCGGTGTCGCTGGCCATCGGGCTGGAGATGCTGCCCTATGCCGCGATGGCGGGCGCGATCCTGACCTTGCGCTGGGTGTGGGACCGGACGGAAGCCGAGCGGCTGGCGGTCTATGCACTGACCCTGGGCGGGGGGAGCGCGGCGGGGTTCGCCGCCTTTGCCTCCAACGCCAATTACGCGATGCGCTGCGACGCGCTGACCCCGGTCTGGCTGTCGGTGACGGTGGCGGCGGGGGCGCTGTTGTTCGTGCTGGCGCGGATCAATCCGGCGTCGCGGGGCACGCGCCTCGGCCTGGCAGTGGTCGCGGGCGCGGTGATCGCGGGCGGGTTCGCCAGCCTGTTCCCGCAATGCCTGACCCGCCCCGAACAGGTCAGCCCCGAGTTGCAGCGCAACTGGCTGAACAATGTCCGCGAGGCCAAGCCGATCTACAAGCATCCCTTACGCGTCGCGCTGCCCATGGCGGTCATGCCGGTGATCGGGATGATCGGGGCGATCGTCGCGGCCTGGCGGCGACGGACGATCGGCTGGACCGCCGTGGCGCTGTTCACGACCTTCGCCTGCCTTATGCTGTTGTGGCAGGCGCGTGCGGCCCCGGCGGCGCAGATGCTGGCGGTGCCGGGTATTGCGGCACTGCTGTGGATGGTGCTGCCCTGGCTGGCCCGGCTGCGCTCGCCGCTGTTGCGGGTTCCGGCAATTGCGCTGGCGGTGCTGGTGCCGACGGGAATCGCGGCGGGCTGGATCGTCAGCTATCTGCCCGGCACCCAACCGACCGCCTATGCCAACCGGGTCAATCGCGCGACCGGACAGTGCGTGCGCACTTCGGTGCTGACGCGGGTGAATGCCTATCCCAAGGCGACGGTGTTCACCTTTGTCGACCTGGGGCCGCGCCTCATTGTGACGACGCATCATGACGCGATCGCGGGGCCGTACCACCGCAACGGTGACGCGATCCTGGACGTGCAGCACGCTTTCCAGGGCAGCGAGGCGCAGGCGCGCAGCATCATGAAGCGGCACGGCGCGACGCTGCTGCTGATCTGCCCCGACATGGCCGAGTCGACCAATTATCGCGCGCGGGCGCCGGGGGGGTTCTATGACCGGATGGCGCGCGGCTGGACGCCGACCTGGCTGACCCCGCTGCCGCTGCCCAAGGGTTCGCCGCTCAGGCTATACCGGATCAACTGATCCTCCCCGGTACGGGGAGGTGGCAGGCCGCAAGGCCTGACGGAGGGGGGCTGCCACACGGGATGTCCCTTGCGGCACGCCCCCTCCACCATGCTTCGCATGGTCCCCCTCCCCGTGCCGGGGAGGATGTTACTTCAAACTGGCGGTCACGCCGTCGATCACGAACTGCACCGCCAGCGCCGCCAGCAGCACGCCCAGGACGCGGGTGATCACCGCCTCGATCTTGGCGCCCAGCAGCCGCATCAGCGGCCCCGCCGCCAGCAGCGCGACCAGCGTCAGGAGCAGGATCGACACCATCGCCGCCAGCACCACGATCGAGGCCTGCAGCCCCGAATTGCGGCTCATCAACAGCATCACGGTCGCGATCGAGCCCGGCCCGGCGATCATCGGCATCGCCATTGGGAAGATCGACACGTCCTCCGCTTCGTTCGGGTCGTCGGCGACCTTGGCGGCGCGGTCCTCGCGGCGCTGGGTGCGCTTTTCGAACACCATCTCCAGCGCGATCAGGAACAGCATGATGCCGCCCGCGATGCGGAACGCGGCCATCTCGATGCCCAGGCCATGGAGCAGCGCCTCGCCGAACAGCGCGAAGACGAACAGGATGACCGAGGCGACCATGACCGCACGGATCGCCATCGCGCGGCGATGCTGCGGCGTCGCTCCCGCTGACAGCCCGGCATAGATGGGCGCGCAGCCCGGCGGGTCGATCACCACGAAGAAGGTGATGAGCGAGGAGATATAGAGTTCGAGCACGACCTTACAGCGCCGTCTGGTCGATCGCGACGCCCTCGCGCCGTCCCGCCGAGACCAAAGTGTTGCGCAGCAGGACCGCGATCGTCATCGGCCCGACGCCGCCCGGCACCGGGGTGATCGCCCCTGCCCGCTGCGCCGCCGTGTCATATTCGACATCGCCGACCAGGCCCGTTTCGATCCGGTTGATCCCGACATCGATGACGCTGGCGCCGGGCTTGATCCACTCGCCCTTGACCAGGCCCGGCACCCCGACCGCCGCCACGACGATATCGGCGCGGCCGACCACCTCGGGCAGGTTGCGGGTGCGGCTGTGCGCCACCGTCACGGTGCAGCTTTCGCCGAGCAGCAATTGCGCCATCGGCTTGCCGACGATGTTGGAGCGGCCGACGACCACCGCGTCCATCCCCGACAGGCTGGGATGGATGCTCTTGAGTAGCATCAGGCAGCCGAGCGGGGTGCAGGGCACGAAGCCCTCGACACCCGTTGCCAGCCGCCCGGCGTTGACGGGGTGGAAGCCGTCGACATCCTTGTCGGGGTCGATCGCCTGGATCACCGCCTGCGCGTCGATCTGGCGGGGCAGCGGCAGCTGGACCAGGATGCCGTCGACGGTCGGATCGGCATTCAACTGTCCGACGAGCGCAAGCAGCGTCGCCTGATCGGTATCGACCGGCAGGCGATATTCGAAGCTCTCCATGCCCGCCTCGCGCGTGGCCTTGCCCTTGGAACGGACATAGACGCTGGAGGCGGGGTCCTCGCCCACCAGCACGACCGCCAGGCCCGGCGCGCGGCCTGCCTTTTCGCGGAACGTCGCGACCTGGATGGCGATGCGGGTGCGGAGGGCGGCGGCGAAGGCCTTGCCGTCGATGATCATGGCGCTGGTGGTCATGGCGTATCGCCATAAAGCGCCTGGGCGATGCGCGCCAGTGTATGCGGGTCGCCCGCGACATGCAGCCGCTTCAACCGCGCCGTCTCCCCCGCAACGATCGTCACCGCGCGCTTGGGCACGCCGAAATGCTTGGCGACCAACGGGATCAGCGCCGCATTGGCCGCGCCGTCGACCGGAGGAGCCGACAGCCGCGCAGCGAAATGCTCGCTCGTCCCGGCGGTCAGCGCATCGCGGCCGCCGCGCGGCGTGACCCGGACCGCGATCCGTATGCCGTCATCGCCCGGTGTCCAGGCAGGCATCAGCCGACGACGACCGCGCCCCCGTACATCGCATTGGCGATCGCGGTGTCCAGGATCTTGCCCAGGATGATGACCGCGAGCAGCACGACCATCGGCGACAGGTCGAGCGCGCCGAAATCGGGCAGGATGCGCCGGATCGGGCGATAGAGCGGATCGGTCATCCGCTGCAGCGCGTACCACACCGACCGGATGAAATCGTTCGAGGTGTTGATGACGTTGAAGGCAATCAGCCAGGACAGGATCGCCTGCACGATGATGATCCACCAGACGACGTTGAGCAGTATCTGAAGAATCTGAAGGATGAGGACCAACGCAGGGAGCTCCCGAATACGGATTTCTTCGTATCTAGGGTAGGACAGGCCTCGGGGCAATAATCGTGGCGGGCGATCCTAACGCAGGCGGAACGAACCAACGGGTCGTGCGTCCCACATCCATGGCACAAGAGAGGGGATGGCCGCGCCGGACGCGGGTCGTGGTGGGGCTGCTCATCGGATTGCCGCTGCTCTTCCTGTTGGTCTTGGCCGTGTTCCCCTGGGGCGTGCTGCGCAGCGCCGTCTGTCGCGCGGCGACCGAGCGGTTCGGGCGGCCGGTGACGATCGGATCGGTCCAACGGGTCGATATGATCGGCTTTCATCCCACCATTGCGGTCGAGAATCTGAGTATCCCGCAGGCCGGTTGGGCCGGTCGGGGCGATTTTGCGCGGATGCAGCGGGCGGAAATCCGCTTCTCGGTCTGGCCGCTGCTGCGCGGGGCCTTCGTGCCCGAGGATATCCACGTGTCGGGACTCCGGCTGGCGCTGGTCCGCGACAAGCAGGGCAACACCAACTGGTCGCGCCCCGGCGAGCCCGAGGAGGGCGGCAGTGCGACCGATCTGCAAGGGCTGACCATCACCGACGGCGTGGTCAGCTACCGCGATGCCAAGGAGGATCGTCAGGCGGTGCTCAAGATCGCCGCCGACCCCGACCGCGGCATCCGTGCCGAGGGTGAGGGCAAGGTCCGCGGAGCTCCGGTGCGGATCGCCTTCACCGGTGCAGCGGTAAAGCCCGGCCGCTGGCCCTTCACCGCCACGATCGCCGGCGACAAGCTGGCCATGAAGGCGGTGGGCACGATGGACCGTCCGCTCGACACCGATGCGATGACGCTGGACATGAGCGCGAAGGCCGACGACCTGAAGCGGATCGACGCGGTGATCGAGGCCGGATTGTTCCAGACGCGGCCGGTCGCACTGACCGCGCATGTCCGGCACGAGCGGCCCCGCTGGACGATCACCGATCTGAAGGGGCGGATCGGGCGGTCCGATCTGGCCGGGCATCTGACCGTCGACAAGAAGGCGGGTCGCACCCTGCTCGACGGCGAGGTGGCGGCGGGTCAGCTCGATTTTGACGACCTGTCCTCGGAAGAGGGCCGCGCCGAGGCCGCCGCGCTGGAACGCCGGATCGGGCCGCGCCTCGTCCCCAATACACGGATCGACATCGGCAAGATCGACACGACCGATGGCACCATCCGATTCCGGGTCGGCCGGGTGGTCAGCGCGCAAGGCCCCTCGCCGATCACCGGCTTTACCGGGCGGATGGTCATGGACCACCAGTTGCTGACCATCGGCGACATCCGCATGGCCTTGCGCGAAGGCGTGGTGACGGGTCAGGCGGTGGTCGACCAGCGGAACGGGGCGAAGGTACCGCGCCTGTCACTCGACCTGCACCTGCGCGGCGCCAGCGTGTTGTCGCTGTCGGGCGAGACGCGGATCACCGGCCAAGTCGCGGCGCGCGCCAAGCTGGCGGGTGTGGGTGAGACGGTGCGCGCCGCGATCGGGCGGGCAGACGGGCGGATCGGGCTGGTCGTTGCCAACGGGACGCTGCCCGATCGCTATGCGACCGCGCTGGGCTTCGACGCGGGTGCTGCATTCATGGGCGAAAGCGGCAGCGCGACGTTGCGCTGCCTGGTGCTGGGCGTGGACATGAAGAACGGCACCGGCCGCGCCGATCCGCTGATTGTCGATACCTCGCGGAGCCGGTTGGACGGGACCGGGACCGTCCGCTTCCCCGACGAACGCCTCGCCCTGCGGCTGACGGGCGCGCCGAAACAGGGCGCCACGCTGCGGCTTGCGGGCGGGGCGACGGTGGGCGGGACGCTGGAGAAGCCCGAACTGGTCATTCCCAAAGAGGTCAGGTCGGTCGGCAATATCTTCAAGTCGATCGGCAGGGCGATCACGGGAGATACCGGCCCGAAAGCGCAGAATGCAGCATGCGGGGCGCTCGCGCGGCAGGTGCTGCGGTAACGGAGCAGGAGAATTGGGGCGTTCCGTTACGCGCCCTCGGCCTTGAGCGGCCGGGCCAACAGCGCCCCGATCACCTCGCTGACGCCCGCGCCCTCCAGCAACCGGCACACCGCGTCGCAGACCGGCATGTCCACACCCGCCTCCGCCGCCGCCTGGCGTAGGACGGGCGCGGTGAAGGCCCCCTCCGCCACGGTTCGCCGGTCGGCCAGCAGCTCGGCGGCCGAACGCCCCTGCCCCAAGCCGACGCCCAACGAAAAGTTGCGTGAGGCGGTCGACGAACAGGTCAGCACCAGATCGCCCAGCCCCGACAACCCCGCCAGCGTTTCCGCACGCCCGCCGCGCGCCAGTCCGAACCGCGTCATCTCGGCAAAGCCCCGCGCGATCAGCGCCGCGCGGGCGTTCTGGCCCAGCCCCGCCCCCTCCACCACGCCGCAGCCGATCGCGAGCACGTTCTTGATCGCGCCGCCGATCTCCGCGCCGGTCACATCGTCGGTGGCATAGGGCCGGAAATGCGGCGCAGCGATGCGCGCCGACAGGGCTTCGCGCAGTTCAGGCTCCTCACAGGCCAGCGTCACCGCCGTCGGCAGCCCCGCCGCCACCTCATGCGCGAAGGTCGGGCCGGACAGCACCGCGATCGGCGCGGCCGGATGGATCGCGCGCGCGACCTCGCCGACCAGCCGCCGCGTGCCCGCCTCAATCCCCTTGGAACACAGGACCAGCGGCTTGGACCCCACCGGCATCGTCGCCAGCACCGCGCCCACGGCCTGGGCCGGGGTGACGACCAGCAACGCATCCATATCCGCCATCGCGGCAGGATCGCTCACCGCCTCGATGCTCGGCGACAGCGCGATATTCGGCAGATAGAGCGGATTGCAGCGGGTTGCATTGATCGCCTCGGCCACCGCCGGATCGCGCGCCCAGATACGGACCGACCCTCCGCCATGCGCCGCCACCTGCGCCAATGCGGTGCCCCAGGCGCCAGCACCGATGACCCCGATCCTCATGCCTTCACCCCAGCGCCGCGCACTGCCTCTGCCGCCGGGTCGAGCGGCCAGCGTGCCCGAGCGGGCGTATCGAGCGGATCGGTCAGCCCGGCGCGGAACCGCTCGACACCCGCCCATGCGATCATCGCGGCATTGTCGGTGCACAGCCAGAGCGGCGGCGCGACGAAGCGCAGGCCATGCTCGGCCGCGAGTTCCTCCAGCGCGCCCCGGATCACGCCGTTCGCCGCGACCCCACCCGCAACGACCAGCGCGGTGACGGGCGGCACATTCGCCAGTGCGCGACGGGTCCGGTCGAGCAGGCAGTCGACCACCGCCTGCTGAAAGGATGCGGCAATGTCCGCGGGCGAATGATGACCGATGGCCCGCGCCACCGCGCTCTTGAGCCCTGCGAAGGAGAAATGCGGCTCGGCCGATCCCTTCAGCGGCCGGGGCAGCGGCACCGCATAAGGATTGCCCTCGCGCGCCGCTGCCTCGACACGGGGACCGCCGGGATAGCCCAGACCCAGCAGCTTGGCGGTCTTGTCGAACGCCTCGCCGGCCGCGTCGTCGATGGTCGTCGCCATCCGCCGGTACCGCCCGACCCCCTCGACCAGCAGCAGCTGGCAATGCCCGCCCGAGACGAGCAGCAACAGATAGGGATAGGCGAGTTCGCGGTCCGACAGGCGCGGCGACAGGGCATGGCCCTCCAGATGGTTGACCGCGATCAGCGGCTTGCCCGCCGCATGGGCCAGCGCCTTGCCCGTCACCAGCCCGACCATCACCCCGCCGATCAGCCCCGGCCCGGCGGTCGCCGCGATGGCGTCGACGTCCGCCAGAGTCACGCCCGCATCGGCAAAGGCAGCGGCGACCAGCGGCTCCATCGCCTCGACATGCGCGCGCGCCGCGATTTCAGGGACGACGCCGCCGAACGGGGCATGTGCCGCCTCCTGCCCCAGCAGCCGGTGCGCCAGCACGCGGCCGTCATCGGTGACAAGCGCGGCGGCGGTCTCGTCGCACGAGGATTCCAGTCCCAGTATCAGCATGGCTCACCCATACCCGCCCGCTCGCAACTTGTCGAAGGGGGGCGTATTGCGGCAAAGACGGGTCCATGGTTCGTTTTCGGCTCGGTACGCGCGGTTCACCGCTGGCCCTCACCCAGGCGCATATGGTGCGCGCGGCGCTTGCGGATGCACAGGGCTGGGACCCGGACATGATCGAGATCGTGCCGATCAAGACCACCGGCGACCGGGTGCAGGACCGCGCGCTGGCCGAGATCGGCGGCAAGGCGCTGTGGACCAAGGAACTGGACCGCGCACTGTACGATCGCGAGATCGACGCCTCGGTCCATTCGATGAAGGATGTCGAGACGATCCGGCCCGACTGGCTGCATATCGCCGCGATGCTGCCGCGCGCCGATGTCCGCGACCGGCTGATCGGGGCGGAGACCATCGCCGAGTTGCGCCCCGGCGCGGTGGTCGGCACCAGCAGTCCTCGCCGCCGCGCGCAGCTCTTGTCGCACCGCCCCGACCTGGTCATCACGCTGCTGCGCGGCAATGTCGACACGCGCTTGGCCGCCGTCGCGAAGGGAGAGGTCGACGCGACCCTGCTCGCCGCCGCCGGGCTCGACCGGCTGGGGCGCGAGGCCGGTCAGCCCGTACCGACCGACCAGATGCTGCCCGCCCCCGCGCAAGGCGCAGTCGGGATCGAGACGCGCGCCGACGATGCGGCCGCCACGATGCTGATCGGCTCGATCGACCATGCCGAGACCCATGCCTGTGTCATGGCCGAGCGCTCGTTGCTGGCCGCGCTCGCCGCCGATTGCCACAGTCCGGTCGCCGCCCTCGCCTCGCTGTCGGGCGAGATGCTGACGCTGCGCGCCGAGTTGCTTGCCGAGGACGGGGCGTCACGGGTCGCTGGCTGGGTCGAGGGGGCGCTGGGTGAGGAACTGGGCGCGCGGCTGGCGGTCGATCTGCTCGAACGCGCCGCGCCCGAGGTCCGCCGCCTGTTCGCCGGGGGCTAAGCTCATGGGGGTCGTCGTCGTCCGGCCCGAACCCGGCCACGCCGCGACGATCGCCGCCCTGCGCGAAGCGGGGCTGGAGGCGAAGTCGCTGCCGCTGTTCGCGGCGCGCCCGCTCGACTGGATAGCCCCCGAGCTCGACCGGTTCGACGCGATTCTGTTCACCAGCGCGCAGGGCGTGCGGCTGGCCGGACCGGCGCTCGATGCGATCCGCTGCAAGCCCGTCATCGCCGTCGGCCCCGCCACCGCCGCCGCGGCGCGCGAGGCCGGGCTGTCGGTCGTGCTGACCGGGACCAGCGATGCCGCAGCCGTCGCCGACGCGGCGCAGGCGCAGGGCCATGAACGGCTCCTCCATCTGGCAGGGCGCGACCGGGTGGAAACGGATGCGATGACCCGCATCGTCTATGCCGCCGATCCCGTGGTCGTGGATTCGGACGCGATCCGCGCGCTGGCGGGGAAGATCATCCTGCTGCATTCCGCGCGAGCGGCTGCGCGCCTCGCGGAATTGGCCGACGACGCAGGCGTGCCTCGTACCGCGATCGCGCTGGTCGCGATCAGCGCCAAGACGGCGGCGGCAGCAGGTACGGGCTGGCGCGAGGTAGCCATCGCAGCGGCGCCGCGCGACGATGCCATGGTCGCCGCCGCGCGGGCGTTGACCGAAGCCGTCGCCACGGGGATAAGCGGGGCATGAACAATTTCGCGCCTTCCGACCGACCGCCGTCGCGCGGCCCCCGTAAGGGCGCGATCCTCGCGCTGGTCCTTATCGCCTTTGCCGCAGGGCTGCTGCTGATGGCCTATGCGATGCGCCACCTGTCCTGGTTCAACACCAGCGGCCCCGCGCCCCAGGCCGTCACCGCCAAACCCGGCGGCACCACCGGCACCGTCAAGGAAGCGCCGCGTACCGACCCGATGGCGCTCGCCACGCGGGAGGCGCAACTGGCGGCGCAGCTTGCTGCGCTGGAAACCCGCGCCGCCACCCTCGCCACCGATGCGACAGCGGCCGGCGCGCAGGCGGGCCGCGCCGAATCGATCCTGGTCGCCGCCGCCGCGCGCCGCGCGGTCGATCGGGGCCAGCCGCTCGGCTATCTGGAGGAACAGCTCCGCGCCCGCTTCGGCACCAGCGAACCGCGCGCGGTCGCCGTGCTGATCGTCACAGCGCGCCAGCCGGTCACGCTGGAAACGCTACGCCAGGGCCTCGACACGCTGGCTCCGGACTTGGTCGTCAATGCCAGCGGCGGCTGGTGGGAAGGGTTGCGCCAGGAACTCGGTCGCCTGATCGTCATTCGCGAGGCCAATGCCCCCTCCTCCAACCCCGCCGACCGGTTGGCGCGTGTGCGTCGCCTGCTCGATGGCGGTCAGGTAGAGGCCGCACGGGCGGAGGTCGCGCGCCTGCCCGGTGCCGCCGTCGCGCAAACCTGGCAACAGGCCGCTTTGCGCTATGTCCGCGCGCGCCAGGCGCTCGACCTGATCGAGAATGCCGCGCTCGTCACCCCATCCGCGCCGCCGCCGGCCCCGATCGTGACGACGCCGGTGCCCGGAACGCCGCCTGCCGACACGCCTGACACGACGACCGCCCAAGCCGCGCCGCAAGACACTCCCGTCGCCGCGCCGACCATCTGAAATTCTGTCCGTCCGGGACATTCCCAGATGCCGCCCGGCTTGCGGCGAACCGTGGAGCCGTGGGCGGTGGCAGGCGTTGATCGACATTAACTGTGTCGGAGGCCGTGCCGTGATTCGTTCCGCAGCCAGGATGCCGCGCTGGATGACGGGCATGGTATTCCTGCCACTGACCGCGTGCGGCGGTGGCAGCGAGCCCACCCGCAATGTGGTGACGGCCGCCCCCTCACCCGTGGCGCAAGCCGCGCCGCCCGGCCCGCCCGCGCCGATCCGGACCAGCGCCGCCGACGACGGGGATTCGGTGCTGTCCTGCTCCGCCGAGCGGGGAGAGGCGGCCGCGCAGCGACTGGTGAAGATCTGCACCTCCGTGTCGCCCGCCACGCATCCGCCATGCAACATGGCCAATAGCTGCGCGATCATCGAGGACGAGATCGCCCGGTCTTGCGCTTTGATGGGCGACGACGCAGGCAAGACCCCCGGCTGCTCGGTCGATCCGCGCAGCGACGCGGCGGCGGCCGAGGTGATCCGTCGCTATTATTCGGCGATCAACGCGCATGATTATGCCACCGCCTGGACCCAATGGGGCCAGGACGGACGCCCTGGCCAGCGCTTCGCCGATTTTCGCAAGGGCTTTGCGCATACCCGATCGACCCATGTATCGATCGGGACGATGCCGCCCAGCGAGGGGGCGGCCGGGTCTATCTATGCCACGGTGCCGGTCACGGTCGAGGCGCAGCTCGACGACGGGCGGCGGCAGCGCTTCGCGGGGCAATATGTCGTGCGGCGGGTCAATGACGTGCCCGGCGCGAGTGCCGAACAATTGCGATGGCATATCGATTCGGCGACGCTGAAGCCTGCGGCAGGCTAAGCCCTGACCTCTGTTCGCACCGCGCGAGGGGTGAAGGGCACGCCGGACGGCCCGGTCAGACCGGATGCCCCTCGGTATCGCGCAGCACCTCGCGGCGGCCGACATGGTCGGGGCGGCTGACGATACCGTCATTCTCCATACGCTCGATGAGTCGCGCCGCCGAGTTATACCCGATCCGCAACTGCCGCTGGAGCCAGGAGGTCGAGGCCTTCTGGCTTTCGCACACCAACTGGATTGCGGCGCGGTATTGCTGGTCCTCGGCCGAGTCCTCGCCCGTCGGCGCGCCGTCGAGCGCGAAGCTCTCCGCCGGTTCCTCGGTGACCGAGGAGATATAGTCGGGCTGTCCCTGTGCCCGCCAGTGATCGGCGACGCGGTGCACTTCGTCGTCCGAGACGAAGGGACCGTGGACGCGGACGATGCCCTTGCCGCCCGGCATATAGAGCATGTCGCCCCGGCCCAGCAGCTGCTCGGCGCCTTGCTCGCCCAGGATGGTGCGCGAGTCGATCTTGGAGGTGACGTGGAAGCTGATCCGGGTCGGCAAATTCGCCTTGATGACGCCGGTGATGACGTCGACCGACGGCCGCTGCGTCGCCATGATCAGGTGGATGCCCGCCGCGCGCGCCTTTTGCGCGAGGCGCTGGATCAGGAATTCGACTTCCTTGCCCGCCGTCATCATCAGGTCGGCCAGTTCGTCGACGATCACCACGATCTGCGGCAGCGGTTCGTATTCGAGCTTTTCCTCCTCATAGACCGGCTGGCCGGTCTCTGGGTGATAGCCCGTCTGGACCTTGCGCCCGAGCGGCTGGCCCTTGGCTTTGGCCGCGCGCACCTTGTCGTTGAAGCTGGCCAAGCTGCGCACGCCGACCGAGGACATCTGCCGATAGCGGTCCTCCATCGTCTCGACGGCCCATTTCAGCGCGCGGACCGCCTTGGCGGGATCGGTGACAACTGGCGACAGCAGATGCGGGATGTCGTCATACATCGACAGTTCCAGCATCTTGGGGTCGATCATGATCATCCGGCACTGCTCGGGCGTCAGCCGGTAGAGCAGCGACAGGATCATGCCGTTGAGACCCACCGACTTACCCGAACCCGTCGTACCCGCGACCAGCAGGTGCGGCATCGGCGCAAGGTCGGCGACCACCGAGTCGCCCGCGATATTCTTGCCCAGGATGATCGGCAGCTGCGCGGCCTGGTCGGCAAAGCTCTGCGACGCGACCAGTTCGTGCAGCGACACCATCTCGCGCTTGGCATTGGGCAGTTCGATGCCGATGACGTTGCGCCCCGGAATCACCGCGACGCGTGCCGAGATCGCCGACATGTTGCGCGCGATATCATCGGCCAGCGCGATGACGCGGTTCGCCTTGATGCCGGGGGCGGGCTCCAGCTCGTACATGGTGACGACCGGGCCGGGGCGCACCTCGACGATCGCGCCCTGGACGCGGAAATCGTCGAGGACGTTTTCCAGCAGGCGCGCATTGCGCTCCAGTGCCGCCTTGTCGATCTGCCCGGCGGGCGAGGGCGGTGCGGGCGTCAGCAGGTCGAGGCTGGGCAGCTGATAGGGCGCGTCGCGGTCGGCCGCCGTCTTGGGCTTGGCGGGTGCGGGCGCGACCTGGCGATCGGCGATGACGGGGGCGGGACGATCCTCGCGCACCGGCACCGCCTTGCGCGCCAGCGTCAGCGGCTCCTCATCCTCCTCTTCGTCATAGAGCGCCTCATCCTCATCGTCCCAGGGCAGCGCCTCGCCATCCTCGCTCGCGGCACGGCGGCGGCGCAGACGCGCCAGCCCTCGCTCGGCAATGTCGAGTTCCAGGCTCCGTCCCCAGATCAGCGCGCCGCCCAGTCCGAAGGCCAGCCCGATCGCCACCGATCCCCAGGTCACGACCGCCGCCTGGCCCGAGAACGCCAGTGCCCAGCGGACGAAGCCCGCCACCGACAGCCCGACCACCCCGCCCCATCCGGCAGGAAGCGCCAGCACCGCCGAGTCGGACACGAAGGACAGCGCACACGCCATCATCGCGACGCCGACCACCGCCTGGCGCAGCATTTTCACCCAGCGGCCCGCCGGGCGGTCGCGCCACAAGCGGCCGGCAATGATCGGCCCGACCGGCAGGATCAGCGCGACGGCGGGGCCGAACAGGGTCAGCGCGATGTCGGAGATCCAGGCGCCGGGATACCCCATCCAGTTGGCCGGAGCCGCGCCCGAGGCGGTGTTGAGCGCGGGGTCGCTTGCCCGGTAACTGGCCAGCGCCAGCACCAGCATCAGCGTCACGGAAAACAGAATGAGCGCGGCGACCAGCGCACCGCTGCGCACCGCCCCCGCCTTTACCGTCTCGCGCCATAAAACCGGCTGCGCGCGGCTGGCCATGGGTCTTGTCCTTCAGGAATGTCGCAAATTCTGGGAAAAATCCCAGGAAATATCATCCCCTCTGGCGGTTCGCACGTCAAGGCGCAGGGCGTGCCTCCTCATATCGAGGACGCATTGTTTGGCGCGTGACGAAGGTCTAGGAGCATTCGCATGGATAGCGACGTCATCATTCTCGGCGGCGGCTTGGTCGGGGCGACCCTGGGCATCGGGCTGGCCGCGCATGGCATGTCTTCGATCATCGTCGATCCCGCCGATCCGGCGGTGATCCTGGCTCCCGGTTTCGACGGCCGTGCCTCTGCCGTCGCCTCGGCGAGCTGGCGGATGCTGGACACGATCGGCATCGGCGCGAAGCTGACCGGACAGGGTTGCGAGATCCGTCATATCCGGGTCAGCGACGGGCTGGCGCCGGGCGCGCTTGATTTCATCCCCGACGCCGATGACGGCGCGCTGGGCACGATGTTCGAGAACAAGGCGCTCCGCCTCGCGATTCACGCGACCGCGAATGAAGCCGAACTGGTCGACTTGCGGATGCAGACTCGTGCGATGTCCGTCGAGCGGGGGCCGGCGGGCGTTACCGCGCAGTTGAGCGACGGCACGACGGTCCGCGCGCCTTTGCTGGTGGCGGCGGAGGGACGTCAGTCCCCGACGCGCGAGGCGGCGGGGATCAAGGTCGCGCGCTGGTCCTATGACCATAATGCGATCATCGGCGCCTTCCACCACGAAGCCTCGCACGAGAATATCGCGTTCGAGATCTTCTACCCCACCGGCCCCTTCGCGCTGCTGCCCCTGCCCGATGACGAGATCGGGCATCGCTCGGCGATCGTCTGGTCGGTTTCGCGGCGCGACGGCGACGCGATGCTCAAGCTCTCCGACCGCGCCTTCCTGGCCGAGGCGGAGAAGAATATGGGCGGATTTCTGGGCAAGCTGTCCGATGTCTCTGCGCGTTCGGCCTATCCGCTGGGCTTCCACCGCGCCGCGACGATGATCGGCGACCGGCTGGTGCTGGTCGGCGACTCGGCACATGGCATTCATCCGATCGCGGGCCAGGGCGTGAACCTGGGCTATCGCGACGTCGCCGCGCTGGTCGAGGTGCTGGTCGAGGGCAAGCGGACCGGGATGGACCTGGGCGATGCCGCGCTGCTGCAGCGCTATCAGCAGTGGCGCGGGCTCGACACGCTGATGGTGTCGGTGGCGACCGACAGCTTCAACCGCATCTTCGGCGTGCCCGGCAAGACCGCCAGCGCGATCCGGCGGCTGGGCATCACCGCGATCAACCATATCCCGCCGCTGAAAGACCGTTTCATGGCCGAAGCGCGCGGGGAAAGCGGACAGCTGCCCCGGCTGTTGCAGGGGGTGATGGTCTAATCCATGTAAGCGAGATGGCGATGCGGCACGATATCATTCCCTGCCTTCGGTACGACCATGCCCCGCGCGCCATCGAGTTTCTGTGCCAAGCCTTCGGCTTTGCGCGCCAGGCGGTCTTCGCCGATCCGGACGATCCGGACGTCATCCATCATGCGCAACTGGTCTGGCAGGACCGCATGGTGATGGTGTCGAGCGCGCTCTTCACGCCACACGCCTCGGTTACGGGGGCAAAGACGCCGACCCAGGCGGGCGGCGTGACGATGGACCTGTATCTGGTCGTCGCCGATGTCGACGATCACGCGAACCGGGCGCGCGCCGCGGGCGCGACGATCCTCGCGGAGCCCGAGGACAAGCCCTATGGCGGGCGTGGCTATGCCGCTCGCGATCCGGAAGGCCATGTCTGGAGTTTCGGCAGCTATGATCCCTGGGCCTGATTATCCCGGCTATCCCACCCGCCCCGTCCGGGGACCGATCCGCGATCGGCGGCAGAGCGTCGTGGCGCGGGGCATGGGCGCGGCGCTGGTGGTGGTCGTCCTGACGCTGGCGATCAGTTGGAGTGTCGCCCCAGTGCTCTCGCCCACCGACCGGGTGCTACGGGCGACGGCGGCGGCGACGGTGGCGGCACTCTGGCTGGCGGCGACGATCGGCCATGTTGCCGCGCTTCGCTTCGACTCGCCCGTCGATATCGATGCGGCAGCGGGGGGAGGCGGCGATTCGCCGCGAGTCGCGATCGCCAATGCGGTGTTGCGCAACACGCTGGAGCAGGCGGTGCTGGCGATCCCGGCCTATCTGGCGCTTGCCTGGGTCGTGGAGGCATCGGGGGCGATGATCCCGGCGCTGGCCGCCCTGTTCTCGGTCGGTCGGACCTTGTTCTGGACCAACTATGCGCGCGGCGCGACGGCACGAGCGTTCGGATTCGCGTTGACCTTTTATTCCAGCCTCGCGGCGCTGGTTATCACTCTGATGGCGCTGGTCGGGCGGTTGATGTGAGACCGCATCCGACGCTCCGTTCAGCCTGAGCGAACCGAGGGTCGGAGTTAAAGCGCCCGCGCTTCCTCGACCAGCATCACGGGCACGCCGTCGCGGATCGGATAGGCCAGCCCAGCCGCCTCCGACACCAGTTCCTCGGCCGCCTCGTCATAGCGCAACGGCGTTCGCGTCACCGGGCAGACCAGCCGTTCGAGCAGCCATGGGTCCAGGCTCATTGCAACGTCACCCGATCCTCGCCGTCATGGCGTCCGAAGAATTGCATCAACTGGATGATCAGTTCGGCGCGTTGTTCCAGGTCGGGGGCTTCGAGCAGCGCCTGTTTGGCCGCGACGTCGAACGGCGCGATCTGGGCGATACCGTTGACCAGGCTCTCGTCATCCAGCCGCCCGACCGCATCCCAATCGACCGCATAGCCCTGAAGCTCGGCGAAACGCCGCGATTCCTGTTCCAGCGAGGCGCGGCGGCCGAGCGACAACAGATCCTCGTCCACCACCGGCAGCAGTTCCGCCTCGACCTGGCGGAAGGGCGTCGTCACCTCCAGCTCGCGGACGATGCGGAACAGCGAGACGCCCTCCAGCACGAGGTTATAGCGACCATCCTCCATCGCCTCGACCTCGGCGATCCGGCCGACACAGCCCATCTGATAGAGGCTGGGCGTGTCGCCGTCGCCCGAGGGCTGGACCATGCCGATCCGCCGGTCGCGCGCCATCGCGTCGGAGACGAGCGCCCGGTAGCGCGGCTCGAAGATGTGCAGCGGCATCGGCATCCCCGGAAAGAGGATCGCGCCCGCCAGCGGAAAGATCGAGAGCCGCGCCATGCCGTTATCCGAACAGGATGGCGGACAGGCGCCGCCGCTGCTGCGACACCCAGGGGTCGGTCAAGCCTACGACCTCGAACAGCTTGAGCAGTTGCTGGCGCGCGGCATCCTCGTTCCAGGCGCGGTCGGCCGCGACGATGTGGAGGAGGTTGTCCGCCGCCCCGTCACGGTCGCCCGCCGCCATCTGTGCGTTGGCGAGCGCAAAGCGCTTTTCGTGATCGTCGGGGTTTGCCGCGACCTCGGCCGCCAGATCGGCATAATCCGCCGCCGGCGGGGCCGAACGCGCCAGCGCCACGGCGGCGACCGCACGGTGGATGGCGGGATCGTTTGACAAATTTTGGGGAAGCGCCTCTGCCGCGGCCTCGGCCTCGTCCACCTGCCCGGCGGCGAGCAGCGCACGGATGCGTCCCGACACCACGGCGGGATGCTCGGGCGCCATGTCGAGCAGCTGGTCGAAGATCGACAGCGCACGCTGTGCGTCCCCCGCCTCCAGCACTTCCTCGCCCATCGCGATCAGCGGTTCCAGCTCGGCTGCTGCGTCCGCCGCGTCCGACGGGATCGGCAATTGCTTGAGCAACTGGTCCAGCATCGTGCGCAGCGCGCTTTCGGTACGCGCGCTGGTCAGGTCGGCGACCAGCTGGCCCTGGAACATCGCATAGACGGTCGGGATCGAGCGGATCTGGAATTGATTCGCGATGAACTGGTTCTTGTCGGTGTCGATCTTGGCCAGCACCACGCCCTTGTCGGCATAGGCCTCCGCCACCTTCTCCAGCGTCGGACCGAGCGCCTTGCACGGCCCGCACCACTCCGCCCAGAAATCGAGGATGACCAGCTTGGTCATCGACGGCTCGACGACATCGCGGCGGAAGGCGGTGACGGCTTCCTTGTCGGCGGGCGACATTCCCAACGTGGCCAAAAGACGCTCCTTTACGTGTTGCCCGCCCTATGTGGGCGAAGGGGGACGCGAATGAAAGGTGGGCGGGTAAATCAGCCGTTCAGCCGGGCGACCGTGCGGTCGCGCCCGATGAGCGGAAGGAGGGCGGCCATGTCCGGCCCCTGCGCGCGGCCGGTGAGTGCGAGTCGCAGCGGCAGGAACAACGTCTTGCCCTTGCGCCCGGTCGCATCCTTGAGCGCGGCGGTCAGCGCGTGCCAGGGGTCGGTGGCCCAGTCGATCGTCTCCGCCACCTGCGCGGCCCGGGCCAGATAGGCGCGGTCGTCCTCGGCGGGCTCGGGGGCATCGACCGGTCCTTCGATCACCTGCCACCAATCGGCTGCCTCGGCGACGGTCGACAGGTTGGGCCGCACCGCCTCCCACTCCGCTTCGCCCATGCCGGCCGGCAGCCGGTCGGCGACCATGATATAGGGCGTCTGGTGAAGGATGCGCGCATTGAGCTGCGCCAGCTCCGCCTCGTCGAACCGTGCGGGCGCGCGGCCGAAGCGCGAAAAGTCGAATCCGGCGATCAGCGGGGCCATGTCGGCCACCGGCTCGACCGGATCGCTCGTCCCGATCCGCGCCAGCAAGGCGCGTACCGCCTGCGGCTCGATCCCGATCTCGCGAAAGTGATCGACGCCCAGCGAGCCGAGTCGCTTGGACAGCTTGCCCTCATTGCCGGTCAGCAAGGCGGCATGGGCGAAGCGCGGCACTTCGGCCCCCAGCGCCTGGAACATCTGAATCTGGAGCGCGGTGTTGGAGACGTGATCCTCGCCGCGCACCACCTGGGTCACGCCCATGTCGATATCGTCGATGACCGAGGGCAGCATATAGAGCCACGTCCCGTCGGCCCGGCGGATCACGGGATCGCTCATCGTCGCGGGGTCGAAACGCTGAGGACCGCGCACCGCATCGTCCCATTCGATCGGCGCATCATGGTCGAGCTTGAACCGCCAGTGCGGCTGGATGCCCTCAGCCTTGAACCGAGCGCGATCCGCATCGGTCAGCGACAGTGCGGCGCGATCATAAACCGGCGGCAACCCGCGCCCGAGCTGGATTTTACGCTTCAGGTCGAGTTCCTGCGCGCTCTCATAGGCAGGATAGATGCGGTCGCTCAGACGCAGCAGATTGAAGCGATTTTGATAGAGTTCAAACCGCTCGGACTGGCGCATCTCGGCATCGGGATTCAGCCCCAGCCAGTCCAGATCGGCCCGGATCGCCTCGACATAGCGTTCCTCGCTCCGCTCGGCATCGGTGTCGTCGATACGCAGCAGGAAGCGCCCGCCGGCCTTTCGCGCATATATCCAGTTGTGCAGCGCGGTGCGGATATTGCCGACATGCAGCCGCCCGGTGGGCGAGGGAGCGAAACGGGTCGTGGTCATGGTCCCCGCCCATAATCGGGGAATCACCTTTGCGCTATTGTGACAGCGCGATTAAAGGGGCCGCGACGACGGACTGTCTGCGGGGACGGGGTACAGCATGAAATTGATGACCGGCAATTCGAACCTGCCGCTGGCGAAGGCGATCTCCTCCTATCTCGAGGTGCCGCTGACCGAGGCGCTGGTGCGCCGCTTCGCCGATGAGGAGATCTTTGTCGAGATCCAGGAAAATGTGCGCGGCGAGGACGTGTTCGTGATCCAGTCGACCGGCTATCCGGTCAACGACAACCTCATGGAACTGCTGATCATGATCGACGCGCTGAAGCGTGCGTCGGCGCGCCGCATTACCGCGGTCATCCCCTATTTCGGCTATGCCCGCCAGGACCGGAAACCCGGCCCGCGCACGCCGATCTCGGCCAAGCTGGTCGCCAACCTCATCACCGTGGCGGGCGCCGACCGCGTGCTGTCGGTCGATCTCCATGCCGGCCAGATCCAGGGATTCTTCGATATCCCGACCGACAATCTCTATGCCGCGCCGGTCATGTCGGCGGACATTCTGGCGCGCTTCAAGAACGATAATCTGATGGTCGTGTCGCCCGACGTGGGCGGCGTGGTCCGTGCGCGCCAGCTCGCCAAGCGCCTCAACAACGCGCCGCTGGCGATCGTCGACAAGCGCCGCGAGCGTGCGGGCGAGTCGGAGGTGATGAACATCATCGGTGACGTCGAAGGCCGCTTCTGCATCTTGATCGACGATATCGTCGACTCGGCGGGTACGCTGTGCAACGCCGCCGCCGCGCTGCGCCAGGCGGGGGCCGAGGATGTGGTCGCCTATGTCACGCACGGCGTGCTGTCGGGTGGCGCGGTGGCACGCGTCGATGGCTCGGAACTGCGCGAGCTGGTCATCACCGATTCGATCGGCAACCACGAGTCGATCAACACCACCGGCAAGATCCGCCACCTGCCTATCGCGCCGCTGCTGGGCGAGGCGATCAAGCGCATTGCGGACGAGACGAGCGTGTCGAGCCTGTTCGATTGATTGGGTTGAGCTGACCCCGGGCGTGTCGCTCGTGGCTCAGCCCCCACCCCAACCCCTCCCGGGAGGAGGGGCTTTAGAAGAAGCGCAAGCCAGTCGAACCAAGCACGACCCTCCCGCAGGCGAGTTTCAGGTCGGTCATGCCCCCGGGCATGACCTAAACGATGCGGGGCATCGTTTACCTGAAACTGGGATGGGGAAGGGCTGAACCTAGGCGAGACGCTCGTGGCTCACCCTAAAATCCTCAGCGATTCCCCAAGCCGACGATATGCTCGAACACCGCCGGGTGGAGCGGCTTGGAGAAGGCGCAGCCATATTTGAACCGGTCGCGCCAGGCGATCACCGCCTCCAGCGGGGCGAGGCCCGGCAGGGTCAGCCAGACGATCGTGCCGGGCCAGAGCGTGAAGCTGGTTTCGGCGCGAAAGCCCTCGGGCGACAGGTCGACCACGTCGATTTCGAACCGGGTCTGGCCCTTGTCGCGCAGATGCGCGCGCATCCGCACCGCATGACGCAGCGAGCGACGAAGTTCCTGGCCGGGGACCGGCTCGAATGGCGGTGTGAAGACCGGTTTTTCCATAACGCTCCCCTTAACCACAAGAAGGTTACTTTTCCGCCAACACCCGTTCACGCTCGACCGGCGCGCCAGCGGGGCGGCGCACCCCGGCGCGCGCGCGGCGCTTCAACTCGGCCTTCAGGTCCTCGGGCTTGGGGGCGACCAGGAATCCGAAGCTGACCGTCCCTTCCTTCGTCTCCACCACATGGTGCAGGCGATGCGCCTGGATGATGCGCTTCATATAATCCGACCTGGGCAGATACCGCGTCGGCAGGCGTTTGTGCACGATCACGTCGTGAAAGCCGAAATAGATCGCGCCATAGGCAGCGACGCCCGCGCCGATCCAGGTAAAGCCCGACCACCAGCCCAATTGCGCGCCGCCCAGGATCATCACGAAGGACGGCACCGCGAAAATGGCGGCATAGAGATCGTTCAGTTCCCAATTGCCGGTGCGTGGGCGATGATGGCTTTCGTGCAGGAACCAGCCCGGGCCGTGCATGATCCAGCGATGCGCCGCATAGGCGAATCCCTCCATGAAGATCACCGTGCCGAGAAACAGAAGAATGCCGAAAGCCCAGTTCATCGAGTCGGCATAGCGCATCCGCAAGGAATTTGCTCCCGATTCCGTTCACCGCCTGGACCAAACCATCCGCCGTCCGCCAAATAGCATTTGCGATGCAATTGCATTAACGGTGTTTCGGGCTGGATTTGTCTGCCAGCCTGTGCTTTAGCGCGAACCAATTTCCCTAGAACCACCCGAGAGGCGGAAGGCTAGCGCATGAACATCCACGAATATCAGGCCAAGGAATTGCTCGCCAAGTTCGGCGTGCCCGTCCCCGCCGGCTTCGCCGCGATGACCGTCGAGGAGGCCGTCGAGGCATCGTCCAAGCTCCCCGGACCGCTCTACGTCGTCAAGGCGCAGATCCATGCGGGCGGCCGTGGTAAGGGCAAGTTCAAGGAGCTCGGCCCCGACGCCAAGGGCGGTGTCCGTCTGGCCAAGACCGCCGAGGAAGTCCGCGCTGCCGCCACCGACATGCTCGGCAACACGCTGGTCACCATCCAGACCGGCGAAGCGGGCAAGCAGGTCAACCGCCTGTACGTGACCGACGGCGTCGACATCGCGAAGGAATTCTACCTCGCGCTGCTCGTCAACCGCGCGACCGGCCGCGTCTCGATGGTCGCCTCGACCGAAGGCGGCATGGACATCGAGACCGTGGCGCATGACACGCCCGAAAAGATTCACTCGATCGACATCGACACCGCGACCGGCTTCATGCCGCATCACGGCCGCGCCGTCGCCGCTGCGCTGGAGCTGACCGGCGACCTCGCCAAGCAGGCCGCCAATGTCGCGTCGAAGCTGTATGCTGCGTTCCTGGGCACCGATGCCGAGCAGATCGAGATCAACCCGCTCGCCGTCACCGAGGACGGCAAGCTGATGGTGCTCGACGCCAAGGTCGGCTTCGACGGCAACGCCATGTTCCGTCACAAGGACCTGATGGAACTGCGCGACACCACCGAAGAAGACGCGATGGAGCTGGAGGCGTCGAAGTACGACCTGGCCTACATCAAGCTCGACGGTGACATCGGCTGCATGGTCAACGGCGCCGGCCTCGCCATGGCGACGATGGACATCATCAAGCTGAACGGCATGTTCCCGGCCAACTTCCTCGACGTCGGCGGCGGCGCCAACAAGGAGAAGGTCACCGCGGCGTTCAAGATCATCCTGAGCGATCCCGCCGTGAAGGGCATCCTGGTCAACATCTTCGGCGGCATCATGCGCTGCGACATCATCGCCGACGGCATCGTCGCGGCGGCCAAGGAAGTGAACCTGCAGGTTCCGCTGGTCGTCCGCCTCGAGGGCACGAATGTCGAGAAGGGCAAGGAAATCCTCGCCAATTCGGGTCTCGCCATCGTCCCCGCCAACGATCTGGGCGACGCCGCCAAGAAGATCGTCGCCGAGGTTCAGAAGGTCGCATAAACCGCACCTTCGGCCCTGACGGATCGATGATAAAAGGGACTCGGGCGGAAACGTCCGGGTCCCTTTCTCGTTGGTCGGGGTGGAAGTCTTGCGATGCGCTCGCAACGCCGCCAAAGACGGTGGCATATTTGGCTGTTCGGCCGGGAAGGAACCGCGATGAAGATCGTCGTGCCCGTGAAGCGGGTGTTGGATTACAATGTGAAGCCGCGTGTGAAGGCGGACGGGACGGGCGTCGATCTGGCGAACGTGAAGATGTCGATGAACCCGTTCGA
>NZ_JACIFA010000008.1 GCF_014197135.1 Sphingomonas zeae
GGTATCTCGGGTGCGATCCAGCATCTGGCGGGGATGAAGGATTCCAAGATCATCGTCGCGATCAACAAGGACGAGGACGCGCCGATCTTCCAGGTCGCCGATATCGGCCTGGTCGGCGACCTGTTCACCGTCGTGCCCGAGCTGACCGAAAAGGTCTGACCCCGCATCCCTCAGTTCGGCGAAGACCGGGACCTCTGGCTGCTGTGCTGCGGCACTCGCCAGAGACCCCGGCTTTTCGCTGAGGCGACGGGCGGCGGCGAGCGCCGAGGCTTCCGCGTGAACCATCACGCGATGTCCGCAGCGTGTACGAAGCGGACCGAATCATCCGCCCGGTCATCTCAGTGCAAAGCCACCGGACGGCGGGACCGATCGGCCGACATATCGATCTCGCCACGCGAGACCCGTGCCGCGACCAGCCAGATCGCGAACCCGCCCAGCGCCAGGCCGCAGCCGACATAGCCGGTCGAGGTCCAGCCCAGGCCATTGGCGATGGCCAGGCCGCCCGCCCAGGGGCCGATGGCATTGGCGGTGTTGAAGGCCGAATGGTTGAGCGCGGCGGCCAGCCCCTGCCCCTCACCCGCCACGTCCATCAGCCGCGTCTGGAGCACGGTGCCCAGCGCCCCGCCCAGTCCGATCGCAAAGACGATGGGCAGGATCGTCCACAGGCTGCCCGCCGCCCAGGGGTAAAGCGCCAGCATCGCCGCCGACCAGAGTAACAGCCCCCCCGCGGTCGGCATCAGGGCACGGTCGGCAAAGCGCGGCACCACGATATTGCCGATCGTCATGCCCAGCCCGAAGACCGCAAGAACCAGGGGGATCGTCGCCTGGGAAGCGCCCGTCACCTCGGTCAGGGTGGCCGCCAGATAGGTATAGACCGCGAACATGCCGCCAAAGCCGATCGCTCCGATGGCGAGCGTCAGCCACACCTGCCCCCGGCCCAGCGCCGCCAGTTCGCGCCGGACGCTCGCGCCTTCGTCGGGCCGATCATGCGGCGCAGCGATCGCCACCAGCGTCGCGGTCAGCAGCGCGAGCGCGGCGACGACCCCGAACACCCAGCGCCAGCTGAGCCACTGCCCCAGCACCTGCGCCAGCGGCACGCCGATCACCGTGGCGACCGTCAGTCCCAGCATGATCCGTCCGACGGCCACCGTTCGCCGGTCGTCGGGGACGAGCGAGGCCGCGACCAGCGCCGCGATCCCGAAATAGGCGCCGTGTGGCAAGCCGCTGAGGAAACGAAAGGCGAGCATCCAGTGATAATCGGGCGCCATCGCCGACAAGCCGTTGCCCAGCGCGAACATCAGCATCAGGACGATCAGCAGCGTGCGGCGGGCCAGCTTGGCGGACAGCACCGCCAGCAAGGGTGCCCCCACGACGACGCCCAGCGCATAGGCGCTGATGACGTGCCCCGCCGTCGGGGCATCGATGGCCAACCCGCGCGCCAGATCGGGCTCCAGGCTCATCGCGGCGAATTCGGTGGTGCCGATCGCAAAGCCGCCCACCGCAAGCGCGGTATGGACGATGCCGGGGGGAAATGTCCGCGCCATGGGATATCCTTTCACATCCCCATATGTTGCACCGCAGCAGAGCGCGCAACCATAGCTCTGCATTTGCTGGCGAAATCAAAGATTTGGTCGGCCGAGCCGACCCGGCACGCGGCGGATGTGCCAAAATGGGCGGCGGTGCCGATTGAAACCGCCATGTCTGGCAGGCAGGCTGCCCTTCGGCAAAGGGGAGATTGCCGGATGGGTGGGATCATCGGGGGGATCGACATCGCCGCGCGCGAACTGTTGCTGTTCGCGGGTGCAGGCCTGTTGATCGGCGGTGTCGACGACCTGTTGGTGGACTTTCTCTATCTGGCGCGACGGGCGCGGACAGGCCGCCGGGGCCAAACGCACCTAGACCATCTGCCTCCGGCGATCACGCCGGGACGGATGATCGTCTTCATCCCCGCCTGGGACGAGGCGGAGGTGATCGGCGCGATGCTGTCGACCGCGCTGGGGCGTTTCGTGCATGACGATTATCGCCTGTATGTCGGGCTTTACCCCAATGATCCGGCGACCATCGCGGCGGCGGCCGACGTTGCGGCGAAGGACGAGCGGGTGCGGCTGGTCATCGGCGATCGGGCGGGGCCGACGACCAAGGCGGATTGCCTCAACAAGCTGTGGCACGCCCTGGCCCGCGACCGAGCGGTCGAGGGATTTTCGGTCAAGGCGATCGTCCTGCATGACTCGGAAGATGTCGTGCATCCGGCCGAGCTGACCGTGTTCGACTCGCTGATCGAGGGACGGGCGGTCGTGCAACTGCCCGTATTGCCGCTGGTCGTGCCGGGATCGCGGCTGGTATCGGGCCACTATGCGGATGAGTTCGCGGAGAGCCATCGCAAGCAGCTGATCGTGCGGACCTGGATCGGCGCGGGAATGCCGCTGGCGGGCACCGGCTGCGCGATCGCGCCCGATATGCTGGCCGAAATCGCCGAGCGCCGCGGCAGCGATCCGTTCGACGCGACCAGCCTGACCGAGGATTATGAGCTGGGCCTGCGCATCGCCGAACTGGGCGGCGACGGGCTGTTCGCGCGGGTGACGGATCAGGCGGGCGGAGTCGTTGCGGTGCGCGCCTTCTTCCCCGCCGACCTGGTATCGGCGGTGCGGCAGAAAGCGCGGTGGATGACGGGAATCGCGCTGATCGGCTGGGACCGCACCGGCTGGGCCAAGCCGCTGGCGCTGGGCGATCATTGGTGGCGGCTGCGCGACCGGCGCGGGCCGCTCGCCATGCTGGTGCTGGCGGCGGCGTATCTGGGATTGTTCGCCGACGCAGCCGCGATCGTGCTGCACGGGATCAAGAGCGCGCCACTGCCCCCGCTCGATCCCGGTTTGCGTCGCCTGTTCGCCGTCAATGCGCTGCTGTTGTGGTGGCGGTTGAGCGTGCGGATGGTCTTTACCGGCCGCACCTATGGCATGCGCGAGGCGCTGTGGTCGGTGCCACGCTTCGTCGTCGGCAATTTCGTGGCGCTCGCCGCCGCACCGCGCGCGATGATGCGCTATCTGCTCGTCCTGCGCGGGCGCCCGGTGGTGTGGGACAAGACCCGCCATGTCTTTCCGGATGTCTCGGTCCAGCCGTGAGCGGGCGGCCGCTCCGCTTTCTGGGGGCGACCCTCGCGCTATGGACCATGGGGCGGCTGGCGTTTCTGCTGCCATCGGAGCCGGGCGTGGACGGAGTGAGCGTCACCCCCGTTGCGATGGCGGCGACACCGACTGCGACCGTCACGCCCGTTGAACCCGCCCCGGCGCGTCCGTTGCCAAGACAGGCGCGTCCCATCTCCAGGGCTGCCACGATCCTGCTTGCAGCACGGCAGGTCCCCGATCCTGTGATGCCGTCAAGCGAGGCCGCAATTTCCGACGGGATCATACCGTCCCTGCCGCCGCTTCCCATCATCCCCGCCATGCCGTCCCTGCCCACACCCCCCGATACATGGAGTGCAAGCTTCTGGGCGGTCGCGCGCCAGGGCGGAGGCGCGCTGCTGCCCGGCGGTCAGCTGGGCGGGACGCAGGTGGGGGGGCGTATCCTGCGCCGACTCGACCGGCGCGGCGACCTGTCGGCCAGTCTTCGCTTGTCCGCGCCATCGGAAGGATTGGGCCGCGAAATGGCAGTGGGGCTGGACTGGAAACCCGCCCGCCGCCTCCCCCTCCGGTTGATCGTCGAACAGCGGATAGCGCTGGATGCCGGACGGGGAGGAACGGCCCTGCTCGCCGTGGCGGGCTATGGCCCGCGCAGCCTCGCGCCGGGTGTGACTGTCACCGCCTATGCCCAAAGCGGCGTGGTGGCGCGGGGGACGGTCGAACCCTTCGCCGACGGGGCAGCGCGGGTCAGCACGCCGCTGACGCCCGCGATCGACCTAGGTCTGGGAATTTGGGGCGGGGCGCAGCGGGATGCGCAGCGACTGGATATCGGGCCGACTTTGGGAATCGCCCTGCCCGTTGCCGAACGCCGTATTCGCCTGTCGCTCGACTGGCGGCAGCGGGTGGCGGGGCGCGCGGCCCCCGATTCCGGTCCCGCCCTCACCATTGCGGGCGATTTCTGACTCGTTGACACTGTTCGGAAAGGTGCGCGCGTCTATAACGCGGCCGTGGACCTGTATCTTCCGATCGCCAACCTGTCGGTCAATGCGCTCGTCATCATCGCGCTGGGGGCGGGCGTGGGCCTGTTGTCGGGGATGTTCGGGGTCGGCGGCGGGTTCCTGACCACGCCCTTGCTCATCGTTTACGGTATTCCGCCGACCGTCGCCGCCGCCTCCGCCGCCAGTCAGGTGACGGGGGCCAGCGTTTCGGGCGTGTCCGCGCATTGGCGGCGCGGGGGCGTGGACGTGAAGATGGGCGGCGTGCTCGTCGCGGGCGGCGTGGTCGGGTCGTTCGCGGGTGCGTGGATCTTCCGCCTGCTCCAGGCGAGCGGACAGATCGATACGGTCATCGCCATCGTCTATGTGCTGATGCTGGGGTGGATCGGGTCGGTCATGGCGCGCGAGGCGGCCAGCGCGATCCTGGCGCAGCGGCGTGGGCGTCCCCAGAAAGCGGCGCGGCGGCGGCATCATCCGCTGGTCGCGGCCCTGCCCTTCCGCACGCGCTTCTATGCCTCGGGTCTGTATATCTCGCCGCTGGCGCCGCTGATGCTGGGCTTCTTCACCGGCATCCTGACCATATTGCTGGGCGTGGGCGGCGGTTTCATCCTGGTGCCCGCGATGATCTATATATTGGGCATGGCGACCAATGTCGTGCTCGGCACTTCGCTGTTCCAGACATTGTTCGTCACCGCCGTCGCGACCATGGTCCATGCGACGACGACAAAGGCGGTCGACATCGTGCTGGCCGGGCTGCTTTTGGTGGGATCGGTGACGGGGGCGCAGGTCGGCGCGAAGCTCGCCACCAATGCCAAGCCCGAATATCTACGCCTGGCGCTGGCGGTCATCGTGCTGCTGGTCGGCCTGCGCATCCTTCTGGGCCTTGTCTGGCGGCCCGAGGAAATCTTCACGGTCCAGCCCCTGTGACGCTCCAAGTGAAGCCCGCCGCCATCATCCTGGCGCTGTTCTCGCCGCTGTTGATGGCGCAGGCCAAGCCGGTGCTGGTCCCCGACGTGTCACAGCGCGATATCCAGATCGCCTACAGCTTCACCGGCGCCGAGCTGCTGCTGTTCGGCGCGATCCTCTATCCCGGCGGCCGGCCGCCCCGCGACGACAAGGCGACCGACATCGTCGTCGTGGTCAAGGGGCCGACTCAGTCGATCCTGATCCGCGAGAAGGAGAAGATCGCCGGACTGTGGGTCAATGCCGGACGCTTACGCTATCAGTCGGCGCCGTCCTTCTACGCCATCGCCTCGTCGCGGCCGATCGACCGGATCGTCGATGATCGTACCCGCGCCATCTACGAGCTCGGGCTGGACAGCCTGCAACTCTCCCCCGCCTCCGCCGCGCCCGCCAATGTCCAGGCGCGGTTCCAGCAGGGGCTGGTCGACCAGCGCCGCCGCAGCGGCCTGTATGTCGAGGCACCGCGCGCCGTCGAGATCACCGACGATGTGCTCTACCGTGCCCGCGTCACCATCCCGGCGCGCGTGCCGGTGGGGCGCTTCACGGCCGAGACCTTCCTGATCCGCGACGGCCGCGTGCTGGCCGCCGCTGTGCGCGACATCGACATCCGCAAATCAGGGTTCGAGCGCTTCGTCGCGCGCGCCGCCGACAAGGCCGCCATCCCTTACGGCCTGACCGCGGTGGCGCTGTCGATCCTGCTCGGCTGGACCGCCGGATGGATCGCGCGACGCGTGTAAGAATCGGAAAATCTTAAGCTTATCGTCCTAGCGTCCGGCTCTCTCTCCCATGGAATGACGGCACGCCCCATGTCCTCGATACCGGACCTTCACCCCAACGACACGCCGGTCATCGGCTGGCTGCTCGCCATTGCCGGATCGTCGGGGGGAATCGTGCTGGACCGTCAGGCGCTGGCCGCGCTGGCGGAGGCGGACGACCCGGTGCTGGCGGCGGCGGGACAGGTCGCGATGCCCGTCAAGATCAAGCGCGGCGACCGCTGGATCATCGGCACGATCCGCTCGCTCTCGCTCGATCCCGCGGGCGACGCCGCCGCGCTGACCACCGAGATCGACCTGATGGGCGAGGGCATGCGCCAGCCCGAGACGGGCGAACTGTACGGCTTTCGTCGCGGCGTCACTTCCTATCCCATGCCCGGCGCGACGATCCACGCGATCACCGATGCCGAACTGGCCGGCATCCATCTCCATCGCGCCCAGACGACGGTGACGATCGGCACCGTCCACCCCGCGCGCACGGTCCCCGCGACTCTGGCCGTCGACGCGCTGCTCGGGCGGCATTTCGCGATCCTGGGGTCCACCGGCACCGGCAAGTCGACCGCGACCGCGATGATCCTGCACCGCATCTGCGAACGGGCGCCGCTCGGCCATATCGTGATGATCGACCCGCATGGCGAATATGCCCATGCCTTTCGCGACGCCGGCACCATCCATGACGTCGGCAATCTGCGGATGCCCTATTGGCTGATGAATTTCGACGAGCATTGCGAGATTCTGCTCTCGGCGAGCGGCGCGCAGCGCCAGGCCGATGCCGATGTGCTCGCCAAATGCCTGCTCGCCGCCCGGATGCGCAGCCGGGCCGCCGCCGAGGTGCCGCGCGTCACCGTCGACACGCCGATCCCCTATCTTCTGTCTGATCTGACCGCCCAGCTGTCGCAGGAGATGAGCAAGCTGGAGCGGGTCGGCGATATCGCGCCCTATCAGCGGATCAAGTCCAAGATCGAGGAGATCAAGGGCGATCCCCGCTATGCCTTCATGTTCTCCGGCATGTTGGTCGCCGATACGATGACCGATTTCCTGGCCCGTATCCTGCGGATGCCCGGCGACGGGCGGCCGATTTCGATCATCGACGTATCGGGCGTGCCGTCGGACGTGACCGGCGTCGTCGTAGCACTCTTGGCGCGGATGATCTTCGACCACGCGATCTGGACCCACCCCGCCGAGCGACGGCCGGTGCTGATGGTCTGCGAGGAGGCGCATCGCTATATTTCCGCGCAGGCCGAACGGGATTCGGCGGTCGGCCGTATCCTGTCGCGCATCGCCAAGGAGGGACGCAAATATGGCGTCTCGCTCGGGCTCGTGACCCAGCGGCCCTCCGATCTGGCCGAAGGCGTGCTGTCGCAATGCGGCACGATCATCGCCATGCGGCTGAACAACGAGCGCGATCAGGCGATGGTGCGATCGGCCATGCCCGAGGGCGGGCGTGGGCTGCTCGACACCATTTCGGCGCTGCGCAACCGCGAGGCGATTTTGTGCGGCGAGGGCGTGAGCTTCCCGATGCGGGCGAGCCTGGACAATCTGGCCGAGGACAAGCGCCCGGCGTCGAACGACATGACGATCACCGCGCTTTGGGCCAAGCCATCGGGAGGCAATCGGGTGCTGGCTGAGACGATCACCCGCTGGCGCGCGGCGGGGAAATAGGCGCCTTCAACTCTAACCCCTATCCACCACGTCCGTTCAGCCCAAGCGAACGGGTGTCGGGGATCCTTACCGCCCCGGCCTGACCGCCAGCAGCGCCTGTACCTCGCGACGGAAGGCGCGCAGTTTCGCGCCGGACAGGACCGCGACGCTCGCCAGCTTCAGGGTGCGCGGGTTCACGACCGCGCCGTTCTTCCACACTTCCCAGTGGAGGTGCGGGCCGGTCGACATGCCGGTCGAGCCGACATAGCCGATCACCTGCCCCTGTTTCACATGCGCGCCCGAGCGGACGGCGAAGCGGCTCATATGGCCATATCCGCTGGCGATCCCGCCCGAATGCGCCAGCTTGATAAAATTGCCATAGCCGCCCGATCGCCCGGCGAACTTGACCACGCCGTCCATCATCGCATGGATGGGCGTGCCATAGGGCGCCCCGATATCGGTTCCCTTGTGCATCCGCAGGAAGCCCATGATCGGATGCACCCGCTTGCCATAGGAAGAGGTCACGCGTCCCGCGACGGGCATTCCCATCGCGCCGCGCCGCTCGCTCTGACCGTTGACGTCATACCATTGGCCGTCATCCTCGCCGGCCAGCCGCGCCAGCTGGACCTTGCGTCCATTATGGTCGAGCCCGGCGAACAGCAGCTTGCCGAGCCGCGTCTCACCGGTCGCGGCGCGTTCCCGCTCGATGATGAGGTCGAAACTGTCGGAGCGCTTTACATCGCGACCCACAGACATGCGTGCCGCCAGTGCCTTGATATAGGACTCGACCACCTTGGCGGGGGCGCCCGCGGCGCGGACCGATCGGTACAGGCTCGATCCCGCCAGGCCCTGGAGGCGAAGCGGGGTGCGATCGATCGCTATGGGGGCTTGCGTCATCTCCAGCCCTTGTGGCGTGCGGGTCAGCGTGACGGCCAGATCGAAGCGTGCGCGCAGCTTCATCGTCTCCAGCGGCCGCGCCACGGCACGGCCGGGCCGCCGCCCCAGGGTCAGCGCGATGCGGGTGCCGGAGGCGATCGCCTCGCCCCCTGTTGCCTGTTCGACCATGTCGGCGGCGGCGCGCGCCTGGTCCTTGGCGACCCCGGCGCGTTGCAGCACCCGGTCGAGCCGGTCGCCCGAACCGATGGTGGCGGACAGCTCGACCGTCGGCCGCTCGGGCGCTTCGGCCAATTGCGCGACCAGTTCGTTGGACGCCAGACGTCGCCCGCTATCCGCCCCCAGCGCCAGCGGCGCGATGGCTTGTGCTCGGGCATGGCTCCACGCCTCGCCGGTTAGCGGAGCTGGGGCCTGACCAAGGATCGGGCGGTGAAAGCCCGGCGCCATTGCGATGGTCGCGGCGCACAGCGTCAGGCAAGTCGCCAGGCCGCGCCACCAGTCGCGGCTGCCGATCTGCATTCCCAGATCCGGCACCCAGTCGACCTCGCGGGCCGCCAGCCGCCACCGCTCCCATCGCCCCGTGGGCGAGGCGGCCACACCGCCGATCGGCCGCGTGGCGGTCCCGCCGGACAGGATCAAAGCTTGGTCGGTAGCAAGAAACATGAAGAGCGTTGCGTCCGTGAAATCGCCGAGCAGCGTCGCCGATCTCCCCCCGGCGCACAGGATTTTGCGGTGTCGGGCGCGCGAGCGAAAGTCAAAGCCGCTGCGCCCCGCCGCCCCGATGCTGCGGCAAGACGTGGCCGGACCGGGCCGAATAGGAAAGATCAGCGCCGGTCTTGCTTCATGCCGTTGCAACCGGGCAGCGGAAGCCCGATGTAGGGATCATGACCAGCCGCGTATCGGGCGCCGTGACGGCCGTTCTCGGGCCGACCAACACCGGCAAGACGCACCTCGCGATCGAGCGGATGTGTGCGCATAGCAGCGGCATCATCGGCTTTCCCCTGCGGCTGCTGGCGCGCGAGGTCTATGACCGGGTCGTGGCGCTGAAAGGGCCGGAGAAGGTCGCGCTGGTCACGGGCGAGGAAAAGATCGTTCCCCCCGATGCGCGCTGGTTCCTGTGCACCGCCGAATCGATGCCCGATCGCGACGTCGCCTTTGTGGCGCTGGACGAAGCGCAGCTGGGCGCCGATCTGGAACGCGGTCATGTCTTTACCGATCGGTTGTTGCACCAGCGCGGTCGCGACGAGACGATGATCCTGGGCTCCGAAGCGCTGAAGCCCATGATCCGCGCGCTGGTTCCCGATGCCGAGATCATCGCGCGACCGCGCTTCTCCACCCTGACCTATGCCGGGGCCAAGAAGATCAGCCGTTTGCCCAAGCGGTCGGCGATCGTCGCCTTCTCGGCGGAAGAGGTTTACGCCGTCGCCGAAATGCTGCGCCGCCTGCGCGGAGGTGCGGCGGTGGTGATGGGCGCGCTGTCGCCGCGTACGCGCAACGCCCAGGTTCAGATGTTCCAGGCGGGCGAAGTCGATTATCTCGTCGCCACCGATGCGATCGGCATGGGGCTGAACATGGATGTCGCGCATGTCGCCTTTGCCGGGCTACACAAGTTCGACGGCCGCCGCCGCCGTCGCCTGACCGTCGCCGAGATGGCGCAGATCGCCGGGAGAGCCGGACGCCACCACCGCGACGGCACGTTCGGCGCGCTGGCCGAGGAAGGCCCCGACGCCTTTCTGCCCGAAGAAATATTGGCGATCGAGGAGCATCGTTTTCCCCGTCTCGACCATCTTTACTGGCGTGACGGCGATCCCGAACTGTCGAGCATCGACGCGCTGATCAAAAGCCTGGAACGCAAGCCCGAACCCGGCGTGCTGCGCGCCGCGCCGATCGCCACCGATCTGCAGGTGCTCAAGCGCCTGGCCGACGAGCCCTGGGTCCGCGACCGGGTGCGGCGGCCCGCGATGGTCGCGCGGCTCTGGGCGGCGTGCGGCATTCCCGATTTCCGCAAAGTCGGCATCGATCCCCATGCCCGCTTCGTCTCGCGCGTGTTTGGCCACCTGTCCGAAGGCCTGGGCCATGTGCCGCACCAGTGGTTCGCCGACGAGATCGCGCGGCTCAACAATATGGCGGGCGATGTCGAGACGCTGGCGGGCCGCCTCTCCGCGATCCGTAGCTGGGCCTATATCGCGCAGCGCGCCGACTGGCTAGCCGACCCCCGACATTGGGCGGAACGCACCCGCGAGATCGAGGAGCGATTGTCCGACGGGCTTCATGCCAGCCTGACCCAGCGTTTCGTCGACAAGCGTACCACCGCGCTGATCCGCCGCATCGGCGCCGATGCGGGCGTGCTGCCCGTCACCATCGGGCCGGAGGGCGAGGTGCTGGTCGAGGATCATCCCATCGGTCGGCTGGAGGGGTTCCGCTTTACCGTCGAGGCCGGCGCGCGGGCCAATGACAAGCGCCTGCTGCTCGCGGCGGCGGAAAAGCGACTGGGCACCGAGCGGTCGCGCCGCGCCGAAGCGCTGATCGCCGCCGGGCATGATGCGTTCACGCTTCAAGAGGATCGGCTGGTCTGGGACGGGCATGGCGTGGCGCGGCTGACGGCCGGACCGTCGCTGGGGCGACCGGTCCTGCGGCTGGAACGCGATCTGGACTGCCTGGCGCCGGTCCAGCGCGAGCAAGTGAAGACCCGGTTGGAGGCATGGCTGGCGCGGTCGCTCGACCGACAGCTTCCCGCGCTGGTCCGGCTGGCGGGGCTGGCGCGCGAGACCAAGGCGTCCCCCGCGATCCGCGCCGTCGCCGCCGCGCTGGAGGATGCCGGCGGCATCGCGCCGCGCCAGCCGCTGCGCCTGATGATCGATGCGCTGTCGCCCGAGGAGCGGCGGCGGTTGCGAGGGCTGGGGATCACCATCGGCACGCTCGACATATTCGACCCGCGTCTGCTCAAACCCGGTGCGGCGGCTTGGCGGCGTACGCTGATGACCTTATGGGGGCAAACGCCCGATCTCGCCCGGCCCGGCGCCACGATCCTGCGCCGCGACGAGCCGGGACGCGGCGTCGCCTCGGGCTATCGCCCCCTGGGCGAGCAGGCGGTGCGGATCGACCTGGTCGAGCGTATCGCACGCGCCGCGCATGATGCGCGCGCGGGTCGCGGGCCGTTCGCCCCCGACGCCTCGCTGGCGACCTCGATCGGGTTGGAGGCGGCGACGCTCGACCGGCTGATGGGCGATCTGGGGTTCCGCAAGGTGCGCCCGGCAGCGGAGGGCGACGCCCCTCGCTGGATCTGGCGGGGCCGCCCCCCGGCGCGCCCGGCGCCGCGCGTCGAAGCGCGCCCCGGCAATGCCTTCGCGGCGCTTGCCGATTGGGGGCGGCCTTCGTGAACCCGACATACAGAACCACCCCGGCGGAGGCCGGGGTGGCGGCATATTGTTGAATTTCTCCCACCGAAAGGACCATCCCGCCCCATGACCGCCCGCGCGCCCGCCCTTGAGTCGATGCGGCTCGACCGTTTCCTCTGGTGGGCGCGGATCGCCAAGTCGCGCGAGACGGCGCAGGCGATGGCGTGCGACGGGCATTTCCGTATGGACGGCCGCGCGATCGACCGCGCCCATGCGCCGGTGCGGATCGGCAGCATCCTGACCTTTGCGCAACATGGGCAGGTCCGGGTGCTCAGGGTGGAATCGCTGCCCGTACGGCGCGGGCCGCCCGCCGAAGGGCGTGCCTGTTACTGCGATCTGGCTACTTCCCCGGTTTCGGGCGTTGACGGATCGCCACACGCGGCATAGCAGCACGCGTTCGTACCTTGGGAGTTGTCATGACCTACGTCGTCACCGATGCCTGCATTCGCTGCAAGTATATGGACTGTGTCGAGGTGTGTCCCGTCGACTGCTTCTATGAGGGCGAGAACATGCTCGTCATCAACCCGTCCGAATGCATCGACTGCGGCGTATGCGAGCCGGAATGCCCGGCCGAGGCGATCCTGCCCGATACCGAAAGCGGGCTGGAACAATGGCTGGAGCTGAACACCACCTTCTCCGCCCAATGGCCCAACGTGACGCGCAAGCTCGACCAGACGCCGCCCGACGCCGATGCGATGAAGGGCGTCGAGAACAAGTACGAGCAGTTCTTCAGCCCCGAACCGGGCAAGGGCGACTGATCCCGCGATCCGCGACGCGCCTGACGCTACGGCGCAGGGCGTTGCGCCGGATGGTTCCCGCGGGATCGCGGAGATGCTGGTAATTTTGTTGCGACCATGCTATATGGTTCCGCGACGGGCATAGCTGTTTTTGCGACCGCCCGCCTTGATGTGTTCGACCCTTCCTTCCCGAGGCCGATGAGAACAGTGGACCCATTTCCGCTCGTCCGGCGCTCGTGCGAAGGCCTTTGACCCGGAAAGGCCCCCAATGGCTGCCAAGGCGCTCCACTTCGACGTCGGTGACTATGTCGTGTATCCCAAACATGGCGTGGGCCGCGTTATCGAGCTGCAAAAGCAGGAAATCGCAGGGATGCAGCTCGAACTCTATGTGCTGCGGTTCGAAAAGGAGCGCATGACGCTCCGCGTTCCCACCAACAAGGCCGAATCGGTCGGCATGCGCAAGCTGTCTTCGGACAAGACCATGCGCGAGGCGATGGAAACGCTGAAGGGCAAGCCCAAGGTCAAGCGTACCATGTGGTCGCGCCGCGCCCAGGAATATGAAGCCAAGATCAACTCGGGCGACCTGGTGTCGATCGCCGAAGTGGTCCGCGACCTGTTCCGCGCCGACGACCAGCCCGAGCAGAGCTATTCCGAACGGCAGATCTTCGAGGCCGCCACCAGCCGCCTCGCTCGCGAACTCGCCGCGATGGAAGAGGTGGATGAGCCGCGCGCCCAGGAAAAGATCCTGGAAATCCTGCGCGCCGCCGCCGCCATCTACAACAAGGAAAAGCCCGCCGCCTGATCGCGGTCGGTCTTCTCCGATAGGAACAAGGGGCGGTCCCATCCGGGGCCGCCCCTTTTCATTTGCCCGACATGCCCAGCCATGTGTATTACAACGTCAATACACAGGAGGCCGCTCATGAGGAAATCCCCGCTTCTTCCCACGCTTCTCGGGCTGTTCGTACTCGTCATGCCCACCGCCTGCTCGTTCGAGAGCGATGCCAAGGGACAGGATATCCCTGCGCAAGGTTCGGGCACCACGCGCAGCTATGCCGTGCGCGATTTCACCTCCGTTTCCAGCAACGGCAGCGATCCGATCGACATCCGGGTCGGCGGCGATTTTTCGGTGCGCGCCGAGGGGGCGGCGTCCGACCTCGACCAACTGCGCATCGCCCGGGATGGCGACACGCTGCGGATCGGCTTGAAGAAGGGCGTGCATTGGGGCCATCGCGGCAAGGTCCGCATCCTGGTGACGCTGCCGCGCCTCATCGAAGCAGGTTTGGCCGGTTCGGGGCGGATGCGCATCGACCGGGTGGAGGGCGCGCGCTTCAAGGGCGGGATCGCGGGCTCGGGCGACCTGGTGATCGGCGCGATGCGGGTCAAGCAGGCCCAGCTCGGCGTGGCGGGTTCGGGCTCGGTCAACGCCAGCGGTACGGTCGGCGCGCTGAAGATCGACATCGCCGGGTCGGGTGACGTGCGCGCCAATGGCCTCCATGCCAGACAGGCCGATGTCGGGATCGCCGGATCGGGCCAGGTGGCGGTTCAGGTCGACGGCCCGGCCAAGGTGTCGCTGAGCGGCTCGGGCGATGCCGATCTGGGGCCGAACTCGATTTGCACCGTGCGCAAGGCGGGATCGGGTACGGCACGTTGCGGGCGGACGCAGTAAGGGGGCCTGCTTGCGACACGGCCGGGGCGGTGCAAGGATGAAGGCGATGTCGATCCGTACCGTTTTCGCTGCCCTTGCCCTGGCCTTGTTGGCGGCCGCACCAGCTCAAGCCGCCGAACGGCGGGTCGATCTGAGCAGCTTCGATAAGTTGCGCGTCGAGGGGCCGTTCCACGTCACGCTGACCACCGCGCTTTCGCCGCGCGGCCTGTTGGCCGGCGATGCCAAGGCGCTGCGCCAGGTCGAAGCGCTCGTGATGGGCAGTACGCTGGTCGTCCGGCGCTCGGGCAGCGGCGATGCGCCGGTTACGCTGACCCTCGCCGCGCCACCCCTCTCGGGCGTCACCGTCATCGGCGGCGCGCAGGTGACGGTGCAGGCGCTGAAAGGTGACGCGCTCGTCCTGTCGGTGACGGGCACCGGCGAATTGCGGATCGGCCGCGCCGATGGCGATCAGCTGGCCGCGACGCTGCTCGGCCCCGCCAGATTGTCGATCGATGGCGGGCGGGTGGGCAAGGCACGGTTGTCGGCCATCGGCCCCGCCACGATCGCCGCCGACGCGCTGGAGGCGGGCGACCTGGTCGCCACGCTGGACGGACCGGGCGAGATCGCTGCACGGGCGCGCTATACCGCGGCAGTCGCCAATGGAGGACTGGGCCGCGTCACCGTGGCGGGGACGCCCAAATGCCGGGTCACGGGTGGTGGTCCGGTCCGCTGCGGCGGAAAGTGACGGGCGCGCGCCGATCGAGAAAGTCGGCGATCGCGGCAAAGGCATTGGCGCGGATCGGATCGGCCTCGCGCAGGATTTCATGCGCACAGCCGCGGCCAAAGGCGACCAGCTCGCCATAGGGCAAGCGCTGCGCCATCCGCGCCGCCGCGCGGGCGTCGACCAGCCGATCGGCGAGCGCGACCAGCATCAGCACCGGCGTCTCGATCCGCGACACAGCGGGATCGTCGCGCAAAGCCGCCGTCGCCCGGAACGCCTCGGCCACCCAATGCCAGCTTGGCGATCCGAGGCACAGATCGGGCCGCGCCTGACGAAAGGCCTGCTGATCGGCGAAGCGGGCCAGGTCGTGAGTCAGCCTTTTCTGGCGCGCGGTCGCGGCGGCGGGCGTCTCCAGCCGTCGCCAGGCAGGACGCAGCGGATCGCCCCGTTCGACTTGCCACCGGGCGAACCGCGCGCCCGCCCATTGCCCCACCGGCGAGCGCAGCGCGAGCATCGGCGCGACCAGCACCACCGAATCGGGCGCGATGCTGCCCGATGCCAACGCGGCCAGCGTGACGAACCCGCCCATCGAATGCCCCAGCACGACATGCGGCCCCTCCCCCGGCCGTACCCAATCGGCATAAAAGGCCGCCAGATCCTCAACGAGATTGTCGAGCCGGTCGATATGCCCGGTCCCATCGGTCGTCAGCCGCCCCGACCCGCCCTGCCCGCGCCAGTCGAACGCGGTCACATCCCACCCTTGCGCGCGGAAATGGTCGATCGCCTCGCCATATTTCTCGATCATGTCGGCGCGTCCCGTCTGAAACAGCAACCGTCCCCGCCGCGCCGTTTCCGGCGCACGCGCCCGATCATAGCGGCGATGCACCCAGCCATCGGGCGCGACCCAGCGCGACAAAAAGCGGGCTAGCGCGCCTCCGACCGGGTCCGATGAGGGTGTCGCCATAACCGTCCTTCGCGTCCGTCCACCAATAATAACGTCGATCAACGGGATACGCGAACAAAGCCCCCGTTCATGCGTTCATCGGAGAGCAACCTTTTGTTACAGTCATAAGGGGATCGTCCTTGCTGGGTCGTGCCTTGGCGAAGATATTGGGCTGGGCGCTGGCCCTGCTGGGGGGATTTTTCGCCGTGGCGGGCGGGTATCTCGCGCTGCTGGGCGGGTCGCCTTATTATGTCCTGACCGGGCTGGCGATGATCCTGTCGGGCGCTTTGATCGGACGCGGCGATGAGCGCGGGCGCTGGCTCTATGTCGCCATCTGGGTCGCGACGCTCATCTGGGCGGTGTGGGAAGTCGGGTTCGATCCGCTTCAACTCGTCCCGCGCGTCGTCGCGCCGACCGTGTTGCTGATCCTGGTCGTCCTGCCCTGGATCGGCCGCGCACTGCGATCGTCCAAATCGCGGACGCGCGTGGTACCCGCGGCTTTGGGCATCGCGGCGCTGGTGGTCGCCATGCCGATGCTCCGCACCCGCCCGGCCGAGGCGCAGGATCCCGATACGCTCTCCCGCCAGACGCCCGCGAGCCTGCCGATCGCGGCGCAGGCCCCGGTCGGCGACTGGATCGATTATGGCGGCACGCTATCGGGCCAGCGTTATTCGGCGCTGTCACAGATCACGCCCGCCAATGTCGGCAAGCTGGAACTGGCCTGGACGCAGCGGACCGGCGATCCGCCCGACCGCGCCGAGTCGGTCGAGCACAAGCGCGAATATCATTCCGAAGCGACGCCGATCCAGATCGGCGACACGCTCTATACCTGTACCCCGCACTCGATCGTCCAGGCGATCGACGCGACGACGGGGCGCACCAAATGGAGTTGGAAGGATCAGGTCAGCCGTCAGGGCAACAGCTATCTGGTCTGTCGCGGCGTCGCCTATTACCAAGCGCCGGAGGGCACGCCATGTCCGCGCCGCATCTTCGCACCCACCTTCGACGCGCGGATGATGGCGCTGGACGCCGATACGGGCAAGCCCTGCCCCGGCTTCGGCACCAATGGCGCGATCGACCTTCGGCAGAGCATGGGCGTATCCGGTCCCGCAGACCAGATCAGCACCTCGCCCCCCGTCGTCGCCAACGGCCGGTTGATCGTCGGCGAACGCATCGTCGACAACGTCAACCGCAACATCCCCAGCGGCGTGGTGCGCGCCTATGATCCGGTCACGGGCGCAGGAATCTGGGCATGGGATGTCGGCCGCTCACCCGACGCCATCCCGCCGCTGCCTGCGGGCGAGACCTATACGCGCGGCACGCCCAATGTCTGGGGCGCGATGACCGCCGATCCGGCCAATGGACTGGTCTATCTGGGTACCGGCAATGCCTCGCCCGATTATTGGATAGGCTGGCGGCGGCCGTTCGACGACCGGTTCGGCTCGGCGATCGTCGCGCTGGAGATCGCGACCGGCAAGCTGCGCTGGGTGCGCCAGCTCGTCCACCGTGACATGTGGGACATGGATATCCCGATCGGTCCGTCGCTGTTCGACTATCGCGCGCCGGATGGACGGACGATCCCCGCGTTGATCCAGACGACCAAGATGGGACAGGTCTATTTCCTCAACCGCCTGACGGGAGCGCCGATCACGCCGATCGTCGAGCGACCTGCGCGGCAGGACGGCGCCACGCCGGGGGTGAAGGTCTCGCCGACCCAGCCCTGGTCGGTCGGCCTGCCCTCGTTCACGCCGCCCGCGCCGACCGAAAAGTCGACTTGGGGCGCGACGCCGATCGATCAGCTTTTCTGCCGGATCGACATCCGCCGCGCGCAGGGGACGGGCATCTATCAGCCGACCGGCCTGAAGCCGATCATCGGCCATCCGGCGTTCGACGGCGTCACCGACTGGGGTGGCGCGGCGCTCGATCCGGTGCGGCAGGTGTTCACCGTCAATACGATGGAGATGCCGTTCAAGATCTGGCTGATGCGCCGCGACGACCCCCGCGTGAAAAGCTATATGGAAAAGAAGAAGGGCGGCGAGAATGCGCGCGAGCCCAATCTCCAGACCCAGTATAACACGCCCTATGTCGCGGTCGTCGCGGCGTGGATCGGTGTCTTCGGCGCACCATGCAACGCGCCGCCCTGGGGCCATCTGACCGCCGTCGACCTCAACACCAGGAAGGTGGTGTGGAAGAAGATACTGGGCACCGCGCAGGATACCGGGCTGTTCGGCAGCCATCTGGGCGTGCCGATCAAGACCGGCGTGCCCAATCTGGGTGGTTCGATCATCACCGCCTCGGGACTGGTGTTCATCGGGGCGACCACCGACCAGTATCTGCGCGCCTATGATTTGAAGTCGGGCAAGGTGCTGTGGCGCGCCCGACTGCCCGCGGGGGCGCAGGCGACACCGATGACCTATCGCGGGCGCGACGGGCGGCAATATGTCGTCATCACCGCCGGGGGGCATGGCGCGCTGGGGACGCGGTACGGGGATTACACGATGGCGTTCGCGTTGCCGAAGGGGGTGTGATCCCGTTGACCTTCGACTTCGCTCAGGCTGAACGGCGGTTGAGGACCCGACCTTTCCTCTAGCCGCTCCCCTCCCGTAAACGGGAGGGGATGGGGGAGGGCCGGAGTCTCACCGAGACCATCGCTCATGGCAGGCCCCCTCCCCAAACCCCTCCCCCCTACCGGGAGGAGGGGCTTAAAAAGTCAGAAGATCGACCACTCCAGAATTGCGGGCTCCTTCGCCTGCACCGTCATACGCAGGAACCGCGCCTTGCCCGGATGGCGCAAGATGATCGGCGAACCGCTCACCCCTTTCTCCGCCGCGACCTGGCGCCAGTTCTTGCCGTCCCCCGACGCCTCGATCCGCAAATCCTGCGGCTGGATCACGAACGCCGGGCGAACCTGGCTCTCGCGCACATCGCGCAACCCGCCCAGATCGGCGGTCAATACCGGCGGCTGCCCCGGCTCGGGTCGCCACGCGGTCGCATAATTATCGTCCGCAGCCAGCGATACCGCGCCCTTGCCGGTCCAGCGCAGCCCGCGCGTGCGATGCGCGGCAAAGGCCGGGATCACCGGATCATGGCTGGGCACCACCTTTTCCAGCGTCCCGTCGGGCTTCACGGTCAGCGGATCGATCGACACCTGCCGCAGCACCCGCTCGCTACCCATCACGAAGGGAAGGGCCTGGCGGTGATAGAGGATGTACGACTTCCCCTTGTCGGCGAAGACCGCATGATGACCGGGACTGATGATCTGCCGGGCCGCGTCGGTTTCCAGGACGGGGCTGTTCGCCGCCTCGGTAAACGGCCCCATCGGCGAGGTGCCTACCGCATAGCGGACCTTGTACGTGTCCTTGGTGGTGTTGCCATCGCTGTACATCAGCAGATAGCGCCCCTTTTGCTTCACCATGAAGGGGCCTTCGAAATAATGAGCCGGGGTCACGTCGCGCGGCTCACCATCGAAATGGACCATGTCGGGCTTCAGCTTCACGACGAAGCAATGCCCGTTGACCCAGTTCAGCCCCGATCCCCAATAAAGATAGGCCTGGCCGTCATCATCGACGAACGCCTCGGCGTCGATCATGTGATACTCAGGTGCGAAGTCACGCGCGATCAGCGGCTTGCCGCCATTGGCATCGGCCCACGGTCCCGCCGGCGACGGTGCCGAGCCGACCCACACCTCGCTGCCGACCGAGACATACATATACCAGCGGCCGTTCGGAGCCTTCACCACCGATGGCGCCCAGACCTTGGCATCGCCCGAGGTCGGGCTGGTGGCGGCCTGCTTGGTCGGCCAGTCGGGCTGTGAGAAGCTCCAATCGCGGCCATTGTCCGAGGTCCACAGGCTCAGACGATCATCGCCCCACGGATCGACCGTGGCGAAGATATACCAACGCCCCCCATCGCGAACGATGGAGGGGTCGGCAAAATAGCCGGGGAGGAGTGGATTGCCCGCCCCCGGTGTGTTCCAGGGACCGTCGCGCCGGGGTGCGGCGGACCCCGCTGCCCCCATGACCACCACGGGGGCGAGCAGGACGGCGGCGAGCAGCGCCCCGGCGCGGGCCTTCATCAGCGCAGGTCCAGCATCACGACAGACTTGGCCGGGATCTGCACCGTCAGCGTGCCACCCGACAGCGTCGCGCCGTTGAACGGCTGCGGCGCGACCTGGTTGGGCGCGTCGAAAGTGTTATGCGCGTCCATCGTCGTGCCGGTCAGGATACGACCCGACACCTGGCCCGCCGTCACGCCGTCCAGCTTGACCGAGACGGTCGCGGGCTGGTTGGGATCGACATTGGTCAGGCCGACATGGACGACACCCGCCTTGTCACGCACCGCCGAGGCGCTGACCGCCTTCATGGTCCACTGGTTCTTGTTGTACCAGCGCGACTGGACATCGACCGGCAGGACGGTGGCGTCCTGATAGTCCTTGTACATGTCGAACACCCAATAGGTCGGCGTCTTCACCATGCGCGCGCCATCGGTCAGCAGCATCGCCTGCAGCACATTGACCATCTGCGCGATGTTCGCACCGCGCACGCGATCGGCATGACGGGCGAAGATGTCGAGGTTCAGGCTGGCGACCATCGCGTCGCGAAGCGAGTTCTGCTGGAACAGGAAGCCCGGATTGGTGCCGGGTTCGACATCATACCAGGTGCCCCATTCGTCGACCAGCAGCGCGACGCGCTTGCGGGGGTCGTACTTGTCCATGATCGCGGCGTGACGGGTGATGAGTTCATCCATCTTCAGCGTCTTGGACAGGGTGCGTGCCCAGGCTTCCTCGTCGAAGCCGGTCGCCGCGCCCTTGTGCGACCAGTCGCCGGGGATGGTGTAATAATGGACGCCGATGCCGTCGAAGTGGTTGCCCGCATCGCGCATCATCACTTCGGTCCAGTTATAGTCGTCGCTGTTCGCGCCGCTGGCGATCTTCATCAGCGTTTGGCCGGCGGGGACCTTCAGGAAGGTCGAATAGCGGCGGGTGATGTCGGCCGCATATTCGGGGCGCATATTGCCGCCGCAACCCCACAGCTCGTTGCCGATGCCGAACATCGCCAGCTTCCATGGGCGGTCGCGGCCGTTCTTGCGACGCTCCTCGGCATAGGTCGATTTGGACGGGAAGGTCATATACTCGACCCACTCGGCCATTTCGGACGGCGCGGCCGAGCCGACATTGCCCGAGACATAGGCCTCGGCGCCGACCATCTCGGAATAGTTCATGAATTCGTTGGTGCCGAAGCTGTTGTCCTCGGTCACGCCACCCCAGTTGGTGTTGACCTTGGTCAGGCGCTTGGCCTGCGGACCGACGCCCTCGCGCCAGTGATATTCATCGGCATAGCAGCCGCCCGGCCAGCGGATCACCGGCACCCGGATCGCCTTCAGCGCGTCGATGACGTCGCGGCGATAGCCGTTGATGTTGGGGATCTTGCTGCCCTTGCCCACCCAGATGCCCGGATAGATACCCGTACCCAGATGCTCGGCGAACTGGCCGAAGATGCGCTTGTCATAGACCGCGCCGGGGCGATCGCCATGTACCGCGACCATATCCCCCGTGGTCGCCGGCGCCGTCTGTGCGGATACCGTCCCGGCGATCAGCGTCGCTGCCGCCGCGATCAGAAACTTCGTTGCCCTTTTCATGGTTTCTCCTCTGCCTGATGCGGCATGATGGCTTATTGTCCGAGTAAAGAATAGCCCTATTGCGGTTCCGTCGCGCGCGCGGGCCTGGCTTTTTCGGGATTCGTGCCCTCGCCGGTGAAGGGCTCCAGCCGGAATGCGACGGTGGTCGGCTTCAGCGTGGTGCGATATTTCATATGCGGCTGGCCGACATGGCTCCAGGTCGTGTCGCCGCCGACACCCCACTGAGCGGCATCGACGATCAGCGTCGTCTCGCCATGGGCCACGATGTCGGTGGACTTCCACGTCCCCGGCGCCCGGCGGTAGAGATCGGTATAGGGGAAAGCGAGCGCCTGCATCATCAGCGGCTTGGGCGCGCGGACGCGCAAGCCGGCCCCCTCGCCCGACAGCTCCATCCAGCGGACATCGGTCTTGTTGCCGGTATCCTGCGGCCGCATGTAATCGTGATTCTGCTCGGCGATCGCCCCGCGCCATAGTCCGATCGCGGCCGAGCTCTGACGGTCGACATAGCTTTCATGCGGGCCGCGACCATACCACTCCACCGTCTTGATCGCGGTCGGCATGGTGTACCACAGGCCGATGCGAACCGGCGGCGGCAGATCGGCTTTCAGCGGCACGAACTGTCCGTCGACATCGACCGCGCCGCTGCCCACCATTTTGTAGCGGGTGACAAAGCGGGCCGCGCCCGCGCCCATCTCATGGTCGACCGTGACGCTCTGGTCCCGCCCGACCGTGACCTTGCGCACCTGATAGCGGCCGTTCATCGCCAGCCACGGCCCCTGCTCGGCGACGGTCCCGTTGGCGGTGTCGTTGTCGGTTTCGGCGCGGACGAAATTGGGCTGCCCGCCCTTCGCCAGCAGCGTGCCGCCCATTGTGTAGCGGGCAATAAGCCCGGTCTTGCGGTCGATGACGAGTTGCGCGCCGTTCGCCGACAGGGTGACGCTGTCGGTACTGTCCGCCACCGTGACGCTGCCCGTCATCAGTTCAGGCTCTTCCAATCTGCCACCGAGCGGAAACTGCTCCCACCCGACGACATAATTGGCCGGGACCGCGCGGATCGTGCCGTCCTTGGCATGGGCGCGGACGGTCAGGAAATATTCCGCCCCCGGCTCACGGGCGAATTTGGGAGCGAGCGCGACCGTCTGCACCTGCCCGGCCGCCATCGTCAGCGCCGGGAGCTGCCCGGTCGCCACCGCAACGCCGTTCTTCTCGACCACCCAGTCGAAGGTGAAGCCAGACAGATCGATAAAGTCATGACGGTTGTGTACAATCAGCCTACCCGTCTTGGCATCATAGCCATCGAAGCGGATCGGCGACTGGACCTTCTGCACCTCGTACAGTTGCGGGTTCGGGGTCCGATCGGGCTGGTTCAGCCCGTCGCCAAACTCGATATCGCCCCCCGGATTGGGGCCATATTCGCCGCCGTCACCCCAATAGCGCCGCCCGTCCTTGGTATAGCGGTACATGGACTGGTCGACCCAGTCCCAGATGAAGCCGCCCTGCAGCTTGCGGTGGGCGTAGATCGTGTCCCAATAATCCTTGAAATTGCCGCCCGAATTGCCCTGCATATGGGCATATTCGCACTGGATCATCGGCTGGGTCCGGGTCGGGTCCTCGGCCCAGTCGACCATCTTTTCGATATCGTCATACATGGGCGCATAGATATCGACGAAGCTGTTGGGCTGGTGGCTCCAGTCGAGCGTCCCCCAGCCGAGATAGGAGATCAGCCGCGAGCGGTCGCGCTGCCGGATCGCGGCGGCGGCCTTCTCGAAATTCGGGCCGATCCCAGCCTCGTTGCCCAGCGACCAGAAGATGATCGAAGGGTGGTTCTTGTCCCGCTCGACCATGTTCATCACGCGGCTGACATGCGCACTTTCCCAGGCGGGATCGAAGCCGATCTGGTATTTGGCGCGCTCGTCGCCGTGGCGGTTGCCCTGCTCCATATAGGCGTGGCTCTCGATATTGGCCTCGTCCATCAGGTAGAAGCCGTACTCGTCCGCCAGCGCCAGGAAGCGCGGGTCGTTGGGATAGTGCGAGGTGCGGATCGCGTTGAAGTTGTTGCGCTTCATCAGCTCCAGATCGCGGCGCATGGACGCTTCGGAGATGACGTGGAAGGTCTCCGGGTCATGCTCGTGCCGGTTGACGCCGCGGATCATGATGCGGCGGCCATTGACCATGACCTGGCCGTCCTTGATCTCGACGGTGCGGAAGCCGATCCGCTGCGGGGTGGCCTGTACCACCTGTCCGTTCGCATCGATCAGTTCGACCAGCAGCGTGTAGAGATGGGGCGTCTCCGCCGACCAGGCGCGCACGCCCGGCACCGCCGTGTCGAGCTTGGCCGAGGTCGCGCCCTTCGCCAGCGCCATCTGCTGCGTCACCACCGAGCGCTCCTCATCGAGCAGCGTCATCCGCGCGGTCATCGCCTGCGGAAGCGCGGGCAGCGTCAGCTCGGTCGACAGCGTGCCGTCGCGATAGCTTTTGTCGAGCTCGGCATGGACGAACAGATCGTCGATCCGGGTCTTGGGCACCGCTCGCAGGAAGACCGAACGCTCGATGCCCGAGACGCGCCAGAAATCCTGATCCTCCAGATAGCTGCCGTCCGACCAGCGATGGACGCGGATCGCCACGACATTGCGGCCGGGCTTGACGAAGCGGGTGACGTCGAATTCCGACGGCAGCTTGGAGTCCTCGGAATAACCGACCTCCTGGCCGTTGATCCACACGCGATAGGCCGATCCCGCCGCACCGATCTGAAGAATCACATCCTGCCCGCGCCACTCGTCAGGCAGGGTGAAGTCGCGGCGATAGGAGCCGGTCTCGTTATCATCATGCGGCACCAGCGGCCGGTTCGCCGGGAAGGGATAGGTGATGTTGTTGTATTTGGGCTGGCCATAGCCCTCGGCCTGCCACATCGCGGGGACCTTTATCGTCTTCCACTTCGACACGTCGTAATCGGGACGCTCGAAACCCTTGGGGGCACCGTCGACCGAGGGGGAAAAGGCGAAGGACCAGGCACCGTCGAGGCTGAGGAAACGGCTCGACCGGGCGCGGTCGCTCGCCAGCGCCAGCGCGCGGCTTTCATAGGGGAAGGCGGTGGCGCTGGCGGGGCGGGTGCCGCGCGCATTGACGGCGGGGTTCTCCCAGTCGGGGCGATCGGGATCGACCTGGACAGCTGCGACCTGCGGGCCGTTCTGCGCCAAAGCCGGGCTCGTCAGAGCCGCCATGGCCGCACCGGTCGCCAAACGCCAATTCATCGCACTCCCCTTTGCTTATATGCGATTCCCTGACCGGGTCGCCTTTATATTTGTCTGATTTTTATGGCGAGTTGCGCAGCACGACAAGGGGAAAGGAAGAAGCGGCGCTCGATTTATGACAATAGCATCATGGATTGACGGACCTGTTAGCCGTGCGACTATAGTCTGACGTTTGATAGCGTCCGCGCAGGGGAGAAGCCGGGATGAAGAACGGAACGATCCGTCGCAAGGGCCGTCTGGCGGCCGCTGCGCTGGCGCTGATCCTGGGATCCGGCACAGCCGAAGCGCAGGTCGCCACGCCAGCCACCGATCGCCCGGTCCCTATGACGTTACGCCCCGCGATCGACCGGCCCGCCACGGTGTTCGAGGGCTGGGGCACCGCGCTCGCCTGGTTCGCGCATGTCACCGGCGGTTGGCCCGAGGCGGAGCGGACGCGGTTGGCCGATCTGTTCTATGGGCCGCAAGGGCTGGGCTGGACGATCGCGCGCTACAATATCGGCGGCGGCAATGCGGCCGACACGCCCCCCTATATGAAGGTAGGACGCGCGGTGCCGGGCTTCTGGCGGCAACCGGCGGGCGTGACCGGCAAGGACTGGTGGCGCGCCGATGATCCGAGCATGTGGGACTGGGGACAGGATGCCAACCAACGCTGGTGGCTGGACGCGATCACCGCCCGGGTGAAGCAGCCGATCTTCGAGGCCTTCTCCAATTCGCCGCCCTGGTTCATGACGGTCAGCGGCCGGGTGTCGGGCGCCGAGAAGGGCAGTGACGACAATCTGCGCCCCGGCCAGGAAGCCGCCTTCGCCACCTATCTGGTACGCGTCACCCAGGAATTGCAGCGGCGACATCACCTGACTTTCCGTACCCTGTCGCCGGTCAACGAGCCCAACACCAGCTATTGGTTCGCCGCCAACACCCAGGAGGGCGCGCACTGGAGCCCCGCCCGCCAGGCGCAGATGATCGATGCGACCGCCGCCGCGCTGAAGGCGAAGGGACTGGCTGCTGTCGTCGCCGCGCCCGATGAAACCGCCTCCAACCTGTTCGTCCAGGATTGGGCCGCCTATCCGCCCGCCACCCGCGCGGCGATCGGGCAGCTGAACGTCCACAGCTATGGCACGGTCCATCAGACCGCCGTGCGCGACATCGCCCGTTCCTCCGGCATCAAATTGTGGATGAGCGAGAACGACACGCCGCTGTCGGGCGATCCCGAAGACCTGACCGGCATGGCGACGCCTTTGGCCTTTGCCGAGCATGTCGTCGGCGATCTGAAGCGGCTGGAGCCCGCCGCCTGGGTGTTCTGGCAGGCGGTCGAGGATCTCAGCACCCGCAAGGGCGAGAAGGGATCGAACTGGGGCATCGTAAAGGCCGATCTGATGGGTTCGGCCGACCAGCCTCATGCGATCCATGTGACGGGTAAATATTGGGCGATGGCGCAGTTCAGCCGTTACATCCGGCCCGGCGACCGGCTGGTGCCGGTGGACGATATGGATACGGTCGGCGCATTGTCGGCGGATGGACGGCGGCTGGTGCTGGTCCATGTCAATCCGGGCCTGTCCCCTCGCCCGCTGACGGTGGCGGTGCCGGGGCGGTGGCAGCGGCGGATGATCGTCACCGATGCGGGGCACAAGGCCGCGGAGGTGGCGGGGGACGTCGCGCCGCCGCAGTCGATCGTGACGCTGGTTTTGACGCGGTGAGGGTTGGGCAATTTCGGGGCGTGGGGAATCACATCCCCGCATCAGGATCGGTCAACCCGATCATCCGCCGCCCAGCCCTTCGCGCGAAATTCAGCGTCGCCTTCTTCCGCACATGCGCAGGCAGCGGCACGCTATGCGCCTCACGCACGATCGCGGCGTCGTAGCGGTCGGCGACGATGATCCCGGTCCGCTCGGGCAGAAACGCGGCATTCTCCAGCGGCGACCAGTCGAACCCCGCCGGGACCGCCCAGTAGAAACGGTCGCAATGCGCCAGATAATCGGGCCATTTGCCATCGCCCAGCAAATCGGCGCGCGACACCTTGATCTCGACCACCACGACTTGTCCCCGCGCGTCGAGCGCCATCAGATCGGCACGGCGGCCGCCCTCCAGCGGGACTTCGGCTATGGCGATAAGGTCGTGGCGGAGCAGCATCCGGGTGACGCCGCGCGCGACATCGGCGGCGCAGAGCGGCGATAGCGGATCGTCGACGCACGAAGCGGGCGGCATGTCCAACATGCCACCCGCTTAGAACATTTGACGAACAAAGCAAAGCCCCGGTACCGGGGCCGCAAAGGTCAACGATAGAAGATGTGGTTGCCGATTGCCGCGACCTTCTGGACGCGGGCGCCGGGACGGTTGCCCGGGGTGTTGAAGTACAGCGCCTTGCCTGCGGTGCTGTCCCAGGCCTGGGCCAGCGCGACCTTGGCGACCGCGACGGCAGTGCGATAGGCGCTGCGCGACGGGCTGACCGCCGGGATTTCACCGCGACGCACGAAGCTGAACTGCCCGCGCTGCTTGATGACGTCGCATACGCCGGTGGGGAAGCGGCCCGACTTGGTACGGTTCAGGATGACCTGCGCCACGGCGAGCTGGCCCGCCAGCGGTTCGCCGCGACCCTCGAAATAGATGGCGCCAGCCAGACAGCGGAGCTCTTCGCTCGACGCGATCTCGTCCTGATCGGCCACGGCGTCGGCCAGCGAATCATAGTCGCCGTCCTCATCGCCTTCAGAAACCTGGGAAAAATCGGGGAGCGCCGACATGGTGGCCCGGGCGCTCTGGGGAACCATCGCCAGATCGGCGGCGTTGATCCCGGAAACAGTCATCGCACTGACTGGAGTGGCAGCAACACCAGCGACATTGGTCGCGAGGCTGGGGGTGCTGGTGGCGAGAAGGCCCGCCAGAGATAGAGCCATGGCAGCGGACGCCGCGACTCGCTTGAAAACGGTCATTCATTCAAACAGACATGCGGTTGGATCACGGACCCGAGCATTGCCCAAAGGCGCTCGTCCGGGCTTCCCCCCGACTGCGTAACCCACCGGATCGCACCCGATAAGCACAACGCGAAACTACGATGCGGCGCTCGTGGCCGATCCGGCCGGGTTCGTCAATGTTGCAGGATCGTTTCAGCGGTGAACCGTTCCGCCGCAGCGCCATCCAGTTCGATGACCCACAAGTCGGGATCGCGCGCCCTCCGCCTCTGCCAATAGCTTAAAATATCGTTTGCAGGGGTCGATTCGATCAGCGCGGTTCGGCCATCCGGACCGATGCCCCGCTCCAGCACGCGTTCGCGGCGATCGGCATCGATCACGATCACCAGGATGCCGCCGCCCTGCGGATCGCCCTTGGCCAGGACCATGCCCATGCCGCCGCTGTCGTTCATCCGGCGCAGCAGCGCGGTGACCAGCATATGGCTCGGCAGGCGACCGTCCATCGCGCTCAGGCTGTCCGATAGCCGGGCAGACCCGCCAAGGCGATTTGCGAGCGCATGAAGGTGCCGGTACCGCGCGCCACTTCCTCGCCGCTGGCATCGATCAACCGTGCATCGGCGACGAATACCCGCCGCCGTCCGCTGACCCAGCGCCCCTCGGCCACCACCTCCCCCGCCTTCATCGGGCGGGTCAGCAGCAGGTTGAACTGCGTCGTCAGCAGGAAACGGTCGGTGACCAGGCTGTTGCACGCATAAAAGGCCGCATCGTCGAGCATCTTGAAATAGCTCGTGCCATGCGCCGCACCCGCCGCGTGATAATGTCGCTCGTCCACCCGGAAACGGATGCGCGCTATCCCTGGCTCGGTGATGTCGAGCGTGGAGTCGAACAGGCGGTTGATCGGTGCCTGGGCATAAAGCGTTTCCAGCGCCCGAAAATGCGCCGCCTCGCCTTCAGGCCGCGGCGTCACGCGCCTCGTCCTGGGTGAGCAGCGCCCAGATCGCATCGGGCGAACCCGCCCCGCGCAACTTGGCCACGAAGCCCTTGTCGCGCAGCCGCCGCGAAATGCGGGCCAGCGCCTTAAGATGGGCCGAACCCGCATCAGCGGGGGAGAACATCGCGAAGACCAGATCGACCGGCATATCGTCGACGGCCTGGAAATCCACCGGCTGTGCCAGGCGCGCGAAGACGCCGACGATCTGCGTCAGCCCTGCCACCTTGCCATGCGGAATGGCCACGCCGCCGCCAAATCCGGTAGACCCGAGCTTCTCACGTTCGAGCAGAACGTCGGTCAGGAGCTTGGCATCCTGACCGGCGGGCCGGGCGGCAGCCGCCGCCAGCGCCTGAAACAGGGTTTTCTTGTTGGCGGCGGCAATGCCCGCCAGCACCGTATCGTGGCGCAACAGATCGCTGAAGTCGTTCATGGTTCCGTCCGGTGCGCCCCCACGCGCGGACCGCCTATTAACGGCCCGCGCGGAATAACGATAGAGTTTATCCGGCTGTGCCGCCGCGTTGCGGTTCGACCCAGCCTATGGTTCCGTCACCCCGGCGATAGACCATGTTATACGATCCCGTTCCCGAATTCTTGAACAAGAGTGCGGCAGTATTGCGCAGATCGAGCATCATCACCGCGTCGGACACGCTGGCATCGGGAATGTCGACGCGCGTCTCGGCAATGATCAGGGGCGCATCGCCCGCTTCATCCTCATCCATCTGCTCGGCGAACAGGGTATAGCCCGCATCATAGGCGCCGGCTTCGGCCAGTTCGATCGCTTGGCCCTGGTTGCGGTCCTTCAGGCGGCGCGAATAGCGGCGAAGCTGTTTTTCGATCTTGGTCGCCGCGCCGTCGAAGGACAGATGCGCGTCCTGCGCATCATGACGGCCCTTCAGCACCAGGCCGCGAGTGACATGCATGACGATATCGCATTTGAAGCCGACATCGTGCGGCCCCTTGCCGAACGTCACCTCGGACGAGATGGCGCGGGCGAAGTATTTCTCGGCGATACCCTGAAGCCGGTCCGTCACATGGGTCCGCAGCGCGTCGCCCGTTTCGACCTGATGACCAGAAATCCGGATATCCATCGTCTTCTCCTTGACTTACACGACTGGGACGGTCCTTTTTGGCCTGTCCCGTGGCGTCAACCGGACGCCTCGGCCCCCCAAATCGGATCGGTGATACCCTTTAGAAACGCCGCATGGGCGGCAAGTTCCGTATCACTGGGACGGAAGCTGCGCGGCGGGCGAACGCGGGCCGGCGCGCGGGCGACGATGATCGGTCCGGCCTCCACGCTCGTCTCGGCGAGCAGGCCCAGACCGATCTGCCGCCCGCCCATCAGCTCGACATAGACCTGCGCCAGCAGCTGCGCATCGAGCAGCGCGCCGTGCAGGACACGGTGCGACCGGTCGATGCCATAGCGCGAGCAGAGCGCGTCGAGCGTATGCTTGGCCCCCGGATGCCTGCTGCGCGCGATCGACAGCGTATCGACCATCCGGGTCTTTTCACAGACCGGCGGGAAGCCGAGCGCACCCAGCTCGCCATTGATGAAGCCGAAGTCGAAGGTCGCGTTGTGCGCGATCAGCGGCGCGTCGCCGATAAAGTCCAGAAACGCGGCCACGCCCTCGGCAAAGACCGGCTTGTCCTTCAGGAACGCATCGGACAGCCCGTGGACGGCCTGCGCTTCGGCGGGCATCGACCGTTCGGGATTGAAATAGGCGTGATAGGTCCGCCCCGTCTCGACCCTGTTGACCAGCTCGACACAGCCGATCTCGACCAGCCGATCGCCTTCCGAAAATTTGAACCCTGTCGTTTCGGTGTCGAAAACGATCTCTCTCATGAACCGACTATCGGCCTTCGGAGGCGGTCATGCAAGCGATCAAAGTCCGCACTTTTTCGCGGGTTTCGGCCAAAGGAATGTCGGTCGCGACGACATGATCGGCGCGCGCGCGCTTGTCGGCATCGGGCATTTGGCGGGCCAGGATGGCGGCAAATTTGGCTTTGGTCATGCCAAGCCTTTTCAACACCCGCGCCTCTTGGACATCGGGTTTTGCCGAAACCACCAACACCTTATCCACAGCCTTGTCACCACCGGTTTCGAACAGCAGCGGCACGTCGACCACCACCAGCGAAGCCCCGGCATGTGCCGCCAGAAAGGCCGCACGTTCGGCCTGCACCGCCGGATGGACGATCGCCTCCAGTCGGCGCATCGCGGCATCGTCGCCCAGCACCGCCTGTCCCAGCGCCGCGCGATTCACCCCCTCCGGCCCCGTCGTGCCCGGAAAGGCCGATTCGATCGCGGGGACCAGCCGCCCGCCGGGGCCTTGCAAGTGATGAACGCAGGCATCGGCGTCGAACACCGGCACGCCTTCGTCGCGAAACATCTGCGCGACGGTCGACTTGCCCATGCCGATCGAGCCGGTCAGCCCGAGGACGATCATCGCAGCAGGATGTCGCGCAGTTCGGCGTCGCGCTCGCGCGGTGGGGCGGCGCCAAAGAACCGCTCGAACGCGACGGCCGCCTGGCCGATCAGCATCTCCAGCCCGTCGATCGTCGCCAGCCCCCTCGCCCGCGCCGCCGCCAGCAAGCCGGTTTCGAGCGGCGCATAGACGATGTCATAGACGACGGCGTCCTGCGGCAAAGCCGACAGGTCGAGGTCGAGCGGCGGCTGGCCGGTCATGCCCAGGCTGGTCGCGTTGACCACCAACGCGCCGGGCGGCACCGCATCCCCAATAGGACGGGCCTGACCTTCGAGCCCGAAGGACGACAGCAGCGCCGCCCCCTTTTCCACATCGCGATTGAACAGCGTCACCGGCCCGACACCGATACCCGCCAGCGCGTACAGCACCGCACGCCCGGCGCCCCCTGCCCCGATCACCGTCACCGGCTGGCCCGCCAGATCGAAGCGGCTGAGCGGCGCGGCGAAACCCGCCGCATCGGTGTTGGTGCCGATCAATGCGCCATCCGCGTCGCGAAACGCGGTGTTGATCGCCCCGATCGCACGCCGCACGTCACCGCGATCCTCGACATGCTCCAGCGCGGCGATCTTGTGCGGCACGGTGATGTTGCAGCCGCGCCAGTCCGGGTCTGCCTTTCGTTCGGCGAAATAGCCGGACAGCGCGTGCGGAGCGACATGGGTGGCGCGATACTCGGCCTCGATCCCCAGCGCCTTCAGCCAGAAACCGTGGATCAGCGGTGATTTGCTATGGGCGATCGGATCGCCGATCACTTCGGCATACGGAAGGGCCATCAGGCGGGCATCCAGCCACGTTCGCGCAAATATCCCAGTACGGGGAGCAACGGCATACCGAGGATCGTGAAATGGCTCCCCTCGATCCGCGAGAAGAGCTGGACCCCGGGTCCCTCAATCCGGAAACAACCGACACAGCCCGCGATGGCGGGCCATTCTTGGGTAAGATAGCGATCGATAAAGGCAGGCGAGAGCGGACGAACATGGAGCTTGGCGCGCTCGACATGCCGCCAGACGGGACGGCCATGCTCGGCGATGACGGCGGCACTCCACAATTCGTGGCTCCCGCCGCTCATCCGCGTCAAATGCTCGGCCGCCTCTTCGCGGGTTTCCGGTTTGTCGAGCAGCGTGCCATCGCTGAGCGCCACGATCGAGTCGGACCCCAGCACCGGCACCGGCCCGGCATTGGCGGAGACCTTCACCGCCTTCAGCTCGGCCAGCGCATCCGACAGGTCGCGGGGGGAGGCACCCGCCATCGCCGCCTTGACGCCCGCCTCGTCGACCCGCGCGGGCAGCGCCTCATAGGCCACGCCCGCCGCATCGAGCATCGCCCGGCGCGAGGCGCTTTGCGACGCCAGGATAATCATGCCTCGGCCTTTCTCTGATTCACCAGCGAGATGATCGCCGCCGCCGTCTCTTCGATCGAGCGGCGGGTGACGTCGATCACTGGCCAATCATTGTCGGCGAACATCCGCCGGGCAAAGGTCAGCTCGCGGTTCACCGCCTCCTGCTCGACATAATCGGTGTCGGGTGCCTGGTTCAGCGACAAAAGCCGGTTGCGCCGGATCGCGATCAGCCGGTCGGCGCTGGTGGTCAGTCCCACGACCAAAGGCCGTTTGAGCGTGAACAGAAACGGGGGCGGGGGGCTTTCGACCACGATGGGGATGTTGGCGGTCTTGTACCCACGATTGGCAAGATAGATGGAGGTCGGCGTCTTGGACGAGCGGCTGACGCCCGCCAGCACGATATCGGCCTCTTCCCATTCCTCCCACGCGATGCCGTCGTCATGGGCGATGGTGAACTGGATCGCATCGACGCGCGCGAAATAGGCGGCGTCGAGAACATGCTGGCGGCCGGGCCGCATCTTGGCCTGCTGGCCGAGCAGTCCCGACAGCGCCGCATTGACCGGGTCGAGCGGCGCGACGATGGGCAGGCCCAGTGCATGGCACCGGCTTTCCAGGATACGCCGGGTCGCCAGGTTGACCAGGGTGTAGATCACCAGCCCCGGATTCTGCGCAATCTCCTGCAGGATGCGCTCCAGATGGCTTTCGGTGCGGACCATCGGCCAGAAATGCCGGACGGTTTCCACATCGTCATATTGCGCCAGTGCCGCCTTCGCGATGTTCTCCAGCGTTTCGCCGGTGGAATCGGACAGCAGGTGCAGGTGGAGCCGTGTCGTCATCGGCACGGGAATGACTCTGTGGATAACATGGCGAGAATCGGTAGCGTAACTTCGCCGACCGGCCAAGCGGCTCGACGGCGGTGGATAAGCGATGATTCGTTCACAACGAATCCCACAGGCCCGATTCTTTTCCACAGGCTGTGAGTTATGGGGGCGATGAATCCGAATCCCGTTGAATCGGCGATTCCCCTTGAGTCAACGTGTTGGCATATCGGGGAGAGCCGCATAATCCCGACAACCAACGTGCCAACCACTTCAACAATCCATTCTTAGAATCTTCTTGAATAGAAGAAGGGGGGTCTCCTGACCGACGTTCCGATTCGAAAGCCCCTGCTCGCCGTTCTGTCGGGTGAGCGGCTGGCGACACCACCCATGTGGCTCATGCGCCAGGCCGGTCGCTATCTGCCCGAGTATCGTGAGCTGAGGGCACAGAAGGGCGGTTTCCTCGCGCTCGCCACCGATCCCGAGGCTGCTGCCGAAGTGACGGTGCAGCCGATCCGTCGATTTGGTTTCGACGGCGCGATCCTGTTCTCCGATATCCTGATGGTGCCTTGGGCGCTGGGCCAGGACCTCAGCTTCGGAGCGGGGGAGGGGCCGCGTCTCGCGCCCGCCCTGGTCGATCAGACGCTGAATGCCTTGCAGAGCGTCCCTGAGCGGCTCGATCCGGTCTATGCCACCGTGGCACGGGTCGCGGGCCAGTTGCCGTCCGAGACCAGCTTTCTGGGCTTTGCGGGCTCTCCCTGGACGGTCGCGACCTATATGGTGGCGGGGCAGGGGTCCAAGGACCAGGGCGAGACGCGGCGCTTCGCCTATGCCGACCCAGCCGGCTTCGGCGCGATCATCGATGCGATCGTGACCATGACCATCGACTATCTGGCGGGGCAGGTGGCGAACGGAGTCGAGGCGGTGCAGCTGTTCGACAGTTGGGCGGGCTCGCTAAGCCCAGCGCAGTTCGAGCGCTGGGTGATCGCCCCCAATGCCGCCATCGTGGAGGGTTTCCGCGCGCGCTGTCCGGGGGTGCCGGTGATCGGTTTCCCCAAGGGGGCTGGGGGCAAGCTGCCCCCTTATGCGCGCGAAACCGGCGTGGACGCGGTCGGGCTGGACGAGACGGTCGATCCGGTCTGGGCCGACACCTATCTGCCCAAGGGGCTGCCGGTGCAGGGCAATCTCGATCCGCTGGCGCTGATCGCCGGGGGCGGGGCGCTGGACAAGGCGGTCGACCATATCCTGGCGGCCTTCCGCGAGCGACCGCATATCTTCAACCTGGGACACGGCATCCTGCCCGACACGCCGATCGCGCATGTCGAGCGGCTGATCGCCCGCGTACGGAGTGCTGCATGATCGGACTGTTGGGGGCCGCCTATGAATGGGTGAAGGCCGCGCACATCATTTTCGTGATCTTCTGGATGGCAGGGCTGTTCATGATGCCGCGCTATCTGGTCTATCATCAGGAGGCGCTGGTCGCCGGCGACACCACCGACGCAGCGCGCTGGGTCGAGCGCGAGGGTAAGCTGCGCGGTATCATCCTGACGCCCGCGATGATCGCGGTGTGGGTGCTGGGCCTGCTGCTGGCGGCGTCGCTGGGGCTGTTCTCGGGCGTTCCGGGGCTGGGCTGGCTGCATGCCAAGCTGGCCTTCGTGCTGCTGCTCAGCGGCTATCATGGCTGGATGGTCGGCTATGCCAAGAAGCTGGCGCGCGGGCAGATGAAGCTCAGCGGCAAGCAGCTGCGAATGATCAACGAAGTGCCCGCGCTGGCGGCAACGATCATCGTGGTGCTGGTCGTCATCAAGCCGTTCTGACGCCTTCTTCTTCCCTCCCGCAGGCGGGAGGGCACTTCTTACTCCCCTCCCGCAAGCGGGAGGGGTTGGGGGAGGGCAGGGAGTCTCACCGAGGACATCGCCCGCGGCTATCCCTCCCCATCCCCTCCCGCCTGCGGGAGGGGCGTGAGTCTCAGGCAGCGATGGGTATTCCCCATTGACTTGGCTCCCTCCGAATCCTAACTCCGGCTGTGTACGGCGCGGTCCTCGCGTCGGGTACGCTTCCTTATCGATACGCCTCGTTTCGCTGCGATCCTCGCCGACCGACGCCCTCCGACCATCCGGACCGATCATGCATCTGAAAGACCTCAAGAAGAAAACCCCCGCCGACCTCGTGCAGCTGGCCGAGGAATTGGGGGTCGAGAGCGCGTCGACGCTGCGCAAGCAGGACCTGCTGTTCGCCATCCTGAAGGAACAGGCGGAGCAGGGCGACCAGATCATGGGCCTGGGCACCATCGAGGTGCTGCCCGACGGCTTCGGCTTCCTGCGCAGCCCGGAGGCGAATTATCTGGCCGGCCCCGACGACATCTATGTCTCGCCCAATCAGGTCCGCAAGCATGGCCTGCGCACCGGCGATACGGTCGAAGGCGAGATTCGCGCCCCCAAGGATGGCGAGCGCTATTTCGCGCTGACCAAGCTGACCTCGGTCAATTTCGATGACCCGGAAGCGGTTCGCCACCGGGTCAATTTCGACAATCTCACGCCGCTCTACCCCGAGCAGAAGCTGATCCTCGACCCCGCCGACCCGACCCAGAAGGACAAGTCGGCGCGTGTCATCGACATCGTCAGCCCCCAGGGCAAGGGCCAGCGCACGCTGATCGTCGCGCCCCCGCGCGTGGGTAAGACGGTGATGTTGCAGAACATCGCCAAGGCGATCACCGACAACCACCCCGAAGTCTTCCTGATCGTCCTCTTGATCGACGAGCGCCCGGAAGAAGTCACCGACATGCAGCGCTCGGTGCGCGGCGAGGTCGTGTCCTCGACCTTCGACGAACCGGCGCAGCGCCACGTCCAGGTCGCCGAGATGGTGATCGAAAAGGCCAAGCGGCTGGTCGAGCACAAGAAGGATGTCGTCATCCTGCTCGACTCGATCACCCGTCTCGGCCGCGCCTATAACACCGTCGTGCCCTCGTCGGGCAAGGTGCTGACCGGCGGTGTCGATGCGAACGCGCTCCAGCGGCCTAAGCGCTTCTTCGGCGCGGCGCGCAACATCGAGGAGGGTGGCTCGCTCTCGATCATCGCCACTGCGCTGATCGACACGGGCAGCCGCATGGACGAAGTGATCTTTGAAGAGTTCAAGGGCACCGGCAACTCCGAAATCGTCCTCGACCGCAAGGTGGCGGACAAGCGTATCTTCCCGGCGATGGACGTCGGCAAGTCGGGCACCCGCAAGGAAGAGCTGCTGGTCGAGAAGGACAAGCTGTCCAAGATGTGGGTGCTACGCCGCATCCTCATGCAGATGGGCACGATCGACTCGATGGAGTTCCTGCTCGACAAGATGAAGAACTCGAAGACCAACGAGGATTTCTTCGACTCGATGAATCAGTAAGGGCGCGTACCGGGGCGCTGCCCCGGTGCCGCTACGGTATGATGGGTTCGCTGGCGGGAAATAGGCCCGCTTGCGAACCCATTTTGGTTTTGGGGCGTTAGCAGGCCCGATCCCATCCCCTTCGGGATCGTGCCGGTCCAAGCACGGCACGGCCGCGTCGTTGCTTATCAGGCGACGCGGCCAAACGGGGGAGGGAGCATCCCTTTAAGGCATCCGCCCCAACCTCCGTTCGGCCTGAGCGAAGTCGAAGGCCAAGGGAGTCCCTGGCCAGCGTTGAAACGTGCACTTCGACTTCGCTCAGTGCGAACGGAGCGAGGAAAAATGGGTTGGGATTACGGCCGGGTGCGCCCGCCGCCCATGCCGCCCTGGCCGGGGCCGGCACCCGGCGCGCCGACCGCGCCGATATTGCCGAACAGATCCTGGAAGAAGCCGCGCGAACGGCCCAGGGTTGGCGTGGTCTTGCCATAGGGCGAGATGTCCGCGACCTGATCGACGCCCGCACGGCGGATCGTCGTGACGTTGCCCGCCTGGTCGAAACTGATCTGCAAGGTGATCTGCGACACCGGATGGGGCAGGGTATAGCCCAGATTGCGGCTGTCGCGTGCGACATAATACCAGTCGCCACCGTTGAACTGGCTGCTGATCGTCGGCGTGCCCAGCGTCTGGAGAACCGACTGGCGGTTGTCGACGCCCGGCTGGATCGAGTTGACGAGATCGGTGTCGACCACATAGCCCTGATGCGACCGCAGTGGCGTACAGGCGCCCACGGCCATGGCCAAGCCGAGCCCAAGGGCGGCGAGCCGGGTGGAAGAAACGCTCATCATCATCTCCGGGCCGGAAATCGGCCGCACTACGCGGGTGTCAGCACTGGCGATCGATCCGCTCGACCGTCGCCCCCTCGATATGCGAAGGGAAGGGCGCGCACAAGCATGGCGCGGTGTGATCGTGCATGATGATCGTGCAGGGAAAAGGGGAGGGGCGGGTGGCCTCAGGCTGGCTCAAGCGGACAATCGCACGCTATTTCGGACGCGATGGGGATGCGGCGTTGCCACTTTACAATGCCGTGGTGCTGCGCGCCCGCCAGCCGCATTGGTATCTGGACGGCGCGGTGCCCGATACGGTCGATGGCCGGTTCGACATGATCGCCGCCATTTTGTCGCTGGTCCTGATCCGACTGGAGGCGCTGCCCGAGGGCACGGAGATGGCGGCGCGGCTGACCGAGCGTTTCGTCACCGACATGGACGGGCAACTTCGCGAACTCGGCATCGGCGATATCGTGGTCGGCAAGCATATCGGCCGGATGATGGCGATGCTCGGTGGCCGCCTGACCGCCTATCGAGAAGGACTGGCCGGGGACGCGGCGACAATGGACGCCGCGCTCGTGCGCAACCTGTACCGGGGCCAGGCGCCCGCCGACAGCGGCGCGGTTGCCCATGTTCGTGAGGCGCTTTGCATCCTACATGAGCGATTGGCGGCCGTTTCGCTCGCTCGCCTCACCCTTGGAGAATTGCCGTGATCCCCGAATGGAGCCGCCTCGAAAAAATCGACGTCATCGGTGAGCGCGAAAAGCCCGTGTCGATCGATACCACCCCCGACGAACGCCGCGCTTTGGCCGGGCGGTTCGGGCTGCTGGCGATCGACGCGCTGTCGGCCGATTTGGTCGTACGGCGCGACGCGGCGGGTATCCTGGTGACCGGCACGGTGCGGGGCGCGGTGGTGCAGCCCTGCTCGGTGACGGGCGATCCGGTCCCGGCCAAGGTCGACGAGCCGGTGGCGCTGCGCTTCGTCGAGCCCTCGGGCCACGGCACCGAGGAGGAAATCGAGCTGTCGGAGGATTCGCTCGACACGATCGAGATCGAGGGCGGCACGATCGACCTAGGTGAGGCGGCGGCCGAAACCATGGCACTGTCGCTCGATCCTTTTCCCCGCAGCCCGAATGCGGCGGCGACGCTGAAGGAAGCGGGCGTCATCAGCGAGGACGAAGCAGGGCCGCTCGGCGCGCTGTCCGGGCTGAAGGCCATGCTCGAAGGCAAGAAATGAAGCGTTCCTCCCCAAGCTGGGCTTGGGAGGGCGCGCCCGGTGGTGAAGGGGAGGGTGGCCTAAGGCGTATCCGGCCCCAGCGTCGGATCCAGATCACGCGGGCGGATGAATGCGACGAGCGTCGCGCTATGCGCCCGCGCGTCGGGCCACCGATCGACCGGCAGTGTCATCTGCGCTACGGTTGCGGTCGGATATTTGTCTTCCACCCGTTCGCGCAACTCGCCGTCCAGCGTCAGATCGAGGACCAAATCCTCCAGCCCCGGATTATGCCCGACCATCAGGACATGATCCGCCGCTTCGGGCAGCGCATGGACCAGATCGAGCAGGCTGGCCGCGGAGGCGAGATACATCGCCTTGTCCCATACGGGTTCCAGCTTGCGGCCATAGCCGCTCCACACCTCATCCAGCGTCTCGATCACCCGGACCGCGGGCGAGGCGACGATATGATCGAAGCGCAGGTCCAGCGATTTCAACTGCCGCCCGATCATCACCGCTGCGCGCCGTCCCTTGGCGTTGAGCGGACGATCGAAATCGCGGGAGATCGGATCGTCCCAGCTGGACTTGGCATGGCGAAGCAGCGTCAGCGTCTTCATCGATCTGGAATCTCCGTCGCGGCGGCTGGCAGGATTTCACCTTTTCCATGCCCTATCATCGTGTCGGAGGATAGTCGGCCCGAAACGCGCGCGACCGCTTCGTCCAGCGTGACGCGGGAAATCGCCACGCCCTGCGGAAAGGCATCGAGCAGCCGCGATGGCATGGCAGCGGACAACAGGACAAAGGCGCCGCGATCGTCCGCCCGTCGGATCAGTCGTCCGAACGCCTGGGCCAGCCGGGCGCGGACGATGCGATCGTCATAGGCGCTGCCGCCCCCTGCCAACTTGCGTGCGGCGTGGAGGACGGTCGGCTTGGGCCAGGGCACGCCCTCCATCACGACGAGGCGCAACGAGGAGCCGGGCACGTCCACCCCATCGCGCAACGCATCAGTACCCAGCAAAGAGGCGGACGGGTCGTCGCGAAAGATATCCACCAATGTCCCGGTATCGATCGGGTCGACATGCTGCGCGTGCAGCGCCAGCCCGTCGCGTGCCAGTCGGTCGGCGATCCGGCCATGCACCCCGCGCAAACGCCGGATCGCGGTGAACAAGCCCAGCGTTCCGCCCTTGGCCGCCGCGATCAGTCGGGCATAGGCATTGGCGAGCTGCGGAATGTCGCCGCGCTTCACATCGGTGACGATGAGCACTTCGGCCCGCTCGGGATAATCGAAGGGGCTGGCGGCGACGAAATGAGCAGGGCCACGCGCCAGATGCGGCGCCCCCGTCCGCGCCTCCGCCACGTCCCAGTCTCCGCCAGCTCGCAAGGTTGCCGAGGTGACGAGGGCGCCGTGCGCGGGTTTCAGGACGATTTCGGCAAAGGGACGGGTAGGATCGAGCCAGTGGCGGTGCAGCCCGATATCATATTCACGACCCTCGACCCGGTCGACCGCCAGCCAATCGACGAAGTCGGGATCGACCGGCCCGCCGATCCGGGCGAGCAGAGACAGCCAGGCCGCGACCGTCTCTGCCCGCCAGCCGAGCGAAGCGATCGCTCCCTCCACCCGCGCGCGCGCCGGACCATCCAGCCAGTCGGGGGCTTCGTGCAGCACCGCCTCGAGCCGCTGACCAAGCGTGACCAGGGGGCGGAGCAGCGCGTCGAGCGCATGGGCAGCGGGTCCGGCGGCGTCGATCAGTTCGGGCGATGGGTCGGCGAGTTCGGTCTCCAGTCCATAGCCCGCATCACCGGGCTGCTCGGCGCGTGCAAAGGCCAGGCCGCGCACGGCCGCCAGCAGGGTTTCGATCGGGCCAAAGGGCTGGCCCTCCGCCAGCCGCCCCAACCAGCCTTCGCTCGCCAGCGCATGCGCCGCCTGCACCGCATCGCCGATCGCGCGATTGCCGCCCTCGTCATAGCTGGCGACATCGGACAGCCGCGCGGCCAGACCCCGGCGGCGGCCACGCGACCCGGCTTCGGGACCGAGAATCCAGCGGCGCAGTTCGATCGTCTCCGATCCGGTCAGCGCGGTGGCGAACATCGAGTCCGCTGCGTCGAACAGATGATGCCCCTCGTCAAAGACATAGCGGGTCGGCCGCGTCTGGGTCTCGCGCCCGCGCGCCGCGTTGACCATGACCAGCGCATGGTTGGCGATGACGATGTCCGCCTGCACCGACGCTCGCGCCGCCCGCTCGATGAAGCACTTTCGATAATGCGGGCAGCCCGCATAGACGCACTCGCCTCGCCGGTCGGTCAGCGCGGCCGAGCCGTTGCGGCGGAACAGCGTGGTCAGCCAGCCGGGCAGGTCGCCCCCCACCATATCGCCGTCGCTACTATAGGCCGCCCAGCGCGCGACCAGTTGCGCGAGTACCGCCGCACGCCCGGCGAACCCGCCTTGCAGCGCATCCTCCAGATTGAGCAGGCACAGATAATTCTCGCGGCCCTTGCGGGTGACGACGCGTTCCTTGCGCAGCACGGGATCGGGGAAAAGGCGCGTCGTCTCGCTGCTTAACTGGCGTTGTAGCGCCTTGGTATAGGTCGAGATCCACACCGCGCCGCCTGCCCGCTCCGCCCAGAGGCTGGCGGGAGCGAGATAACCCAGGGTTTTGCCGATCCCGGTCCCCGCTTCGGCCAGCACCATGTTCGGCGTGTCGCGCACCGCGCGCGGCGCGAAGGCGGCGGTGACGGCGGCGGCATAGGCGCGCTGGCCGGGGCGTTCCTCCGCGCCTTCGCCGGTCAGGTGGCGCAGGCGATCCTCGGCATCGGCGGGCGGCAGGTCGATGGTGCGCGGGGCGGGGCGGGGGGCGTCCTCCTCCCATTCGGGCAGCGCGCTGAACAGCCATCGCTCGTTGCGCTCGGGCCGGGTCAGGCGCGGGCCGATCAGCGGCGCCCAGGGCCAGCGAAGCCGGGCGAGGCTCTGCGCGGCAGTCCATGCGCCTTCGCGTTCGGGCCACGCGCCGTCGGGCAGGGCGAGTAGCGCCTCGGTTGCGCCGAGCAAAAAGGCCGCGACCTGCGCGTCGTTCTCCGGCGGTTCCATGCCGCACGCCTGGGCCAGACCATGTGGTGTCGGCACCGCGAATTGCGCGGGGCGGAGGAAGGCGAAGAGCTCAAGGATGTCGAGGCCGGACAGCTCGGCATAGCCCAGCCGCTGTCCGATCAATGGCGCATTGAGCAGGATGACCGGGGTTTCGGACGCCAGCCCGATCGCCTCTCCGCGTGAGACGGCACGGGTCTGCCCCTGGGTCGAAATCCACACACCGCTATGGCTGGCATGAAGGGCGGGGTGGGGGAGGGAAGTCACGCTTTTGATGTGGGGGAGTGGGAACAGGTTGGCAACGGGGTGGGGGGATTTGGGGTGACTCATTGAGCAAATAGCTTGGGGCGACGCCCTCCCCAAACCCCTCCCGCTTGCGGGAGGGGCTAACAGCGTGGGGCGGGCGTGACGCCTCGACGAAGCACGCCCCTCCCGCAGGCGGGAGGGGATGGGGGAGGGAAAGCTAAGGAGGACCGCCATTGTTTGTTCCACGTGGAACACGACGCCTGTGGATAACTCCGTGCACAACCGGTGCATAATGCAAAACCCATTGTGCATCACGCCCCGCCTTGCCAGAGGCAAAGCCATGACAGACGAACTCCGCTCCACCGCTCTCGAGTCCAAGGCCTGGCCCTATGAGGAGGCTCGCAAGCTCCTCAAACGCTATCCCGACGGCAAGCCGGGCGGTGCGCCGATCCTGTTCGAAACGGGCTATGGTCCCTCAGGGCTCCCGCATATCGGCACGTTCAACGAAGTGCTGCGCACCACCATGGTCCGCAACGCCTTTCATGCCCTGTCGGACCAGAAGACCCGGCTGATCGCCTTTTCGGACGACATGGACGGCCTGCGCAAGGTACCGGACAATGTGCCGAACCAGGAGATGCTGCGTGAGCATCTCGGCAAGCCGCTGACCCAGGTGCCCGATCCGTTCGAGAAATTCGACAGCTTCGCCGCGCACAACAATGCGCTGCTGCGCCAGTTTCTCGACCGCTATGGCTTCGATTACGAATTCGCCTCGTCGACCGACTATTATACCTCGGGCCGGTTTGATGATGCGCTGCGGCTGGTGCTCAAGCACTTCCAAGGTATCCAGGACGTGATGCTCCCGACGCTTCGTGCCGAGCGTCGCGCCACCTATTCGCCTGTCCTGCCGATCAGTCCCAAGTCGGGCATCGTTCTGCAGGTACCCGTCGAGGTGGTCGACGCCGAAGCGGGCCTGATCGCCTTCGAGGATGAGGGCGAGCGGATCGTCCAGTCGGCACTGGGCGGCCTGTCCAAGCTGCAATGGAAGGTCGACTGGGCGATGCGCTGGGTCGCGCTGGGCGTCGACTATGAGATGGCGGGCAAGGACCTGATCGACTCGGTCACCCAGTCGTCGAAGATCGCGCGCGTGCTCGGCGGCCGTCCGCCCGAGGGCTTCAATTACGAGATGTTCCTCGACGAGCATGGCGAGAAGATTTCCAAGTCCAAGGGCAACGGCCTCAGCCTTGACCAGTGGCTGACCTATGGACCGGAGGAGAGCCTGGCCTTCTTCGCCTATCGCGAACCGAAAAAGGCCAAGCAGCTGCACATGGGCGTCATCCCGCGCGCGGTGGACGAATATTGGCAGTTTCGGGTCAATTATCCCAACCAGTCGCTTAAGGAGCAGTTGGGCAATCCGGTGCACCACATCCATGACGGCAAGCTGCCCGAAGGGGAATTGCCGGTGACCTTCGGCCTGCTGCTCAACCTGGTCGGGGTGATGGGCGAGGCGACCAAGGAGCAAGTCTGGGGCTATCTCGCCAATTACGTGCCCGAGGCGTCCGCGGAGAAATACCCGGAGCTCGACCGGTTGATCGACCATGCGCTGGCCTATGCCCGTGATTTCGTCGCGCCGACGCTCCAGCGCCGCGCGCCCGAGCCGCATGAGGCTGAAGCGCTGTGCCAACTGGATGCGCAACTCGCGGCTCTCCCGGCGGGGGCAAGTGCCGAGGACATCCAGAATATCGTCTATGAGATCGGCAAGACCGATGCCTTCCCGTCGCTGCGCGACTGGTTCAAGGCGCTGTACGAAACGCTGTTGGGGTCCGCCCAAGGGCCGCGCATGGGCAGCTTCATCGCGCTCTACGGTGTGGATAACAGCCGCAAGCTGATCGCCGAAGCGCTGGCCAAGGCGGCGTAACAGGAAAGGGGGGAGCGGCTGGCTCCCCCCTTTTATTGTGTCAGCGGAGATGCTCCGCAAAGAACGCCATGGTGCGTTCGTCCGCCAGCCTGGCCGAATCCTCCGACCGGCGCTGGCCGAATTCGGTCGCGAAGCCGTGATCCTCACCGGGGTAATCGTACAGCGTGACCCTAGGGTGATCGTCCAACCCTTCGTGCATCCGCCGCTGCGCGTCCTTGTCGACGAAGTGATCCTCCTCCGGAATGTGGAGCAGGACCGGCTTGGCGATGGCGTTCTTTTCGCCCAGCAGGCCGTCGATGCCGACCCCGTAATAGCCAACACTGGCATCCACATCGGTCCGCGCCGCGGTCATAAAGGCGAGTCGCCCGCCCAAGCAGTAGCCGACCACGCCGACCTTGAGGTCCGCACCAAGCTCTGCGCGGATCGCCTTGATCGTGGCCTCGATATCGCGAATGCCGCCGTCCTGGTCGAACTGGCCCATCAGATCGAGCGCCTGTTGCATCTCGTTGGGCACGTCCGGGTCAAGCTCGATGCCAGGGGAGATCTTGTGGAAAAGGTCGGGGGCAACCGCCAGATACCCCGCTTCGGCCAAGGTGTCGCATTTGCGGCGGATGCCTGCATTCACGCCGAAGATTTCCTGGATGACGATGATTGCGGCGGTCGGCTTCCCCTCCGGCGCGGCGAAATAGGCGTTGAACGCGCCGTCGCCCTCTGCGGCAGCGATGGTCTTGGTTCCGGTCATGCGGGTCTCCTGTGGTCGTCGCGACGATAACGTCTTATGCCTCAGTTGGTCGCGTGAGGAGAATGGCGCATGAAAGTGAATGTGGAAATCGACTGCACGCCCGAGGAGGCGCGCCGCGCGATGGGATTGCCCGACCTGACGCCGATCCATGAACGCTATGTCCAGATGATGCTCGACACGATGCAGTCGGGAGTGAAGCCTGAAATGATCGAGGCCATGATGCGCAACTGGGCGCCGATGGGCGAGGCGGGCATGACCATGTGGCGGCGGATGTTCGAGGGACAGAAGGGCTGATCCCCACCATGGCCGATACGATCTTCGCCGTTTCCAGCGGACAGCCCCCTGCCGCGATCGCGGTGATCCGGGTCAGCGGTCCGGCCGCCTTCGGCACGGCCGAGCGGCTGGGCGGGCGCTTGCCCGAGCCGCGTCGCGCCAGCCTGCGAACGCTGAAGGACGGAGCGGGGGCCGTGTTGGACTCGGCGTTGATACTGTGCTTCCCCGGTCCGGCAACCGCGACGGGCGAGGATCTGGTTGAGTTGCACTGCCATGGCGGTCGGGCTGTCGTGGCGGCGGTGGAGAATGCCTTGGCCGAGCAGCCGGGCGTCCGCCGTGCCGAGCCGGGCGAGTTTACCCGCCGCGCGCTGCTCAACGGTCGTATCGACCTGGCCGAGGCGGAGGGGCTGGCCGATCTGCTTGAAGCCCAGACCGAGCGCCAGCGCCGTGCCGCGATCCATGCTGTCGAGGGGCGGGTGAGCCAAGCGGTGCGCGGCTGGATGGACCAGCTGGCGGCGCTGTCCGCGATGATCGAGGCAATGCTCGACTTCGCAGAAGAGGATGATGTGCCGCTCGACGGCGCGGCGGTGACGCGGATCAAAAGCGAGATGCACGCACTTGCCATCGCCATGCTGGAGGTGGTGGAGCGGCCGCCGGTCGACCGGCTTCATGACGGCATTCGGGTGGTGCTGGCCGGGCCGCCCAATAGCGGCAAGTCGACCCTGCTCAACCTGCTGGTCGAGCGTGAGGCCGCCATCGTCTCGCCAATCGCGGGCACGACCCGCGACCGGATCGAGGCGAGCGTGTTGCGCGGCGGCGTGGCTTATATTCTGACCGATACTGCCGGGTTGGCGGAGGATACCGCCGACGTGATCGAAGCGATCGGCGTGACCCGCGCGCAGGAGGCGATCCTGCAAGCGGATATCCTGGTGTGGATGGCGGACACGCCCCCGCCGCGCGCCGATGCGATCTGGCTCCATTCGCGCGCCGATCTGCCTGGGCGCGAAGAGTTGCCGGAGGGCCGGCGACTGGCGGTTCGTCGCGACGATGATGCCAGCGTCGCGGGTGTGTGGGGCGTGATTGCGGAGACCGCCGCGGCGCTGCTGCCGCGCGAGGATGCGATCGGGTTCAAGCGGCATCAGCAGGAACAATGCCGCCGCGCCGCCCATGCGCTGCTCGCGGCGCCCGGCGCTGACATCCTGTTGATGGCCGAGGAATTGCGGGTGGCCCGACAGGCGTTGGCGGAAGTGCTGGGCGTCAGCGCGACCGAGACAATGCTCGATGCGCTTTTTGGCCGCTTTTGTCTTGGGAAGTGAGTGTTCCACGTGGAACGTTAACCACAGATCGCTTTGACGCTGCCCTGCCGTTCCGGTAGGGCGGGAACATGTTTGATGTCGTAGTGATCGGTGGTGGTCACGCGGGAACCGAGGCTGCTGCGGCGGCTGCGCGCCGGGGGGCGCGGACGGCCCTTTTGTCCTTCGATCGTCATGGCCTGGGTGCCATGTCCTGCAATCCGGCGATCGGCGGATTGGGGAAGGGCCATATCGTGCGCGAGGTCGATGCCTTTGACGGGCTGATGGGTCGCGCGGCGGATCAGGGCGCGATCCATTACCGGATGCTCAATCGGAGCAAGGGCACGGCGGTCCAAGGACCGCGGGTCCAGGCGGACCGACAGCGCTATGCCGCGGCGATCCAGGCGATGCTGGCAGCGCAACCCAATCTGGCCATCGTCGAAGGCGAGGCCGAGGCGCTAGTCCTCGACGGCGACCATGTGGCGGGCGTCCAACTGGGTGATGGCACGATCCTGCCGACGCGGGCGGTCGTGCTGGCGACCGGCACGTTTCTGGGCGGACGACTGTTCCGGGGTGAGGAACGGCATCTGGGCGGTCGTATCGGTGAGCGCTCGGCCACCCGGATGGCCGAGCAGTTGCGATCGCTGGGCCTGCCGATGGCGCGGATGAAGACCGGCACGCCGCCGCGTCTCAACGGCCGCACCATCGACTGGGCCAAGCTGGATGAGCAGCCTAGCGACACCGATCCCTGGACCATGTCGCCAATGACGGCGGCACGACCCTTGCCGCAGATCGCTTGCGCGATCACCCGAACGACCGAAGAGACCCATGCGATCATCGCGGCGGCCTTTCACCGTTCGCCGCTGTTCACCGGCGCGATCGAGGCGAATGGGCCGCGCTATTGCCCGTCGATCGAGGACAAGATCAAGCGGTTCGCCGACCGCAACAGCCATCAGATTTTCTTGGAACCGGAAGGGCTGGACGATCCGCTGGTCTATCCCAACGGCCTGTCGACCTCGCTGCCGACCGATGTGCAGGAGGCGATGATCGCCTCGATGCCGGGGCTTGAGCGCGCGGTCATCACGCTGCCCGGCTATGCGGTCGAATATGACCATATCGATCCGCGTGCGCTCGATGGGCGATTGGCCTTGGGGGCGCTGACGGGCGTGTTCTGTGCGGGGCAGATCAACGGCACGACCGGCTATGAGGAAGCAGCAGGGCAGGGGCTGATCGCGGGGCTCAATGCAGCGGCCTATGCCTGTGACCTGTCGCCAGTGATCCTCGATCGAGCGTCGAGCTATCTGGGCGTGATGATCGACGATCTGGTGTTGCAGGGTGTGACCGAGCCCTATCGGATGCTGACCGCGCGCGCCGAATACCGCTTGTCCTTGCGTGCGGATAATGCCGAAACGCGGCTGGGCGGGATCGCCGAGGCGGCGGGATGTCTGTCGCCCGAGCGGCTGGCGCATCGGCGGCGGCGACAGGAACAGCAAGCGACGTTACGCGAACGGCTGGGCGTGGTGCGGACCGCGTCCGATCTGGCGCGAGCCGGTGCCACCATCGCGCAGGATGGCGCGCGGCGCACCGCCTATGAATGGTTGCGCTTTGATGGCGTGACGCTGGCGCATGTCGCACCAGACGCGGGCCAGGACTGCGATGCCGCCATGCTGGCCGAGACGTTGGAGGATGCCCGCTACGCCCCTTATGTCGAACGTCAGGCGGAGGAGGTCGCGCGGCTGCGCGCCGATGAACAGATCGTCCTGTCCTCGAAGCTGGATTATGCCGCGATTCCGGGGCTGTCGCAGGAGATGATCGATCGGCTCAGCATGGCACGCCCCGCCACACTGGCGGCGGCCTCGCGCATTCGCGGCATCACGCCCGCTGCCCTGTCGGCGGTACTCCTCTACGCTCGAAAGGTCGCCGCATGAACGAGGATCAGGCACGCGACTGGGCCGTGCAGCGATTTGGCGAGGATGTAGCGGCGCGGATCGACTGGTTTCTCGACCGTGTGGTCGTCGAAAATGACCAGCAGAATCTGATCGCGCCGTCGACCATCGGCACCATCTGGGGCCGCCATGCGGTTGACTCGGCGCAGCTGATTCCATTGGCGGAGCGGACAGATGGGCAGTGGATCGATATCGGCACGGGGGGTGGCTTTCCCGGGATGATCGTGGCGATCGCCTGGCCGGGCCGCGTCGCGCTGGTCGAACCCCGCAAGAGACGGGCGGAGTTCCTGCAGGAATGTGTCGACGGCTTGGGCATGGCCGACCGGGTCACGGTTCATGCGTCCAAGATAGAGGCAGTGCCGCTCAAGGCCGATATTATTTCCGCTCGCGCCGTGGCAACGGTCGAAAATCTTTTGCGCGCGGGCCTTCACTGCGGCAAACAGAATACACGGTGGCTGCTCCCGCGCGGCCGTCTGGACGAGCGCGAAATCAAGACCCTTAAGCGGCAATGGCGCTTCGTGTTTCACGTGGAACATAGCATCACTTCGGCGGAATCGTCGATCGTGATCTTCGACCGAGTAGAGGCCCGATGATCTGCGTTGCTATCGCGAACCAGAAGGGCGGGGTGGGCAAGACCACCAGCGCCATCAATCTTGCGACCGCTTTGGCGGCGACGGGGCTGAACGTCCTGCTGATCGATCTTGATCCGCAGGGTAATGCCTCGACAGGTCTTGGCATTCCCAACAGCCAGCGGTTGTTCTCCAGCTATCATGTGCTGCTGGGCGAGGCGCGGATCGACGATGCGGTGGTTCATAGCCAGGTGCCACGGCTCGACGTCGTACCGGCAACGGTCGACCTGTCTGGGGCGGAGCTGGAGCTGGTCGATTATGAGAATCGCACACACCGGCTCGACCATGCGCTGCGGCGGACCCAAGGCAATTGGGACATCGTGCTGGTCGACTGTCCGCCCTCGCTGGGGCTGCTGACCATCAATGCGATGGTCGCGTCCGATTCGCTGTTTGTGCCGCTGCAATGCGAATTCTTCGCGCTCGAGGGGCTGTCGCAGCTGCTGACCACGGTCGAGCGGATTCGCGCACGGTTCAATCCGGGCCTGGCGATTCTGGGCGTGGCGTTGACGATGTATGACCGGCGCAACCGGCTGACCGACCAGGTGTCGGCCGATGTGCGCGCGGTTTTGGGAGGTGTGGTGTTCGATACGGTGATTCCGCGCAACGTCCGGCTGTCGGAGGCGCCTAGCCATGGCCTGCCGGCGTTGATCTATGACCATCGGTGTGTGGGCAGCCAGGCCTATATCGCGCTCGCCCGCGAACTGATTGCCCGCCTGCCGCTCGGGACCCAGCCGGGGGCGGCCGCGGCATGAGCGGCGAGACGACCGCCAAACGTCCGCGGCCTGGCCTCGGCCGGGGTCTCGGGGCATTGCTCGGTGATATCGCGCGCGAGGCGCCGATCCGGCCAGGCGATCAGCCGACGCCGGGTGGCGTACGGATGCTGCCCGTCGGCTCGCTGCAACCGCACCCCGATCAGCCGCGTCGCCATTTCGAGGAAGCCGCGCTCGATGAACTCGCCGCCTCGATCGCGGCGCGTGGGCTGATCCAGCCGATCGTCGTGCGCCCGCATGGCAAGGACTATCAGATCGTCGCGGGTGAGCGTCGCTGGCGGGCCGCCCAGCGCGCGCGCCTGCACGAAGTACCGGTCGTCGTCCGGGATTTCGACGATGCGCAGACGCTCGAAGTCGCGCTGATCGAGAATATCCAGCGTCAGGACCTGAACGCGATCGAAGAGGCGCAGGCCTATCAGCGCCTCGCAGGCGAGTTCGGCCATACGCAGGAGGCGTTGGCGAAGATCGTCCACAAATCGCGCAGCCATGTCGCCAACTTGCTGCGTTTGCTCGAATTGCCCGACACGGTGCAGGGGCAGGTGGTCAGCGGCGCGCTGTCGATGGGCCATGCCCGTGCGCTGCTAGGCGCCGATGATGTCGAGTCACTGGCCGATCAGGTCATTGCACGGGGCCTGAGCGTTCGCGAGACCGAGAAGCTGACCCGCGAAGCCAAGGGCGGTGGGCGCAAAGGTTCGGACGGGAACGAGAAGGAGGCAGCCAAAGCTTCGACGGGGGCCGAGGCGGTGGATGCCGATATCGCGGCGCTGGAGAGCCAGCTGGCCGACCTGCTCGGCCTGTCGGTACGAATTGCCCATGGCGAGAAGGGCGGAACGCTGACCCTCAGCTACTCGACGCTCGATCAGCTCGACATGGTGTGCCAGCGGCTGACCGGTGAGGGGATTTGAAAGGGATACGTCAGTGTCCTGTTAGGACCGGCGCAATTCTCTTTTGATTTCTGAGGGGGCTTATCCCGCCCCCGCTCAGCCTGAGCGACGTCGAAGGCCATGGGAATCGCTCATGGCTAGCACGGAACGTGCACTTCGACTTCGCTCAGTATGAACGGCGGGGCGGGAAGCGACCGGAAATCAGACGTCCAATTCCCGCCGGACATCGTCATAATCCTGCGCGATCGCAGCGACGCCGATGTCCCGCAGTCTTTGGTCATGACCGATCGCGCAGTGCGTCCCCATGCACATGCCGATAACATGTCCGCCGCTCGCCACCGCGCCGGTCGCGCCGACGGGTGAGTCCTCGAGAATCGCGCAATCCTGGATCCGCACGCCCAGCTGCTCGGCGGCATAGAGGTAAAGGTCCGGGGCGGGCTTGCCGCGCGTGACATGCTCGCGTCCACTATAGACGTGCTCGCCGAACAGCTCGCGCAGCCCGATATGGCGCAGATGCTGGTCGATCCAGGCGGTCGGGCTGGATGAGACGATCGCCTTGGGAAAATCGGCGGGCAGCGACCGGACGAACGCCACCGCGCCGCCGATCGCGGCGACGCCCTCGGCCATGGCGCGAACGTCCTCGGCGCGGCGGGCATGGTAGAAGCTCTCAGGCAGGTTGTGGCCGATCCGCGCTTCGATCGCCGCGACGAAATCCTTGCCCGCCAGTCCCATATAATGGTGCATCGCCTCTTCGGGCGTATGCGGGTGACCATTGGTGGTCAGCCATTCGGCGAGGTGGCGATTGCCCTCATATTCGCTGTCGATCAGGACGCCGTCAAAGTCGAACAGCAGGGCGTCAAAGCGGCTCATGCGCGTGCCCCGAACAGGGCGCTGCCCACACGGACATGGCTGGCACCCAGCATCGCAGCGACTTCGTAGTCCTCGGACATGCCCATGCTGAGCTTGGGCAGCCCCAGCTCGCGCGCCATCTTTGCGAGCAGTGCGAAATAGGGGGCGGCATCCAACCCGTGCGGCGGGATCGCCATCAGGCCGATGATCGGCAATCCGACCTTGCGCGCCTGTTCAAGCATCGCGGCGGCTTCGGCGATGGCGCAGCCGCCCTTCTGATCCTCGTCGCCGATATTGACCTGAAGGAAGCAGTCGGGACGCCGCCCGCTCTTGTTCATCGCCTCGGACAGCGCGGCGATCAGGGAGGGGCGGTCGACGGTGTGGATCACATCGAACAGCGCGACCGCGTCGGCGGCCTTGTTCGACTGAAGCTGGCCGATCAGATGCAGCTCGACGCCGGGATAGGCCTCGCGCAGCGCAGGCCATTTGGCGGCGGCCTCCTGCACGCGGTTCTCGCCGAAGACGCGGTGCCCGGCGTCCAGCAGCGGGCGGATCGTGTCGGCATCATGCGTCTTCGACACCGCGATCAGGGTCGGAGTGGCGTGCTTCCCCAGTTTCGCGGCGTGCTGAAGCTGGGCGGAGACGGTGGCAAGGCGGGAAACGCTGTCGTCGGTCATGCCCCGCGCTATAATGCCCCCGATGGCCGACCGATACCCCGTGACATGGCTGATGACCGATGAGCGGCTGGGGGAGGGGCTTTGGGCCGCGCTCCGGAAATTGCCGCCGGGATCGGGGGTGGTGTTCCGGCATCATGCGACCCCGCCAACCGAGCGCCGGACAATCCATCGCCGGGTGCGGCGGATCGCCAAGGCGCGGGGGCTGGTCCTGCTGATCGCAGGCGGTGTCTTGGCCGGTGACGGCGTGCACAAGCGCGGCCATACACGGGGGCTGCGGAGTTGGCCTGCTCATGACCAAGCCGAGGCGGTTGCGGGATGGAAGGCCGGGGCCGACCTGTTATTCGTATCGCCGCTTTATCCCACCCATTCGCATCCTGGTGCGTCGTCACTGGGGCCGGCGCGCGCGTTGCGGATCGGACGGGGGCTGGGCTTGTCCCGAATCGCGTTGGGCGGCATGAACGTGAAACGCTTTCGCCGCTTGCGGGGGCGATTCGATGGCTGGGCAGCGATCGACGCCTGGCGATAGGTTGGGGCAATCGTTCTGGGAGATCGTCGTCATGCTTTCGGTCACGTTGGCGGCCGCCATTGCCGCGCAAACGCCCCTTCCAGCGGGACTTGCGGCGTTCATCCGCGACGAAAAGCTGATCCGCTATCGCCACGCCCTGGCGGATCTCAACGGCGACGGCCGCCCGGAGGCCTTGGTCTATGCGATGGCGTCGCACGAGGGGAACGGCCGGGGGGATCTTTGCGGCTCGGGCGGATGCGATCTTTATGTCCTGTCGCTGACGCCCACGGGGTACCACCTCGTGTCTCATATCAGCATCACCCGACCGCCGATCCGCGTCCTGCCCAGCGTTTCGCATGGCTGGCATGACCTGGCCGTCCTGGTTTCAGGGGGCGGTATCACGAACCGCTATCAAGCCCGATTGCGCTTCGACGGAAAAGGCTATCCCACAAATCCCACGGTGTCGCCTGCCCTCCCGGCGAAGGGCGCGGCACGGGGTAGGATCGTCATCGCGGCCCCACCGCGATAAGGCGTTGAGGCCCATTCGACACCGCTCTTGGCGAACGGTTCGACGTCAGAAGCGGAACGCCGTCCCCAGATAGACCGCCTGGCTGTTGCGGCGATCATCGTCGATCCGGGCCAGCCGCTCGCGATCGGAGCGATAGCGGACGCCCGCCGTCACATCGAGATTGCGGGTCAGCGCATAGGACCCGCCCATATCCAACGAATAGCTGGACGGCATGTCGATCATCTTGGGCGCGCCGTCGATCGGGCGATCGGCCGATGCCTTCACCCGGCCGGTAAAGCGATTCGCGGTATAGCTGACCGCGACATCGGTGCTTTCGCGGCTGCCCGGCATACCGGCCAGGTCGACGCGGGCGATATCACCCGACAGGGCGACCCGCTTCCAGCCGACCGAAACGCCCAGATTATAGGAAATCGGGGCCAGCCCGACGGTCGGGGCGGTGTTGGCGGCGACCCGTTCTTCATTGGTCCGGCTGCTGCGCGCGCGCAACGCAACCGTGACGGCACGATTGGCGCCGCGCTGGCTTTCCGCAGGGGTGAAGCGCAGGTCGCCCGCATCGAGTCCCGCCTTGGCGAAAATCGCCGCCAGACGGGGATCGGCGGCGGACGGCGTGAAGCCACCACGGCCGAGCAGGCTGAGGCCGCTTTGCTTGACGGGACGCTTGCCATGTTCGACCGCGCCGATAGCGGGCGCGACCAACGCCGTCGTGGCGGCAAGCGCCCCGATTGCGATTCCGATCACGACACGCCCGAACGACACGGTCCACCCCTTTTTATGAGATCCCTTTGCAAGTTTGCTCCTAACATGGAATCGGGCATGAGCGATCCCATTGTTACGGGGGCAATGGCGAATCTTGTCGGAGTGTTGCGCAACTTCCACAGAATCGGTTGCATCGCCCATGATGTCCGGGCGCTTGCCGGGGTGGCGGGGCGCCTGTAGAGGCATAGGCAACCCTTATTCCCAGTCAGGATAATGCCGATGCTTCGCCGTTCCGCCACCGCGTTCGCGGTTATCGCCGCCCTGTCGCTCGGGGCCTGTGCCGGCAAGAAGGAACGCCCGCAAGGCGACCTTGCCGCGTCGAAGATCACCACGATCGGCGTCAATTCCTATCTGTGGCGCGCCAGCCTCGATACGCTCAGCTTCATGCCGCTGGCCGAAACCGACTCCAATGGCGGCGTGATCGTCACCGACTGGTACGTCAATCCGCAGGTCCCGACCGAGCGGATGAAAGTCACCGTCACCATTCTTGACCAGGATCTGCGCGCCGATGCCCTACGCGTGACGGCGCTTCGCGAAGTCAATCGCGGCGGCCAGTGGGTGGAGGCGCCGGTGCAGGCCGCAACCACCCAGAAGCTGGAAGACATCATCCTCACCAAGGCGCGCGACCTGCGCCGCGCCTCGATCACGAAGTAAAAGACGAGAAGAATGGCCTCGCGTTTCAACGCCCTGAAATCGGATTCGACCTGGCAGCGGATCTGGGAGGAGCGGCGCACCTTTGCCGCCGACGATCACAGCTCCAAGCCGCGTAGCTACGTGCTTGAGATGTTCCCCTATCCCTCGGGGCGCATCCATATGGGGCATGTCCGCAACTATACGATGGGCGACGTGCTGGCGCGTTATCGGCGGATGATCGGCTATGAGGTGCTCCACCCGATGGGTTGGGACGCGTTCGGCATGCCCGCCGAGAATGCCGCGATGGAAAAGGGCGTCCATCCCGGCGGGTGGACCCGCGACAATATCGCGACGATGAAGGCGCAGCTGAAGCGGCTGGGCTTCGCGCTCGACTGGACGCGCGAGATCGCGACCTGCGAGCCTGATTATTACGGGCATGAACAGGCGCTGTTCCTCGACCTGTACGCAGGCGGCCTGGTCTATCGCAAGGAGTCGGCGGTCAACTGGGACCCGGTCGACATGACCGTGCTGGCCAATGAGCAGGTGATCGACGGGCGCGGCTGGCGCTCGGGCGCGCTGGTCGAGAAGCGCAAGCTGAACCAGTGGTTCCTGAAGATCACCGACTTCGCCGATGAGCTGCTGGAGGGGCTGACCAGCCTCGAGCATTGGCCCGACAAGGTGAAGCTGATGCAGGAGAACTGGATCGGTCGCAGCAAGGGCCTCCAGTTCCGCTTTGCGCCGGTCGCCCCCTTCGCGACGCCGATCGAGGTCTATTCGACCCGCCCCGATACGATCTTCGGGGCGAGCTTCGTCGCGATCGCGGCGGATCACCCGATCGCGCGCGAACTGGCCGAGACCAACGCCGACGCGGCGGCCTTTATCGAGCGGTGCAAGGCGGGCGGCACGACCGCGGCCGAGCTGGAAACCCAGGAAAAGCTGGGCTTCGACACCGGCTATCGGGTGCAGCATCCGATGGACGCGGCCATCACCCTGCCGGTCTATATCGCGAACTTCGTGCTGATGGATTACGGCACGGGCGCCGTCATGGGCGTGCCCGCCCATGACCAGCGCGATCTGGATTTCGCGCGCAAATATGGTCTGAGCGTCACCCGCGTCGTCGCGGACGGCGATGTCACCGCGCCGGTGTTCGAGGGCGACACCGCCTATACCGGCACCGGCCGTCTGGTGAACTCCGGCCCGCTCGACGGCATGGATGTGGAGGCCGCCAAGGCCGCCGTCATCGCACGGGCCGAGGGCGAAGGCTGGGGACAGGGCCAGACCGTGTACCGGCTGCGCGACTGGGGCGTCAGCCGCCAGCGTTACTGGGGTACGCCGATCCCGATCATCCATTGCGAGGATTGCGGCGCGGTGCCGGTGCCCAAGGACCAGTTGCCGGTCACCTTGCCCGAGGACGTTACCTTCGACGTCCCCGGCAACCCGCTCGACCGCCATGCGACGTGGAAGCATGTCGATTGCCCGACCTGTGGCAAGCCCGCCCGGCGCGAGACCGACACGCTCGATACCTTTGTCGATTCGTCCTGGTATTTCATCCGCTTCGCCAGCCAGCCCAAGGATCGCCCGTTCGATCCCGAGGTCGTGAAGAAATGGCTGCCCGTCGGCCAATATATCGGCGGCGTCGAGCATGCGATCCTGCACCTGCTCTATGCGCGCTTCTGGACGCGCGCGTTGAAGCATATCGGCCTGATCGACGTGGCGGAGCCCTTTGCGGGCCTGTTCACGCAGGGCATGGTGACGCACGAGAGCTACAAGTCGTCGGACGGCCGCTGGCTCGCGCCGGGTGAAATCCGCGACGGCATCGAGATCGCGACCGGTCAGCCGATCACGGTCGGCCGCGTCGAGAAGATGTCCAAGTCCAAGAAGAACACCGTCGATCCCGAACCCATCGTGGACCAGTATGGTGCGGATGCGGTCCGCTGGTTCATGCTGTCCGACAGCCCGCCCGAGCGCGACCTGCCTTGGTCGGAGTCGGGCATCGAGGGCTCGTGGCGCTTCGTCCAGCGTCTATGGCGTCTGTTCGACGGTACGGAAGCCGCAGAGGGCGAGGACAAGGCGCTTTCGCGGAAACTGCACCAGACGATCGCGGGCGTCGCGGCGGACATTGAGGCACTCGCCTTCAACAAGGCGGTGGCCAAACTGTACGAGCTGGTCAACGCCATCGAAAAGGCCAAGCCTTCCGCCGCCCGGAACGAGGCGATCCGCACCACCATGTTGCTGGTCGCGCCGATGGTCCCGCACATGGCCGAGGAAGCCTGGGCCGGGATGGGGCAAGAGGGCCTGATCGCCGACGCCGCCTGGCCGGTGGTCGACGAAAGCCTGCTGGTCGAGGATGAAGTCACCGTCGCGGTGCAGGTCAACGGCAAGCTGCGCGACACGCTGACCGTCGCCAAGGGCCTGCCCAAGGACCAGTTGGAGGCGACCGCGCTGGCGTCGGAGAAGATCCTCCGCGCGCTCGACGGTGCCAGCCCGAAGAAGGTGATCGTGGTGCCCGACCGTCTGGTGAATATCGTCGCATGACCCGCAAGTTTTCCCTGATCGCTGCCGGTCTGGCGTTGACGCTGGGGCTCACGGGCTGCGGGCTGCATCCGCTCTATGCGGGGGGCAGTTCCGGCCCGGTCGCCAATGCGCTGACGCAGATCGAGGTCGCGCCGATCCAGGGGAAGGCGGGCTGGCTGATGGCCAATGCGCTGAACGACCGGCTGGGCGGCAAGACGGGCAATGCGCGCTATCGTCTGGACGTGAAGCTGGATGACCAGATTCGCGGGCTTGGCGTCCGGCGCGACGACTCGGTGGTGCGCGAACGGCGTATCCTGCGCGCGCGCTATCAGCTGGTCGACCAGACGAGCAACGCGGTGCTGGTCGACGCCACCGCCGGGTCGGATGCCGGGATCGACGTGGTGCGTTCGGAATATGCCACCATCGCGGCAGAAAACACCGCGCTGGAGCGACTGTCGGTGATCGTCGCGGACGAGATCGTCGCGCGTCTTGCCACCTATGCGCGGTCGCGCCCTGGCGAAACGATGGTGCCCGCGCGCCCGTGAAGGCGAACGCCAACCAGATTCGCCAGGCGCTGGGGCGCCCCTCCGCCGACATCCGCCTCTATCTGCTCCACGGTCCCGACGAAGCGGGGGCGAGCGAGCTGGCGCGAATCCTGGCGAACGCGATGGGGCAGGATGCCGAGCGGATCGACCTCGATTCGGCGACGCTGAAGAGTGATCCCGCCCGGCTGACCGACGAAGCCGCATCCATGTCGCTGTTCGGCGGCCCGCGCCATATCCGCATCGCCAGCGTCGGCGAAGAGGGACTGGCGGCGTTCACCGCGCTGCTGGAGGCCGAGTCGGCAGGCAATCCGGTCGTCGCCATCGCACCGACGGTCAAGACGACCGCCAAGATCGTGAAGCTGGCGCTCGACTCGCCGCGGGCGATGGCGTTCGGTTGCTACGCGCCGACGGCGGCGGATGCCGAGCGGCTGGCCACGACGATCGGTGGCGAGATGGGTTTGCGGCTGGCGGCCGGCGTGCCCGCGCGGCTGGTCGAGGCGGCGGCGGCCGATCGTTCGGTGATGATGCGCGAGCTGGAAAAGCTGGCGCTCTATCTCGATGCCGCCCCCGACCGCCCGCGCGAGGTGGATCACGCCGCGATGGATGCGATCGGCGCCGATCTGGGCGAAGCCGAGATGGGTGATGCGGTCGAGGCCGTGGTCGAGGGCCGGGTCGGCGATCTGGGCGGCGAACTGGCCTTGCTGGATGAAGGCGGAGCGTCGCCGATTCCCTGGCTGCGCGCACTGGCCCGGCGGCTGGTTGCGCTGGCCGAGATGCGCGCCGATGTCGACGCGGGCGAGCCGGTCGAGGCGGTGATGAAGCGCCACCGCGTCTTCTTTCGCGACGAGGCCAAGACGGCACGCACGCTGCGCCGCTGGACCCCCGCCATGCTGGCCCGCGCGCTGGCCCGCATCCGCGCGGCCGAGCGCGCGGTGATGGCACCAAGCAATGCCGGGGCGGTGCTGGCCGAGTCGGAGGCGACGATCATCGCCCAGGGAATCGCGCGGCGCGGGTAAAGTTCAGAAGGCGAAGATGATGTTCGCGCGGAGGCGCGGAGAACGCGGAGGTGTCCGGCTTGCCGCGATAGCGGCCCTCTTATCGCAACCGGGGTAAAAGCGTCCCAACTTACCCCCAGGCGATTCCTCTCCGCGTCTTCGCGTCTCCGCGCGAACCATTTCTCTGGGAGAAGGCGAAACGCCGTTTAAAGCTGATGCCCGGTCCGGTCGCGCTTGGTCGCCAGATAGCGTTCGTTATGCGGATTGGGCGGCAGGCTGTGCGCGACCCGTTCGACCACCTTTACCCCCGCCGCGTTCAGCCCCGCCACTTTGGCCGGGTTGTTGGTCAGCAGACGCACCTTGTCCTGTTTCATCAGGGTCAGCATCCGTGCCGCCACGCCGAAGTCGCGCGCATCGATCGCGAAACCCAGCCGCGTATTGGCGTCGACCGTGTCGAACCCTTGATCCTGAAGCTGATAGGCGCGCAGCTTGTTGACCAGCCCGATGCCGCGCCCTTCCTGCCGCAGATAGAGCAATATGCCCCAGCCCGCCTCGGCGATGGCATGGATCGCGGCGTGAAGCTGCGGCCCGCAATCGCATTTCAGGCTGCCGAGCACATCCCCGGTCAGGCACTCGCTGTGCAGCCGCACCAGCGGCGGCTGGCCATTGGGCTGGCCGATCAGCAGCGCGACATGCTCGCCCGCCGCATGGGGCGAGCGAAAGGCGACGATCTCGGCATCCTCCGCGCCCGCCACGGGCAGGCGCGCGCGGGTGGCGATGGCCAGCGCCTCGGCATTTTCATGCGCGGCGATGTCGGCGAGCGAAATTGCCGCCTCGACGCCGGTGCCGCCCAGAAAGAAGGCGGGCAGCATCCCGGCGATCCGCGCGAACCGGATCGCCGCCGCCGCGACCGCCGGATCGGGCAGGGGGAGGGCACGGAACGGTCCTTTGAGCGGGGTGGCGAGATCGAATTGCGGATCGGCGAGCGCGGTCGCGGCGGCGAAGTCGATCCAGGGCGCACGCTCGACCAGCACGGCAGCGTCGGGATCGGCGGCCTCGACCTGATTGGTCAGCTTCAGCGTCGCGGCACGCCCGGCCGAGATCAGCACCGGCGCGCGGGCCTCAGGATCGAAGGCGGCCAGACGCAGCGGATCGGCCGTCTCGACCGCGAGCAAAGGCTGGCCCGCGATCGCGATCGGCCAGCCCCGGCGCAGCGCATCGATCGCCCGCGCGGCTGCCTTCGGATCGGCGTTCAAAAATCGAATTCCGTCATGATCGGGATATGGTCGGAGGGTTTCAGCCAGCTGCGGCATCCCTCGAACACCTGATGCGACACCGCCTTTTCGGCCACGTCGCGGGTGGCCCACATATGGTCGAGCCGCCGCCCGCGATCCGACGCCGCCCAGTCCTTTGCGCGGTAACTCCACCAAGTATAGAGACGCTCCGGCGCGGGGATGAAGTGGCGGCCCAGGTCGACCCAGTCGTTCGACGCCTGGAGCTTGCCCAGCGTCTCCACCTCGATGGGGGTATGGCTGACCACGTCGAGCAACTGCTTGTGGCTCCACACGTCCGATTCGAGCGGCGCGATGTTGAAGTCGCCGGTCAGGATGGTGGGGCAGTCGAGCTTTCCCGACCATTCGATCATGCGGCCGAGGAAATCGAGCTTCTGGCCGAATTTCGGGTTCACCTCGCGGTCGGGCACGTCGCCGCCCGCCGGGATATAGACATTCTCCAGCCGCACGCCGCCCGGCAGTCGGATGCCGACATGCCGCGCCTCGGCATTGGCCTGCCAGTCGAGGCGGTCGTCCTCGGTGATCGGCACCTTCGACACGATCGCGACGCCGTGGTGCATCCGCTGGCCATGGATGATGATGTGGTCGTAACCCAGCGAGCGGAACAGGTCGAAGGGGAAGTCGTCGTCGACCACCTTCGTCTCCTGAAGACACAGTATGTCGGGCGCCGCTTCCTTCAGGAATTGCTCGACGATCGCGGCGCGGAAACGCACCGAATTGATGTTCCAGGAGGCGATTTTCACGGCAAGCGATGTAGCGGGGGCGGGGGGATGAGACAAGATTACCCCGTGCCCCACAATTCCTCCCCTTGCAGGAGAGGAATAAGCGACCTCAAAACGGAAAGGCCCCCGCTCCGGGGGCATGGAGCGAGGGCCGACCTAGCGTTCGTCACGCAGGCGGGATGAGGATGCTCGTCCGAGCAACAGGGGGGAATCTCGAAGGCCCCTCAACCGCAACGCCTTGATAGGGCAGCGAACCTGTCGCCCGGATGAATGAAACGGCCCGCCCGCGTTCAGTTACGCGCGGCACTTCTCCGCGGGTCGTTGAATCGGAACGCCTTGTCGTCCACCGGCACGCCGAAACGCTGGTTGGACAGGCGAATCGTCGTCCGGTTGTTCTGACTGTCGAGCGCGACCCAGCCCTGCATCATCAACCCGCCGGGCGCGGCGGCATCGCGCGCGAAGACCAGGGTGATCTTGCCATATTCGGGATGCTTGGGATCGTTGGCCTCGACCGAGAGCAGGCGCGGGTCGGCGCTCGGCACCACCTTGGCATAACGACCGATATCGCGGCTGGGGTCGAGCAGCACGCCCAGCGGCGAATTCTTGATCGGCCAGCGCTGAACCTGCTTGACCGAATAATCGATGAAGGTCAGCGCGCCGCCGTCCGCCACGATCAGCAGGGGCACGCCCTTTTCATACTGAAACCGGATTTTGCCGGGCTTTTTCATGGTCAGCGTGCCGGTCAGAACCTTGCCCGCCCGGTCGGTCTGGGTGAAATCGGCGGTCATCGTCTGCACCGACTGCAGGTGACGCTGCACCGCCGCCAGGTCGCCACTGGCTTGCGCAAAGGCAGGCACGGGCGCGGCGACCATCGCCATGGCGGTCGGCGCCAGCAGGGCGGACGCCATCATCGAACGGATCATCAAAACACTCCTTTGGGCACGCCTGTCCTTGCGCGCCGCCTATTGAATGGGCCGTGAATTTCCAGCGTTACAGGGTAAAGGCGGCCTTCAGCCCCAAGATCGTCACGTCATCGGCCTGCGAATAGCCGCCGGGATGGTGGACGAATTGGACGTTGGGCCGCATCTCCAACCATTCGGCGGGGTGGATGCTGTAATAGACTTCCGCCGCATATTCCGACCCCTGCACGGCGGGTCGGGTCGGGTCGAGCCGCTGGCCGTCCGCGACGCGGTTGTTCACATGAGTCCGCGCCACGCCGAAGCCCAGCACGTCGCCGGGCACGGCGGGGACCAGCCCCTTGTAGAACAGGCCCGCCGCGACCTGATTGTCGGTGACGCTGGTCGCGCGATCGGCCTGGGTTGCGTTCAGGAAGACGCTGAGGCCGTTCTCCGCCTTGCCGTCCTTCGTCTCGCCGGTCAGCTGTTGCTGGATGTTGATATAGACGCCGTAGCGGCTGCTGCGTTCGAGCGGCGCGAGGCCTGTGATGGCGATGGGGCGGCGGTTCACGTCGAGGAACACGTCGGGGGCGTCCGCCGTCGCGATCCATCCGCCCAGCTTGTACGACCCGATCCGTCCGGCGGTAGGGTTGTTGATCCAGCCCACTTCGGCCGGAACCAGCACGCCGGTCGCGCCCTTGAAATGGCCGATGAAGAAATCATTGTCGAGGTTGCGCGGGTTGATCTCATAGACCGCGCCCTGAACATACAGGTCATCGCGCGGTTCGTAGCGCAGCCGGGCGCCCCACTGGCTGATCGGCCAGTTCTGCCAATAGTCGCCGACCAGATTGCCCGGCTGCGCACCGCAGAAGCTGAGGTTCATGAAGTGGCAGGAGAAGATCGCGAAATCCTCGCCCGGATTGGTGCGCCCTAGTTTCAGCTCGAAGCGATCGCCGATCCGCTGTTCGTACCAGAACTGGGTCAGGCGCAGCGTCTGGCCCCGGCCATAGACCTCCTGCACCTGTTGCAGCGTGCCCAAATTCGCATCGTCGCTGAGGTTGCGGCCGCGGCGATAGGTAAGGGTGGCCTGGAACGCGCCGCCCTTCAGCCCCATCACCTTTTCCAGATCGAACAGCGCGCCCGCGTCGAACTGCCCCGTCTCGCGGAACAGCGTCTTGCGCCCGCCGGTGACGTTCGCGGCGCTTTCCGAGGCGTAGCGCGCAGTGACGGTGATGCCGCGCTCGTTCAGGCGGGTGCGGATATCGTGCCAGTCGCCGATGATCCCCGGCGGCGGCGCGCGGCGCGTATCGGCGGTAATCGCCGACGGCGCGCTGTCGGAAGGGCGAACCGGGCGGCGGCGGGCAGGGGGACGCTGCGTATCACCGGCGGCGGCATCGGGGGTGACGCGGGCGGCGGTCGGTACGGGATCGGTCGTCTGCTGGGGGGCCAGCGGAGCCGCCATCAACAGCGGCGTCCAGATCATCGTCGTCAGCATTGCCCCGTTTCCCTGAACCTTATCGTTGCGCGAGCCAAACGATCGGGCGGAAAAAAGGTGCCGTAAACGTCAATCTTCCCCGGCACGGGGAGGGGGACCATGCGCAGCATGGTGGAGGGGGCGTGCCGCAAGGACTGTCCTATGGAGCAGCCCCCCTTCCGTCAGGCCTCCGGCCTGCCACCTCCCCGTGCCGGGGGGGATCAGGTCAGCCCTGTTCCGCCGCGCGGACCTGATCCACATAATCCCCGTAACCCTGCGCCTCCATCTCGCCCAGCGGCACGAAGCGCAGCGAGGCCGAGTTGATGCAGTAGCGCAGGCCCCCGCGATCGCGCGGGCCGTCGGGGAAGACATGGCCGAGATGGCTGTCGCCATGCGCCGAGCGCACTTCGGTGCGCACCATGCCGTGGGTGGTATCGCGCAGTTCGTTGACATGCGCGGGCTCGATCGGCCGGGTGAAGCTGGGCCAGCCGCAATGCGAATCGAACTTGTCGGCGGATGCGAAGAGCGGCTCGCCCGAGACGATATCGACATACAGGCCCGGCTCACGGGTATGAAGATATTCGCCGGTGCCGGGGCGCTCGGTGCCGCTTTCCTGCGTCACATAATATTGCTCGGGCGTCAGCTTGGCGAGCGCTTCCTCGGTCTTGGCATAACGGGTGTCGGGGCGGGCGTCGGCCATGGGAATGTCCTTTCCGTGGATTCAGGCAGCAGCAGGTTCGGCGGCGATCTGGCGCAGCGCCTGCTCGAAGGATTCGGGCGGCTGTCCGCCCGAGATGAGATAGCGGTTGTCGATCACGATGGCGGGCACCGACTGGATGCCGCGCCCCTGCCACAGCCGCTCCGCCTCGCGAACTTCGGCGGCATAGCGGTCGGACGACAGGATCGCGGCGGCTTCCGCGGCATCCAGTCCGGCGCGGGTGACGGCAGCGATCAGCACGTCATGGTTCGAGATGGCCTGCCCATGCGTGAAGTAGCTGTCGAACAGCGCGTGTTTCAGCGCCGCCTGCCGTCCTTCGAGCTCCGCCCATTGGAGCAGCCGGTGCGCGTCGAAGCTGTTATAGATGCGCGCATCGTCGGCCATCGCCATGGTGAAGCCGACCGACGCCGCCCGCTCGCGGATATTGGCGCGGTTGGCGGCGGATTGTTCGGGCGTCGCGCCATATTTGCGGCCGATATGCTCGACGATATTCTCACCCTCGGGCGCCATGGCGGGGTTCAGCTCGAAGGGCTGGAAATGGATATCCGCCTCGACCGTATCGCCCAATCGCTCCAGCGCGATCTCCAGCCCGCGCAACCCGATGATGCACCAGGGGCAGGAAATGTCGGAGACGAAGTCGATGCGGAGGCGGCGGGGCATGGGTGATCCTGGGTGGCGCGACTCCCAATTGGTCGCCCCGCCTATGTGGGAGGGGGATGGTGCCCCCGCAACCGCGGCTTTACCAGCGCACCCGGACCCAGCCTTCCATCCCATCTTCGCGGGGGGCGGGCGGGGGATAGACCGCGCGGATGATTGCCGGATTGTCCGCATCGGCCGGTGCCGTGGTCAGTGCCGGACGGAAATCGCAATGCCCGCCCTGCGCGCGCGGAAAGCGACCGCACAAGTGGCTGACGGCGATTCGTCGCGGCTGACCCGGCCGTTGATCCATCCGTTCCTCTCCTGACGCCGATCATGCCGCCGTCCGCCGATCCTGTCCATCCGGGAAAAGCCCGCTATTTCGTACGCTTGGATGGCTGGCGGGAACAGGGGCAAGTCGTTCGTACTTCTACATGGGCGCGCACTTTGCCAGATCCGGCCCCGCCGGATACCAGCATCGCGAACCGTGGTGATGAGGAGATGGACGGATGACGAAGACAGTTCTGGTGACGGGTGCGACCGCCGGAATCGGCGCGGGCACCGCGCGGGCCTTTGTCGCGGCCGGATGGCGGGTGATCGGCACGGGGCGTCGCGCCGACCGGCTCCAGGCGCTGGCCGACGAACTGGGAGGGGCCTTCCACCCGCTGGCGTTCGACATCACCGACGAGGATGCGCTCGACGCCGCGCTGAATAGCCTGCCGCCGGAATTCGCCGAGATCGACCTGCTCATCAACAATGCGGGCCTCGCGCTCGGCACCAAGCCCGCGCAGGACAGCGATCTGGCTCAGTGGCGCACGATGATTGCGACCAATATCGACGGGCTCATCACCATCACCCACCGGCTGCTGCCCGGCCTGATCGCGCGGCGTGGAGGGATCATCAACCTGTCCTCGGTGGCGGCGAACTATCCTTATACCGGCGGCAACGTCTATGGCGGGACCAAGGCGTTCGTGAAGCAATTCTCGCTGAACCTGCGTGCCGACCTGCACGGCAAGGGGGTGCGCGTGACCTCGATCGAGCCGGGCATGGTCGAAACCGAGTTCACCACCATCCGCACCGGCGGCGACCAGGCGGCGTCGGACGCGCTCTATGCGGGTTCCGACCCGATGACCGCCAAGGATATCGCCGCGACGCTGCTCTGGGTCGCCGAATTGCCGCCGCACCTGAACATCAACCGGCTGGAGCTGATGCCGGTCAGCCAGTCCTTTGCGGGCTTCCAGGTCGCACGGGCCGGATAATCATAGGGGGCGGTGCATCACCAACGCATCGACCGACCCCAGGCGCGGGTGCCGGAACGCCCCCGGCACCCGTCCGACCGTGGCGAAGCCCAACGATGTCCACAGATGCACGGCGCCGGTGTTGCTGGCGACCACGAAGTTGAACTGCATCGCGGTGAAGCCACGTGCGCGGGCTTCGTCGAAGGCGTGCAGTGCCATCGCCCGCGCAATGCCTTTGCCGCGCGCGGCAGGGCTGGTCATATACCCGGCATTGGCGACATGATCCCCGCCGCCCGCCTGATTGGCGCGCAGATAATAGGTGCCGAGGATGACGCCGTTCTCATCGAAAACGAACGGTACCTTGTCCGCCGCGAACCAGTAAGCGAGCGCCGCGTCCTGCGTCATCGCCGGGTCGAGCGCATAGGTCTCGCCTGCGCGAATCACCGGCATGAGGATTGCGGCTATGGCCGCAGCGTCTTGGGAAAGGGCGGGGCGGACGGACATGAGACCAGCATAGACCGACGGCCAAGGGTCCCGCGACGAATTATAAGTGGCAAGGCCTTCGCCAAGGCGTTCCTGCGAGGAAGCGGATCCGATGGAACTATCAGATAAGGCGTCGCTCGGCGACGAAGGCGATTCCATCTGAGGAATCGCTGGAGCGGGCGAAGGGATTCGAACCCTCGACCCCAACCTTGGCAAGGTTGTGCTCTACCCCTGAGCTACGCCCGCTCTGGCGCTTCCGAACCGGCGGACCGGCTGGGGTGAGGCGGGCTATTAGATGCGGGTTTTGAAACCGGCAAGCCTTTTTTTCAAAATTTTTCCGGCTGGCGACTCCGCCAATAGAACATTACAAGAACATATATGGAGGAACCCTTCGCCCTGATCGACCGTCTGCGCCGCGCGACTGCGCTGGTGGAGCAGGTGCCTATGGGGGATGCGATAGGCGAACGGGGTGGGTTGCCCCGGCTGACGCGGGCGCAACTGCACGAGATTCATGCGCCGGCCCCGGAAGCGGCGGCCAGCGGCGCAGGTTTTGCGATCGGTTGCGCGCTGACGGCGGAGGCCCGGCCGATCCTGTGGCTGCGCACCGAGGCGGCCGAGCGGCAGGGGGGCCGACTCCATGGGCCGGGCCTGATCGCGATGGGGCTCGACCCGCAAGATCTGGTCGTAGTGGTGGTGGCCGATGATTCGGCGTTGCTGCGCGCGGCCGCCGATGGTGCGCGCTGTCCGGGGTTAGGCACGGTGATCGCGGAAGGTTGGGGAGCGATGCGCGCGCTCGACCTGACCGCCTCGCGGCGATTGATGCTGGCCGCCGAAGCTTCGGGCGTGCTGATGATTTTGCTGCGTATCGGCGGGCAGACGGTGCCGAGTGCGGCGGCGACCCGCTGGGCGGTGGCACCTGCGCCGTCGCGCGCGCTGGCTGCGGAAGCGCCCGGCGCGCCCGCCTTCGATCTGGAATTGCTGCGCCGAAGGGGAGGGCCTGCGGGCGCCCGGTGGCGCGTGGAGTGGAACCGTGACACGCAAAGCTTCGACCCCGCGCCGCTATCTGGCGCTCGTCTTCCCCTGGTTGCCGATCGAGCGGTTGCGGGCGCGCCGCCCGCACCTGTTCGTGGCGCGGGATGAGGCGCCAATCGCCTTTGCCGAATCGGTGGCTGGCGCGATCCGCCTGGCCGCGCTCAATGGGGAGGCCGCGGCGGCGGGGCTGTCGGTCGGGCTGACGCTGGCGGATGCACGCGTGCGGGTGCCCGAGGTCGAGATATTCCCCCACGATCCCGCCGCCGATGCCGACTGGCTGGAACGGCTGGCCGAGGGGGCACGGCGCTATAGCCCGGCGGTGGCGCTCGATCCGCCCCAGGGACTGATCCTTGATTCGGCGGGGGTGGATCATCTGTTCGGCGGCGAGCGCGGGCTGGCCGAGGATATCGAGACGCGCATGGCGCGGCGGGGAATCACCGTGCGGCTGGCCTATGGCGACACCCCCGAGGCGGCGCGGGCGCTGGCGCGACATGCCGGAGCCCCGGCACCTGACGAGATGGGGGCGATCCGCCGCCTGCCCATCGCCGCGCTGGAATTGGATGAGGATGCGGGTGCGGCGTTGATCGCGGCGGGGCTGAAGTCGGTGGGCGACGTGCTGGCGCGGCCGATGGCGACGATCGCGGCGCGGTTCGGGCGCGAGGCGGCGACGGCGCTGCGGCGGCTGACCGGGGAGGAGGACAGCCCCCTGACCCCGCGCGCCGTCGCCGCGCCGATCGGGGTGGAGCGCCGCTTCGCCGAGCCGGTGGCGAAGACCGAGCATATGCTGGGCGTGCTGGAGGACCTGGCGGGGGAGGCGGCTCGCGCGCTGGAGGCGCGGCACGAGGGCGGGCGGCGCTGGGGCGCGCGGCTGTTCCGTTCCGATGGCGAGGTGCAGGCCCTGCGCGTCGAGACGGGGCAGCCGACCCGCGACCCCGCCGTCCTGATGCGGCTGTTTCGCGAACGGATCGAGGCGCTGGCCGATCCGCTGGATCCCGGATTCGGATACGACCTGATCCGGCTGGATGTCGGTCTGGCCGAAAAGCTGGATGCGGTGCAGCTTCGGCTGGAGGGGGGCGAGGGTCGCGCGCAGCAGGGGGCGGAGGCAGTCGCCGCGCTGATCGACCGGCTGGGCACAAGGCTGGGACGAGAGCGGGTGCGGCGAATCCATCCGCGCGACAGCCATATGCCCGAGCAGGCCGAATTGCTGCTGCCCGCCACCGATCCCGCGCCCAAGGCCGAATGGACCCGGCCCGAGCCGGGCGAGCCGCCGCTGCGTCCGATCCATCTGTTCGACCCGCCCCAGCCGATCGAGTCGCTCGCCGCCGAGACGCCCGATGGTCCCCCGGCGCGGTTTCGCTGGCGGCGGAAAATGCATGACGTGGCGCGGGCGGAAGGGCCGGAGCGGATCGCGGGCGAATGGTGGCGACGTGCCGACATGGCCCCGCCGACCCGCGATTATTACCGGGTCGAGGATGTGCGTGGGCGACGCTTCTGGATCTTCCGACATGGCCTGTACAGCGAGACCGAACGGCCGCGCTGGTATGTGCACGGGCTGTTCGCGTGAGCGGAGATTGCCAAGATCCTCCCCGGTACGGGGAGGGGGACCATGCGCAGCATGGTGGAGGGGGCATGCGGCTAGGGACGTCCTGTGCCGAAGCCCCCCTCCGTCAGGGCTACGCCCTGCCACCTCCCCGTGCCGGGGAGGATTAAATGTCCGACTTCGCCGAACTGGTCGCGGCGACGCATTATTCCTTCCTTGACGGGGCCAGTCCGGCCGAGGAAATGGTCGCGAAAGCCTATGCGTTGGGCCTCAAGGGCATCGGCATTGCCGACCGCAACACCGTCGCAGGGGTGGTGCGGGCGCTCAAGGCGTGGCGAAAGGCTTGTGCCTCGGCCAAAGAGATTGGCGCGCCGTCACCGCCGACCCTGGTCGTCGGCGCGCGACTGGTCTTCGCTGATGGCACGCCGGACATCGTGGCCTATCCGATCGACCGCACCAGCTGGGGGCGGCTGACCCGCTTGCTGACGCTGGGCAACAAGCGCGCAAGGAAGGGCGGCTGCATCCTGGGGCTGGGCGACCTGACCCGCCATGCCGAGGGGTTGTTGCTGATCGCGATGCCCGAATCGTCCGCGCGGCCCTGCGAGCCGATGGCGGACGCCATGCTGCCCCCCAAGCGGGCCGATCCGGGGCTGGCGGCGATGCTCGACCGGCTGGTGGCCATGGCACCGGGGCGGGTCTGGCTCGGCGTGACGATGCCGCGATCGGGGGCGGATCGGCGGCGGCTGGCGGCGCATGCCTCGCTGGCCGAGGCGCGGGGCGTGCCCCTGCTCGCGACGACCGATGCGTTGTTCGCGACGCCCGCCGAACGTCCGGTACAGGATATACTGACCTGTATCCGCGAAGGGCTGACCATCCGCACCGGCGGACGACGGCTGGCCGCCAATGCCGAGCGGCATCTGAAACCGGCGCCCGAGATGGCGCGGCTGTTCGCCGACCGACCCGGCGCGGTGGCGGAGAGTGTCGCGATTCTGGAGCGCATCAGCTTCCGGTTGGAGCACATCTCCTACCAATATCCCGACGAGCCGATCCCGCAGGGCTGGAACGCACAGGACTGGCTGGAGGAACTGGTCCGACGCGAAGCGGCGAAGCGCTATCCAGACGGCGTGCCTGCCAAGCTGCGTGCCCTGCTGGACGAAGAACTCGCGCTTATCCGCCGGTGTGGATACGCCCATTATTTCCTGACCGTGCACGACATCGTCTGTTTCGCGCGGACGCAGGAGCCGCCCATCCTGTGCCAGGGGCGCGGGTCGGCGGCCAATTCGGCGGTGTGCTGGGTGCTGGGTGTCACCTCGGTCGATCCGGTTCGATACGACCTGCTCTTCTCGCGCTTCGTATCGGAGGAACGGCGCGAGCCGCCCGATATCGACATCGACTTCGAGCATGAGCGGCGCGAGGAGGTGATCCAGTATATCTATGAGCGCTATGGCCGCCACCGCGCCGCCATCGCCGCAACGGTCATCCATTACCGCCCGCGCAGCACGGTGCGCGAGGTCGGCCGCGCGCTGGGCTTGAGCGAAGATGTGACGCAAAGGCTGACCAGCACCGTCTGGGGCAGCTTTTCCAAACAGTTCGAGGAGAAGCGTTTCCACGAAACCGGCTTCTCCCCCGACAATCCCGAGATCGCGCGGCTGCGCACGCTGGTCGACCGGCTGCTCGGTGCCCCGCGCCATTTGTCGCAGCATGTCGGCGGCTTCGTGCTGACACAAGGTCGGCTCGACGAGACGGTGCCGATCCATAACGGCGCGATGGAGGGGCGGACCTTCATCGAATGGGACAAGGATGACATCGACGAGCTGAAGATCATGAAGGTCGACATCCTCGCGCTCGGTATGCTGACCTGCATCCGCAAGGCGTTCGACCTGATGGAGGCGAATGGGCTGGACCGCCCCGATCTCGACACGCTGGCGCAGGACGAGGACGACCGCGTCTATGAGATGCTGCAAAAGGGCGACAGCATCGGCGTGTTCCAGGTGGAGAGCCGGGCGCAGATCAACATGCTGCCGCGTCTGAAGCCCAGCGAGTTCTACGATCTGGTCGTGCAGGTCGCGATCGTCCGGCCGGGGCCGATCGAGGGCGATATGGTCCACCCCTATCTGCGGCGGCGCGCGAAAAAGGAGGTGGTGACCTATCCCTCGCCTCATCCCGATCATGGTCCGGCCGACGAGCTGAAGACGCTGCTCGGCAAGACTTACGGCGTGCCGCTGTTCCAGGAACAGGCGATGAAGCTGGCCATTACCGCCGCCAAATTCACCCCTGACGAGGCCAACCAGCTGCGTCGCGCCATGGCGACGTTCCGCAAGGTCGGGGGGATGGACAATTTCCAGCAGAAGATGGTCGGCGGGATGGTCCGGCGCGGCTACGAACCCGAGTTCGCCGAGCGCTGCTTCAAACAGATCGAGGGGTTCGGCTCCTATGGCTTTCCCGAAAGCCATGCGCTGTCCTTTGCGCGGCTGGTCTATGTCTCGGCCTGGCTCAAATGCCATCAGCCCGCGATCTTCACCTGCGCGCTGCTCAACGCCCAGCCAATGGGCTTCTACGCGCCGGCCCAGCTGGTCCGTGATGCGCGCGAGAATGGCGGGGTCGAGGTGCGGCCGGTCGATGTAAATTTCAGCGGCTGGGACAATCGGCTGGAGCGGCGCGCGGACGGCATGTTCGCGCTGCGGCTGGGCTTTCGCCAGATCGACGGGTTTCGCGAGACATGGGGCAACGACATCGCGACTCACGCCCCCTATGAGACGATCGAGGCGGCCGCGATCCGTGCGAAACTCCCCCGCCGCGCGCTCGATCTGCTGGCGCAGGCGGATGCCTATCGTTCGCTCGGGCGCGGGCGGCGCGAGGGGCAGTGGGAGGCGCGGCGGATGAAATCGGCGCAATTGCCGCTGTTCGCCGCGATGCAGGCGCCTGAAATGGCCGTCGAGCCCGATGTCACGCTGCCGCCCATGCCGCTGTCCGAACAGGTCAGTGCCGATTACCGGGCGACGCGGCTGTCGCTGAAGGGCCATCCGATGGCGTTTCTGCGCCGCGAGCTGGCGGGCGAGGGCATATTATCCGCCGCCGATCTTCATCACCTGGCCGATGGGCGGCGCGCCAAGGTGGCGGGCGTGGTGCTGGTCCGCCAGCGGCCGGGCAAGGGCAATGCGATCTTCGTCACGATCGAGGACGAGACGGGGATCGTCAACGCGCTGATATGGGCACGCGATTTCGAGGAGAACCGGCGCGCGGTGATGGCGTCGCGGCTGATGCTGATCCACGGCGTCGTCCAGCGCAGTGAAGAAGGCGTCGTCCATCTGATGACCGCAGGGGTCGAGGATCGCAGCGCGATGCTGGCCCGGCTGGAGGACGGGCCGGGCGTCGCCACCCGATCGCACGATCCGCGTGGACGCACCGCCTCACGCGGCGTCCATCCTCGCGATGTCCGCCTGCTCCCCCGCTCGCGCGATTTTCACTGACGCTTGGTCGAATTATACGATCGGCCCATGCCCAAGGGCTTGTGCGCACCCCCCACCATGCCATATTTTATCACTATGGCCCACAACAGCGATAACCTCACCCATCCTCTGGGGATGGCCGGCAATGGGCCAGGTCAGGGTCCCGATCATGGCGACGATGGGGGCAATGGCCTGGGCGTCGCGACCCGCACGCGCACGCGCACCAAACAGCCCACGCCATACCGAGTGCTGATGCTCAACGACGATTACACGCCGATGGAGTTCGTCGTGCTGTGCCTGCAGCGTTTCTTTCGCATGAGCATGGACGATGCGACCCGCGTGATGCTGCACGTCCATCAGCGCGGTGTAGGGGTCTGCGGCATCTTCTCCTATGAGGTGGCCGAGACCAAGGTGGCCCAAGTGATCGATTTCGCCCGTGCCAACCAGCACCCGCTGCAATGCACGTTGGAAAAGGCGTAACCAGCATCGATCCTCCCCATTAAGATGGGGAGGTCGTCGGCCTGACGGAGCGCGCATAGCGCCAGCGATGCGCGGTGATGTGAACTGGCATGGGCCGCGTGCCCACCCGTTCCTTCAGGGCGGAGCAGCATGGCGATTACAGATTGGGTGCCCTTCAACCCCGGGCGTCAGCGCCCCGGGGGCAGCCAGCTGAGGTCCAGCCCCTCGAACCGGTCGATATAACCGGCCTCACGCGCCAGTCGCGCTTGGTCGAGCAGGTAGACGCGCCCCCCCTCGCGCTTGATGAGCGCATCGTCTTCCAGCTGGCGCAGCATCCGGTTGACGTGCACCGCGGTCAAGCCGATCGCGTCGCCCATTTCCTCCTGGGTCAGGCCGAGGGCGAAGGACGTGCTCACATCCATGCCGGCGTGCCGCATCTGGCCGCGCAGCGACAGCAGCAGCGTCGCCACCCGCACCCGCGCCGAGGTGCGGCCCAGACCTGCCAACCGGTCGGTGGTGATGACCCGCTCGACCTGATTGAGCACGAGGATCAGGCTGAACAGCCGCGGGTGCTCGGTCGCCAGCATCGCCATCTGCCCCCGGTCGAAGGGACAGACGACCGCGTTGGACAACGCCACCACTGTGTCGGGCGCGCGACCATAGACCAGCGCCGACAGGGCAAAGAGATCGCCGGGAAACAGAAAGCGCACGATCTGGCGACTGCCATCGTCCAGCAGCACATAGCACATCAACATGCCCTGCTGCATGACGAACAGCTCGTCACTGCGCCCCTGTTCTTCCATCAACACCGCACCGCGCCGGATCGCCTTTGGCCGATCCTCCAGCCGTGACAAGGCATCGCGTTCGGCGGGGGTCAGCGACACCCATCTGTTCAGGCGATCAGCAAGCCCGTAATTTGACACTGACACCTCATCCCCCGAACGGAGGAATGCCTTAGCCATCAAGGACGTAGCGACGCATTAATATCGATCAACTGGCCCTTTTCTTGCTTTTCAACGGGTTTCGGCGGGAGAGACGGGTGCGACCCTTGGCGATGTCCCGCTGGTCCGCTAGGAGGACGGGTCTATGGACCGTATCCTTATTCGCGGCGGCAACCGGCTGTCGGGCCGCCTGAAAATCTCGGGCGCGAAGAATGCCGCGCTCACCCTGATGCCCTGCGCGATCCTGACCGATGAGCCGGTCACGCTGCGCAACCTGCCGCGCCTGGCCGATGTCGACGGGTTCGGCCATCTGCTCAACCAGATCGGCGCGTCGACGCGGGTCGAGGGCACGCGACCGGAGGATTTCGGCCGGGTCATGACGATCCGGGCGGGCCAGCTCTTCTCGACCGAGGCGCCCTATGACATCGTGCGCAAGATGCGTGCGTCGATCCTGGTGCTCGGCCCCATCCTTGCGCGGGCAGGCGAGGCGCGGGTGTCGCTGCCCGGCGGCTGCGCGATCGGCAACCGCCCGATCGACCTGCACCTGAAGGCGCTCGAAGCCATTGGCGCGGAGATCGAGCTGACCGCCGGTTACGTCAAGGCCAGCGCCCCGGGCGGGCGCCTGTCGGGCGGACGCTACACCTTCCCGGTGGTGTCGGTCGGCGCGACCGAGAATGCCTTGATGGCCGCCGTGACGGCCAAGGGTACCTCGGTGCTGGGCAATGCGGCGCGCGAGCCCGAGATCGTCGACCTGTGCCGCCTGCTGATTGCGATGGGCGCGCGGATCGACGGCGTCGGCACCGAGACGCTGACCATCGAAGGTGTCGACCGGCTGCACGGCGCAACCTATTCGGTGATGCCCGACCGGATCGAGGCGGGCAGCTATGCCTGTGCCGCTGCGATCACCGGCGGCGACCTCGAGCTGGTCGGCGCCTCCGCCGAGGATATGCGCGCGACGCTCGCCGCGCTGACCGAGGCCGGCGTCACCGTCGAGGAGAAGCGCGATTCGATCCGCATCACCGCGCATGGCCCGCTCCAGCCGCTGACCCTGTCGACCGCGCCCTATCCGGGCTTCGCCACCGACATGCAGGCGCAGTTCATGGCGATGCTGTGCATGGCGCAGGGCACCAGCACGCTGACCGAGACGATCTTCGAAAACCGCTACATGCATGTGCCCGAGCTGGCGCGGATGGGCGCGGATATCCAGGTGCATGGTCGCACCGCGATGGTGAAGGGTGTCGAGAAGCTCACCGGCGCGCCGGTGATGGCGACCGATCTGCGCGCCTCGATGAGCCTGATCCTGGCGGGTCTGGCGGCGGAGGGCGAAACCTCGGTGAGCCGCGTGTACCATTTGGATCGCGGTTACGAGCGGTTGGAAGAGAAGCTGTCGGCGGTCGGTGCGGACATCGAGCGCGTCGGCGACTGACCTCCTATTCCTCCCCTGCAAGGGGAGGAATAACGTTCCCTACGTCACCAACCGCTTCAACGTCTCCACGCGGTCCGCCTCGGCGGCGGGTTTGTCGGTACGGATGCGGGCGATGCGGGGGAAGCGCATCGCGACACCGGACTTGTGCCGTTTCGACTCATGGATCGAATCGAACGCGATCTCCAGCACCAGCGTCTTTTCCACCTCGCGAACGGGTCCGAAGCGCTGGACGGTATGCGCACGCACGAAGTGGTCGAGCTGTCGCAGCTCCTCGTCGGTGATCCCCGAATAGGCCTTGCCGACCGGCAGCAACTCGCCACCCTCGGTCCAGCAGCCAAAGGTGTAATCGCTATAATAGCTCGAGCGCCGGCCATTGCCGCGCTGCGCATACATCATCACGCAATCGGCAGTCAGCGGATCGCGCTTCCATTTGTACCACAGTCCCACACGCCGGCCGCCGCTATAGGGAGAGTCACGCCGCTTGAGCATCACCCCCTCGATCGCGGCGTCGCGGGCGGTGGCACGCAGGCCTTCAAGGGCCGTGAAATCCTCCGCCTCGATCACCGCGCTGACGTCGAAGCGGTCGGGATCGAGCTTGGCGGCAAACGCCTCCAGCCGCCGCCGCCGCTCCGTCCAGGGGAGGGCGCGGACATCCTCGGTCCCGTCGACCAATATGTCGTAGAGCCGGACGAAGGCCGGATAGTCGGCCAGCATCTTTGCCGACACCGTCTTGCGGCCCAGCCGCTGTTGCAACGCGTTGAAGCTGGCGGCCCCCCCGCCATCCTCCAGCGTGCCGCCCTGATGCTCGCCCTTGACCAGCAACTCGCCGTCCACCGCGCCGATCGCATCGAAGGCGCTCGCCACATCGGGAAAGGCATGGGTCACATCGTCGCCCGTCCGGCTGTAAAGCCGCGTCTGCCCCGCGACATGGACGATCTGCACCCGGATGCCGTCCCATTTCCATTCGGCGGCATAATCGGCCAGGTTGACGCGAAGATCCTCCAGCGGATGCGCCAGCATGAAGGGGCGAAAGACGGGCACGTCGGCGGGCGTGGGCTGCGCACCCTTGCCCTCGCCCCAGGCGAAGAGTTCGGCATAGGGTGGCGACAGGCCGTGCCAGACTTCTTCCACCGCCTCGACATCCAGCCCGAAAGCTTCCGCGAAGGCGGTTTTGGCCAGCCGCGCCGACAGGCCGATGCGAAGGCCGCCGGTCGCCATCTTCAAAAGCGCGAACCGCTCCTCGGCCGTCAGCCGGTCGAGCATATCGGCCAGGACGGCGGGCGCGTCCGAGCGCGACAGATGCCGCAACCGCTCGACCACCGCGCCGACCGAGAGGGGTTGGGGGTCGAGCGGCCGGTCGGGCGCGGGCCAGAGCAGCGCGACCGTCTCGGCCGTGTCGCCGACATAGTCGCGGCTCATCCGGAACAGGACGGGATCGACCCGCTGTTCGATCAACGCGCGGATCAGCGCGGGCTTGACGCCGGGCAGGTCGAGATCGCCCGTCAACGCGGCCATTGCCCAACCCCGGTCGGGGTCGGGCGTGGCGGCGAGGTAATCGGCGACCAGTTTCAGCTTGGCATTGCGCGACCGCGTGTAGATCAGCGCGTCGAGCAAGCCCGCAAAGTCGCGCACCGGCGCGTCAGTCTATCGCGTTCTTCACCGACTTGCCCGCGACCAGCCCGAGCACCAGGAAGATCACGAACAGCGCGATCGCGATGAAGAACAGGATCTTGGCGATACCGACGAACGCGCCGCCGATGCCACCGAAGCCGAGGGCGCCGAGGATCAATCCGACGACAAGAAAGGTGATGGCAAGCTTGAGCATGGGGCAATCCTCTTGACCTGATAGGGGATTAACCGGCCAGTCGGGTTGGTGTTCCAGTTACGGATGATCCCGGATAAAACGGGGGCGGCCGGGCTCCGATTTTTTGGATATTATGCCAAGTCCATTGGCAAGCGCGGCAACGCCGTGGAAAGAGCGCTGTCATCATGCCCTATCCGATCCATCGTTTCCAAGCCATGTGCCGCCTGACCCCCGAAGAGGAGCGGCGGTTGCTGACATTGGGCGACGCCGAGGTTGTCCGGCGGCGCGGCGAGACCTTTCAGCACGAGGGGGATGTGCTGAGCGGATTCCACCTGCATCTGCGGGGCTGGATCAGCTCGTCGATCCTGCTGCGCAGCGGGCATCGGTTGATCCAGAAAATCCATTTGCCCGGCGATATGTTGGGCACGCCCAGCATGGTCCTGCCCAAGGCCGCCGACACACTGACCGCCATTACCGAGGCGGTGACGGCCTTCGTGCCCTATGAACGGATCGGTCAACTCTTTACCGAGGCGCCGCGGTTGGCCGCACTGTTCACCGTGGCGGTGCAGATGGAGCGGCTGACGCTGATGGACGTGCTGGCCGTCACCCGCAACGCCTCGGCGCGCGAGCAGCTGGCGCGGCTGCTGGTCGATCTGCACGCCCGGCTCAGTCCGATCGGACTGGTTCAGGATGACAGCTTTCACCTACCGCTGACCCAGGAAGTGATGGGCGACCTGCTCGGCCTGACCGCGGTACACGTCAACCGCACCATCCGGGCTATGGAAGCGGACGGGCTGGTCTCCCGCGAGGGGCATCGGATCCGCCTGCTAAACCTGGCCGCGCTGCGCGACATCTCGCCGCTGCCACCCCGGCGACCGCAATTCGAACCGGTCTGGCTGCCGGCTCCCCTGTGAGATAAGCCCGTCATTGGGGGATGCGAGAAAGGCCCCAGCGTCGACCGGGGCCTTTGCTTGATCCACGATGCCGGAGCAATCAGCCCTTGCGGCCCGCCTCGAACAGGAACCAGGCGCGTTCCTCGGCTTGATCGGTCCATTCGTCGACGATGCCGCTGGTGGCATTGTCCTTGGCCTCTTCCGCGGCATCCTTGACGGTGCGGAAACGCTCGACGAGCTTCAGATTGTCGTCGCGCAGTTCGATCAGCATGTCGGCGGCCGCCACGAATTCGCGGTCATTGTCGACAATGGTCTGGCGGCGCGCGATATCGCCGATCGAGCGCAGCGTGACGTTGCCCGTCTTGCGTACCCGCTCGGCAATGGCGTCGGTCACGCCCAGGATCTGCGTCGCCTGATCGTCGAGCATCAGGTGATAGTCGCGGAAATGCGGACCCGAAACGTGCCAATGGAAATTCTTGGTCTTCAGGTAGAGCGCATAGCAATCGGCCAGCGCGCCGTTCAGCGCGTCGGCGACGCTGGCGGTCGCGTTGCGGTTGAGGTCGGTCGGCGTATCGAGTGCCGGGTTGATATCGGACATGGACATACTCCAGCTGTCGGAAAATGGTTCGTTGCGTAAACGATCCGATGGCGCAATGGCTCCTTCCATGTCCATGGACAAAAGCCTGCACTGTCTGATCGATCGCCTAAATCAATCCCTTGACCGATAGCCCGACGATAATCCCGCTCAGGATCAGGGCCGCGCCGCCGAACACCCGGATCGCGCGCCAGGCCAGCCGCCGCCACTCCCGCGTGCCCAGCAGGATCGCGGGCAGCAGCGCCCCCGCCAAGCCCAGCATCGCCCCGGGCCATGCGGCCCAGGGCAGGGGAGACCGGGCGGCGGCGATCGCGATCAGCACCGGCCCCGATTCCATCAATAGGATCCACCCCGCGCCCAGCGTCGCGATCCCGAACACGCCCAGATGGACCGAGCCGAACGGCGAGCCGGGGCGCGGCAACCGCCCCATCATGCCGATGCCCACCAGCGTCAGCGCGACGGCCAGCAGAAGGGTGCGGGTTTCGGGCGTCACCTGTGGACCCAGCATGATCCCGATCCGGATCGCCACCACCGCCAAGATGCCTTGTGCCAGCATCACCCCGGCCAGCACCGGCATGGCGCGACCGGTCCGTTCCGCCAGGCGCTCGGCAAAACCGCTCAGTCGTCCGCCCGCCTGCGACAGCAGCGTGACGACCAGGACGATCATCAACGCATCCATCAGCTAGACAGACGCACCGAACAGGCCTCGGCAAAGTCGTTCGCGGTCTGCCAATCCTGTCGCTCGCTGGTGATCGCATCACTCAGGATCGCGAACCAGCCATGGACCGGCGCCCTGTTTTGCTCCCGCATCAGGGCGCGGTCGATAAAATGGGTGACAGTGACGGCGGGGGCCAGTCCATGCCGATGGGCGATGCGGCGAATCGCCTCCACCCCATCGATCAGCTCAACGGGCCGCACATAGGGCGCGGACACGTCGAGCGCAGCGATCCGCGCGCAGAGCTGGATGCGAATCTCGGCAACGCCGCTATCCCCCTGGAAGCCCCTGTCGGGTGATTCGCCCGGCTCCATCCTGATGGTCATCCCTCTCATGGCCGCCCGATAGCGGTAAGTGGCACCGTTACCATAGGCTGTTGCCCGTAAAGAGGGGCTTAAATCGGGTGAATTGCTTGACTCGCGCGGGCATATGGGCCATGCACCGCCCTTATATAGCGGCGGCTTCGGCTGCCGCTTTCGCTTTTTCACGCATACAGGAACCAGGTCATGGCCAAGCCGACCACCGTCAAGATCAAGCTCGTCAGCTCGGCTGATACCGGCTTCTTTTACGTCACCAAGAAGAACCCGCGCACCAAGACCGAGAAGCTGAGCTTCAACAAGTACGACCCGGTCGTGCGCAAGCATGTCGAGTTCAAGGAAGCCAAGATCAAGTAATTCGCATCAGGGCGCCGACCGCGGCGCCCTGCGAATGCTTGAAGGCGTGAAGCCGCCGTCCGTCCGGACGCGCGGCTTTTTGTCGTTGGTTCTGCTCCCCCTCCCGCAGGCGGGAGGGGGCCGGGGGGAGGGCCGGGAGTCTCATGGAGACCATCGCCCGTGACTTTCCCTCCCCCATTCCAGTTTCAGGTAAACGATGCCCCGCATCGTTTAGGTCATGCCGGGGGCATGACCGACCTGAAACTCGCTTGCGGGAGGGGCGTGCTTGTGGCGGCGTTGGAGTAGTCAGGCCGCTTCCGGGTACAGCGTGGCGATCAGCCAGTCGTGGAACAGCTTCACCGACTTTTGCTGAAGCGCGCGGGGGCGGCAGACGAACCAGTGGCTATAGGGGCTGTCGACTTCGATATCGAACAGCCGGACCAGGCGCGGGTCGTGCGCGTGCTCGAAATGGCTGGCGTGCATGAAAGCGACGCCCAGTCCTTGCGCCACCGCCTCCAGCATCAGACCGCCCGAATCAAAGAAATCGATCGCCTTGGGCTTGATCTCGTTCAGACCGGCGGCCTGGCACCAGGCGGTAAAGGCATCGGGCATCTCGCGGTGGAGGAGGGCCGTCATCCCGTTCATCTGCTCCGGGCGGAGCAGCGGGTCAGGGCCTTCGAGCAGGCGCTTCGCGCCGATGACATAGACTTTGTTGCGGTCGAGCCGCTTGGCATAGAGCGTCGGGTCGATCTCACGGCCCAGCGCGATCACCGCATCCAGCCCTTCGCCCAGCCGGGCAATGCCATGCCCGGCGGTATCGATGTCGAGATGCAGTTCGGGATGCGCCGCACGGAGCAGCCCCATATGCGGGAACAGCCGCTGCGACGCATAAAGCGGCAACACGCCGAGTCGCAGGCGCAACACTTCCTGTCCGCTGGTCATCGCTTCCACCGCGTCGGATAGCTGGTCGAGCAGGGGGGCGATCTGCTCCATCAGACGCTGGCCTTCCTCATTGGGCACCATCGCCTGATGCCGTCTGGCGAACAGCGGCTTGCCGACGAAGCGTTCCAGCGTCTGCACGCGGCGGCTCAGCGCGGGCGCGGACAGCGCCAGTTCCTCGGCCGCTGCCTTGATGGAGCCCAGGCGAACGACCTGGACAAATGCTTCGATCGCACCCAGCGGGGGGAGCCTGCGCATGCCGCACCTGTACTCGTTGACATCCTCTCGGTCAGAGGATTGCATAAACTGCATTCATAACCAAGCTTTTCGCACTTGCAACATAACGTTTCGCAGCGCAAAAGGAACGGGCCTTTCAGGCATCCTCTCCTAAAAACTTTTCGGGCTGGTCGTTTCGATCGGCCCTTTTTTTTGCCTCCGTCCGGCCGCCCGCACTTTCGCTCGCCGGAACCCGCCCCCAAGTCCCGCGCTTTCGTGTTTCAGATATTTGCCAAGGGACGATCATGGCCGACAGCGACGCGCCGACCCGCAAGATACAGGTGGCCAATAGCCGCCCCGAGGATTCCGGGCGAGGTCTTGCCCATGTTCCGCGCAGCCTGATGGCCGCACTGGGCATCACCGAGGGCGATGTCGTCGAGATCGTCGGCAAGCAGGCGACGCCCGCGCGCGCCGTAGCCCCCTATCCGGAGGATGAGGGTCTCGACCTGTTGCGCATCGACGGGTTGCAGCGCGCCAATGCGGGCGTCGGCTCGGGCGACTTCGTCGAGGTGCGCCGCGTCGAATCGAAGCCCGCGACCCGCGTCGTCTTCGCGCCCGCCCAGGAAAATCTGCGGCTGCAGGGCTCGGCCCAGGCGCTCAAGCGGACCTTTTTCAACCGGCCGCTATGCCAGGGCGACGTGGTGGCGACGGCGGGGCAGCAGCGCGTCACCAACATGCCGCCGGGCGTCGCGCAATTCATGAATGCGCCCGCCTATGCGCTTCAGGAGATCCGCCTCGCGGTCGTCGCGGCCAGCCCCAAGGGCGTGGTCCATATCGATGAGAATACCGAGGTCGAGCTGCGTCCCGAATATGAAGAGCCGCGCGAGGCGCGCCGGGCCGACGTCACTTATGACGATATCGGCGGCATGGCCTCGACCATCGACCAGCTGCGCGAGATGGTCGAACTGCCCTTGCGCTATCCCGAACTGTTCGAGCGGCTGGGGGTCGAGCCGCCCAAGGGCGTGCTGCTCCATGGCCCGCCCGGCACCGGCAAGACGCGGCTGGCGCGGGCAGTGGCGAACGAATCGGATGCGCAGTTCTTCCTGATCAATGGCCCCGAGATCATGGGCTCGGCTTATGGCGAGTCCGAGCAGCGCCTTCGCGAGATTTTCGAGGAGGCGACCAAGTCGGCCCCCTCGATCGTCTTCATCGACGAGATCGACTCGATCGCCCCCAAGCGCGACCGGGTGCAGGGCGAGGCGGAGAAGCGGCTCGTGGCGCAGCTGCTGACCCTGATGGACGGGCTCGAGGCGCGGGCGAATCTGGTCATCATCGCCGCCACCAACCGACCCGAGGCGATCGACGAAGCGCTCCGGCGGCCGGGTCGCTTCGACCGTGAAATCGTCGTCGGCGTGCCCGACGAGCGCGGACGGCGCGAAATCCTGGGCATCCATACGCGCGGTATGCCGCTGGGCGACAAGGTCGATTTGAACGAGCTGGCGCGCACCACCTTCGGCTTTGTCGGCGCGGACCTGGCCGCGCTCACCCGCGAGGCGGCGATCGAGGCGGTGCGGCGGATCATGCCGCGCCTGAACCTCGAGGAGCGGACGATTCCCGCCGAAGTGCTCGATACGCTGTCGGTGACGCGCGAGGATTTCCTGGAGGCGCTGAAGCGCGTCCAGCCCTCGGCGATGCGCGAGGTGATGGTGCAGGCGCCCAGTGTCCGCTGGGACGATGTCGGCGGCCTCGACACCGCGCAGATGAAGCTGAAGGAAGGCGTCGAGCTGCCGCTCAAGGACCCCGACGCCTTCCGGCGGCTCGGCATCCGGCCCGCCAAGGGCTTCCTGCTCTATGGCCCCCCGGGCACCGGCAAGACCTTGCTGGCCAAGGCGGTGGCGCGCGAGGCGGAGGCGAATTTCATCGCCACCAAATCAAGCGACCTGCTGTCCAAATGGTATGGCGAAAGCGAGCAGCAGATCACCCGCCTGTTTGCCCGCGCCAGGCAGGTCGCGCCGACCGTCATCTTCATCGACGAGCTCGATTCGCTGGTGCCCGCGCGCGGCGGGGGGTTGGGTGAGCCGCAGGTGACCGAGCGGGTGGTCAACACCATCCTCGCCGAGATGGACGGTCTGGAGGAGTTGCAGTCGGTCGTCGTGATCGGCGCGACCAACCGACCCAATCTGATCGATCCCGCGCTGCTGCGCCCCGGCAGGTTCGACGAACTCATCTATGTCGGCGTGCCCGACAAGGCGGGACGGCGGCGGATTCTGGGTATCCAGACCGCCAAGATGCCGCTGGCGGCGGATGTCGACCTCGACGATGTGGCGGCACGGACCGAGCGCTTTACCGGCGCCGACCTGGGGGATGTGGTGCGCCGGGCAGGCCTGATCGCGCTGCGCAGGTCGCCGGGCGCGACCCAGGTCGATATGGCGGCGTTCGACGAAGCCCTGACCGAAGCGCGCGCCAGCGTGACGCCCGAGATGGAGCGCGATTACGAACAGATCGCCGCCAAGCTGAAGCAGGAGGCCGCTGCGATCCAGCCGATCGGGTTTATTGCGCCGGGGCAGCTGACGCCGAGAGGGGACAAGCAGCCGTAACGTCGTGAGCCCTTCCTCCTACTTAAGCCCCTCCTCCCGGCAGGGGGAGGGGTTTGGGGTGGGGGCTATGCCGCGAGCTATGGTCTCGCTGAGACTCCAATCCCTCCCCCATCCCAGTTTCAGGTAAACGATGCCCCGCATCGTTTAGGTCATGCCGGGGGCATGACCGACCTGAAACTCGCTTGCGAGAGGGGCGTGCCTGCGGAGAGCATTGGCGTCAGCACTAACGCTGCTCCCATTCATAACTCCGCCCCACCTTGGCCACCGCGACCTCATATCGCGAATACCATTCCGCCCGCCCCCACTCGCGGATCGCCGCATGTTCGGGATGCGCCCGCCACGCCAGCGCGCTTGCCTCATCCGCCCACCAACTGACGGTAATCCCGAACCCGTCCGCCCCGCGCGCGCTGTCGGTGCCACAGAATCCGGGTTGCCGCGCGGCGAGGGCGTCCATCGCCTCGGCCGCCCGGGCATAACCATCGGCATCGCCAACTGTCCGCTGCGACACGAAAATCACCGCGATCTGGCCCGTCCGATCCATCGCCATTCCCTCCTTTGCCCGTCCGCTTTGCGACGGAATGTACGCGTGTCGCGCAACCCAATAGCTTGAAAGTCGTTCGGCACCTGTGCGACGAGGGGCTTTCCCTCGCGCGTCCCTTACGCGGGGATCACGAACGACAGGAACTCGATGCCCAGCTCGACCACCGCCGCGCGCAAGTCCCGCACCGATGCCACGGGTTATCCCTCGCCCGGCCAGATGTTCTTTCAGCAGTTCCTGAAGCATCCGGTGATGGTGGGCTCGATCATTCCCTCGTCGGGCAAGCTGATCCGCAAGATGCTGGGTCCGGTCGACTGGGCCAATACCAAGCTGTTCGTCGAATATGGACCCGGCGTCGGCACCTTCTGCCGCCCGATCCTGGAGCGCATGGCCCCTGACGCGACGCTGATCGCGATCGATACCAATGCCGATTTCTGCGATTATCTGCGCCACACCATTATCGATTCCCGCTTCAAGGCGGTGAACGGATCGGCGGCCGATGTGCAGAAGATCGTGCGGGACCATGGTTTCGATCATGCCGATTACGTCCTGTCCGGTCTGCCTTTCTCGACCCTGCCGCCGGGCGTGGGACCGGCGATCGCCAAGGGTACGCACGACGTGCTGCGTCCCGGCGGTGCCTTCCTGGTCTATCAGTTCAGCCCCAAGGTGAAGGACTTCCTGGTTCCGCACTGGGACAATATCGACCACGACATGGAATGGTGGAACGTGCCCCCCGCGCAGCTTTACTGGGCTTGGAAGGACTAAAGCGCATTCCTCCCCGGCACGGGGAGGGGGACCGCCGTGAAGCGGTGGTGGAGGGGGGGCGCCGCAAGCTACGCCCTATACGGAAGCCCCCCTCCGTCAGGCCTGCGGCCTGCCACCTCCCCGTTCCGGGGAGGATCATTCCGGCGACTCGATACCGAAATTCAGCCCCCGCGACACCGACGGGTCGATCACCGCGATCAGCAGATAGGCCGCGAACTGGCGCAGCCGCTGGAACCAGCCGGTGTGGCGCCTGTACCAGTCGGGCGTGATCGCTTCCGACCGTGCGACCTCTCCGTCGATATAGGCGCGGACATGCGCGGCGAAGGCCGGGTCCTCGATTCGGAGCATCAGCTCCAGATTTACGAACAGGCTGCGCATGTCGAAATTGGCCGAGCCGACATGGACCGCATCGTCGATGACGTATAATTTCGTGTGCAGCTTGGTCGGCTGATATTCGAAGATCTGCACGCCCTTGCGCAGCAACCCGGCATAGGTGAAGCGCGCCGCCGCGATCGTCGCCTGATTGTCCGACTTGCCCGCCGTCACGATCCGCACCTCGGCCTCGCGGCGCCCCGCCCGATCCAGGCGCCGGAGCATGGTGGGGCTGGGGGTGAAATAGGCCGCGATCACGTCGATCCGCTTGCCCTGCCGCATATCGTCGCGCACCGTCCGCGCCCAGGGAGACAGCCGCCGCGTCGGGCCGCCGATCAGCCAGCGCAGCCGCCCCGTCGATTCACTCCAATGTGCCAGCGCGCGGTTCAGGTCGCGCAGCCGGCCCCTGGGATTTTCCGTCCAGGCGAACAGCGCATCGAAATAGCCGGCCATGCGTGCCGCCGCCGAACCCTCGACCAGCAGCCCCAGATCGCGCCAGCTCTGGTCCGCGGGGGTGCCGAAATAATCATCCTCGATATTGAAGCCGCCGATGATGATGGACGGGGAGGGGCCTTCGGCATCCGCCAGCGCCAGCTTCTGATGGTTGCGCAGCAGATAGCGGCGGCCGAAGCGCGGCTCGAACCGTGACAGCCGGGCGCCTATCTCCACCAATGGCCGGAAGAACGCCTCGTCCGCGCCCGCGCCGAAGCCGTCGACAATGACCGACACGGCCACGCCCCGGCGCGCGGCCGCGATCATCGCATCGCGCACCCGTCGCCCGGTCTCGTCATCGGCATAGATATAATAAAGGATGCGGAGCGAGGTTCGCGCGCCCTCGATCAGCGCCAGCACCGCCTCCAGTCGCCGCGGCCCCGTGTCGAGCAGGGTCAGGCGGTGGCCGTCGACCTGAAAACCTGGCTGCTCGGGCGGGTGGGGGGCGGAAATGTGGCGGCTCCTCGCGGTAAGTGGTCCTGACGAAAACGTAACGATCGACATGACAGAGGCGTTGCACACGCCAAGGCTTTTGACTTGTCGCGCCTTTGCTGTTAGGTGGCCCGCTTTCATCCCAGCATTATTTGCGAAGGACACACGCATGGCGCGCGTCACCGTCGAAGATTGCGTCGACAAGATTCCCAACCGTTTCGATCTGGTGCTGTTCGCGGCGCAGCGGGCTCGTCAGATTTCGGGCGGGGCTGATCTGACCGTCGACCGCGACCGCGATAAGAATCCGGTCGTCGCCCTGCGCGAGATCGCCGAGGAAACGGTTCGTCCGACCCATCTGGAAGAAGCCGTGGTCAACAGCCTGCAGCGCGTCCAGATCGATGACGAGGACGAGGCGGACGATGTCGGCAGCCTGCAGGCCTCGGCCGAGGCGCTGCGCCTGACCGCCGCCGCCCCGCCGCGCAATCAGAATCTGGGTGCCGATTACGACGGCTGATCGGCCGTTCGTCGAACCTTCGAAAAAGGGCCGGTGCGATCCCTCGCGCCGGCCCTTTTCGTTTTCGGGATGGGGCTCAATAGCCCCGCCAATAATCCCAGCGCGCGGCATGGCGTTCGGCCCGCGCGAAATGCGCGTCGCGCCGCGCTTCGTGCCGACGGACGGCGGCGGCATGGGCATAGGCGCTGGCCGCGCGGTAATCGCCATAATAGGCGGCCGTGTCCGCCGCCCGCTGATCACGTCCTGCCTGATAGGCGTGGATTTCGGCTCCGCGCGCGGCCTGATGCGCGCGATACGCGTCATAGCGCCAATCCTGCGCACTGGCCGCCGTGGCCGACAACATGGCCCCGCTGGCAAGGGCCACCAGCAATCCGGTCTTGAGCATCTTCATGGCAATAGCCTCAGAACCATAATCTCCCGTATGCCGAAGATATTGCGCCGTTTCATCTGAACGGATCGTGGCGGACGCGTTCAGCGAATTGGCAGGTTTTCACGACGCCCTGGGCGATCCGGGATGAACGAGGACACCCGGATCAAGGCGCAAACGACCAAGGCTATGATGCGTCCCATGATCATTCGCAGGCGGGTCGCAAGCGAAGAGCTCCGGGTCATGATCCTTTCCTCGGCCATGCCGGGCGACAGCTTGAAAAGCGGATGCTTTGCTATGTGTATTGACACAATAATACACATTCGACATCCTCCCGCTTTCTCGAATGGGGAGACGAGTCCATGTACAGCGAGAGCGACATCGACGGCGCGGTAGCGGCGGGGGCGATCTCGTCCGATGCGGCGGCGGCGCTGAGGCGGCACGTCGCGACGGTCCATGCCGCGCCGGCCGTCGACGAGGAGCATTTCCGGCTGCTCACCGGGTTCAACGACATCTTCGTCTCCATCGCGATCGCGTTGCTGCTCGCGGCGCTGGGACAGATCGGCTTCAGCATCAGCCATGGGCTGGGCGGCGCCTTTGTCGCAGGCGCGGCGTGGATGCTGGCCTTCTACTTCACGGGCAAGCGGCGCATGGCCTTGCCCAGCATCCTGTTGCTGCTGGCCTTTGTCGGCGGCGTGGCGGGCGGCTTGATCGGCCTGGTCGACACGCTCTGGCCGCATATCGGCGATACGGCGGGCGCGCTGGCCATGTCCGGCGTGGGTTTGGTTTCGGCCGCGGCGGCTTGGCTGCACTGGCGCCAGTTCATGGTGCCGATCACCGTTGCGGCAGGGGCGGCGGCGCAGGTCGCGGTCGTGGTAGGCCTGTTGATGGCGGCGTTCCCGGACATCAAGCAGGGCGTTTGGCCGATCCTGCTGGTCTGTGGGATCGGCGTCTTCGCGCTGGCCATGCGCTGGGACATGTCCGATCCGAAGCGGGAGACGCGGCGGGCCGACGTCGCCTTCTGGCTGCATCTGGCCGCCGCGCCGATGATCGCGCATCCGATCTTCCAGATGCTGGGCGTGTTCAACAACGACATCGGCGCGGGCGTCGCGGTGATCGTGCTCGCGCTCTACCTGCTGTTCGCCGGGATCGCTCTGGCGGTGGACCGGCGCGCGCTGCTCGTCTCCAGCCTCGTCTATGTCCTGTTCGCGCTCTACTCGCTGTTCCGCAGCGCAGGCGCGGTCGAGCTGGGGGCGGCGTTCACCGCCTTCGTCATCGGCTCGGCCCTGCTGACCCTGTCCGCCTTCTGGCAGCCGATGCGGCGCATGGTGGTGGGCTGGCTGTCCCAGCCGATGCGCCTGCGCCTGCCGCCGGTGCACCAGCCCGCGTGAGGTGAGGCGTCGCCGCCCGTTGGGAACGGGCGGCGCTGCTTTCCTCAATAGGCATAGGCCCGGACCAGATCGTACAGATAATCCCGGCCGTCATAGAGCGACGTGACCCGGATACGCTCGTTCAGGCCGTGGATACCCGACATGTCCTTTTCGATGAAGATACCCGGCGCGCCATAGACGGGGATACCGATCGTCTGGAAGAAGATGCCATCGGTAGCACCCGTCGACATCATCGGGACCAAGGGCACGCCGGGGAAGTGCTTGGCCGCCAGCGTCTTCATCGGGCCGATGATCTTCGGATCCAGCTTGGGCGGGATGGCGGTCGGGCGGACCGGCTGGTTGGCGGTGACGGTGATCTTCGGACCCGCCAGCTCCTTGAGTTTCGCCAGCGTGCCCTCGACCGTCTCGCCGGGGAAGATGCGGCAGTTGATATTGGCGGTCGCGCGCTGGGGGAGGGCGTTCTCGGCATGGCCCGCCTGGAGCAGCGTCGCGACGCAGGTGGTGCGCAGCGTCGAGTGCAGCGCCTTGTCCTGGCTGACGATCGCATCCGCCGCCTGATCGTTCGGATTGGCAAGCAGCCGGTTGATCGCACCGCCCAGCTGGCCGCCGACCTTCTGCGCGGTGGCGGTCAGGAAGGCGCGGGTGGTGTCGGTCAGGTGGATGGGGAATTCATAACCCTGCACCGCCTTCACGGCATCGGCGAGCTCATAGATCGCGTTTTCGGGCGTCGGCTGCGAGCTGTGGCCGCCCGGATTGGTGGCGAGGAAGGTGTAGTTCTGCGCCGCCTTCTCGCCGACCTGCACCGCCAGCAACTCGCGTTTGCCGTCCGAGTCGAGGCGTCCGCCGCCCCCCTCGTTCAGGACGAATTCGGCCGCGATCAGGTCGGGCTTGTTCTTGGCGAGCCACTCCGCGCCGTTGAACGCGAAGGTCGTTTCCTCGCCGCAGGTCAGCGCCATCTTGATGGTGCGCTTGGGCGGGGTCTTTTTCAGGCGGATCAGCGTATCGGCCCAGACCGCGCTCATCGCCTTGTCGTCCACCGTGCCGCGACCATAGAGGAAGCCATCCTCCTCGATCAGCTTGAACGGATCGCGGGTCCAGTCCTCGCGCTTGGCCTCCACCACGTCGAGATGGCCAAGCAACAGCATCGGCTTCAACGCCTTGTCGGTGCCGGGCAGGACCGCGACGATGCCGCCGTCCTTGGGATGCTCGGGGACCGAGAACAGGGTGATGTCCGCGTCTTTATAGCCCGCCGCCTTCAGCCGATCGGCGATCTGCGACGCGGCCTGGGTGCAGCTTCCCACCGACAGCGCGGTATTGGTTTCGACCAGCTGTTTGTAGAGGCCGAAGAACGCCTTTTGGTCGGGCCTCCCTTGCGCCGCCGCGATACCCGGCAGCATCGCCAGCGTCGCCGCCACCCCGCCGAGCCATTTCGCCAACCGCATATGATCCCCCTCTTTTTCCGTGTCGGCGGGGAATAGAGCGGTTCACGCGGCGGGGTGCAAGTGTTCCTCCCCTGCAAGGGGAGGGGGACCATGCGCAGCATGGTGGAGGGGGCGTGCCGCGAATGACACCCCTTGTAGAGAACCCCCTCCACCACCGCTTCGCGGCGGTCCCCCTCCCCGTACCGGGGAGGATCGCAAGTCCTTTGCCCCGTACCGATTTCGCGCTAGCAGTCGCCGATGGACCAGCCCGATATTTCCGCTCGCCCCCTCCTGATCTCGCCCTCGCTGTTCGCGCTGTCGATCTTTTACGGCGGCATGGTGTGTATCGCGGGCGTGCTGGGCAACAAGCAGGTCTCGCTGGGGCCGATCGCGGTCGAGGCGGGGATCTTCGCCTTCCTGCTGCTGGTCGTGACGTCGAGCGCGGTGGCGGAGTTGCATGGGCCTTCGACGGCGGGTCGCCTGGTCCGGGTCGGGTTCGTGCCGCTGCTCGTGTCGCTGGCGCTGTCCTGGGTGGTCTGGGTCCTGCCGCCGTCGCCCGAGATGGTCCCCGCCAATCGCGACGCGATCCAGCTGATCCTGGGGTCGACCTGGCGGATCTGGCTGGGCGGGATCGTCGCTTACGGCGTGTCGCAGACGCTGAACGTCACGATCTTCGCCGCGCTGAAGGGTCGGGAAGGCAGCAAGCTGCTCTGGCTGCGCGCGGCGGTGGCCAGCATGTTGAGCCAGGTGGTCGACACGCTGCTGTTCGTCACCATCGCCTTTTACGGCGCCTTTCCGATCGGCCAGCTGATCGTGGGGCAGATGATCGCCAAGGTCACATTGTCCGCCGTTCTGGTGCCGCCGCTGATCTATCTGTTCGTCGCGATCGGGCGGCGGCTGGATCGCGCCTGACGGACCCGCCGCCAGGACGCGCCAGGACCTGTTTGCCAGATTGGCGGTTTTCCCCGTTCCCGACCCGCGATAAAGGGCGCGCCATGACCAACCACGATCCCGACGCCGCCCTGCTCGCCAAGGCCGAGACGCTGACCGAGGCGCTGCCCTATCTGCAACGTTACGCGGGCAAGACCTTCGTGGTGAAATATGGCGGTCACGCCATGGGCGACCCCGAGCGGCAGCGCGATTTCGCCGAGGACATGGTGCTGCTGAAGGCGGTCGGCATCAATCCGGTCGTGGTCCATGGCGGCGGTCCGCAGATCGGCGCGATGCTCAAGCGGCTGGGCGTCGAGTCGCAGTTCGTCAACGGGCTGCGCGTCACCGACAAGGAGACCGCGCAGATCGCCGAAATGGTGCTGGCGGGGTCGATCAACAAGGAAATCGTCAGCTGGATTTCCGCCGCCGGAGGGCGCGCGGTCGGCATCTCGGGCAAGGACGCCGGGCTCGTCATCGCCGAGAAGGTGCAGGGACGCGAAGCCGATCCGTTGAAGGGGATCGAGCGGCATGTCGATCTGGGCTTTGTCGGGGAGCCGGTTGCGGTCGATCCGCGCCTGATCGAAAGCCTGTGCGCCGATGGCATCATCCCGGTCATCGCGCCGGTCGCGATCGGGCTGGACGGGCATACCTATAACATCAACGCCGACACCATGGCGGGCGCGATCGCCGCGCGGTTGGGCGCGTCGCGCTTCTTCCTGCTGACCGATGTCGCGGGCGTGCTGGACAAGCAGGGCGAGCTGATGACCGACCTGAACCCGGCGCGGATCGCCGAACTGCGCGCCGACGGGACGATTTCGGGGGGGATGATCCCGAAGCTGGAAACCTGCGTCTCCGCGGTCGAGGCCGGGGTGGATGCGGCGGTGATCCTGGACGGCCGCGTGCCGCACGGGATGCTGCTGGAGATTTTCACCAAGCAGGGGGCGGGGACTCTGGTCCGCCGGTAAGGGGGCGAGGTTGTGGCGTGGGCTTCGACTTCGGCGCCAAGCGCCGAAGTTTACCCTGAGCGGCTGGCTTGCCAGCCAGCCGAAGGGCTCAGCCTGAACGGCGGTTTGTATGGTGAACCCTCGCCTCTAGCCGCTCCCCTCCCGTAAGTGGGAGGGGATGGGGGAGGGCAAGCCGCAAGCGATCAACTCTGCGAGGCTCCTTACCCTCCCCAAACCCCTCCCGCCTGCGGGAGGGGCTTAAGAAGCAGGCGGGGCCTTAGATCAAAAATCGACCGCTACGCCCTTCAATTCCCAATCCCCATAGCGCACCGGATTCTTTCCCAACGGATCAGCTTCCGGCTCCGGCTTCACCTGAGGTTCCGGCACCGGCGGATTGGGCGACAGGTACGCGGGCGGCTTCACATGGTCGGGGCGCTGGCCCATGGGCGGTCCTTTCGACTAAAGGGGCGGAATATTGCAGCCCATGTCGGGGCTGACAGGAGTTTTGCCAAGTGACACGTCCTCCCCAATCGCCGACCCGTGGCCGACCCGATCGCCGGGGTGCGCCCAAGGGCGAGGACCGGCGTGGGCGGCAGCAGCGCCCGACCGAGCCGCTGGGCACCGCCGCCCGCCGCGCCGCTATTCGCTTGCTCGACGCCGTGCTGCGTCGGGGTGAACCGCTGGAGGCGGCGCTCGCCTCGGCGACACGCGCGCTGCCGGGTGGCCCCGATCGTGGTCTGGCACACGCCATCGCGGCCGAGACGCTGCGTCGTCTGCCCGATCTCGATGCGCTGATCGACTCGGCGACCAAGCAGCGGCTGCCCGACGATGCCAAGGCGCGTTTCGCGCTGCGCATCGCGCTCGTCCAGGTGCTGGCGCTGGGCACCCCGCCGCACGCCGCGATCTCGACCGTGTTGCCGCTGGTCGATGGTGGTCCGCGCAAGCTGGTCCATGGCGTGTTCAGCACCATCACCAAGAGCGGCGTGCTCCTGCCCGAAATACCCGCTTTGCCCGACGCGACCGAGGCGCGCTGGGAAGCGAATTGGGGCGAGGATATGGTCGAGGCCGCCGCCCATGCCATCGCCGCCCCGCCGCCGCTCGACCTGACGCTGGCCGATCCCACTGCGACCGATGAATGGGCGGAGAAGCTGGGCGGGGTCAGCCTGCTCCCTGGCCATGTCCGTCTGCCTTCGGGGCATTCGGTGATGGAGTTGCAGGGCTTCGACGAGGGTGCCTGGTGGGTGCAGGACCTTGCCGCCTCGATCCCCGCGCGGCTGCTGGGCGAGGGCAAGGGTCATGTGCTTGACCTGTGCGCCGCGCCCGGGGGCAAGACGCTGCAACTCGCCGCCGCCGGGTGGACCGTCACCGCGATCGACCAGTCCGAGTCGCGCCTAGCCCGCCTGACCGAGAATCTGGAACGCACCAACCAGTCGGCGGCGGTCGTCACCGCCGACCTGCGTGAATGGAGCCCGAAGGAGCAGGCCGACGCCATCCTGGTCGACGCGCCGTGCAGCGCCAGCGGCATCTTCCGCCGTCACCCGGACGTCCTCTACCGCGTCCGCCCGGCGATCATCGCCGAGATGGCGGAATTGCAGCGGATGATCCTGACCCGCGCCGCCGACTGGCTGAAACCCGGCGGCACCATGGTCTATGCCACCTGTTCGCTGGAGCCGGAGGAAGGCGAAGGGCAGATCGCGGCGTTTTTAGAACAGCGCCCCGATTATGCGCTGGTCCCGATCACCGGCGAATGGCCGGGCGTGACGGATGAGGGCACGATCCGCACCCTGCCGACGATGCTCGCAAAGGAAGGGCGGCTCGACGGGTTCTTCATCGCGATGTTGCAACGCAAAGGCTGACTTGGGGGCGATATGTCGGTACAGGTGAAAACCATGCTTCCCGTGCGTATCGCTCCTTCCATCCTTTCCGCCGATTTCGCCCGCCTGGGCGAAGAAGTCCGGGCCATCGACGCCGCCGGTGCCGACTGGATTCATATCGATGTCATGGACGGGCATTTCGTGCCCAACATCACCATCGGCCCGGCGGTGGTAAAGGCGCTGCGCCCGCACACGACCAAGCCGTTCGACGTGCATCTGATGATCTCGCCGATCGACGCTTATCTGGATGCCTTTGCCGAAGCGGGCGCCGACACGATCACCGTCCACCCGGAGGCGGGGCCGCACATCCACCGCACGATCCAGCATATCAAGGGGCTGGGCAAGCGCGCGGGCGTCGTCCTGAACCCCGCGACACCGGCCAAGATGCTGGATTACCTGATCGACATGGTCGACCTGGTCCTGGTGATGAGCGTGAACCCCGGTTTCGGCGGGCAGAGCTTCATCGACAGCCAGCTCAAGAAGATTTCGGCGATCCGCAAGATGATCGACCATTCGGGCCGCGCGATCGATCTGGAGGTCGATGGCGGTGTCGATGCCACCCATGCGAAGCGCTGCATCGAGGCGGGCGCTGACGCGCTGGTCGCGGGCACGGCCGCGTTCCGGGGTGGCCCGGAGCATTACGCCGCAAACATCGCCGCTTTGCGCGGTTGAGCGGAATGCGCGATCGCATGGGGGCCGAAGAGGCCCGAATCGCCGCCGACAGCATCGAAGAGGGCAAGCGCCTGGTTCGCGTCCAGACCGGCGGACTGTCGCTCGCCGATCGACTGAGCGAGCATCTCCACCGGCTGACCTGGCGCACGCCGCTCCATTCGCTGCGGTTGAAGGGGCGTCATCCGCTGAAGCTGATGGCCGTGCCCGAGGACCCGATCCTGGGCGATATCGAGCGTGGTCATGCTTTGCTCGGCGGGGTGCTCGACTGGCGGGGCGAGGAACGCGGCGTCGAATCGATCGACTTCGCTCGGCCCGACTGGTCGACCGGCTTCGCCGATCATCTGCACAGCTTCGCCTGGCTGCGCGATCTGTCGACCGTGGCGACGCGGGCGCAAGGCGCGCCGATCGCCGAATATCTGATGGGCCGCTGGCTCGACGCCTTTGCCGAAACGGTCGATGCGGTGGCGTGGCGCCCCGATCTGTGGGGGCGGCGTATCCTGTTCTGGACCGCGCATGCGCCGCTGATCCTGTCGTCGACCGATCTCGTCTATCGCTCGCGCGTGCTCAACACCATGGCGCGCGGTGCCCGGCATCTGGATCGGGGTGCCGATAAGGCGCCGGCGGGCGTGGCACGGATCGCTTCGTGGTGCGGGGTGATCGCGGCCGGGTTACTGCTTGCTGGCGGCGATCCGCGTCAGGCGTTCGGCGAGGCGGGGCTGGCCCGCGCGCTCGACACCGGGCTGTTCGCCGATGGCGGGATCATCGCGCGCAGCCCGGCGGTGCAGCTCGATGCGGTCATGCTGCTGACCATGATGCGCGAGGTCTATGACGCACGGGGGCTCCCCTTCCCCGAGCAGTTTCAAGCCCGGTTGCAGCGGATGATCTCGGCGCTGCTGGGCGTCATGCACGGGGACCGTGCGCTGTCGAGCTGGCAAGGCTCCGGCCCCGAAACGCCCGAGCGGATCGCGGCGGTGATCGAGGCGTCGGGCGTGCGCACCCGGCCGCTGCGCCAGGCGGGCGATTGGGGGTATCAGCGTCTCGCGGCGGCGCAGGCGGTGCTGGTGATGGACGCGGCGCCCCCGCCGATCGCCCGCGCGATCGAGGGCGGCTGTGCCTCCACCCTCGCTTTCGAGTTTTCGGACGGCGCGCAGCGGATCGTCGTCAATTGCGGCGGCGCGCGCGCGACCGTGGCGCAGGTCCCCGCCAGCCTGGCGCACGGCCTGCGCACCACGGCGGCGCACTCGACGCTGACGCTGGGTGACAGCAACTCGACCGCCATCCATGCCGATGGCACGCTGGGGCGCGGTGTGGCCGAGGTCGAACTCAGCCGCCAAGAATCGGACGCCGCCAGCCGGATCGAGGCAAGTCATGACGGCTATGTCCGCCGCTATGGCTTTACCCACCGCCGCCAGTTGCTGCTGACCGGCGACGGGCGCGAACTGCGCGGCGAAGATGCGCTGCTGCCGCAGGGCCGCAAGCGGCAGCCGGGCAGCACCAACTTCGCGCTCCGTTTCCACCTCGGCGACGGGGTCGAGGCGATGGTGACGGCGGAAAGCGGCCAGGCGATCCTGCGCCTCGATGACGGCGCGCTGTGGCAGTTCCGTTGTCGTGGGGGCACGCTGGCGATCGAGGAGTCGCTGTGGATCGACGGCACCGGACGGCCGGTGGCGACGCAGCAACTGGTCGTGACCGGCGAAACGCCAGCGGGCGGCGCGCATGTCAGCTGGGCGTTCAAGCGGGCGCTTTGAGAGTGATGGTTCGCGCGAAGGCGCGGAGGACGCAGAGATGGCTGGCTTGCCGCTCTGACAAGGCTTCTACTCCGGCCGGTTGACGATCCGAGGGGTTTGTCACCGGGCGAAACCCCTCCGCGTTATCCGCGCCTTCGCGCGAATCCATAAAATCCCCCCGGCACGGGGAGGTGGACCACCCGCAGGGTGGTGTAGGGGAAGTGCCACTAGGGGACGACCTGTGTGGAAGCTCCCCTCCGTCAGGGCTACGCCCTGCCACCTCCCCGTGCCGGGGAGGAACATTTTGCGCTTCGGCGAATCGGAGTCTATCGGGTCCGCAAACTCCCCATTTGTAGGACTCGCTGCCCGATGGCCGTATCGCTCCCCACCGCTCCTTCCGTCGATCTGGTGCCGGTTCGCCGCGCGCTCTTGTCGGTATCCGACAAGACCGGCGTCATCGACCTGGCGCGTGCGCTGGCGGAGCGTGGGGTCGATCTCGTCTCGACCGGCGGCACCGCCAAGGCGATCCGCGAAGCAGGGTTGCCGGTGCGCGACATCTCGGAAGTCACCAACTTCCCCGAGATGATGGACGGCCGGGTCAAGACGCTGCATCCGATGGTCCATGGCGGCCTGCTCGCGGTGCGCGACGACCCTGCGCACGCCGCCGCGATGACCGAGCATGGCATCGGCGCGATCGATCTGGTCGTCGTCAACCTCTACCCCTTTCAGCAGACGGTGGCGAAGGGTGCGGAGCGGCCCGAGATCATCGAGAATATCGATATCGGCGGCCCATCGATGGTCCGCTCGGCGGCCAAGAACCATGGCTATGTGTCGATCCTGACCGACCCGGCCGACTATGCCGATTTCCTCGCCGATCTGGCCGCGAATGACGGCGCCTCGACGCTCAAGACCCGCCAGCGCCTCGCCGCCAAGGCGTTCGCCGCCACCGCCGCCTATGACTCGGCGATCGCGCAATGGTTCGGCTTTGTCGACCAGGGCGAGGCGTTCCCGGCGACCCTGCCGCTGGCCTTTACCCGCCATCCCGAAACGCTGCGCTATGGCGAGAACCCGCATCAGGTCGCCGCGCTCTATCTGCCGCAAAAGGGCGCTCAGGGCATCGCCCAGGCCGAGCAGTTGCAGGGCAAGGCGCTGAGCTACAACAACCTCAACGACGCCGATGCCGCGCTGGAACTGGTATCGGAGTTCATCGACGGCCCGCCGACCGTGGTGATCGTCAAGCACGCCAACCCCTGCGGCGTGGCGAGCGGCGAGACGCTGCTGGAGGCCTATCAGGCGGCGTTCGCCTGCGACACGGTGTCGGCGTTCGGCGGCATCATCGCCTGCAACCGCCCGCTCGACGCTGAGACGGCCGAGGCGATCTCGGGCATCTTTACCGAGGTCGTGGTGGCCCCCGATGCAAGCGCCGAGGCGCGCGCGATCTTCGCCAAGAAGAAGAACCTGCGCCTGCTGCTGTCGGGCGAACTGCCCAACCCGGCACGCCCCGGCCTGATGATGAAGTCGATCGCGGGTGGCCTCTTGGTTCAGAGCCGCGACAATGGCCGCCTGACCGACGATATGCTGAAGGTCGTCACCAAGCGCGCGCCCACGGAGCAGGAACTGGCCGATTGCCGTTTCGCCTGGACCGTCGCCAAGCATGTGAAGTCGAATGCGATCGTCTATGCCAAGGGCGGCGCGACCGCTGGTGTGGGCGCAGGGCAGATGAACCGTCTCGAATCGGCGCGGATCGCGGCGTGGAAGGCCAAGGACGCCGCCGAGAAGGCGGGCTGGGCAGAGCCCCGCACCATCGGCTCGGCGGTCGCGTCGGACGCCTTCTTCCCCTTCGCCGATGGGCTGCTCGCGGCGGTCGAGGCGGGCGCGACGGCGGTCATCCAGCCGGGCGGATCGATCCGCGATGACGAGGTGATCGCGGCGGCGGACGAAGCGGGTCTGGCGATGGTGTTCACCGGAATGCGCCACTTCCGGCATTGATCCGATCCTCCCCTGCCCGGGGAGGGGGACCATCCGAAGGATGGTGGAGGGGGCTTGCGACGAGGGATGACCTTTGTGGCAAGCCCCCTCCGTCGGGCCTGACGGCCCGCCACCTCCCCGTACCGGGGAGGATTTTTTACCGTGTGATCCCGCCCGCGTTGGGCAAGGTCGCTTCCTCTGCGGTCGGAGCCTTGCCGAACAGCGCGCGGTCGGCGGGGCCGAACGCCCAGCGCCACAGGATCAGCAGATAGGTCGCCGCGATCGCGGGTTCGCCGAACAGCAGTTCGGCCCATTCCAGCCGCTTGGGCAACAGCGTGAAAATGGCCCCCACCACGACCGCCGCACCCGCCGCCCAGACCAGCGGCCAGCGGAAGGGCGATACCGGCGCCTTCAATATCCCCGACAGCACCCGCGCCTTGATGACCGAGGTCATCGTCACGCTCATCGCCAGCGCCACTGCTGGCCCCGCCGCCGCCCAGGTCTCGGGCCAGCCGAGCGAACGCATTCCCAGGATCAGCGCGAAGCTGAGCCCGATCTGCACTCCCAGCATCGCGATCGAGATCATCAGGTTGCGGTGCCGCGCGGTATAGACAAGCGCCGATTCGCATACCGCGCCGGTCGAGGCCAGCACCTCGGCGAACAGCAGGAAGGCGAGCGCGGCGGTGCCGGAGACGAATTGCGGACCGACCACGCCCATCACCGCCTCGCCCGGGATCGATCCCATCAGCGCCAGGCACCCTTGCGCCGCGATGATCCAGAAGGCGACCTGTCGCACCTGCCGCGCGATCGCGCCCATGTCGCCATTGGCCAGGCTCTGGGTGATGACGGGACCCAGGATCGGATCGAAACTGGTCTTCAGCTTTTGCGGCAGCGAGGCGACCTGCTGCGCCATATAATAGATGCCGACGACGCGCGGCTCGAACATCACGCCCAGGATGAAGCGGTCGACATTGCGCGTGCCCCATTCCAGCGCGTCGGCCCCCGCCAGCGGCGCATTGGCGCGGGCGAGCGCGAAGACGCGCGACAGCTGCGGGCTCCAGCCATGGGGCAGGCCATAGCTGCGCAGGAAGGGCACCAGGCTGGCGATCAGCGCCGCCGTCATCGATGCGACATAGGACAGGACCAGGCCGTCGCGGATGGTGAAGAAGGAAAAGACCCAGGCCGCGATCGAGATGGTCCAGGGCTCGACCACCGCGCGCGCGGTGACGGTCGCCTTGACGTTATGGCGATAGGCGAGCGCGGCGAGACTGACGTCGGACCAGGCGATGGCGACGATGATGCAGGGCAGCCATCGGTCCAGCCCGGTGATCGCGCTGTTGGGATAGAGAAGCTCGGGAAAATTCCACAGCACGCCGCTCGCCGCGACCGAGGCGAGGAAGGCCAGCGCCATCGCGTCCCACACGATATGGACATGCGGTCGGTCGGTCGAGGCCAGCGCCTGTGCCAGCCCGCGCTTCATGCCCAGGGTGGCGATCAGCGCCGCCAGTTCGACGACCACCACCGCAATGGCGAAGCGCCCGACCAGATCGGGGCCATAGATGCGCCCCGCGATGAACAGGAAGGGGATGCGCGCCGCCAGTCGCAGGACGAAGCCCGCGATATTGGTGCGCCCCCCCTTGGCGAGCGTGTCGATGTCCTGGGTCTGGGCCATCAGCGGGCGCGGAGTCCCGTACCAGGATGGCATGATATGGACTCACCCCTCCCCTTCAGGGGAGGGGCCGGGGGTGGGGCATCGCCGCGGATGCGACACTGGTGGACACGCCCCACCCCAACCCCTCCCCTAAAGGGGAGGGGCTTGTGTCGATTGCCAGGATTTCCTCCCCTGTAAGGGAAGGTGGCAGACCGAAGGTCTGGCGGAGGGGTGTCACCGGCGACGCGCATCAATGTGCCGCGCCCCAGCTCTTGCCGACCCCGATCTCGACGCCTAGCGGCACCGACAGCGAAACCGCCGGTTCGGCCGCGCCCGCCATGACTTCGCGGATGACGGCCCCTGCCGCTTCGGCATCCGCCTCGGGCGCCTCGAACACCAGTTCGTCATGCACCTGAAGCAGCATCCGCACATGGCCCAGGCCAGCGGCGGCGAGCGCGGGTTCCATGCGGACCATGGCGCGCTTGATGATATCGGCGCTGGTCCCCTGGATCGGCGCGTTGATCGCGGCGCGCTCGGCCCCCTGCCGCTCCCCCTGGTTGCGCGAGGCAATGCGCGGAAAATGCGTCTTGCGGCCGAACAGCGTCTCGGTGAACCCCTTCTCGCGCACGGACGACAGCGTCTCGGCGATATAGCGGTTGATGCCCGGAAACCGCTCGAAATAGCGGTCGATCATCGCTTGCGCCTCGTCTGCCGATACGTCGAGGCGACCCGCCAGACCCCAGCGCGAAATGCCGTAGAGGATGGCGAAGTTGATCGTCTTGGCGCGTCCGCGCGTGTCGCGATTGACCTCGCCGAACAGCTCCATCGCGGTCAGGCTGTGGATATCGTCGCCATTGGCGAACGCCTCGCGCAGCGCAGGCACGTCGGCCATGTGCGCGGCCAGCCGCAACTCGATCTGCGAATAGTCGGCGGCGATCAGGACATGGCCCTCCTCGGCGATGAACGCCTCGCGCAACTGCCGCCCGACCTCGGTGCGGATCGGGATGTTCTGCAGGTTCGGCTCGGTCGAGGACAGGCGGCCGGTCTGCGCGCCGGTCAGGCTGTAGCTGGTATGGACGCGGCCGGTCCTGGGGTTGATCTGCGCCTGGAGCGCGTCGGTATAGGTGCTCTTCAGCTTGGACAGCTGGCGCCATTCCAGGATCTTGCGCACGATCTCCGCCGCCTCGCCGCCGTCGCGCGCGAGCCGTTCGAGTTCGGTCACATCCGTCGAGTAAACGCCGGACTTGCCCTTGCGCCCGCCCTTCAGGCCGAGCCGGTCGAACAGGATTTCGCCCAACTGCTTGGGGCTGCCGATGGTGAAGGGGGTGCCCGCCATCGTGTGGATCTCGCCCTCCAGCGCGGCGATCTGCCCGGCGAACTCGGTGGAGAGTTGCGACAGGCGGTCGCGATCTACCTTGATCCCGCGCCGCTCCATCCCTGCGATGACGGGGACGAGCGGGCGGTCGACCATCTCGTAGACGCGGGTCGCCTGTTCCATTGGGAGGCGCGCCTTGAACCGCTTCCACAACCGCAGCGTGACGTCGGCATCCTCGGCGGCGTAGCGGGTGGCGAGCTTGAGGTCGACCTCGTGGAAGCCGAGCTGCTTCTTGCCGGTGCCGACCACCTCCTTGAAGGCGAGGCAGGTATGCGACAGATGCGTCGCGGCCAGTTCGTCCATGCCATGGCCATGCAAACCCGCATCAAGGTCGAAGCTCATGACGATGGTGTCGTCATGCGGCGCGATGGCGATGCCGCGCTCGCCCAGCACGATCATGTCGAACTTCAGATTCTGGCCGATCTTCAGGACCGACGGATCCTCGCACAGCGCCTTGATCCGCTCCAAAGCCGCCGCGACCGGAATCTGCACCGGCACCTCGGCGAGCAGATCGGTCCCGCCATGGCCCAAGGGGATGTAGCACGCCTTGTTCGGCGCGAGGCACAGGCTGACCCCGACCAGCTCGGCCTGGGTCGCATCGGTCGAACTGGTCTCGGTATCGATCGCGACGAAGCCCTGAGACTGCGCCTCCGCGACCCAGCGGTCCAGTGTCTCCAGGTCCTGCACCGTCGTATAGCCGTCGAGATTGCACGGCTCGTCATCGTCCATCGGCGCGGACGGCGCGGCCTCTCCGGCGGCGGGTACGGGGGCTGCGTCGTCGGTGATCTGGCCCATCTTGGCGATCAGCGAGCGGAAACCGTGATGCTCCAGGAACGCGCGCAGCGGCGCATCCGGGATGGTCGGATGCAGCGCCAGTTCCTCCAGCGGCTGTGGCAGCGGCGCATTGCACTCCAGCGTGACCAACCGCTTCGACAGCCGGGCATTGTCGGCATGTTCGATCAGATTGTCGCGAAGCTTGCCCTTCTTCATCTCGGGCGCGGCGGCGAGGACGGATTCGAGATCGCCATGCTCGACGATCAGCTTGGAGGCGGTCTTCGGGCCGACGCCCGGCACACCCGGCACATTGTCGACGCTGTCGCCCATCAGCGCGAGCACATCGCCCAGCTGTTTTGGGCCGACGCCGAACTTCTCGACGACATAGGCCTCGCCCAGACGCCGGTTGTTCATCGTGTCGAGCATGTCGAGGCTGCCATCCTCGACCAGCTGCATCAGGTCCTTGTCGCCCGACACGATCGTGACCTGCCACCCCTCGGCCATAGCGGCGCGGGCGTAACACGCGATGAGATCGTCGGCTTCCAAACCCGCTTCCTCGATGCAGGGCAACGAGAAGGCGCGGGTGGCGTCGCGGATCATTGGGAATTGGGGCACCAGATCGGGCGGGGGCGGAGGCCGGTGCGCCTTATACTGGTCGTACATGTCGTTGCGGAAGGTCTTGGACGACTTGTCGAGGACCACCGCCATATGGGTCGGCCCGTCGGCGGCGTTGACCTCATCCACCAGCTTCCACAGCATGGTCGTATAGCCATAGACCGCCCCCACCGGCTCGCCATGCTTGTTCGTCAGCGGCGGCAGGCGGTGATAGGCGCGGAAGATATAGCCGGAGCCGTCGACGAGATAGAGATGGGGCATGATCCGCGCGGTTTAGCGGATGCGGGGGAGGGTAAACAGCCCCTGATGGTAGCGGTTTTTCGGGTTTGTGGCGGATGGGTCACGCTGTTGCGGTGGTACAGTGCGCCAGAGCCAGTCGACGTTCGCGGCACATTTGCCATTCCTCCCCTGCAAGGGGAGGGGGACCATGCGAAGCATGGTGGAGGGGTGTCCCCGGTCGCGAGCTTTGACTGCCCTTTCCGATGGGGACACCCCTCCGTCAGGCCTTCGGCCTGCCACCTCCCCTTACAGGGGAGGAATAAAATGAATGTCGATTGGCCTTGGAAAGCGGACTTGTGCGAAGGCCCTCACAGCGTATTCTCGACACATGCAATCAGCAGCCTACCCCGGCCGACCAATTGTCAGTTTGGCTCTGGCCATGCTCGGACTCATGTTCGGAGCGTTCGCGCTTCAATTCGCTCTTATATCTTCGCCACATTACGGTTGGCTCCTTCACCGCTGGGCGTTGTTCTTCCTGCTCGCAAGCTCGGCCGCCTTGCTCGGGTTCTATGTCGGCGATCGAAAAACCCGGTGGGCATCTTTTGCCGTGCTGATCGTCTTGGCGGTAAGCGCGATTGATCCTTTGCATCGGATAATTTTTACGGCGGTTGGTGGGACGTTTGAGTTCTTTACTCCGCGGTGGTGACATCCCTTGTCGCAAAAAGTCAGTCATTCGCTCGTTTGGGCGTCTGTAACGATCAATTCGCCACCGCTACCGGCCCTCTCGGCGGCCCCGCCGCGTCGGCGACCGCCGCCGCGACATTCTGGATCAGCAGCTGGCGCTTGCGGATATCCTCGGTCGTGTCGCCGATCATCACCGCGATGGCGAAGCGGCGGCCGTCGGGGGCGGTCAGCAGGCCGACATCGTTGAAACCCGCATTGCGGCGGCCCAAATCTTGGCCGGTGCCGGTCTTGTGCGCGATGGTCCACCCCGACGGCACGGCGGCGCGCAGGCGGGCATGGCCGGTGCGCGAGGCCTCCATCGTGTCGATCAGGATGCGGGTCGAGGTCTCCGACAGCAACTCGCCGCGCGCCAGCCGGGCGAGCGCATCGGCGATGGCGATCGGCGCGGCGCCATCGGGCGGATCGCTGACATAGGCATCGAGCGCGGCCTTGCGCGCCGCCGGGTCGAGCCGGTTGCGCGCCGCCTGGAACGCGCCCGCCGCCGCAAAGGCGGGTTGCCAGGTCAGGCCAGCGGTCTTCGCCTGGAGCAGCCGCTCGCCCGGACCGAAACGGATATCGCCCAGCCGCTTGGCGGCGATCATCGCACGTACCGCCTGCGGCCCGCCGACAAAGGTCAGCAGCCGGTCGTTGGCGGTGTTGTCGCTCATCGTCAGCGCACGCTTCAGCAGCTCGCCGACGGTGGTGTGGTATCCGTCGCCCTTGACCAGCATCGCGATCGGCTGGTGAAAGACGGTCAGGTCCTCGCGCCGCACGACGATCGGCTCGTCCAGACGAGCGCGGCCCTTGTCGCGCAGATCGAGCAGGGTGATCGCGACCCACAGCTTGGAAACGGATTGCTGCGGCAGGCGCTGACGGCCGCCGACCTCGACCGTCCAGCCATCATCGACCGCGCGGACGGCGATACCCTTCTTGCCGGTGAAGCCGGCGGACAGGCGGTTGATCGTCGATACCAGTCCGGCAGGCGCGGCGGGCGCGCGGCTGGGGCGGGGCGGGGGGAGCGGCATCGACACTTCGACCTGGGGGTCGGCAACACCGGGAGCATGGGCCGTCGCGCCGGGACGGGAATCCCCGCCGCATGCGGAGAGTCCCAAGAGAAGAAACCCGGCAGGCCATGAACGCAGCCCGCCGCTCGATACTCGCTTCGTCACCGCTGTACCCCGCTATACATCAGCATCCTTACGTGTTGACCGGACGGGGGAAATCCCCGCGCACAGGGCTTGCGACGAAAGGCCGCGAGGGCACGATAAGATGCGAAACATCTTCAATTCCTCCCCTTTCAGGGAGGAATACGGAGGCATCAAGGAATCAGGATGGTGTCGATCGCCTCGTCCAGCGTCTCCAGATAGTCGAGCGTGTAGTGCAGCCCCCGGCTCTCCTTGCGGTGGAGCGCGCAGCGGACGATCAGTTCGGCGGTCTGGAGCAGGTTGCGCAGCTCGATCAGGTCCGGCGTGACGCGGAAATGGCCGTAATAGTCGTTCACCTCGTCGGTCAGCATCCGGATGCGATGCTGCGCGCGCTCCAGCCGCTTGGTGGTGCGCACGATGCCGACATAATTCCACATGAAGCGGCGGATTTCGGTCCAGTTCTGCTTGATGACCACCTCTTCGTCCGAATCGGTGACGCGGCTTTCGTCCCAGGCGCGGATGGCGGGCGGCGGGGGCAGGTCGTCCCAATGCTGCGCGATATGGTTGGCGCACGCCTCGCCATAGACGAAGCATTCGAGCAGCGAGTTGGAAGCCAGGCGGTTCGCGCCGTGCAGGCCCGACTGGGTGACTTCGCCCGCGGCGTAGAGGCCGGGCAGGTCGGTGCGCCCGTCGCGGTCCACGATCACGCCGCCGCAGGTATAATGCTGGGCGGGGACCACCGGGATCGGCTGCACCGTCATGTCGATACCGAGCGACAGCAGCTTTTCGTGGATGTTGGGGAAATGCTCGCGGACGAAGGCGGGCGACTGGTGGCTGATGTCGAGATGGACATAGTCCAGGCCCAGCCGCTTGATCTCATGATCGATGGCGCGCGCCACGATGTCGCGCGGCGCGAGTTCGGCGCGGGGGTCGAGATCGGGCATGAAGCGGTGGCCCGTCTCGGGGATTTTCAGGTGCCCGCCCTCGCCGCGAACCGCCTCGGTAATCAGGAAATTCTTGACCTGGGTGTTGTAGAGGCAGGTCGGGTGGAACTGCATGAACTCCATGTTCGACACCCGCGCGCCCGCCCGCCACGCCATGGCGATGCCGTCGCCGGTCGCGCCCTTGGGCGCGGTCGAGAATTGATAGGTGCGGCCCGCGCCCCCGGTCGCCAGGATCGTCGCGCGGGCGGTGTGCAGGACGACGCGGCCCGTCCGGCGGTCGACGGCATAGATGCCCCAGACATTCCCCGCCCCCGAATAGCGCATCTCGTGGCGGCTGGTCGCCAGGTCGATCGCGACCTGATCGGGGACCATGGTGATGTTGGGATGCGCGTCCGCCGCCTTCAGCAGCGCGTCGAGCACCGCCCAGCCGGTCGCGTCCGCCACATGCACGATACGGCGATGCGAATGCCCGCCCTCGCGCGTCAGGTGGAGCATATTGCCCTCGGTCGCGAAGGGGACGCCCAGCTTCTGCAACCGCTCGATCGCGGCGGGGGCGTTCTCGACCACGAACTCGACCGTGGCACGGTCGTTCAGGCCTGCGCCCGCGACCATCGTGTCCTCGATATGGCTGTCGAAGGTGTCGCCGGGTTCGAGCACGGCGGCGATGCCCCCTTGCGCCCAGGCGGTCGAGCCCTCGTTCAGCTTGCCCTTGGCCAGCACCGTCACCTTGAACCGGTCGGCGAGGTTCAGCGCGGCGGTCAGCCCGGCCGCGCCCGATCCGACGATCAGGATATCGGATTCGGTCATGCGCGGGCTCCTTCGGGCGCGGTGGCTGGATACATGACCGTCCTGTGGCACGGACGGGGGACGGGGGACAGGGGGTAAGCGGCTTGTCTTGGGCGGTGAGTCTTCCCACCTCTTGCGCATGACGTTGGCCCGGCCCGATTGGCGCGACCGTCTGCGCGCCGCGATCCCCACGGGGTTGATCGTAGGGGTGATGGGCTATGCGCTGGTCGTCGGGCTGGGCTTCGCGCCGCCCCTGCCGACCCCCAGCGAGGCGCTGGACAGTTTCGACGTCCGCCCGCCTGCGCCGCCACCGCCGCCCCGCATCCAGCCCAAGCGGGTCCAGACCCACCGCCCGCGCGGGGCCGCCGCCCCGCCCAATCTGCGGTCGCAGGCGACGGAAGTGGTCGCGCCGCCGCCGGTGGTCGTGCTGCCGCCCATATCGCCGGTGATCGCCGCGCCGGTGGCGGGCACCGGCGCGCAGGCCAGCCAGGGTGCGTCGGACAAGCCCGGCCCCGGCACCGGCGCGGGCGGGATTGGCAATGGCACGGGCAGCGGCGGCGCGGGCGATGGAGACGGCTATGGCGACGACACCCCGCCGCGCCGGATCAGGGGCCGGATCAAGGATTCCGACTATCCGCGCGAAGCCGCCGAAGCGGGTATCAGCGGCAGCGTGACGGTGCGCTATTTCGTCAATGTCGACGGCCGGGTCAGCGGCTGTGTCGTAACCCGGAGCAGCGGCAACCGCGCGCTGGACGAAACGACCTGCAGCCTGATCGAGAAACGCTATCGCTACGACCCCTCGCGCGATGCGGACGGCCGGCCGGTGCGCTCGATCATCGTCGTCAGCCAGGACTGGATCTTGGAGCGCGAGCCGCCGGAGGGGCGATAGGGCCAAGCCAATCCCTCCCCTGCAAGGGGAGGGGGACCATGCGCAGCATGGTGGAGGGGTGTAACCGGTTGTTGGAGCAACCGAACCTCACCAAGCGGGACACCCCTCCGTCAGGCCTTCGGCCTGCCACCTCCCCTTGCCGGGGAGGAATTGGGGCGGCACCACGCTGAATGTCGATCACCCCGGATGCCCGCATTTTTGTTCGCGCGGAGACGCGGAGACGCGGAGACGCGAAGGCGCGGAGAGGAACGGCCTGCCGCGCAAGCGGCCCTATGATCTCAAGTGGTCGATAAGATTCCGGCTTCGCCAGGTAGTTCTCCATCTCCGCGTCTTCGCGTCTCCGCGCGAACAATTCTTTTTCGTGGGGCGATCACGCCGCGACGGGGAAACGCAGCATCCGGTCGCGCACGGGGACCAACGCCTCGGCGGGGCGGCCGACCGCCTGGTGCAGTGCGGGGTGGTCGACGTCCAGCCCTCCGGTCAGTGCGCCGAAAGCGGGCAGGATCAGCTTGTTGGCCGTGCCCACGAAACAGCGCCGCGCGACCAGCTTGCCGCGCACCCGCAGGCGCAGCTTGGGGTGGAAATGCCCGGACAGTTCAGGGAGCGTCTCGGCCGGATCGGCTTCGTGGCGCAGGACGAGGCCGTCGACCGCGGCTTCCTGGGTCACCGCGCCGCCGCAGCGGTCGCGCAGCACCGGATCATGGTTGCCGGTGATCCAGGTCCAATCGGTCGCACCGGTCAGCGCCAGCAGCATCGCGCGTGCCTCCGGCAACAGCCGGTCGCAGCCGTCCGCATCATGGAAGCTGTCGCCCAGGCACCAGACTTCGCGTGCGCCCGTACGGGTCACGATCGCGGTCAACTCGGACAATGTGGCCAGCGAGTCGTAGGGGGGCAGCATCTGCCCGCCGCCCGCATACCAGCTCGCCTTCTCCAGATGCAGGTCGGCGACCAGCAACGCCCCCCGCGCGGGCCAGTAGAGCGCGCCGTCGGCCAGCGCCTGGAATGCATGACCGCCGAACGAAAAGGGAACCATTTCCGGTCCATGCGCTTGACGCCGGGCAATATCAAGCGTTTGCAAACGGTCGCCGAAAGCCCTTGCTTCGGGCGCGCAGAAGCGTAAAGCGCGCCGTCCTTTTGGCACAGGGGGTTCCGGCGGGCATGACGGGGACGGCAACCGACATGAGGGGCGAGATGACGGGCCATCCGGTTTCATCGACCGAAACGGGCGAGGCGGGCGTGCACCGCCACCCGGCACTGCTGGCGCTGACGGTCGGGGCGATCGGCGTGGTGTTCGGCGATATCGGCACCAGCCCGCTCTACGCCTTTCGCGAAGCGCTGTCGCAATCGGCGGGCGACGGCATCGACCCCAGTGAAATCCTGGGTGTGCTCAGCCTGGCATTGTGGTCGCTGATCCTGGTCGTGACCATCAAATATGTCGTCTTCCTGATGCGGGCCGACAATCAGGGCGAGGGCGGGGTACTGGCGCTGGCCGCGCTCGCCCGGCGCGCCGGCGGAGCACGCTCGCGCATCGCGTTGGTCCTGGGCGCGGCGGGGGCATCGCTCTTCTACGGAGACGCGATCATCACGCCGGCTCTGTCTGTGCTGTCGGCGATGGAGGGGTTGCGGACCATCCCCTCGGCCGCGTCGATCTTCGACGAGGGCGTCATCCGGATGTGCACGATCGTCATCCTGGTCGCCTTGTTCTTCATCCAGTCGCGCGGCACGGCGCAGGTGTCGAAGCTGTTCGGTCCGATCTGTATCCTGTGGTTCCTGGTCATCGGTGGCCTGGGCGTCTGGCATATCGCCGACGAACCCTCGATCGCGCGGGTCGTCTGGCCGGGTTACGGCGTCGGCTTTCTCGCCAGCCATGGCATGGTCGGGCTGTTCGTGCTGGGTGCCGTGTTCCTGACCGTCACGGGGGCCGAGGCACTGACCGCCGATATGGGCCATTTCGGGCGGCTGCCGATCCGTATCGGCTGGTTCTCGCTGGTGCTGCCCGCGCTCGCGCTCAACTATCTGGGGCAGGGCGCCTTCGCCCTTTCCACCCTCGAACAGGCGACCGCCAGCGGCCAGCCCTTCACCAATCAGGACTGGTTCTTCCTGATGGCGCCCGAGCCGCTGCGTCCTGCGCTGATCGTGCTGGCGGGGCTGGCGACCGTCATCGCGGCGCAGGCGGTCATCACCGGCGCCTTCTCGCTGACCCAGCAGGCGATCCAGCTCGGTTTCCTGCCGCGCCTGCGGGTGCGCCAGACCTCGGCGGATTTCCAGGGGCAGATCTATCTGCCCGCGATCAACTGGTTGCTGCTGTTCGGCGTGCTCGTGCTGGTCATCCAGTTCAAGACGTCCTCGGCGATGGCCGCCGCCTATGGCATCGCGGTGACGGGCACGATGGTGGTGACGACGTGCCTGGCCTATCTGGTGGTGCGCCACCGCTGGGGCTGGTCGCGCCCGCTCGCGCTGGCGGCGATCCTGCCCTTCCTGACGCTCGACCTCGTCTTCTTCGGCGCCAATATCCTGCGCGTGATCGAAGGGGGCTGGGTGCCGTTGCTCGTCGGGGCGGGGGTCGGCCTGGTCATCCATACCTGGGTGCGCGGGCGGGGGATCGTGTCGGCCTTCGAAAAGCGGCAGGCGATCCCGCTCGCCGATCTGGTCGCCGCCCTCGCCAAACGCCCGCCCGAGCGGGTGCCGGGGACCGCGGTGTTCCTGACCGCCAACCCCGCCTCGGCCCCGGGCGCGCTGCTCCACAATCTGAAGCACAACAAGATTTTGCATGCCCAGAATCTGGTGGTGACGATCCGCACCGCCGACCGCCCCTTCGTGCCCGCCGAACACCGCGCGCATGTCGAGCGGCTGGACGACAATTTCGCGACGGTCACGTTGACCTATGGCTTTATGGAAACCCCCGACGTGCCCCGCGACCTGCCGCGCGATCTGGGCGTCGAGACCAAGCCCGCCGGGCTGGACCCGATGAAGACCAGCTATTTCATCGGTCGCAATACGCTGAAGCCCGAAGCGGACAAGGGAATGCCGCTCTGGCAGGATCGACTGTTCATGTTCCTGCAGCGCAATGCGAGCGATCCGACCGACTTTCTGCGGATTCCGCCGGGCAAGGTGCTGGAACTGGGCGAACAGGTGACGGTGTAGGATCCTCCCCTTACAGGGGGGAGTTTAGAGCGTGACCTTGGGTGGCTTGGCAGCCTCGACCGCGACCAGCACCATCTTCTCCCAGATCGCCGGATCGCCCGCCTCGGCCATCGCCTGATCGGGCTCGCGCAGCGTCCGGAGCACCGCCAGCGCGTCGCCCATATGGTCGCGCCAATGCGCGTCCACCAGCTTGGCGGCCGATTCGGAATCGCCCCCCGCATTGGCGCTGAGCCTTTGGCCGCATAGCACGCGTGCGATGCGCTCGGCGGCGGGGGTGTGGGCAATATCCATGGCGACCTCTCCTGATGCGCGGGAATTGTTACGCGCTCAACGCATCAGGATTGGGTTGGGGTGCATGCCGTGGCAGCAAGCACGCCCCTCCCGCAGGCGGGAGGGGATGGGGGAGGGTGAAGAGGCTCACCGAGACTATCGCCTAGGGCTTTGCCCCTCCCCAACCCCTCCCCCTGCCGGGAGAGGGGCTTTTACAGCGTCAGCCCTGCACGCCGCGCCCGGCACCGCCGCCGCCGGGGCGGCCCTGGCCGCCACGACCGCGACCGCCGCCCGGACCACCGGCGGCACCACCACCGCCGCTACGGCGACGCGGCTGGCGGCCCTGCGGCGCCCGCGAGTCGGTCGCGCGCGGGTGATGGGTGGCGCGCGGCCGCGCCGGGTCACGCGGACGATCGACGCGCGGCGCGGGGTCGGCGCCGATCGCCTTCACGCGCTGCGACTTGATCGTCTCGGCGCGCTTCACGAAGTCGGCGGGAAGCGGAACGACCGTGATCTTCTGCCGCGTCAGCTTCTCGATATCCTTCAGATACGGACGCTCATCCTCGGCGCAGAAGGCGATCGCCAGACCCGAACGGCCCGCACGCGCGGTGCGGCCGATGCGGTGGACATATTGCTCGGCAACATTGGGCAGTTCGAAGTTGAAGACGTGGCTGACGCCCGGAATGTCGATGCCGCGCGCGGCGATGTCGGTCGCCACCAGCACGCGGGTCTGGCCGGAGCGGAACTCGCCCAGCGCGCGCTCGCGCTGGCCCTGGCTCTTGTTGCCGTGGATCGCATTGGCGGCGATGCCGTTGCCCGCCAGCAGCTTCACGACGCGGTCGGCACCATGCTTGGTGCGGGTGAAGACCAGCGCCAGCTCGATCGCGGGATCGGCGAGCAGGATGGTCAGCAGCGCCTGCTTTTCCTGTTGCGTGACGAACGTCACCGACTGCTCGACGCGCTCGGCGGTGGTGGCGACGGGCGTGACCGAAACGGTCGCGGGGTTGTCGAGGAACTTGTCGGCCAGGTCGCGAATCGCGGCGGGCATGGTGGCCGAGAAGAACAAGGTCTGGCGCTTGCGCGGGATCATCTTCACGATGCGGCGCAGCGCGTGGATGAAGCCCAGGTCGAGCATCTGGTCGGCTTCATCGAGCACCAGGATCTCGATCATCGACAGGTTGAGGAAGCCCTGCTCGACCAGATCGATCAGACGACCGGGCGTCGCGACCAGGATATCGACGCCGCGCGACAGGTCCTGCCGGTTCTTGTTCAGGCTGGTGCCGCCGAAGACGGTCGCGACCGCCAGCTTGGAAAACTTGGCATAGCCCTTGGCATTCTCGGCGATCTGGCTGGCCAGTTCGCGGGTCGGGGCAAGGACGAGCATCCGGCAATGGGTCGGCAGGACGCGCTTGTTCGCCTCGACCAGACGCTGGATCGAGGGGAGGACGAAAGCGGCGGTCTTGCCGGTGCCGGTCTGCGCGATGCCCAGCAGGTCGCGACCTTCCAGCAGCGTCGGGATCGAGTCGCGCTGGATCGGGGTGGGTTCGGAATAGCCCTTGGCTTCGAGCGCGCGGACGAGCGGCTCGGCCAGGCCGAGTTCGGAAAAGGACATGGAATTGCTTTCTGACATGGCGCGCGAGTCACGAAGGGCCGCGAAACGCGGCGCCGGGGTTGATGACACCCCGCGTGACAAGGGAAGCCTGGAAACAGGGTCGGGGCGGAGCCGGGACCTTTGCAGGTCCGTTCACGCTGCACATGGACGCCTTCGACAGGCGGGCATGTGCGCCGCGCTTTGCGGAATGTCAAGTTTCAGGCAGCGTCGGGCTTACGGTGCGTGACAAGCGCGGACGGATGGTTACATCTGATACCGGTTAGCGAAGAGGAGCCCTGCATGAAACTCGCCAGTCTCAAAAGTGGTCGTGACGGCAAGCTGGTCGTCGTGTCGAGCGACCTCGCCTGGTATGCCGATGCGGGCCATATCGCCCCGACGCTGCAGGCCGCGCTGGACGACTGGGACGCCATCGCGCCCGCGCTCGCCAATCTGGCCACCGATCTGGATCACGGGGCGATCCCGCGTGAGCGCTTCCACGAGCATGACGCCGCCTCGCCGCTGCCGCGTGCCTATCAATGGGCGGACGGTTCGGCCTATGTGAACCATGTCGCGCTGGTGCGGCAGGCGCGCGGGGCGGAACTGCCCGAAAGCTTCTGGCACGACCCCCTGATGTATCAGGGCGGCTCGGACGGGTTTCTGGGGCCTCGCGACGCGATTCCGCTCGCCGACGAAAGCTGGGGCTGCGACCTGGAGGGCGAAGTGGTCGTCGTCACCGGTGATGTGCCCCTGGGAGCGAGCCGCGACGAAGCGCTGGCGGCGATCCGACTGGTCGGCCTGACCAACGACGTGTCGCTGCGCGGGCTGATTCCGGGTGAGCTGGCCAAGGGGTTCGGCTTTTTCCAGTCCAAGCCGGCCTCGGCCTTCTCGCCGGTCTTCGTCACCCCAGACTCGCTGGGCGACTGGTGGAAGGACGGCAAGCTGCACCGGATCCTCAAGGTCGACCTGAACGGCAAACCCTTTGGACGCGCCGACGCGGGCGAGGACATGACCTTCGACTTCGGCACGCTGGTGGCTCATGCGGCCAAGACCCGCGCACTGGGCGCGGGCACGATCATCGGGTCGGGCACCGTGTCGAATCGCGATTCGGATGGCGGGCCGGGGCGGCCGGTCGCCGAGGGCGGCGTCGGCTATAGCTGCCTGGCTGAGCTGCGCATGATCGAGACGATTCGCGGGGGTGAGCCCGCCACGCCGTTCCTGAAAAAGGGCGACACGGTGCGCATCTGGATGGAGGACGACCGCCACCATCCGATCTTCGGCGCGATCGAGCAGACGGTGGAGTAACGGCTTATTCCTCCCCATCGGTGATGGGGAGGATAGGGCCTCCCTACCCGACCAGCGCGTCGATCGCCTCGGCCATGTCGATATCGCGCGCCGACAGGCCGCCCGCATCATGGGTGGTCAGCACGATATCGACCCTGTTCCAGACATTGGACCATTCGGGATGATGGTCGGCCTTTTCGGCCAGCAGCGCGACCCGGGTCATGAAGCCGAACGCCTCGTTGAAATCGGCGAAGACGAAACGGCGGCTGATCGCGTCGCGCGATTCGTCCCAGTCCCATTCGGTCAGGCCGTCCAGCGCTTCGTCCCGGTCCAGTTCGCTCAGCCGCTCCACCATGATCGTCCCCTTGCTTCTCTTGTTCTTTTGGCCGGCACAGCGGTAAGACGGCGGCCATGAGCGGGCAAGTCGCGATCGGTGAAGCGCCTATGGGTGAAGCACCCGGGGCCGAGGCGATCGAACGGATCGCGCGGGAAGCGATCGCGCGCCTGCCCGCCGAATTCGCCGCGCATCTGGGCGATGTCGTCCTGATCGTCGAGGATTATGCCGATGACGAGACGCTGGCCGCGTTGGGCATCGATCATCCGCTCGACCTGACCGGCCTGTATCACGGGCGGCCGGTGGGTGAGAAAAGCTCGATGGATTCAGGGGGGCTGCCCGACCGCATCCATCTGTATCGCCGGGCGATCCTGGATGAATGGATCGAGACGGGGGTGCGGCTCGATGATCTGGTCGTGCATGTGACCATCCATGAGATCGGCCATCATTTTGGCCTGTCCGATGAGGATATGCACGCGCTGGAAGACGCCGTGGGCGAAGCCGCCCCGTGATCCTGGCGCTGTCCCAGCTCGCCTGCGCGCGGGGCGGGCGACTGCTCTTCACGCATTTGTCGCTGACCCTGGCCGCAGGCGAAGCGGCGGTCGTCACCGGCCCCAACGGCATCGGTAAGTCGAGCCTGTTGCGGCTGGCCGCCGGGTTGATCGCGCCGTTCGAGGGGGGAGTGACGCGTTCGGCACGCATGGCGCTGATGACCGAGGATCTTGCGCTCGACACCGAAAGGCGGCTGGGCGAGGCGCTTCTGTTCTGGGCGCGCCTCGATGGTCTAGCCGCGGCGGGCGAGCGGGTGGCGCGGGCGCTGGACACGGTGGGCCTGGCGAGACTGGCCGATGTGCCGGTGCGGCTGCTCTCGACCGGGCAGCGCCGCCGTGCCGGCCTGGCGCGGGTGCTGGCGGCAGAGGCTCCGCTGTGGCTGCTCGACGAGCCGGGTAACGGGCTGGACGGCGAGGGCATTGCGATGCTCGAACAGGCGATCGCGCGGCACCGCGAGATGGGCGGCGCGGTGCTGCTGACCACGCATCAGCCGCTGGCCGTTCCGGGGGCGGTGATCCTGCCGCTGGCCGAGCGGGTCCCGGTATGAAGGCAGCACTGACTCTGATCGCGCGCGACGTACGGCGCGGCTATGCCGGGGGCGGGGCGGGACTGGTCTGCGGCTTTTTCCTGCTGGCGGTGGTGCTGTTTCCCTTTGCCATCGGCCCCGACCGGGCGGTGCTGGCGCGGATCGGCGCGGGCGCGATCTGGGTCGCGGCGCTGCTGGCCGCGCTGTTGCCGGTCGAGCGGTTGGTCGCGCCCGATTGCGAGTCGGGCTGGTTCGATCAGATTTGCGTCCACGGCCTGTCGCTGCCGCTGGTCATGGCGTTGCGGATCGCGGGCCATTGGCTGGCCTTTGCGCCGCCGCTGATGCTGGCGGCGCTGGTGGCGGGCGCGCTGTTCGGGCTCGATGGCCTGGGCATGGCGCGGGTCGAGGCGGGGCTGTTGCTCGGCACGCCAGGGCTTGCGGCGCTGGCGGTGGCGACCGGCGCACTGACCGCGGGCCTGCGCACGGCGGGAGGGCTGGCCGGACTGCTGCTGCTCCCGCTCGCGCTGCCGCTGCTGATCTTCGGCGCGGGGAGCGGTGACATGGGCGCGCTCAAGCTGCTCGCGGCGGTATCGCTGATGCTGGTCGCAGGCGCGCCCTGGATCGCCGCGGCGGCGATCCGATCGGTGCGCGACTGACGCCATGATCGAAGACGGGGCCATTCCGGCGGCGCGGATCGCGCGCGCCTTTGACGCGGCGGCGGCCTATGACGCCCATGCCGTGATCCAGCGGCAGGTCGCCGACTGGCTGGCCGAGCGGATCATGACGGTCGCGTCGTCTGCCCCACGCGTGCTGGAAGTGGGATGCGGCACCGGCTTCCTGACCGGCGCGGTGCTGCCCCGACTGGCGGGCGCCGACTGGCTGATGACCGATATCGCGCCCGCCATGCTGGAGCGCGGACTGGCCAAGTATCCGGGCGTGCGCGGGAGGGTGATGGACGGCGAATATCCCGATCTGCCCGGCGAAGCGCCGTTCGACCTGATCGTCAGCAGCCTGGCGGTGCAGTGGTTCGCCGATCTGGAGGCGGGTTTGCGGCGGCTGGCGGACCTGCTCGCGCCGGGCGGGCGGATGTTGGTGACGACATTGGTCGAAGGGACCTTCGCGGCGTGGCATGAAGCGCACCGGGCGGAAGGGTACGCGGCGGGCAGCCCGGTCTATCCGCCGGTCGATTCGCTGAAGCGGATGGGCTGGCGGGTCGAAACGCGGCGGTTCGAGCAGCGCCACGAATCGGCGGCGGACTTCCTGCGCGCGCTGCGGGCGATCGGGGCGGGGACGCCGCGTGACGGTCATCGCCCGATTCCGCCGGGCGCGATGCGAAGGATCGCGCGGCGATTCGAGGCGGGAGGCGCGGTGGCGACCTATGAGGTCGCGTTGATCGAAATCCCCCGCCCCCGCTCAGGCTGAACGGGCGTTGGTCGTTACCGGCTCCACCGCGCCCAGATGGCGGTGGGCAGGGTGATGCCCCGCGCTTCCTCGCGCACGCCCAGTTCGCCGCATTCCACCTTGCCGGGCAGGTCGGCCATCACCTGGCGCATCATCTCGCCGATCGCCAGCGCCGACATGCGTACCGCATAGACCGTGAGGAACAGGAAGCGCGAATCGGCATCGAGCAGCTGGCGGCAATTGGCGATCAGGCCGGGCAGGTCTTCCTCCAGCCGCCACACCTCGCCCTCCGGCCCGCGACCATATTTGGGCGGATCGAGCAGGATGCCGTCATAGCGCCGCCCGCGCCGCACCTCGCGCGCGACGAACTTGGCGGCGTCGTCGATGATCCAGCGCACGGGCGCATCCCCCAGGCCCGACAGCATCGCGTTGCTCCGCGCCGCCTCGACCGATTTCTTGGAGGCGTCGACATGGACCATCTTCGCCCCCGCGCTTGCCATCGCCAGCGTGCCGACGCCGGTATAGCCGAACAGGTTCATGCACTCGGGCTCGGTCATCCCGTCGACCTGCTCGCGCATCCAGCTCCACACCGGTGCCATGTCGGGGAAGAAGCCCAGATGGCGGAAAGGCGTGTTCTGCGCGGTGAAGCGCACCTCGTTCCACTTGAGCGGCCAGCCGTCGCGCGGCACCGGCTCGTTGAAGTTCCAGCGGCCGCCGCCATCCTCGTCCGATCCGGGCAAGAACTCGGCCGCCGCGCGCCAGTCTTGCGTGGCGGGCGCCCACATTGCCTGCGGCTCGGGGCGGATGAAGCGGAACCGGCCATAGCGTTCCAGTTTGCGGCCATGGCCGGAGTCGACCAGCCCGTAATCCGCCCAAGGCTCGCCGATCATCGTTTCGAGTTTCATGGACGCGCGTTAGCGCAAACCATGCCCGTCGATAAAGGCCGTCACCGCCTCAAAGGTGGCGGGCAGGGTGGTGTAGCGTTCTTCGCGTTCGAACAGGTCGCCGACGCGGCGGGGCAGCGCGGGGCGGCTGCCCGTCGCGCGCTCGACCGCATCGGTGAACTTGGCCGGGTGCGCCGTGGCCAGCGTCACCACCGGCACGTCGAGCCCGCTTTTGCGGGCGGCGGACAGCGCGATGCCGCTATGCGGGTCGAGAATCTGCCCCGCTTCGTCCGCCGCCCAGCGCATCGCGCGGCTCATGTCATCGGCATCGACTCGCGCGCTGGTGAAGAGCGGGGCAATGGCCTGGCGCTGCGCATTGGTCAGCCGCATCGCGCCGGTGCCCTCAAAGCCCTTCATCTGCGCGGCCAGCGCTGCGCCGTCGCGGCCGTTCGCGTCGAACAACAGCCGCTCGAAGTTCGAGCTGACCTGGATGTCCATCGACGGCGTTGCGGTCGCCTGTACCTGTCCCTTGGAATAGTCGCCCGACGACAGTGCGCGGTGAAGGATGTCGTTGACGTTGGTCGCGACGATCAGCCGCTCGATGGGCAAGCCCATGCGCGCGGCGACATAGCCTGCGAACACGTCGCCGAAATTGCCCGTCGGCACCGAGAAGGCGATGCGCTGGCCCGGCGCGCCCAGCCGGACGGCGGCGTAGAAATAATAGACGATCTGCGCCATCAACCGCGCCCAGTTGATCGAGTTGACCGCCGACAGCGTATGGCGGTCGGCAAAGGCGCGGTCGTTGAACATCGCCTTCACCAAGGCCTGCGCGTCGTCGAAATTGCCCTCGATGGCGATGTTATGGACGTTGGGCGCGAGCACCGTGGTCATCTGGCGGCGCTGGATTTCGGTCACGCGGCCTGCCGGGTGCAGCATGAAGATGTCGATATTGGCGCGCCCGGCGACCGCGTCGATCGCCGCCGAGCCGGTGTCGCCGCTGGTCGCACCGACGATGGTGAGGCGAGTGTCGGTCCCGCGCAGGAACCGCTCGAACAACAGGCCCAGCATCTGGAGCGCGACGTCCTTGAACGCCAGTGTCGGGCCGTGGAACAGCTCCAGCAGCCACTGGTCATGGTCGAGCTGGACGAGCGGCGTGACGGCGGCGTGCGAGAAACGGCCATAGGCGGTGTCGCACAGCGCTTGCAATTCTTCGGCGCTCAGGCTGTCGCCGACGAACGGCGCCATGATTCGCGCGGCCGTCTGCGCATAGGACAGGCCCGCCAGCCCCTCGATCTCCTCGAAGGTCAGGGTCGGCCAGGTCTCGGGCACGTAAAGCCCGCCATCGCTGGCGAGACCGGCCAGGGTCGCGCCCCGGAAATCGAGGATAGGGGCGGAGCCACGGGTACTGAGATAGCGCATGATGCGCTGCCGCTTAACGGGGTGCGTTGCGCATCACAACCATTCGATTGCGTCGAGCGACCGCCAAAACATAGATAATTGCGGCAATGGCGGCGAACAGGAACCATTGCACCGCATAGGCCAGGTGGTTGTTGGGGACGCCGCTGATGTCCGGTTTGGGGTTGGCCTGAAGGCCGGGGGCAGGCGTGTCGGCGACCAGCAGCATCGCCTGCGGGCGGTTATCGAAGGCCGATTGGATCAGCGATCGGCTGTCGGGGGCGTGGGAGACATAGCCGGTCACCCGACCGCCCCGCCAATCGTTTTCGGCGCGGGGATCATGGGTGGTGCCCAGCTGGACCTGCAGCGCGCCTTTCTGAACTGGTTGGCCGCTCATCTGATTATCGAGGAAGGAGCGCAGCGTGGTGACGTCCGACGGCACCGAACAGGTCGCGATCAGCCGGAACCCCGCCGCCCCGGCCCCGGCGCGGCGGATGGTGATCGGCGGACGGCAATCCGCGACCGTGCGGCGGAAGAGCAGGCTGTCGTCGGGGAATAGCGGAAAGGCGATGACCGGCCGCGCCGGATTGGCGGCGAGCTGGGCGAGATAGGCCTCCTTTTGCGGCAACCGGTCGAGCAACTGCCACAGCCCCAGCGCGATCATTGCCGCAACCGCGAGCCCGACGATCAGCGTCGGCAGGATGGGCAGGCGCTTCACGCGTCGTCGTCGGGACGCACAACGGCGCCCTCGCGTGCCTCGTTGCGATATTCGGCGGCCATCAGCGCACCCTTGGCGATACGCAAGCTATAGACTACGCCAATCGCGGTCAGCGGCAGCCAGATCGCCATTTGCAGCCAGAGCGGCGGATGCAGCTTCAGCTCGACCATGATCGCCGCGATGGTGATGATGGTGCCCAGGATCAGCGTCAGGAACGCCGCCGGGCCATCCCCGACATTGAACCGGGTGAAGTCCAGCCCGCACGCGGCGCAACGGTCGGCAAAGGTCACGACCTGGGTCGAGAATAGCGGCCCGGCAAACAAATGGGGCTGGCCGCAACGCGGACACAGCCCCTGGAACGCGGCCTGCGCGATGGTGGGAGGTGTCGGCTCAGCCACTATGAACCGGCGCGCCCCAGCCACCCCAGACATAGATGGTGACGAACAGGAACAGCCACACCACGTCGACGAAATGCCAGTACCAGGCCGCCGCCTCGAACCCGAAATGCTGGCGAGGCGTGAAGTCGCCGCGATAGGCGCGGATCAGGCAGACGATCAGGAAGATGGTGCCGACGATGACGTGGAAGCCGTGGAACCCGGTCGCCATGAAGAAGGCGGCGCCATAATTGATCCCCTTAAAGGGGAAGGGCGCATGGATATATTCATAGGCCTGGATCGAGCTGAAGATCAGGCCCAGCACGACGGTCAGCCACAGGCCTTTCAGCACGCCGTCGCGGTCGCCGACGCCCAGCGCGCCCCACAAGCCCTTCTTCTCGCCACCGCGCTGGTTGTGGATCAGCGCATGGTGCGCCCAGGTGACGGTGGTGCCGCTGGTCAGCAGGATCAGCGTGTTGAGCAAGGGCAGCTTGAAGGCGTCGATCACCTCCAGCCCCTTGGGCGGCCAGGTCGCCGCGATGGCCGCGGCGCCCTCGGTCGCGCGTTCGACCTGTCCGTCGACAAAGCTCATCGCGGTCGGGAAGAGGGCAAAGTCGAAAAACGCCCAGAACCAGCCGACGAAGAACATCACTTCGGAGGCGATGAACAGGATCATGCCGTAGCGGAAATGAAGCTGAACGACCGGCGTGTGATCGCCATGATGCGCCTCGCGCACCACATCGGCCCACCAGCTGCCCATGCAGAACAACACCGCCGCGAGGCCTGCCAGAAACGCCCAGCCGCCGCCCGTCACGCTATGCATCCACATGATCGCGCCGGATGCCATCAGCAACGCCGACATCGAACTGGCCAGCGGCCAGGGGCTCGGCGGCAGGATGTGATAATCGTGGTTCTTCGCGCCAGCCATGATCCCGTCCCTATATTTTGCTATTTTGAGGACAGGCTAACCCGCTTTCTTCGCCGAATCCACCGGGTAAAATGTGTAGGACAGGGTGATGGTTTCGATGTCCTTGGCGTCGGGGTCGTTCAGAATCTTGGGATCGATGAAGAAGATGACCGGCATCCGCGCCGTCTCACCGGGTTTGAGCGTCTGCTGGGTGAAGCAGAAGCACTGGATCTTGGTGAAATAGCGCCCCGCCTGATCGGGGGTGACGTTGAAGGTCGCGGTGCCCGTGACCGGCACCTTGGCGTTGTTGGTCGCGGTGAAGAACACCATGTCACGCGCGCCGATATCGACGGTTTCGTGCGGGTTCTCCGGCTTGAAGGTCCAGGCGAGGCGCGAGGAGACATTGGCGTCGAAATTGACGGTGATCTGGCGATGGACGCTGCCCGGTGCCTGGGTGCCGCGCTGGGTCGTGCCCTGATAGCCCGTCACCTGGCAGAACATGCGGTAGAGCGGCACGCTGGCAAAGGCGAGGCCGGTCATGAACACCACGCCCAGAATCGCGAACACCACCGTCCGGGTCTGGCGCGTCAGCCGCATCAGTGCATCCCCGACCGGATCTTGGACAGGGTGATGAAGAAGATCAGCACCACCAGAAAGCCCAGCAGCAGCGCCATCGCGGTGGCGCGGGCGCGCTGCTTGGCGCGTATCCGATTCGAATCGTCAGGCGTCATGCCCAACGATCCACCACCAGCGCGCCAAAGAGAAGGAAAAGATAGAGAATCGAATATTTGAACAGCCGCTTTTCCGGCTTCATCGCGTCATCGGGCTGGGTATGGCGGAGGGCGACGATCGCGGCATAGGCAGCGAACAGCGCGGTCCCGGCCGTGGCGACGATGCCGTAGATCGATCCTGCCAGCCCCAGTGGCCAGGGCGCGACGGCGGCGATGGCCATCGGAATGGTGTAGAGCCCGATCTGCGCGCGCGTCACCCGCTCACCCGCGACCACGGGCAGCATCGGCACGCCCGCATTGGCGTAATCGGTCTTCACGAACAGCGCGAGTGCCCAGAAATGCGGCGGCGTCCACAGAAAGACCAGGCTGAACAGCAGGAAGGGAAGGAGCGCGATCTCGCCGGTCGCGGCCGCCCAGCCGATCAGCGGCGGAAACGCCCCCGCCGCGCCGCCGATGACGATATTCTGCGGCGTCCGGCGTTTCAGCCAGACGGTGTAGACAAGGACGTAGAACAGGATCGAGACGGTCAGGATCGCAGCGGCGACATAATTGACCGCCAGCCCCATCAGAATGACCGAGAAACAGGCGAGCCCGACGCCGAAATGCAGCGCCGATTCGCGGCTCATGCGTCCGGCGGGCAGCGGTCGCTTGGCGGTCCGGCGCATCAGCGCGTCCAGATCCGCCTCATACCATTGGTTAAGTGCCCCCGCCGCGCCCGCGCCCAGCGCGATGCACAGGATCGCGGTGAAGCCGATGACCGGATCGACCCCCACGGGCGCCGCCAGCATCCCGCACAGGCCGGTGAACACCACCAGCGTCATCACCCGCGGCTTGGTGAGCGCCAGGAAGTCGCGCCAGTCGGCGGGGACGAACACGGAGGAGGGAATGCTGGACATGGGAGTCCGGCATATAGGGCTTGGCGGGGAGGGGGGCAATCGAAGCGGTTGGTGTGGCGGTACATCCTCACCGCAGGCGCACCCCCTCCCGCAGGCGGGAGGGGCCGGGGGGGAGGGCAAGGAGTCTCACCGAGACCAACGCTTGTGGCTTTCCCTCCCCCATCCCCTCCCGCCTGCGGAAGGGGCGTGCCAAGATCAAAGTGCGGGGCTCACCCCCTCAGCGTCGCCATGTCGATGACGAAGCGATACTTCACATCGCTCTTCTGCATCCGGTCATAGGCGGTGTTGATCTCGTCCATCGTGATCATCTCGATATCGGCGGTCAGGCCGTGGCTATGGCAGAAGTCCAGCATCTCCTGCGTCTCGGCGATGCCGCCGATCAGCGAGCCCGCCAGCGCGCGGCGGCGGAACACGAGATTGCCGACCGACGGCGACGGATGCGGCGAATCGGGCACGCCGACCAAGGTCATCGTCCCGTCGCGCTTCAGCAGCATCAGGAACGCGTCGAGATTATGCGGCGCCGCCACCGTGTTCAGGATGAAGTCGAAGCTGCCCAGATGTTCCGCCATCTGGGCGTCATCCTTCGACACGATCAGGCTCTTGGCGCCCAGTCGCTTGGCATCCTCCGCCTTGTTCGGCGATGTCGAGAAGACATGGACCTCGGCCCCCATCGCGGCAGCGATTTTCACGCCCATGTGACCCAAGCCGCCCAGGCCGACGATGCCGACCTTCTGGCCCGGCCCGACCTTCCAGTGGCGAAGCGGCGAATAGGTGGTGATCCCGGCGCAGAGCAGCGGCGCGACCGCGGCCAGATCGCCTTCGTCATGGTTGATCTTGAGGACGAAGCCTTGCTTGACCACGATATGGTCCGAATAGCCGCCCAAGGTGTGACCGCCCATGACGGGGTCGGGGCCGTTATAGGTGCCGACAAAGCCGGTCGTCTCGCAATATTGCTCTTCGCCGTCATGGCAGGATGGGCAGTGGCCGCAGCTGTCGACCATGCAGCCGACGCCGACCAGATCGCCGACCTTGTACTTGGTCACGTCGCCGCCCACGGCGGTCACGCGGCCGACGATCTCATGGCCCGGAACGCACGGATAGAGCGTGCCCGCCCACTCGCTGCGCGCGGTGTGCAGGTCGGAGTGGCAGACGCCGCAATAGAGGATGTCGATCGCGACATCATCGGCTTTCGGGTCGCGGCGTTCGAAGGAAAAAGGCGCGAGCGGGGTCTCGGCCGACTGGGCGGCATAACCCTTGGCGGGAGTGGGCATGGGAGCTCCTCTGGAAATCTGTAACGCGAACGAACGGACGCGGCCGCCCATATGGGGGCCGCGCTGTTCGGTGCCAGAGAAGCGCATCCGTAAGTTTTCCGATCGGTACTGATCGGAGAATTGTCTCAAATCAAAATGTTATATTGTCACTAAAGGCCCGAATTACCCCATGAACCCCTGATTCCAGGTCGAGGCATCGTAATTACCGATATTGGGCAGCACGGTGCGCAGACCGCCCGAGTCGATGCCGAACCAGCTGGCCAGCGTTGCGGCATATTGGTCGACCGACATGGTGGGGATCAGGCGGCCTTGGCCGACATCGTCGCTGGTGTTGTTGCCGACGACCGGCGCCTTGCCATAGAAACGCTGCCCGCGTACCGCGCCGCCGACAACGAAATGCATGCCGCCCCAACCATGGTCGGAGCCGTCGTCATTGGACTGGAGCGTGCGGCCGAAGTCGGAGGCCGTGAAGCTGGTCACCTGATTGGCCACGCCCATCGCGTTGGTCGTGTCGTAAAAGGCCTTCATCGCGGCCGATACCTTGGATAGCAGCCCCGGATGCTGCGCGACCAGATTGTCGTGCAGGTCGAACCCGCCCATCGACACGAAGAAGACCTGGCGCTTCAGGCCCAATGTCTGGCTGATGGAGATCATCCGCGCGACCATCTTCAGCTGGTCGGCCAGCGTGTTGTTCGTGGGGAAAAGCGGGAAATTGGCCGCCGGAGCCCCCGCCAGCGCGCTGCTAAGCTGCGCCTGGACGTCGAAGGCGCGCTTGGAGATGCGGGCATGTTCGCTCGCCATCGCAAAGCTCGACTCGGTGGTCATCAGGCTGCGCAGCGTGTCGAGCGCCGAGGATGAGCCGTAGAGCGTCCTGCTGCTGTTGAGCAGCGCGACCGGCCCGCCGGTGCCCACCGCATATTGGATCGCGGTCCGACCGCTCAGATACACCGCATTGCCGCTGGTGTTGATGCAGGTCAGCGCGGCGGTGCCGTTGCCGCTCTGGAACACGTCGCCAATCCGGCCGCCCCAGCCGCTGTTCGCACCTTCCGGGCTCGACGCCTGGAAGAAGCTCTGCTGGTCGTTGTGGCTGAACAGCTTGGGCGGCAGCTTGACCTTGTTGCCCGTATATTGCGCCTTGGTCGTCGGCTCGACCAGCGTGCCGACGTTCAACGCCACCGCCATCTTGCCCGCCGCGAACAGCTGGCTCATTTCCGGCATCGATGGCGACAGGGCGTAAAGACGCCCACCGGGCAGCGCGACCGTGGGGTTCAATACGCTGCCCGCCAGCACATCGCGCTGATAGCCGATATTGGCACGCGCGGCGCGATAGGCGGCAAAGCTGGTCTCGTCATACGGGACCAGCGTGTTGGCATAGTCGTTGCCGCCGTACAGGAACACGCAGACCAGCGCCTTGTAATCGGACGCGGTGGCGGCCGCCGCCTCGCCGATCGCGGCCAGGCTGGAGACGAAAGGCGTGGCGGTCCCGGCCAGGCCGAGCAACGCACTGCGCTTGAGGAAAGCGCGCCGTGATTGGTCTTGCATCATGCTCATCACCGCAGGTTCAGATATTCGGGGGAGGCCATGGTCAGCAGGATCGCGATGCCGACCCGGTTGATCGGCCCGTTGGTCGCGGTGGCCGACACGCTGTCGACGGCACCCCGGATCGCGGTCACCGTCGCGGCGGACAATTGCCCGGCGGCCAGCACCAGGTTGATCTCGTCGACCAGCGCCTTGCTGTCGGCGGCGAGCGTCAGGATCGCGGTGTAATCGGCCTTAACATCGCCGGTGCCGTTGGCGATCAGCCCGTACATATAGTTCACATAGGCCACGACGCTTTGTTCGTTGGTGATCTGGAACTCGGGCGCGACCAGGCCGCTGCTGGCCAGGCTGGTGCCTGCGGGCGTGTAGCCGGGGCGGTAGAAGTTGAAGACCGAGGGGCTGTGCCCCTTGGCCTGGCCCAGTCGGGTGGTCGGGTTCGAGGTATCGCCAATGCCCCAGGCATTGGAAGGCGAATTGACCCCGAAGGCGCGCGCCCAGCCGGTCAGGCGCAGCACCGGCTCGCGCAGCTTGCCCGTCGTCGCAGCGGTCGGCAGGTTACGCGCCTCGCTGTCGAGCAGGATCGCGCGGATCACCGCCTTCATGTCGCCGCGCACGCCCTGACCATTGTCGACGAACTTGCTCGCGACCCGGTTGATATAGCCGGGCGAGGGGTTGCTGGTGACCAGCCGCTGGATCAGCTGTTTCGAGATGAAGGGCGGCACATTGGGGTGCGCGAAGATCGTGTCGAGCGCGCTCTTGACCGCCGCCATGCCGCCGCCGGTGACGGTGGTGCCCAGGAAGCTAGACGCGCCGGTTTCGTTGATCCCTGCGTTGATGACCATCGGCATCCGGTAGCGCGCGGGCGTCGAGGTGTCGGCGGTTGCGGGCGACAGGCCGGTAAAGACCCGCGCCAGTCCTGACACATCGGCCTGGACATAGGTTTCCATCGGCTGGCCGCCATTCATCTTCAGCGAGCCATCCATGTTCATCTGGTACAGGCCGAGGGTGAACAGCTGCATCAACTCGCGCGCATAATTCTCGTCGGGCTGCGCGCCGGTCGTCGGATTGGCCTTCTTGTTGTACATGAAGGTCAGGAACGACCCCATCGCGAAATTGGTGGTGATCGCGCCCAATATGTCGCGGTAGTTGCCGAAGGCATTGTCGAGCAGGATGTCGACATAGGCCGCCATGCTGAACGCGCGCCACTGGTCCGATACGCCGTCGATGCCGACGACCAGGATGTCGAGCAGCGCCATGCCGACCCGCTGGCGCAGCTGGTCGGGCTCGACGATCATCTGCCGCCAGAGTGTGGGATCCAGGCCGGACAGGTAATTGCGGTTGGTCGCCGCGTCATATCCATTGGCAACCAGCCAGTCCCAATGGGTGGTGGCACGCGGCAACGCCATCTGGTCGGTCAACCAGCCGTCATAGCCGCGCGAGACGACCGCATCGATCGTGCTGCGCGTCGCGCCCATGGTCGCCTGCGCCAGGAACCGGCTGGCCTCGGTGGGGGTGGGGGCCGCGTTGACGACGACCACGGGGGTGGTGGCGGCCGCCGGTGTCGCGGAGGTGCTGCCGCTCGCGCTTGCCGTGCTGCCGCCCCCGCCGTCACCACAGGCCGCCAGGGCCAGCAGCGGCAGCAATGCCCCGCCCGTCCCCATTGCCGAACCGGCCGATCGCGTCGCGACGACAGGCGTACCCGCTCCATCGTCGGCAGCCGCCGTCACCGGCTCCGCCAGAATGTCCCGCCCCATCATTGGATTCCACCCGCTAACCGCCACCTGTCGGGCGATGGAGGCCAGCATGTGTCCAAGGTGGCTAACGAAGTATGAAAGGTTCCCTCGGTTCGTCGTGACCAGATAACAATCTGGCCGAAATGGCCCTATCGTAACGCTATTGCAATGAAAAAGACCCCGAAATTTTCATTTCGAGGCCTTTTCCGGATGGTGGATCGATAGTTCAGTCGATGCGCGGGAGCGTCTCGAACTGGTGATAGGGCGGCGGGCTGGACAGCGTCCATTCCAGCGTCGTCGCGCCCTCGCCCCAGGGGTTATCCCCCGCCGGCTTGCCCGCGATCAGCGACCAGATCAGGTTGATAAAGAAGATCGCCATGCCCGCGGCCATGATCTCATAGCCATGCGTCGCGACCTTGTTCCACAGCGCAAAGGCGTCGGGATAATCCGGATAGCGACGCGGCATCCCCTGCAACCCTAGGAAGTGCATGGGGAAGAACAGCAGGTTGACGCCGATGAAGAACACCCAGAAGTGCAGCTGGCCCAGGATTTCGTTGTACATCTTCCCCGACATTTTGGGGAACCAATAATAGAAGCCGGCGAACAGCGCGAACACTGCGCCCAGCGACAGGACGTAGTGGAAGTGCGCGACGACATAATAGGTGTCGTGCATATAATCGTCGATGCCGCCGTTCGCGAGCACCACGCCGGTCACGCCGCCGACGGTGAACATGAAGATGAAGCCGATCGCCCAGACCATCGGCGTCTTGAAGGTCAGCGAACCGCCCCACATGGTCGCGATCCACGAGAAGATCTTGATGCCGGTCGGTACCGCGATGATCATCGTCGCGGCGGTGAAGTACATCTTGGTGTTCACGGAGAGGCCGGTGGCGAACATATGGTGCGCCCACACGACGAAGCCGACCACGCCGATCGCGACCATGGCATAGGCCATGCCGAGATAGCCGAAAACGGGCTTGCGGCTGAACGTGGCGATGATCTGGCTGACGATGCCGAAGCCCGGCAGGATCATGATGTACACTTCGGGGTGGCCGAAGAACCAGAAGAGATGCTGGTACAGGATCGGGTCGCCCCCCCCGGCGGGGTCGAAGAAGGTCGTGCCGAAGTTACGGTCGGTCAGCAGCATGGTGATCGCGGCGGCCAGCACCGGCAGCGAGAGGAGCAGCAGGAACGCCGTCACCAGCACTGACCAGACGAACAGCGGCATCTTGTGGAGCGTCATGCCTGGCGCGCGCATGTTGAAGATGGTGGTGATGAAGTTGATCGCCCCCAGGATCGACGACGCACCCGCCAGATGGAGCGAGAGGATCGCCATGTCGACGCTCGGCCCCGGCTCGCCGAAAGTCGATAGCGGGGCGTACGCCGTCCAGCCCACGCCCGCGCCCGACCCGAAAAAGGGCGAGGCGAGCAGCAGCGTAAAGGCCGGGATCAGCAGCCAGAAGGACACGTTGTTCATGCGCGGGAACGCCATGTCGGGCGCGCCGATCATGATCGGCACGAACCAGTTGCCGAACCCGCCGATCATTGCGGGCATGACCATGAAGAACACCATGATCAGGCCATGCGCCGTGATCAGCACGTTCCACAGGTGGAGCGACTGGTCGAGGCTCTGTGCGCCGCCATGCAGCATCCCCGCCCAGATACCCAGATACTGGATGCCCGGTTCGCGCAGTTCGGCGCGCATCAGGCCGGAGATCGCGCCGCCGATGATGCCCGCGACGATCGCGAAGATCAGATAGAGGGTGCCGATATCCTTGTGGTTGGTCGACAGGAACCAGCGCGCGAAGAAGCCGGGCTTGTGATCGGCGTCATGGTGCGCGTGGTGGTGATCCTCATGACCGACAAAAGCCGATCCGGGGTGAAGTGCGGTGTCGGTCATGGCTTATTGTCCAGCGTTGCCGGGGCCAGCCGGATTCCCGGTGGCGCCCTGCGCGGAAGTGGGGGATTGGGCGGGCACGGCCATATTGTCGGCCGGTCCCGTCACGGCCTCGGCGGCATTGGCCTGCGCGGCTTCGACGGCCGAGCCTTCGGCACCCGGCTGCGGGATCACCGAGGAGGAGGGCGCCTTCGACCCCGGCATCTGGCCGCCCTTGGCCGCGACCCAGGCGGCGAACTGCGCCGGGGGCACCGCCTGCACGGCGATTGGCATGAAGGCATGGCGCGCGCCGCACAGTTCCGAACACTGGCCGAAATAGAGGCCGGGCTTGTCGATGGTGAAGCTCGTCTCGTTCAACCGGCCGGGCACCGCGTCCAGCTTCATCCAGAAGGCCGGAATCGCCCAGCTGTGGATGACGTCATTGGAGGTGGTGATCAGGCGGATCGGCACGCCGACGGGCAGGACGATGCGATTGTCCACCGCCAGCAGGCGCGGACCGTCGGCATCGGTGCGCGCGCGCTCACCGGGAGCCACCTGATCCTTTTCCTTGAGCATGTTGGCGGTGATCTCGATCCCGCCATGATCCGGATATTGATAGGTCCAATACCATTGGTTGCCGATCGCCTTCAGCGTGACCGCGCCGGCGGGCGCAGGCTTGAACTGCGCCTGGAGCAGCCCGATCGAGGGGATGGCGATCAGGACGAGGACGACGACCGGCCCCAGCGTCCACAGCACCTCGACCAGCGTGTTGTGGCTGGTCTTGGAGGGGACTGGATTGGCCGCACGGCGATAGCGGAACACGACCCAGACAAGCAGCAGCAGGACGAGGACACAGATGGCGGTGATGACGGGCAGCAACACGTCATTGTGCATCCAGTGTGCGAACACGCCGTTCTTCGTCACCTGCGGCTGAAGCCCGATGCGGCCATCGATCGGCAGGCCGACATTGGGGTCGATGGTGGTGGCGGGTGCGCCGTCCTGCGCCAGCAGCGGGCTGGTCGGGGCGGCGGTCGCCGGCGCGGCGGCACTGGTCGGTGCGGTGTTGGAAACGCCCGCCCCTTCGGCGGCAGCCTGCGGCGCGGGGGCGGCTTTCGGGGCAGGTGGGGCGGCCGGAGTCGCGAAGGCGGCACCCGACAGCGCGGTGCATCCCAATCCGGCGGCGATCGCGATCGCCTTCATGCGTTTGGGCATCCTCATCCTCCGGGGTCCGGACATGCGCTTGACCTCGCTCATCCCGCTCTCGTCTCCCATCTCCCTCGCCTGTCCATCGGTCGTCCGACGGGCTTTGAGCGGGGCGTCCTGTCGTTTTTGTTAGGCGGACTATAGCACGGGACTTCGCCCCCTCAACCCTTGAGCGTCACATGCCAGATTGCGCGGGGGGCGGGGCGATCCTATGAGGCCGGGTCATCTGACCGATGCCGGAGTTGCCCCATGACCGATGAAGACGTCCTCGCCGAGTTCCGCGCCGCCGAGGCGCTGCTCGAAGGGCATTTCATCCTCTCGTCCGGCCTGCGCAGCCCACGCTATCTGCAATGTGCCCGCGTCCTGATGGACCCGGCGCGCGCCGCCCGGCTGTGCGAGGGGGTGGCCGCGAAAATTCCCGCCGACATCAAGGCGCAGATCAGCGCGGTCGTCGCCCCCGCCATGGGCGGTGTCATCGTCGGCCATGAAATGGCGCGCGCGCTGGGCGTGCCGGGCATGTTCCTGGAGCGGCCCGAGGGAACCTTCCACCTGCGTCGCGGCTTCCGGCTCGAGCCGGGGCAGAAGGTGCTGATGATGGAAGACGTGGTCACGACCGGCCTGTCCAGCCGCGAGGCGATCGCCGCCATCGCGCGCGAGGGCGGCGAGACGATCGCGGCGGCTTCGCTGGTCGATCGCTCGAACGGGGCGGCCGATCTGGGTGTGCCCTTCTTCCCGCTGATCCGCCTCGACGTGCCCAGCTACAGCGCCGACGATCTGCCGCCCGAACTGGCGGCGATCCCCGCCATCAAGCCTGGGAGCCGCGCGGCGGCATGACCGGGCACTTACGCCTGGGCGTCAATATCGACCATGTCGCGACCGTGCGGAACGCGCGCGGCGCGGGCTATCCCGATCCGGTGAAGGCGGCGCTGATCGCGGCTGAGGCGGGCGCGGACGGCATTACCGCGCATCTGCGCGAGGATCGGCGGCACATCACCGACGATGACATCGCGCGGCTGTCGGCGGAACTTACCGTGCCGCTCAATCTGGAGATGGCGGCCACGCAAGAGATGCTGGCCATCGCGCTGAAGCATCGCCCGCACGCCGCCTGCATCGTTCCGGAAAAGCGCGAGGAACGGACGACCGAAGGCGGCCTCGATGCCGCCGGGCAGCGCGAATGGCTGGCACCGATGGCGGCGAAGCTGGGCGGGGCGGGCATCCGCGTGTCGCTGTTCATCGAACCCGATCCCCGCCAGATCGAGGCAGCGCTGCAGCTGCGCGTGCCGGTGGTCGAACTGCATACCGGCCGCTATGCCGAACTGGACGGGCCGGAGCGCGCGGAGGAACTACGCCGCCTGTCGGACGCGGCGGCGCTGGCAGCCAAGAACGGGATCGAGGTTCATGCCGGACATGGCCTGACGTACGACAATGTCGCGCCGATCGCGGCGATCCCGCAGGTGCGCGAGTTGAACATCGGCCATTTCCTGATCGCCGATGCGGTGTTCGTCGGCTTGCCCCAAGTCGTGCGCAAGATGCGTGCCGCCATGGATATGGCCCGGTGAATCCTCCCCGGCACGGGGAGGGGGACCAGCCGCAGGCTGGTGGAGGGGGGGCGCCCAGAACGACTCGCGCGGTGGAGAGCCCCCTCCACCACCGCTTCGGGGCGGTCCCCCTCCCCGTGCCGGGGAGGATCGCATGATCATCGGCCTCGGCTCCGACCTGTGTAATATCGAGCGAATCCAGGCCGCGCTCGACCGGCATGGCGGCCGGTTCGAGGCGCGCTGTTTCACCGATGTCGAGCAGGCCAAGGCCGCCAAGCGACCCTTCACCCGCGCCGGCACCTACGCCAAGCGCTTCGCCGCCAAGGAGGCCTTTTCCAAGGCGGTCGGCACGGGTTTCGCGCAAGGCGTGTTCATGCGCGACATCGGGGTCGTGAACCTCCCCGGCGGCGCGCCGACGCTGATGTTGACCGGCGGCGCGCGCGAACGACTTGACGCGATGACCCCGGCGGGCCACGCCGCCCATATCCACTTGACCATGACCGACGATCACCCTTGGGCGCAGGCCTTTGTCGTGATCGAGGCACGACCGGAAGTTTCCGCATGAAGGACGCGGTGTTGGACACGAACCCAGGCTCGCCGGTGCATCAACCGGGGGGCGATCAGCCGGTGAACGCCGCCCCGCCGCCCCAGGCGCAGCCCAAGAAGAAGGGCACCGACTGGTGGGCCGAGGTCAAGGGGCTGTTCTGGCTGCTGCTGATCGTGCTGGGGTTCCACAGCTTCATTGCCAAGCCCTTCTACATCCCCTCCGAATCGATGCTGCCGGGGCTGCAGGTCGGCGATCGGCTGGTGGTGTCGAAATTCGCCTATGGCTGGTCCTATGTCTCGCCGACCATCCCCAACCCGGTGGCGATCTTCAAGTCGCTCGTCCTGCGCCGGCCCGAGGATAGCTGGAGCCTGCAACTGCCCTTCATCCATGGGCGGCTGTTGGGCTCGCTGCCCAAGCGCGGCGATGTCGTGATCGTGACCCCGCCGGGGACGCATAACGACTATATCAAGCGGGTGATCGGGCTGCCGGGCGACCGGTTGGAGGTGCGCGACGGCGTCGTCATCCTCAACGGCAAGCCGGTGAGACGCGGGCCGCTTCACTATGTCGACATCCCCGTCGACACCAACAGCCCGTGCAAGGCGTCCGATTATGGCGAGGATGCCAAGATCCGCTCGGCCTCCGGCCAATGGGTCTGCCACCTGCCGATCGTCACGGAAACGCTGCCCAACAACCGTCGTTACGACACGGTCGAGCTGGGTTGGAGCCCGGGCGACAATTACGGCCCGATCACCATTCCGGCCGACCACGTCTTCCTGATGGGCGACAATCGCGATCGTTCGGCCGACAGCCGCTTCTCGCTGGCCGAACTGGGGCTGGGCGGGGCGGTCCCCTATGAAAATATCGGCGGTCGCGCCGAATTCGTGACCTTCAGCCTGGACGGCGACACGACGCTCAATCCGCTGACCTGGTGGAGTTCGCTGCGCTCGGGCCGGGCGGGCCTGTCGCTGCATCCGACCACCGTGAAGGCCGGGGGCGGCGCCGCGCAATGAGCGATCCGGCCCCGCTGACGGACCGCCCGGCACCGATCGAGTTCCGGGAGGGCTTCGTCCGGCGGGAACTGACGCGCGCGGCGATCTGGTTGGGGTTGATCGCCGCGATGGCGGTGACGGTGCTGCTGGTCCAACCGCTGCTGGTGATCTTTGCCGGGCTGGTCTTTGCCACGCTGCTTGACGGCGGCGTGCGGCTTCTGGGCCGCATGCTGCCGATCGGGCGCGCCTGGCGGTTGCTGATCGTCGTGCTGGTGGTGGCGACGTTCCTGCTCGGCACCTTCTACCTGACCGGGGTGGAGGTGACGCAGCAGGTGACGCAGCTCCGCTCCACGCTGGAGACGCAGGCGGGGCGGGTGACCGGCTGGCTGGCCGAACAGGGGCTGATGCCCAAGACCTCGGACCTGAACGGACTGCTCAAACAGTCCATGGGTTCGATCGGCAAGCTGACCTCCTGGGTCGGGACCGCCGTGGGCGCGGTGACGTCGCTGTTCATGATCCTGGTCATCGGCCTGTTCCTGGCGATGGATCCGGAGGGCTATGCGCGCGGCCTGCAATGGTTCGTTCCGCGCGCCGCCCGCGCGGAGTTCGCGATCACGCAAGGCCGCGTCATGTTCACGCTGCGCCGCCTGCTCGCCGGACGTCTGCTGGGCATGGCGGTGGAGGGGGTGCTGACCGGCATCGCCCTGATGATCGGCGGCGTGCCGATGGCGCTGCTGCTCGGGATCATCGCCGGCATCCTGGCCTTCATCCCCAATATCGGGGCGATCATTACCGGCGCGCTGATGATCGCGGTCGGCTTTTCGGCGGGGAGTGATGCGGGCTTCTGGGCGATCGGCACCTATCTGGTCGTGCAGACCTTCGACGGCTATGTCGTGGTGCCGATGGTCGCCAAGCGCACCGTCGACCTGCCGCCCGCGCTGACCCTGTCGACCCAGATCATGGCGAGCGCGCTGTTCGGCATCCTCGGGCTGGCGCTGGCCGACCCGATGACGGCCATGATCAAGTCGGCGCTGCAACGCCGGTCGGAGCGTGAGGCGGAGCGGGACGGCGATACCACCCGCGCCGAGGCCGATATGGCGTGAAGCTGCGCCGCTCTACCCGACCAGCGCGGGTTCGAGCGGCCCCGCCTCACCCAGCGCCCGGCGGGCGCGCGCGGCGACGATCGAATCGAACAGCGCCAGATAGCGCTCGGCCGAATCCAGCCCCGGTTGCGGCACGGGTTCGGGCCGCAGCGCCAAGGGGTCGAGCCAGTGGCGCAGCGCCGCGACCAGCGCGCCCAGGTCCTCGCGCGGGACGATGGTGCCCAGCGAGCGGTCGGACACGATCTCATGCACTGCCGGGCTCGAATCCGTCGCGACGACCGGCGTGCCGACCGCCAGCGCCTCGCGCAGCACGCCGGGCACGCCCTCATAGTCGGAGGACAGCGCCACGACTTGCGCGGCGGCCATGGCGGCGGGCGCATGGGCGCTATGCCCGGGCAACGAAACCCGGTGCGACAACCCCAGTATCTCGATTTGTGCGCAAAGAGCCGGGCGGAGGCTTCCCTCGCCGAGGATCGTCAGGCCGATATCCTCCGGCAGATGGGTCATCGCGGTAATCAACCGGTCCCAGCGCTTCTGCGGCTCCAGCCGCCCCACGCCCAGGATGCGACGGCCCGGCGGCATGGCACGCGGCGGGGCGGCAGGGTCGAGCAGCGTCGGCGGGTTGGGAATGACCGCGACCGACAGGCCGGTGGCGCCCTGCGCTTCCCGCGCGGTCGCAGGGGTCATCGCGACCAGCGCGTCGAGGAACAGCCGATGCCCCGCCAGCCAGCGCCGCTGACCCCAGGCGATCATCGCCGCCTGATCGCCACGATCGACCGCATTGGACATCTTGGCGACGATTGGCGGACAGGCTGCCGCCAGCCGAAGCCGCGTCCAAGCGGCCATGGCCGTATAGTGATTGCCCGGACAGAAGACGATATCAGGGCGCGCCCGCGCGATCATCGCAGGCAGGGCGCTGCAAAGTCCGCCATAACGCTGATGCCCCAGCGTCACCGTCTCGACGCCCAGCGGCACACCGCCTTGGAACTGCCCGTCCTCATCGCCCAGGATCAGCGTGACCCGCCGTCCACGATTCAGCCAGCCTGGCAGCATCCGGCCCAGCGCCGCTTCGACACCGCCGCGCATTGCCAGGGCATAGGTCAGGATATGATCGGCGGGCATAGGCTCCGGAAGCAAAAGGCGGGTTGATAGGGAGCGCTAATCAGCGCTTGTCGCGCAATTATGTCAGTTTCAGCCCTAAGGTGGACACAATTGCACGACAAAGGTGAATTCTTATTCAGGTGCGAGAAAGCAGTGTTGAGGTTAGCGGGCGCCGCCGGCGAACGCCGCCGAGGAATCTCCATAACGTGCAGAATGAACGAGATGATCCCATGACCCCGCAACAGGCCCTGCCTGCCGGCCCGGTGCCCGGAGCGGGCGTCGACACTGGCCCGGTGGCGCGCGACATGGCTGCGCTGGAGCCGTTGAAGACGGTCAAGAACCGTTGGCCCGCCATCATCGGCGGGCTGCTGACGCTCGCGATGATCGTGGGACTGGGGCATGAACTGCTGGGTCGCGGCCTGGTGGGCCTCAGCCATTCGGTGCCGACCAACCCGTTGTTCTACGTCGTCTTTGTCGGCCTCTATATGGCGCTGCCGATCGGCGACTATATCATTTTCCGGCGGCTATGGGGCATCCCGTTCAGCGGCATGGCGGCGCTGATCCGCAAGCGGATCGCGAACGAAGTGGCATTCAGCTATTCGGGCGAGGCGTATTTCTATGCCTGGGCGCGGGCAAACGCGAAGATGGTGGCTGCTCCCTTCGGCGCGGTGAAGGATGTCGGCATTCTGTCGGCCATCGCGGGCAATGCGATCACCCTGTTGATGATCGGCCTCGCGCTGCCGGTCGGGCGCGAACTGCTGACCGCGGAGCAGCTGCGGCTGGTCTGGGGATCGATCGCGATCGTCATGGCGACCTCGCTGCCCTTCCTGATCTTTTCGCGGCGGGTCTTCTCGCTCGATCGCAAGACCCTTTGGTGGGTCTTCATGGTCCACTGCATCCGCCTGATCGCCAACTCGCTGCTCGTCGCGCTGGCATGGCATTATGGGATGCCGAGCGTGTCGCTGGGCATGTGGCTGTTCCTGTCGGCGGCGCGCCTGCTCGTCTCGCGCCTGCCCTTGGTACCCAATAAGGACCTTCTTTTCGCCAATTTCGCGATCCTGTTGATCGGGCAGGATCAGGAATTGAGCGAACTTATCGCCTTCACCGCGGCGCTGACCCTGTTGGTCCATGTCGCGCTGATCGCGGGGTTTGGTGTGACGGCATTGGTGCGGAAGGTACGCGCATGATTCGCGTGATGAAGATGGTGGCGGTAGCGGCGATCGGGCTGGCGGCGATGCCGCAGGCGGCGGGCGCACAGGTGCTGGGCAGCGATGCGGCGGCCTGCACCGGCGGCGGCGGTCCCGCCATTCTCGCCCGGATCGAAGGGCTGAAGGACCGCAAGGGCAATCTGAAGCTCGAACTCTATCCGGCGAATGACGAGGATTTCCTCCAGGACGATGGCGTGCTGGTCCGCGCGGGTAAGACGTTCCGCCGAGTCCAGGTGCCGACGCCGGCAGGCGCCGGGCCGATCGCCATGTGCATCCGCGTGCCGCACCCGGGCCGCTATGCATTGCTGTTCACCCATGACCGCGACGGCAAGAACAAGTTCAATTTCTGGAGCGACGGCGCGGGCTTTCCGGCCAATACCAAGCTGGGCCGTCGCAAGCCGCCGCTCGCCTCGGCGTTGATCGATGTGCCTAATGGTGTGGCCACGACGACCATCCGTGCCCAATATCTGCGTGGGCTGGGCGGTTTCGGTCCGGTGGATTGAGGGAACGGATGATGCGCATCGTCGACGTCAACGAATTCTACTCCCCCACCGGCGGGGGCGTGCGGACCTATATCGACCGCAAGATGTCGATTCTGGCCGAGATGGGGCATGAGCTGATCGTGCTCGCCCCCGGCACCGAGGACGTGGTCGAGGAGCGCCCCGGCGGCGGCAAGATCATCTATATCAAGGCGCCGCGCCTGATCCTGGACACCAATTACGGCATGTTCTGGGATTCGGCGCCCGTCTGCCGCCTGCTCGACGAGCTGGACCCCGACATCGTGGAGGTTTCCTCGCCCGCCAAGCCCGCCTGGTTCGTCGCCAGCTGGCAGGGGCGTGCGAAGAAGGTCTTCTTCATGCACAACGACAATGTCGGCACCTATCCGGTGCGCTGGCTCGATGGCCTTGTTGCGCAGGAGCGGGTGGAGGACTGGTTCAGCTGGTACAGCCGCTACATGAACCGCTTCCTCGATCATTACGACCTGGTGCTGTCCAACGGCCCGGCGCTGGTCAAGCGGCTCGGCAAGCGCGGCGTGCGGGTGGACGAGGGCATTCCGCTGGGGATCGAGCGCCATTTCTTCTCGCCCGACCACCGCGACGAACGCCTGCGTGCGGCGCTGCTGGCGCAATGCGCGCTGCCCGAGGATGCGCATCTGCTGCTCGGGCTGGGGCGGCATCACCCCGAAAAGCGCTGGCCGATGGTCATCGACGCGGTCGAGCGCGTGGCCTCGACCCGCCCCATCGGCCTGATCCTGATCGGCGGCGGCGTCGCCAGCCGGACGCTGGAAAAGCGGATCGCGGGCAGCCCCCACATCCGCCTGTTCCGCCCGGTCTATGACCGCCCGCGCCTCGCCCGGATCATGGCGAGCTGCGACGCGCTGGTGCATGGTTGCGAGACCGAGACGTTCGGGCTGGTCGCCTCCGAAGCGCTGGCCTCGGGTCTGCCGCTGGTCGTGCCCGATTATGGCGGGTGCGCCGAGGTGGCGAACCCGCTATTCGCCGAAACCTTCCGCGCGCGCGACGGCGCGGCCTGTGCCGAGGCGATCGAGCGTCTGCTGGCGCGCGACCAGCGCGTGCTGCGCAACGCCGCGCGCGTCGCGGCGGGTAAGGTGTTCAGCGATCGTGACCATGCCGAGGCGCTGATCGCACGCTATCAGAGGCTGCTGGATGGGGAAGCGGGCGAGCGCGCCGCCGCCTGATCCCCCCACCTCCGTTCAGCCTGAGCGAAGTCGAAGGCCACAGGGTTCCCTATCGGCGAGCGCATGACGTGCGCTTCGACTTCGCTCAGCGTGAGCGGAGAGTGAGGTTAGGCCGCCAGCAGATCCGCATAGCGCGACGGCGTGTGCGTCTTGGCCAGCCGCGCATAGGTCTTGTCGATGCTGTCGAGCAGCGCCGGCACGCCATTGTCGCCCGGATGCACCGCGACCCGCGCCACCGGCGTCGGGCGCAGGCCGTGACGCAGCACGGCGGCGGCGGCGAGCGAGCTGAGCTGGCGTCCGCGCGACCGGCTGGCCCAGGTGACGACGGGGCCGCGCGCGATGATCTTGCCATCGGCGGGCGTCCATACTCGGAAATGATCCTCGGCCATTCCGAACCCGGCATCGCCCAGCGCTGCCCGCGCCTCGTCCGAATAGAGCCAGGCGGGCGCGATGAAGCCGGTCGCGCGGCGGCCGATGATATCCTCGATCAGCGCGGTGCCGCGCTGCATCCGGCGGAGGGCCTCGGCGCGGTCCAGGCCGACGAACTCACCTTCGCCCGCCGTCATATGCCTGGCCTTCAGCGCCGTCTTGGAATCGGTATGGACCATGTCGTCCTTGTGCGACCAGCCATGGACGAACATCTCGATCCCCATGTCCGCCCAGTTGCGCAGCCGGGTGGCAAAGGGCGTGCCGGGCGCGATCGGCGCGCTGTTCCAATGGTCGGGGATGACCAGCATGGCGAGACGCGGCCCGCCGAGATGCCCCGACAGCCGGTCGAACAGCGCATCGACCGCCCCTTCGAACCGGGGGGACACGTCATGGATCGAGGCAAGAAGGCGTTTCATCGCGCGGATTTATAGACGCTGATCGTCTCATTGCCCATCGGCAGTTTCGCGGTCAGCCGGTAGCCGCCCGCCATCGCCGCCAGCACGCGCGCATGGGCTTCGGGCCGCTCGCCATTATAGGGCGGGCGCATGACGACGACGGCGGGGTGTTGCGAGAGGATGCGGGTGATCTCGGTATCCTGGTCGACGCCGGTGGCCCCTGCCTCGCGCGCGCGGCTGAGATGGGCGGGCACGATCCAGCGCGACAGGGCGCAACGCTGGGTCGCGACATAGAGCATGGTGCTGCCCGAATAGACATACAGGCACCCCGGTCCCTTACCGACCGCCTGGGTCAGCGCGGCGAACTCGCTGGCGTCGCCGCGTTCGTGGCGCAAGGACAGCAGCACGATCTGCCCGGCCAGCGCCACGGTCAGCAGCAGGGCCGGGGTGTAGCGCCGCCGCCAGTCCTGACGCCCCAGCATCGCGGCGGCGGCGGTACAGGCGGGGAGCAGGATCGGCAGGCCGTAATGGTCGAACCAGGGCCGGAACAGCAGCACGCCGATAATCGCCGCGCCCAGCCAGACGGCCAGGAAAACCCGCTCGCGGTCGCGCTCCGCCCGCTTGAGGCCCAGCACTGCCAGCGCGACAATGGGCGACAGGATCAGGGCCAGCTGCCCCAGATTGCCCGCCAGTTCGCCCAGCGGATCGGGGTTGCGATGGAAGATCGACAGGAAATTGGCATAGAGGAACGCATCCCACTGCCCGATTGCGGCATAGACTCCCGCCGCCAGCCCGGTGGGCACCAGCGACACCGCGACCAGCGCCGCGCCGTACAGGATCAGCGCGACCGGCGACCGGCTCCGTCGCCATTCGCTGGCCAGCAGCCAGAGGCCGAACACCATGCCCTCGAACACCGCCGAATATTTGATCTGAAGGGTAATCCCCACCAGAGCCATCGCGACGAGGCCCAGGCTGCGGGCACGCCGCCGGTCGGATTCGAGGATGGCCCAAGCCGCCCCGATCATCAGCAGATTGTAGAAGACCGGCGCCTGCCCCCCCTGTCCGCCGAGCAGGTTCAACCACAGAATATAGGCGATGCCCGCCGCGGTCGCGCCCCCCGCCCAGCCGAGCCGGTCGGCCAGCCGCGCAATGGCCCATGCGGTCGCGACGACGCTGACCAGCGCCATTGCCTGATAGGCCCAGATGCCCGCCGGGAAACCGAATGCGGCGGGCAGGGCATAGAGCAGGAACAGCCCGATCGGCTTGCGGTCCCACACATCGACGAAGGGCCACGCGCCCTGCCACATCGCGTGGCCGGTGAAGAAGTAGAACTCCTCATCCACATGGACCACCGGATTGCCGAAGGTTGCCACGCGGGCGGCAATCGCGACGGCGAGCAGGATCAGGAGGCGGTGGGTGCCGGAGTGATTCGAAGGTTGCTGTGTGACCGACATGGCACTGATCCAGGAAAGCCCCTCCTCTTCAGGGGGGGTGGGGTGGGGCCTGTCGACAGGCGTAGGTCTTGCGGAAGCGCCCCACCCCCGGCCCGTCCCCTGAAGGGGAGGGGAGATTTAGCGGGTCGCGGTCACGAAATAGTCGAGCGCGGTCGAATCGCTGACCATGAAGCCCTTGGTCGGCGAATAGCTCAGGCCCCGCACGTCGCGCACCGTCAGCCCCGCCCCGGTCAGCAGCGCGGTCAGTTCGTCCGGCGTCAGGAATTTCGACCAGTCATGCGTGCCCTTGGGAATCGCCCCCGACCCTTCGGCCAGCGTGATGAGCGCCAGCTTGGACAGCGGCGTGCGGTTGGGCGTCGACAGGATCATCAGGCCGCCCGGCGCCAGGGCATCGGCCAGTCCGCGTACGAAGCGCGCCGGATCGGCGACATGCTCGATCACCTCCAGCGAGGTGACGAGGTCGAACGTCTCGCCCGACAGCCCTTCGACGCTGCCCGCACGGTAATGGATCTCCAGCCCCGACTGGGCAGCATGGGCGGCGGCGACCGCGACATTTTCCGGCGCGGCATCCAGCCCCGTCACCTCTGCGCCCAGCCGCGCCAGCGGCTCGCACAGCAACCCCGCGCCGCAGCCGACATCCAGCGCGCGCTTGCCCTTCAGCGGGATGAATCCCTGGCCATCGGCATTCCAATGCAGGTCGATCTGCTCGCGAATATAGCGCAGACGCGGCGGATTGAGTCGGTGAAGCATCGCGCTCGACCCCTTGGGGTCCCACCAGTCGGCGGCCATCTTTCCGAAATGTGCGGCTTCGGTCCCAATAATGGTAGAATCGTTCAAATGGCTTGCGTTCGTCATGGGCGCTACCTATCAGGGCCGCCGTTTTACCCCAAGGAGATTGGCAAAAACCGCATGGCCCGTATCGTGATGAAGTTCGGCGGCACCTCGATGGCCGGAATCGAGCGCATCCGCAACGTGGCGGCGCGGGTCAAACGCGAGGTGGAGGCGGGCCATCAGGTCGCGGTCGTCGTCTCCGCGATGGCGGGGGAGACCGACCGGCTGGTCGGTTTCTGTCGCGAGGCCTCGTCGCTCTACGATCCCCAGGAATATGACGTCGTCGTCTCGGCGGGCGAACAGATCACCAGCGGCTTGCTGGCGATCACGCTCCAGGCGATGGGCGTGCCCGCCCGTTCGTGGCTGGGTTGGCAGCTGCCGATCCATACCGACACGGCGTTCGCGAAGGCGCGGATCGGCGAGATCGACACCAGCGCGCTCGACGAGAGTCTGGCGGCGGGCGTGGTCGCGGTGATCCCCGGCTTCCAGGGCGTGGCCGAGGGCAACCGGGTCACGACCTTGGGTCGCGGCGGATCGGACACCAGCGCGGTTGCGGTCGCGGCGGCGATGAAGGCGGAGCGGTGCGACATCTACACCGATGTCGACGGCGTCTATACGACCGACCCGCGCATCGTGCCCCGCGCGCGCAAGCTGTCGAAAGTCACCTATGAGGAGATGCTGGAACTCGCCAGCGTCGGCGCCAAGGTGCTCCAGACCCGCTCGGTCGGGCTGGCGATGAAGGAACAGGTGCGCGTGCGAGTGCTCAGCTCGTTCGACGACGCACGGGACGAAGACGGACATCGCGGCACGTTGATCGTGGGCGAAGAGGAAATCGACGATATGGAACGCCAGCTCATCACCGGCATCGCGCATGACAAGAACGAAGCCAAGATCACCCTGACCGCCGTGCCCGACCGGCCCGGCGCGGTGGGTTCGATCTTCGCGCCGCTCGCGGACGCCGGGATCAATGTGGACATGATCGTCCAGAACATCGCGCATTCGACCGGGTCCACCGACGTGACCTTCACCGTGCCCTCGGCCGACCTGGCACGCAGCCTGGACGTGCTGGAAAAGGCGAGCGGCGAGATCGGCTATGGCAATCTGGTCCACGACACGCGGGTTGCCAAGATCTCGGTGGTGGGCGTGGGCATGCGCAGCCATGCGGGCGTTGCGTCGACCATGTTCCAGACGCTGGGCGCGCGCGGGATCAATATCCTCGCCATCACTACCTCGGAGATCAAGGTCAGCGTGCTGATCGAAGAGGATTACACCGAACTCGCGGTGCGTGTCCTGCACACTGCCTATGGCCTGGACGCCGAAGCGGCTTAAGTGCTTTCCCCTCCTCGGGCTCGGTTCGGGGAGGGGTTCGTTTGGTTCGCGCGAAGCCGCGAAGCCGCGAAGCCGCGAAGCCGCGAAGACGCGAAGCGTATTCAAAAAGATTTGTTCGCGCAGAGGCGCGGAGGGCGCAGAGAGGGCGTGTACAGCCACTGGCCGTGTCCTCCAGCAACGGCCTGTCGAAGACCAGTTTGCGCTGCCGCGCGCGAAACATCTCTGCGTCCTCTGCGCGAACCAACTCATCTTCGCGGCATCGCGGCTTCGCGTGAACCAAATCTTGCCGTCCGCCCCGCTCCACGGCATGGAGCAAAGATGACCGACACCCATACCACCACCACCGGCGAACAGCGTCTCGCCACCCGCATGGCGCGCGGCGCGGAGTTCCTGGGCGCCGACATGGCGATCATGGCGGGCGCCATGTCCTGGGTGTCGGAGCGCAATCTCGTTTCCGCCATGTCGAACGCGGGCGGCTTCGGCGTGATCGCGTGCGGCGCGATGACGCCCGAGCTGCTCGATACCGAGATCGCCGCGACCAAGGCGATGACCACGCGGCCCTTCGGCGTGAACCTGATCACCATGCACCCGCAGCTGTTCGACCTGATCGCGGTGTGCGGCCGTCACCAGGTCGGCCATGTCGTGCTGGCCGGCGGCCTGCCCCCCAAGGGCGCGCTGGAGGCGATCAAGGACACCGGCGCCAAGGTCATCTGTTTCGCCCCCGCCTTGTCGCTGGCCAAGAAGCTGATCCGCTCGGGCGTCGATGCGCTGGTGATCGAGGGGATGGAGGCGGGCGGCCATATTGGCCCGGTCTCGACCAGCGTGCTGGCGCAGGAGATGTTGCCCGAGATCGCCACCCAGGTCCCCGTCTTCGTGGCGGGCGGCATCGGCCGGGGTGAGGCGATCGCCGGTTATCTCGACATGGGTGCGGCGGGCGTCCAACTCGGCACGCGCTTCGTCTGCGCGACCGAATCGATCGCGCACCCCAATTTCAAGAAGGCGTTCATCCGCGCCTCGGCCCGCGACGCGGTGGCGAGCGTGCAGATCGACCCGCGCCTGCCGGTCATTCCGGTCCGCGCGCTGAAGAATGCGGGCGGCGAGCTGTTCACCGCCAAGCAGCGCGAAGTCGCCCAGTCGCTCGACGAGGGCAGGGTCGCAATGGCCGAAGCGCAGCTTCAGATCGAACATTACTGGGCCGGTGCGCTGCGCCGCGCGGTGATCGAGGGCGATGTCGAGCATGGCTCGGTCATGGCGGGCCAGTCGGTCGGCATGGTCACCAAGGAAGAACCGATCGCCGATATCCTGGCCCAGCTGATGGCCGAGGCTGCCGCCGCGCTGGTCGCGCGCGCGGCCTGATCCTCCCCGATACGGGGAGGTGACAGGCCGGACGCCTGACGGAGGGAGCTTCCTCCTAGGGCGTCCTTAGCGGCGAGCCCCTCCCCCATGCTTCGCATGGTCCCCCTCTCCGTGCCGGGAGGATTTCCGACCCTCGGACATACGCCTCGTTTCATCGCAGGAGTTACGACGCGTTAACCCTGATTCGGCATGACGTCGGTTAACGGCCGGGGGCGGGTTTTCCGAGGATCAGGGTTATGGCGAAGTTGCGTTTGGTGTCGGGTGTAGCGATCGGCCTGTCTCTCGCGGGATGCGCCGCGCGGGAGACGGCCAAGGTGGCGCCGCCGCCGGTCATGGTCCCGGCCCCGCCGCAATATGTTCGCGCGCCGATGCCCGCCGGTGCGACGCCGGGAATGCGCATTCCCGCGCTGCTGCCCGATGGCAATTACGCGACCCCCAACCGCTCGCTGACCAGCGCCGCCACCGTCTGGCACCTGCGTTCGGGGCTGAACGTCGCCGCGCTCGCCTGTCGCGGTCCGGACGAGGGGCAGATCGTCACCCGTTACAACACGATGCTGACGGTACAGCGGATCGAGCTGGCGGCGGCGGAGAAGCGCTATTCGGCGGAATATCAGGCGCAGGGCGGCGACTGGCGCGACAGCTATGACGATGCGATGACCCGGCTCTACAACTTTTTCTCGATCACGCCGGTTCGCAAGACCTTCTGCGCCGCCGCCGACGAAGTGCTCGCCGATATCAGCACCGCGCCGACCACCGCTTTCGACATGAAGGCCGCCGAGCGGCTCGAAAAGCTCAACGCGCCCTTCATCGCCTTCTTCCGCGCCTATGACGCATGGCGGGCAGGAACGATGGTGCCGGTGAAGCAGGGCGTCGCCCCGCTGACCATCGCGAGCAGCGCGGCCCCTGCGGTCGCTCCCGCAAGCGCGCCCAGCGGCCCTGTGCTGTCGAGCCAGCCGGTGCCCGCCGCCAAGCCCTATACCCCGCCGGTCATTAACCCGCCCTCGCTGAAGGTCGATCCGGCCGCGATCCAGTAAGCGCGGAGCGGCTCGGCCCGCGATCGAGAATGGCGATTCGCCGATCGACGCAGGCTCGTCCATTCGTCCCTTCGCGCGCGGTTCGTCGCGGCCTCGCGTCACCAACGGGTATCGTCAGACCAGAGGTAACAGGGGCGCAAGTGCCTTCCTTCCCCCCGACGGATAGGTTAACGGGCACTCACCATGACGGTGACGGGAGACCACCAGCTGATCGGCGGCCGCTTCGAGGGACATGAGCATCGCTTTGCGGTGCGTGTCTATTTCGAGGATACCGACCTGTCGGGCGTGGTCTATCACGCCAATTATCTGCGTTATATGGAGCGCGCCCGCTCCGACATGCTGCGGATCGCCGGGATCGACCAGCGCGCCGCGCATGAGGCGGGGCAGGGCGCCTATGCCGTCACCGACATCGCCATCCGCTATGCCGCCTCCGCCCGGCTCGACGACGATCTGGTCGTTACATCCAGACTGATCGAGGTGAGTGCGGTTCGCGTCGTCATTCATCAGACAGTCAGGTGCGGGGCGGTCAAGCTGACCGACGCGCGCGTGACCGTCGCGTGGGTCGGCCCGAACGGTCGCCCGCGTCGGCAGCCCGCCGACTGGATCGCCATCTACCAACGCCTTGTCTGGCAAGGGGACACCCAACACCCATGAATCCCGTCTTCAACATGGATGCCGCCAGTTTGTCGCCCGTCGCCTTGTTCATCCACGCCGACTGGGTGGTGAAGCTGGTGATGATCGGCCTGCTGCTCGCCAGCATCTGGACCTGGACGATCATCGTCGCCTTTTCGCGCAAGCTGGCGCGCACCAAGAAGGGCATGGTCCGGTTCGAACGCGATTTCTGGAAGGCCGAGGATATCGATGCCTTTCACCGGATGGAGCAGGACAATGAACTGCCCTCGGCGCGGGTCTTTTCGGCGGGGGTGCAGGAATGGCGGCGTTCGACGGCGGGGGGGCATATCGACCGCGACGGCACGCGCGAGCGGCTGGCCACCGCGATGGGATCGGCGGTCGCGGGTGAGATCGACAAGCTCTCCGACCGACTGAACGTGCTGGCGACGGTCGGCTCGGTCGCGCCGTTCGTCGGGCTGTTCGGCACCGTCTGGGGCATCATGCGCAGCTTCACCGGCATCGCGCAGGCGCAGAACACCTCGCTGGCGGTCGTCGCACCGGGCATTTCGGAGGCGCTGTTCGCCACCGCGATCGGCCTGTTCGCCGCCATCCCGGCGGTGATCGCCTATAACCGGTTCAGCCATGGCGTGAACCGGGTCGAGGCGTCGCTCAACCGCTTCGCCGACGGGTTCCATACGACGCTCAGCCGCCAGCTCGATCAGGCGCGTTGAAGGGATCGCCGCCATGGCCATGAACCTCCCCTCCCGCTCCGGTCGGGGCCGCCGCGCGCCGATGGCGGACATCAACGTCACGCCCTTGGTCGACGTGATGCTGGTGCTGCTGATCATCTTCATGGTGACGGCGCCGCTCCTGACGACGGGCGTGCCGGTCAACCTGCCCGACAGCCGCGCCAAGGCGCTGGATCAGGAGCAGAGGCCCGAACAGATTGCGATCGACGAACAGGGGCGGATGTTCCTGAACGACGATGAGATCACCGAGGCCGACCTGCCCGCCAAACTCGACGCCATCGCCGCGCGCAAGGGTCCCGACGGACAGGTGCCGCAAGTCTATCTGCGCGCCGACCGGGCGCTGGATTATGGCCGGGTGATGCGGGTGATGGGTGAGCTGAACCGCGCCGGGTTGAACCGCGTGTCGCTGGTCACCGTGGAAGGTGGCGCGGGCGAGGGGGCGAGCGCCCGCTGATGGAGCGTGGGGAACGGATCGGGCTGGCGATCGCGGTCGCAGGACATATCGTCCTGTTCGGCTTGTTGTCGGTCGGCTTTCTGTCGACGCCGAACCCGGAAAAGCTGAAGGTCACGCCGATCGACATCTCGCTGGTCAAGGATGTCGCGCTGGACGCCGCGTCGCCCACACCCAACCAGCAGGCCGCCCAATCGATCGCCCCCGAAGAGGGCGCGCCCGAGGACGCCGCCCCGCCCGAACCGGTCGAGGCCGAGCCGGAACCCCAGCCCGCGCCGCCGCCCCCGGCGCCGCAACCCAAGCCCCAGCCCAAGCCGCAGCCGAAACCCGAACCGGCCAAGCCCGAGCCGCGCCCGGAACCCAAGCCCCGGCCCAAGCCCGTGGAAAAGCCCCGGCCGCAGCCCCAGCCGAAACCAAAGCCCGCACCCGCCAAACCGGCCCCGGCCAAGCCGGTCCGCGAGGCCAAGCCCGCACCTGCGCGCCCGACCCGGTCGGAAGCCAAGCCTGCGGCAGCCCCCAAGCCAGCCACCCCGGCGCGGGGCAGCGGCAAGAGCGAGACGGCGACCACGACCAAGCCGCGCGGTTCGCATCTGGGTTCGGATTTCCTGAAGGGCCTGTCGCCCGATCCGTCGCCGTCCAAGTCGCAGGCCGCTCCGGCGGCGAAGATGGGTGCCGCGGAAGCCAGCAATATCGCGTCGGCAATCAAGCGGCAGGTTCAACCCTGCGCCAATCGACAGGTCAATCCCGGACCGGGTGCCGAGCGCATCCGGGTGAAGATCAACCTGCATATCAACCCGGACGGCAGCCTGGCCGCCGAGCCGCGCGTTACCGGACATACGGGCGTCGACGGCGATAACGAACGCTATGTCGACCGTGTCGATGCGTTGGCCATCGCGACTTTCAAGGGCTGTTCGCCACTGCGTGGCCTGCCGAAGGAACTCTATGACGTTCCCAATGGCTGGCGCAATTTCACCCTGATCTACAAGCTGCCGGGTTGAGCATGATGGTTTCGGCTCCCCCGTCGCAGACCCAGGTGGCCCCCGCCCCGGCGACGAGCGCGTCGTCCAAGGCGGCTCACATGCAAGCGGCCGAGGCGGCGACGTTGGTGCTTCGGCAGGTTCGCCCCTGCGTCCAGCAGGTCGTCAATCCCGGCCCCGGTGCGGAACGGATTCGGGTGACGCTGCGTCTCCATTACAATCGCGACGGTATGCTCGCCGCGACGCCGGTGATTCTGGGGCATAGTGGCGTGGACGCGGGCAATGCGGCTTATGTCGCGCGGCTCAACGATCAGCTCACGACGGTTTTCAGAAACCGTCCATTACGCGACATGCCCCCGGCGCTTTATGGAGCGCCGGGCGGCTGGAGCGACTTTACTCTTCGTTTCAGACTTCCGGGTTGAGGATCATGTTTATGCCCCGTTCCCTGCTGACCCTGCCGCTCACGCTGGCACTGGCCGCCAGCGCCGTGGGGGCGCAGGACGTGCCCGCGCCTGCTCCTCAGGATCAGGCGGCGGCGCCCGCTCCCGCCGCCGGGCAGCAGCCTGGCGCTGCGCCCGCCAATGGCCAGGAAGGGCTGGTCGTCGATGTCGAGGGCGGCATTTCCGCGCCGATGCCGATCGCGATTCCCGCCATGCCGACCAGCGCGGTGGTGCAGACCCCGGCGGGCACGACCGATGTGGTCGGGCAGAAACTGTCCGAGATCATCGCCAACGACCTGCGCAATTCGGGGCTGTTCACGCCCGTTCCACCAGCGCAGCTGCGCACCGTGTCCTTCCCGGAAGTGACCGCGCCCGCTTTCGACTATTGGAACGGCACCGGCGCGCAGGCGCTGGTCCAGGGCTATGTCCGCGCCAATGGCGACGGGACGCTGACGGTCGGCTGCTATCTCTATGACGTGTTGGCGCGCAGCGAACTGGCGCGGCAGGGCTTTGTCGTGTCGCCAAGCGACTGGCGGCGCGCGGCGCATAAGTGCGCCGACACCATCTATACCAAGCTGACCGGCGAAGGCCCCTATTTCGACAGCCGCATCACCTATGTCTCGGAAACCGGGCCGAAGGCGCACCGGATCAAGCGGCTGGCGATCATGGACCAGGACGGCGCGAATCACCGTTTCCTGACCAACGGCCAGTCGATCGTGCTGACCCCGCGCTTCGCGCCGAACCAGCAGTCGATCGTCTATATGTCCTATATCGACAAGCGGCCCGCCATCTATGTCTATGACATCGGCACCGGGCGCCAGCGTCTGGTGGTGCAGAATGCCGCGACGACCTTCGCGCCGCGCTTCTCGCCCGATGGCCGCTGGATCCTGTTCTCGATGGCGCAGGCGGGCAACACCGACATCTATCGCGTGTCGTCGCAGGGCGGCTCGCCGCAACGTCTGACCAATTCGCCGGGCATCGACACCGGGGGCAGCTATTCGCCCGACGGATCGAAGATCGTGTTCGAGAGCGATCGTTCGGGCGGGCAGCAGATTTACGTCATGAACGCCGACGGATCGAACCAGCAGCGGATCAGCTTCGGCGGCGGGCGCTATGCGACCCCGGTGTGGAGCCCGCGCGGCGACCTGATCGCCTTTACCAAGCTGGGCGGTGCGTTCCGCATCGGCATCATGAGCCCGTCGGGCGGCGGCGAGAAATTGCTGACCAACAGCTGGCAGGACGAGGGGCCGAGCTGGTCGCCCAATGGCCGCGTCATCACCTTCCAGCGCTCGACGCAAGGCGCGTCGGGCAAGGCGGATGTGTGGATGGTCGACCTTACGGGCGTGAACGAGCGTCGTATTCCGACGCCGCTCGACGGATCGGACCCGGCCTGGGGGCCGCTGCGCCAATAAGACTGTTTCGGGGGTTCTACCAATCTGTAGGGAGTTGAAAGTCCGATGACCAAGATCAAGACCACGCTCGTCGTCGCCACCATGGCGATCGCCATGGCGGGCTGCGCCAAGAAGCGCCCCGAAGTGCTGCCGCCCGCGCCGGTCAGCCAGGGCACCGGCGTCGATCCCAATGCGGGCGCGAACACCAACCCGGACGGCGCGATCGTCCCCGGCTCGGACGCCGACTTCAAGCGCTCGGTGACGTCGAACACGATCCATTTCGGGCTCGATCAATATGATATCGATCCCGAATCGCGCGCGATCCTGGACAGCCAGGCACAGTGGCTGGCGCGCTATCCCAATGTCCGCATCACCATCGAGGGGCATTGCGACGAGCGTGGTACCCGTGAATATAACCTTGCGCTCGGTGATCGCCGCGCCAATGCGGCCAAGAATTATCTGGCGGCGCGCGGCGTCTCGCCCGAGCGGATGAACGTCATCAGCTATGGCAAGGAACGCCCGATCGCGCTGGGTTCGGACGAAGCCAGCTACGCGCAGAACCGCCGCGCCGTGACGATCGTGTTGAGCTGATAGGAAAAGGCCCGGCTCTCATGAGGAGGGCCGGGCCTGATTTTATGCCCACGCTCCTTTCCGCCTGAGCGAAGTCGAAGGCCACGGTTTTCGCTTTCGGCAAGGTGCGGGGCGTGCACTTCGACGTCGCTCAATGCGAACGGTCGAGGGCGTTACCCGCGAAACGCGCTGTTCAGCAGCTTCGCGAGTCGCAGCCCGCCACGCTTCATCTGCTCGCGCTCGACCGGGGCCATCTCGCGGATCGCGGCTTCATTCATCGTCATATGCGCAGGGGTCGGCTGGCACGGATCGCCGCCCATCGCCGCGGCATAGGCGCGCTTGGCGATCGCCCAATTCTCGCGGCTCCACGCATCCACGTCGCCCGCCGACTCGCGCCGCCGCTCGGCCGCCGGATAGCCGCGGACCAGCTTGGGCGGGGTCGAGATCGCGCGCTCGGCGAGCAGCCCATCCCAGATCGAGTGCAGGTTCAGGCGCGGCGTGCTGTACGCGCCATAATCGACATGGGTGTCGTTGCCGCCCTTGTCGCTCTTGTCGCCCGCATGGAGCGGCTGGTGCAGGTCGCCGACGAAATGGACCAGGAAGGCCAGCGCCATGACCCGGTCCTTTTGCGACGCCCGCTTGTCCTTCAGGATGGCAAGCTGGCGGGGGATCTGGGCCGAGACGCAGTCGCCCGAATCGCAGGCCGGTGGCAGGCGGAAGGGCTGGCAGATGTCGATATTCTGATAGTGCCAGCTATAGGCATAGCCGAAGCGCGACTTGCCGTTTTCGTCCTTCAGCGGCTTGACGCAATCGGGCCAGACGCTGGCCTCCTCGATCGTCCGGACCGGGCAGGTCGGCGTGTCGAGCTGGGCCTGCGCCTTCAAAATCTGGCGAATCTCGGCGCGGGCATGGGGGGTGATGTTGGCCCAGGCGATGGCGGCGACGGTCTCGTGGCCATATTCCCAATAGGCGGCGGCGGGGGAGGGGAGGAACAGGCCCGCCACCATCCCGAACAAGATACGCAAGTGCTTCATGGGCGTGCCTTTTATCCTTCGTCGGCGTAGATCGCCACCTGATGTTCGCCGCCGCTCGTCGCGCGGCCGCGATACATGCCCACCGTCGTCATGCTCCAGGCGATGGTCCCGTCGGGCGCGGCGACGATGGTGCCGCCGGTGCCGCCAAGCGCTCGAACCTCGGCCAGCACGGCATCGGCGGCGGCCTGCACATCCTCGCCGGTGAAGCGGCGGCGCGCGGCGATCTCGTGCCCGACGCCGACGCGGATGAAGACCTCGCCCGATCCGGTGCATGATACGGCACAGGCCCGGTCGTCCGCGAACGTCCCCGCGCCGATCAAAGGCGAGTCGCCGATCCGCCCCCAGCGCTTGCCCGTCACGCCGCCGGTCGAGGTGGCGGCGGCCACATGGCCCTGCCCGTCGCAGGCAACCGCGCCGACCGTGCCGTATTTCATGTCGCTGTCGAAGGCCTCGGCATTGCGCGAGAGCAATTCATCGAGCTGCCGCCGACGCTCGTCGGTATGGAACCAGTGGGGGTCGACCTGTTCCAGCCCCTGTTCCGCCGAGAAGCGATCCGCTCCCGGCCCGGCGAGCAGGACATGGGGGCTTGTCTCCATGACCTTGCGGGCCAGCGACACCGGGTTGCGGGTGCGCGTCACCCCGGCGACCGATCCCGCACGCCGGTCGCGCCCGTCCATGATCGCGGCATCGAGTTCGTTGGTGCCGTCTCGTGTGAAGCAGGCGCCCCGCCCGGCGTTGAAGTGCGGATCATCCTCCAGCACGCGCACCGCCGCCTCGACCGCGTCCAGCGCGCTGCCGCCGCCCGCCAGCACCGCCGATCCGGCCTTGAGCGCGGCGTCCAGCCCGGCGCGCGCGCCTGCATCCTGCTCGGGCGTCAGCACCTCGCGCGTGATCCGGCCCGCGCCGCCATGGATGACCAGCGACCAGCATGGGGACATGGGTGAAACTCCGGGACCGAATGGAAAAACGCCCGCGCCCCTATCAGATCGTGGCTTTTCTGCCATCCCTCAAGACCGAAGGCCGATCAGCAGATTTTGGCCGGAGACCGATCAGGGGACGGAGCCAGCGCACTTCCCGTCCGATAAGATAGAAGGCCCCGCATCCCGCCACCGTCGCCGCCATCAGGATGATCGTGTCGATCCACAGCGGCAGCCCCAGCCCGCGCAAGCCGAAGGCGACCAGGATGATGATCGTCTGGTGGATCAGATAGAAGGGAAAGACCGCCTCGGTCAGTGTCCGCCGCCATGGGTGATCGCGATTCCAGAAACGTTCTGCCACCCCGATCAGGGCGACCACCGCCATCCATCCCTGCACCGCGCGCGCGCCCGCAAAGAGGATGCCCAGCCCCTGCGGCGCGCCCGCCAGCCCCGGCCAGCGCCATTCCAGCCCGCCCGCGATGACATAGCTTGCCAGCGCGATGGCGGCGGCGACCGGCCAGCCCCGACGGAAGCTGTCGAGTACGCGCTCCGACCCCGCCATGCCGAAGCCGAACAGCAGCGCGGGGAAATAGATCGCATGCGCCAGCCAGTCGTCGAGCAGCCCATGCGTCTCCGACTGGCCGGGAAAGAAGCGGATATCGACCAGCAGCAGCCAGATGACGGGCAGCACCGCGCCGCCCCAGCCGCCGAGCACCCGGTCGAACAACGCTTGCGCTGCCCCGGCAAAGCGGTGGCCGACCGCCAGCATTGCCGCCACCGCCATGGTATAGACCCAGAGATAGCCGACGAACCACAGATGGTTCCAGGCGGGCGTCGGCACCACACCACCGACCGCGCGAAAACTCAGCCAGTCGCGCGTCCAGAAGGTCCAATAGGACCCGGCATAGCCATATTTGCTCGCCAGCTCGGCCCAGATCTGGGGCGGCACCAGCACGCAGACACCGAAAGCCAGCGGCACCAGCAACCGGATGCTGCGCCCGCGCGCGAAGCCCAAGATCGTGGGATGCCGCGCCGCCAGCGCGCGGGTGGCATAACCCGACACGACGAAGATCAGCATCAACCGCCAAGGATTGCTCGCCAGCATCGGGATCGCGACCCAGGGCCGGCTCGCCAGCTGCACATGAAAGCCCCAGGGCACGAAGACCATGCCGATATGGTACAGGATCAGGATGGCGAAGGCGCCGATCCGCAACCAGTCTAGGCCGTAATGGCGGGGGATGGAGGCGGCAGCGGTCATTCTGGAGGTCTGGTACAGCACTGACTTTGAACCGCAACGCCGCGCGCGTATATAGGGGTCCATGTCCATTCGTCCCTGGCGAGATATCGTCCGCCGCCAAAGCCGTCAGATCATGGTGGGCAACGTGCCCGTGGGGGGCGACGCCCCCGTCACTGTGCAGACCATGACCAACACGCCGACCAGCGATCCGGTCGCCACGATCAACCAGATCCGGCGCTGCGAAGAGGCGGGGGCGGACATCATCCGCGTCTCCTGCCCCGACACCGATTCGACCGCCGCGCTGGCCAAGATCACCAAGGCGGCGCGGGTTCCCATCGTCGCGGACATCCATTTTCATTATAAGCGCGCGTTGGAAGCGGCCGATGCGGGCGCGGCGTGCCTGCGCATCAATCCGGGCAATATCGGATCGTCCGAGCGCGTCGCCGAAGTCGTCCGCGCCGCCAAGGCCAATGGCTGCGCCATCCGCATCGGCGTGAACGCCGGTAGCCTCGAAAAGGACCTGCTCGAAAAATATGGCGAGCCCTGTCCCGAGGCGCTGGTCGAATCGGCGCTCGACCATATCAAGCTGCTGCAGGATCACGATTTCCACGAATATAAGGTCGCGGTGAAGGCGTCGGACGTCTTTCTGGCGGTCGCCGCCTATCAGGGGCTGGCCGAGGCGACCGACTGCCCGCTGCATCTGGGCATCACCGAGGCGGGCGGGCTGATCGGCGGCACGGTCAAGTCCTCGATCGGCATCGGCTCGCTCCTCTGGTTCGGGATCGGCGACACGATCCGCGTCTCGCTCTCCGCCGAGCCGGAGGAAGAGGTGCGCGTCGGCTTCGAGATTCTGAAGGCGCTGGGCATCCGCAATCGTGGCGTGCGTGTCGTGTCCTGCCCATCCTGCGCGCGGCAGGGCTTCGACGTGATCCGCACCGTGCAAGTGCTGGAGGAACGGCTCCAGCATATCCGCACGCCCATGTCGCTGTCGGTGCTGGGCTGCGTCGTCAACGGTCCCGGCGAAGCGCGCGAGACCGATATCGGCGTGACCGGCGGCGGCAACGGCAAGCACATGGTCTATCTGTCGGGCCTGACCGACCACACGGTCGAGGATGCCGATATGGTCGAGCATATCGTCAAGCTGGTCGAGGCCAAGGCCGCCGAGCTGGAAGCCGCCGACGTGGCGAAGGCCGCGATCGCGGCGGAGTGACGTCCCCCATCATCCGCATCGCCGCCGCACTGATCGAGGACGGCGCGGGGCGATTGCTGCTGGTGCGCAAGGCGGGCACGTCCTGCTTCATGCAGGCGGGCGGCAAGATCGAGCCGGGCGAAGACCCCGCCGCCGCGCTGATCCGCGAATTGGACGAGGAAATCGGACTGCGCGTGGGCGTCGATGACCTGGGGCCGATCGGTTGCTTTTCGGCGGTGGCGGCCAATGAGCCGGGGCACCGGATCGACGCCACGGTCTTCCATCTGTGCAGCACCCACGCGCCAGTTCCGGCGGCGGAAATCGAGGAAGCGATCTGGATCGATGCCGGAACGGCGGAAACCCTGACGCTGGCGCCGCTCCTCCGCGAGCATATCCTGCCCTGGTATCGCCAGATGCTGGCGCATCCCTAAATCCTCCCCGGTACGGGGAGGTGGCAGGGCGCAGTCCTGACGGAGGGGGCGTGCCGCACAGGACGTCCTTTGCGGCACGCCCCCTCCACCACCGCTTTGCGGCGGTCCCCCTCCCCGTACCGGGGAGGATCATTACAACCGCAACCCCAGCCGCACCCCTGCGCCAACATCGGGTGCGCCCTTGCTGACCCCGGCGCTGCCTTGCACACCCAGCGACAGGCGCTGCGACAAAGCGGTGTCCAGCCCCGCGCCGATCTCCTGCCGGTCGGCGACCTGATCGCTGACCCGCGACGCGTAATTATACGAGACGCTGACCTCGCTCGCCTTGCCGATTCCGACCGCGACACCGCCGCGCGCGCTGGTCACGTCGCGCAAGCGATAGCCGTCCGGCTGGCCGACAAAGCTGTGGCCCACCGCCGCGAAAGGCGTGATCTTGCCCGGTACCGCCGCTTCCGCGACGACCGAGTAATCCGCCTTGCCGGTCCCCAGCCCGCGCGCGGCCGAGGCGGTCGGCAGTTTGGCGCTGCCGGTCAGCGCGAGGGCGAGGTGATGGCGACGCGGCGGGATCACCTGCACCGAGGCGCCGACCACCGCATCGCCCAGCCCCGAGCGCCTTTCGCGCGTCGCGGGGCGGGTGGGATCGGTAAAGATCGGCAGGCCCAGCGGCCCGCCCGGCGCGATGACATTACCCGGCGCGTCGACCCGTACCACCGGCAGCGCGGCGAAGACCGTCACCCGCTTGCGCTTGGCGCGGAGGGAAGCGGTAGAGCTGGCACTGCTGACCCGCTGACCGGTGCCGTATTTGCCCGAGGCATAGTCCGCGCCGACCGAGGCCGTGACCTGTGCGCTCGCGGGCGCTGCCACCAGCATGGCCAGACCCGTTGCGGCGATCCGCGTCTTCATACCCTTTGTCCCTTGGTGTCCTGTTCCCAAGGGGCAACGGATGCGGGGTGGGGTTTAATCCCAGCCATGACATTGGCACCTTACCCCGGTATCGCCGCGGCATGAGCGCGCGCACGTCCCCTGTCATCGCCTTTGGCGCCGCCGCGCTGGGCATTGCGATCTATTCGGTGATGGACACGCTGATGAAGCGGCTGTCGATCGACAGTGGCGCGTATAGCGCGGTGCTGTGGCGGTCCTGGGTCGGGGTGGCGATCACCGGCACTTTGTTCCTGGCCAGAGGCGGACGCTGGCCGGGGCGCGACGTGTTGATCCTGCACATCGCGCGAGGGGCGACCGGGGGCGCCTCGGTGCTGCTGTTCTTCTGGGGGCTGGCGCGGGTGCCGATGGCGCAGAGCATCGCGCTGACCTTTCTCTCGCCCTTGATGGCGCTGTTCCTCGCCGCGTTCATGCTGGGCGAGACGGTGCGGCGTGCCGCGATCCTGGGGTCCCTGATCGCCGGAATCGGCGTGCTGGTGATCGCGGGCGGCGAAGTGCAGGCCCAGGCCTCGACCGACGTCGTGCTGGGCTCGATCGCGATCCTGATCGCCTCGGTCCTCTATGCGGTCAGCCTGGTGCTGCTGCGGCGGCAGGCGCAGGCCGCAGGTCCGGCCGAAGTGGCGTTGTTCACCATGCTGGTCATCGCGGTGCTGATGACGCCCGCCGCGCCCTTCGTCTCGGGCTGGCCCGCCACCTATCAATGGCCCGCCATCGTGATCGCCGCCGCGCTGGGTAGCCTGTCGGCGCTGCTGCTCGCCTGGGCCTATGCGCGGGCCGAGGCGCAGATGCTGGCGCCGGTCGAATATACCGCCTTCGTCTGGGCGGCGTGCCTGGGCTATGCGGTGTTCGGCGAGCATGTCTCGCTGTTCACGCTCGCGGGGGCGGCGTTGATTATCGCGGGCTGCGTGGTGGCCGTGCGACGGCCGGTAGCGCCTGGACCACAGAGCGAGGCAGGATTGTGAGCATTACCCTCCGCGCGGCCGAACCGGCCGATACCGCTACCATCCTGGACTTCGTCCGCGAACTGGCGGCATTCGAGCGCGAGCCCGACGCGGTCGTCGCGACCGAGCCGATGCTGGCCGAGGCGCTGTTCGGCGTGCCTCCGGCGGCCGAAGCGGTGATCGCCGAGCGCGATGGCGTGCCGGTCGGCTTTGCGCTGTTCTTCGCCAATTTCTCGACCTGGACCGGGCGGCGCGGGCTGTATCTGGAGGATTTGTACGTCACGCCGTCGGCGCGCGGGGCCGGGGTGGGCAAGGCGCTGTTGATCCATCTGGCGGGGATCGCGCGCGATCGGGGCTGGGCGCGGTTCGAATGGTCGGTGCTGGACTGGAATACCCCTGCGGTGGAATTCTACCGCGCGATGGGGGCGCAGGCGATGGAGGAGTGGACGGTGCAGCGGGTTTCGGGTGAGGCTTTGGAGACGCTTGCGGGGCGGTAGTTGCAGGGTTCGCGCGGAGGCGCGGAGGACGCGGAGGTGTTGAACCTTGAGGCGTGCCTCATTCATCATCGGCTGATTGTTGAGAAATGTGGTCTGCGTCAGGCGAGCCACCTCCGCGTTCTCCGCGCCTCCGCGCGAACCCATCTTCTTAGCCGCCGCAGATCCCCCGCTCCGTTCAGCCTGAGTGAAGTCGAAGGCCAGGGGATGTCCTCTCCCCAAGCTCCGGGATGGCCCTCCCCCAACCCCTCCCGCCTGCGGGAGGGGAGAAAGAAGAGCAGAAAAAACGCCCCGGTGCTTGGTTAGCACCGAGGCGTTCCTTCAAACCTTCAACCTGAAATCAGGCGCGGCCGGGGACGTCGTGGTCGTGCGGCTCTTCGCCCTTGGCCTTGGCGTCCTCGTAGCGCTCGATCGCCTCGACGACGATGCGACGGGCTTCGTCACGGTCGCCCCAGGTGCCGATACGCACCCACTTCTTCTTCTCCAGATCCTTGTAATGGGTGAAGAAGTGCTCGATCTGCTGGAACACGATCTCGGGCAGGTCGTCGCGACCGCCGACATTCGAGTAATAAGGGAAGGTCGAGTCGACCGGCACGCAGACCAGCTTTTCGTCGCCACCGGCTTCGTCTTCCAGGTTCAGCACGGCGATCGGACGCGCGCGGACGACGCAGCCCGGGATGAACGGGGTGCGCGACACGACCAGCGCGTCGAGGGGGTCGCCGTCGGGGCTCAGCGTGTGCGGCACGAAGCCGTAATTCGCCGGATAGCGCATCGGGGTGTGCAGGATGCGGTCGACGAACAGCGCGCCGGACGCCTTGTCGAACTCATACTTCACGGGCTCGCCGCCGGTCGGGACCTCGATCACGACATTGATGTCATCGGGCGGGCTCTTGCCGACGGGGATAAGGTCGATGCGCATCGAATCGGTCTTTCTTGCCAATACCGGATGAGTTCCGGTGTAAAAACAATGGCGGGCGCGATAGCGCAACCCGCCATGGCGTGTCGATAGATGTCGGTTGGTTCGGGCTCAGCGCGCCGTCAACAGACGGTCCAGCCCGGTCTCGCCGGTGCCGACCTTTTGCAGACGCGGATAGCGTGGGCCGCCGGTATAGGCGATCGTCACCTCGCGGAACCGATCCTGGTTCTTTATCACCAACTTGACCGGCTTGGCTGGGTCCTTGGCAGCAAGGATCGCGGCCTTTAGCCGGTCGCCCGAATAGCTTTCGCCGTTCACCGCCTGGATTTGCGTGCCGACATCGATGCCCGCCTTGAATGCGGGACTGTCCCAAATTGAACTGGTCACTTCGCCGCTGTTCGATACCGACAGGCCCAGCGAATAGGTGACGTTGGTGCTGCCCTTTTCACCCTGTTTGAAGGTCGGGGTCGGCGTATCGGTATAGACCAGCTTGTAGCCGTTCATCGCAAAGCCGTTGATCGGCGCGGGCTTGCCCGTCTCGGTGATACGCTGACGGAGGAAACCGGCCCAGTCATAGGGGACGATCTTGTTCAGCGTGTCGGCGACATCCTCGAAGGTGTAGGTCACTTCGCCCCAGTCGCCGTTGCGGATGCCGAAAAACGCCTTGGCGAAATCGTCGAGCGACTTGGCGCCGTTCGACTTCTGGCGGAGCATCGCGTCGACCTCCATCCAGACCATCAGGCCTTCATTGTAATAATCCTCCGACCGCTGCCAGCTGGTCCAGCCCTTGGGCTTGCGCGAGGAGATGATCGGGTCGTTGGTGGTGTCGACCAAATTGCGCCACTGACGCGCGGGCGCGGTGTCGTAGATGGCGAGGATCGAGGCATATTGGTCCAGCGTATCCTGCTTCGAGACCATGCCCGAACGCGCCTGAAGCACATAGCCCCAGAATTGCGTCTGGCCTTCATAGACCCAAAGCAGCGAGTCGCGCATCGGCGTGCGGAAATCGGGGGTCCACAGGTCGGCGCCGCGCCGGAACTTGCCGTCCCAGCTATGGGTGAATTCATGCGGCAGCAGGTTGCGGCGGCCCGGCCCGGCATCCCATTCGGTGAAATAGCCCGGCGTCACGCCGTTTTCGGACGAGCGGTGATGCTCCAGACCGATGCCGCCCAGCTGGTCGCTGATCGACAGCAGGAATTCGTAATGGTCGTAATGCTGCGCGCCGAAGGTCTTGACCGCCTGGTCGACCAGCCGCTGGTGCGCGGCAATCTGTTCGGGCTTGGCGTTCAGCTCGGCGGCGCTGTCGGCGAAGACGTTCAGCTTCACCTGGGGCGAGAGCGGAAAGACCTTGCCATATTTGCCCGCCAGCACCGGGGAATCGACCAGGATCTCGTAATTGGTCGTGTCATAGGTATAGGTCGAACCCGACGCCTTGGCCGGGACCGCGCCCGCCGCCGTCCAGCCGGTTGGGAAGATCGCGGTCATCTGGATCGGGATCTGGCGGGTATAGTAACCGGCCGGATAGAGGCTGACCGAATTGGGTTGCAGCGAGATCATCGTCGGGGTGACCGCGATGCGGCCCTGGTCGGGCTTGGTCGCCGACAGGAACTGGAACTCCAGGTCGAGCTGCCGGGCGCCCGACGGCACGTCGATGTGGAAGGCGAAGACATCGACCGGGTCGCGCGTCCAGGGGAGGACGCGGCCGTTCGCCTTGATGACCAGGCCCGCCAGCTTTTCGATCTCACCGCGCGGATTGTGCGCGCCGGGCAGCCATTTGGGGAAGAGCAGCGCCATCGGCCCCGCCTTGGCGACGGGGATGGTCTCCTTGACGCGGAAGATGCCGCGATCGGTATCGGTGGCATCGACGATCAGCTTGATCGTGCCCGGATAGGAGGTGTCGACCGCGTCGGGGATGGTGTTGACGAAGGGCGCCTGGGCGGCGGGTGCGGAGTTGCCCGGCGGGACCTGGGCGACGGCGGCAGCGGAGGAGGCGAGCAGCGAGGCGACGAGCACGGAACGAAGCGAATGGCGGATCATGAAGGGCCTTTTGCGGCGACGAGGAAATGGCGGCAGGTTAGGCACCCGATAGGCCAGTCGTCCAGGCCTTTTCGGGTTGCCCTCAACCCGACCCCCCGCCCAACACATTGACGGTAAAGGCAATGACACCCAGGTTGAAGATGAACGCCGCCAGGCACTGGCCGGTGACCACGCGGCGCACCCGGCGCGAGGCGATTGACACGTCCGACGTCTGGAACGTCATGCCCAGCGTCACCGAGAAATAGAGGAAATCCCAATAATCCGGCTCGGCGGTGTCGGGGAATTGCAGGCCGCCCGCATCGCCCTTGTCGCCTGCGCTGTAGAACAGATGCGCATAGTGCAGCGCATAGACAATGTTGGAGAACAGCCAGGCCAGGATCAGCGTGCCGACGACCAGCGCGATGGTGACGATGCTGCTCCGCCCGCGCAACTCGCCGCCCACCGCGACCAGGACGACGAACAGCACGATCCCGCAAAACACCAGCAACACGGCGCGATTGGCATCGTTGCGCGCGGCGCGCGCCCGCATCTTCGCGGCCTGCCCCTGTTTGAGGAGCGGCACCAGCGAGGCGAGAAAGAGGAGGGCGGCCAGGTCGAACCCCGCCAATATCCCCCGTGTCATCCCAAAGCGCGGACACAGCACCGCGCTCGCCGCGACGAGGATCAGCCCGAAAGCCAGGAATCGCGGCGGCGCGATCCGGTCGCCGATACGAGTTTGCAGGCGCTGCCAGCGGGTGATGGTCATGGATAGGGATGTACGCGCGCGGGGGCGGGTCTGGCTATGGGGCGGTAAGCCGCGATCCATAGGCGCTGGCCAAATGGATCATATAGTCCGGCAGGTGCACGCCCCCGGCGCGCCAATCCATCACGACCTTGGCGGGCACCATGGGCGAAAGGGACAGCAGGAAAAGGATCAGCGCCTTTCGCTGCCCCGATTCCGAAGCGCGTGACCCGGAGATCAAAGGCGTTGCAGCGTTCCCCTATCAGCGTTGCGGGCTCGCCAGCCATCGATGAAGAAGGCGCGGGCCATCTCTGTCTTTTGCCGGGCATAATTTTCGACCCTTGGCTCTCCTTCGGTCATCCCAGGCGGTCTTGCCACAAAGAAAGCGGGGTCGTGGCGCATGAAGATATTATGATATGTCAGGGTCTTGTTGCCTGGGATGTGGCAATGTTCGGCCATGGATCCTGCCCCCCACCACACCGCCCTCCTCATCATCGATATGATCAACGACCTCGACTTCGAGGGCGGGGAGGATTTGCGTGAACCGGCCGAGGCGGCGGCGCGGCGGATCGTGAAGTTGCGGGCTGCGGCGGACGAGGCCGGGGTGCCGGTGATCTACGTCAATGACAATTTCGGCCATTGGCATTCCGAACGCTCCTCGATCGTCGACCATTGCGACCGCGAAGATAGTCCCGGCCGTGCGCTGATCGCCGCACTTCGGCCGCGCGACAGCGATTACTTTATCGTGAAACCGCAATTTTCGGGCTTTTACGCGACCAACCTGCCGGTGCTGCTGCCGCAATTGGGCGTGTCCCGCGTGATCCTGACCGGGGTTGCGGCCGACATCTGCGTGCTGTTCACGGCCGCCGATGCGCATATGCGCGAATATGACCTGTGGGTGCCCGGCGATACCGTTGCGAGCGAAAGCGACGCGCATCGTCGCTGGGCGCTGGAGATCATGCAGCACAGCATGTGCGCCGAGACCCGCCCCACCGACGAACTGCCGTTGACGGACTGGCTGTCCCGAACCGATTGATCGCACTCTAGCGCGAGGGGCTTCGCTACCTTAGATAGCGCCACCTCTATGGCACGGATCGAAACCCCCAAGCGCGTGCGCGGCACGCAGGACATCTTCGGCGATGAGCAGCGTCGCTTTGCGCACGTTCTGCGGACGTTCGAGCGTGTGCACGGCCTCTACGCCTTTCAGCGGCTCGACCTGCCGGTGTTCGAGGATACGCAGGTCTTCGCCCGCTCGATCGGCGAGACGACCGATGTCGTGTCGAAGGAGATGTACACCTTCCCCGATCGCGGCGGCGACCTGCTGACCCTGCGCCCCGAATTCACGGCCGGGATCGCGCGCGCCTATCTGACCGAGGGGTGGCAGCAATATGCGCCCTTGAAGCTCGCGACCTCGGGCGCGGTGTTCCGCTATGAGCGCCCGCAAAAGGGGCGGTATCGCCAGTTTCACCAGATCGACGCCGAAATCCTGGGCGCGGCCGAACCGGCGGCGGATGTCGAGTTGCTGGTGATGGCCGACCAGTTGCTAAGCGAACTGGGCATCGCCGAGGGTGTGACGCTCCAGCTCAACACGCTGGGCGATGCCGAGACGCGTGACGCCTGGCGCGACGCGCTGGTCGCGCATTTCGAGGCGCACCGCGACCAGCTGTCCGAGGACAGTCTGGTGCGGCTGGAGAAGAATCCGCTGCGCATCCTCGACTCCAAAGACCCGCGCGACCGGCCGATCGCCGATGCCGCGCCCGATATCGACGCCTATCTGACACCCGAGGCACGCGCCTTTTTCGAGGCGGTGACGGCGGGGCTGGATGCGGCGGGCGTCGCCTGGACGCGCAATGCGCGGCTGGTGCGGGGGCTCGATTATTATCGCCACACCGCGTTCGAGTTCGTGACCGACCGGCTGGGTTCGCAAGGGACCGTGCTGGCGGGTGGCCGTTATGACGGGCTGATCGAGTCGCTGGGCGGTCCCGCCACGGCGGGCGTGGGCTGGGCGGCCGGGGTCGAGCGGCTGGCGATGCTGCTGGATGAGCCGGCCAGGCAAACCATCGACGCGGTCGTGGTGCCGATGGGCGCGGCGGCGGAGTTGCGCGCGACCGGCCTCGTCGCCGAGCTGCGCCGCGCCGGGCTGTCGGTCGACATGGCCTATAAGGGCAATATGAAGCGCCGGATGCAAAAGGCCGATGCGCAAGGCGCGCGCCATGCGATCATCCTGGGCGATGACGAACTGGCGGCGGGCGTCGCGGCGGTGAAGGTCTTGGCCGACGGCACCCAGACTCAGGTTGCACTGGCCGAACTGGCGGGAGCGCTGGCGCGCGCATGAAGACCATCTCCGCCGAGCGCATCGCGCAGATCGAGGCGCGACGCGACGAATTGCAGGCGATGATGGCGACTGGCGACCTGCCGTCGGATCGCTTCGTCGCGGTGTCGAAGGAATATGCCGAGCTGGAGCCGGTCGCCAACGCCGCCGCCGAGGTGCGCCGGTTGCGGCAGGAGGCCGACAGCCTGACCTATATGACGCAGGACGGCGACGACGAACTGCGCGAGCTGGCGGCGGAGGAGTTGCACGCCAACCGCAATGCGCTGGCCGAGGCGGATCGCCACCTCGCGCTGGCGCTGCTGCCCCGCGACGCCGCCGACGAGCGCGCCGCGATGCTGGAAATCCGCGCCGGGACGGGCGGCGACGAGGCGGCTTTGTTCGCGGGCGACCTGTTCCGCATGTACCAGCGTTATGCCGAGCGGCAGGGCTGGCGGGTGGAGGTCATTTCCGCCTCGGTCCCCGACACGGGGGGCTATAAGGAAGTCGTCGCCTCGGTCGCGGGCGCGGGCGTCTTCGCCAAGCTGAAGTTCGAATCAGGCGTTCACCGGGTTCAACGCGTCCCCGTCACCGAGTCGGGCGGGCGCATCCACACCTCGGCGGCGACCGTCGCGGTGCTGCCGGAAGCGGAGGAGGTCGACCTTCAGATCGACGACAAGGATCTGCGCATCGACATCTATCGTTCGTCGGGCGCGGGCGGGCAGCACGTCAACACCACCGACTCGGCGATCCGTATCACTCATATCCCGACCGGCCTGGTCGTAATCCAGCAGGACGAGCGCTCGCAGCACAAGAATCGCGCCAAGGCGATGAAGGTGCTGCGGACCCGGCTATACGAGGCCGAGCGCGAGCGTCTGGCGGCGGAACGGGCGGGGACGCGGCGCTCGATGGTGGGTTCTGGCGACCGGTCGGAGCGGATTCGGACGTATAATTTCCCACAGGGGCGCGTGACCGACCACCGGATCAACCTGACCCTCCACCGCCTGCCGGAGATTCTGGAGGGCGAACTGGACGAACTGATCGGCGCGCTGCTGGCGGAGGATGAGGCCGAACGGCTCGCCGCGCTCGATGGGTGAGGGCGTGCGCGACGCGATCGAAGAGGTTCGCGCGGAGACGCGGAGACGCGGAGCGGTCCAGCCTGCTGCGCCGCAGGTCCGCTATCTCGCTTGGTTGGTGACGCCCAAGCATTGCCCCATGCGGGACATCTCCGCGCCTCCGCGCCTCCGCGCGAACCACTTTTGGCCAAATTTCGGCATTCGCCGGGTTGAGACGGCGGCGTGACCGACGCCCGCACCGCACTTGCACAAGCTGCCGAGCGTTTCGCCTTCTCCCCCACCGCGCGGTTCGACGCCGAACTGCTGCTGGCCCACGCCCTGGGGATCGAGCGCAACGCCCTGCTGCTCGACCTGACCCGGCCCGTCCCCGACGCCTTCTGGCCGCTGGTCGAGCGCCGCGAGCGCCAAGAGCCGGTCGCCTATATCACCGGCACGCGCGGCTTCTGGACGTTGGACCTGATGGTCGGTCCCGGTGCGCTGGTGCCCCGCGTGGACAGCGAGACGCTGATCGATGCGGCGCTCCGGCACTTCAAGGGGCGTCCGCCCGCCACGCTGCTCGACCTCGGCACCGGGCCGGGCACGCTGTTGCTGGCGCTGCTCGACGAGTGGCGCGGGACGAAGGGGCTGGGCGTCGACCGCTCGGCGGAGGCGCTGGGCTATGCCGTCGCCAATGCCGCGGCCTGCGGGTTGGCCGACCGCGCGCATTTCGTGCGCGGCGACTGGGCGACGGCGCTGACGGGGCCGTTCGACTGCATCGTCACCAACCCGCCCTATATCGGAACGGCCGAGCCGCTCTCGCCCGAGGTGCGCGATTACGAACCCGGAACCGCGCTGTTCGCCGGGCCGGACGGGCTGGACGATTACCGCCTGCTCGCCCCCGAATTGCGCCGCCTGCTGGCGCCCGGCGGGGCGGCGGTGGTCGAGATCGGGCATGAACAGGCGGAGGCGGTGACGACGCTTCTGACGATGCAGGATTTCACCGTCACCCTGCACCGCGACCTGGGCGGACGGCCCCGCGCGCTTCTCGCGCATTGAACATTCGCCGCTCATGCCCCATATTTCACTTGAAGGACCCTGGCTTATCCCGCTAGAGCGGGGGCAGGGGCACGCGAACATCGGCACTCTTACCGTTTCTTCGGGGTCGTTGATTTCGGACCGATGCCCATATCCTTCGTCATGCAGTCGCTGCTGTCCGGCGGCCGTGGCAAGCGCCTTACGGGGCGCGAGAGCTTCGCATCGTGCGACACGCGCGCGGTGCCGGGAAAAGTGGACCTTGTTGGTTTGACGACTAAGGACGAACAGCTTGATCAATAATCGGCAGGCCGGCCGCCGTCGCGGTCGTGGCGGCAACAATAATGGTGGGCAGCGTCCGGGTGGCAATCCCGGCCGTCCCGACAACGGCAATCGCATCGACAACCGCGCGCGCGGCAACGCCAACCAGCTGTACGAGAAGTACAAGAATCTGGCGGCCGAGGCGCAGCGTCAGGGCGACCGGGTCAACACCGAATATTATTGGCAGTTCGCCGATCACTATTTCCGCGTGCTGAGCGAAACCCGCTCGCGCTTCGAGGAGCAGAATCAGCGCCGCCAGCGCGAGGAACCGCGCGACGACCAATATGACGACGGCTTCGACAACGATGCCGAGGATTATGGCGACGAGGGCGATCCCATCCGTCCCGGCGAGCAGCAGGGCGAGGTCGAGCAGCCGCGCCGTGAGCGCCAGCCGCGCGAAACCTATGCGCGCGACAACCAGCAGCGCGACGAGCGTCCCCGCCGCGATCGCGACGATCGCCCGCGCCGCGAACCGCGCGAGGATCGTCGCCCAATGCGCGCCGAACAGCCGCCCGTCGCGGCCGAGGACGTGCAGCCGGTCGTGACCACCGAGGTCGCCGCCGCGCCGCAGGCCGAAGAGGAAGCCCCCCGTCGTCGCGGTCGTCCGCGTCGCGAGCGCCCCGCCGAAGTGCAGGACGCGGGCGAACAGACCGGCTTCGACGCCGACCGTCTGCCCCCGGCGCTCAGCGCGGCGCCTGAGGCGGAAGCGGTGGCCGAGGAGAAGCCCCGTCGTCGTCGCGTCCGCGCGGCAGCCCCGGTGGAGCCGGAGGCTGCGGCAGGCTGATCGGCCCCCACGCTTTCGATCGATAAAGGACCGGCTTCCGCGACACTTGCGGGGGCCGGTTTTTTATGGCCGCCGGTCGACATCCTCGTCATGCCCGGTCCCCGAGCTGAGGAACACCAACCCCATCAGCGCGCCGGTCAGCATCACCATGCCGCCGATCCCGCCGATCACGCCCAGCATCGTTGCCCAGTTGAGCGGGCCGTAAACCTCGGCCAGCGCGATCATCGAACCGCCGACCGCGACGGCCGCGGCGACCGTCATCCAGGCCATCAACGTGCGGAACCGCGCCCAGGCAAAGGCCGCCTGCTCGGGATCATCGAGTCCGGGTGGGGGAGGGGACATGGCGCCGACTATGCGCACCGCGCCGTCGCTCGGCAAGCGGGGCGGGGTCAGCCCGCGCGACGGAACCGCCCGACCGTCAGCTTGGCCAGGATGCCCCCGGCGATCGCATCGATCTCCCGCCGGATCGGATGGCGCACCGCATAGACGACCGCCAGCCAGGCCAGCCCACCTGCCGCCGCGCTCAGGCTCAGCAGCGTGAAGCCGACCGCTTCGGGCCTCGCGACCCAGCGATAGATAGCAAGCAGCGGCGCGATCGTCGCCAGCGTCGCGAGCAGGCTCTGAACATAGATGATCAGCATTCCGCGCCATGCAAAGCCGGTCAGCGGCTTCATCAATGCGGCATAGAGCAGGAACCACGCGATCCCATAGCCGATGCGCGAGATCGCCGCCCATTCCAGGCTGACCGTCGCGCCCAGGATCAGCAGCCCGATCGAGGCGATCGTGTCTAGCGCGTTGACGACGATCAGCCGCCGGATGTGTCCGAGCAGGATGGGCAGCTCGAAATGCAGCGGCACGGCGGCGAAGAACAATTGTCCCAGCGCGATCCAGGTCAGCAGCGGCGCCACCCCCGCCCAGCGCGGGCCATAGAGCATCAGCACGATCGGCGTCGCGGCGGTGGCGAGAAAGGTCATGGCGGGCCAGGTCACGCCGCTATAGGCCGCGACGACTCTCTGATAGGGCGCGGCCAGATCGGCGCCCGCATCGCGTAGCCGGGCGAAGGCGGGATAGAAGACGCCGTCGACCGCGCCGCTGACCAGCATCTGCAACTGTGCGCCCAGGCTGGAGGCGCGGCTGTACAGACCGACCGCGGTCAGGGTCAGGATACGCCCGATGACCAGCTCGGGGCTGCGCGAGCTGATCGCGTCGCTGATATACAGAAGCGAGCTGTTCGACCCGAAGCGCAGGATCGGGCCAATCCCCTTCAGGCTGGGCGGGAAGGGCGGCCTGATGCCCGATCGCCACTGGCCGATCACCGCGCGCGCCGCCTGTTGCGCGACCGAGGCCCAGGCCAGTGCGAAGGCCGAATAGCCGGCCCAGGCCAGCGCGAGCGAAAACACCGCATTGATCACCGCCGCGCCCACGCTGGTCAGGAAGATGGAATAATAGTCCATCCGCCGCTGCAGCATCGCGCCCGGCACGATGCCGAAGGGCACGATCAGATAGGAGGCGGCGATGATGGCGAGCAGCGGGGTCAGCCGCACATTGCCGTAGAAGCGCGCTACCGGCCAGGCGAGCGCCAGGATGATGAGGCCGATTCCCAGCGCAAAGATCAGCGACACCGAGAAGCATGTCCGCAACTGATCTTCGGTCAGATCGCGCTCGCCCGCGACGAAGCGCCGGATGCCGAAATCCTGGAGCGCGGAGACCAGCATCGCGGCGGACAGGGCGATCGAATACAGCCCCATCTCGGATGGGCTCAGGAAGAAGCGCGAAATCACCACGCTGACCACGAACTGGATCGCAAAGGCGATATATTGCCCCCCGATCGACCAGAGCGCGGCGCCGCGAACCGACGAGCCGCTCATCGTCGGATCCGATGATGGGTCAGAAGACCGGCAAGCCGTATCGCGGCAGCGCCATGGTTGTTGCGGACCAGCCGGGCCACCGCGCGCCACAGGCCGGGAATGGGTTCGCGACGTTCCTGACGCATGTCCTCCAGATGCGCGGCGATCCAGGACAGCCCCTCTCCGGCCAGCGCATCGGGGGCATGTAATATGCCGCGTACCACTTCGGCGCGCACCTCCTGCGCGATGCCTGGTCGCCCGAATAGAGTATCGAGCATCTCGATCGGAGGTAAGCTTGTCCATTCGTCCGAAGGATCGCGGCGCCCGCTCGCCCGCTCCCTATGGGCGAGTCGCGCGACAGCCACGCCGTAACGCTGGGTCAGCACATGCCGGTACGACACCTGCGTTGTCGAATAGCGATAGAGGTGCAGGCGCTGGGGCAGATTGGCCATCCGCGTCCGCTCGGACAGCCGCAACCACAGATCATAATCCTCGCTGTGGCGATAGGCGGGCCGATAACCCCCGACCGCCTCCAGCAAGTCGCGGCGCATCATGACCGAAGGGTGGCAGAGGGGAGAGCCCGTCGGTAGCGCAGCCGAGATCGTCTCGGACGATAAAGGATGATCGACCGTCCGGTCGGCTCGCCGCTCACCATGTTCATCAATGGTCCAGATCTGGGTGCCGACGACGCCATGATCCGCGTTCGTATCCAGAAGCGCCACCTGCCGGGCGAAGCGCTCGGGCAGGGCGATGTCATCGCCATCCATCCGCGCGATATAGGCCCCGCGCGCCGTGGCGATGATATGGTTCAGACTCGCCACCAGCCCCTGATTCGACTGGTGGATCACGCGAATGCGCGGATCGATGGCGGCATATCGGTCGATAATGGCGGGGGACAGGTCGGTCGATCCGTCGTCGACGATCACCAGTTCGAAATCGCCAAAGCTCTGCGCAAGGATACTCTCCAACGCCTGCGCCAGATAGGGGGCATTGTTATACACGCTCAGGGCGACAGTGATGCGGGGCGACGTCATGCTCGTATCACTCATTCCTTCGCACGCCGTCCCTAAGAAGGCCTTACTTGCGGCCACGCCTAGGCCGGATTCTCGACGATGCCAAAGGTTCCCCCGGTTTCCGGTCGTTGAGACGGGCTTAAACCTTGAACCAAAAGGATTTTCGAAATTTTGCAGAAAAAAGGCACTTTTCGTGTTGACGGTTTGGGGTGAGCCCGCCTAGAGGGGTTTCACCGCGACGGAGCGGGCCGCTACGGCGGCTTCGGGGTCTGCGGTACTGGCATTGAGATGCTGGCGCGCTGAGTTTCTAGGCCGAAAGGTTTAGGGGCGGGAGATGCGCCGGTATTTGTTGTCGGGCTCTTTGACATTGTGATTGAGATGAAGGGACATGCGGGCGGCGGCTTGGCGGTTACCTGCGCATTCAAGGTGCGTG